>CAWFKQ010000006.1:0-351230 GCA_963816395.1 uncultured delta proteobacterium | reverse complement strand
CTGCAATCAAGGGGACGTTCATTGTAATTCAGAGCACCAAAGCGAAGAGGGCTGGGGAAGGTGACCAGAGTCGGCCGCCCCGGAGGCAAACCTGCGGGGTAATATAGGTGCTTTTTGGACTTATCTCAAGATGTTTGACGGCACACAGACAGATCAGGGGAGGATCTTGACAGTCCCAACCCGATGCCTTACATTATGGTAAAGCAAACAGGGAGATCCTTATGGCGATTGCGAAGCTCAGCAGCAAATCACAGATCGTTCTGCCGGCGAGAATGCGGCGGAAGCTTGGAATCAAGCCGGGCGACTCGCTCGAGCTCACGGAACAGGACGATAAAATCCTTCTGCGAAAAGCCCCCATTTCATTTGTCGAGGAATTGGCGCGCTGCAGTTCGGAAATCTGGCAGAATTATGAGCGGGAACTTCAGGGGGCGCGCGAGGAATGGGACCACTGAATATAGGAGATCTGCCCCGGGGGCAGATCTTTGGTCTGGATACGGTCACCCTGATCTATTTCCTGGAACGGCACCAGACCTTCTATCCTGTAGTCAGACAACTTTTTGAATGCATTGAAGCGAACCATTTCTCAGCAGTTATTTCAACCTTGGTGTTCGCCGAACTGCTCGTTCCCGCCTACCGGGCAGAAAAACCGGGGGACGCTGCAAGACTTCAGCAGACCCTGACCAATTTTCCCCACCTTGAGATTATTCCCCTGACATCTTCCATTGCCGCCGAAGCCGCCCGCCTGCGAGCCCAATTCGGAATCCGGACGCCAGACGCCATTCACCTGGCAACGGCCATGGACCGGGGTGCCGCTGGATTTATCACCAACGACAAGGGGCTGAAATCTATTCAGACGGGGTTGCCCGTCTGGATGATCGGCTGAAAATACTCCCGCGCCCCTTCCTTTTTCAACACCTCCCCCACCGCCGCCGCCACCTCCCCCACCGTGATTTCCCGCATGCACTCCGCGCCCCGCGGGCAGCGCGGGGTGGTACCGAATTTTGTGCAGGGGGAACAGTGCAGGCTCTTGTTGATGACGATGTGCCGGGCGCCGCGCGGCGCCCACTTTTCGGCAATGCCCGGGCCGAAGAGGGAGACGGTTGGCTTGCCGAGCCCGACCGCGATATGCAGGACACCGGAATCGCCGCTGACCAGCAGCGCCGAGCGGTCGATAACGGCGGCGGTCTCGACCAGGGAGGTGCACCCGGCCAGGTTCAGACCGAGCCCGCCGGCGACGATCGCTTCCCCTTCCCTGCTATCGGCGGCGCCGCCCACCACGACCACCCCGTACCCGGCCCTGGACAGATGTTCCGCGACCGGCCGGAACCGTTCCGCCCCCCAGCGGCGCTCGGGGATACTGGCGCCGGGGAAGAGGGTTATGAAGGGTTTCCCGGCCAGATCGGCGAGCAGCTCACCGGCAGTCGCCATCGCCTCGAGGGGAACTTCCAGAAAGGGGATGGGGAAGCTTTCGGGCCGGGCAATCCCGAGGGGAGCCAGGAGATCGAAAAAGGAATCCGCTTCATACCGCTCGTGCGCATAGGAGGCGGCATGGTTGAAGAGCCTGCGGCGTGCATTGCTGGCAAAGCCCGCCAGCAGGCGCGCGCCGGTCAGCCGGGCCACGACGGCAGACAGCCGGTGCCACTGCTCGGTGTCGATGACGACGTCGTAGCGGCGGCAAAGGGAGTCGAGGAGCTGCCCCGGCCGGTCATAATGGAAAAGCCGGCCGACGTCCGGGCACAGGGTAAAAACGGCGCCGTTGCGTTTTTCCGCCAGGATATCGATGCTCGCCTGGGGGTAGTTTTTCCTGATCGCTTGGATGGCCGGAATCAGCAGAACCGCATCCCCGATGCCGCCGGGGCGGATGAGCAGGATGCGGGGATATCCCGAGAACCTTCCCCTGGCGGATGGCAAGAGGGAAGCGATAACGCCGCCGACAAGCCGGTCGGCCTCCTTCAGCAGGCGTATCTGGTCAGGCACGGGGGAATTTCCCGGTGCGGGGAGGGGGCCCCTTCATTATGCGGGCAATAAAATCAGTAAATACAGTCATGGCATAACTACTGAGAGATTCCAATCCATTTAAGCAGCAATCGTGCCGGAGATTGCCTGAAGGTGCACGCGACGAACCCGGATTTCAAAGCAGTCCGAGCCCGATGCCCCCCTGCTCCACGGGCGGTGAATCTTACTCCGCACGGGATAGAACTTCGGCAGCCCACTGGTTGAGACTCATGCCATGGGCTTCTGCCATGGCCGCGGCATGAGCGTGCACTTCGGGAGGGACGCGCAGCATAAGCTTGCCGGAATAGGGTTTCTGGGGCGACCGCCCGAGTTTTTCCGACAGAGACAGATAGCCATCGACCGCCTCCTCGAAGGCGCGCACCAATTCATCCACCGACTCACCGTGGAACGTCACGATATCCGTGATGCCGGCAACCCGGCCGCAAAAAATCCGGTCTTCCACATCAAATTCAACGTACGCTACATAGCCCTTATAGCTGAGGGGTTTGCTCATAATTTCACTCCTGCCGCTTCGAGAAATTCGCAGAGCAGCTCGCACCTGATAGCGCTTGGCTTCCTTGCCCGGATGGGGACGGTGAAAATCCGCACGTTTGCCATTCAAGAGGAAAGCCACCCGCGAACCCTCGCCTTCAGCCATCTGGGCACCGAGAGCAACGAAAAGCGCCTCGATGCGCCGCCATTCCAGGGAGGCGGGGACTGGATGTGAAAAAATCACCTCCAGTGTTTTTCGGTGGGAGCTGTTCATGGCGGAATAGTAGCAGGGAAGTTTGGGATGTGCAATCATATTTTGATTGCACAGGGAAGCCGATGGAAGGTTGTTGCCCGGCACCTCCTCTTCGCAGACAATCGATTTGTACCGATTCTGGAATAGATGCCCAAGGCGATTATGGAAGAAGGCCGAAGAGAGGGCCATAATAGCGTTGAAATGGATTGTATGGAATTCTATTCTGCTATCGCCCGCAACCCTGGGATCGGATCGAAATGCCGATCGACTGTCAGAACTGTCAGATCGTGTTTCAGCGCCACGGAGGCAATGAGGATGTCGGAAAAAGGGAGGGTCACCCCTTTTTTACGCAAGGTGGCGGATAGGCGGCCGGCGTCCAGCCAGAGCGTCTCGGTCATCTCCAAATGGATTACGGCTTGCAGCGCCTCCAGGAGCACTCTTTCTTCGCCATTGCCCCGGAGCCCCTGAACAAGTTCATACTTTACGACTCCACACGTATGCACGTTCCCGCGCACGAGAAGGTTTTCAAGAGCCGTGGCCAAGGGCGTCCTGCGGGCGTTGAAAAAATCGATCCAGGCGCAGGTATCCGGCAAGACCCGGTCAGCTCTCTCCATAGCGTTCCCGCTCCTCGGCCGCCTTCATCTCCTCCGCTTCCGCTTTCTCCCAGTCATAATCGATCCGAACCTTGCCCTTCAATGCCAGAAGCTGCTCCATTTTCTTCTGCTTCACGTAGGCTTCCATGACCGCAATGATGGCACCGGTCTTGGATTTCTCCCCGGAAAGGGTCTGCACCTCGCGGATCAGATCATCAGGTATGTTCAATGTCGCACGCATATCTTGCACCTCCACTGTATGCGGCTATTGTCTGCAATGGCGAGGTGCTTGTCAAGGGAAGGGGCTTTGCTTTGCAGGCAAAGGCAGCCTGGGCATCCATCGAGTGGCCTAAGCTCCCTCTCCCCTCTGTGGGAGAGGGTCCGGGGAGAGGGGATGGATTGGTGCCCCGGGTGGTCGCCCAGGCAGGTCGAGTGAATGGCAGAAAGGTTATCAACGATCAGCCGGTCAAACATCTGATCGATGAGATACGACCGTGATGGGCTCATGCCACCTGCGTATCCACATCGGTGTGGTCGATTAAATCGTGGCAGACTGTCACAGGAATTCGTGTACCGGCAATGACCGGTTTGCCGTTGCAAACGCGGTGATTGAGCTGAATGAAAGGGTTCATACTGGCCTCCGTAACCCTGTCGCCATTTATTCAGAATCGTTGCTCGAACTCGCTGGGAGCGATAGGGCAACTATACAGGAATAAAAAAGGAAAATCAAAGGAGGGCCGGAGGTAATGAACTGCCCCGCAGCAAGCTACGGGGTATCAACATCTGCAATCTTTCCCAAAATCACGCAGCAAGCTGCGGGAATTTGACCCTGCTTTTGATTCAATGTTTTAAGAACATCCCTTCGGACTTTCCCCGGCCCCTTCACCCCAAAACTGCGGGGTATTAAATGGCAGAAACTGTGGTGCCAAATTGGCATCATTTATTTGCCATTTTGGCACCACCATGTTAATCTTGCAGTGAATCAGCCTATTCACGGAGGTAGACATCATGGCTGCAAAGGTCGAAACACGCATTTCAGCACGAGTGCCCGAGCACGTTTACGAGACTCTCACCCGCGCAGCCGAGTTGTGCGGCGCGACGATTAACCAATTTCTGGTTCAATCTGCACTCGATCGAGCGCGGACAGTGATCGAGGAGGAGAACCTTATTCGATTGGACGCGGAGGCAGCGAGGCGGTTTTTCGACGCGATCGAGAACCCACCAGCGCCTAACGAGAAATTGCTAGCGGCCTTCCGCACTCATAAGGAGCGGCTATAACAATGCTTCGAATCGAACTTCTTTCGCGGGGACACGATCGCGAAGGTTTTAGCTGCGGCGAGCTGGACTTGGACGATTATCTCAAAAGAACCGCTCGCCAGCACAATGACAAAGGGATCTCGCGCACCTTCGTCCTTGTCGATGCGGATGAGCCGGCGAAGATCCTGGGCTTTTTTACCCTGGCAAGCTGCGAGGTCGTGGCGGTGGAACTGCCGCCCGAATACGCGAAAAAATACCCGCGCAAAGCGCCCGCTGCCAAACTGGCCCGCTTGGCGGTGGCGAGGGATCTGCAGCGGCAAGGGCTCGGTGGCCTCATGATGGTCGATGCCATGCGGCGCACCTTGGCCGTTGCCGAAAACATCGGGATCATAGGCTTTTTGGTGGATGCGAAGAACCAGGGCGCCCGCGAGTATTACGAGCTGTATGGCTTCGTCGCCCTGCCCGACCATCCGCTCGCCCTCTTTTTGCCGCTGGCCACCTTGGCCTCGGCAGTGGAGGCGCTTAGCAGATGAAAGAGGCTGGGGTGGTCGCAGTAGTCCAAGGCGGTTGAGAGAATGGCAGAAAGGTTAACATGACCCCACTGGTTGCCCACCTCTCCTTATCGCAAGATTGCCCCTGACATCAGGAGAGGTGGTTCGCTTCGGCGTGCAGTTTCAGTCCCAGAGCTGAAACGACTTTCAAAATGGTGTCGAAGCCAGGGGTGCGCTCACCGGAGAGAGCCTTGTACAAACTTTCACGGGAGAGGCCGGTATCCCGCGCGACCTGAGACATTCCTTTGGCGCGCGCAATATCTCCCAGAGCCTTGGCAACAAAGGCCGCATCGCCGTTTGCCTCTTCAAGGCATGCTTCCAGATAGGCTGCCATCTCCTCGGGAGTTCTGAGGTGTTCGGCAACATCATAGCGGCTGGTGGCCGTCTTTTTCATGACTTTTCCTCTTCTACAGGTTACGTGCAAGACGCAGGGCGGTCTATTGAACATCACCTGGATTACCCGCCGCAAGTCGCTCTATCCTGACCAGAATAGGCGCTTTTGCGCGAATATCCCGAAGACTGTCCAGCCATTCAACAAAAATATCGGTTTTGCGGAGTTCAAGCATGAGCAATTGTAGCCAACTGGCTACACAATGTCAATTATTAGTCCAATCCTGGGAGAGATTGAGCCGGCTCCTGGCAAGCGGCAGCAGATAATTTCCAGTTGGTGGCCCAGGGGGGATAACGCCTTCAGTTCCTCTCTGGCTTGTGCGGAAAGGGCGGAGGGGCAGTGCCCGGGGTGGTTGCCAGTCCAGGGCGGTCGAGAGAATGGCAGAAAGGTTACCCTGACCCCGCAAGTCTGCCCTGGAACATTAACCACGGAGGGCAGATTAGTCGATGGTCGCCGGCTCAACAAGATGGGCTGGGTTGCCGTTTAGGGCTTATTCCAACCGAGCCACGACATTGAGATTATCCCCCATCCCCAGCCATTTGCCGGCTATCGCCAGCGGAGCGCAAAGGGTCATGGACAAGACCCGGCTGCGCCCCATCAGCCACTTCACCAGCGGATTCGGAAAGGTGCGCGTCAAAGCGCCAGGGTAGTAGAGAGGCGACGGTGTCTGGTAGAAATCGGAGACCTCGAATCCTTCGAGTTTCAGCAAGCTGCGTATCGATCGGGGAGTGAAGAAATTGCAATGCCAGGGCAGAACCCAGGCCCAGTTGGTCTCGAATAGGTAGCGGCCGAGACAGTTGATGTTCGGCACCACGACCAGCACTACACCGTCTTTTTTCAGAAATCCCCTGATCTTGCGCAGCACCGCGCCGGGGTCGGCAAAATGCTCGATGATGTGCCGCAGCACGACGACATCGAATTCATTCCTGAACTCGACATTTTCGATATAGTCACACACCACCTCGATATCGTAATGTTCTCGAGCATACTCCGCCCGCACCCGGGAGGGTTCAAGGCCCGTCACCTCAAAGCCGTGGTCGGCATAGACCCGCGTCGTCCAGCCGGTGCCGCAACCGATGTCCAGCAGCCGCAGCGTCCCCTCCCCTTTCGCTCGGCGCAGAGCCCTGATTTCCTTTTTGATGAAATAGTTGACGTAGATGGACTTCAGCAGGCGGGAGTTGAACAACTCCGCGTTTTCGATGCCGTCCATCTGGCGGCTGTCGAGTTGAGGGATGAGGACCGGGCGGGCGAACAGGAACGTGCAGTCAGAGCAGAGGAAGAAATCGGACTTCTCTTCTCCGTCTTCGTAGATGTAGGCGATATCGGTGACAGGGGTTCCGCAGGCTGGGCATGGATGGGGTTGGTCGGTCTGGTGGTGGTGTTTTTTGAAGGACTTCAACTCAGAATCCGTTCAGGGGAAGCGGCGCTCGCCGGTGTGGATCGAGACGAAGGAAGAAAAGATTGTGTATAGAGTCGTCAGCAGCAACAGATGGAATCCCACCTGCAGACCGAGCACCGGCAGGCCGAAAAGGGGAAATGCCAGTAGGGTTAAGGCTTCATAGTCCGGGAAAGACAGGAATGACTTAAAATTTCGGGAAAAGAAAAACCGGCGGTAGTTCCGGAACCACCTCAGGGGCTCGAATCCCTGCTTTTCCCGCCCGCGGTTTTCCTGACCAGAGCGAGAATCCAGCGTCAAATTGGCTAGATATGACAAGTAGGATTCGGCCATATGCATAAAGAGCATGGCCAGAGCCAGCGGCGTGAACAGCAGTCCCTGGCCGTAGGCCAGCGCCGCTAATATCAAGATGTCGCCGAGCAGATCAGAAAGATGGTCGAAGTAGCGGCCGAACGTGGAAGTCTTGCCCTTGAGGCGGGCGACCGGGCCATCGACGCAGTCGATGACATAGGCCAGGTAATAGCAGAGGGCGCCGGCAACCAAGCCCCAGCGGCTGCCACCCAAAAAGCAGAGAGCGGAAAGCAGGCGAAAGGCCGAGGATATAGCCGTGATCTGGTTTGGCGTCAGTTCGGTGTAGTTGCAGACCAGCACCACCAGGCGATTGGCCAATGGCAGCACACCGAAAGAGGCCCACCAGGAGCGCAGGACCAGCTTTTCGTTCACCTGCTTCAGAGTAAAGCCGTGTCTTTTCTTAAACATGCGACTCCATTTCAAAAACAAATTCAGCGGATTTCAAAAACGCTGCCGGTGGTGCCCATTGTCAGGGCGGCGACAATCTGTTCGGCGACGTAGTCGGGAGAGAGAAGGCTTTCGGATGGCTCCTGGCCGAAGTTGCGGAAGCGTAATTGGGTCTGCACCCGCCCGGGGTTGGCAATATTGACCTTGATGTTCCAGCAGTCCACTTCTTCGGCAAGAGCTTGGCAGAAATTGACTAGTGCCGCCTTTGAACTGCTGTAGGCAGCATACCCTCCCCGCCCGCGGGTATAGCTGCTCGAGCCGACTAGCATCAGGTTGCCCGACCTCTGCTGCTCCCAAATTGGCATAAGAGCCTTGGCCAAATAAAAATTTCCCGAGACGTTAACGCGGTAAAGAGCGTCCCACTCTTCCAGGGACATGTTGGCCACATTTTTTCGAATAAGATCGCCTGCGCAGTTGATGACGTAATCGATGCGCCCTTCCCGGCCAAATATGTCCCCGAGCACTGTCTTCAGAGCCCCATAATCAGTGAGGTCAATTGCGGGAGCGACGTCCGTCCCAGGGCATACACTTTTGCCGAATCATTGCGGCGCAACAATTCAGCTATCGAGCGGCCGATACCCTGCGTTCCGCCGATTATGACAAACACCTTATCCTCAAATTGACTGTCCTGCGTGCAAGTACGGCGGAGTCAGAGTATTCAATTGGAATAGTTTGTCGGCAATGTGCAGATCGAGCGGATAGGTAATCTTGATGTTCTGCTCATCCCCCTCCACCACGTAGACCGGATGACCGGCCCGCAGCACCAGTGCGCAGTCATCGGTCGCGTTGACGATCCCGTCGCGCGCGGCCTGCGAATGCGCCTCCAGGATGAGCTTGATCGAAAGCCTGGGGGGTCTGGCCGCGGCGGAAGGAGGAGCGGTCGGGAATCCTTTGGATGAAGCCGTCACCGTCGATCTCGACGAGGGTATCGGCCGAGGGTATGACCGTGTCGACGGCGCCATGTATCTTCACCGCCTCGACCAGTCTCTCGATGACCTTGTGGGGGAGAAAGGGGCGTACCGAGTCGTGGACGAGGACATACGAAGTACCGTCTCCGGCACATTCGATGCCGATACGTGACGATTCCTGCCGGGTCGCGCCGCCTGCGACCACCTTATCGACTTTCGAAAGAGAGTGAAAGTGCACCAGTTCCCAGACTTCGTCGATGTAATCTTGATGTGAAACTACAATGATTCCGTCGATGAGGGGGGCGTCCTCGAAGATCTTCAGGGTATGGACGAGCACCGGCAGGCCGGCGAGCTTCATGAACTGTTTCGGTTGGCGGTCCTGGAAACGGACGCCGGTGCCGGAGGCGAGGAGAATAGCCTTGACAGGTTGAGAATTAATAATCCCGTTTCACTCACAATGCAATCGCCTGGATACCAGCAGAGTTGTTATGGGCCAGCACTATGTCGATCAATTTCTGTGGAAAAACAGAATCATAGTACGACACGACAGCGGCACCGTGAATACCTCCCACCAGAAACATCCCGGTCGACAATACCCCCGCAACACGGTTCACCCGGTACCTGTCTGCCACAATTTCAGCAGGCAGGGCAATGAACTCTTCAGCGGTAATCAGCCTGACCTTTTCCCCGAAACTACCCGTTATGAAGCGACCTATCTTTTCCAGCTGTGCCGGACTGCTCCGGGGATGCGGCTTGACGATGACCCGGTTCCCAGCTATGACTTCCCGGTCGATAAGTTTTTTGTAAAAACTGAAAAGGGAATCGCTGTCCTTTACGAAACGGGGATAGAGATCCTGCCAAAGAAGCATCGTCTGGTAAGAATCATCACAATCCCGGTTATTACCGAAGAGAATCGTCACGACATCGTCATGTAGACGCGCATAGCTCTCGCGGGTGACATAGCCGCCACAACCTGGTAAGCAAGCACTTTCAGGAAGGTACGGAAGTGAAGATAAACTCACGGGGCCCCCATACCCTGCCAGACCAGACGCATACGGAAGAACAGTCTGCTTATGCTGTTGTCATCGGTTTTTAGGTAGAGGCCGTCCTGGTAGTAACGAACTTCATCGGGATTGATCATGTGCAGAAGAAATTCATCGCTGATCCTGTTCGGCCGATAGGGAAGCATCAACGTCCCGGCAGAGATGCCGCCAAGGAAGTATTCCGACATTTTTGCGAAAAAATTGTCTTTCCTGGTCAGGAAGCAGGCAGGATTCCCCCGAGAAGTAGGCCCGGGAAATGGCAGGCGTCCGACACGAACCCCCAGGTATCTGTATCCCAAACCACTGCAAATCTCTTTTTCCACAAGTCCGAGACGTTCCGCCTCATGTGAGTCATCGTACGAGAAAAAACCTGGCATTCCTCTCCGCTTACGCCCTGGTCCCGCAATAGGCCAGGGCGCTGATGTGCCCGGGGCCACAACTGGCCGGAGAAGAAGCACTTTACCCTGCATTGCCCAGACAGATTTCCGCGAACAACCTGACCGCACCCTCACCACCCTTGGCATCCAGAACAATATGCACTGCCGCTTGCACCGCGGGGGTGGCATCGGCGGGACAATCAGAAAAACCGCACATTCCGATTGCCGGCAGATCGTTGACGTCATCGCCGATATAAGCCATCTGCTCCACCGGAACCCCTGACATTCTGGAGAGTTCCCTGAGAGCAGCGGATTTGTCGGTGGCACCCATCAGCACATAATCGATACCCAGTTTCTCGGCCCGCCGCTGGACAAAAGGGGTGTCTCTCTCCTGTAATCACCGCTGTCCTGAACCCCGCCTGGCGCAGCAGTTCTATCCCTTTGCCATCGCGGGTGTTGAATTTCTTGTACACCTCGCCGTCTCGCCGTAGTACATCCACCGTCGGTCAATACCCAGTCACAGTCCATCGCCAGCAAGCGGACGTTCTGCCCCCGAAGACTCAATTCCTTATTCCGCTGCTTCAGCAGTCCTTCCACAATCACCCAGTCGGCCGGCTCATCAATTTCAAAGTAACTGGCCCCGGTCATTTCATACAGACCGGTCGGCTGGGACAGTCGGCAGCGGTCACGCAATACCGCCTCACGAGACGAGAGGTAAAAAGCGCCATTTTCCACCAGCACCCCGGCGAATTCCTGTCGCCGGGGACGGCGAAGTGGGTCATAGTTCAGCGGACGCCCCGAACCCGCTGCTTGCTCCCAGAAAAAGCGTTTCTGCCGGACGACGGAAATCACGGAAGTATTCGCAGAATCAGTGTAATGCTTCCAGGCAGACTGAAGATCTGCGGCGGTAAGTAGAGGTGAGGTCGCCTGGATCAGGAAAACATGGCCGAAACTCCGGGATTCGCAGAACTCCAGCAGCGCCGATTCCGTAGCGGCCGTATCCGTGGCCGTTGCAGGAGAGCGTCCGATCACCTGCACTTTTGGCAGGAGCATTGCCTGCACGGTTTCTGCTATCCGGTCGTCATCGGTCGCCACATAGACAGAGTCAACGCAGGCAGCGCGCGACGTCGCCTCCAGAACCCACTGGACCAGCGGCTTGCCCGCCATCGGCTTGATATTCTTCAGTGGGATAGACTTGCTCCCACCCCGAACCGGAATAAAAGTGACTGTTTTGTCAGAATTGTTATCCATTGGTACGGTTGTACGCCCCCCACTTCAGTTTCTGACGCTGAACTTTTTCAATGGCGAGGATCTCCTCCGGCTTCGAAGTCAGCGCCTTGCTAACGTTTCGCAAATCGCGGGCCAACCGACGCATCCGTCCGGCTCCAGCGATGCCGCATGGTCGGTCCCTTTCCAGGTCCGGTCAAGCGTGAAATGGCGCTCGACGCAATGCCTTTGGCATCTGCAGGTAGGTCGGAATCGCCGCAGTATTGAAGGTTTCGGCCTTGCGGTTCTCCAAGAGCGAGGCCTTCAGGTAGCGGCTTTTGCGTTCCACATGGGTAGCAATGGCCCTGGTGCTGCGGGAGCCGGCTACCAGATCGCCCTCCCAGTCGCCGAAGCGGCTGCGCTCATTGGCAATGGCTGGACGCTCTTCAATGCCCACCCGCTCCAGGATGAAGCGGCGGCCCGCACCGTAGCGCTTTTGCCGCCGCCGGTGTTTGTGTCGACGGCGCAGATGCCGATGCAACTCACCACCCTGCCGGCTGTCCAGTGCGGCCCAGCGGTAGATGGTTTCAGGGCTGATCCGCATCTTTGGATCATTCGGATAGCGAAGCTTCAGCCGTCCACTGATGGCAGCCGGCGGCCAGTCGATGCGCAGACGGCCCTCCACATACCGCAGCAGGGGTTCATGATCCTGCCGCCGATAGTGCCGGGCAATCGACTGTCGCTGCAATGACTTTTTGTGCGCAACTTCGGGCTGATAAGACTCTGGCACAGTCACTCCGTTGCGCTTGAGCTCCCGGCTGATAGAGGTATGGCTTCGTCCCAGACGGCGACCGATCTCCCGTAAACTGACTGAGACCTTCAAATGCTTGATGTCAAAACGCTCATGGAGAGTAAAATGGCTGTAGGACATGGCGGGCTCCTTCTGATTTGTTGGTGGTTGGCACTTCCAACATTACCAGAAACCCTGTCATGTCCTGCTTTTTTAGCCCCTTACCTCAGTGGTGCACTTTGAACTGGATTCTACCTTCGCCGGGTTGGGATGAGGAGCTTTATACTGTTCAGGAGTCAGCAACTCCCGGTTGCACCGCTTCTGGAACTTGACAGCATCGACCTTGCAGAACAGGGCCGCTGTAGTGACCAATTCTTTTGCGACGGCCATGTCTCCCAGATGGTTACATCCGATTTCGGCTATGATTATTGGGTGGCTCAAAACCATAAACTCCTCCAATTATGGTTTACCAATGGCAGAATTAATTCGCTCGGAAAAAGAAGCCATTCCGACTGTTCTTTCAACCAATAAACTGGCGGCATTCTGATCGAAGGGGGAAGCCATCGCAAGTTGTATTGCAGCTAGTGCAGAATCCTCGGTGTAGTCAGTATAGACAGCACAACCGGAGATACCTCCAACAACTTCAGCCACCCCAGTATTGGCATAACAGACGCATTTCACTCCATTCTCCAATGCCTCAAAAACTGACAAAGGGAAGGGATCGTCACTACTCGAAAGGAAAAACAGTGCAGCTTCTTTCAGCAACCTGTCTACACAAACCGGATCTTTATGGCCCACCCAATGAACATTGGGAGAAAAATCAGAGATTCGGATTCCCCATATCCCCTCCGCCAACCCAGACGAACCTACAGGGAAGTGCACTCGAGATGGTAAGATCAGCAACCCGGGAAAACAGCGTCACCCCCTTGCAAGCCTGGATTGATCCGACCATTACTACTGTTTGCTCCCCAGTAGGTCTATTAGTCGATCTCTCACCAATAGTATTGTAAACTATTGTTGTTTTCTTTATGCCAAATTGAGAAAGCCATTCCTGCTGCATTCTGGAGACGCATAATAGGTTCACTCGCTTGAGAACAAAGATAATTATCCTGCACTTAAAAGGATTCTCCTCTTTTATGCGATCAAAAACCCATTTCGTCTCGTGAAGATATATAAAGAGATCCGATCTTAATAATACCAGCACAAGAACTCGCCAATATAGAAGCTGGCGAAGGCTGTTGATGATTACCCGCCTACCAAACAGAAAGATAAGTAAAAGTTTGATCGTCCCATACTTAAGCATGAATTCGTGAAATAGAACATATCGTCTATTTGAGCGTTCATAGTGATAGAAATATCTTACGGGGTAGTCGGCACCACCGTCATGATTAAATCGATCGACAACAATCACGGGACTGCTGATAATTTTATCTATAAAAAGCCGCAAGGCCCTGATGAAATCGCCCATTACCAAAATCCAGGAAACCGGCCAATCAATGACCGCAGCATCCGCAAGGACTTGGTAACGCGCCAACTTGCCGTCCCTGTCATCTGTTCGAGCGAACCAGCGATGCCCCGCATCCGGGGAATGACCGCATGAATAAAGACAGACCGATCCCATTCGCAGGAAAAATGCTCTGGACCATATAATGCCAGTATATCGACAGTCTCACGTATCATTTTCCCTGAATTCTCGTACACCGTGTTCCGACCATGGAGACGGTAGTCCAGCAGCTGTTCATCAAGAAAATGGATCGAACCGGCCTGAGCTACCCGCATGACGCGGAAAATAAAATCAAAATCATGGCAATACCGGTAGGGAGAAAACCCGCCGACTCTTCGTGCAAAATCCGCCTCAATAAAGAAATTCGATGTTGTGACAGCGAGATTTCCCCGACAGCATGACCAGCGAAAGACTGCCTGATTCACGATACAGGCGGAGAAGCCTCTGGTAGGTCCGCTGCCGAGGGTCATCGGCCATTATTCCAGCACCCTTAGAATCGATGTAATTTACCCCGGTAAAGGCAAAGCAAAAGCCATTGGAAGAAGCTAGACGATACAATACTGCTAGCCTTTCAGGGTGATAAACATCGTCCGAATTCAATATACTAATGTATTTGCCACTGGCTTGCATCACACCTTTATTAATAGCATTAAAAGCATCCTGGTTTTTCTGATCCACTATTTTAAGTCGATCATCTTTATACCCGTTAATCACCTGTAGTGTTGCATCGGTAGAGCCGTCATTAACGATGATAAACTCGAAGTCTGAAAACGTCTGGGTCAACACACTCTCGATCGCCACGCCGACATAAGCTTGGTGGTTGTAGGCGGGCATGATCACGCTTATGAGGGGATTATTTGCCGACATCTTGATTCCCGGACTTCAGGGTTTTGACTACGAACCTGAAAAAGTTTCTGATCCTGAACCATACGATCCACACTCTAACCCTGAGAGCATGGTATTGCTTGCAGTTGTGCCGTGTCATAGAGGAAAGTTGGTATCCTCCTGCACCGCATCGTAGTGCAGATGCCACCCTTTGTCCCGCTCCTCCTGGAGAAAGCGGGTCTTGCGCTGCTTGAGCACCTTCTCAAGGCCGTGCTGCTGGCTTCGGATGGGATAGTGCCGCAGAATGAACTTCAACGGGAAAAGTCTGCCTACCCTGGAAGAGCACCGAGTGCCCTGCATGGGTGGTGAGATCGACCGTCCCGCCGGTATTTTTCCAGGCCTTGATCTGTAGGCTGTTGAACTCTTCCCCCCACTCGAACCATCGGAGACTCTCCCGTACGTCCCTACCGGGGGCAAAACTATTATCTGTCGGCCTGAAATTCAAAAGTGCAAAGTCGATGGCGTTGAAGCCCAGCAGGTCCGCAAGGAAGATGCCGGAACGAAGCGAGATACCCGGGAACGGTGATTCGCGGAACTCGTCCGCGTCGTGGTGAATGTACCAGTCGGCACCCAGCATCGCCGCCAGCTCTTCCTTGCGTTTCAGAATGTCTGTCCAGATATATTTATCTTTGCTTAGTTGAGGATACCCCGCCTCCTCCGGAAACAGCTCGACATGAAGTAACCCTTTGCCTAGCCACTTGGCAGCTTGTCCAATTGTATTATCTGTGGAGCAGTGATCCAGCAAATAAACCTCTATTCCCTGTGTGACAAGGTCCCCGATCACCCGCTGGATAACATCCCCTTCGTTGTGGGCAGATATCAATGCGATTATTCGAAGTTTATGCAATTTTTCACCAGCCTGACGCCAAAGTTCATAATATCAATTAATTATCCTAAATTCACCAAACTTTATTGTCCCATATTTCTCTGTCAGTGCCTTATCAGCAGACGCACTGATACAACTAAGAAAGATATGGGCTAAGGCATTAAATTGAAAAGATTTTTTTTAAGTGATTTTATATAAAAGGAAAAAGATTCTTTGCCCCTGTCTGCCAGACGGCATAGAGACCCAAGTCGGCCGTAGTGACTTGACAGTATTTTGGGGAATATCTCAAGAGTGTCTTTATGCTTTTTTATAAAGGTTTTCCTTGAGTCGATTTTTTTTAAAATGTCCGAAGAAATCTGCTCTCCATGAATCCTGTAAAAGGCTAAAGTTTCCATTACGGGAAAAAAACAACAAGCTCTGGAAAGCCTTATCCACAAGTCCCAGTCCTGGCACGCTGATAATCGCTCATCAAAACCACCAGTTTGATCGAAATATCTTTTACAAATAAGTGGAGTAGGGGATCCAACCGGGCAGCAGATCAATGACTGGGGATAAATTCGGCCAACTTTATTATACACGTTTTTTCCGGAAACAACTTCCCATCTAACATATAGTCAAAGCCGCAATAAACAACGCCAAATTCATCTCTCAAACCCATAAAAGCAATAACCTGCTTTTCAATCTTTTCCGGCAACCAAAATCGTCATCATCAAGAAATGCTATAAACTCCCCGATGCCAACCTCGCGCCAGCATTACGAGCAACTGGAGCACCCGGGATTCTTCGTTCCGCAGAAAAAGAATCCGGCCCCCATAGCGGCTTTTCAGTACCGGCTCCATAGAGGGTATCGACCCATCATCTACAACAATAATTTCAAGATTCTGATAGGTTTGCGCAAAAACACTTTCGAGCGCTTCCAGCAAAAAATCCGGCCTATTCTTACTAGGAATGACGACAGAAACCAGGCTCTTTGTCATCACAGCTTCAACCCCATGATATTTCTCAATAGAGAGACTTGGCCTATCCATGTGAAAAACATTTCCACTCGCTGACGCGCCTTTTGCGCATGGATTGCATCACGCATTATCCCGCAATAAACGGATGCAAGCCTGGGCCATCCCATCAATATCGTTTTCTGGCACCAGATAGCCGGAATCCCCGTCAACAATTGCCTCCGGTATCCCACTGTGCTGTGTTGCAACCACGACGGCGCCCGATGCCATGGCCTCTAATATGGCAACCGGCAGACCTTCTATATCGCCATCTGCCGAGTGCACAGAATGCTGCAAAAAAAGCTGTGCTACCCGCATCCGCTCTTTAACAAACGCATGGGGCTTGCTCCCATGAAAAACAACCTGGCGCTCAATCCCAAGATTTTTCACCAGTTCTCTGCAGTTGGGCAGCAACTCACCATCACCGATCATTTCAAGACGGGCGGATGAGAACAGGCCCAGCACCTTAGCAAACGCCTGGATCGTCTTGTCTGGTGCTTTTTTGGGGACAAAGCGACCAACAGCCAGCAAAGATTTCTCTCCCTTACCTCCTCACAACGGAACTCTCCGGCGCAACACAACAGGGAACGACATGAATACGGCTATCAGACGAAATCCCCAAAGAGTCGCAAAGCTTCCCGGCTAAAAATTGGAGGGAAAAATAAATCCCGCAGCTCCCCAAAAAGTCGCTTATAGCTGTACCGAATATGCCAATGCCGCAGCAACATGGAAGCATCGTAACCATGAAAATGAACATACAGCCGGGCACCAGCTTTTTGGCACGCCGAAGCAACCGCGCAACCGACTGGGCCGTACTCGGCCAAAACGGCCTCGACGCCATTTTCCTTAAAAAGCCAACAAGACGCTTTTCAGCCTCCCTGCCACGATAAAAAACCGATCCTCCTACAAGCAGCCGAAGCAAACTGGAGAGCTTACCCGGCCACAACAAGTTGCTCTGGCCAAAGTAGAGGACGTTTTCCAAGTCAAAACCGGGTAAAAAAACACTGTCCGCTTCAAGAATGACAGCAGCAGTCTCACCAGGGAAAATTTTTAGCGCGTGGTTGCGAATAAAGGTTTCCGAATACCTGTCAAAGGTATAGGCCGCAACCGCAATCATATTACGTCATTCTTTATATGGAACGACAACCACAAGCCGCAACGGCGCATACATATACTCCTGTGTTAGGACTCATCATCTCCCGTTCTCTTACTAAACAAAACAAAGAGGCACGACATCGGGATGTCGCCCGCCGCTCATGGACAGGCGCAGCGGGGACAGTTCGTTAGGCCAACCAGTACGGTCCTCATAGATGTAGGTCTGGTATTGCTCCGGCGCCCGGGATGAATCAAGACACTCGACGCGCGCGAAGTGCATCCGGTAGCGGTCGAAGTAGTCGTAGCCAGGTGCACGGGCGTGTTCGGACTCGTGTGGATTGGGCACCGGATACTCCACGGTCCGCTCAGCAACGATCGGGACCGGCAGAATGGCCATCCCGCTCGGCGCCAGAATGCGGCGGATCTCAGCCAGCGCGCTGCCATCGTCCGGCACATGCTCTAGCACATGCGAGGCATAGACGAATCATAAGCGCCGTCAGCGAACGGCAGCGACTGGAGATCCACCCGATGATCGACACCTTCCGCGTATAAATCGGCGGTCTCGTAGCGTGCGACGCGCGACTTCAGGAGCTCCGCAATGGCCTCCGGCGCGAAATGCAGCAGGCGCATCCGGCTGAAATCACGTTCGGCGAAGAGCCGATGGAGGCACCAGCATTGCAAGCGATGCCTCTCGAGGGCGCCGCAGCACGGGCACAGCGCGTGCTTGCGTGTCCCGTGCTGGGCGATACGTGCGTAAGGGCCGCAATAGGCGCAAACCGGGCACTCGAAATGCGGGGCGAACGGATGCATAAACGGGAAGAACCCTATTCTTTTGACCTTGCGGGCCGCTTTCGTCACAGCACTAACAACTCACTCACGCGCGCACCCCCCCGCAGGCGGTTCAGAATCCTCGGGCCTTGCTTGCTTGATGCCGTCCCCCACATTCGGTCCGCATCTGGCTTTCCTTGGAGCCGACCGCCGCCGGACATCAGAGTGCACCAGCCAGAGATAGAGCGGATAGACAAATACCGAGAGCAGCGCCCGTCGCAACCGGCCCATCGGACGCCATCTGCCCCAAAGTCCTAGCATCTGAGCCAGACTTGCATCCCAGCCGCCCGTTGCATGGTAATCCACCTAACAAAAACCACTATTTTCAAGATGCCGAAGAAAGGCGAAAAGGGTATAGCGATATAATCATAGGGCAATTCATGGAGCGGCCAAGAAAGGGAACGGTTAAAAAGAGCACCCCGCCTGGTTTCAAAACGCGGCAGACCTCGCTTAACACCTTCTCCGGAATCGGGAGTGTTCCAGAACCTCTGTACAGAGGGCACAGTCAACACTGCAATCATGCAGAGGGATAATACCGTTTTGCCAGCAGATATCCGGCTGGTTGTCGTGCATCGGGTTTTCCATTAAATCCAACCCGATATAGCGTGACACAGATCCTTCCGGCTGTGATAAAAGAGGCTTATCCGGCATCTGGCCGCAGCCAACATCCAGCAAAGTGCATGCAGGCGGACACGCACTAACATTAGGGCACCCGATGACTTACGGATCAAATACCTGTCCAGGCTTTTCACCTCAGTTTGAGATTAAGAAAATCATCTTTCACAACGAATTCCAGTAGTGTCCCGTTAGGTTTTTGCACTCAGCATCATTGGACGGGAATAATATCCTCGATAATCGGCGACCCGAAAGCAGAAAATCCTTCCGTTTTCCAATACTCATAACTGCTCACCGGCGCCACGGGCCTCGCTATGCCAGCGTGCCTGGTCGAAATACACGTTACCCCACCGGCGGTGAAGCCAATGCACCACTTTGCCGCGTTCTTCACCTCGAAGAGGGGCACGTTCTGGACGCTGTCCCAAGCCACCGACTCGGGGAACTGGTTGATCCCAGTACCAATGTGGTAGGGCCCGGGGTCAACATGATCCCGTCGAGATCCAGGCGGATCAGGTGCCGGCCGGGAGCGAGATGTAGGTAGAAATCGCGGTCCCAGGAAAAAAGGACCGTCACCACCTGGAACTCGTCATTCAGAATGCAGCAGGAGATGTTGGCCCCCTTTATCTCGGCGAGAGCCTCAATCTCGAAGAACAGGGAGAGGGTTCTCCAAGTTGACGGTGTCAACTGGTCTCCCCGCCCGCTGGGCCCAGATCCTGACGTACCGCGCCTTGGCCTCCTGCTTGTGCTCCTTGATCACGTACTCCGGACGGAAGTAGTCCAGGTTGACTCCGGTGCCGGCCAGGTCGGAGGCTCCGGCACAAGCGTCGCCTAAATAGAGTCCCACCACCTCAGTGCTCTCGCCGAAGCACAGCAATTTCCCTTTCTCGATGTACAGGCACTTGCTTGTCAGGCTATGGATGGCCCCCATGTTGTGGCTGACGAAAAGAACCGTCCGCCCCTCGCTTGCCGACCTCCTCCATCTTCCCCAGACACTTCTTCTGAAACTGCGCATCCCCCACCGCCAGCACCTCATCGACAATCAGAATCTCCGGCTCCAGATGCGCCGCAACGGCAAAAGCCAGCCGCACGTACATCCCCGAAGAATACCGCTTCACCGGGGTATCGAGAAATTTCTCGATCTCGGCAAAATCGACGATCTCATCGAACTTCCTCCTGATCTCGGCCCTGCTCATCCCGAGAATCGCGCCATTGAGGAAGATATTCTCCCTCCCCGTCAACTCCGGATGAAACCCCGTCCCCACCTCCAGCAGACTCGCCACCCTCCCCTTGATCCGCACCCGCCCTGTCGTCGGCTCGGTGATGCGGCTGAGGATCTTCAACAGCGTCGATTTGCCGGCGCCGTTGCGGCCGATGATGCCGATCCGGTCCCCCTGCTTCACCTCGAAGGAGACATCCTTGAGCGCCCAGAAATCCTCTGACTTCAGTGATTGGTGATTGGTGATTGGTGATTGGGAAAAAGCCGAAGCAAAACGCCTGCCAATCCCCTTGAATCCATCAGCGATGACGTCCCGCAAGGCCACGTACGGCTGGGATTCCCGCTGGTGGCTCAGGAGGTATTTCTTGCCGAGATTTTCAACGGAGATGACGGTCGACATGATGCTAGGGCTTGCCTTGGTGCACTGAAAGAGCAGTTTCGATTGTGGAGAAGATTGCCTGAGCCATCGCCGAAAAGCGATCCGCATCTTCTCTGCGAGGCTTGCCCGACGGCAACAAACCGAAATCACCGGGATACCTTGCATCAAGGTAGAGCTTGTCCAGCTCTTCCAAAAGATCTATGTCAACAGGAAGCTGCACATACTTCAACACCTTTGGGAGCAGCGTTTCCAGAACATGAATTCTTGGCACGGTGCCGTCCCGCTCTTCAAGAACAGCCTTGAAGGACTTTTCAATTGCCTGCTGGGCATGAAATGCCACCATGTGTGTCAATTCGTCATTGGCGATAATCTCACGTATGACCAGCAGATCATCCCACGCCGATCCGAGCCATTCGGAAGTGATCGTCTTCATATCAGCTTCACACCCTTGCCTTTGATCTCCCTGGCAAGGGAACTGTCGCTCTCTTCGAAAATTCGATTCATGTCCAGCGTGTGAACGATTATGTCAATAGGCACCCTTTCTTTTAAGCTCCTGAGGACACCTGCATATTTTTTATAATGCTCCATATTGTCAGAGTAAGTTCCAGGGACAAACCTTTCCTTGCTGACAATGTAAAGATCAATGTCGCTGTCATCGGTTGGATTGCCGTAAGCATAAGACCCGAAGAGAATAACCTTCTCAGGATCAAGAGGCTGCAAATGCTCGACAATGTCCTTTTTTACAAGCTCAATGTCCATGAAAAAGGGCCTCCAAGAGAAAGGCAAATTACTTTGGTATATCGGCCTCCGCCAGTTGATCGGCCGAGAGCAGATCACGCTTGGCTTTGATGAGCCAACTCCTGGTCAGGGCTTCGTCATTTCAATAGCATAGGCAGGGTTGGATGCCCAAAAAATCACACCACATCCGCAAAAGTGCGTTCCATGCGCCGGAAATAGACGATGCCGCCGAGCATCAGCAGGCAGACGAGCAAAAACGAAAGCCCAGCCCCGGCCAGTAAACCGGAAAAGCATCGCCGAGCAGTGCCCAGCGGAAGCCGTCGATCACCCCGACCATGGGATTGAGGAAATAGAGCAGCCGCCACTGTTCCGGCACAATCGAACTGGTAAAACCGACCGGAGAAATGTAGAGGCCGAACTGCACCAGGAACGGCACCACGTAGCGGAAATCCCGGTATTTGACATTGAGGGCCGAGAGCCAGAGGCCGACGCCAAAGGAGGCCATGAGCGCCATCAGCAGAAAAGCCGGCAGCAGGAGCATTCGGACATCCGGGACGAAGCGGTACCAGGCCATCAGCCCACCGAGGAGGACACTGGCGATCAGGAAGTCGACCAGGCTGACGATGACCGATCCCGCCGGGACGATCAGCCGGGGGAAGTAGACCTTGGTCAGCAGGTTGGCGTTGTCGATCAGGGAATTGCTGCTCTCCGAGAGAGAATTCGCGAAGAATTGCCAGGGGAGCATGGCGGCAAAAACCATGATCGGGTACGGGACGCCGTTGGAAGGCAGCTTGGCCAGCTTGCCGAAGACGATGGTGAACACCAGCATCGTCGCCAGCGGTCGCAGCACGCTCCAGGCGATGCCGATGGCGGTCTGCTTGTAGCGCACCAGAATATCGCGCCAGGCCAGGAAAAAGAACAGCTCGCGGTAGCGCCAGAGATCGCGCCAGTACTCACGCGTACCGCGACCCGGCTCGATGATCAGGTCGAACTCTTCCTTCATGCCTATGCCTACGCCTGACCCGTCTTCCACTTTTCCCAATCCATACCGCTCTTCATCTCCGTGAACCGTCGTTTTTCAGGCACCAGCCCCCAAGCCTGGGGACCGAGCTGTGCGCGGCGAATCATGAATCGTCGCGACCGGCTTGCCGGCCACTGAATACGTAGTTGTGAACCTGGGTGTAGTAGATTTCGAAATCATCGAGATGATGCTCGACGATCGACAGCAGGATCTTGCCGTCGATTTCCTGATATTCGTGGACGGCGATATTGCGGAAGCCCACCATTTTCTTCAAATTTTTCGCCGCGGGCGGATCGACGACCTGATGTCTGGCCAGCAGGTCAAAAGACTGGCCGTAGTCACTGGGCAACCCCAGGCCGTAGCGGGCAATCACCGCGTTGGCCAGATCGATAGCGGCCTGAACGGCACGCTGGAGATTCAGGACCGTCAAATCCTGCCGCATCCAGGCAGGCAGGTCTGCCTGCTGTACCTGCCGAACGGTCGCGACGCACCGTTTCATGATGGCGATTTTCGCCAGGAAAACATCTTGATCAGGGACCATAATGCGGTCTCACCAGAATGTTATCTTCGATGATTTTCCTCGATATCTTAAAATCGAAATAGCGGCTGAGGATTTTCACCCGATATGCTTCAAACCGCTCCCGCGAGTTGACGAACACCGCTTCTCCGGTCATGACAACCTGCGCGGCGATAATGATATCCGCGTCATTCAGGCGGACCAGGTCCAGTTTCCGGCCGGTACGCGATTGGAACCGCTCGGGGATATCGCCATAGAGCGCTTCGTCGGATATTTCCCTGCTGAAATGAACCCCGCAGTCGACATCGCTCTCCTCGGTGATCCGGCTCTCATCCCTGGCCCAGGAGCCGAACATCAGCGCAAAATCGGCCAAGTCGGAAAACAATTCTGTCAGGACAGCTAAAATCTGACTCTTTTGACTCATCCCGGGTCCTTCGCGCGTGCTGTCACCCTCAGAAAAGATAGCGAAGCAAAAAAGACGCCAGTTTTCACATTCTGCACTACCTCTGTCTCACACAAAGGGGTCGCCGCTTTCGCCGCGCTTGACCAGCAGTATATAGCGAGACAGGCCGAAACAGCAAAGGGGAACCGAGACCGAGCTTTATCCCGCATGCAGTTCCGGGCAGCAGGCGAAGCAGGGCCAGAAGGTCGTGCCGGCCCGCCACAATTCTGCGCCTTATAACAGCTTTGGCCCATAGGTAGTCCACCCGACCAGGATCACCCACAGCACCCCCACGGAAAAGAGGGCGCCGTCCTTGAGGAGCGATTCGGTCGGGTCGCCGTAGCGGTCCGATTTCACCAGCAGCATAAATCGCAGCAGACCGAAGGTACACAGCGGAACCGTGTAGACCAGGGCCGGCCGCTGGATGACGTACATGGAATAGGTCACCAGAACGGCGGCCCCGCTCATATACATCGTCCCTTCGAGGAGGCCAGGGGGGTAATGGAGGAGGCTCTCGCGATGGCTGCCGCCATTATCGTCGAGAGTGTTTCTCTCGGACAACCTTTTTCCGGTGCTGAGAAAAATCGCCAGCAGAAAAACACTCAGGAAAAGCCAGTCGGAGATGGGCACCCCGAACGCTGCGCCTCCTGCCTGCAGCCGCAATATAAAACCGGCCGCAATGCAGAAGATGTCCACGATCGGCTGCCTCTTCAGCCCGAGGGAATAGGCCGCGAAAACGGCGATGTAGGTCAACAGCAGCAATAGGAATGGCTGCGATACCAAAGCGCCTAAAGCAACAGCCACTCCGAGAATCGCTGATGCATAACCTGCGGCCAATGCCTTGCTGATTTGCCCCGAGGGGATGGGACGCAGCCTTTTCCGAGGGTGAAGGGCGTCTCGTTCCGCATCGAGGATATCGTTGAAAATATAAGTCGCGCTGGAGGCCAGGCAGAAGGCGGTCAATGGCAGGACAGCCGTGGCCGCCGTACCCGCCTTCAAAAGGGTTCCCCCCAAGAACGGCGGAAAGAGCAGCATGAGGTTTTTCAGCCACTGGTGCGGGCGTAAAAGCTGGATAAACGCTTTAAACCTCATGACCCTTCCAGCCGCCTGATAAATGCCGCCACCGCTCCACGATAGTACGCATCCTGCGGGGCTTGAGCCTCAACCTTCCTAAAATACTCAAGTGCTTGGGCATTATCCCCCATGGTGAGATATTGCTTGCCGATCCGGTACAGAGTAAAAACCTCTGGCCGAATGCGCTGCTCCTCCAGGAGCCAACCGAGACTCTCCTGCTGGATGGCCGCTATCAGCGCAGGGATCAGACATCTTGCCCAATCGCTGGTCGTTGGTTCGAATCAAGTACTGCAGCACCTCGAAGCGTTTTTTCGGGTTCTTGTCCAGCAGCGGGATGAGGATTCGGCGCGCGCCCTCTAGATCCCCGCGGGAGAGAAGAGCCCCGGCCAGATTCATATCGTCATTGATGTAATCGGACGCACTGCCAGCCCCCTGCATACCCTCTAAGACTTCCTCCGCTTCGGCCGCCCTCCCTTTACGCAGCAAGGCCGATGCCAATTCGGTTTTGGCAGCATCGAAATCAGGACTCTTGGCCACTGTGTCCCGGTAAAGACGCAGATTGTCCTGCCAGATCCAGGCGCGATGCAGCGTCGTGCCGAAAAAAACCAGCAGCAGAACCGCCAGGGCAAGCGTCCCAGCGGCGCCGCGCCTGGGTAGCGGCAGTCCTCGTAACCGCACGACCAGTAAGGCGGCCAGAGGAGCAAACGAGGCCAACGGAGGCATAGAGATAACGTTCGGCCAATGGCGTCCAGGTCATTTTCCCGAAGACGACCAGCAGCGCGGGAGATAGGACGAAGAAGGCCATCAAACCGAAAGCCCCGGCAACATCGGCCCGCCATGCCAGATAAAGCAGTAGTGCCAGCAAGCACGATCCCAGACAGCACATACCAGCCGGAGATCTCGACAATGCCGAAATTCAGCGGCCAGGGAATCAGCAGCTTCTTGAAATAGAAGCCATAAACCTTGAAGGCGATGCGCGCCTTGTTCAGCAGATCGTAATCGCCGCCGGTCACCCCCTTGAGGGCGGTGCTGATGCCGCTGTCCCGGGCGATGGCCAAATGGCGCAGTGCGAAGTACCCGGCAATCCCCGCTGTCGGCATGAGCAGCGTCCACCAGCGGCGCCGCAGTCGGCCGAGCCAGCCTCCCGGCCCCGGATAGACCACAATCAGCCAAAGCAGGCCAGGCAGAATGAATACTGCCACCTCTTTTGCCAGGCAAGCCAGAAGGAGCGCAACGCCGCCCGCCAAGGCAGCGAACGAACTACTCGGATGACAGCGCAACCACGGTCAGCCACACGGCCAGCAGCAGAAACACGGCCATCAACGGATCGGTGCGCCCACTGATCCAGCAGACCGATTCGGTGGCCAGGGGATGCAGAGCAAAAAAGAGCCCGGCAAACAGGGCCGGTCCCTGCCCTTCCTCACCCCAGAGGGGCAGCAGACGCCGGGTGATGGCGAAGACCAGCCAGGCGCAAGCCAGGTGCAGAAGGATGTTTTCCAGGTGCATGAAAGAGGCGATGGAGCCCCAGGCATCCCGGTCGAGGATGTAGGTCAGAATGGTCAGCGGCCGGTAATAATACGAACCGCTGCGCACGAAAAGATGCACCAGATCGAGCGGCCCGGACTGATCGATGCCGCTGATCATTTTCAGATCGTCGACCGAGTTGTAACCGGCGTGCAGACTCGGATAATAGACAGCCAGAACCGCCAGCGCCAGAAATGTCAGGCAGTGCCAGGTTTTCAGGCGCATGAAGCCCCTCCGCTGGCGCGCACCAGATCCAGGAAATAATCCTCGATGTCCCGACGGCGCGGTTCGATCAGATCGAAAGAGCCGCCGCTTTTCAGCAGATCGGCGGCAAAGGCATCGTAACTGATCCCGCGGCACGAAAACCTCGCAAACCCCATCACCGCGAGCCATCCCTCCCAACGTCTGGAGGGTTTCGGCAGAAACCCCGCGCACCCGGCAGAAGTAGCCATCGATCCCTTCGCGCAGCAGTTCCCCGACCACCCTTTCCTCCTGAAAAACGCCGCCGATAATCACGCCGATCCGATCGCAGACCCGTTCGGCATCAGCGGTCACGTGGGTGCTGAAAAAGACGGTTTTCCCCTGCCTTTTCAGGTCGAGAATGATCTCCTTGACCAATGCCCGACCGATCGGGTCAAGGCCGCTCATCGGCTCATCGAGGATGTAAAGATCGGGATTGTGGAGCAGGGTCTGGGCAAGACCGAGGCGCTGCACCATCCCCTTGCTGTAGCCGCGGATCGGTCGTCCGGCGGCACCCGTCAGGTCGAGCAACTCCAGAACCCGCTCGCTTTCCTTGCGAATAGCCGCCGCAGGCATGGCAAAGGCCTCGCCGACGAAGCGCAGGTATTCCCGGGCCGTGAGAAAATCGTAAAAAGCCGGGTTTTCAGGCAGAAAACCGACCCGGCTGGCGGGCCGCGGGATCACTGACGGGGACGCCGAAAATGCGGGCATCGCCGGCGCTGGGGCGGATCAGCCCCATGAGGATCTTGATGGTTGTGCTCTTGCCGGCGCCGTTCGGGCCGAGAAAACCGAAGACCTCGCCGGGAACGATATCGAGGGAGAGGTCCGCGCAGGGCCTCGACTTTTTTGCCGCGCTTGCCGCGGTAGGTCTTTTTCAGTCCGGAGATACTGATCGGCAGAGTCGTCATCGAACTTCACTCGCCAGGCAAAGATGGTTTCTTGGAAGTCTCGGCCGGGTCCGTGCCGAACGCCGGCAAAGGCAAATTTGCTGGTCGTGCGGACCTGGTGGTTCTCATCGAGATAAAAACGTCCCCCATAGGGATCGATCGGCATGGACGGCAGGTAGCCACTCTTGATCAGGGCGTCGATATCGGCTGGCGGACGGCCATGGTCCGCGATATATCGATCCCTTGCCTTCTCGATAGCCCGGACCCCTTCGAAGGCAAGTATCCGGGTATTGAGAACTTTTTTCACCGCCGGTTTCCGGGCGCCTTTTTCCAGAGCCCGCAAGTAATCGATGGCCATTTGCGTATCTCCCGCCTCCTGCAGGTAGCGCCCAGCCAGCGACTTGAAAAGGGTTTCGCCCGAAAGTTCCCCGGCGCGCATGTACATCTTCGCCGCCTTCTCTTTATCCTTGAGAAAATAGGCGTAATCGAAGCCCGCGAAGAAGGGCAGCTGCCAATCCCAAGTCCGGTAGTGCATGCCGTATTCCAGCAGATCCGCGGCCAGTTGGTATTGCCCGGCATCCCAGACCAGAATCGCCTGGCCGAAATAGTAGCCGTCCATGTTGTAGGGATCGAGGCGCAAGGCCGCGTGAACAGCCCGGACATGGCCGGGTAATCGGCCTGCGTAGCAATTGGCGCGGGTTCGTCCGCCGCTTCGGCGAGGGTGCCGTAATAAAGGATGACCCGGGCGAGGATCGAGGCACCAGCAGTTCCTGGTAATCGGGGAAGAGTGCCTGCAGGACCTGGGGCTGGGGTATCAAGCCAAGTTTTTCGGCGTAGGGCTTTTGTTCCATGGCCCGGGTGAAGGGGCCGAGGATGGCCAGGTAGGCGGCCAAAACGCAAAGGCCGGTGGCAAAGTAGCGCGTCATGGCCGACCTAGCCGAGTTCCCGGCGGGAAAAAATGGCGGCAGCAGCGATCAAGACAAATGTCATGTACAGAATGCCGTAACCGGCCGTCAGGGCCAGAGCATGGGGATCGAGGGGCAGCGAGTAGATGGCGTTGACCTTCAGGTCGAAAGCAGACAGATTGGGCAGGATGTAATACAATACCTCGGCCAGTTTTTGCACCACCGGCGACAGGGACTGGCCAGCCGGGGAAAGGACATAGTCGTAAGCCTGCTGGGTCGCGCCGCCAACCAGATAGACGGCGATGGTGCCGAAGACCGGGAGAAAAAAGGAGGTGCTGACAGAAGAAAACAGCACCGCAAAGGCCACCAGCAAAAGACATTTGAAGGCATCGAAACCGAGCGCAGCCACCACCGCTAGCCAGGAGACCGGCCGATCCGGGGGATAATTGCCGGAGACAACCAGACACGACGACACGCTCAGCAGGCCCAGGAGAACCGCCGTCCCGAGCAGGAACAGGGCGATGCCGGCAAAGCGCCCCAGCAGATAGCGGGCCCGACTGCGAGGCAGGGTCAGAACACTGTGCGTATAGCGCCGCTCCACGTCACGCCACAGGGAAACGCCGCCGAGAAAGATCGCCAGCAACAGCAGGATGAAAGAGACCAGCGACAGACACAGGGTCAGCGCCAGTTCCGTCACCTGGCGCATCGACAGGGTGCTGATCGCAGGAATCGCCAGAAAGACCAGGCCGGCGGCCAAAATCCCTGCAAAACCCGGTCGCGCAGGATGCCTTTCAGGGTCACAGCAACGATCGTCATGGTTGCGAACACTCCTTTCCAAAACATAAAAAAGCGGGATGCCGAGACATCCCGTTCTTTGTCAGACTAAGACAAGATAACTTACATTGGCTTCCAGCCATTAGCGTAGCGAAATCGGTGGTGTCGGTTGCAGTCAGGCTCCGAGTAAGGCCGTATCGCCCGGTGTTGCCATCGGTACGTGGTCTGGATAAATGGCGGTGCTGTCGTAGGAAGAGCCATAAGCCTTGGTGCCGCTTTTGTGCTGGGTCATCAGGGCATAGCCGCGCCGAGTCGTATTCCAACCCACGACCACGCCAGTTGAGGTTTTACCGATCAGACGCGGTGCGAGTCAGCGGCAGCTGTATTGCAGCACCGTGCAAGGCCTTAGACCGGCATCAGTGAAAGACCATCGATATCGCCTGAAGTACGGCAGCAAAAGCAGGTCGATGCGACCAAAAGAAAGAGCGCCGTCAAAATAAGAATTTTTTTCATAAGAGATCTCCTTTTCGATGCCCTCATCAGGCTAGAGTCTAAGTAGTTTAGTTAGCAGATGCGAGAACAGCCGGGGTATTCCTGGTTGTCAGCCATATAGGCTTCCATGCCGGTCTTCAGGTTCTTCAGGTCGCTGCTGGGCGGCGCTGTTGTACGCCTTCTGCCGATAGGCAGCGAACTGCGGAATGGCGATCGCCGCCAGGATGCCGATGATCGCGACGACGATCAGCAGCTCGATCAGGGTGAAACCCTTTTCGGACTTTCTGAATTTCTTCAGCATGTTTCTTCTCCTTTTGAATGGTGTACCCATCTGGCCGGAAAACCGGCACGCAAGAAATTGGATGTATCCTCCTGCCAAAAAACCTGAGACTTAAACTAGCAACGGGCATGCCAGAAACAAGGGAAATTAAAAACACATTTAAAGTTGCTAGCTTACTCTGCCTTAGTCGGGGATCGGAACTTTTCAGACGAGCCCCAATAACGTCAAATCCCCTGACAATTATCGTCACTCCGGGGCTTCTTTCTCACTTCTTCAGCTTCACCCTCCCCCCTGCCCCTCCCATCAAAGGGAGGGGAGACAATCGGGCGGCCCTCCTAGGAAGGAAAATCGAGGCAAAGCCCATCAATAATGCCCGAAGATTAACTTGAATTTGCTCTTGGCCCCCTCTCCCCTCTGTGGGAGAGGGCGGGGGAGAGGGGAATCACCCTCCCCCGGCCCCTCCCATAAAGGGAGGGGAGACAATCAACGGCCTTCCGGCAGAAGGAGGGGAGAAATCGGCATCATCCAATGTTGTCAGAGCCTTACTCCCTCTCCCCTCTGTGGGAGAGGGTCGGGGGAGGGGTCACCCTCCCCGGCATCAGGAGGGGAGCATCTAATGAATGGCCTGATCCCCTCACAACCTCAAGAACTCCCTCAATATTCGTCAAGATCTCATGATTCCAAAATCGCAGCACCTTAAAACCCTGCGCATTCAACCAGAGGGTCCGCTCTTCGTCCTTCTCGCGCTCCAGCGCATGCTGACCGCCGTCGGCTTCGATAATCAAGGACTTTTCGTAGCAGACGAAATCGACAATAAAGCGGCCGATCTGCTCCTGCCGGCGGAATTTCAGGCCCTCCAGCTGCTTCGCTTTGAGGTGCCGCCATAGGAGACGTTCCGCGTCGGTGGAAGCCTTTCTAAGATCCCTGGCGGTCTGGGTAAGGTTTGCGGGCATGAGTTTTCACCCTCCCCCGGCCCCTCCCATCAAGGGAGGGGAGACAATCGGGCGGCCCTCCCGTCAAAGGGAGGAGACAATCGAAGAAAGAAGCCTTGCTCCCTCTCCCCTCTGTGGGAGAGGGTTGGGGAGAGGGGGATCACCCTCCCCGGCCCCTCCATAAAGGGAGGGGAGACAATCTAGGAAAAGGACCTTATGCCTTGCTCCCTCCCCTCTGTGGGAGAGGGCTGGGGAGAGGGGGCCTACTCCTCCTCCTCCCCCAACTCAATCCCGAACTTCGCCAGCCGGTAGCGAATCGACCGAAAAGTGATCCCCAGCAGCTCCGCCGCCTTTTTGCGCACCCCGCCGGTCTTTTCCAGGGCCTTGAGCAGGATATCCCTCTCGATGCTCCCCAGGTAGTCGTCCAGATCGAGGCCGGTGTCGGGAATCTCTTCGATCTGCCCGGCGCAGGTCGACCGCCCGCCCCTGCATCTGCGGCGGCAGGTGGTCTTCGGTGATCTCCCCGGTCTGGCCGAGAACCACGCAGCGCTCGAGGAAGTTCTCCAGCTCGCGGATGTTGCCGGGCCAGTGATAATCGAGCAGCCGCCGCATGGCGCCGTCGGCGATGCGGCCGGTATCGGCGCCGGTCAATTTCTTGAAGAGGTGCTCGATGAGCAGGGGAAGATCCTCGCGGCGCTCGCGCAGCGGGGGGAGATTGATGCGGATGACGTTGAGGCGGTAGAAGAGGTCCTCGCGGAAGGCGCCGCGGCTCACTTCGGCTTCCAGATCCTTGTTGGTGGCGGCGATCAGGCGCACGTCGACCTGGATGTCCCGGGTGCCGCCGACCCGGCGGAATTCGCGCTCCTGCAGCACCCGCAGCAGCTTCACCTGCATCATCGGCGGCAGTTCGCCGATTTCGTCGAGAAAAAGGGTGCCGCCGTTGGCCACTTCGAACAGGCCGGCCTTCTGCTGCACGGCGCCGGTGAAGGAGCCCTTTTCGTGGCCGAACAGTTCGCTCTCCAGCAGGTTCTCCGGAATCGCCCCGCAGTTGATGGGGATGAACGGCTTGTCCCGCCGCTCGCTGTTGTAGTGGATGCGCCTTGGCGACCAGTTCCTTGCCGGTGCCGCTTTCGCCGGTGATCAGCACGTTGGCCCGGCTGCCGGCCACCTTCTGGATGAGGTCGTAGACCTCCTGCATCGGCTTGCTCTTGCCCACCAGGCTGCCGAAGGAGTAGCGCCGGCCCAGCTCCTTCTTCAGTTCGCTGTTCTCCTCGCGCAGCACCTTGCGCTCCAGGGCGTTGCGGACGATCAGCCGGATCTCCTCGTTCTTGAACGGCTTGGTGATGTAATCGTAGGCCCCCTGCTTCATCGCCTCCACCGCCTCTTCCGTGGAGGAGAAGGCGGTGATCATGATCACGGCGGTCTCGGGGGTGCGCTCCTTGATCTGGCGCAGGAGCTCGAGGCCGTTCAGCCGCGGCATCTTGATATCGCTGATCACCAGGTCGTAGCCGTGTTCCTTCAGGTGGGTCAGGGCCTGCGCGCCGTCGGCCGGCGGCGTCCACCCGGTAACCCTCCCGATGCAGCATGATGGTGAGGATCTCGCGCAGGCTTTCTTCGTCGTCGACGACCAATATACGAAATGGATTCTGAGTATCGGTCATAATCTGGCTTTTCCGGGGCTCCCTTGTGTCAGGCGCTGCATTATAACCACCCTGTGAGCGGAAAGGCAATTTTTCTTCCCCCCCGGTCCCGGGCGGCTGTTCCGGCAGCCGGATGGAGAAGCGGGCACCGCCCCGGCGGCCGCCGCCGCACCTCGATGCGCCCGCCGTGCCCTTCGAAGATGGTGTAGACGGTGGCCAGTCCCAGGCCGGTGCCCATATCCTTGGTGGTGAAGAACGGATCGAAAATCCGGTCGCGGATCTCCTCGGGGATGCCGGTCCCGGTATCCTCGACATAGAGCGTCGTATGCTCCTCGATCCCCAGGTACAGGATGCCGCCGTCCGGCATCGCCTCGGCGCCGTTGATCGCCAGGTTCCACAGGGCCTGCCTGATCTGGTCGCGATCGAGCCGCAGGACAATTCCCGGCGGATATTCCCGGCGGATCTCGATCGCCGCGAACCGGCGGTCCGAGGCGAGCATGCCGGCCAGTTCGTCGAGCAGCGATGACAGGTCGACGGCTTTCGGCTTCGGCGGCTTGGGGCGGGCGAAGACCAGAAAATCGGTCAGCAGGTCGCTCAACCGGTTGGCCTCTTTCACCACGATCCCCATCAGCCGCCGGTCCTCTTCGCCGCATCTGCCGGCTTTCCATCAGCAGCTGGATGGAGCCGCTGATCGAGGCCAGGGGGTTGCGGATCTCGTGCGCCATGCCGGAAGCCAGCCGGCCGACGGCCGCCAGCCGGTCGGCCCGCTTGAACTGCTCCTCCATCCCCTTCAGCTGCGTCAGATCCTGAAAGGTCACCAGCAGCCCCCCGCCTCTTCCCTGCGGGTCGCCCACCGGCGAGGAAGCATAGCCCAGGATCAGCTGCCGCCCGGCGCGATTGACGAACGGCGCCTCGCCGCGGCGGACCACCTTGAATCGCCCTTCATTGAACACCCGAAAATCGGGGAAGAGCTCCCGGATGTCGCGAGTCGTAAGCTTCCTCGTAGGGAAAAACCGGTGATCTTGCCGGCGGCGCTGTTAAAGGACCGGATGCGCCCCTGCGAGTCGACGATCATCAGGCCGCTGGTGATGTTCGCCAGGATGGAGCGGTTGAGGTGTTCGAGTTCTTCAAAATCGGTTTCCCGTCTCTCCAGGGCCTGTTCGCTGCGGCGCAGCCGCTCGGAGACGGTGCCGCTCAGGAAGCCGGTCAGGAAAAAGGCGAGGACATTGACGAAGACCGCGTAGAATACCTGCCGCCCTTCGATCCTCTCCGGGAAAATCAGGCTGCGCAGATGGGGCAGATAGCCGTAGAACTGCAGATCCAGCAGGCTGCCGTAAAGAATGGCGGCCGCGGAGGCGACGAAGAGCACCTCCTTGCGGCGGAGAAAAACACTGGAGCTGACGATGACCAGGAGAAACAGGAAGGAAAAGATGCTGTCGATGCCGCCGGTACAATAGATGAGGATGGCCACGAACAGCAGGTCCCAGACGACCTGGGCCTGGGCGAACAGGCGCAGCCGCCGAACCTTCGGCAGCAGCCCGGCGGAGAGCAGGGCCTGGAGATAGGAGACGCCGACGAGCAGATAGAGGGGGGAGAGGGAGGGATGCTCCCGCTTCGCTGCCGCGCAGCAGATAGAGGATCGTCCCGCCGAGAAACAGGGTAATGACCGGATTCCCGGGCAAGAAGATACCAGCACAGCTGGCGGCGGGTCGGCTCCGCGGGCGGTACGGGCAGAGGAGAAACCATCACCCGCCGACGGTGCCGGCCAGCTTGAAGATCGGCAGGTACATGGCAATGACCAGGCCGCCGACGGTGGTGCCCCGAGAAAGAGCATGAGCAGCGGCTCCATCATCGCCGTGAGATTGCCCACCGCATCGTCGACCTCGTCATCGTAGAAATCGGCGATCTTGTTCAGCATGGTGTCGATGGAGCCGGATTGCTCGCCGACAGTGATCATCTGGCAGACCATGGAGGGGAAAACCCCCGACTTTTCCAGCGGCTCGGCGATCGTCTTGCCTTCGCTGATGCTCTGCTTGACCCGGTAGATGGCGTTCTCCACCGTCTTGTTGCCGGCGGTCTTGGCGACGATGTCCAGCCCGTCGAGAATCGGCACGCCGCTGGAGATCATCGTCCCCAGGGTGCGGGTGAATTTGGCCACCGCCACTTTGCGGATCAGGATGCCGAAAATCGGCAGCTTCAAGGGCCAGATCGTCGATCTTTGCCCGCCCTTTCTGCGTCTTGTAGATCCGTTTGAAAGAGCGCTATCAGGCCGACAATGGCACCGATGATCACCAGGATATAGTGCTGGATGAAGTTGCTCAGGTTGATGACGATCTGGGTCGGCAGCGGCAGAGCTGCCGCCGAAATCGGCGAACATCTTCTCGAAGGCCGGGATGACGAAAATCAGGATGACCGCGATGACCACCAGCGGCGATGCCGACGATGGTGGTCGGATAGGTCATGGCGCTCTTGACCTGCTTCTTCAGCTTCAGGGCTTTTTCGATATAGGCGGCCAGGCGGTTGAGGATGGTATCGAGGATGCCGCCGACCTCCCCCGCCGCCACCAGGTTGACATAGAGTTCGTCAAAGGCCTTCGGGTGCTTTTTCAGGGCATCGGCGAAGGTGGAGCCCGACTCGACGCTCTCCTTCACCTGGATCAGGATCTTCTTGAAGGTTTTATTCTCCTGCTGGCTGGAGAGAATATCCAGGCACTGCACCAGGGGCAGACCGGCATCGATCATGGTGGCGAACTGGCGGGTGAAGACGACCAGGTCCTTGGTGGTGACCTTGGGCTGCGAAGCCGGGGATCTTGAGCTCGATATCCAGCCCCTTGCCGCGCTCCTTGATCTTGGACGGCATGATCCCCTGCCGCCGCAGCTGGCGGTGACGGCGGCTTCGTTGGGAGCCTCCATCTCGCCCTTCTGCTCCTGGCCGGTGCGGGTCTTTCCTTCCCAGGAAAACTTGGGCATATCGTCCTCTCGTCAGTAAATTGCGCGGTGTTCAGTGGTACCAGACATTCGGCCGGCTCAGCCCCTGCCGGCGCTCGACACGCTGGCGTCGCAGCACGGCGGCAGGGTTGGCGATCATCTGCTTCAGCTCTTCGGGATCCGAGGAGCGGGACAGGGCCATTTCCATGCGAGATCTTTCTTGGTGTGATAGAGCATGAACAAGGCCTGGTTCATGGTCTGCATGCCGAATTTGTCCTGCCCCATCTGCATCTGCGAATAGATCTGGTGCACCTTGTCGTCGCGGATCAGGGCGCGGATGGCCATGTTGGGCACCATGACCTCCAGGGCCAGGGCGCGCCCCTTGCCCCTGCGACCTGCGGGAGCAGGGTCTGGGAAAGAACCCCCTCCAGGACGAAGGAGAGCTGGGTGCGCACCTGCTGCTGCTGATGGGTGGGAAAGACGTCGACGATGCGGTTGATGGTCTGCACGCAGCCGTTGGTATGCAGGGTGGCGAAGCAGAGGTGGCCGGTCTCGGCGATGGTCAGGGCCGCCTCGATCGTCTCCAGGTCGCGCAGCTCGCCGATCAGGACCACGTCCGGATCCTGGCGCAGGATCGTACTTGAGGGCCTTCTTGAAGGACTGGGTGTCGGCGCCGACTTCCCGCTGGTTGACCAGGCAGTTCTTGTGCGGATGGAGAACTCGATCGGATCCTCGATGGTGATGATGTGCTCGTGGCGCTCGGTGTTGATCGTGTCGATGATCGAGGCCAGGGTGGTCGACTTGCCGCTGCCGGTCGGGACCGGTCACCAGGACCAGGCCGCGCGGCTTGCGGGCGATCTCGCTTGACCACCGGCGGCAGGCCGAGCTCCTCGAAGGTGAGGATCTTGAAGGGATCAGCCGGAAAACCCCGGCCAGGGCGCCGCGCTGGAGGAAGATGTTGCCGCGGAAGCGGGCCAGCCCCTTGACGCCGAAGGAGAGGTCGAGCTCGTTCTCCTCCTCGAACTTGCGCTTCTGGGCATCGGTAAGAATGCTAGTAGCAGAGCTGCTTGGTTTCGACCGGCTGCAGAGGCGGCAGCTTGAGCGGCTTCATATGCCCGTCGATCCGCACCTGCGGCGGAGAGCCGGTGGTGAGATGCAGGTCGGACGACCCCTGTTCGACCATGGTCTTGAGCAGTTGATGGATGCTCGATGCTGGACAACGGGAACCTCGCGGGACGAATAGCGGCAGATTAATCGGTTGAGCAAGGAGCGGGCCTAATTAAACTGAACTCAATCGTCAGCGACCGGTGCTGCGCAAGCACTTCTTCGAAGCTGGTCATCCCTTCCTTGAGCTTGGTCAGGGCGGACTGGCGCATGGTCTTGATCCCCAGGCGCATCGATTCCCGCTTGATCTCGGCGGTATTGGCGCCGGCCAGGATCATCTCGCGGATCTCCTCGAACATCGGCATGACCTGGTAGATGCCGACCCGCCCCTTGTAGCCGGTGTTGTTGCAGACGCCGCACCCCTTCCCCTTGTAGCAGACATACTCGTCGACTTCCTCCGGCGGCACCCCGGCGTCGATCAGCGCCTGCTTGGGGATCTCTTCCGGCTCCTTGCACTCGCCGCAGACCCGCCGGCCCAGGCGCTGGGCGGTGATCAGGTTGACCGCCGAGGCGACCAGAAACGGCTCGATCCCCATGTTGAGCAGGCGGTTGATGGTGCTCGGGGCATCGTTGGTGTGCAGGGTGGAGAGCACCAGGTGGCCGGTGAGGGCGGCCTTGACGCCGATCTCCGCCGTCTCGAAGTCGCGGATCTCGCCGATCATGATGATGTCCGGGTCCTGGCGCAGAAAGGCGCGCAGGGCCGCGGCGAAATTGAGGCCGATCTCCTCGTGCATCTGCACCTGGTTGATGCCGGCGAAGTTGAATTCGACCGGGTCCTCGGCGGTGGAAATATTCTCCGTGGTCTTGTTGAGCTCGGACAGGGCCGAGTAGAGGGAGACGGTCTTCCCCGAACCGGTCGGGCCGGTGACCAGGACCATGCCGAAGGGTTTGTGGATCTCGCTCCTTGAAATACTTCAGGGCCTGCCGGCTCGTAGCCGAGCTTGGTCATGTCGAGCTGCAGGTTGGACTTGTCGAGGAGCCGCAGACACGACCTTCTCCCCGAACAGGGTCGGCAGGCAGTTGACCCGGTAGTCCATGTCCTTGCCGCCGGGCAGCTTGATCTTGATGCGCCCGTCCTGGGGCAGGCGCCGCTCGGCGATGTCCATCTCCGCCATGATCTTCAGGCGGGAGGTGATGGCGTTCTTCAGCTTCATCGGCGGCTTCATCACTTCATAGAGAACGCCGTCGATGCGGTAGCGGACGCGAAACGATTTCTCGTACGGCTCGATATGGATATCCGAAGCCTTCTTCTTGATGGCGTCGGTGAGAATCAGGTTGACCAGCTTGACGACCGGCGCGTCCTCGGTGGCCTTGGCCAGGTCCTTGACATCGACATCGTCGTCCTCGTCGACGATTTCCAGATCGATGTCTTCCAGGTCGCTCATGACATCGGCGAGGGAGGCGCTCTGGTCGTAATACTTGTCGATGGCCGGCTTGATCGAGGCCTCCGGCGCGACCACCACCTCGACGTTGTAGCCGGTCATGAACTTGATGTCGTCGATGGCGAAGATATTGGACGGATCGCTCATGGCGACGATCAGGGTGGAGCCGGCCCGGTTGATGGGGATGACCTGGTATTTCTGGGAGACCTCGGGGGGGACCAGGCGAATGACGCCGGAATCGATCTCGAACTCGTTCAGATTGATGGAGGGGACGCCGTACTGGCGGGAAAGGAAGGCGGCGAGCTCCTCCTCCTTGATGAAACCCAGCTTGATCAGGCTGGCGCCCAGACGGCCGCCCTGGACCTTCTGCTCCTCCAGCGCCCGGGCCAGCTGGGTCTCGTTGATCAGCTTGTTGCGGACCAGCAGTTCTCCTAAGCGATTCCCTGCCATAGAAAGGATCGTCTCCCCAATGCAATCAATGTATGCGGCACATATTATCCGGATCATATTGCACGGCGGTTCACCTGTCAAACGGCATTGATTAGTCGTCGCCCAGAGAAATGGAATTTTGCAAGGCGCGTGCCCGCCGGTTTCAGACCGGATTCGCCGCGGCCTCTCCGGAACACCCGGCACTTTCTGCCAATGCCCAAAAACGATTTGCATAGACGAAAGCGAGAATCAAGGCGCAGAGAAGATCCGTAAGCCTGCTGCTTGACAGCCTTCGCTTGCATTTCCCGTTGCGCCTTGCGTCAGAACGATTTCCTTGCTTCGGGTGTGCCACAGGCACATGTTGGACGCATTCAGCTCGCTTAAGGGCCTTCCTTGTCGGTCGCGGACCGACCAGTTGGCCGCAGTCGAGATACTCGCGGTATTCGATGAGCCGGGCTCCGGCCAGCAGTTCCCGCGCCCGCGCCACATCCCTGCCGATCGCCTGCACCAGCTCCGCGGGAGCGGGAAACAGCATCTCGTCGCGCAGCCGGGCGACGAAATAGAGCCGCAGCATTTCCCCGTAGATCTCCCGGTCGAAATCGAGCAGATGCACTTCCACCGAGATCCCTTCGCAACAGAAAGTCGGATTGCAGCCGATGTTCACCACCCCGTCCAGGATCTCCTCGCCATAGCGAACCTTGACCGCATAAACCCCGGGGCGCGGCAGAAGTTCCTTGTCCGTCTCCAGGTTGGCGGTGGGAAAGCCGAGCCCTTTGCCGCGCTTGGCTCCGTGGACCACCCCCCCCTCCAGGGTGAAATGGCGCCCCAGCAGCTTCGCCGCCTCCGCCACCTGGCCGTTCCGAATCATCTCCCGGATGCGGGTGGAGCTGTAGACTTCCCCGTCCCGGACGATCGGGCCGACGATTTCCACGGCAAAACCGAATGCCTCCCCCTGGCGGAGAAGAAAATCGCTGTCCCCTTCCCGGTTGCGACCGAAGGCATAGTCGTAACCGATCACCAGTGGCGGACACCGATCCGCTCGACCAGCATCTCCCGGACGAATTTTTCGGCCGGAAGGCCGCCATTTCGCGGGTGAACGGAGCGCAGATCAGCACATCGATGCAGGAAGCCTCAATCAGTCGCTCCTTTTCCGCCTCGGTATTGATCTGCCGGGGCGCCTGCTCAGGGGCCAGCACCTTGCGCGGATGCGGAACAAAGGTAAAGACCACGGCGGTGCCATCCATCTCCCGCGCCCGCGGCCACCACCCGGCGGAAAATTTCGCGATGGCCGAGATGGACGCCGTCGAAGTTGCCGATGGTGACCACGGCCCCGGCAGGGGGGCTCAAGTTCTTGCAGGTTTCTGATTATTTTCATGGATTTTTCGGCGAGCGGCTAACGGCTAACGGCTTTCGGCTCTTGCCCTTCACCTTTGCCTCTTGCCTTCCCCTCTTGCTCCTCGCCCCTTGCCCTTGTTGTCCTGTCCCCTTGCCGCTTGTCTTTTGCCTTTGCCTCTTGCCTTTCCCTCGCGGCTTGCCTCTGCCTCGCGCCGCGGCTCCATGTCCGCCAAGGCGAAATCGATTTCCCGCCGCTCGAGATCGACCTTGGCCACGGTGACCCGGAACCTCCGCTCCCACCTGGAATTCCCGCCGGCGATTCTGCACCGATCAGCCGGTGCAGGTCCTCCTCGATAATGGTAGAAATCGTCGCGTCAGGCTGGAGACATGCACCAGCCCCTCGACGAAGAAATCCTCCAGTTCGACGAAAAAACCGAAGGGCTGGACGCCGGAGATCAGGCCGCGCGAACTCCTCGCCGACCTTATCGGCCATGAACTGGCACTTCTTCAGGGCGATGACCTCCCGTTCCGCCTCCATGGCCCGCCGCTCCCGCTGCGAGGTATGCTCGCCCAGGCCGGGCAGAGACCTCCTGCAGGTGCGCCGCGGCGCTTGGCGGAAAGGCCGCCCCGGCGCAGGACCTGGCGCAGCACCCGGTGCACCACCAGATCCGGATAGCGGCGGATGGGTGACGTGAAATGGCAGTAGAGTGGCGCCGCCAGCCCGAAATGGCCGACATTGTCGGGCGCATAACGGGCCTGCTTCATGCTGCGCAGCAGCACCTGGTTGATCACCCGCTCCTCAGGCTTTCCCTTCGACGGCGGCCAGCAGCTCCTGCAGCCGCCGGGAGTCGCCGCCGCTGCCGGGTCGAGAACCAGGCCAAGGCTGAAATGGGCGATGAACTCCTGAAAAGCCTGCAGTTTCTCCAGATCGGGCGGCTCATGCACCCGGAAGAGGACGGGGGCGTTCTTCCCGGCGAGGAAGGTCGCCACCGCCTCATTGGCGGCCAGCATGAATTCCTCGATCAGGCGGTGGGCCAGGGAGCGTTCGGAGCGGACGATGTTCTCCGGTCGGCCGCGCAGATCGAGAACGACCTCGGCCTCGGGCAGATCGAAATCGAGGCTGCCGCGCCGCCGGCGCATGGCGGTCAGGCGCTCGGCCAGCTCAGCCATCACCTGCAGCTGCGGCAGAAGTCCCGGCGCTGGATGTCGCCGACCGGCGGCATCGCCAGCCGAGCAGGTCCCGCACCTCGCGTGTAGGTCAGGCGCGCCTGGCTGCGGATGACCGCCGGGTAAAAACGGCTCTCCAGCCGCTCCCCCTGCCGGTCGAAAACCATCTCGGCGGTCATCGCCAGCCGGTCGACCGCCGGGTTCAGGGAACAGATGCCGTTGCTCAGCCGCTCCGGCAGCATGGGGATGGCCCGGCCGGGGAAATAGACGCTGGTGCCCCGCTCCAGGGCCTCCTCGTCGATGGCGCTCCCTTCGGGGACATAATGGCCGACATCGGCAATCGCCACCCACAGGCGAATGCGGCCGTCCTTCTCCCGGCTGGCGCACCGACCGCATCGTCGAAATCCCTGGCCGTCTCGCCGTCGATGGTAACCAGGGGCAGGTGCCGCAGATCCTCGCGTCCGGCCAGGTCCTCCGCTGCCACCTGGTCGGGAACTGCCGCCGACTGCGGCCAGGACCTCCTCCGGGAAGCGGTACGGAAGATCATGCTTGTGGGCGATGGTCAGGATTTCGACTTCCGGGTCGTCCGGCTGCCCGAGGATTTCGACGATCGATCCCTCCGGGTTGCGCGTTCTCCCCGGGTAGACATCGATGCGGGCGAGGACCATCTGGCCGTCCCGGGCGCCGTTTTCCGCCCCGCTGGCGATGTACAGGTCCGTGGCTGAGCCGGGGATCGGCCGGCACCACGTAACCGAAACGGCGCCCCGCTTCAAAGCGCCCGACCAGCGTCCGGTGCGCCCGTTCGAGGACCCGGACGACCCGCCCCTCGGGCCTGCCGCCGCGCCAGCCGTGCTCCACCCGGACGACAAGCCGGTCGCCGTGCATGACCTCGCGCAGGTAGCGGGCGGGGATGAAGACGTCGCCCCCCTGCCTCGCCGGGCCTGGCGACGAAACCGTAGCCGTCGCGATGGACGCTCACCGTCCCGACCACCAGGTTGACCTGCTGCGGCAGGGAATAGCGGTCCCCCTTGAGGCGGACCAGGGTGCCCTCGCCGGCCAGCGCCTCGAGGAGACGGCCGGCCTTCGAGCGCTCCTTGCGGGAGAGTTCGAGCCCGTCAAAAATTTCCCGGGCGGAGAGAGGGCGGGGGGCGTGGTTTTCGAGAAAGGCGATCAGGTCAGCCGGATTACGGACATAGCGATACCCATCTCGACGGCTTGGAATTGTAATCTGTTGAGAAGAATGCAGGAAGATTATAGCAGTTCCCCTATGGACCCGTGGCTCACGGGCTCTCAACGCAAAGGCGCTAAGGAAAAGAGAGGCGCAAAGGAAATAATTGGGATAAAACCTTTGCCTGATCTCGCCTTTGCGTTAAAAAAGTCGAATGTCAGCTCCCCTGTGGCGCCGGGATGACCCCGCGCGCCCAGACGTGCTTGCCGAATTTCCAGTAGCCCTGGACATTGTACAGGCGGGCATCCTTGGCCGGATCGACGGGCAGCACGTGGCCCTTGAGCAGCGGCTGCAGGTATTTGGCCAGAACCGCTCCGCCGCCGCCGGTAATGACCATGGTGTCCATGTCCCAGTCGTCGGCCCACAGGCGGTCGACTTCGTTGCCGATGGTAGCGGCGAGCTGGCCGAAGACCTGTTCGGTCAGCCCCTTGAGGTCGTATTCCTTGCCGCGGATCTTGATCGAGCCCCGTATCCACCGCCTCGAACAGGCGGTAGAGCTCGACATTGACGCCGCTTCGCTCGCGCAGCTTGGTGGCAATCACGGTGAAGGCCCGGGCAATCCCCGAATCGGTGGTCCGGCTTCCGCGCTCGGAGTAGCGCATCCGGTCGGAGATCGTATAGTCGGAGGTACGGAAGCCGACGTCGATGATGCCGATCTTCTCCTTCACCAGCCGCTTGTCCCCCACCTCGCCGAGATCGTTGAGCATCAGGTTGAACAGGGAGCCGAACGGCTGCGGGATGACCCGCACCTTGTTGATGTTGATGACCTTTTCCTGCCGTTTGCCGCCGGCATCGACCAAGGCCACCCGGTGCTCCCCCTGCAGGATGCGGGCGATCTCGTCCTTGTGCTGGCGATAATGGCCGATGGGCAGGCCGGTGACCAGGTTGATCGGGATATGGCTGCCCGACCAGGCGGGCGGCGGCCGCCAGAGCCAGGGCCTTGGCGCTGCTGCTGATGAACTGGGCCTGGTCGAGGGTGAAAAAACGCACATTGCTCTGCCGCTCGGCCAGATCGCCGAGGAAAAAGGCCTTGCCGTCCAGTTCCATCTGGAGTGCTCATCGCTCCCGGCATCCGCGAGCACGGCTTCCTGAAACTGGATCTCGGTGGCCTCGCCCAGCACCGACTTGAAGACCAGGGAGTCCCGGCCGTTGCTCGCCTTGGTGAAGCCGAAACCGATGTCGATGCCAAGAATTTCCACACGCAACTCCTGAAAGATCAGGTGCAAGGCTCAAGCTGGTCAAGGCCTAAGGCTAACTCATTTTTGCCTTTTTCTAGTACGCTCTTGCCGCTAGCCTCTTGCCTCTTGCCTGCTTTATTCCGCCATTTCCCCTTCGACGATCCGGTTGATCACCAGGCCGGTCAGCAGCTTCGGATAGAAATAGGTCGATTTCTGCGGCATCTTCTCCCCGGCATTGGCCACGTCGCGCACCTCGCTCATCCGGGTCGGATTCATCAGGAAGGCCAAGCTGGAAATCGCCGCCGCGCACCAGGTCGAAGGGCTCGTCGAAGTTCTTCACATATTTCAGGTGGGTCTGCTGCTCCTGCGCCTCGCCGGTGATGCCGAGCGATTCTTCGAGAATCAACCGGTGCAGAATGGAGACATCAAGGGTACGCAGCGCCTTGGGGGCCTTCGCCTCGAAAAAGCGGTCCATTACCTTCTCGTCCCGCAGGCGGAGGAAATAGACTGTTTCGCCGCCGGCATAGAGGGCCAGGGCGTGCCCTTCTCCGCCCTTCTCCCGCAGGCATCTCGCGAATCTTGCCGTCCGCGGCCGCAGGATCGTCGATCGGGAATTGCCGTTCCTCCACCGTCGAACGCCTCTCTCAACGCCTCGAGGAAAGAAGGCAGAGCCGGAAATCCGGCAGATTGAATACCAGCCGGTGGGTGGGGAAAATCGTCATCCCCTGGTCTTCCATGTTGGCGAAGTACATCAGGACGTAGTTGAACAGTTCCTTGCCGGTGAAGCCGGGGTTTTTCTCCCGCATGAAGTCGCGGTAGTTGATGGCCGTCTCGTAGCGGTGATGGCCGTCGGCGATGAACAGCGGCTTGTTGTCGAGCAGCCCCTGCGCCTTGTCGATGATCGCCGGGTCGGTGACCCGCCAGAGGCGGTGGACCACCCCGTCGTCATCCTTCACCTCCAGCTCGGGCGCCGCGCTCCTTCTCCTTGCGGGCCAGCGCTTCGAGGACGCAGCAGGGATCGGAGTAGAGGGAGAAAATCGGGCTGAAGTTGGCGCCGCAGGCCTTGGTCAGCAGCAGCCGGTCGGCTTTCGGGCCGGCCAGGGTCTTCTCGTGGGGCTTGACCACGCCGGAAGAGAAATCCTCCAGCCGGGCCAGGGCGATAAAACCCTTGCGCACCACCATCTCCCCGCTCTCGCTGGGGTATTGCTGGTCGTAAAGATAGATGGAAGGCTCGGCGTCGCGCACCAGCACCCCTTCCCGCTGCCAGAGCTGGAAATCGGCGGCGGCGCGGGTATAGCGGTTGTCGGCTTCGGTGTCCTGCGGCGAGGTCTTGCCGAGGATCAGCCGCACCACGTTGAAGGGATTGCGCTGGTAGAGTTCATCCTGCAGTGCAGGAGAGATGACATCGTAGGGCGGGGCCATGACCCCGGCGGGGTTTTCCAGCCGCGCCAGGTTGTAGCGAACACCGCGAAATGGAACGATTTTAGCCATGGAGAACAGCTCCTTAATGCCGAGAGATACGATTGGATTACTATACGGGAATCGGTGGAGCGGGGCAAGAGGGAAAAGGAGGGTGAAAAGGGGATGGGTGGGGGGATAGGACGAAGGAATACTACAAGTTCTCCTGCATACTGGTGAGGAAACCAAGAAAACGCTCAATATCCTGCCGCAGGGCGTACAGGATTTCCGTCAGACCATGACCGAGTTCCTCGATACGATTCCAACGCAATTCAAAACCATATATGTTTCTGAAGAGGTGCCTGAAGCGTAAAGAGAGAGAAGGTGAGGGAAGGCAGAAAATCCTTTCCTGTTTTGTCTGGTCTAGAGGGACCGAGGAGGGTTTTAATGGGTAAGGGAGATACCCCCTGGAACCCTTCAGATGGGAAAGGTTGGGAGGGGGCGGAGGACTGCCGAATCTTTCCCTGTCGGCGAGAGACCCTATCAGATAAACACGCTCAGCGGCAAATTCCTGCACCAGGATGCGGGCCATCCGGCGGGCTGCCTCTTCCGCCGCCTGTCGCCTCTGCGTCAGGGCAGAAGCTTCCTCCTCCAGACGCTGGCGCCAGTGGGGAAGATATTTGTCGATGTCTTCATCCATGTTTCACCCGAACCTGATCTCTCCCAGTTTGAGGATACCACGCCTCTCACTTCCAAGTGGAACCATCCCACCTCTCAGCCTGGATCCGCCCCGTTGTAGAGTTGCCAACCCCGACACGGTACTTTTTTGTTGTACCATTAAAAATACAAATGTAACCAGCGCCGGAGGTACCATCGGGGTTGAAATTGATCGATACTGCTCCATCATCGACATCGCAGTTGCTGTTCCTTTTTATTTCGACTCCGGGGGCGAAAGTCTGGCTCGACAACCTCGGATTGGACCCATCGTTGGTCACCCGAAAAGTTTCTACTATATTGCCCGTATTAGCACTTGCGCTATCAAGCGTGAACGCCACCTGGGTCTTCTCGTTGGTATTGATCGCCCGCCCCTTGGCCTGCATCAGTGCAGAAAGCGCCACTTGCGATGCCTCGCGAAATCTGGCACTTCTGGACCAGTTCATCCATGCGGGCAACGCAATTGCCCCCAGGATGGCAAGAACACCTAAGACAATCAATAACTCCACCAGCGTGAATCCACCCTCTTTTCCCAAAACGCTCTCCACCTTTCAAGGTTGCTGGATGACCAGCGAAAAATCCTGATAGGCCTTCTGTCCAGCCGAATCATCTGCAACGATACTGACCGCGTGTTCCCCAGGCATTGCATGAGTCAAGTCCCATTCCACCAGTCCGGAATTTGCATCGATACTCATGCCGGGCGGGGGGGAGTCCAGCGAATAGCTGATCACATCACCATCCGGGTCCTCAGCTTTTGCGTTATAAGAATAAGACATTGCCGAAAAACTCTTCGGAGGTGCCGTCACAAACTGCGGTGGCGCATCCGGGATAATTATTTCTGCCGATTCATAGGGCACTCCCTGGCTGGCGTCATCGCGGGGCACTACCACAAAGCGAATATGGTCGCCTCGATAAATCTGGCTTCCCGGCAAAACGTTCCCCTCGCCAAAATCAAGCGGTTCATTGTTCCGGAACCAGGTATAATCAAGCGCTATGTCATCACGATCGTCGTCTGCCGCCACAACATCCAGTTCTATATCCACATTTCGGCAAATTTTCGGGTTCTTCAACTCAATCTTCAGGATTTTTGGCGGAGTATTGCCAATGTCGGTGGATGCATGATACTTACGATCTCCATTAAAAACCGTAACCGTAACGGTATCCCCCTTCCGGTAAGGGCCAACCGGAAGTCGATCCCCTTTCGCATTCTCAAGCACATTGCCATTGACGTCCCAACTAAATGACAGTTTGCCAGCCGGCCCCTGATAAACCGCCATCAATAGCGTATCTGCCCGCGGTTCTTCGGGTAAAATGACGACAACCCCATCGCCAGATTTCTTTGTCGAGATCGCTGGAGGACCGATAGGAGCCCCCCCCGGGTTGAGACCCGGCGGAGGGTTGGGGTTCAGTCGATTTGGCAGTCGGGGTACCCGCTTTTTTGGAACATCCAGGAAATAACAATAGAGGAAGCATCAGCATAAAAGCAATGCAGAGAGACTGACAACGCACAGGCTTCATGCTTTTTTCCTTAATATTGCAGCCAGTAAAGGGGGGAAATCAGTTTTGCATCCGGCATCCCATAGGTCCCCACCCGGTTACTACTGCTGATCATTAGGGTTACCTTACCGCTGGCATCTATCAGAGTGACAATCCCTGAGGGGATCCCTACCCCGATGGTCTTCTCACGATCCCCTTGCTGTAAAGCAATACCGTCTCCGCCCTTAGCCCGGGCGTTATTGGCATAGGCGTTAACTGAATTATTGTCGATATAGTAATCCCGTACCGCCTCTGCGGTGGCGTAATCGAGTTGATAGACGCGGGAGGTACCCAGATTGCCAATTTGGCAGGTATCAAGTTCCGCATCGGACGACGGAGTATAGGTAGTATAAAAGGCCTGCCCGTTAAACACCAATGACGTAGCGAGGACCTTTTCTCCCGCCCGATTCAAGTCGATATACCAGCCATAATTGCTACCGGCGTTAAGCGTCGTCAGGATGCTATCGATCTCGCTTGCAGTGGTATTGGTTGCCTGCAATGTGTCTGCCGTCATATCCATCAGAGCGCTGATATCGACCGGGGTCAACTGACCGCGGTCGCGCACGGCAAACAGTCGGTCGGTCACCGCCGTATTCAAGGGATGACTGCGATCTCCCGTGCCAAAGTAGAGAGTAGGAATTCCATTGGTCAGGGCGACTGTCGGCTTGTAAAAGATTTTCCTCCCCTTGACGGACTCCGTGCTGGAATTCGCTTTAAAAATCATTCGGCCGGTCCAACTGGCGGTGCTGCTGTCTCCGATGTCGAACCGCCAGATTCGCCCCCCTAGATCGCCGACATATATCCGGTCCGAGAAACCATCCCCATCCATGTCCATGACGGTAAGATCGGAGGGAATCGAATAATTCATACCATTCGACGAGGTATGCGTGTACGACCAGAGCAACGTACCCTCATTGGTAAAATCGGGTGTGTAGATTCCGGTATTATTATCTTTTACAAGGGCAGCGACCTCAATCGCATAGACTCCCCGCCCTCTGGGATTCAGCGGGTCACTGCTATCCGTGGAGGTGGCCTGCCCACTGTCCTGAGTGGGCAAAGTGGTATCGGTCGTCGCAGTCGTGGCCGGAAAGAGCATGTTGTTCCCGAAACGCAGGTCTTCGTTGTTATCATAGCCGGCGCCGACAAAGGCGACGATTTTGGCGACCGTACCGATTTTGACCTTGGCCAGGCGTGGCGTACTCCAGGTTTCGCCGAGCTCGCCGAAACCGGCAGTCGAACTGTCAATCTTCCAGCGTAGGACCGGAGCCTGAGGATTCGATACATCGAGGGCATAGTAGGCGCCGCGCGAACCTGTCGCGTCGAGCGTGCTGCGCCCGCCGCCGCGGCCCTGGCCGAAAAGGATCACGACCTTGTCCCCATCGTTCGCCTGGACAATGCCATCGTTATTCACGTCATGAACATAGGCAACGGGGGTTCCGTCAGCAAAGTAATTATGAGCCGAATCTCTCAGATCCTTCAGTTGCGGCAATATGTTGTCGGGAATGAAGGCCCACGATTCCTTGCCGTCCGCATCATTAAAGGCATGGAACATGCCGTCATTGGTGCCGACGAAAACCATCGATTTGTTGTAATTAGGGTCGGATTCCTGACCTGAGCTAAAACTGGCGTAATTGAAGATCAAGGGTTTGGAATGCAACACATCGCCGAGAACCCAATCACGGATTTCCGTGGAATCACCGTCCCTGTCGTCATCGAAGCCATCGGCACCGGCGATGAAATTGATCAATTTGTTCTTTTCCGTGGTATCGGCCACATCAAGGGTGGCCGCAGTTATCAAGGTATCATTATTGGGTGAAAAACGATTATCTGCATCGGTCAGGGTCGTCGATGAAGACCCGCTGGGATAGGTATAGATATCTCTCACCTCCCAGGCCGCCTGGGACGGCGAGGCAGCCAGCCCAGCCTGCAATTGCAGCTTCAACGTCCCACCGGCCCCGCCGGCGGCAACGTTACCGCCGTCACCGGCGACTGCTCCCGCAGCCAGCGGCAACAATCCGTCGATCGCCATGATCTTGTCCGATGCATCGGCGCCCCAATAGGATTTCGAATCCGGCAGAAAATCGCCGTTCGCATCCGTAGCCACGATACTGCTCTTATCCAGCAGGGTCAGGTCGCTGCTCACGCCGTACTTCTTGAGGTTGCCGAGCCAGGGCTCGTTGCTCTGGGGCTTGAACAGGCCGAGATAGACCCGGTTACTGCTGATGGTCCGGTTGGTGCTGCTGGCCGGCACCACCGGCGCCACGAAGGAGGTATCGGTTTCCAGCACGATGCTGGCCAGAAGTTTGCTCAGCGCATCGGCCAGGGTATTGGCATCGTACACGTTGTAAAACTTCCCCCCGCCGACAATAGCCGCATGTTGCACCAGCGGGTCGGCGGCCTGGAAGGCAAGGATGGTGTGAACGGTCATCCCTTCCTGCTTGTGCAGGTAAGCAGCGACATCATCCAGGTAATGGGAGCCCTCACCGTACGTATCTTCAGTGGGGTTGGCATCGCCGTCGGCATCCACGATTTTGGCAAGTGGACCATTGCCACCATTTCCGTCGCCGTTGGAGAGCCCGTTGGTGATCAGGATGATGTGGTCGTAGCCGCATTGGTTGCGGTTGGTGCTGCCGTAATCGGCGGCCATGGTGGAACTGATGTGGCCCGAGGCATCCAGGCCGCTGGCATCCAGCGGAAAGACCGCATCGGAGGCGATAGTGCCGCTGGTGGGGTAGTGAGCCCCGAAATAATGGCCGGCATCATACAAGGCTTCGGCCTGGGGCCGGTTGGGGCCTGAATTGATCAGATAGGGGTCATAGGAATCACGGGGAAGAGAGTCTAAAAAATCAGAATCGTCGTTGGTCAGGTCGGTCATTGGGTAGGCCAGATTGCCCCCCTGGTTATTGGGATTAAAGGTCATAGCACCGAATTTGACGGCATAGCGCGCCCCACTGACCACCGTGGCGAGTGCGTCATAGATGATTTGTCGCTGGGTTTCGCCGAGCACCGTGGAGGAGGCTGAGTACGAAGTGTCGGCAGACCAATCCAGGACACTGCTGTCGACCGATAATTGGGATGGGCTTGAGTTCGCGCTGCAGTCAGAGTCAGTGGGCACCAGCCGCTGCCGGTCAGGTACCAATTCCTCCATCCGCAGCCGAACCGGGTTCGATGCCGGTGGAATCGGCAATCGGGATATAAGTCGCGACGCATCCATCCGTCACTGTCTTTGGATTACTATTCCCATTTTTCGATATACCGCATGTGTAGGTCTTCTTCACCACCGTTTCGGACGTGCCGCTGGCATGGGTATAATTCAGATAATTTCCCAAAGCGTAAGTCGCACCATTGGGACCCGTGTCGCAGACCGCGAGATCCTTGCTGCTGCCTGTACCGGCTTTGAGATTGGGATAGTCGGTGCTGCCGGACCCCGAGTAGGTGCCGCTGGCCAACAGGGTGTTTTTAATTACCGAATCGTTGTTGGCACAAGTCAGGTTCTCGAGATCATCGGTGTCGTTGGGGAATGCCAGAGTCCAGGTGCCGTTTGAGGATTTGAAGGCATAAATACTCCAGGGTTCGTACCCGGCATCGGGATAGGGCTGGATGCCGTCTGTATCGGGGTCAGAATCGATGTAATAGGGAACGCCGGAAGCCTGGTTGAGCGTGGCCCGGCTGGTGTCGATCAGGAAAAGGACGTGCGGCTTGGGGCGGGTACTGCTTCCAGCGAGCGCCGAATAGATTGCCGCATCGCCGATATAGCTGTCAGGTGCAGCCATGACGGTGACCGGCAGCAAAAACAACAACGGCCAGATTGCTGCAAGGATGATTCGCCTGGTCATGCTCAACCTCCCCCTGACGTGCGAAAAATAGTATCGTCTTCGTTCTTGAAAAGGCGAACGATTGTGGCATCAATCCGAACTTCGGACTGGTTGCCAACGGCGGCTGCCGCACTTTGGCTGTCTACCGTCACATGGTAGAGATTGGCGCCGAAATCACTTCCGTAGGCTGTTTTCATCTTGGCGGGAAGATCGCTGGGCCCCAGGTCGGTGACCAACCCCGATTGCAAGACGCCGCCACCCCCTGCGTCGATCCGCTCTTTATGCACCCCGGCATCGGCCGTCACCAGGTTTACGGAACCCGCCATACCCATCAGCATTTCGCGGTTGGTCGCATACTCGGCAGCGCGAGCGGCAGAAAAAAAGGTCTGCCTATAGTCTTGATAATTACTGGTGACCTTCAGTTCCGTATCGGTGGTACTCAGGGCAATGGCCCCCAGAATACTCAAGATCGCCAACATCGCGATGGCCAGAATCAGGGCAAAGCCCTGCTCCTGACCAAGGGGGCTGCGTCTATACGTTTCAATGCTCTGCCCAATGGTAGGTACAGCCATGGCCAATCCTCTCCTATTTATTGCGCAGCTTGATCGTCGATTGAATCTGCCGAGTTTTGGCGGCTTCCTGGGCCGTAGCAGGGGTGGCTCCCGTCAGGGTAACCCGGACTGCCACGATATGAGCCAACCGACCGGCCGAGACCGACGTCGCAGGAGCAACCGGCTCGATACCACCGTCGTCCATCAAATAGTCAAACTGCAGACCAGTCATCTTGTCGGCGAGGGCCAAATTATTCCGCAGCAAATTCCCACTGTTCAACGCATAGGTGACCGGGTTGGGAAAGGTGCTATCGCTAGCCGGGCTGGGGACCTGGACGATCATGTCCCCTACGGAAACCTTAATATCGGTCAAGGGGCTATAGTCCTGAACGGCGAGGGGGGCCCCAGCTAGCAGTTTTGGCTTGAGAGTCAGTGTCGGATTCGTATCACTGGTATTCACACTGGTGACCTGAAAGAAGGGCGAATTGCCATCGCCGCAACTACCGGAAGTCGGTTCAGCGCGCTGACAGCCATCCAATGGGTTAACAATGCGGACATAGCCGGAATCCGAAACAAGCTGGGCCATGGCGGCATTGTCGACTGCAATCGTCACTGCACCCGAGGACCCCGCCAGAAAAACATTACCCGTCGCAATCCGCGCAAAGGAGTCGAAGCTGGTGGCCGTGACGGTCGTCATGGTATCGGCCTCTGCATCGGTAATCGGATTGCCAATGCCAACGAGAAATCCACTCATGACCACATCCCGAGCAATCCGGTCAAGAGCGACCCTCAATGTCTGTTGCACTTCGGCTATATCTTCAGTGGTGCCGGTGGATCGCTGTACGTTGACATACAGCCCGAGCACTGCGGTAATGACCATGCCCATGATGACAACGACGACCAGCAGTTCGACCAGCGAGAATCCTCGTTTATCTTTCAGCATTCAGCCTCCGAATCGCTACTGAACATTTTTCAGATACGTGAGTGTCTTGTTTCTCAACCCGCGCGCCTTGACCGCGCCGGTTGCTGAAACCTGGACGGTGATTGTGGAAACCTTCGTCACAGGGGTATCCTTGGCAATCGTGTACTGCGCGGTGAAATTTCCTCCACCCGGGACGGTGAGGTCTGGTTGGACGGTAGCCGAGGGATCGAAATCCCACTGATGAACCCCCGCATCGACCAATCGCGGATCATCAGGAGCCCAGGAAATGATTTCTCCATAACTCCGGAAGCCACGGCATTAATCGCGGTAATGCTGTAGGCATAGGAGTTAGATTTCAATGCGGTCAGCTGCATTCCGGCAATGGCGAGCAAACCGATTGCAAAAATGGAAAGAGCGACCAGAACTTCGATTAAGGTAAAACCGGCCTGGCGGTTAAAAGCAGTTTCTCGCATGGGAATTCCCTTTTCGTGGCTCGATAATTAACACAGAGCAATATGCAAGCCAAAATCCTAAACACTGCTACATGCTGATCCAATCGGCTGACCATCTCAGCAGGGCAATGAGTGTCCATGCAAACTTTGCATGCATACCGCCTATTTTTGCTCCTCACTCAAACCCATATTCTTTCATCTTGTAAAGCAGCCCCCGCACGCTGATCTCCAGCAACTCGGCGGCCCGGGTGCGGTTGCCGCCGGTGGCGGCGAGGGCCTTGTGGATGTACTCGCGCTCCAGCCGCTCGGCGGCCTGTTTGAGGGAATATTCCGCGGCGGCTTCCCGCGTGCTGCCGGCGCATTTCCCAGGGGAGGGTGGCCCGGTCGATCCGCTCGCCGCGGCAGAAGATCAGCGTCTTCTCCAGGAAATTCTCCAGTTCCCGGATATTTCCCGGCCAGGCGTATCCCTGCAATACCGCCAGCGCGTCGGGGGCGAGCGTCGGCGGCGTCCGCCCTTCACGGGCGGCGATCCGCTGCAGAAAATGCTCCGCCAGCAGGGGGATATCCTCCCGGCGCTCGCGTAGCGGCGGCAACTGGATTTCGATCACCGCCAGACGGTAGAAGAGATCGTCGCGGAAACGCCCGGCGGCGACTTCCGCCTTGCAGGTCGCGGGCGGTGGCGGCCAGCACCCGCACGTCGACCCGCCGCGGCCGGGTCTCGCCGACCGGCCGCACCTCCCCTTCCTGCAGCACCCGCAGCAGCTTCGGCTGCAGTTCCAGCGGCAGTTCGCCGATCTCGTCGAGGAACAGCGTGCCGCCGTCGGCGGCGGCGAACAGCCCGGACGTTCCCGGTCGGCGCCGGTGAAGGCACCCCGGGCATGGCCGAAGAGTTCGCTTTCGATCAGGTTGGCGGCGATGGCGCTGCAGTTGACGGCGACAGAAAGGCTTCTTCCGCCGGCTCGCTGCGGGCATGCAGGGCGCGGGCGACCAGTTCCTTGCCGGTCCCGGTTTCCCCGGTGATCAGCACCGGCGAGGTGGCCTCGGCAACGCGCTCGATCAGTTCGTCCACCCGCGCCATGGCGGCGCTGCGGAATACGATTTGTCGCTCCCCCTCCCGTCCGCGCGAGCTTCTCCCGCAGCGCCGCGTTTTCCCGCCGCAGGCGCAGGCGCTCCTCGGCCTTGCGCAGGGTCAGCACCACCTCGTCGGGCTTGAACGGCTTGGAGATGTAATCGTAAGCACCGCTGCTTCATGCATTCCATGGCGGTCTCGATGGTGCCGAAGGCGCTCATCATGATGATCGTGGCCGCCAATCCCGCGCCGGACCGCCTCCTGCAGAAAGGCGAGGCCGTCCATCTGCGGCATGCGGATATCGCAGAGGATGAGATCGAAGGCTTTTCGGCAAGGGCCTGCAAACCCGTCGTCGCCATCGGCGGCCTCGGTGACGCGGTAACCTTCCTTCTCCAGGACCAGGCGCAGCATGTGCCGCATGGACGCCTCATCGTCGATCACCAGCACATCTTTCCACTCAGGCGCCATCTTCGGCCTCCGCTTGCCGCAGCCAGACGGTGAAGGTGCTTCCCTCTCCCGGAGCCGACCGGACCTCGATCCGGCCGCCGGCCTCCTCGATGATCCGGTGGCAGACCGACAGCCCCAGCCCGCGCCCTTTTCCCGGCGGCTTGGTGGTGAAGAAGGGGTCGAAAATGTGGGGCAGCTGCTGCGGGTCGATGCCGCTGCCGGCGTCAGTGACGGAGACCAGATCCGACCCTCGTTCGGCACCACCGGAAAGCCCGGACAGCACCTGCTCCGGCTGTCGCCGGCATCGCGAGCATTCAGCAGAAGATTGACGAAAACCTGCAGCAGTTTGTGGCGCGCGGCCCAGACGGTCGGCAATGCCGACGGCAGCGCATTGTTCAGTCGGCGCTCGGCGAGTGCCCCCTGGGTGGCCAGCATCTCTGCCGCCTCGGTCAGAACCGCGCCCGGATCGAGCCGCTCGACCGCGTCCGCCGCAGGGGAGGCATAATCGAGCAACTCGCGGACCAGGCGTTCGATGCGCTCGGCCTCGCCGAGACCGCGGCCGGCGATTTCCTGCTGCCGGCCGGGTGGCAGCTCGGCCCGCAGCAGGCCCAGATAGCCCATCAGGGCGCCCAGGGGATTGCCGATCTCATGCGCCATGCCGGCAGCCAGATGGCCAACCGAAGCCATCTTTTCCGAGCGGATCAGTTCGCTGCGGGTTTGACTGAGTACGGCGTTGGCTTCCTGCAGGGAGCGGATATGGGTTTCGGTTTCGTGACGGCTGTGGCGCAGGGCCTGCAGCATGCGATTGAACGAGAACGACAAGCTCGGCGATTTCCCGGGGCCCGGCTTCCGGTTCCATCTGTTCCAGATCGCCGCCGCTGACCCGGCCGGTCAGAACCAGCAGGCGCTGGAGCGGCCGGACCACGGCTCGATGCAGGAGCCAGGCGCCGGCCGCGGTCAGAACTGCCCCGTACAGGAACGCATAAATGAACACCAATCGGCGTGCCGAAGCCATCCGCTGGCGGACATCCGCCAAAGTGAAGCGGGCCTGCAGGCCGCCGGTGAATTCCCCCTGGGCGAGCAGGGGCATCGTCACCAGGAGATAATCGTCGGCCCGTGCCGACCCGAAGGGGAGTACCTGGGGGAGGTAATGAAGGCGCATGGTCGGCGCGGGCTGAAACCGTGCCCGGCTGAACTCGGCGCGCACCGGTTGCAGTTTCCCGTCCAAGGGCGCCAGGTCGCGGTCCACCAGACACCAACCGTCCAGGGGCGAGGTCGCCGGCAGCGCCTGGAGCAGCGGCGGCAGGCCGGTTGGGCTGCCGGGCCGGGCAGCCCCATAGGCCCGACCAAGGATTTCCATGGTGGCCGCCAGACTGGTCGCCCGCTGTTCCAGCAACTCTCGCTCAGTCAGTTTCAGCAGCAGAAAACCGCCGAGCAGGAGCGCCGCCCCGAACAGCAGAATCAGCTGGATGACAATTTCCGCCCTCAGCCCCAGCGCTTTACCCACTACTTCTCCTCGGAACCACTCCGGAACTACGGCTTACCCCGAATTGCATTCGCCAAGGATATTATTTCATTAAACATATGGCAACGATTCGTTGGGGATGGCCAAAGAGAAAGCAAGCTGCTAATATGTCTGCTGCCAACCCACTCCGGAAAGGATCCCCTCTATGCCCCGAATCCCCGCCGTCGACCAGGACGTCTGTATCGGATGCGAACTCTGTACCCAGATCTGCCCGGAGGTTTTCCGCATGGAGGAGAAGGAGGCGGCGGCCACGGTCACGACCACAAATCGACCGTCTACAACCCCACCGGCGCTCCCGAGGCGAAGATCGAAGAGGCGATGGACAACTGCCCCGTCGCCTGCATTCATTGGGCATGAATTCAGGCTGGAGGCAGAGGCTAGGGACTACAGGAAAGCAGAGGCATTCCTCTGCCTCAGCCCTGGCCTTATGCCGTTCACCCTTGCCTCTAGCCTGGTCCGCTAGCCTTCCCTTGACCAATATCTCCAAACTCTACGCCTTCTCCTTCCTCAAGATGGCCCTTTTCCCGATGGCCATCATCACCCTCTTCTGGAAGGATCACATCGGCCTGACCCTGGCGCAGATCCTGCTGCTGCAGGGGATCTTCTCCCTGGCCACCCTGCTGATGGAATACCCTTCCGGCTACCTCAGCGACCGCTTCGGCTACCGCTTCGCCCTCACCTTCGCTTCCCTCCTGGGGCTTGCCGGCTGGAGCTGGTACACCATCGCCAATTCCTTCGCCGACGTGCTGGTCGCCGAGGTCCTGCTCGGGCATCTCCATGGCCTTCATCAGCGGCTCCGATGCCGCCCTGCTCTTCGAGAGCCTGCGCCAGGAGGGGAAGGAGGAGGAATACGCCCGCTTCGACGGGCGCATGACCGGCTGCGCCCAGGCCGGAGAGGCGGCCGGCGCGCTGTTCGCCGGGGTGATGTATGCCGCCTGGCCGCTGCTGCCCTTCGTCATCCAGATCGGCGTATGGGCCGCCGGGCTCGGCCTCAGCTGGTCGCTGGTGGAGGCGCCGCGGGAAGCCGCGCCGCCCCGCTCGCACCTGGCCGAGGCCTGGCAGACCTGCCGCTATGCTTTTGCTGGAGAACCGGCAGCTGCGCACGGTGATCTTCTTCTCCTCCCTGCTCGGCCTGGTCTCCTTCTACCCGGTCTGGCTGATCCAGCCCTACATGCAGCAGTCGGGCGTCCCCCTCGCCTGGTTCGGCCCGGTGTGGGCCGGGGCGAACCTGACCGTCGCCCTGTTCTCCCTGCTCAGCCACCGCTTCGCCTTCCACCTGGGGGAGCGGGGCATGACCGTGCTCTTCCTGCTCCTCACCGCCGCCGGCTATCTCGGCCTGGGCCTGGCCGGCGGCCTGTGGAGTTTCCTCTTCTACTATCTGCTCACCGCCCTGCGCGGCCTGCAGGGGCCGATGCTGCGCCACCGCCTGCAGCAGGGCGGCAGCCGGGACAACCGGGCGAGCATCCTCTCCCTGAAATCCCTGGTCTTCCGCCTCTTCTTCGTCTGCAGCGGACCGGCCGTCGGCAAGCTGGCCGACACCGCCGGCCTGCGCCCGACCTTCCTGCTGCTGGCCGGGGTCCTGCTGCTGGCCCTGGCCCCGGCCGCCCTCGCCTTCACCCGCTCCCCCCGCGAAGTTGTCGTGGCCAGGAGTGATTCTGATAGCAGGAATGGGTTGATCACCCCTCTGTCTCGCTGCGCAAGCCTTCCCCCTGCAACCAGGAGGGATACTGCTCCAGCCCCCTTGTGAAACAGGGGGGGTGCCCGAAGGGCGGGGGGGTTGGGCGGGGGAATTGAGGATTGCATTCGGCGGCGAGTTTTTATACGATTTTCTGCTGCATTGCATTCGGAAGGAATCAACGATGAGCCGAAGACTGCCGGCCGAATGGGAGGAGCAGGATGGCGTCCTGCTCGCCTGGCCGCATGAAAAAAGCGACTGGCTGCCCTGCCTGGAGCAGGTGGAGCCGGTTTTTACCGAGATCGCCCGGCAGATCAGCCGCTTCCAGCGGGTGCTCGTCGTCGCTCCGGAGCGCCGGCGGGTAATCGACCGGCTGCAGGCGGCCGGCGCCGACCTGGCGCGGGTGGCGGTCTTCGAACTCCCCAGCAACGACACCTGGGCGCGGGATTTCGGGCCGATCACCGTCTTTGAGGACGGGGAGCCGGTGCTCCTCGATTTCGGCTTCAACGGCTGGGGCCTCAAGTTCGCGGCCGCCCTCGACAATCAGATCACTCGCGGCCTGGCGGAGGCCGGCGCCTTTCGCGAGCTGCGGCTGGAGAGCCCGGGGCTGATTCTGGAGGGGGGGAGCATCGAGAGCGACGGCCGGGGAACGCTCCTCACCACCGCCGAGTGCCTGCTCAGCCGCAACCGCAATCCGCATCTCGACCGGCAGGCGCTCGAGCGGGAGCTGTCGACCCTGCTCGGGGCGGAGCGCGTCCTCTGGCTGGAGCACGGTTTTCTGGCCGGCGACGACACCGACTCGCACATCGATACCCTGGCCCGCCTCGCCCCCGACGACACCATCCTTTACGTCGCCTGCGACGATCGCCGGGACGAGCACTACGGGGCGCTCGCCTGCATGGCGGTGGAGCTGGAGCGGCTGCGCACCCGCGCAGGGAAGCCGTACCGGCTGCTTCCCCTCCCCTGGCCGCAGGCGCAATTCGACGAGGAAGGGCAGCGACTTCCCGCCACCTACGCCAATTACCTGGTGATCAACGGCGCGGTGCTGGTCCCCACTTATGGCGACGAGAAGGATGCGGCGGCGCTGGCGGCGATCGGGCAGGCGTTTGCCGATCGTGCTATCATCGGTATCGATTGTTCCCCCCTGATCCTGCAGCACGGTTCGCTGCACTGCGTCACCATGCAGCTGCCGAAGGGAGTCTTGCCATAAAATTCGTAATGAGTAATAAGTAATTTGTGAACACCTCAAATGCAAAATATTCACATATTACTCATCACAATTTACACATTACGCCCTTAAAGGAAATCACATGAATTCGACACTGACCATCGGCCTGGTGCAGCAGCGCTGCACGACCGAACGCGAGGAGAATGTCGGCGGAGCCTGGAGGCGATCCGCCGGGCCGCGTCCAGGGGGGCGCAGCTGGTCGTCCTGCAGGAGCTGCACGCCGGCCGGTATTTCTGCCAGAGCGAGGATACCGGCTGCTTCGACCAGGCGGAGACGATCCCGGGGCCGTCGACCGAGGCCTTCGGCGCCCTGGCCCGGGAGCTGGGGGTGGTGCTCGTCATCTCCCTCTTCGAGCGCCGGGCGCCCGGCCTTTACCACAACACCGCCGTGGTCCTGGAGAAGGACGGCGCCATCGCCGGCCGCTACCGCAAGATGCATATCCCCGACGACCCCGGTTATTACGAGAAGTTCTATTTCACCCCCGGGGATCTCGGCTTCACCCCCATCGACACCTCCGTCGGCCGGCTGGGGGTGCTGGTCTGCTGGGACCAGTGGTATCCGGAGGCCGGCCCGGCTGATGGCCATGGCCGGGGCGGAACTGCTCATCTATCCCACCGCCATCGGCTGGGACCCGCGCGACGACGCGGCGGAAAAGGAGCGGCAGCTGCAGGCCTGGCTCATCAGCCAGCGGGCGCACGCGGTGGCCAACGGCCTGCCGGTGCTCGCCGCCAACCGGGTCGGCCACGAGCCGGACCCGGCCGGCGGCCCGGGCGCCGATTTCTGGGGACACAGCTTCGCCGCCGGCCCGCAGGGGGAGATGCTGGCGATCGCCGCCCATCAGGAGGAAGAGGTGCTGATCACCGAAATCGACCTCGGCCGCAGCGAGGCGGTGCGCCGGATCTGGCCATTTCTGCGCGACCGGCGCATCGATGCCTATGGGGAGCTGCTGAAGCGGTACCGGGATTGATTTAAATCCGGGACGCGGAGCGCGGAATGCGGGACGCGGCAAAACATAACCAAAACCAATTATAGGCCCATGACGACTCTCAACGACATCGAAGTGCGCGTGCTCGGCTGTCTGGTGGAGAAGGAACTGGCCACGCCGGAGTACTACCCTCTCTCCCTCAACTCCCTGACCACCGCCTGCAACCAGAAGTCGAACCGCGATCCGGTCATGGAACTGGCGGAGACGGAGGTCGTCCGGGCTCTCGATTCCCTGCGTTTCCAGGGGCTGGCCATGCACTCCGCCGAAGGGGGAAGGGTCGCGAAATACTGCCACGCCCTGGCGGCCAAGCTGCACCTGGATCCGCCTGAACTGGCGGTCCTGGCCGAACTGCTGTTGCGCGGGCCGCAGACGCTGGGAGAGCTGCGCACCCGCGCCGGCCGCATGCATCCTTTCGCCGATCTGCCCGCCGTCGAAGAAACCCTGCGCGAATTGACCGACCATCAGCCGCCCCTGGTCACCCAGCTCCCCCGCCAGCCGGGGCGCAAGGAGTCCCGCTACGCCCACCTGCTGGCCGGTGAGCCGGCAGCCGAAAGCGAGGAGTCGGCCCCGCCGGCCGAGGCCGCCCGCCGGCGGGTGCAGGCGGAAGATGAGCGGATCGTGCAGCTGGAAACGGAGGTGGCGTCTCTGCGCGAGGAAGTGGCCGCCCTGCGGCGGGAACTGGCGGAGTTCAAGGGCAGCTTCGAGTAGGGCCATCCTCCAGCGGGATGGCAGACGGGGAAGGCTTCCGGCCTTCCCCGTTTTTTTACATGGATTTCAAGTCAAGAAAGAAAAAATCAATCGGTTAAGTATTTGCAGTCAGCAACGGCCCCCTCTCCCTAGCCCTCTCCCACAAGGGGAGAGGTGATTTAAAGCTCCCCTCCCTTCGATGGGAGGGGTTGGGGGAGGGTGCAAGGCGCTGGTTTTAAGCCCTGTCGAGATGCTGCAATCTTCTAGCCGGACACTGCTTGGTTTCTCCGTGTCTATCCGTGTTAGTCGTGGCCAATTGCCGTTATGTTTTATTTTTCCGGCTCCCGGCGGTCGGTCAGCCGCCGACCGCCGCGGTACAGGAGGTAGAAGGCGGCCAGCTGCACCAGATGGTAGAGGTCGTTGTGGTTGAAGCGGGGGTGCAGATCCACCCGGCCGGCCTGGATGCCGGCGGCGGCGAAGGAGAGGAGAATGCCGGCAACGATGGCCGGCGCGGCGGGGTCGCGGCGCCGCAGCCAGCTCCAGAGCGCCAGGAGCAGAACCGCCAGCAGCGCCGGGGCGTAATCATAGATGACGTAACGGAAATCGTCGTGTACCGCCATCCAGGCGGCATAGAAAAGGAACTCGAGAACGGCGGCGGTCAGCAGCAGCCGCCGCCAGCGGCCGGCTATTACAGCGCGAATCGTTCCGGCCAGCAGGAGCAGGCCGGCCAGGCCGACGGCGTACACCGTCCCCTTCCACAGGACCGCCGCCGCCAGCGGACCGAAATGCAGCCGGAAGCCATGGAAGGTGCCGCCGAGGAGCGCCGCCATCGCCGAGGCCAGAAAAGCGGCGGCCCACAGGCGCACCGATGTTTTTCCTTCCCCGCGGGCGCGGCAGGCGAGTCCGCCCGCAAAAAAGAGAGTCGCCATCGCCAGCAGGTAGTCGGTGGCGAGGGTCGCCGGTTCGGTGATCGTCACGCCTTGCCTCCTGTCCAGGTCATGAACTGCAGGGTCATTCTATAGCCGGTCGCCGGCGGAGAGAAGAAGATTTCCCTCGCCGGTTACAGCATCAGCCAGATCCCCCAAACCACCAGCACCCCGCCGGCGCCGCGGCTCACCCATTTCCCCCCGGGGGCGACCTTTTCCACCAGCACGAAGAAGGCGATGGCGGCCACCCACAGCAGGTTCATCACGCCGGTGACGAAAAGCAGCCCCATCAGGGCCCAGCAGCAGCCGAGGCAGAAGAGTCCGTGCCGCAGCCCCATGACGAAGGCGCCGCAGGTGCCATCGCGCCATTCGTTCAGAAGAAAGCCAAGGGGCGATCGGCAGCGGGACAGGCACCGGTATTTCAGGGGAGTCCACTGGAAAATCCCGGCGGCGATGAGCAGTGCGCCGCCCAGCAGGGAACTGGTGCTGCGCATCATGGGCGACAGCAGGGCGGCGGCATGCAGGCCCCACTGGCTCAGGGTCGCCGCCGCGCTGAAGGCGGTCCAGACCGCCAGGTAGCCCAGCACGAAAACGGCAGTGGGCAGCAGCGGCGAAGCCTGCCGGCGCTGGCGGCAGGTGCCGGCATACAGGACGGTCATGGGTGAGGCCGAGGGGATCATCATGCCCGCCATCATGACCGTCCACATAAAGAAAAGAAACAGCAGGTCCGGCGCCCCCCAGGCCTGCATGGACGGCCCGGCCATTTCCCTCCCCATCTCCGGCCGCATCCCGCTCGCCAGGTAAAAAAGATACAGCCACGCCATCACACAGATGACAGCCAGGCCGGCGATGACGATCTTCCGATCACGCGCCAGGACGGTTTCCATGCTCTGTGGCTATCCCCGGTAAGCGAACGGGGAATAAAATCCGTTCTTTCCGGAAATCTCCAGGCTGAAACCGTGATCGGCATAGGTCAGCCGCTGTGATCGAGCCACCGTTGCCGGGTAGCCGGGGGAGATGGCAAGCGGATGATTGTTGATGGTCACCGCAGCCTCGTTCTGGCCGCTCAGCCCTTCTATTTCCGCTTCCACTATGTCGGGGATGCGCAGACGGCGGCGCTTCCCTTCCGCCAGGTAATCGATCCGCACGCTTTTGACCCCGAGAATTTCACCGACGTGACCAGCCAGCACGGCGGGATGTCCCCCCGCCTGCCCGGAAAAGATTCTGGTCAAGGCGTCCCGCTGCTGCTCGTCGGCTCTCTCATCCAGATACAGGGCAACCTGCCATTTCACCTCCACCATATTGCCGGGTGAGTGCACCGCCATGGCGACATTGAGTCCCTGCAGCGGCGTTTCCCCGAATTGTCCCTGGTCGATATGCCAGCCGATCAGGACCGTGCATTCCCCGGTCGTCGGCGGGCTCAGAAAAACGCAGGGGCAGGCCGCCTCGCAGTCGCAGGTCTCGAAGTAGGTTCCGGAAACTTCCCATTTCGTTGGCATCTGGGCCTCCTTTCTGGTCTTTGACATCAGCTTATCACCGTACGCCGGGCTGTAAAAATGGCGCGAAATGTTGCGAAGAACAAAAAAATGTTTTATTAATTTAATGACTTCAGCATGTGATTCCAAGGGAGGAGAAAATGCCGACGCTTGCCGCCACCGTTCAGGACCCGACGGTCAGGGATGCCCTGGCCTTTTTCCAGGCTCTGCTGGGGAACGCTTTCCCCCGTGAATGCGCCGTCCGTCTCTGGGAGGGCAGCACCTGGGGCGCCGCCCCCGGCGAAGCCGCCTATACCCTGGTGATCAGACATCCCGGGGCGCTGCGGAAGATGTTTCTTCCCGCCAACCAGCTCACCCTGGGCGAGGCCTACATTTTCGACGATTACGATATCGAGGGGGATATCGAGGCGGCCTTTGCCCTGGGGGACTATTTTTTCGACCATAGTCCGCGCCTGATTGAGAAGCTGCGGCTGGGGAAATTCCTTCTCGGCCTGCCGGGCCGCCGGCCCGAAGCCCGGGAGCATCGGGGAACCCGACTGAAGGGGGCCGCCCATTCCAAAAGCCGCGATGCGCAGGCGGTCACCTATCACTACAATGTCTCCAACGATTTCTATCGCCTCTGGCTCGATGAGCGTATGGCCTATTCCTGCGCCTATTTCGCCGCCTCCGGCGAGGACCTCGATACGGCACAGGAGCGGAAGCTCGATTATCTCTGCCGCAAGCTGCGCCTGCAGCGCGGGAGAGCACCTGCTCGACATCGGCTGCGGCTGGGGCGGGTTGGTCACTCATGCAGCGCGGCATTACGGGGTGAAGGCGCTGGGGATCACCCTCAGCGAGCCACAGGCCGAGCTCGCCAACGAACGCCTGCGGCAGGCCGGCCTGGCCGACTGCTGCCGGGTGGAGGTGCGGGATTACCGTGACCTGGAGGGGGAAGAACGGTTCGACAAGGTGGTCAGCGTCGGGATGTTCGAACATGTCGGAGAGAAGAAGCTGCCGGAATACTTCGCCCGGACCTGGCGGCTGCTGCGCCACGGCGGGGTTTTCCTCAATCATGGCATTACGCAGAGCCCCATCATTCCGGACCCGCCGGGTCCTTCCTTCATCGACAAGTATGTTTTCCCGGACGGCGAACTGCTGCCCATCGCCACCGTCCTGCGCACCGCCGAGGACTGCGGCTTCGAAACGCGCGATCTGGAGAGCCTGCGCGAGCACTACGCAATGACCTTGCGGCACTGGGTGCGGCGCCTCGAAGCCAATTACCGGGAGGCCTGCCGGCTGACCAACGAGGTCACCTACCGCATCTGGCGGCTGTACATGGCGGGTTCAGCCTACGGCTTCCAGACCGGCCGGCTGAACCTCTACCAGGCGCTGCTGGTCAAGCCCGACAAGGGGCAGTGCCGGCTGCCCCTGATGCGTTCCGACTGGTACGGAGGCTGATGAAAAAGCCATCTGCGGCGTTGCCATCATCCTTCGTCAACGACGTACCTTCAGTACGCCTTATCCTCAGGATTTCGGGCACCTTGCATCTGGGCATTTTTGCTCAGCCTGGGGATCACACGGTTTTCCTAGCTGCTTCCCTATCTCCCTTCTCACTGCCTGTGACGACGATGATGTCGAGCTGCTTCGGGCCATGCACACCGATGGCCAGGGTCAGCTCGATGTCGGCGGTGCGGCTCGGGCCGGTGATGAGGGTGAGGTTGGTGGGCGGGACGCGTCTGGGCGGCGAAGAAGTCATCCAGGGAAGAGAAAATCTTTGCCCGCCGGCAGGATGGCCACCTGGCGGGCAGGGAGGAGGCTGGACTGCACCGCCCGCCCCTCGACGCTGGCGCAGACGATGCTCCCGGTTTCGGCGATCCCGGCGAAAACTTCCTCGATGCTCACCTCGGCGGCGGCGTAATCGTCGACGCGCCCCGGGAAGGCGCCGGCCGCGGCTTTCTCCAGGTCCGAAAGGGCGGGGCAGTACACCGCCGCCCCGGCCGGCACCAGATCGGCGAGGGCGCGCCGCAGCTCTTCGCCGTCGCCCACACGGCGAGTGCCGGCGGCGCACCTGCCGGCATTCTCCAGAAAGCGGTCGATCGTTTCCTCAGGGGTCACGGCAGCCTCCGGTGCAGCGGCCTGGCGGCCGGCGGCGGCAGGCGGCCGGCCACCTTTTCGCCGCCGACCTTGCGCACCAGGGGCCAGAAGAGACGGGCGAGGCGCTCCCCCCAGGCGAAGAGGGCCGGCGAAGCGGCGGCCATGCCGAAGAGCCGCATCCCGGCCCTGGTCCGGGCGTCCGTGAACCCCTCCCGCACCCGGCGCTCGCGGAGCTTGAGGATGAGCGGAACCAGGGGGATCTTCACCGGGCAGACGTCGACGCAGGCGCCGCAGAGGGTGCTGGCATCGACCAGGGGGTGGGCCTTCTCCATCCCGGTGAGCAGGGCGGTGAGGATCAGCCCCATCGGTCCCGGATAGGTCCAGCCGTAGGCGTGGCCGCCGACGGTGCGGTAGACGGGACAGACGTTGATGCACGCCCCGCAGCGGATGCACTTGAGCATCTCCCGGCACTCCCCCGCCAGGATCTCGCGAGCGGCCGTTGTCGACCAGGACGATGTGCAGCTCCCGGGCGCCGGTCGCCTCTCCCGGCTTGCGGGTGCCGGTGATGATCGAGAGATAGCTGGTGATCGCCTGGCCGGTCGCCGAGCGCGGCAGCAGGCGGATGAAGGTGGGCAGCTCACGCAGGGACGGCAGAAGCTTCTCGATGGAGAGGACGGCGATGTGCAGCGGCGGAACGGTGGTCACCATCCGCCCGTTCCCCTCGTTGGTGAAGAGGACCAGGCTTCCCGATTCGGCGATGGCGAAATTCGCCCCGGAGATGCCCGCCCCGGCGGCGAAGAACTTCTCCCGCAGCACCCGCCGGGCGGTCTGGGTCAGCACCTGGGGATCCTCGCTGTACGGCACCCCCAGCCGCTCGGCGAACAGCCGGCCGATCTGCCGCCGGTTCTTGTGGATGGCCGGGACGATGATGTGGGAGGGGGTCTCCCGCTCCAACTGGATGATGTACTCGCCGAGGTCGGTCTCCACCACCTCGATCCCTTCCTGCTCCAGGTGAGCATTGAGCTGGATCTCCTCGGAGACCATCGACTTGCTCTTGGCCACCATCCCCACCCCGCGCTCCTTGAGGAGGTCGGCGATCAGCCGCCGCGCCTCGGCGCCGTCGGCGCTCCGGTGCACCGTCGCCCCGGCGGCGGTAGCGCTGGCGGTGAACTGCTCCAGGTAGGCGGGCAGGTGATCGAGCACCTCCAGGCGGATGGCCGAGGCCCGCTCGCGCAGGGCTTCCAGGTCGGGGATGGCTTCGAAGGCGAGCGTCCGGCGGGCTGCCGAAGGTGTCGGCGGCGCTGCGCATCGCCGCCCGCAGAGAGGCATCACCGATCGCCCGGGCGGCATTGGCCCGGAACTGCAGGCTGGTCTGCGCCTCGCTCATAACCCCTCCGCCAGCAGCTGCGCCAGGTGCGCCACCCGCACCCGGCTCCCCCGCTTTTTCAGCGCGTCGGCGATGGTCATCAGGCAGCCGCTGTCGCAGCCGGTGACCGTGTCGGCGCCGGTGGCGAGGATGGCTTCCGCCTTCTCGTCGGCCAGGGCGCAGGATATCTCCGGGAGCTTGGCCATGAACAGGCCGCCGAAGCCGCAGCAGCGGGTCGCATCGGGCAGCGGGATGAACTCCGCACCGCGCAGGGCGGCAAGAAGCTTCAGCGGCTCCTCGCGCACCCCCAGGCTGCGGGTCAGGTGGCAGGAGGCATGATAGGTCACCTTTCCCTTGCCGGCGAATTCCGCCTCATCCGCTTTCAGCACCCCGACCAGGAACTGCGAGAGCTCAAACACCCGCCCCGCCACCTCCCGGGCTGCCGGGCCGAGGTGCGGGTCGTCCTCAAACAGCTCCGGGTAGTGATGCTTCACCATCGCCGCGCACGAGCCGGACGGGGTGACGATCGGCTCCCTGCCGCCGGCAAAAAGCGCCAGAAAATGCCTGGCGGCGCGCTTCGCCTCCTCCCGGTAGCCGGCGTTGAACGCCGGCTGGCCGCAGCAGGTCTGGCCGCCGGGATACGCCACCTCCACCCCGAAACGCCGCAGCAGCCGCACCGCGGCCTCCCCCACTTCGGGGAAGAAGGCGTCCGTCAGACAGGTGCCGAACAGTTGTACGCGCATAGTCTAATGGAGAGCGAAGAGATAGGAATGATTCAATATAGCAGGCCGCGGTGGGACAGCAACCGGCCGTCAGGCGATAAAGCACTGCGGGTCTTCGGCCAGGTAGTCGGCGCCGCCGGTTGCCTGCGAACAGGCGTAGGCGATGGCCCGGCAGCCGCGGCAGGCGGCCCAGCGGGGGCAGCTGCCGCATTTGCCGCCATACAGCTGCTGCGTCCGCAGGCGGTTCAACACCGCCGAACTCGCCCAGACCTCGCGCAGGGAATCGGTACGAACATTGCCCAGGGGCACTTCGAGGCGCCGGCAGGGCAGGATGGTGCCGTCCGGCAGCAGGGTCAGGCCGGAGACCCCGGCGGCGCAGCCGCCGAAAGGAGAGCAGCCCGCCGCGCCGGCAGTCCGGCCGGCTGCATCTGCCCGGCGACGGGATCGCCGGTGACGATCTGCACACCGGGAATGGCAAGAGCAAGAAGCCGTCGGTAGAGGGCCGCCACTTCGCCCGCGGCAAGAAGCTGCTCCGCCAATGCCGCACCCTGGCCGGAGGGGACCAGGCGGGAGAACCCGACCCGCGGCACTCCCAGCTCGGCGGCCGCCTCGACCAGCGCTCGTCAGGTGCGGCAGCGTTGAGCCGCGAAAGGGTGACGTTGAAGGTCACCGGCACCCCCGCCGCCAGCAGGCTTTGCGTCCCCCTGACCGCCGCCTGATAGCTCCCCGCACCGCGGATATGGTCGTGAATCGCTTCCGGACCCTCGATGCTGACCTGCACCCCCTGCACCCCGAGATCCGCCAGCGTGCCGGCCCGCCGGCGGTCGATCAGGGTGCCGTTGCTCAGCAGGAAGAGTGCGAACCCCTGTCGGCCGAGTACTTCCAGGATGGGGAAAAGGTCGGCACGCAGGAAAGGTTCGCCGCCGGTGACATTGCAACTGCGGGCGATGTTCACCCCGTACAGGGCCGTCCAGTCGTCGAGCATCGCCGCCGCCTCGGCGGCGGCCTCGCCGATTTCCGCCAGCGACAGCTCCCCGCTGCCCGCGCCGGACTGGTAGCAATGCCGGCAGCGCAGATTGCAGCGCTCGGTCAGATGCCACTGGAGAAAAAACTCGAAAGGTTCGTGGCTCGCCATCGTCAGCCTGCAATAAACGGCAGATACGGCCGGGTTCGCGGGCCTTCCCGCCCTTCCCTTTCCGCCGTATCTGCCATCATGGTTTTAGCCGCCGGACCGGCAGCTTTCAGCTTCCGCCTTTTCAGCTCTTTCATTTGTGGCATGCCTGGGCGGGATTTTCCTGCGCCGCCTGTTTAAGCGCTGCCCAGAAGGCCGCCTCCTGCCGCCGAACCTCCTCCTTCAGAACCTTCTTCATCCCCGGTCACCTCCTTTCCTTTGCAGCTTGGCGGGGAAGCCGATCTCCCCGCAGAGGAAAACCCATCAGAATTTTCTATTGAAGAAAGGGAAACCAGAGGGCTTCTGGATAGGTGTAGTTTAGATTGGGGTGATGGGCTGTCAAGAGTTGCCCCGAGCAGGAGCCGCCCTCCTCTACCTCCTGCGCCTGACTTCGCTCCCGTCTTGGGCGGCCTTGCTGGCCGCCGCCCTGACGGTCATCGCCCTGCGCCTTCTCGCCATTCGTTTCGACTGGTCCCTGCCGCGCGCCGGAAATAAATGAGCGGTTTGAATGCCAGCTCGAACCCGTTCCACGTCGCCCGCGGAGGATGCGGAATCGGGACCTCATCGCCGGCCGGCGTTCGTTCCTTTTCCCGCACTGGGTTCCAGGGGCAATACGGATGTCAGTGGGTTGCCTCCCGGATCACCTCACTTACCTGCCTGCGAAATTCATCGGAGGGGGTGACCACCACCTCCTGCCCCCCGATCCTGGCCGTGTAACGGGGATCGTCCTGATTGGCTTCATACACCGCACGCAGCTTTTCGGCCAGGGGCTGCAGCTTTTTCGGATCAATCCCCCGTTCCTCAACCAGGGTCTTGAAGCTGACAAGCCGGTCGCCCTCGATCCAGGCAATGCCAAAATCCTTTGGCGGTTTGCCGATGAACACGAAGGCATCCTCTTCTCCCGGAATGATCTCTATAGGCTTGTGCACCTTCCCGGATAACTCTTCCAATTGGGTATGCATTCTCGCCAGTTGACCTGCGACCGGGCTGGCCGGGTCCAGCGCCGGATAATCTTTCCTACCGCCAAACATCTTGTCGAAAAAGCCCATCATTACCTCCTTTCCGGCCGGCGATGAAGGTTTATTCAAGCTTATAAAAATTACCCATTTATTCAAGGAATTTAGCTGTCCATGACCGCCGGAAGGGATGAAGCGCCGCCGGAAGGCTGGCTAATTCCCGCGGGTATCGGTCCAGTGCTCGCTCATTTCCCGCAGTCGCCGCCTGGCCGCCGGATCGTACGCCTGGGCATTCGCCCGCGCCCGCCGCTCCCGGTCGAAATACTCGCCGCTGACCCCGTGGAGGTCGGCCGAGACCGCCAGCCGCTCCACGGCCTGGGCGCCCTCTTCCACCGTACTGCTCGGGCTGCCGAACCACTCGCGCACCATCTTGGTATCCATCAGGGAGGCCGGATGCAGCACGTTCGCCGTGACCCCGCTGCCGGCCAGGTCCTCCGCCAGATCGAAGGTGAACATGACCAGAGCCAGCTTGCTCTGGGCATAGGCGCGCATGCCGTCATAGCCGCGCGCCAGCATCGGGTTGTCGAAATCGAGCTCCTGCTGGGCGACCGAGGCAACGTTGACGATGCGGGCTTCGCCGCCGTTTTCGGCACTCTGCCGCAGCAGCGGCAGGAGCAGGCGGGTAAGGAGGAAAGGGGCGAGATAGTTCACGGCCAGCCGCAGTTCGAAGCCGTCGGCGCTCGTCTCCCGCCCCTCCCCGCCGCGCGGTCCGGCTCCCAGACCGGCGTTGTTGATGAGGACGTCCAGCCGGGAATGGTCGGCGGCGACCGCCCGGGCGAGTTGGCGGACCTCCGCCAGGGAAGAGAGATCGGCGTTGTAGTAGCGCAGGCGGTCGTTGCCCGTCGCCTGACGGATTTCGGCGAGCACGGTCTCCCCCTTCTGCCGGTTTCGACCGTGCAGAAGGAGAGTGGCGCCGCGTCCGGCCAAATCTCATGGCGACATGCCGGCCGAGACCGTCGGTGGCGCCGGTGATCAGGATGGTCCGTTCGTCAGTGGAGTCCATGCGGTTTCCTCCCCGTCATATCCAGCTTGTTGGATATTATTCTATCTCAGGGAAAGGTCTTCTCTACCCGCTCGAAAAAAAGGAGGAATTTTTGACGCAGGGGGAAAGGCAGGAGATATTCACAAAAGATAGCAAAGGCATTTTAACGCGGAGACGGAGGATCGATATCGAATCGCTTTTCGGTTTTCTGTGATCTCTCAGCGCCTCTGTCCTGAAAAAGTTTGGCTTGAGGCCCTGAAAAAAACGGATAACGCAAAGACGCTAAGCTGAGAACCAAGGCGCAGAGAAAATCCGTAAGACTGTTCGCTTTACATCCTTTGCGACTTTCATTTCCCTTTGCGCCTTAGCGTTAAGATCCTGGTTTTCGTTGTCTTCGGGTGTGCCGCAGGCACATGTTGGACTGCGTTAAATCCGTTTATTTCTCAGGAACTGGCACTTCAAGGTGGGCAGCAGGCGCAGGTGGACCGGAACAGATTGGTGCTCAGGTAGCGGTCGCCGCGGTCGGGAAGCAAGGTGACGATGACCCCGGAGGCCATTTCCCGAGCCACCCGCAGCGCCCCGGCTACCGCCGCCCCGCTCGACATCCCGGCGAAGATTCCCTCGTGCACGGCCAGCTGGCGGGTGGTCTCAAAGGCTTCCTCATCCTCGACGACGAGCTTGGCGTCGAGCTGTGCCGGCTGATAGATGTCGGGCACGATCGCTTCCTGCATGTTCTTGAGACCCTGCACCTTGTGGCCGAGTACCGGCTCGATGCCGACGATGCGCACCCTGCTTTTGACTTCGCGCAGATAGCGTCCCACGCCCATCAGGGTGCCGGAGGTACCCATGCCGGCGACAAAGGCATCCACCGCCCCGGCGGTCTGCCGCCAGATCTCCGGGCCGGTGGTCCGGTAATGGGCCTCGGGGTTGGCGGGATTGGCGTACTGGTTCGGCATGAAGTAACGGTCCGGCTGCTCCGCCAGCATCCGGTGGGCGAGACGGATGGCGCCGTCGGTCGCCTCGGCGGCCGGCGACAGGGTGACCTCGGCGCCGTACGCCTCCAGCACCGCCCGCCGCTCCATACTGACGCAGCCCGGCATGACCAGCTTGACGCGGTAGCCGCGGGCGGCGCCGAGCATCGCCAGGGCAATGCCGGTGTTGCCGGAAGTCGGTTCGAGAATGGTCGTGCCGGGGGTGAGCCGCCCCTGCCGCTCCGCCTCGAGGATCATAAAGGCAGCCGGGCGATCCTTGACCGAGCCGCCGGGGTTGTTTCCCTCCAGCTTGGCGAAGATCCTGACCTGCGGATGGGGATTGAGACGGGTAAGCTCCACCAGGGGGGTATTGCCGACCGCTGCCAGCAGATCGCGCTTTCCGTTGTCCATCTGGACCTCCTTCAGAGTGATGCACAAAGTCAGGATTTTATCGAAGCGGCATCAGGAAAGCAATGATTTCGAAGTCGGATGTTCCCACGGAACCCGGGCCGGCAGAGAGATGGATCAGGCGAGTGATCGCTGCCGGGGAAAAATGGAGTGATTTCCCTTTTCCCGCTGGACTTATCGTCATATCTGCCAATAATGTTACTTTAACTTTTATGAGTCATTCATTCGGAAAAGGAGCGAACGATGGCAAAAACGATTCTCATCACTGGGGCGACCTCGGGTTTCGGCGCTGCCTGTGCCCGGCGCTTTGCCGCGGAGGGTTGGGGGCTGGTGTTGAGCGGGCGCCGCAGTGAACGGCTGGAAGCCTTGCAGGGCGAACTGGGTGAAGCCGTGGCGGCGACGCTGACCCTGGATGTGCGTGATCGTCGGGCGGTCGAGAAAGCGCTGGGGGAGATCCCGGAAATCGATGTCCTGCTCAACAATGCGGGGCTGGCACTGGGCCTGGAGCCGGCCTGGCAGGCTGATCTCGATGACTGGGAAACCATGGTGGACACCAACATCAAAGGCGTCATGTTCTGCACCCGGGCGCTGCTGCCGGGGATGGTCGCGCGCAACCGCGGACATGTCATCAACATCGGCTCCACCGCCGGCAACTGGCCATACCCCGGGGGAAACGTTTACGGAGCGACTAAGGCTTTCCTTCAGCAGTTCTCCCGCAACCTGCGCGCCGATCTGCTCGGCACCCGAATCCGGGTCACCAATCTGGAGCCGGGGATGGCTGAAACCGAGTTCTCCCGGGTCCGTTTCAAGGGGGATGAGCAACGGGCCGGCAAGGTCTACCAGGGGACCGAAGCGCTGCAGCCGGAGGATATCGCCGAAATCGTCTTTTTCGTAGCGAATCTGCCGCCCCATGTTAATGTCAACACCCTGGAAGTGATGTCTGTCAACCAGACATGGGGTCCCTTCGCGGTACACCGTCAGGATTGAACCGTTCGCCTGCCGCCGTTTTGCCGAACCGAAAAGGAAATCATATGAGCAAGGATCTGTACGTGCGGAATATCTCTCTTGAGGCAGGGGAAGAGGATGTACGGAAGCTGTTTTCGGTAGTCGGCAAGGTGTCCTTCATTCACCTGGCCACCGATACCAGGACCGGTCAGTTCAAGGGTTACGGTTATGTGAAGATGTCCAGTGAGGCGGAAGCAAAGGAAGCGATCACCTCCCTGAACGGTGCCCGCCTGATCAACCGCATTATTACCGTTACCGAGGCCCTGCCGCAAAAACCTGCGGCGGATAAAGGTGGCGGCTGGTCAGGAAAATCCGGCCGAGGCAAGGGAGCCGTGGGCAAGAGGAAATAGCGGATTCCTCAGGCGTTCCTGCCGCGCGCTTGGCTGAACCACCCCGCCATTCCCCGGAAGAACAGGCCGGTGCCGATCCCCCAGGCGCCGTTGATGAGGAAGGCGGTCACCAGCAGCGGAGCATGCCAGCCGCCGCCAGGGGGTTTGCCCTTAAGCGGCAGCACCACCCAGAAAGCCACCACCGAAGGGAAAATGGCGCCAAACAGAAATGCCAGCAGCCAGTAACCGGCGCGACGGGGGAACGCGCTCTCGATCAACGCAAACAGAATTCCCCAAATGCCGCCCCAGAATGCCAGAGAAAGAACCGCCGGCACTCCGAAGGGCTGGGTAGCAGCCATCGAATAAGGCGCGAAGGGCGCCAGACCCACGTTCCACAGCACCGTCAGGGTCAGTTGATGGAAAATCAGCGTCGCCAGAAAACCTGCGACGAAGCCGAACAGAACCCGCATGGTCAGGTTCAGCGTCCAGTTTTCCTGCACCATATGAGGCCTCCCGCGAAATACGGCAAGAGGTGCCCGCCTGCGGCCCGGGAACGCCATGCCCCGGGACGTGCGCACCTGTTTTTTGCATTATAGCAGGGGATATCTTGCCGTCCCGCGGCAAGCGGCAAGCGGCAAGCGGCAAGCGGGGGCGGCAAGCGGCAAGGCATTGCGCGGAGGCGTACATCAGTACGCCGCACAAGCAAGGCCGTAGATTGACGCAAAGATTGCGGAAAAAGGCCGTTTCCGGACAGGAACTAGCTCAGGATCTGGCTCAGGAACAGCTTGGTCCGTTCGTGCCGGGGGTTCTCGAAGAAGTCCCGGGGATTGTTCTGCTCGAGGATCTGGCCGAAATCCATGAACATGACCCGATGGGCGACGCTCCTGGCAAAGCCCATCTCGTGGGTGACCACCAGCATGGTCATTCCTTCTTCCGCCAGGTTGATCATGACATCGAGCACCTCCTTGACCATTTCGGGGTCAAGGGCCGAAGTCGGTTCGTCGAAAAGCATCACCTTGGGACGCATGCACAGGCTGCGGGCAATGGCGACGCGCTGCTGCTGACCGCCGGAGAGCTGACCGGGGTACTTCAGGGCCTGCTCGGCAATGTGCACCTTTTCCAGGAACAGCATCGCCATCTCCTCTGCCTCTTTTTTCGGCGTCTTGCGCACCCAGATGGGTCCCAGGGTGAGATTCTCGAGGACGGTGAGGTGGGGAAAAAGGTTGAAATGCTGAAAGACCATGCCGACCTCGACGCGGACCTTTTCGATTTTCTTGATGTCGTTGGTCAATTCGGTCCCGTCCACCACGATCCTGCCCCGCTGGTGCTCCTCCAGCCGGTTGATGCAGCGAATCAGGGTCGATTTGCCGGAGCCGGAAGGACCGCAGATGACGATGCGCTCTCCGGTCTGCACCGTCAGGTTGATGTCCTTCAGCACATGGAAGTCACCGAACCACTTGTGCATGCCGAGAATTTCGATGATCGGCTCGGCCGCGGAACCAGCCGCGCCGGCGGTTTTCTGCTCTTCCTTCATAACATCCGCACTCTCATCGCTTGCAGCCGCCCGGCAGGAACTCAGCGGCCGGTATGCAGTTCTTTTTCCAGTTTCCGACTGTAACTCGACATGGCGTAACAGCAGATGAAATAGATCACCGCCAGGAAGAGGTAGGCCTCGGCGGAATACCCCGCCCACTGGGGGTTGGAGAGGGCCACCTTGGTCGTTTTGAGCAGGTCGTAAAGGCCGATGATGACCACCAGCGAGGTATCCTTGAAGGCCGAGATCAGAATCCCCACCGTCGGCGGAATGACGATCTTGAGCGATTGGGGAAGAATGATCAGCCGCATTGTCTGGCGATAGTTAAGCCCGAGCGAATCGGCGGCCTCGTACTGCCCCCGGGGCATCGCCTGCAGCCCGCCGCGCACCACCTCGGCGATGTAGGCGGCGGTGAACAGGACGATAGCCACCTGGGCGCGCAGGACCTTGTCGAGCGTCACCCCTTCGGGGAGAAAGAGCGGGAACATCACCGCCGACATGAAAAGCATGCTGATCAGCGGCACGCCGCGGATGAGCTCGATATAGACGACGCACAGCGTCTTGATCGCCGGCAGGCGCGAACGACGGCCGAGCGCCAGCAGCACCCCCAGCGGGTAGGCTCCCACCATGCCGACCAGCGCCAGGGCCAGGGTAAGAGGCAGCCCGCTCCACAGCGCCGTTCCCACGGTCGGCAGCCCGAACAACCCGCCGTGCATCAGCAGCCACATCGCGAATACCCCCCCCAACCACAGCCAGGCAAGCGATTTCTTCCAGTGCTGCCGGTCCCTGGAGTAAAAGACCAGCGCCACCAGCAGGAAAATGGCGGCGACTGGGACGCCAGTACTGCCCCTGCGGATAGAAGCCGAACATGATGAGGTTGATGTTCGCCGGAATGAACGACCAGCAGGCCCCGTCGATGCCCCGGCAGACCTGGCTGGGGCCGGTCCAGCGGCTGTCGAGAAAGGCCCAGCGCAGCAGCGGCGGCACAAGCTTCCAGAACACGTAGAGGATCAGCAGGGTCAGGAGAGAGTTGTACCAGGTGTTGAACAGATTGGCGCGCAGCCAGCCCACGACTCCCATCCGGGTAGCCGGCGGTCGAAGAATTTCCGTTCCTGATGGGGCCGGTTTTTCGATCACGAGCTCACCTCTCCACCAGGGCCATTTTTTTGTTGTACCAGTTCATGAACAGCGATGTCGACAGGCTGAAGAAAAGATAAACCGCCATGATCAGCATGACCCCTTCGATGGCCTGGCCGGTCTGGTTGATGGTGGTGTTGGCCACCGCGACGAAGTCGGGGTAACCGATGGCGATGGCCAGGGAGCTGTTCTTGGTGAGATTGAGCATCTGGCTGGTCAGCGGCGGGATGATCACCCGCAGCGCCTGGGGCAGGACCACCAGCTGCAGCACCTTGGCAGGACGCAGGCCGATGGACATGGCCGCCTCGACCTGCCCATGGCTCACCGACTGGATACCGGCGCGAACGATCTCGGCGACGAAGGCCGAGGTATAGAGAACCAGGCCGAGCAGCAGGGCGCTGAACTCGGGGCTCACGGTGAGCCCGCCGGTGAAGTTGAAGCCGCGCAGTTGCGGCACGTCCACGGCGATTGGCATCCCATAGAGCGTCCATACCAGGATGGGGAGTGCCAGGCAAAGAGCCAGCCCCACCCGGATGACCGGGAACAGCCGGCCAGTCCGTTCCTGACGCTTGCGCGCCCAGCGGGCCAGCAGCCGCCAACCGGCCAGGGCGGCCAAAAGTGCCCAGAGCATGTTCCAGTAGGCGGGGATCGACATGGGTACTGCCACACTCAGCCCTCGATTGCAGAGGAAAAGACCCGGAAGGGGATGGAGAGCCTGCCGGGGAGAGGGGAAGGCTTCATAGAAGATGGCGTACCAGAAAAAGAGCTGCAGCAGAACGGGAATGTTCTGCATCACCTCGACAAAACCGCCGGCCAGTCTGGAAATGAGCCAATTGGTCGAAAGGCGGGCAATGCCGACAAGGGTGCCGAGCAGGGTGGTGATGACGATGCCGATGAAGGACACCCTGAGGGTGTTGAGCGCGCCCACTAGCAAGCGCCCTGGCGTAGCTGTCGGCAGCCGAATAGGGAATGGGCGATTCCCCGATTTCGAAAGAGGCTTCCTTGCCGAGGAAGGAAAAACCGGTCGCAATCGACTGGCGCTCGAGGTTGGTCCGGGTATTGGAAAAGATGTAGTAGCCGACTCCGCAGACGATCAGCAGCGCCAGCAACTGAAAAACGATTCCCCGCTTTCTTGGATCACGCCAGAATGGTGTCGCAGATGGAACGGCAGCAGTTTCGGAGTCGATAGGCATAAAGCTCTGTCTGGAACTTACGGAGAGGACGAGCGGTGCAGGCCCGCCCTGCCGATCCCGGGGATCCGCGGTCTCAGAGGACGGGCAGGAAGACGTTCGCCGGAACGCCTTCCTGCCGGTGAAGCCTCAGCTTACTTGAATGGAACCGAATACATCAGCCCGCCGTTGGTCCACAGGGCGTTCAGGCCGCGCTCGAGACCCAGGGACGTGTCTTTACCGACGTTGCGCTCAAAGACCTCGCCGTAATTGCCGACCTGCTTGACGATGTTGTACGCCCATTTCTCGTCCAAGCCGAGGGCCTTGCCGTTGCCGGGAACCACCCCCAGAAACCTTTGCACTTTGGGATCGCTGCTCTTCAGCATCTCGTCGACATTCTTGGAGGTGATGCCGAGTTCTTCAGCCTCGATCATCGCCTGGACGGTGAAATCGACGACATCGCGCCACTGGTCGTCACCATGCCGGACGGCGGGCGCCAGAGGCTCTTTGGAAATGATTTCGGGAAGGAGGACGTAGTCGGCCGGATTTGGGGAAATCGCCCGGGCGCCCGCCAGCTGCGAGGCATCGGAGGTCAGCACATCGCAGCGACCGGCGAAAAAGGCCTTGGCCAGTTCGGTGGTCGATTCGATCACCACCGGTTTCCAATCCATTTTGTGGGAGCGGAAGAAGTCGGCGGCGTTCTGCTCGGTGGTGGTCCCGGGCAGGACGCACACCGTGGCCCCGCTCAGGTCCTTGGCGCTTTTGACCCCGACCTTCTTCGGCACCAGGAAGCCCTGGCCATCGTAATAGTTGACATGCACGAAGTTAAGGCCCAGCTGGCTCTCCCGGGTCAGGGTCCGGGTGGCATTGCGGCAGAGGACGTCGATCTCGCCCGACTGCAGCGCAGTAAAACGCTGCACGGCAGTAAGCGGGGAGTACTTGACTTTGTTGGCATCGCCGAATACCGCAGCGGCGATGGCGCGCGCGGTATCGACATCCAATCCGCGCCAGACCCCTTTTTCATCCGGCATGCCGAAGCCGAAGACCCCGCCGTTCACCCCGGCCTGGATGAAGCCCTTCTTCCTGACCGCATCAAAATCCTGCCCCGCTTGCGCCACGCTTACCGCAAGCAGGCAAAAGCCAGCAACCCATACCGTTAATCCCGTCAGTTTCATTCGCTTCTCCTCTCCTTGGCAGATTGTTGAAAAAGCCCTTTTTTCACGATCAACCAAACTTGACGGCAAATCGCCCGAAAGACCTCGACAGCCAGCAGCAAATCGGGATTCTCGCGGACGCTGATTCCGAAGCGATGAGCACCACCGGTGCGGCAATACTCGAAACGACGTTTTATTAAAAGATATACGGCACCATTGCTCTTCTGTCAATCCAAAACCCTGCCGGAAAGTGACGAAACCCGTTAATATTTCTGTAAGTTGGGAGAACCTGCAGCAAACTCTGAGGAGCTTCCGAAGCTCAGCGGTAACCGAGACCGGAAAATGATCATCGGACCAGATCCAGCTGAAAATGGCTCCGGAGAAAATCCTGGAATGCCCCCACCTCCTCCAGCGCCAGACGCAGACGTCCCCTCTCCATATGATTGAGGTTGTCCAGGGCTATATGATTGCTCGGCTTTCGCCCTTCCCGAATGGCCGTCACCTGGGACCGCAGACGGAGGAAGACCAGGAAGTTGAAACTTGCCTCCAGGTCCTCCGCCTGGCCCCGACCGAGCACCTTCGCCTCGGCCAGCGACTGCAGGCGCTCACGGGTGCCGCCATCGAGGAGGCCGGCTTCCAGCGCCAAAACCTTTATTCCTTCGGTAATGGCAAAAATCCCGGCCTTCTTGATGTCCAGCAGGCCCCGCTGTGCCCCTTTTTTTTCCACCTTGATGCGCCCGAACCAGCCGAGCGGGGGCTTGAAACGCAGCACGTTGGCAGCGGTGCGAACCAGGAAAGCCACCTCGCGGCGCAGGCTGCCGGTGATGTGCGTCTTCAGCGCCCGCTCCAGCGAAGGATCGCCATAGAGGGTGCGCAAATCGAAAAACATGCTGCCGCGGAGGATGTTTTCCGGAACGGCATTGGCAAACCAGTGGTCCAGCACCTCCGTCCAGCCGCGGATGCTGCGTCGCCAGGCTTCGTTGCTGGCCATGATGCCGCCGGGGCAGGGAGGAATGCCGATATCGATCAGGGAATCGATCAGCGCCCGGGAAAATTCTTCAATCTGCCGGACCTCGGCGGCGGAGAGCCCCTCCGCGTAGAGAATGGCATTGTCCTGATCGGTGGTCAGGGTCTGCTCCCGACGCCCCTCGCTCCCCAGGACCACGAAAGCGAAGCGCTCCGGCAGGTCGGGGAAACGTTCCTCCCGCAGCAGCGCGATCAGCCGCAGCAGAATCCGGTCGTTGAGGTGCGAGATCATCCGCACCAGGTCCGCGGTAGCCACTCCCGTCCCTGCCAGGTGCAAGACCAGCCCCTGAACCCGGGTGTGGATCTCGCGCAAGCCATCGACGCCGCGGGCCTCTTCGATATCCCTGAGCATCTGCTGCGGGGAGCGGGTCTGCAGCCTGAGGATGTCGGAATCGGTAATGATGCCGGTGAGCCGGCCGCCGGCATCGACCACGCCCAGCCGGTGGATGCCGTGCCGTGACATCCGGTAAAGGGCCTCGAAGAGGAAGTCCTCTTCCCCGACCGTGATCAAGGGAGCAGTCATCACCGAACGCACCGCCAGCGCCTCTGGCGCTTCGCCGCGGGCCACCACCTTATTGCGCAGGTCCCGATCGGTAACGATGCCGGTCGGCGCCCCCCCTCGCAGACCACCACACTGGAGATGTTCCTCTGCCGCATGACGGCAGCCACCTCGACCAGCCGGTCCTCTGGAGAGCAGGTGACCACTGCCTGCCGGCAGGATTCTTTAACCGGGAGGAAGAAGATGTTTTCCTCTGGCATGGCAGATCCTCCGGTACTTATGGGAGTCAGACCCGCAATAAAAAAGCAGCCGGACGACAGCAAACAGTTCCGGCGGTTGTTTTCTTCCGCGGCTTGCCTGGGTACCCAGGCAAGAGCAAGACATGTCTTCATTACAGCTATTTTAATTTACAAAGTCAAGCACTCCACCTCCTCCCCGCGCTCAGAACCGGTAATTCACTCCCAGCGTCAGCGTCTGCGAGCGCCAGTTGACTTCGTTCAGCCTGGTTTCAGAAGTGGAGCCATCGGCGAAGAACACCCGGTCGCGGCCGTCATCGTCCGCCTGCCACCGGCGATAGAAATAATCGGCCTGGATTATCCAGCGCCCGGAGGCCAGATAGGCAAGTCCGGCCCTGCCCTGGAATCCCTCGCCCCAGGCCTGCTGCTCAAAACTTTTCGGGTGGGAGAAATCCTGGCGCAGGTTCCAGTCGCCATCGGCCGTGAAATAGACGAGGTGCAGCTCCGCGCCGCCGGTCAGAAGAAGACCGGGCAGTGGCTGCCACTGCAACTCCACCCCGGTCCATGGCCCGGTCCAGAGCGCATTGTAAGAGCTGTGCAAGCCGGAAAAAGAACCGAGGGGCGGCAGCGGCATATCTTCCGTGGGCTGGGAAATACTCTGGTAGCCGTTGGTGATCTCGAGATCCTGCGCGTGGATGGCGACCCCGATCATTGGCGTGAGCCGCAGGCGATCCCGGCTCAGGAAGAACTGCGGGCCGGCACCAAGGGAGACGTCCCATACCTCACCGTCCGCATCGTTATTGGAGCGGGAAAACTCGCCGCTCCGGTCATCACCGAGATAATCGGAATCCTGGTTGCGGCCATCGGTAATGATACCGAAGCTGGCCTGCAGGCGGACCAGGCCGCCCACCGGCGAATGACGTGGGAGAAAGCGCAGACTTCCTTGCACGCCGGCCTGCCAGATCTCCAGGTCCTTCCAGATGAGCTCGGAAAGAATGTTGGGATTACTGCCGCTGGTATTACCGGCGATATTGAAGTCGAGCCGGTCCTGCCGATATCCCGTCCACAGACCACCGCGCCACTCCACCGCCCCCGCTCCCGGCGCCGGCCGGATGGTCAGCAGGCCAGCTGCCAGCACTGCCACGGCCAGGCCTTTGCGGAACGGTGCGGATTTCATCTGTTTCCTCCTTTGCTGATCGACAGAACCGGCGCTGTGCCGGCAAATCCATTCAAATTCCCGCTATTCTATGGGGATTCCGGTTCCAGACAAGAAAAAAGAAAGATTCCGCCCGATTATTTCCGGGCGGGCTCATTCATCAGGGACCGGATCGTCACCGCGTCATTCGGAGGCGCAATCGGCAGGGAAAAGGAGAGCACGGTTCCCTGCCCCGGTTCGCTTTCGATCCGATTTGATGCCGATGCTATGAGAACTATCTGGCGGGAGGGGAGAGTGTCGTGGGGAAGGAGAGAGGGCTGGCGGCGGGTGGAGTGCCGGGCTTCAGCCCCGCTTCGGTACCAGGCCCGGCGGCAGCCCGGGAACAGGACCATCGCCACCGGCGATGCTCAGCACCTTCCCCGGCCCTTCCTTCTCCACCTCGTCTATGCGCACGATGGCGTGAAATGGAAGGTGCAGGCGCTTCACCCCCCCGAACTCCTTTTTCAGGGCATCCTCGGAAGGATCGACGACGATGCTCGATTTCTCCCCGAAAACCAGTTCCTCGATCTCGACAAATCCTGCCAACTCTCCCTGCTGGACCTTGCGGGCGTAGATCTCGTAAGACTTGCCCTGGCTGATGAAAAAGATGCGATAGATGCGTTTATTGGATCGGGGCATGGATTCCATCCGTGGTTTGCGAAATTTTATCTTCTTCCCGTCGATCCTTGCCTGGGGTCGGCCGGCTACATGGATCAATAATCGATACCTGGCTGAGGTTCGATGCCGGCGCGAAAGGCATGCTTGATTTCACAAATCTCGCTGACGGTATCGGCCAGCTCGATCACCTGCGGATGGACATCGCGGCCGGTGAGGACCAGGTGCATCAGGGGCGGCTTGGCGCGCAGGATTTCCAGGACCTGTCCCAGGTCGACCAGCTTGAGTTTGAGTGCATTATTGATTTCATCCAGGATCAGGAGATCCACCGCACCGGACGCCAATTTTTCATGGACCAGGTCGATAGCGTCCTGGGCGTTCGTCCCGGTGCTCCTTCCAAGGATAGGGATTGCCTCCGATACCGCAGAACCCCTTGCCGGTGGCGATCAGCTCGATGTCGCAATCCAGCAGCTTGATGCCGTCCCACTCCCCGGCGTAGAGGTCACCCTTCATGAACTGAATGACGCAGACCTTCATTCCGTGGCCGCAGGCGCGCACCGCCATCCCCAGCGCCGAGGTGGTTTTACCTTTACCGTGGCCGGTAATGGCCACGATCAGTCCCTCTGCGTACTTTGGGTTCCAGCCGGTCGATTCTGTCGGGCTGCGTCCCGCGCTTGTTCACGTCTTTTAGTCCTTTCCTCCCTAACTGCGGATTCCCTCTCCTCTCGCGTGAATGTCGCCTCCACCTCTACCCCATTATGAGGATACACCCGCCGGAGGGGAATTGGAACGCACGGGGCGAGGTTCGGGCAGGATCAGGGATGCCGTGCGCGAGAATTCTGCCGGTGATAAAATATAGCGGACACAATGCCAGGACGGCAGAACGATGGGCCAGATTACGAACGATCTCCCGCGGGGAGAGTCCTTATGGCGCGACCCGGCAGCTTCGGCGCGGGCGGTCGGCCTTCACTACGTGCATGACGGACTCCCCGGCATCCGCCGGCGCCGGTGCGGCATGGGGTTCAGGTACCTGGCGCCGGATGGAACGGCTGTTCGCGATCCGCAGGCCTTGGAGCGCATCCGATCCCTGGTCATTCCACCGGCCTGGAGCGAGGTCTGGATCTGCTCCTCGCCGCGGGGACATCTGCAGGCGACCGGCCGCGACGCCCGGGGGCGCAAGCAGTATCTCTATCATGCCGACTGGGCCGCCTTCCGCAATGAGGTCAAGTTTGCCCATATCCTGCATTTCGCCGAGATCCTGCCGATTCTCCGCCGCCGCGTTGCCGCCGATCTCCGCCGGCGCGGCCTCTCCCGGGAGAAGATCCTCGCAACCGTCGTCCGCCTCCTGGAAAAGAGCCTGATCCGTGTCGGCAATGAAGCCTACCTGCGCGAGAACAACTCCTTCGGCCTCACCACCCTGCAGCGCCGCCATGTGGACGTGGAGACCTCGGAGATCCGCTTCGCCTTCCGGGGGAAATCCGGCAAGTGGCACGAAAGAAGCGTCCAGGACCGGCGGGTCGCCAGCGTCCTGCGGCAGATCCTCGACCTCCCGGGCCAGGAGCTGTTCCGCTACGTGAACGGCGAGGGCGAACTGCGCACCGTCGCTTCCGAGGACGTGAACGGATATCTGCAGGAATCGACCGGGGCCGAATTCACCGCCAAGGATATCCGGACCTGGCATGCGACGGTGTGCGCCGCCGCCGGCCTGCGGGCGCTCGGCCAGGCGGAAACCGCCTCTCAAGCGAAGAAGAATATCACCCGGGCGGTGCGCGAGGTGGCCCGGCTCCTGGGCAACCGCCCGGCGGCCAGCCGCAAGTACTATATCCACCCAGAAATCCTCGACTCCTATCGGGACGGCACGCTCCTTCCCGCTCTTGACGAGATTCTCCCGGGAATCGACGAAAGCTTTCCCCCCGAATTGGATGCTCTGGAGATCGGCGGTCAAAATCTTTCTCGAGTGGCGCCAGAAAAATGCCGCATTCCATTGAGGGACGATTTCTCCTCAGAGATCTTCCGGCCGATCCTTCGCCAGGACAACCGCCCGACCGTCAGGATCGATGAGCTGGAACTGCTGACGCGGATAGACCGGCAGGAGCCGTCCGGCATGCTCCGGCTTCTTCAACTCCGCCGTGACCCCTGCGGTCAGCTCGCTCTTCCACTTCCGCCGCTCGCGGGCGTGGACGAGATAGCGGATCACCACCTCCGTCCACGACTCGCTCATCGACAGGAATAACTGCGGCTCCTCGGGAATGCCGGGCTCGAGATCGGCCCGGCGCAGAATCTCTCCATAGCGGCGGGCCGGCTCCGCCATCGACGCCCCCAGCAGTTCCCGGGCCACTCCGGCCAGAACCCGCAGGCCGTACTCGAAGTCCGATTCGTTGGCGAGTGCCACCGCCAACTCGTCCCAGACGAAGGGAAAATCGCGCGTGAGGTTGACCACCGTTCCGTTCAGCACCTGGTTGTTGGGGAAGGTGATCATTCGGCCGGTCGGCTGCTCGGCCTGCACGAAGCCGCCGCGTCCGGGAGCGCCGATCTCCCAGACGGTGGTGGTCAGAAAGTCGATCTTATAAACATCCCCGAATACCTCCCCTACCGCCACCCGGTCACCCACCCGGTAATACCCCTGAAAAGAATTAAGCAGCCAGCCGGTGAAGCTCTCGATCGGGGTCTGCAGCGCCCAGGAAAGGGCCAGGCCGACCAGACCGACGGAACCGACCAGCGCCCGGATGTCTCCCGCAACGACGCTCAGCGCGATTCCCACCGCCAGAATCCAGACGCCGATGCCGAAAAGCGCGGCCACCGCGTTGGCCCGCTCCCATTTCCGCAGCGTGCGCCGCAGCAGCGGGCGCAAGAGCCGGACCAGCAGCCAGGCGACGAAGAGGATCCCGAGGACGACCAGAAACTTCGGCAGATAGCGATAAATTGCCTGCCGCAGGTTCTCTAATGTATGGGCCGCCTCCTCGGCGGCGGCCCGGCCGAGGGGTTCGGATACTTCATCCCCGTTTCCCTGCGGCCCTTCGGTTCTCGGGGCGGGAATCGCCGGCTCCCCTGGTGGAGTGGCGGCAACAGGAGCACCGGTTCCTCCGGCGCCCGGGACGGAATGGGTATCCAGAGGAGAAAAGAGCAGGAGAAGCAGGCTGGTGATGGCCACCGTCAGCATGGTGGCCTGGCGGAACTGCCGCAGCCTGGCCCTGGCCGCCGCCAGCGGAAACCCCGGTCGGCGGGGCGTGCCCCGCCGGGCGTCGCACTCTGGCCGGGCGGGATCTGAAAGAGAAACGAATCATCGGAGTCTCAGGCTTCGGGTTCTCATTGAAATTCTACCATAATGCTGGCATGTGCCGCGGGAGCCGGGATAAAGGAAAGGGCACGGGAGATCCCGTGCCCTTGATACCGGCGGAAGGAAACTGCTACTTCCGATTGGCCAGGAGATCGCCGCCGACGCCGATATTCTCGGGGGGCATCTCGTGGACGTAGACCACCATTTTTTCCATGGGAATCCCGGTGGCCCGGCTCGCGGCCGCTGAAAAGTCCCGTACCAGTTCCGCCTTCTTCTCCTTGGTCAACCCGGGACCGTAAAAATGCATGACCGGCATTTCACTCCTCCTTTTCTGTGCTCTGTTGATGGTTAGCTAAAAGCAGCGAGGGCGATGTGCCATCGCCTGCCGCTACGATTGGATGTGGCGCAGAGTCAATCCCAAAGCTCCTGGGGCAACCGTTCCCCCGACAGAAGCAGGTCACGACATTCGGGACGATCCAGAAATGCCAGAACTCCTCTCCCAAGTTCAATACTGCGGTCGTCAAGTCCGTGGTGCTGCAGGGCCCTGGCCAGCGCCTTGAATGCCGAGTCGAATGCCGCCTGACGCAGCAGGTCGGCGGGCACCCGCGGCTCCTGATCGATAAAGAACGGCCGGAATGCCGTGCGGCAGCTGTCGCGGTCGAGCGAAGCGGCACCGCGGCACTCCAGCGGCCGTACGGGATGGACGGAGCAGTTGCCGGCAGGATCGAGCAGCGGGCAGGCGGCGTGTTCGAAGATCCGCTCTTCGTCCTCCATCCAGCGCACCCGGCGACTGTGGGCGGCGAGCTGTTCACGCAGGGCGTCGAGGGTTTTCGCCGGGTGCTGTTGCCGCAGCCAGTCGGCGATGACCATCCCTTCGGGCAGCAGGACCGCCACGTTCAGCACACAGCAATGGGGGCAGCCGGGGCCACAGGCCATCGGCCGGTTGCCGCAGAGAGCGTCCGCTGCTACCGCCGATTCGGCCACGACCCGCTTCAGAGTACCGGCCTCGGGGATCTTGGCCAGCATGGCTACCAGCGTCGGGGCCAACTCTGGGCTGAATTCGGAACTGAACACGTAAGCCCCCCGTCGAAATGCTATTCGGGTGCCATGGCCAGCAGGCATCCCGGGAATCTACGGCGCCAGGCAAGATCGCATTCGCCGACCCCCTTTTCGACTGCCCGGTAAGTTTACGGGATAACGGCCTCGAACGCCTTGGCTGCGACCCGGTAGCCGGCATTGGTCGGATGGATCTGGAAGGGGTCGCTCCCGTGGCGCTCGATCAGAAGAAGGCCCCTTCTCCCCAGAAAGGCGCTGTACAGGTCCGCCACCGGGACCTCAAGCGAGCCGGCCACCTGGGCGATGACCTGATTGAAGGCGGGGATGATCTGTCCGGCTCCCAGGCCGGCGGGGATCGCATCGACGATTTCCGGAACCTGGTAGAGATTGGCAACATAGATCTCCACCCCCGGCAGGGCCTGTTTCAACGAGAAGAGAATCTGGGAAAGATTGGCCCCGAAAGTGGTCAGGAGATCCTGGATCGCCGCCTGAAACTCCTCGGGGGTTGGCGGGGAAGGAGCGTTCAGGAACCCGAGCAGCAGCACCGCCAGGTCATCGCCGCCGACGGTCAGGGTGATCACGTCGGGCTTGAAGAACTGAATCGCCTGGGGGACTTGAAAATCGAGGACTCCCTGGCTGGTGGCGCCGGGGACGGCCGCATTGGTCAAAAGAGTGTTGGGCATGGTATCGAAGACCCCTTCCTGGTATAGAAGGTAAGCATACCCCTGGGTAGCCGGAATGGCACCGTAACCTGCCCCCAGGCTATCCCCCATGACCATGTACCGGGTGTGCTCGTCGAACTGCCAGGGCAGTTCGGCCCACGCTCCAACAGGAAGGGTAAGAAGAGCCGCCAGAACAAGCAGAGAACTGATTCCGTGCCGCATACCCGCCTCCCTGATGTGTATGTTCGCCGTCCCGATCTCGCCGTGACTTTCCGTCCTGCCGCGCGGCAGGGTTGGCTTTTCCCACGCGCCTGTGCAGAAGGTAGGTTCAATGTACCCTGATTTTCCGACCCGTCAAATTATCCACCAGCCGCTTCGTCCCTCTCGCTGAAGAACCCGATCAGGAATTCGGCATCCTTCGGGGAAAGGTCGAACTTGAAGATCGCTTCCCTGACAAACCGCTTGACCGGCTGATCGGGATTCTCCTGAAGGCTGCCGGACACCCATCTGACGGCGCGTCGCACGTCTTCTCCCTCGGGGAACAGGTCACTCATGCCTTTTTTACTCCTTCCGCCTCTTCGTGAACAGGGACCGGACTTGGTTTCGCCTCTCGGAATAATTTACCTCATTGCAGCGGCGTCGGCGTCTTCGGCGGTGCCGGCAGGAATCGTTCCCAGGACCTCCTCGGTGGCGGGGTTGATAACATCGATGAACCGCCCGCCCCGGGACGGCACCCATTCCCCATTGATATAATAGATGTGCTCGACGCTGCATGATTTCCCCCGAGAGGATGGTGAAAAAAAGCCGCTTTCCCTGGCGGGGCAAAAGATCCCGATGCAAGACGCCAGGACGTACAGGTTACTGAAATCTCCTGATAAAACAAGCAAAAAGCCCCGTTCGGGCGAGCAGCCCGCATGGGGGCGCAGGTGCGAGAAGCAGTTCCCGATGGCGCAAATCCACTGTTCCCGCAGAAGCCATCCCCGGCTCTGCCTGGGTGGGGATAGCAAAAGACCCCCGCCCGGCAGCCCGGGCGGGGGTCTTCGTCATGCGCGGTCGTTCAGCCTGATCAGGCCGACTTCTTGTACTCCGGCATCTGGTCGAACTGCAGGTACTTGTACACCTGGTCGGCCTTGGGCGCGACCTTCTCCTTGTAGACCGCGAGGTACTCGGCGGGCGTCGGGATTTTCCCCATGGTGGAGATGACCGCGCCGATTTCGGCGGAGCCGAGGAAGACCTTGGCGCCGTTGCCGATGCGGTCGTCGAAGTTGCGGGTGGAGGTGGAGAACATGTTCACCCCGTCGGGCACGCGGGCCTGGTTCCCCATGCACAGGGAGCAGCCGGCGATCTCGATGCGGGCGCCGATGGCGCTGTAGATGGAGAAGAGCGCCTCGTCCTTGAGCTGCTGCTGATCCATGCGGGTCGGCGGGCAGATCCAGGTGCGGACGGCCGGGTTGAACTTCTGGCCGCGCCAGATCTCGGCGGCGGCGCGGAAGTGGCCGATGTTGGTCATGCAGGAGCCGAGAAAGACGTCCTGGATCGGGGTGCCGGCCACCTCGGAGAGCAGCTTGACATCGTCCGGGTCGTTCGGGCAGGCGAGGATCGGCTCGGTGATCTCGGCCAGGTCGATCTCGATCACCGCCGCGTACTCGGCGTTCTTGTCGGCCTTGAGGAGCTCGGGCTTGGCCAGCCAGGCGTTGACCGCGTCGATGCGGTTCTGCAGGGTCTGGGGATCCTGGTAGCCTTCGGCGATCATCTTCTGCATCAGCGCCACGTTGGAGCGCAGGTAGGTGGCGACGGACTGTCTCGGAGAGCTGGATGGCGGCGGCGGCGGCGCTGCGCTCGGCGGCGGCGTCGGTCAGCTCGAAGGCCTGCTCGACGGAGAGTTCGGGCAGTCCTTCCATCTCCAGGATGCGGCCGTTGAAGATGTTCTTCTTGTTCTTCTTCGGCACGGTGAGCAGCCCCTGCTTGATGGCCCAGAAGGGGATGGCGTTGACCGCGTCGCGCAGGGTGATGCCGGGATTGAATTTCCCCTTGAAGCGCACCAGCACGCTCTCCGGCATATCCAGGGGCATGAAGCCGAGGGCGCCGGCGAAGGCGACCAGACCGGAGCCGGCCGGGAAGCTGATGCCCATGGGGAAGCGGGTGTGGCTGTCGCCGCCGGTGCCGACGGTGTCGGGCAGCAGCAGGCGGTTCAGCCAGCTGTGGATGACGCCGTCGCCGGGGCGCAGGGCGACCCCGCCGCGGGCGGCGATGAAATTGGGCAGGTTCTTGTGCATCTTCACGTCCGCCGGCTTCGGATAGGCGGCGGTGTGGCAGAAGGACTGCATGAACATCGGCGCCTGGAACTTCAGGCAGGCGAGTTCGGTGAGCTCATCGGCGGTCATCGGGCCGGTGGTGTCCTGGGAACCGACGGTGGTCATCTTCGGCTCGCAGGCGGTACCGGGGAGAACGCCCGGCAGACCGCAGGCCTTGCCGACCATCTTCTGCGCCAGGCTGTAGCCCTGATCCTTCTTGGCTACCGGGTTGACCGGCTTGGCGAAGATGTCGGTTTCCCCCATGCCGAGGGCCTTCCTGGCCCTCTCGGTGAGGGAGCGGCCAATGATCAGGGGGATGCGGCCGCCGGCCCGGTACTCGTCGGCCAGGGTGTTCGGCTTGATGGCGAAGGTGGCGATCACCTCGCCCTTCTCGTTGGTGACCTCGCCCTTTCTGGTGTTGATGGTGATGAGGTCGCCGGTGTTCATCTTCGAGACGTCCATCACCAGCGGCAGGGCGCCGGAGTCCTGGGCGGTGTTGAAGAAGATCGGAGCGATGACGCCGCCGATGATGACGCCGCCGCGCTTCTTGTTGGGAACCGCGGGGATGTCCTCGCCGATGTGCCACAGCACGCTGTTGCAGGCGGATTTGCGGGAGGAGCCGGTGCCGACCACGTCGCCGACGAAGGCGACCTGAAAACCCTGCTGGCGGAACTCGGCGATGGTCTTCAGCCCGCTGGGAAAGCGGGTCTTGCCCATGGCCAGGGCGTGCAGCGGGATATCGGGGCGGCTCCAGGCATCGCCGGCCGGGGAGAAGTCATCGGTATTGATCTCACCGTCCACCTTGAAGACCTTGACCTTGATCACCTCGGGAACACCGGGCTTGCAGGTGAACCACTCCGCCTTGGTCCAGGAATCGACCACCTTCTTCGCCGCGGCGTTGTTCTTGGCCAGAGCCAGGACCTCCTCGAAGGCGCCGTAGACCAGGGTGATGCCGGAAAGGGCGCGGGCGGCCTCGTCGGCCAGCGCCGGATCCTTCAGCGCCTCGACCAGAGGGGCAACATTGTAACCGCCGATCATGGTGCCGAGGATCTGCACGGCTTCCTTCTTCGCCACCAGCGGCGAGGTGGCCTGTCCCTTGAGAATTTTGCCGAGGAAATCGGCCTTGATTTCGGCGGCCGGATCGACGCCGGGGGAGATCCGCTCCTTGAGCAGATGCAGCAGCAAATCTTCTTTCCCTTTCGGGGGATTCTGCAGAAGCTGCACCAGTTCCCGGGCCTGGTCGGCAGTGAGCGGCAGAGGGGGGATCCCCTGCGCATTCCGCTCCTCCTGGTGTCTCAGATAAGCTTCGATCATTTCTCTCTCCTCCTCGAAATTGTTGCGGCCCGCCGGCAGCGCCGGAAGCATCCGCGAAAACTACGTTAGATCAGGAATTTCAGCCCCTTTATCACTATTCCCGAGAGCTGCCCGGGATACCCTCCGGGGATTTGAAATATTGCATACTGTATACGATTTGCCGGGGCCTGTCAATGTCCAGGGAGGAGAGAATTCCCGGGGTTTGTGCCGGAATTTTCAAGGGATTCCGGCCGAAAATGATGTGACGTATTCTGTCGCGGACCGGCTCCTATCCTGACCTCATCCCCCTTGGAGGTATGCCCATGTTCGAAATCCTCATGCTGATCGCCTTTGCCTACGCCGCCTTCAGCCATTTCCTGCCCGACGGCAGGCCGAGCGCAAGCGAATCAACCGCCGCCGGGAGCGCCCGTCTCCGGGACCGCGACAGCGCCGGCCGGCGAAAAGATCGAAAGGATTCCACTGCTCGGGACAGGAGAGGTCGTACGGCTGACGGCTCTGCAGGGGCAGAAACAGGACGGGAGCAGGCGGCCGGTCAGGTCATCGCCCGTGCCTGCGCCGCCGCTTGGCGGCGCAGCAGGACCTCGCCACTGCCGGTATTGAAGATGATCTTGCGGCCGACCATGCCGCCGAGATCGACGCCGCCGATGGGGATTCCCATTTCCGCGAGCAGCCTCTGGGCCAACTCGGTATTGCGCTCGCCGACCTGGAGCAGACCCGGCGCCGGTCCCCACATGGCCGCCCCGCCGAATACCTTGGCCACCAGCCGCCGGGGATCGGCCCCGAGCGCCGCCAGCTTTTCGATCAGCTTGGGGATGGCGACATTGCCGTACTTGGGAGTCGCCAGTCCCTCGCCATTCCACAGGGGAAGCAGGAAGTGATTGATGCCGCCGAGGCGGGTGACCGGGTCCCAGAGGCACACCGAGATGCAGGAACCGAGTACCGTGGTTACCAGGTGCGGCTGGCGGGAGACGAACAGGGTGCCCGGATAGAGATAGTGGGTGGGCAGTGACGGCGTATCGATCATGGGACGGTGGCCGGCTGCGCTAGAAGCGCTGCCCTTCTTCGAAGAAGAAGAGGTTGCCTTCGGGAGCGACGACATCGGCACTGCCGCCTGGCTCGGGGAGGGTAACGTGAAAATGGCTTCCTCCGCCCGGCGTGCTCTCCAGGATGAGGCTGCCGCCCAGCAGTTCAGCCACCGCTCGCGTGATGCTCAGCCCCAATCCATGCCCCCGGTGCCCCTTGGCGGGGCCGCTCTCCAACTGCCGGAAGCGGTCGAAGACGGTTTCCCGATCGGCCGGGGCGATGCCCGAGCCCTGGTCGCTGATGCCGATCCGCAGCCGACCTTCGGCCGCCTCCGCCCGCAACGCCACCTCTCCCCCCGGCGGGCTGAACTCCACGGCATTGGCGAGCAGATTGATGAGCATCAGGTGCAGCCGGCGGGCGTCGGTGACGAAGAAGAGCGTCGCCGGCACACTTGATATGAGTCGTACCCCCTTTTGCCCGATGCGGTGTTCCAGGAGGGAACAGATGGCGGCCAGCACCCCGGCGACATCCACCCGCGCCCACTCCGGGGCCGCCTCGCCCGCCTCCAGTTCGGCGGCGGCGAAGATGTTCTGCAGCTGGAAATCGAGAGTGAACGCTTCTTCATAGATCATCCGGGCCACCACCGGCAGACGAGCCGGCTCCTCACCGGCGAGCAGCCGGTTGGAAAGCCCCATGATGGCGGTCAGCGGATTGGTGATCTCGTTGCGGATATTGGAGAGAAAGTGGCTCTTGAGCGCCTCCGACTCCTGCAGTTTGCGGTTGAGCACCTCCAGTTGGCCGGTGACCTCCCGCAGATCGTGCAGCGCCCGGCGGTTGACCTCGAACTGCTTCTGCAGGTGCTCCACCAGTTCCTCCTGCGCCTTCTTCATCATCTTCTCCCCTTCCGTGCTGCCTGCTTCCGAATCTACTTCCCGCTTTCGCGATAGGCCTTGAGGACAGCCGCCGCCATCTGCTCGAGCGGCAGCACCTGTTCGACCCCCCCCAGGCGGATCGCCTCTTTCGGCATGCCGAAGACGATGCAGCTCGCCTCGTCCTGGGCGAAGGTGCGGGCGCCGGCCTGCTGCAGCTCGCGCATGCCGCGCGCGCCGTCGTCCCCCATGCCGGTGAGGATCACGCCGATGGCATTCTTGCCGGCATAGCGCGCCGCCGAACGGAACAGCACATCGACCGAGGGGCGGTGGCGGCAGACCAGCGGGCCGTCCTTGATCTCCACGTAGTAGCGGGCGCCGCTGCGCTTGAGCAGCAGGTGCCGGTTGCCGGGAGCGATCAATACCCGGCCGGGCAGTACGCTGTCGCCGGTCTCCGCCTCTTTCACCGAAACCATGCATAGCCCGTCGAGTCGCCGGGCGAAGGCGCGGGTAAAATGCTCCGGCATGTGCTGGACGATGACGATTCCCGGAGCATCGGGCGGCAGCGCTTCGAGAAAGACCCGCAGGGCCTCGGTGCCGCCGGTGGAGGCGCCGACCGCCACGATCTTTTCGGTGGTGCGCATCGGTTCGACCCGCGCCGCCGGCAGCACGGCATCGGCGGTGAGCTTGGGCGGCGGCTCCAGGGACGCCGGCGACCGCGGCCGCAGCCGGGCGCAGGCGGCTGCCTTGACCGCATCACAGATCAGGATGCGCGACTCCTCGAGGAACTGGCGGGCGCCCAGGCGCGGCTTGTGAATCACCTCTACCGCCCCGTATTGCAGGGCCTTGAAAGTGCTCTCCGCCCCCTTTTCGGTGAGGCTGGAGCACATCACCACCGGCAGGGGATGCTGGCTCATCAGCTGCCGCAGGAAGGTGAGGCCGTCCATGCGCGGCATTTCCACGTCCAGGGTGAGGACATCGGGGTGCAGCCGGCGGATCTTGTCGACGGCAATCAGCGGATCGGCCGCCACTCCGACCACCTCGATCTGCGGGTCGGCCGCCAGGATCTCCGTCAGCGTCTGGCGCACCACCGCCGAATCATCGATGATCAGTACGCGAACCTTCTTTCGCCACCATGGTCCCGGTTCAGACCCGCCGGTAGACGGAAGGTGCCACGGGAACGAGCGGCAGATCCATCCCGCTCAGGGTCTCCGAATGACCGGTGAACAGAAAGCGTCCGGGCGGCAGGTGGCGGCAGAGCCGGCGGAGAAGAAGCTCCTGCCGTGGGACGTTCGAAATAGATCAGGACGTTGCGGCAGAAGAGGATATCGAACGGTTCGCGGACCCCATAGTCCTCGTCCATGAAGTTGAGGCGGCGGAAAGTGACCTTGCTCCGCAGTTCCGGCACGATGCGCACCCGGTTCTGCTCCGGATCGCGGCTGCGCAGCAGGTAATGGCGCTTGAGCGACGGCGGGACCGGCTCCGCCTTGTCCGCCCGGTAAACCCCGAGACGGGCGATTTCCAGCACCCGGGTGGAGATGTCGGTCGCCAGGATATGGAAGTCGAAGCCGGGGGTCGCGGCGGCGAATTCGGCGAGGATCATCGCCAGGGTATAGGGCTCTTCGCCGCTGGCGCAGCCGGCGCTCCAGACGCGAAAGGGCCGATGCTGCCCGGCGCCGTAGGTTTGCATCAGGCGCGGCAGCCTGCTGCAGCAGAAAATCGAAATGCGCCGGCTCCCGGAAGAAATCCGTTTTATTGGTGGTCACCGCATCGATCAGATGGACCAGTTCTTCGCGCATCCCCTCCGGGCTGAACAGACGTTCGCCATAGTCCTCGAAACTGTCCAGCCCCAGGCTGCGCAACCGTTTGCGCAGCCTGGCTTCCAGCATCCCCTTTTTCTGCGGCGGCATGCGGATGCCGCAGTGGGTGGTAATCAGGTGGCTGAAGCGGGCAAAATCTTCCTGGGAGATAGCCCACCGGAGTTGTTCCATTCCAGCCTCCCGTCGCGAAGCGCAGAGGGAATTCATGCCACCTGCGCCTCGTCGCCGGCGGTCTGCACCAGGGAAAGCTCCTCGGCGGAAAAGACCCGGTCGATGTCGAGCAGAATCAGAAAGCGATCCCCGACGCTGCCCATGCCCCGGATGAACTCCGTCTTCAGCCGGGTGCCGATGCGCGGCGGCGGCTCGATCTGATCCGGGTCGAGTTCGAGCACCTCCTGCACCGAATCGGCCACCGCCCCGACCACCGTCGTTTCTCCATCTACCGTGATTTCCAGCACCACGATGCAGGTGTCGCGGGTGCGTTCGACGGCCGCCAGGCCGAATTTCTGCCGCAGATCGATCACCGGCACCACGCTGCCGCGCAGATTGATCACCCCGAGCATGAATCTGGGGGTCTGCGGCACCCGGGTGATGGCGGAGAAATCGAGAACTTCCCGCGCCTTGGTAACATCCACCGCGAAAACCTCCTCACCCAGCCGAAAGGTAAGGCACTGCAGTGCCGCTTCGATTTCCGTGCTCACTAGTCTTCCCTCCTTCCCGGGTTTCATCAGAAGCGCTCGAATTCGTCATCCAGCCGGTCGGCGGCAGCCCGGGTGAGCTGGGCCTGCGCCTGGGCGGCCGAATCCGCCAGCGGCTTGGAGGGATTTTCCTTCCCTTCGGACTTCTTTGCCGGGGTGGTCAGGTGGGCTACTTTAAACGGGGTCTTCTCCCTGCCCTCCGCTGCTTTCGCAACGGTCCGGTTGCGGCTTCCCCCCTTCTCCTCGATGCGGAAGAAGGCGACCATCTCCTGCAACTGCTCCGACTGGCCGGTGAGCTCCTCGGCGGTGGAGGCCATCTCCTCGGCTGCCGAGGCGTTCTGCTGGATGACCATGTCGAGCTGCTGGATCGCCTTATTGATCTGCTCGGCCCCGGAATCCTGCTCGCGGCTGGCCGCGGCGATCTCCTGCACCAGTTCCGAGGTGCGCTGGATGTTCGGCACGATCGTCTCCAGCAGCTTGCCGGCCTTCTCGGCGATATCGACGCTGCTCGCCGACAGCTTGCCGATCTCCCCGGCCGCCACCTGGCTGCGTTCGGCCAGCTTGCGCACCTCCGCCGCCACTACCGCGAACCCCTTGCCGTGCTCGCCGGCCCGCGCCGCCTCGATGGCGGCGTTCAGCGCCAGCAGGTTGGTCTGGCGGGCGATCTCCTCGATGATCAGGATCTTGCCGGCGATTTCCTTCATCGCCGTGACCGTCTCGTTGACCGCCGCGCCCCCCTCGCGGGCGTCGGCCGCCGACTTGACGGCGATCTTCTCCGTCTGCAGGGCATTATCGGCGTTCTGCCGGATATTGGCCGTCATCTGTTCGATGGAGCTGGAAGCCTCCTCGGCGCTGGCCGCCTGCTCGGTCGCTCCCTGCGACATCTCCTCGGAGGCGCTGCTCATCGCCTGGCTCCCGGAGGCGACATTGCCCGCCGCCGACTTGACCTGCCCCAGAACATCATTGAGGATATGCAGCATGTTCTGCAGCGCTTTGCCCAACTGATCCTTTTCGGAGGCCAACTCCACCTTGATGGTGAGGTTCCCCTTGGAAATCTCCTCCGCCACCGCAGCCTGGCTGGCCAGACTTTCGGCCATTCTGATCCAGGGCTGCGGACAACTGGCCGATCTCGTCGGAGCGCACCAGGTTGAGCCGGGCGCTGAAATCGCCCCGGGCGATCTCTTCCGCCAGCGCCACGCCTTTGATGACCGGCCGGGAGATGCTGCGGGCGAAGAAATAGGCGAAGAAGAACGCCACCACCGTGCAGAGGATGCTGATCACCCAGAGCAGAAGAACGGAGAAATGCGCCGAAGCGGCGATCTCCTTGTCATGCGCCACCGCATTGGCGGCAGCCAGAGTGGCATTTTCATCGGTCAGGACCATCATCTTTTCAAACACCTGGCCCATTTCTGATTGCAGTTTTCTGATTTCCCCATCTTTTTGGACCAGCAGATCGAACCCTTGCCGATAATTTTCCGCCAGACCGATCAGTTCCTGTTTAAGTGCCGCCGGCAGATTGGCTTTACCCACCTCCTCTTTGATGGTCGCCACCATGGCATGGGTCAGGTCGACATACTTGGCGTCACCGCGCAGCATGTAATCTTTTTCATGCCGGCGCATCTGCAGAACCAGAACGGTCAACTCGTTGCGCTGAAGCTTTTCGAAAGCTGCCTCCAGCGCATGGACGGCATCGCGAAACTCTCGTTGTACTCCTTCGTTCTCACTGAACCCCCGGACTCTGGAGGTTTCCACCATCGCCTGGAACTTGCCGCCGAAACCTTCCAGATTTTGGAAAATTTCCCTGGCGTTTTCAGCCACCTTGGGATCCACCGTACTCGCCACCCGGCTCAGTTCCTCGGCCGCCTCTCTGGTCTTTTTGAGCATTCCCTGCCCCTGCTGGTATGCCTTTTCATCCTGAGTGGCGATAAAATCCTTTTCGCTGCGCAGCACTTCGAGAATGCCTGCATCGACCTCCATGGCCAGGGCGTTGGCTTTCTGGGCCTGCCCGACGTCCTCCTGGTAGCCGCTGGTGACCCAGCGCAACTGCAGAATGCCGGTGCCGGCCACCACCAGCAGCATGGCAACAACCAGGCCGAATCCCAACCCCAATTTAGCCGCAATCTTCACGCTTTCCTCCCTCTTCCCCAAGTGATTAAAACCGTTAGTTGCTATGATCGGCCCCGAAACCTCACGGGGTTGTCTACTGTTGAGCAGAGGTTATCCAAAACCTCTGACCGTACCTCCGCCGCCTCATGCCACCCAATTCAACCCCTCACCCGGGCAAATGCTTCCGTCAGCATCCCTTCCGCGGCCTCAACCATCTGGACAAGCTGGGGCAGATCGAGGATCAGGGCCACCGTGCCGTCGCCCAGGATGGTGGCGCCGGAGAGCCCGGGCACCTCCCGGTAAAGCCTGCCCAGGGACTTGATCACCGTCTGATGGCCGCCGATAACCGAATCGACCGCCAGCCCGAAACGCTGCCCTTCGGCGTGCACCACCACCACCTGTTCGATCGCCGGGGCCGTCCCTTCGATCTGGAAGAATTCCCGCAGCCGCACGTAGGGGACGATCTCCCCCCGCACCCGCACCAGTCTGCGCTCGTTCTTTCGATCCTCCCGGCCCAGTTCGATGCATTCCTCCACCGCCGACAGCGGCAGGACGTAGAAACCGTCGCCGACCCGCACCAGCAGACCGTCGATGATCGCCAGGGTCAGCGGCAGGCGGATGAGGAAGGAAGTCCCCTCGCCCTTACGGCTGGCCACTTCGATCGACCCGCGAAGGCCGTCCACCGCCCGCTTGACCACGTCCATGCCGACGCCCCGGCCGGAAACGCTGGTCACTTGCCCGGCCGTGGAAAAACCGGGGAGGAAAATCAGGTTGAACAGCTCCCGGTCGGTGGCTTCTCCGTCAGCCGGCAGCAGGTTCAGCGCCGCGGCCTGGCGCCGGATCGCCTCCCGATCCAGGCCCCGGCCATCGTCGCCCACCGTCAGCGTCACGTCGGCGCCGGAGTGGGAAGCGGCGAGGACGATGCGCCCCCGCGCCGGCTTGCCGGCGTCCCGGCGCCCGGCGGGGTCTTCGATGCCGTGATCGATGCCGTTGCGGATCAGGTGCACCAGGGGATCGTAGAGTCGCTCGATGACCGTCTTGTCCAGCTCGGTTTCGGCGCCTTCGGTGATCAGCTCGATTTCCTTGCCGAGTTCCTCGCCCAGATCGCGCACCAGCCGCCGCAGGCGGCTGAAGGTGGTGCCGATGGGCAGCATGCGGATGCCGAGCACCTGGTCGCGCAAGTCCCAGGTGAGCCGCTCCACCTCCTCGGTGATGACCAGCAGGCCGGGGTCGGCACCGCCGGCGGCGTGCTGGCTGAGGCGGGCCTGAACGGTGACCAGTTCGCCGATCAGATCGACCAGGGCATCGAGCTTCTCCGAGCGCACGCGGATGCCGGCCGCCTCGCCGTCCTGCCGGCTGCGGCGCTGCTGGCGCACCCGCTCCTGCTCGATCAGGGCCGCGTCCAGCTGGCTGCCGCTGACCAGCCCGGAGGCGACCAGCGCCTCCCCCAGCCGCCCCCGTTCGGCCATTATCCGCTGCAGATCCGCCAGGGACAGGTCGCCGCGTTCGACCAGAATTTCGCCGAGCTTCTTGTAATCGGTACCGCTATCGGCGAGGCAGGCCGAGTCGATCAGCTCCACGCGCACCTCGGTGTCCTCCTCGACGAAGATGAAGACGTCGCGGATGGCGTCAAGACCGCAGTCGGCGCTGAGAATCACGTCCCAGTAGAGATAGCAGCTCTCGGGGTCGAGTTCGGCAAGGTGCGGGATGTTTTCCACCTGCGCCACCGCCCGGCACTCTCCCAGACGCTCCAGTTCGCGCAGCAGGCTCTGCGGATTGAGCCCGCGGCGGAAGAGGTCGGCGGCTGGGCGGAAGCGGATGCGATAGGTCTCCGTGGCGGCGGAAATCGGTGGTCGCCTTGCTTTCTGCAGCAGCGGAGCCGGCCGCCAGCCTGCGCAGAGCGGCCACGATCTCAGTCACCGCTTGCGCCGCGCCGTCGTCTTCCTGGGTCGCCTCGATCAGATCGCCGAAACTGGTCACGGGCGGACAGGGTGAGATTGATCAGCGGACGGCTGACGGCGAGCCGGCCGCTGCGCACGAGCTCGAAGGTCGTTTCCAGCTCGTGGGCAAAGGCGGCGACCGCCTCGAAGCCGGCCATCGCTCCGGAGCCCTTGAGCGTATGCAGGGCGCGAAAAACCCGGCCGATGCACTCGCCATCGGCGGGGCGCTCCTCCAGTTCGAGCAGGGCCTGCTCCAGCTCGGCAAGAATCTCCAGGGCCTCTTCGCGAAAAGTATCGCCCAGGTGACGGTTCATACCAGTACCATCCGCACCACCGCCAGCAGTTGCTCGGGCTTGAACGGTTTGACGATCCAGCCGGAGGCCCCGGCCGCCCGCCCCTCGTTCTTTTTCGCCTCCTGCGATTCGGTGGTCAGCATGATGATGGGGATGAAGCGGAAGGCTGGATTCTTGCGCACTTCCCGAATCAGGCCGATGCCGTCGATGCGCGGCATATTCAAGTCGGTGATGAGCATATGCACCGGCTCGGTTGCCAGTTTGGCCAGGGCATCCTGGCCGTCTTCCGCTTCCACTATTTCGTAGCCGGCCTCCTGCAGGGTGAAATGGAGCATCTGCCGGATGGTCGGCGAGTCGTCGACGGTCATGATTTTTTTCGCCATGATCTATTTACCTCTTATCTTTTTCGTTGCTCTCCGCCTGCTCTTCCACCCACAGGCAGCTGTGATTGCAATCCTGCGCGCAGCCGACGTGGCGGACGAAACCGGTGTGCCGCAGGGTTTCACCCAGTCTGCCGCTGCCGAGCAGAGTCAGTTCCTTGTTCAAGGCCGTGGCGGTGCGATGCCCGGAGCACAGCAACTGCAGGCAGGCCGGGTCGATTTCGGTGACTTCCGACAGATCGATCAGCAGCCGGTCCGTCCGCTCCAGGGCCTGCATCAATTCCTGACGCAGTTCCACCACCCGCTGGATGGTCATCTCCCCCTGCCATTGCCATCTGCCGTTTGCCGCCGGCCGCTCCTTGCTCTGCTCCATGCGCTTTCTCCCCTGCTGCTGTGGGTGTTTTTGGATTCAAAAAAGCTCTACGTTGTCGCCCAGCTCGCTGCCGCGCCTGCTCTCCCGCAGTTCCCGCAGGTCGATAACCTTGCCACGCGTCGGCAGCTGGCGTTTCCCCTGGTGAACCTCGCGCTCACTGCGCATCGTGTAGCGCTCCAGTTGCCCCTGAAACAGCCCGCCCTGACGGCTGGCGCCGGCAGCGCGCTGCCAGCGGAAGCCCCTGAGCTGCTCCAGGATCTCTTCAATCCGCCGCGTGAACTCCTCGTGTACGTCGGTTTCCGCGGCAACCCGGCGCAGATCCCCGCCCAGGGTCGCTGAAGCCGTGTCCATCTCCCGCAGCTGCCCCGTGAGGTTGCCGTTGATCTCCTCCAGTCGCTGCAGCAAGACGGTCGCATCCGCCAGGAGCCTTCCGGGAAGCTCCTCGGAGAAATTCTCTCCCTCACCCAGGTGATCGGCATAAGTCATGATTTCCCGGCACCCGCCGGCCAGGGTTCCGGTCAGGGCCAGAGCCTCGCCCGACATCCGCTGGATCGCCTCGGCGATCACCCCCAAGGCCGCCCCCTCCCTCCCCGCATGGCTCGCCAGAATGCCGGCGTTCAGCGCCACCACCTTCATCTTTTCCCCCAGGGAAATGATCTCCTCCAGCAGACCCGCCATATCGCCGATCGCCCCGGCCACCGTCCGCGATCGCCGCCGCCGCTTCCTGCCGGATGTGCATCCCCTCCCGCAGCAGTCGGGTGATGGCGGCGATCACGGCCGCGACCTCCTGGAGGACGGAGGCGCCGCCGGCGCCGGTTATGCCGGCCACTTCCCGGGTGCGCTGCGCCACTTGGCCGATTTCCCCGGCCAGGGAGCGCAGGCTGGCGATGATCTGCCGTACGGCCCCTGCCAGTTCCGTGCTGGCGTGCTGCAGTTGCGCCGCCTGCAAAGCACAGAATTCGGCGGCGGACTCCTGCGGATTGGCGGTTTCCAGATCGGCCAGGGCCAGCTGTGCGTGCATCAGTTTTTGCCGCACGATGTCCTGGAACTGGATGGACGCGACCACTTCGCCGATATGCCCGGCAAAACCGGCCGTCCGGGTGGAGAGTTCGCTCGCCTGACGAGTGGTGCTCCAGGTGCGCTGCACCAGCAGGTCGAGGGCGGTCGCGCCCCGGTGCAGCAGTTCCCGCGCCTTTTCCTGCTGCCCCGACTGGACCTGGGCCAGTCTCTTCCTGGCACCGCGGCAGCTCTCCCCGACCCCCTGCAACCGCTCCAGGCAAGTAGCGGAGCGGCCGCCGATCAGTCCCGCCAGCTCTTTCAGCTCATCGGCAAGGACGAGAAATCCGCTGCCAGCCAGGTGACTGCCGGAGGTTTCGATCCGGGTGGCGATGCCCAGATTCAGCAGGGTTCTGACGATCTTATGAAATCCGGCCAGGGGCTCGAGGAGCCGTTCCAGCAGGCCGTCGATTCCCTCCAGCGCCGTTCGCTCCTGATCCTCCAGGCGTTCCATTTCCGCCTGGTGCCGGCCCAGGCTCGCCATCAGCGACTGCAGGCCGGTGAGGGTTTCAGCCGCCGCCTCCCCCGGCAGCAGGCTGGCGATGCCCGTCGCCTGCCCGGCCACCGCCCGCGAGCGTCTCTGAAAATCGGCCAGCCGGTTGCCGAGAAGGAGAAACTTTTCCTCCGTGCCAGCCGCCGCCGCTGCCAACCGGCTCTGCAGGGCTGCCAGAAAGCCGCGTCGGACTCCCCCGGCAGCGGCCACCGATGCCTCTTCGGATCGCCTCTCCGGGAGAAGCCTTTTTTCGGATATCGTTGATTTTTCAGGCTGCAGCAGCAAAGTGCTCTTCATAACCGGTCCTCGGATCAATGCGCAGGGCGGTTTAATCCGAGATTTATGCCGAAGATCTGCTAATTAGTAATTTACAAATTTTTCTTCGGGGCAAGGGAAGTCTGGTAACAGGGGAAAGTCTCCTATTCCGCAAGGAAATAGGATGAAGGAAAAATTCTTTTAGATGGTGGTCCGAGAGGGATAAAGGGGTAACCCGCAGGAATTTAAAGAGGTGGGAGGGGATTGCATTAAGGCACGGCAATCGGCAAACCGTGACCGACCCACAGTTGTGACGGGACACTTCTGTCACCTGTCACCGCCGGGCAGGCTGCCGATGCAAATAACAGGAGGGCTACCGTCCCTCAACCAGCCGGCAAAGGTGTCTCTTCGTCCCGCTAATCGTCGGCGCCGGCGAGACGAAGCCGTTCCAGTTTCCGGTAGAGGGTCTTGCGGCTGATGCCGAGCAGACGGGCCGCCTTGGCCTTGTTGCCACCGGCCCTGGCCAGGGCCGAACGGATCTCTTCCCCGGCCGGGGCCTTCGCCGCCTGAACCGACGGAGGAAGGATCCAACTGAGAATTTCAGGACTAAGGTGCTCGGGGCCGATGATGGCGCCGGGACAGAGGATGAAGGCGTGTTCGATGGCATGTTCCAGCTGTCGGATGTTGCCCGGCCAGGGATAGGCGAGAAACCGCTCCATCACCTCCGGAGCGACCCCTTTGATGTTCTTGTCGAACTGCCTGCAGAACTTGTCGATGAAAGATTCCGTCAGCAGGGGGATATCGGCAGCGCGTTCGCGCAGCGGCGGCAGATGGATATTCATCACGTTGAGGCGATAATAGAGATCCTGCCGGAAGGTGCCCTCCCTGACCTTGGCTGTCAGGTTCCGGTTGGTGGCGGCAATGATGCGGACATTGACCTTGATCGGTGTCGAATCCCCCACCCGCTCGAACTCCTTCTCCTGGAGCACCCGCAGCAGCTTGACCTGCATGGCAGGGGAGAGGTCCCCGATCTCATCGAGGAAGAGAGTGCCGCCATCGGCTTTCTGAAAGCGGCCGATCTTGTCCTTGATGGCGCCGGTAAAAGCGCCCCGGACATGCCCGAACAACTCGCTCTCCAGCAGATTTTCCATCAAGGCGCTGCAGTTGACTTTCACCAGCGGTTTCTTGCTGCGGTTGCCGGCAAAATGGATCGCCTCGGCGACCAGTTCCTTGCCGGTGCCGCTTTCCCCGGTCACCAGGGCGGTCGTCTCGATGTCTGCCAGGGCCTCGATCACCTGGTAGATATGCTGCATCCGGGGTGTACCGCCGGTCAGACGCTGGAACTGAATGCGGGCGTTCAGGTCGCGCTCCAGCAAATCCAGCCGGGTTTCGTCGCGGATCATGGTCACGGCGCCGGCATGGCGCTGCCGCGAATCGGTCAGGGGCGATATCGACAGGGATATCACTTGCCCTTCCGCACCCCGGGAGACATTCTGCAGGCGATGGATCTCAACGGGGCACCGCGTCTCCATGCATTCCCGCAGGGCCGACACCCAGGAACGGTGGCAGTCCAGTTCCGCGTCATCGAACGATTTGCCTACATCAGCCCGGGTGAGACCAACCAGACGGCAGGCGGCAGGGTTGATCTCGCCGATCCGCAAGTCCCGGTCGACGGTGACAATGCCGTCCTTGACGCTGTTGAAGATGGTCTCCAGGTTCAGCCGGTATTTCTCTTTCTCCTGTTCCAGAGCCCGCAGCGTCAATGCCATCCGGCTCACCCGCAGGAGAGTGCTGCGGGTGATCGGCTTGGGGATGTAATCGTAAGCTCCCAACCGGACCGCCTCGGCGGCGCTTTCCACATCCGGGGCGCCGGTGATCAGAATCACCGGGCAGAGCAGCCCGAGGCGCTTCACTTCACGCAGCAGATCGACCCCGGTGCCGCCGTCCAGCTGAATGCTGGCGAAAACCAGATCGAATCCGCTGTGCGCCAGAAGGGACATCGCCTCCTGATAGTTAACAGCGGTGGTTACCACGTATCCTGCGGCAGTGAGGAAGGTGGCGAAAGTGAAACGGAGGCTCTCTTCGTCGTCAATGACCAGGATGTGGGTCTTCCCCATGCGAACCTCTTTTTCAATTACACGTAAAAAAGCCAGGAAATGTTATCATTTGTTAAACACAGGCATTCATTATACATCCCGCAAAATTCAAGTCATCCGAGAAATATTAATACTTTAAATCAAGCTTTAATCCTGACGGCTCTGCGCGCCGGATTTTCTCCTGGGGACCATGAGACCATTTGGCAAAAATGCAACCTTTGTGTTAGGCTGATCCGGCCTTGCACCGGAGGTCGACGGTTTGCGATCGTGCTCCCCCCCTTTTTTCCGTTCCCAGATGCTTCGGAATGAGCCGGCCGCAGGGCGCGGCAGGTGCCGTTAAAGCGATGGGCCTTCCCTTTCTCCTGCTGGCCTATGCCGTTGGCCTGGGATGCGCCCCCTACCTGCTTCCCTCTCCCCTCTTTACCGTCGCCGCCGCCTTCAGCGCCCTGCTCTGGCTGCCGCTGCGCGCCGGACGCCGGGGAGCATGGTGCCTGGCGGCCTGTTTCTGGTTCCTGGGGGTCGCTTTTTATTTCCAGCAGATGCAGCCGCCAGCCGGCCCGGAAGACCTGCGTTCTTTTCTTTCCGACCGCCCGCTGATCGTCAAGGGAACCGCCCTGAGCGTCTCCCACCTGCCCGACGGCCGTTCACAGATCGATCTTAACGTCCGGCAGGTCGGTTCCGGCGGCATTGCGGCGCCGGTTGAGGGCCGGCTGCGCCTGCACCTGGAACACGGCGATCCGCCGGTGATCCCCGGCGACCAGCTCCGCTTCCGGGGCCGGTTGCGCCGGCCCCGCGCCTTCGCCACTCCCGGTGAGTTCAACTATCCCCGCCACCTGGCGGCCCAGGGGATTTTCGTCACCTCTTTTCTCGCCGAAGCCCGCGACCTGGCCGTATTACCCTCGCCGGCATCGGTGTTCCGCCCCGCCCGCTGGCAGAGCGCCACCGGTCTGGCCATTGATGCCGCCGTCGGGCCGGATCTCGCCCCCCTGGTGCGGGCCCTGGTGACGGGCGACAAGGGGGGGATCACCCCGGCGCAGCGCGACCTGCTGGCCCGCGGCGGCCTCTCCCACCTGTTTTCCATCTCTGGACTGCATCTGGGGCTCATCGCTCTTTTTCTCTACCTCCTGGCGCGTTTTCTCTACTGCCGGTGGGAAGCACTGCTGCTGTGGGCGCCACCAAGACGCCTTCTCCCCCTGTTGCTGCTTCCGGCGCTCTGGCTCTACCTGCAATTTACCGGCAATGCTCTGCCGACCCGCCGTGCTTTTCTGATGGCTGTGGTTGGCGCCCTGCTCCTGCTTTTCTCCCGCCGCACACCGCCGCTCAAACTGCTGGCCGCCGCTGCCCTGCTGATTCTCTTCGCTTCGCCGCTGGCCCTTTTCGAGCCTTCCTTTCAGCTCAGCTTCGCCGGGGTTCTGGGGATTCTCGTCCTGGTGCCGCACTGGACCGATCGCCTCTCGGTTCTCCCCCGCCTCTGCCGGTGGCCGGCGGCATTGGCCCTGACCACCCTGGCCGCCACCCTGGCGACGGCTCCGCTGGCGCTGCTGCATTTCCATCTGCTCGCCCCGGCGGGTTTGGTCAGCAACCTTCTGGCGGTGCCGGCGGTCGGCTTTCTGGCCGTCCCCCTCGGGCTGGCCGGGGCACTCGCCGCCCCCTGGTGGCCGGGCGGCGCCGTCCTCTTCTTCCAGGGGTGCGCCCGGATCATTCAGGCGATTCTCGCCTGGGCCGGATGGCTGACAACCTTTCCCCTGCTGGCCGGCTGGAAGATCTATCCCACCCCGGCCCAGACCGGCGGCAGTCTTCCTGCTGGCGGCCGGTCTGCTGCTGGTTGCCGGCCCCCGCCGGGGCCGCGGCCCCGGCGGAGGGCTGGTCGCGGCCGGCGCCCTCCTGCTTTTTTTGCCTGCAGCGCAGCCGCAAGGGCTGACCGTGACGGCGCTGAGCGTCGGCCAGGGGGAGTCCATTCTCCTTTCCACTCCAACCGGCGGCAACTACCTCGTAGACGGAGGCGGCCTGCCCCACAGCAGTTTCGATGTCGGCGAGCGGCTGGTCGCGCCGGCTCTGGGACGGCTGGGGGTGCGCCGGCTGGAAGCGGTAATTCTCAGCCATGACCATCCGGACCACCGCCTGGGGCTGTTGCACGTGCTGGCGCACCTGCCGGTGGGCGCCTTCTGGACGGCGGTCGCCCCGGAAGAACTCAACCCCGATCTGCTGGAAGTACTGCAGCGGCGGCAGATTCCGATTCGGGTCTTCCCCCCGGGCTGGACGGTGCTGCAAGAGCCCGCCCGACAGGGCCTTTCCCTGTTCGTCCCGCCCCAGCGGCCTGACGATCTCAATGATTCCTCGCTGGTCGTCCGGGCCGCCTGCGGCCACGACGCCGTCCTGCTGACCGGCGACCTGGAGCAGGCCGGCGTCGCCAGGCTGCTGACCGCCACCCCAAGGGGCCGGTGACCCTGCTCAAGCTGCCGCACCACGGCAGCCGCGGTTCCCAGCCAGCAATTGCTATTCGATCGATTTCACCCGCAGGCGGTTTTCGCCTCCGTGGGATTTGACAATACCTACCACTTCCCGCATGACGAGGTGGTCGCGGCGGCCGCCGCCCGCCAGCTGCCCCTGTACCGGACCGATCGGGACGGCACTCTGCAGTTCCGCAGCCGGGGAGATGGATGGCAGTTCAAACACTGGGAAAGAGGGCTTTTCCGTTGACAGAAGTAGTGGATTTTGTTAGGTTCAGGAATTATTCATTGGAGCAGTGAAGAATGAAACCTTCCGCCGTTCTGGTTGTGGACGATGAACTTTTCTTTCGGCAACTTTATGCCGATCTGCTAAGCGAAGACGGCTATCAGGTCGAAACGGTCGCCTCAGGCGAAGAAGCGATCGAACGGCTGCACCGGGGGGGCATAGACGTCCTGCTTACCGACATGGTCATGCCGGGAATGGGGGGGCTGGAAGTCCTGCGCCAGGCACGCCTCACCGACAACCCGCCGGAGGTAATCCTGGCCACCGGCTATGCCACTCTGGAAACCGCCATCCAGGCCCTCAAAAACGGGGCCCGGGATTACCTGGTCAAGCCATTCAAACCGGAGGAGCTGCGCCATCTCGTCCGTATCTGCCTGGAGCAGCGCCGCCTACTCGATGAGAATATCCTGCTCAAGAGCCAGATCCGGCTCTTTCAGCGCGGTCAGAATCTCGCCTCCCTGCTGGAAACCGATCGTCTCTTGCCGCAGGCGGTCACCACTTTGCTGCAAGAGATCGACGGCGGCCGCGGCTTCGCTTTCCTCCTCTCGCAAGGCAAGGTAGCGCGCCTGCTGGGGATGGAAGGGATTACCGAGTCTGAAGCGATGCACCTGACGCAGGCACTGCGCCCTTCCCTCAAGGGGCTGGCGACCAGCGGTCTGTGGCGCGCGGCAGAACTGCCGGTTGGCAGCCAGGGGCCGCCGGATCTGCGCACCGTCTGCCTTTTCCCCTTGCGCAGCCAGAAACAGGCGAAAGGGGGTCTGGTCATCCTCAATCCGCCCGGTGCCGACCTCCCCCAGCCGCCTCCCCTCGACAACCTGGTCTTCCTCGCCGAGCAGGCAGCTCTCGGGTTCGAAAATGCCTGCCTGTATCAGGGCGCCAGGGAGCTGATCTATATCGACGACCTGACCGGACTCCACAATTACCGGTACCTGCAGATGGTCCTGGGGCGGGAGATCCGCCGAACCGAACGCTATGGTGTCTTCCTTCACCCTGGTTTTCATCGACCTGGATTATTTCAAGAATGTCAACGACACCCGCGGCCACCTGGCCGGTAGCGCCGCGCTGAAGGAAGTGGCCGGCCTGTTGCGCAAGAGCGTCCGCGATGTCGATCTCCTGTTCCGTTACGGAGGGGACGAATTCACCGCCCTGCTGGTGGAAACGGACAAGCAGGGAGGAGGAATCGTCGCCGAGAGGATCCGCCGCACGATTGAAGCCCATCCATTTCTGGCCGATTCGGGCGAGCAGATACACTTGACCGCCACGGTAGGTTTCGCCTGTTTCCCGGAACACGCCGGTACGCAGAAGGACATCATCGATCTGGCCGATCGTGCCATGTACTGCGGCAAAAAAGTACGCAACGTCTCACGGGGCGCATGGGAGATCGACACCAAATGACCCTCCGGCTCCTGCTCGCCGCCGATCGGCACCTTGGCGGCCCTGGCGGCCCCCCTCCCGGCAGGAGCTGCAGATGGTCCGGCGGAAGAGGCGCCGCAACAGCAGATTTTCCGGATCGAAAACTACCGCCAGGCTCTCACCCTGGATCCCGACAACCAGCGATTGCGTTATCAGCTCGGCGGCGCTCTCCTGAGGTGCGGCCGCCCTGCCGAGGCGGTGACGGAATTCCGCCGGGTCTACCCGGACCTGGCGGAATCGCTGGAGCTGAACTTCAATCTCGGCCTGGCGCTGGCGGCAACCGACGATGCTGACAGCGCCCTGCTCTATTTCGAGCAGGCGGAAGCTCTGGGGGCCCTGGAGCAACCGGCAATCTACCCCTTGGCCGATGCCTACTTCCAACTGGGGGTGAATTTTCAGGAGCGTGGCGATCTGCCCGACGCCCGCCGCCTCTTCTCCCGGGTGCTGGCGCTGGCCCCAGGGCGGGCCGACCTCTACAGGGTGCTCGGAGAAATGGACGTTCACACCGGGGAAACCGACCGGGCACTGGACGAGTTCTCCCGTTATCTGCAGGTCTATCCCGACGACGAGATCACACGGGAATACGTCTGCACCCTGCATTACGAGCAGGCCCTGCAGTTGTTGGAAGAGCAGCGCCCGGCCGAAGCCCGGGCCGCCTTCGACCGGGCGCTGGCTGTCTCTCCCGGCAGCCCTCTCGTTCTTTATCATCTGGGACGTCTCGACTATGCCGAGGGGAATTTCGAAACGGCCGCGGAGCGGCTGCGCAGCGCCCTGCCGGGCGCCGATGCGGAGATACCGTCCGCTCTCTTTTCCCTTCTTCACGATTGCGCCCTTGCTCTCCTGGAGCAGGATAAGCTGCAGTCGGCCCTGGCTGCCGTCGAACCGCTGATCGGCAGACCGGCCGCCAGTGCCGGGGATTTCGGACTGGCCGGCGACATCTATCTCGCCCTGCATGAATTCGCAAAGGCGCGTTTCTGTTACCACCGGGCGCTGGCGATCGATCCGCAGGACCGGTCATCCCTGCAGAACAGCCGCGCCGCCGATCGCGGCGCGATCGATGAACTGCTGGCGCGCGGTTCGGCCCTGCGGCAGACAGGGAAGCTCAGTGAGGCCCTGACCGTTTTCAACCAGGCCCTGGTCATCGACCCGGCCGACCCGCGGGCTGCCGCCCCCCTGCAGCAGGTCCGGAGCGAACTGGAACGACTGGCCGCCGATCATTTCTCCACCGCTCGTCTGGCACTGGCTGAGCAGCAGCCGCGGCCGGCCCTTCAGGCCGCCCGGCAGGGGCTGGCCCTGGTTCCCGGCGATCCGGAGGGCCAGGCCCTGGCGGCCCGGGCGCTGGCGGCCCTTGGTGATGAACTGGCCGCGCAACTGGCGGCGGCCGATAGTCTTCTGGCCCAGGGAAACCTGCCGGAAGCCCGCCGCGCCTACCAGCAGGTTCTGACCCTGGATCCCGAGAATGGCCGGGCGCAGGCAGGTCTGGAGACGATCACCGGGCAACACGAGGAGCTCACAGCCGCTTCCCTGCGTCGGGGCCACCAGGCGCTGGAAGAGGGACAGTTGGAAATCGCGCGTGCCGCCTTCTCCGAGGCTCTGCGCCTGCAGCCGGACAGCCCGGAGGGGCGCGACGGTCTGAACCGGACCGAAGCCCTGGTCGCCTCCCTGATGGCCGAAGAGGTGCAGGCGGCTCGCCGCAGCTACAGCGCCGGCCAGATGGCAGAGGCACGGGATCACTATGGCAAAGCCCTGCGCTTCCGCGATGACCCCACCGTCCGCCGGGAACTGTCCGAAGTCGAGCAGGACCTTGCCGATCTCCTTGCCACCCTGCTGCGGGCGGCAAGGAAGCGCCGTGCCGCAGGCGATTTTAATGCCGCCCGCACCCTCTACGCGCAGGTACTGGCCTCCTTTCCGGAGCAGAAGGAGGCCATGGAGGAAACCGCCGCGCTCAACCGGGAGGCAGCCGCCAGCGCCGAAGAGCAGGTGAAGGAGGTCACCAGTCTGCTGCAAGTGCAAGAATTTTCCACGGCAATGGCCGTTTGCCGACGAGTGCTGGAAATCGATCCCGGAAATCAGCAAGCGCGGTTGGGGCTGGCGGAGAGCCGCGCCAAGCTTCGGGACGACCTCTCCCGACTGGATCGCCGCCGGCCGGGCTGCCTTGGTGGAGGAAGACCTGAATGGGGCGGCCGATCAGTTCCGCCAGGTGCTGGCAATCGATCCCTGGCAGTCGGAAGCCCGGGCGGAGCAGCGGCGCCTGGATAAAATCCGCCACACCGGCCCGGAGAATCAACATCTGCTGTATCTGCAGGGAATGGAACTCTATACCAGCGGCCGCTACGAGGAGGCCATAGCAGCCTGGGAGAAGGTTCTTTCTCCGCCGCCGGAACAGGAGCGGGCCCGGATGAATATCGAAATGGCCCGGCGCAAACTTCAGCAGAGCTGAAGGGAGTCAAAATGACCGACAGATGCCGTGGCCGCAATTCGTTCAATGCAGGCGCACCCTTTTACCGGCCCTGGGACTTGCGTCGAAAATCGACCGCCAAATTTAAACATCTCTATAACCGCGAGGGAAGAAATCGGTGAGTATCACAGGAATTAAAGGAATGAATGACATTCTGCCGGGGGAGGTGGAAACCTGGCAGTATCTGGAAGAACAGGCGCGGCGGATCTTCGCGGTGTATGGCTTCGCCGAGATTCGGGTGCCGGTCGTGGAGAAGACGGAGCTTTTCTGCCGGTCCATCGGCGAGGCCACCGATATCGTCGAAAAGGAGATGTACACTTTTGCCGACAAAAGCGGCAACTCCATCACCCTGCGTCCGGAAGGCACTGCCTCGGTGATGCGCTCTTTCATCGAGCATAAACTGCATGCGCAGGACCCGGTGGCCAAGCTTTACTATCTCGGCCCGATGTTCCGCTACGAGCGCCCGCAGAAGGGACGCTACCGCCAGTTCCACCAGATCGGCGCCGAGGCGATCGGGGTGGAGGATCCCCGCATCGATGCCCAGCTGCTGGCCATGCTGAGCCATTATTTCCAGGCGGTCGGCATCACCGATGTGGAGCTGCAAGTCAACTCCCTCGGTTGCCCCGCCTGCCGCCCCGGATACCGGGAGGCACTCCTGGCCTTTCTCGAACCGCGCCTGGATGCATTGTGCGAAGACTGCCGGCGCCGCTGGCGGACCAATCCGTTGCGGGTACTCGACTGCAAGGTGCCGGGCTGCCGCCAGGCGACGGAGGCCGCCCCCTCCATCCTCGACCACTCTGGATGCCGCCTGCGCCGAACATTTCGCCAGCGTCCAGGAGGCACTGGGAGACCTGGCGATCCCCTTCACCGTCAACCCGCGCATGGTGCGCGGCCTTGATTACTATACCAAGACCACCTTCGAGATGGTCACCAACAGCCTGGGGGCACAGAATGCGGTGGCCGCCGGCGGCCGCTATGACGGCTTGATCCGGGAACTGGGCGGCCCACCCCTGCCGGGGATCGGTTTCGCCATGGGGCTGGAGCGCCTGGTGCTGCTGAAGGGAGAGGAGCGCCTGCAGCCGCCGCGCCCCGCCTATTTCCTCGCCGCCGTCGGCGAGGAAGCGGCCCGCCGGGCCTTCCTGCTGATGAGCGCCCTGCAGCGCCGCGGCATCACCGCCGACACCGACTTCGAGGGCAAAAGCCTCAAGGCGCAGATGCGCCGGGCCGGCAAGCTGCAGGCCCGTTATGTGCTGATTCTCGGGGAGCAGGAGCTGTCGCGGCAGGTTGCCCAATTGCGGGATATGGACGCCGGGACCCAGGAGGAACTGCCGTTGGCCGGTCTGGAAGAGATCCTCGCCGAAAGAGCAGGCGATGGCGGAATGTCTTGACGCCGACCCGGCCCAATCCTATAATTCCGCTGTTTTGAAACTGCCCGTCGTCCGCGGTGACGACTTATCCGATTGGAGGACCAGAACTTGAACGAAATCCTGGGTGACTGGAAGAGAAGCCATTATTGCGGTCAGGTGAGCACTGCCGAAATTGGCGGAGAAGTGACTCTCATGGGCTGGGTGCAGCGGCGGCGGGACCACGGCGGCCTGATCTTCATCGACCTGCGCGACCGTGAAGGAATCGTTCAGCTGGCCCTCGACCCCGACCGCGATCCCGAGGCGCATGCCAAGGCCGACCGGGTTCGCAGCGAGTTCGTACTCGCCGTCCGCGGCACGGTTTCGCCGCGCCCGGAAGGAACGGTCAACCCCCGGATGAGAACCGGGGAGGTGGAAGTTGAAGTGCGGGAACTGAAGATCCTCAACACCGCCAAAACGCCGCCCTTCATGATCGACGACTTCGGGGATGTTGCGGAAAACGTCCGGCTCAAATACCGCTACCTTGATCTTCGCCGGCCGGCCATCCAGCAGAATCTCATGCTCCGCCACCGGGTCGCGCGCACGGTGCGCGAATTCCTTTCCGCCCAGGGCTTCCTCGAGGTAGAAACGCCGGTATTGACCAAGAGCACCCCGGAAGGTGCCCGCGACTATCTGGTCCCCAGCCGGGTCAATCCCGGCAACTTCTATGCTCTGCCCCAGTCCCCCCAGCTATTCAAGCAGCTGCTGATGGTTGCCGGTTACGACCGCTACTTTCAGATCGTGCGCTGCTTCCGCGACGAGGACCTGCGGGCCGACCGTCAGCCGGAATTTACCCAGATCGACTGTGAAATGAGCTTCGTCAAGCGCGACGATGTGCTGAGCGTCATGGAGGAAATGATCGCGACCGTATTCCAGGAGGCGATCGGCGTCGAGGTGCCGCTGCCGGTACAGCGCATGAGTTATGCCGAGGCGATGGACCGCTTCGGAGTCGACAACCCGGACCTGCGCTTCGGCCTGGAACTCCGGGACATCTCCGAGCTGGTACGGGTCTGCGGCTTCAAGGTGTTCGCCGATGCGGTCGCCGCCGGCGGCCTGGTCAAAGCCCTCAATGCCAAGGGATGCGGTCACTTCTCGCGCAAGGAACTCGACGACCTCACCGATTTCGTCAAGATTTACGGCGCCAAGGGCCTGGCCTATGTCAAGGTGACCGAGAATGGCAGCTGGCAGTCCCCCATCGCCAAATACTTTACCGCCGAAGAGCTGACCGCCCTGAACCGCAAGCTGGAGGCGGAACCGGGGGACCTGCTGCTGTTTGCCGCCGACTCTTTCCGGGTGGCCAACGAATCGCTCGGCCGGCTGCGCGGCCATCTGGGGCAGAAGCTCGGCCTGACCAGGAAGGATGAGTATAAATTCGTCTGGATTACCGATTTCCCCCTCCTGGAGTGGGACGGGGAAACGCGCCGGCACGTAGCGGTGCACCATCCCTTCACCGCCCCGATGGATGAGGACGTTCCCCTGCTCGATACTGATCCCGGCCGGGTACGGGCCAAGGCTTACGATATGGTGCTGAACGGCTCGGAGATCGGCGGCGGGAGCATTCGTATTCACGATCGGGCGATCCAGAGCAAAATGTTCGACCTGATGGGGATCGGCCTGGAGGAGGCGCGGCTCAAGTTCGGCTTCCTCCTCGATGCCCTGGAATTCGGCGCACCGCCGCACGGCGGGATCGCCTTCGGCCTCGACCGCCTGGTGATGATTCTGACCGGCTCCGATTCCATCCGTGATGTTATTGCGTTCCCCAAAACGCAGAAGGCAACCTGTCTGATGACCGAAGCGCCGAGTGTAGTGGATGAAAAGCAGCTGCGCGAACTTGCGATTCGCCTCGGCAGCCGCCCCCGCTGAGACGGGAAAGAGATTTGCCGGGGCGTTCCGGTCCTTCCGGCCGCTCCGTCCCCGGCAACGGTTTATCCCTCATGATCCGATGTCTTCTCATTTTCTTCCTGCTCGTGCTGCTCGGCGGTTGCGCCGCCGCGCCGCCGCGGAAGGAGCTGCAGGCCGCCCGCATGGCCGTGGCCCAGGCGCAGTACGCCGGCGCCGCCGAATGGGCGCCGGAGGAATTCGCCGGCGCCAATGCAGCCCTGATGGAGGGGGAGAAACTCGTCCGCGAGGGAGAATACGGCCGCGCCAAAGCTGTCCTTCCCCGGGCAGAGGATCCTGGCCCTTGCCGCCCAGGCCCGGGCTCGCCAGGTACAGGCCGAACAGGCACGTGCCCAGGCGGAAAAACCGCTGCCGAAACCGCAGGAAAAAACACCGGTCGCAAAACCGGTCAAACCCCCTCCTCCCGCCCCTCCCCGGTCAAACCGAAACCGGCGCCGGAGCCGCCGCCTCAACCGCCACTGACTGCCTTCACCGTAGGCGAGAATCAGACCCTGTGGACCATTGCCGGGCGCAAGGACATCTATGACGATCCGCTGCTCTGGCCGCTGCTCTATCAGGCCAACCGCGACCAGATCAAAGACCCCCGGCAGATCTATCCCGGCCAACTCCTCAACATCCCTCGCGACCTGTTCGCGGAAGAGCTCGCAGAAGCCCGGGAGAAGGCCCGCAAATCTGATATCTTCCCTGCCGAACAACTACTGAAGGGCATCGGTCAGAGTAACTAGCCGACCGGCATCCAGTGCGCCCTGCAGAGAGATCATTTCCCCTTGACACTCTCTAACCTCTCTGTATACTGTATACACATTTTTGGGCTTTTCCCGCCCCTGTTCCAGCCAGAGGACTTCCGGCGATGGCCGGGGCACCCTGCGGGGTGTTCCGGGTTTCGCCTTTCCTATGTGCCGATCCGCAAGCGGAGCGGCAGAATACCTTTGAAAAGGAGAGAATAGAATGGCGTCATCAAAGATCATCTGGACTAAAATTGATGAAGCACCTGCTTTGGCAACGTACTCCCTACTCCCTATCGTCCAGGCATATACCAGGGGAACCGGCGTTGAGGTTGAAACCAGGGATATCTCCCTGGCCGGCCGGATTATCGCCAACTTTCCCGAAAACCTGAGGGAGGATCAAAGGATACCGGATTATCTGGCGCAACTGGGTAAACTCGTCAAGACGCCGGAAGCCAACATCATAAAGCTGCCGAATATCAGCGCTTCGATCCCCCAGTTGAAGGAAGCCATCAAGGAGCTCCAGGAGCACGGGTACAACGTCCCGGACTACCCTGAAAACCCTGAGAACGAAGCCGAGAAGGCGATCCAGGCACGATACGCCAAGGTCCTGGGCAGCGCCGTGAATCCGGTGCTGCGGGAAGGGAACTCGGACCGCAGATCGCCGGCCTCGGTGAAGGCGTTTTCCAAGAAGAACCCGCACAAACTGGGCGCATGGAGCCCCGATTCGAAGTCGCACGTCGCCCACATGACCGCCGACGACTTCTATGGGCACGAGACGTCCACCACCATTCCGAAGGCGACGGAATACCGGATCGAGTTCGTCGGCGCCGACGGGAAGGCAACCGTCCTCAAAAAGAACGCCCCCTTGCTGGAGGGCGAAGTCATCGACTCGACGGTGATGAACGTCCGCGCCCTGCGCAAGTTCTATGAGGAGCAGATCGAGGACGCGAAGAAGAACGGCGTACTCTTCTCGCTCCACCTCAAGGCGACCATGATGAAGGTTTCCGACCCCGTCATGTTCGGCCACGCCGTGACCGTCTTCTTCAAGGACGTCTTCACGAAACACGCGGCGGCGCTCAAGCAGGCGGGCGTCAATCCGAACCTGGGCCTCGGCGATCTCTACAAGAAGATCCAGAGCCTGCCGGAAGCCAAAAGGGCCGAGATCGAAGCCGACATCCAGGCGACTTACAAGATGCGCCCGGCACTGGCGATGGTCGACTCGGATAAGGGCATCACCAATCTGCACGCGCCGAACGACATCATTATCGACGCGTCGATGCCGGTCGTCGTCCGTGAGTCCGGCAAGATGTGGGGGCCGGACGGCAAGCTCCACGACACCAAGGCGGTGATCCCGGACCGCTGCTACGCGACAATCTACGAGGAGACGATCGAGAACTGCAAAAAACATGGCGCGTTCGACCCGGCGACCATGGGGAGCGTCCCCAACGTCGGGCTGATGGCGCAGCAGGCGGAGGAGTATGGCTCGCACGATAAAACCTTTATCGCCAGCGGGGCCGGAAAGATCCGCGTCGTCGACGCCAACTCCGGCACGACGCTGCTTGAGCAGAAGGTCGAGGAAGGCGACATTTTCCGCATGTGCCAGGCGAAGGACCTGCCCATCCGCGACTGGGTCAAGCTGGCCGTCTCCCGTGCCAAGGCAACCGGCGCGCCGGCCGTCTTCTGGCTGGACAAAAACCGGGCCCACGACGCGCAGATTATTGCCAAGGTCGAGAAATACCTGCAGGATCACGACACCAAGGGGCTCGACATCCGCATCCTGCCTCCGGTGGAGGCCATGCGGTTCTCGCTCGACCGGATCCGCCAGGGCAAGGACACCATCTCGGTCACCGGCAATGCCCTGCGTGATTACCTGACCGACCTCTTCCCCATCCTCGAGATCGGCACCAGCGCCAAAATGCTCTCGATCGTTCCCCTCCTCGCGGGTGGCGGGCTTTTCGAGACGGGCGCCGGCGGTTCGGCCCCCAAACACGTTCAGCAGTTCCTGAAGGAGGGATACCTGCGCTGGGATTCGCTCGGCGAGTTCACGGCGCTCGGTGCTTCCCTCGAACACATCGCCGCCACCAGTAACGAGAAGGCCAAAGTCCTCGCCGAGACCCTCGATAAGGCCATCGGCAAGTTCCTGGACAACAACAAGTCGCCGGCGCGTAAAGTCGGCCAGATCGACAACCGCGGAAGCCATTTCTATCTCGCCCTCTACTGGGCCGAGGCGCTGGCGGCGCAGACCAGGGACAAGGAACTGCAGGCACGCTTCAGCAAAGTGGCCAAGCAACTGGAGGAAAACGAGGAAAAGATAAACCAGGAGCTGATTGCCGCCCAGGGGAAACCTGTCGAGATCGGCGGCTACTATCAGCCGGACCCGGAAAAGACGGCAAAAGCGATGCGTCCCAGCGCAACATCTCAATGCCATAATCGACGCCATAGCCTAAGGTGTAGGGAACTAACCATTTTCAATCCAAGGAGGAAAACAATGGCAAAATCGAAAATCGCTCTTATCGGTGGTGGTCAGATCGGCGGCGTGCTGGCTCAGCTCTGCGCCCTGCGTGAACTTGGCGACGTCGTGCTGTTCGACATCGTCGAGGGCCTGCCCCAGGGCAAGTGCCTCGACATCGCGGAAGCCTCTCCGGTCGACGGTTTCGACGTCAGCCTGAAAGGCACCAACGACTATGCCGACATCCAGGGAGCCAACGTCGTCATCGTCACCGCCGGCCTTCCCCGCAAGCCGGGCATGAGCCGCGACGACCTGATCGAAGTCAACTCCAAGATCATGACCCAGGTCTCCGAAGGCATCAAAAAATATGCTCCGAATTCCTTCGTCATCATCATCTCCAACCCGCTCGACGCGATGGTCACCCTCTGCCAGAAGATCACCGGCTTCCCCTACAACCGGGTGATCGGGCAGGCCGGCGTCCTCGACTCGGCCCGTTTCAAGGCCTTCATCGCCTGGGAACTCGGGGTCTCGGTCAAGGATGTCATCGCCATGACTCTCGGCGGTCACGGCGACGACATGGTGCCTCTGGTTCGCTATGCCAGCGTACAGGGCATTCCGGTCATGGAACTCCTCGAGCAGAAATACGGCAGCGCCGCCAAGGCCAAAGAGGTCATGGAAGCCATGGTCAACCGGACCCGCAAGGCCGGCGGCGAAGTCGTCGCCCTGCTCAAGACCGGCTCCGCTTTCTACAGCCCGGCCTCCTCGGCCATCGCCATGGCCGAGTCTATCCTCAAAGATCAGAAACGCGTGCTGCCCAGCTGCGTCTATCTGAATGGTGAATTCGGCATCAAAGGATATTTCGTCGGCGTTCCCTGCGTCCTTGGCGAGAACGGCGTGGAAAAGATCCTGGAGTTCAAACTCGATGCCGAAGAGCAGGCAATGATGGACAAGTCGGTCGCAGCGGTTAAGAGCCTGGTCGACAGCATGAAGAAGTAAAGAAGTCCATGGTTCTGAGTGAAAGAAGGGCAATGGCAACATTGCCCTTCTTTCCTATTCTTCTCCCATTTGGAGTCCCTTCTCATCGCCGGCCCTCACTCCGTCCCTACCTCCGAAGATTGCCGAGCGCTTACAGAACGGGTAACTGTATACAAGAATTGGCTGGCATCACTTTCCTTTTTCCGCTAATATGGGAAAGTTTTTTCAATCCATTTCGAACGGCCAACACGCACAAAGGAGATCAAGGGGAATGAGCAGTCCGAAACCTGAAGCCATCAAAAAAACTGGGACCCCGAGGATCGAGGTCATCGAGAGATACTGCAAGGGATGCAGCATCTGTGTCGAGTTCTGCCCCACCAAAGTCCTGGAGATGGAAACCTTCATCGTCAAGGTCGCCAGACCGGAAGCCTGCATCAAGTGCATGCAGTGCGAACTGCGGTGCCCTGATTTTGCCATCAAGGTCCATACCGAATAAATCCAATAGGAGGTTGACCACAGTGGCTAAGAAAGTTGCTCTGTTGCAGGGGAACGAAGCGTGCGCCCAGGGTGCCATATACGCCGGGGCCCGGTTCTTCGGCGGCTACCCCATCACTCCTTCCACCGAAGTGGCGGAAGTTCTTTCCAACGAACTGCCCAAGCTGGGCGGCAAATTCATCCAGATGGAAGACGAGATCGGGGCCATGGCCTCGGTCATCGGCGCTTCCCTGACTGGCGCCAAAGCGATCACCGCGACCTCCGGCCCCGGTATTTCGCTGAAGCAGGAACTGATCGGCTATGCCTGCATCGCCGAAGTCCCCTGCGTCATCATCAACGTCATGCGCGGCGGCCCCTCCACCGGCATGCCGACCGGCCCCGGGCAGTCGGACGTCATGCAGGCCCGCTGGGGCACCCACGGTGACCATGCCACTATTGCCCTGGCACCCGCTTCCTGCCAGGAGATCTTCACCGAGACGGTGCGCGCTTTCAATCTGGCCGAGAAATACCGCATGCCGGTACAGGTCATCTATGACGAAATCGTCGGCCATATGCGCGAGCGCATCGAGTTCCCCGAACCGGGCGAGCTCGAAGTAATCGACCGCGCCAAGCCGACCGTCCCGCCCGAGCAGTACAAGCCTTATGACACCTCCTTCGGCGACGTGCCTCCCCTGGCTGCCTTCGGCTCGGAATACCGCTTCCACGTCACCGGTCTGAACAAGGCCCAGGACGGCTTCCCTACCACCAAGGCCGAGTATGTCGATGCCGAGGAGCGCCGCCAGGTCAGCAAGGTGGAAGGCGAGAAGGCCCGGGCCGATATCGAGAAGAGTGAGGAATACCTGACCGAGGATGCCGAAGTCATCATCTTCGCCTATGGCTCGACTTCACGCAGCGCCCGCTATGCCGTTAATGAACTGCGCAAGGAGGGAATCAAGGCGGGCCTCTTCCGTCCCATTACCCTCTGGCCCTTCCCCGAGAAACGGGTTGCCGAACTGGCCCGACTGGCCAAAGCGATCGTCGTCCCCGAAATGAACCTCGGGCAGATGATCCTCGAAGTGGAGCGGGTTTCCAAGGGTGCATGCACCATCGCCGGGGTCAACCGCGTTGACGGTGAGCCGCTCAATCCCGGCCAGATCATGGCTAAAGTGAAGGAGGTTCGGTAAATGGCTTACGATTATGACAAGGCGCTCCGTCCTGGGAAGCTGCCCCACATCTGGTGCCCCGGCTGCGGTCACGGTATCGTCATGAAAGGCCTGATCCGTGCCATGGACGCCTGCGGCCTGGAGAAGAACAATACCGCCATCGTTTCCGGCATCGGCTGCGCCAGCCGCCTTCCCGGCTACATGGATTTCTGCACTCTGCACACAGCCCACGGCCGAGCCGCCGCCTTCGCCACCGGCGTGAAGATGGCCAAGCCCGAAATGTCGGTCATCGTCATGGGCGGCGATGGCGACGGCACCGCCATCGGCGGCAACCACTTCATCCACGCCTGCCGCCGCAACATCGACTTGACCTACATCATCTTCAACAATTTCATTTACGGGATGACCGGAGGACAGTTCTCTCCCTGCACCCCCACCGGGGACAAAGCCTCCACTACCCCTTACGGCAACCCCGATCCGATCTTCGACATCAGCAAACTGGCTATCGGCGCCGGCGCCACTTTCGTGGCCCGCACCACTTCCTTTCACGCCACCCAGATCGACAAGCTGATCGCCGAGGGGATCAAGCACAAGGGGATGGCGGTCATCGAGGTCCTCGACGACTGTCCCACGACTTACGGCCGCCGGAACAAATTCCGCTCGGTGGTCGATATGATGAAGCGGCTCAAGGAGAATGGCCGTGCCGGTGGCAGCGGCCGCCAAAATGACCGCTGAACAGTTGCAGGGCAAGGTACTCACCGGCGTTCTGTACAAGGAAGAGAAGCCGGAATACTGCGAGCAGTACGCCAAAATCATCGCCAAGGCCCAGGGCCAGGCAATCTGATCACCGAAAGGAGGATACAGCGATGGCAAAACGTTATGAAATCCGCTTCTCCGGCGCCGGTGGTCAGGGTCTGATCACCGCCGGAATCATCCTCGCCGAGGCCGCGTCCATCGTCGAGGGGAAACACGCCGTACAGTCCCAGAGCTACGGTCCCGAGGCCCGCGGCGGCGCCTCCAAGTCCGAGGTCATCATCTCGGATGCCCCGATCGATTATCCGAAGGCAACCGTCGTCGATGCCTGCCTGGCAATGACCCAGGAATCGGCTGACAAATACGCCAACGGCATCAAGGACGGCGGGGTCCTGCTGCTCGATTCCGACTTCGTGAAGCGCGAGCCGAAGGGGAACTTCAAGACCTATAAATTCCCCATCATCCGGACTGCCAAGGATGAAATCGGCCGCGAGATCGTCGGCAACGTCGTCGCCTTGGGGGCGATGGTCGCCCTCACCGACGTGGTCACCCGTGAAGCGGGCGAAAAAGCTGTCCTCGCCCGCGTTCCCGAGGCCTTTATCGAGCTGAACAAAAAAGCCTACAACCTTGGCTATGAGAAGGTCAAAGACCTGCTGAAATAAGCCGATCGTTGATCAAAAAAGCCCGGCAAGCCAAAAGGCTCGCCGGGCTTTTTTTATTCTCCTCTTATCCGATTCCGGTCAGGCCTACGCCAGCCATGGAACCGGCTTCTTCCTCCCGGATGAACTGCTCGGCCAATGCTACGTCCTCTTTGCAGCCGATGAAGACCGGCGCCCGCTGTTCAATTCCCTCCGGCATCAGATCGAGAATCCGTTGCCGCCCGGTTGAAGCGGCGCCGCCGGCCTGCTCAACCAGGAACGCCATCGGGTTCAATTCGTACAAGAGCCGCAGTTTCCCATGGGGGGCTCCCTGCAGGTGCGGATAGAGAAAGATGCCTTTCCCCTTCAGCAGAACCTGATTGATATCGGGGACCAGTCCGCCGCTGTAGCGCAGTTTGGAACCCTTTTCTTCAAGATAGCGCACGAAACGCTCCGTGCCGGGGGTATAACGATTGCGTTGCCCGCCCGGCGAATAGATATTGCCGCTGGGGGCCATGCGCACATTCTCGTTCACCAGGGTGAATTCCATGAGTTGGTTCATGGCAAACTCCTGGACGCCGCGGCCGGTGGAAAGCATCAGGGTGGTGCGCGGACCGTAAAGGATGTACATGGCAGCCACCTGATTGCGCCCGGGCTGGAGGATATCGCTACCCTCAAAAATGGAGACAATGGTTCCGACCGCCAGGTTCACATCGACCAGGGAAGAGCCGTCCAGGGGATCGAAGGCCACCGAATACTTGCCTTCGCTGTCGGGGGAGACGGTGATGATATCGGAGGTTTCCTCGGAGACCATATTGGCGACTACGCCGGAATGCGTCAGCCGCTTGCGGATGATCCGGTCGGAAAGCACATCGAGGGCAAGTTGCTCTTCTCCATAGAGATTGGAGGTTCCCGCCACCCCCAGGTCACCGGTCCGAATCGAATTGATGATATACTTGGAGGCATTGGCAATTTCGCAGATCAGGCGGGTGAGGTCCCGGTTCTCTTCGCGTTCGCGCAGAAACCGCCGCAGATCAATTTGAAATTTTGTTTTACCCGGTTCGGCCATGAGTTTCCCTTTCCCCGGCGAGCAGCCGGCATTCAAAATATTAAAAATTTTATACCAGGTTGATCTGATGGGCAAGCGGAAAGCCCCGGGAAATCGCTGGTTGACGCTTTTCGTGAAAATAGCTAAAATATCAACTAATTTACTCTCTTGAGGAGGATAAGAATGGACGAGGAGAAATCGGAGCGGCTTCGGGAATCGGCCGAAAAAATGTGGGGTGCCACCCGCAAGACCTTGCAAACGGCCACTTTCCGCGCCAACCAGTACAAACAGATCGTCCAGAAGAAAATCGATCTCGGTTCTCTGCACAAGAAAATTTCCACCGTCTATGCCGATCTCGGCCGATTGATTGACGAGTACCGGGAAGAAGGGAGTAACGTTCTGGAAAGAGAAGAAGTCCAGGCGCTCTTGAGAAAGCTGGACAGCTATAAAAATTCGGCCGCAACCCTGGAGGAGGAAATCGAGGCGATCAAGTTGGCTACTCCGCCGCAGCCCGACACTGGGGAAGAATCAGAGCAGGACAGATAAGGAAAAGGCCCCTGGCGGGGCCTTTTCTTCTTGCTAAGTTAACGAATATGTTTGCGCGGTTTAGGGACGCTATGGAACCGCTCGTTCTTATATTCCCGGTCCCATTTTCGCATGGCCTCCTTGACTTCATCCTCGGATTCCGCCAGCTGCTCCGCATGTCTTTCCATGATGTTGAGGTCTTCATCCAGTCGCTCCAGAGAGCCGTCGGAAACCGCATACCCCATCTGTTCACGTCTTTCCACCTCGGCCATTCATACCTCCTTCCGCAGTTTTGCCAGCCCTGGCAAGCGTCGACTGCTTGCCTGGACGGGCAGGGAATAGCCTCTTTCTTTTTATATTACCGGTACTGGCAGCCGGATACAACCGCCAAAAGCAAACTCTGAATCCCCACCTGTTATGATCCCCGGAATCGCCGCTGTTTCGATCGAAGCTATGGCCGCATTCCCTGCCCCAGCACTTCCAACATTTCGGAATGGATTTCTCCGTTGCTCGCCAGGCATTCCCGGCCATAGATATCGAACAGACTGCCGGCGAAATCGCTGATCCGGCCCCCGGCCTCCTCGACCAGCAGCTGGCCGGCCGCCACATCCCATGGCTTGAGTTTCATTTCCCAATAGCCATCGAAACGTCCGGCAGCGACGTAGGCCAGATCGAGGCTGGCGGCCCCGAACCGCCGGCAGGCCTGCGCAACCCGCTGAAAGTTGATGAAATGGTCGAAATTATTACAGGAACTGGTCTTTCGGTCGTAAGGAAAACCGGTCGCCAGCAGTGCCTGATTCAGTCGCAGGGTGCGCGATACCTGCAGCATGACCCCATTGAGGAAGGCGCCCTGATGCCTCTCGGCGAAAAACATCTCCCGGCTCAATGGGTTATAGACGACGCCCAAGGTAACCTCGCCGGCCACTTCCAGGGCGATGGAAACGGCGAACCAGGGGAAACCGTGGGCATAATTGGTAGTACCGTCGAGAGGGTCGATGATCCAGCGGTAGGGGGAATCGTGCCGGCCGTAATCATCCTCCTCGGCCAGGATATCGTGGTAGGGAAAGGTCCCGCGCAATACCTTTACGATCGCCTGCTCGGCCAGCCGGTCGGCTTCGGTCACCAGGTCAACCTCTCCCTTGTGGCGCACCGCCTGGGCGCCGCCAAACCTTTCCAGCAATACGCGGCCACCTTCACGCGCCGCCTGCAGAAGAATCTCTTTCATGACGCGGTCATTCCTTCCGTTTGGCCGGGCGATTCGAAGCAGAGCTGGGTGGCGCCGACCACCGCCACCGGGATGCAGAGAAACTGGAGAAAGGGAATAGCGAGAACAGCCAGCACGCCGCAGCCGAACCCGAGCATCAGGAAGGGGCGGGCGAATATATAACGGCGCTGGTCGCGAAAAGGGACGCGTTTGCGCCCGAAAACATAGCCGGTATATTCGACCACCAGGAAAAAGAGAGTGAAGAGAATCGACAGAAAGGCATACAGCAGGGTCCCGATAACAGGGATCAGGTTGAGCAGGAGCAGCAGAATCATCCCGCCAACGAACAAGCCGATCTTCCTGACTTCCTCGATGAATGTCCGGCGGGCGTCACGCCAGAACAGCCGGAAAGAGAAATTCTCCTCGATACGGCGGCCGGCGAGAATCTCCTCGGTCCTTTCGGATAGCAGATCGTTAAAAGGAGAGGCGATCAGGTTTCCGACCACGGTGAAGGTAAAAAAAACCAGGACCGCCGTCAGCAGCACCGCAACCACCCACAGGAAATAGTAGAGCAGAGCCCAGTACCAGGCCTCCCCGCTGGGGATATGGCCGCTAACGGTACTGTTGAAGAAATGAAAACCGAGATAAACCGCGGCCGAGAAGACCAGGAGGTTGATCAGGAAAGGAATCATAACGAATCGAACCAGTCCAGGGTGCCGCAGGAGAAATTTTCCGGCCTGAAACGGGGAGAAAAACCCCCGGGAAAACCTGGACAGCGGGTTGCCGCGGGTGCCGGTCATGAGCGAAGCCTCCTCAAATACCGGTTGAGCGTTTCATCACACCTTAGCATGATCCGGTGAAAATCCTACCGGCGAAAAGCCGCTTTCGGCACACCAGACCGTCCCTTTCCGGCAGTGAGAAAGCCCGCCGTCAGACTGCGACGGCGGGCTTTTGGTTTTCGAAACGAGCTATCGACGATCAGAAGGTGAGGGATAGATTGATCCCGGTCAGCCACTGGCTGTCAATGGCATCCTTGGCAGCGGAACTGATCGGCGCGGAGTAGAGGACGATGGGGCTGATGCTGAGGTGATCGGTAACGGCATAATCGGCGCTGGCGCTCAGCTCATAGTTGTGCCAGCCGGAATAATCGCCGACGGCATAATCGCTGTCTTGATTGAAGCTGACCAGGGCGCCGAGATTGATGCCCAGATTTTCCATCACCTGGAAGGTGTGGCCGATGGAGGCGGACAGAAAGAGGCCATCTTCGTTCGCCTCGTCCCAGTCATAGTACACTTTGAAGCTGGGGCTGAGAGTGGTGTTCAGGCTGGCCCCCAGGTACAGTTCGTTGGTGTCCGGAATCCCATCCAGTTGATAGAAGATGTTGCCGAGACTCAGGGAAACAAGATCGTTGACGGCGAGCGTATAGTCCAGAGTGATGTCGGTTTCCGTTGCCTCACCGGAATCGAGCCCGTCGGCATCCTTGAGCTGCAGGTTGGTCCAGTAGCTGAGGGTAAGCCCCTTGGCGCTCAGATCCACTCCCCCCTGGACGACGCCTTTGCCGCCGCTGAGATCGAAGCCGCGCCAGAGATATTTATTGTACAGACCGGCGTAGGCGTCGCCGCTCACTTCAATAGCGGCCCGGGCGGCCGGTGCCAGGCTGAGGGTGGAGAGCACCATGGCAATGAGAACCAGGTTCCATTTCTTCATCTTACCTTCTCCTTTGTGAGGGTTTTAAAACCTGCATGGAAGTTTTATCAGGACTGGGGCACCGGGCGAGAAATCTTCTCCCCAGCGACCGACTGTTTCCCCCCCAGGTCCCCGCCAGGGGTAAAAATGCTTCCCAGGTGCACAGTCTGGAAGTCGGGATAGGCGGAAGCACCGTGCTCGGCGAAATCGAGGCCGGCCAATTCCTCTTCCTCGGAAACCCGCATACCGATGGTCAGGTCGATGAGCTTGAAGAGGACCAGACCGCTCCCGAAGGCCCAGACAAAGCAGCTACCGATGCCGATAAGCTGCACGCCAACGGTATGGAGGGAAAACCCGGCCGAGTCGAAGATCCCGGCCGACAAGGTGCCGAAGGCCCCGCAAACGCCGTGAACGGAGATCGCCCCGACCGGATCGTCGACATGGATCTTGTCGAAAAACAGCACCGAGATGATAACCAGAACACCGGCAAGCAGACCGATAATAACGGAAGAGGTCGGCGAAACGTTGGCGCAGCCGGCAGTGATGGCGACCAGGCCCGCCAGGGCGCCGTTGAGGGTCATGCCAACGTCGGCCTTACCATATTTGAACCAGGTGAAGAGCAACGCGGAGACAGCGCCGGCCGCGGCGGCCAGGGTGGTGGTCACGGCGATGATGGCGATCTGCGGCGTACCGGCGGTGGTGGAGCCGGGATTAAAACCGTACCAGCCGAACCAGAGGAGAAAGACGCCGAGGGAGGCCAGCGGGATATTGTGGCCGGGAATCGGTTTTACCTTGCCGTCCTTGCCGTACTTGCCGATCCGCGGTCCGACGATGATGGCCCCGGCCAGGGAGAGCCAACCGCCCATGGAGTGCACAACGGTGGACCCGGCAAAGTCGATGAAGCCGAGGTTGGCCAGCCAGCCGATGGCGGCATCGCCATGATAGAGATTGCCCCAGGCCCAGTGGCCGAAGATCGGATAGATCAGTGCCGAGACGAAGAAGGAATAGACGCAGTAGGCGCTGAACTTGGTGCGCTCGGCGACCGCCCCGGAGATGATCGTTGCGGCCGTGGCGGCGAAGACTACCTGGAACATCCAGAAGGCGTAGTTCCAGGGACCGCCCGTCACCAACGGCGCCGTTGAGGAAAAAATCGCTGCGGCCGAAAAAGCTGGTGCCGACCCCGAACATCAGGCCGAAGCCGACCGCCCAGAATCCGATGGAGCCGATGCAGAAATCCATCAGGTTCTTCATCATGATGTTGCAGGCGTTCTTGGCGCGAGTGAACCCTGATTCAACCATGGCGAAGCCGGCCTGCATGATGAAGACCAGAAAGGCGGCAGCCAGGGTCCAGACGAAATTAAGGTTGATCTGAACGGTCTCGGGAGTGACGGGGGCCTCTGCCGCTGCCAGACTCAGAACCGGCAGCAGCAGCAACATGCCAAGTGCCGCGAGGAAAAGGGATTTTTTCATGTTCGTACCTCCTTGATCAGCTTTTATAAGTAGGTTTCCTGAAAAAGCTTTGCCCCGGGTTGTTAAAGGGAATCAGGGCCGGTCTCGCCGGTACGGATGCGAATCGATTGCTCTGCCGCCAGAACGAAAATCTTGCCGTCACCAATGCGGCCGGTGCAGGCCTCCTTCTGGACTGCAGCCACGACCTCGGCGACCCGTTCGGCCGGAACCACCAGTTCGATCTTCACCTTGGGGATGAAATCGATCTGGTATTCGGCCCCGCGGTATAATTCGGTGTGCCCTTTCTGCCGGCCGAAGCCGCGGACCTCACTGACCGTTATGCCGGTAATGCCGATGTCGGTGAGGACGCTTTTCACATCATCGAGTTTGAACGGCTTGATGATGCATTCGATTTTCTTCATGTCCACTGTCTCCTTTCTAGATCCACAAATAGAAAAGGCGCCCTTACCCTCGATGGAGGGTGGGGCGCCTTTGCCCGTAACTGGCGATCCGGCGTCGGGACATCATTGTTCCGGCAGGATCGTGGTTCGCCTTCAGGCGGCGCAGTGAGTGGTCTGCGCCGTTACTGCCCTATGTAAAGCATAGGCTGTGCCAAAACGTACGTTCTCTTTTTTCAAGGACTTTTCCTGGTTATCCGGAAGTTGGTGCCTATTTAATCCGCAGCCCCTCAATCACCTGAACATTCCGCGGGCAAAACCTCACATGGGCAGAACGACGGAAAAAGTCGCGCCCTTTCCTGCCACGGTCCTCAACTGCAGCCGCCCCTCGTGCTCGGCGATGATGTTCCGGCAGATATACAACCCGAGGTCGTCCCCTCGCTGAATTTCCGGGCAGGCCTGCTCCGGCAGAAGGGGAAGCGACCTGCGCTTGCCACCGAGCAAGTTTCCTCCAAGTTTCCTCTTGTCTGGGAAGGGATCTTTTCCTATACTGTTGGTGACACAGTACTCTCTGCCCTACAGGTGAGGTCAGAACGCCCAAGCGGAACAGTGGTCAAAAACGGGGATGCCTTCCGAGGTGTTGTGTGCCAGCCCAACTCGATTGGGACGCCTAATTCGCCCCCCGGCGTTCCCACTTAGTGAGAACTCGCTATGAGGTCTTGCGACCCACGGTAGGAGTGGAGAGCCCATCGAAAAAGGCGCCGCGAACGGCGCCTTTTTTTCGCATTGAACTTCTGGGAACAATTATCGGTAAGGAAAGATCTCGCGGCGGCTGAGCGTCTCTTCGCATTCCCGGTAATCCCAATGGCGCTCCTTGCCTTCACTCGTCTTCACCACCAACTGATCCAGGTCGCACGTCAGAACCATCCCTCCTTCACTGGTAGCGGGATGGTTCACGAAGATGTCTTCCCGGCCTTCCTCGGCCTTGTCGCACATGTATAGGTAGCGGTCTTTTTCCATGTTCATTCTCCTTCCCCTCAACTTCAGCAGTTGCCGTTATTCTTCTATAGAAAGTATATCAAAACTCAACGGCCTGGCAGAAAGGATCGGATCAAACCAGGTCGGGGAAATGCCGACCGTGCCGGGTGCGATTCTGTGATATCATCTGAGCTTAAACTTCCACAGGGACAGCGGGATACCATGAGCAACGAAAACCCATCTGACATTCAACGCCTTTTTCTCGACGGCAGGGAGTTCGTCCTGGTCGGGACCGCCCATATTTCCCAGGATTCGGTGGATACCGTGCGCCAGGTGATCGAGGCGGAGGCGCCGGATTGCGTATGTGTCGAACTCGACGCATCAGCGCCGGCATGCCCTGCAGGACCGGAACCGCTGGCAATCCCTCAACCTGGTGCAGGCAATCCGCCGAGGGCAGGGACCTTTTCTCCTCGCCAACCTGGTTCTTGCCTCCTTCCAGAAGAGGATGGGGCTGCAGACAGGAGTCAAGCCGGGGGCGGAACTTGCCGCGGCCGCCGATCTGGCCGAGGAGCGGGGAATCGCCGTCCGCCTGGTGGACCGCGAACTGCGCACTACCCTGTTGCGGGCCTGGCGCAAGACGGGATGGTGGAAAAGGATGAACCTGCTGGCCACCCTGCTTGCCAGCCTGTTCGAGAAACAGAAACTCGATGAGGCGGAACTCGCACGCCTGCGGCAGTCCGATACCCTTTCCGCCATGCTGGAAGAGATGGGGGACCTGCTGCCTTCGGTCAAAGACCATCCTGGTCGACGAGCGCGACCGCTACATGGCCCATTACATCCGCCAGGCACCCGGGCAAAAGGTGGTAGCGGTGGTGGGAGCGGCGCACGTCCCCGGCCTGCTTCGCCAACTGCCGGCGGAGAGCCGGCCGGAGGAGATCGCCGAAATCTCCACCATACCATCCGAAATCCTCCCTCGCCCGGGCCCTTCCCTGGATCGTCCCGGCGGTGGTCTTCGCCCTTTTCATCGTCGGTTTCTTCCTCGGCGACCGGCAGCGACTGGCCGGGGCCGCCGTCGCCTGGGTTCTGGCCAACGGCCTGCTGGCATCCCTCGGCACCGTCATTGCTCTCGGCCATCCCCTGACCGTGGTCGCCGCCTTCATCGCCGCCCCGATCACCTCCCTCAACCCGACCATCGGCGCCGGCTTCGTCACCGGCCTGGTGCAGGCTTTTGTCGCCGCCCCGACGGTGCGCGACCTGGAGTGCGTCGGCGACGATCTGGCCACCGTGCGCGGCTGGTGGGGGAACCGCCTGACCCGGGTCCTGCTGGTCTTCTTCTTCTCCTCCATCGGCTCGGCGATCGGCACCCTGGTAGCATTCAGGTGGCTCAAAGACCTGATCTGAAAACAAACAGAGGTCCGATAGGATTTATAAGACCTATTGGACCGGATCGGAAACGAGGAATTTTTCGTTGTAGCAAGGAAATCAAGGGATTGCGCGGAGGCGTACATCGGTACGCCGCACAAGCAAGCCCGCAGATTGACGCCGCTACGGCGGAAAAGGACCGTTTCCGGGCGGAAACTACTTCACCCAGATCGTCTGGATATTAACGAACTCCTTGATCCCGTAATGGGAGAGTTCGCGGCCGTAGCCGGAGATCTTCACGCCGCCGAAAGGAAGCCGGGGATCGCTCTTGACGATACCGTTGACGAAGACCGCGCCGGCCTCGATGCGGCCGGCGATCTCTTCCCCTTGCGCCGTATCGCGGGTCCAGACCGAGCCGCCGAGACCGAAGGGGGAGGCATTGGCCACCGCCACCGCTTCTTCGGCATCTTTCACCCGGATCACCGAGGCGACCGGCCCGAAGAGTTCCTGGTCGTAAGCCGGCATCCCCGGCTTGACCCCGGTCAGGATGGTTGGCGGATAGAAGTAGCCCGGGCGATCCAGCGGCTGGCCGCCGAGGAGCAGCCTGCGCCCCCTTCCCCACCGAAGTTTCCACCTGCCCGTGCAGTTCCAGCATCAGATCTTCCCGGGCCTGGGGACCGACCTGGGTCTGCTCGTCCAGAGGATCGCCGATGACCAACGCCTCCATCGCCGCCTGAAACTTGTCCAGCCATACGTCATAGATCGCGTCGACGACGATGAAGCGCTTGGCGGCGATACAGCTCTGCCCGGAATTGATGCAGCGGGCCTTGGCCCCGATTTTCGCCGCCTCGTCCAGGTCGGCATCGGCAAGGACGATGAAGGGATCGCTGCCGCCGAGCTCCAGCACCGTCTTTTTCAGCATCTGCCCGGCCTTGGCCGCCACCTGGCGGCCGGCGACATCGCTGCCGGTCAGAGTGACCGCCTGGACCAGATCGTTTTCGATCACCGCATCGACCTGCCGCGAGCCGATCATCAGCGTACGGAAGACGTTTTCCGGGAAACCCGCGCGCCGTGAAAACCTCCTCGATGGCCAGGGCGCACCGGGGCACGTTGGAGGAATGTTTCAGCACCCCGGTATTGCCGGCCATCAGCGCCGGAGCAGCGAAGCGGAATACCTGCCAGAAGGGGAAGTTCCAGGGCATGACCGCCAGCACGGTACCGAGCGGGCGGAAGGCGACGTAGGCCTTGGAGCCGTCGCTTTGCGCCGGCTCAGGGGCCAGAAAGCGCTCGGCGTTCTCGGCGTAATAATCGCACACCCAGGCGCACTTCTCCGCTTCGGCCCGGCCGTCGGCGATCGGCTTCCCCATTTCCTGCGCCATGATCCGGGCGTATTCGTCACGGTTACGGCGTAAAATCTCGGCGGCCTGGCGCATGCGCGTCGTCCGTTCGGCAAACGCTGTCTCTCGCCATCCCAGCCAGGCATTATGCACCTCGGCGATGACTTCCCGGGTCCGCGCCGGCGACCATTCACTGTAAGCTTCCATGAGTTCGCCGGTTGCCGGATTGATCGATTCCAGTGCCATTGTTCTCCTCCCGCTGAGAAATGTGAAAATGCCGACGGCCGCCGCCGCCCGCGGGAAAAAAGTATAGCCTTTCCGCTGGCCTTTCGCAAATCCTCAATAAGATTACCCATATCGACTCTCCTTGTGCTAATCTCTAGCAGGTTCCCGAAGATTTTTGCCTGCAAGGTATCCCTGAGCTGGTTGCTGCAACGGAGATGATGGTGAATGAGAAAAGGTTCAGCGCCTCGCGCTGGAACTGGCGGCGGGTGCGCTGGCAGCGGCAGTTGCGGGAAACGATGGAAGGTCTGCGCCGGCCCGGGCGGGCCGGGTATTCAGTCACCCATGGGCTTATTCTGCTCAACCTGGTCTTCTTCACCGCCATGGTTCTGCAGGGGAGCGCCGCCGGTCGTGGTCTGTCGCCGCTGCTGAATCCCGATACCGCCCTGCTGGTCCATGCCGGCGCCCAATACTGGCCACTGGTCCTCGGGCGAGGGGCAGTGGTGGCGATGCCTGACCTATGCCTTCACCCATGGCGGCATCATTCACCTCGCCTTCAACATGGTTGTCCTGTACCAGGTCGGTCCCCTGGTCGAATTCGAGATCGGCAAGGCCCGTTTCCTCTTCCTTTACGTCTTTACCGCCTTGACCGCCACCGTCGCCGGCTGGTTCTGGCACCCCCTGGTGCCGGTAGTGGGGGCCTCCGGCGCCCTGTTCGGGCTGATCGGCTTCGCCGCCGCCTTCTACCACCGGATGGGCGATCCGGTGGCCATTCACCGCCGCAACTTCATGCTGCAGTGGGCCGCCTACGCTTTCATTTTCGGCCTGCTGGTCGGCGCCGACAATGCCGGCCACCTGGGCGGTGCGGTGGGCGGCATCATTCTCGGCCTGATTCTGCCCATCCGCGGTGCGCTGCTGCGCCGGACCGATCCCCTGTTCAACCTTCTCGGCCTGCTCAGCACCGGCGCCGTCGCCGCCAGCCTGGTCATGCTGGTCGCCTCCTGGTTCGGCAGCTGAGAAGGAAAGCCGATGGGCAAAGATAAGACCCCCGTTACCCCGGCCATCCGCCTGCTGCGCGAACAGCAGGTCGCTTTCACTCCGCATTTCTATCGTTATGAGGAGAAGGGGGGGACCACCGTCTCCGCCCGCGAGCTCGGGGTGGAGGAACACCAGGTGGTGAAGACCCTGATCATGGAGGACGAGGGGAAAAACCCGCTGATCGTCCTGATGCACGGTGACCTCCAGGTTTCGACCAAGGAACTGGCCCGCCTCATCGGAGTGAAGAGCGTCACCCCCTGCCCTCCGGAGGCCGCCAACCGCCACTCGGGATACCTGGTCGGCGGCACCTCCCCTTTCGCCACCCGCCGTCCCATGCCGGTATACATGGAGGAGACCATCCTCGACCTGCCGCACATCTACATCAACGGCGGCCGGCGGGGCTTTCTGGTCGACATCGCGCCCCGAGAAGTCGTAAGGCTGCTGCGGCCCACACTGGTGCGGGTGGGGATATAATAGGTCTGTTTCGGCTCTTCGGCGAGGAATGAAACCGAGGAATCTACTCCTGCAGGTAAAGCGTCATGGAACTGGATGAAAGATTCTGCAGAGGCCGCCGCAGGCCCTCCGGCAGTCGCGGGCGCTGGTCATCACCGCCGGGGCGGGGATGGGGGTTGATTCCGGACTCCCCGATTTCCGCGGCGATCAGGGGTTCTGGACCGCCTATCCGATGTACCGGCGGCTCGGCATCGATTTCGTAAGCGCCGCCAATCCCGCCCACTTCGAGAGGGACCCGGCCTTCGGCTGGGGCTTTTACGGCCACCGCACCAATCTCTATCGGGCCACCATACCGCACCTCGGCTTCCGCCTGCTGCTCTCCTGGATCGAGCGCCTCGGCCTCGACCACTTCGTGGTCACCAGCAATGTCGACGGTCAGTTCCAGAAAGCCGGCTTCGCCGAGGAGCGGCGTCGTCGAGGTGCACGGCTCGATCCACCACCTGCAGTGCCTGAAGCCCTGCCGGCTGGCGATCTGGGACAACTGCGAGGAAATCCCGGTCGATTTCACCACGATGCGGGCGCAACACCTGCCCCGCTGCCCCCATTGCGGCGCCGTGGCCCGCCCCAATATCCTGATGTTCGGCGATTACTCCTGGATCGGCGATCGCAGCGCCCTTCAGGAGGAGCGCTTCGAGACCTTTCTGGAGGCGCACCGGCGGCAAGCCGCTGGCCGTGGTGGAGATCGGTGCCGGCTCGGCCATCCCTACCATCCGTTACCTCAGCGAGCGGCTTGGGCGATTGCCCCGGGCCACGGTCATCCGCATCAATCCCCGCGAGGCGCATATCGCCGCGCCCCACCTCTCCCTCCCCTGCGGGGCGGTCGAAGGGCTCGCCAGCATCGAGCGGGAACTGGCCGACTAAAAGGCAGATCGGGAAAAACATTTAACGCAAAGGTGCCAAGGATGCATGCAAGACGCAAAGAAGGGAGCTAAAATTCTTTTTTGAAGTCATTTGCGCCTTTATTCTCAACTTTGCGACTTTGCGTTGAGATTGACATTTTTGAGGCCTGCCGATGGAACGATTACGATATTCCGCCCTGCTCACCGATCTGTATGAACTGACGATGCTCGCCGGCTATCTCGACGAGGGGATGCAGGAAACCCCAGCGGTCTTCGACCTCTATTTCCGGACGAATCCATTCCACGGCAGCTATGCCGTTTTTGCCGGCCTGGAACCGGCTCTGCGATATCTGGAAGGTTTGCGCTTCACCGAAGCGGAGCTCGCCTATCTGGCCAGCCTGAAGATTTTTCAGCCTGCATTTTCTTGAATTTTTGCGGAAATTTCGGTTCCGTGGACGGATTATCGCGCCGCCGGAAGGGACGGTGGTTTTCGCCAACGAACCGCTGCTCACTGTGGAGGGGAGCCTGGCCGAGGCCCAGTTCGTGGAAACCGCCCTGCTCAATATCATCAATTTCCAGACCCTGATCGCCACCAAGGCGGCCCGCCTGACCACGGCCGCCGGCGACGGAACGGTCCTCGAATTCGGCCTGCGCCGGGCCCAGGGACCGGACGGCGGGGTGAGCGAGGCGCGCGCCGCCAGCATCGGCGGCGTGCGCAGCACCAGCAACGTGCTGGCCGGCATGCTCTTCGGACTGTCGGTAAAGGGAACGCATGCCCACAGCTGGGTCATGGCCTTTCCGGACGAACTCACGGCTTTCCGCGCCTATGCCGAATGCTTTCCCGACAACGCCATACTGCTGGTGGATACCTATGATACCCTCAAGAGCGGCCTGCCCAACGCCATCACCGTCGCCGGCGAACTGCGCGCGCGGGGCTATGAACTCAGGGGCATTCGCCTCGATTCGGGGGATATCGCCTACCTGAGCAAGGAGGCTCGGCGATTGCTCGATGAGGCGGGTTTCCCGGGCGTAAAAATCGTCGCCTCCAACGAACTCGACGAATACATCATCTACTCGGTGCGCAGCGAGGGGGGGAAGGTGGATATTTACGGCGTCGGGACGAAGCTGGCCACCGGCGCCGGCGAGGGAGGCGGCGCACTTGGGCGGGGTCTACAAGCTGGTGCGGTTCAATGAGCGGCCGAAGTTGAAAATCACCAGCGACCTGGGCAAGGCGACGCTCCCCGACCGCAAGCGCCTGCTGCGGGTGCTTGGCGGCAGCGGCCGGTTCGCCATGGATGTCATGACGCTGGACGGGGAAACCGTCTCTGCCGGCGATACCGTCTACGATCCCACCAATCCCTCCCGCCACAAGGCAATCCCGTCCCCGTCAGCTTTCGAGGAAGTGCGCCAGGTGGTCATGGACGGCGGCCGGGTATGCGCCCCCCTCCTTTCCCTGGAGGCGGCATCCGAGCGCTGCGCCGAGCAGCTGAAAAGGTTGCCGGAAGGATCGCTGCGGCTTTTCAATCCTCATCTCTACAAGGTCTCGATGAGCCGGGGCATCCATGAACTGCGCAGCCGCTTGATGGCCGAGATGGAAGAGGGACTCGGAGAGAATCAGTGACCTCTTTCCAACACGGCGTTTCTCAGCTGTCGGCTTGCGGGTCTGCCGGCTCCGTATTCCCGCATTCTCGTCAGGATTTCAAGAGCTTCCTCCTCACTGACATCGGTCCAGGTTTCATAGGCCTCCGCCACGGCGAAACGCCAGCCGCTGCGGATGTTGGCGCAGCACACCGCATCCACCTCCGCCGCCATAGCCGCAACCGCCGCCTCATGACCCGTGGGGACCGCCACGATCAGGCGACCCGCCCCCTGGCCGCGCAGCGCCGCTACCGCCGCCCGCATGGTCACCCCCGACGCCAGCCCGTCATCGACCAGGATAACCAGTCGTCCGGCGATCGGCGGCAAGGGCCGCTCTCCGCGGAACAGTTGCTGGCGCCGCCGCACCTTCTCCCGGGTTTGTTCGATGCCACGGGCTATCTCCGCCTCCGTCAGCCCCAGTGAAGGAAGCAGCGACTCCTTCAGGTGCACGCTGCCATCGAAGGCGACCGCCCCGTAACCGGCCTCGGTGTTCCACGGAAGAGTGATCTTGCTCACCACCGCCACATCCATTTCTATCCCGAGCGCCTCTGCCAGGGAAGCCGCCACCGGCACGCCGCCGGCCGGCACCGCCAGCACCAGCGTCCTCTCCTCCCGCCGGCTTCGCATCAGGCCGGCCAGTGCCCTCCCTGCTTCGGCACGATCGCGGAAAACCCGTCGGCGATCGTGAAGTGGTTTTGATTTCCAGGATTTCCGTATTCTTCACCGGCCCTCTCCTCCTCCGTCAGACCGCATTCCACCAGCGAGATGGCGGCAGTGGTGCGATTGCCTGCGGTTTGACATCATGTACCACAAATATATAAGTAAATCATAATCCACCTCGACCATCTGGGGGAAACAGATGATTCGTCCTCTGGCCATCGCCTTCCTGCTCATCGCCGCAGCCTTCACCTTCTCCGCCTGCGAAAACCGGGAAACGCAGAAAACTCCGGAGGAAATCGGCAAACCGGCCGCCAAGCAGGGAGGGGAACCGAAAGAAGCGGCACAGGCGCCGACCGGGAGCAAAAGCACCGCCGAAACTCCGGAAGTGGCGATTGCCCGTCTGCAATCGACGCCAGGGCAGGCAGTCCACGGGACGGTCAGGTTCACCCGAAAACCGGAGGGGTGGAAATCGTGGCCGACCTGCAGGGGTTGTCGCCCGGCAAGCACGGATTCCATATCCACGAGAAAGGGGACTGCAGCGCCCCGGATGCGGGTTCGGCTGGCGGCATTTACAACCCCTCCGGAAGTCCGCATGGTGCGCCCGGCAATCCCCCCGCCCAGCGTTACCTCGGAGACCTCGGCAACATTGAGGCCGGGCAGGAAGGGGGTACGGGCCATTACAAGCGGCTCGACCATCTCATCCGGCTCGATGGTCCGCAGTCGATCGTCAATAAGGCGGTGGTGATAACCTCCGGAGCCGACGACCTGAGTTCGCCGCCGGCAGGAAATTCGGGGGCGCCGGTGGCCTGCGGCGTTATCGAGCTGGAAGCAACAGAGAAAAGACCAAGTGACACTGGACAGGGCGCGGGCCCCGGTGCAAAAGAAAACCCCGCCAACAGGCGGGGGTTCGGCTTCTCATCAATGGGGAAGCTACTTCCTCTCTGTTTGCGTTTTCGGCTGTTTGACAACCAGGTTGTTTACCACCTTTTTGACCCCTTCCACGCTCTGAGCCAGTTCGGTAGCCCGCTGCTTCTCCTGTTGGTGTCCACGAAACCGCTGAGCTGCACCGTACCCCGGAAAATATCGACATTGATGTCGCGGGCCTTAGTGGTCTCATCACCTGTGAGGTTCGCTTTAACTTTGGCCGTGACCCACTCATCACCTGCCATCGGTACCGGTGCTCCGACTGGTCGCTGAACCGGCGCATGCGGCCAGAGCCACAAGGTATAGGATACAGATTCCATAGCCGAAAATTCGTTGCCATTTGAGCATAATTTTTTTCCTCCGCTTAGTGAATAGGAAGAATCTTTTGTTTAAGATTCCTCATAACACATCCGAGAGGTCTGTCAAATTTTTAGGAGATCAGCCGATATCGGCAAGAGAAAATTCAGTTATTCCTGCTGCGGTTTGTGCGCAATCTCCGCCCCCTCCCCGCCAAGGAAACCGGCCCGCTCAAGCTCCTCCCAGTAAGGCGTCTGATCGTAGAAGCGATGGATCCGGCGCCCCCATCCCCGGTCTCCCATTGCCGGCCAGCTGTGCCGATCGAAACCAGGGGCATTCTTCAGCCGCTCTCTGTCGATCGCCAGAACAAACCGGCGGTTGACCGGATCCGGCTGCAGCAACCGCCAGGGAATGGCGAAAAACTTCTCACCCAGCCCGAAAATGCCGCCGAAAGAGAGCACCGCATAACTGACTCTCCCGGCCTGCATATCGATCATCAACTCCTCGATCTTGCCCAGGTCCGCCCCCAGCGGATCGACCACCCGCTCCCCCACCAGAAAATCGGCGGCCATCACCTCCGGTTCCCTTTCCATCTGTTCCATACGCGCTCCGCTGACCATTTTCATCAAAGCTAGCCGGGTTTTTTCCGCTGTCAACCGAAGGCCGCGCGGACAGGGAAGATGCCTGGCGAAGGATGCTTGCAGGATCGGTCTTTTTTCGAATGTAAAATTTTTCTCAGAAATCTGGATTTCGGTTGGTAAGATTGTTACCGAACCGGGGCTGGGTATGGTTGCGAAAGGCAGCGGGGACATGCCACTTGTCACCAAAAGGACCGCACTGCGTATCGCCCTTTTCTTGCTGATCCTTCTTGCCTGCAGCTGCTCCATGCCGGAGCATTATCTCTTCACGACCGATCGGGACCTGAAATATTCTTCAGAAGTTAATGACCTTGCCTTCCATGAAATTTCTTTCCCCGCCGGCGACGGTCCAGAACTCTACGGCTGGTATCTGCCCGGTGCCGACGACCGGCAAATCATTCTATATTTCCACGGCACAGCGACCAATCTGTCCCACCTGACCCATTTCCTGAAACAGTTCAAGCATCTCGATGTCGGCATCTTCGTTTTCGATTACCGCGGTTTCGGCCGCAGCCAAGGCCAGCCGACGGAAGCCGGGACTTATCAGGACGCCAGAGGGGCCTTGAACTTTCTGCTCCGGAACGGATGGACCCGCGACCGGATCGTCTATTATGGCCACTCCATGGGCGCCGCCGTTGCCTTGCAGCTGGCGCTCGAAAAGCCGCCTGCCGGAGTGGTGCTGGAGAGCCCGTTTACTTCGATCCCCGATCTCATACGGCACCATCATCCCTGGCTGTTTGCCGCCCTGCCCTGGGCATTTCCGCCATTTTACAACAATCGTTCGAAAATCAGCGAACTCAAGTCGCCTTTGATGATCTTCCATGGCCAGCGCGATGCCATCGTTCCGCCCTCCATGGGGCAGACACTTTTTTCCCTCGCGCCCGAGCCAAAACGTCTGTACCTGGTGACCGAAGCCGGGCACGACGATGTCTATCAGGCTGGCGATGCGGCTTACTGGACGGCATGGCAGAACTTTCTGTCGCAGGTGCGCCGGTAAAAGGATTCCCATCGCCGCCTGGCTAGCCGCCAACGGATGCGACCTTATCCGCGAGCCTCCTGCAAGCGCAAAAGGATTAAGAATTTTTGCGATCGCCCGATAATCACTTATAATTTTCCTAGGACCCGGCGGCAGGAACGCTTCCTGCCGCCCTCAACCGAAAGATCGCAGGCATGTCGCGGCCCCAGCAGGCACCCTCCGCCCAATTTGCTCACACCGGAATTCCGCTTTGCCGGGGATCCATGGCGCCCGTAAGGAGGCTCCTTTATTGGGGAGCCTTGACGCTGCTTGTTTGTCTCTCAGGTTGCAGTTTCGGCATGCGGTTTATTTTTTCTTCCGACCGTGAAATCGTTTCCACCCCCGACCGGAGCGGTCTTGCCTACGAGGATGTCATTTTCCCCAGCAGCGATGGGGTGCAGCTGCACGGGTGGCTGATCCCGGGAGAAGCACAGAGACCCCTGGTTCTGTTTTTCCACGGCAATGCCGCCAATATTTCGTACCGGGTGGAAAATATTGTTTACCTGCATCAACTGGGTTTTCCGGTTTTCATCTTCGACTACCGGGGCTTTGGTTCCAGCCAGGGGCAGGCTACCGGCGAGAAGGACCTGTACCAGGACGCCAGGGGAGCTCTCGGCTGGCTCGGAGAACGCGGCTGGTCGCCCGGCCGAATGATTTTTTTCGGCCGTTCCATGGGAGCGGCGGTCGCTCTGCAACTGGCCATCGAGACCGCCCCGGCGGGTCTGGTTCTGGAGTCCCCCTTCACTTCCCTGCGGGACATCGCCCGGAAAACGGCGCCGGCGACCTACGCCCTGGTCGGCTGGTGGAACATCGGCGACGTATTCGACAACCTGGATAAAATCGGGCGGCTGAAAACACCGCTGCTGATTTTCTACGGGGACCGGGACCCGATCGTCCCTAACGACATGTCCCTGCGGCTGTTTGCCCGGGCAGGAGAACCCAAGTCCCTGTATCGGGTCAAAGGCGCCGGGCACAGCGACGCCTTCGAGGTGGGAGGCGAAGGCTATCGGCAGGCGTGGGATACTTTCGTGGCCCGGGTTTTCCACTCCGAGGCCCATCGGGATTCGATCCATACCTCCGGAAAAACGGACTTGGTTCAAAAAAACCGTCCGAAGGCAAACACCACGGAATTGATCCCCCGGTTGTCCTTGTTCAGCCCGCCGTTGGAAATATGATGCAGCCGCAAGGCGGCAAACCAGGGGTCTTCGCTCCCGGCAGCGATCTCGGTGCCGATGCCCGCCTGGGGATTGAAATTGAGGCGCAGCCCCTGCCCTTTCACCTGAAAATCGGTGTAAATCAGGCCGATCCCCGCCTCGGCGTAGGGCCGAAAGAGCCTGCCGCGGAGACCGTCGAGAAAATAAAGGGCGAGCATGTTGGCCGAGACGATGGCCCGGGTCCCAGGCGCCGTGGTCGCCCCCACATTGCCCTCGACCTTGAAGCGCAGGGCCGCCGGCGCCCGGTGCGGCCAGACGGCATCGTAATCGAGGAGGGCGAAACCGGTCACCTGGACGAAATCGATACCTGCATCCGGGTCATAGGCCATCCCCCAATTGCCCCCGAACCCGTAGCGGGTGGGAACGGTTTGCTCCGCTCCGAGAGCTGCGGCCGCTGCCAGGAGGATCGCCGCGGCCGGCAGGACCAGTCGGCCGAACACCTCAGGGCCTTTCCACTCTGAACGCGCCGAAATTGCCCCTGCCGTCGCACTTGAGACAGGTCACCGCACCCTCGATTTCCGAACCGGCGGCCGGCTGCCACGACGGCGGGAGGCTCTCCGCTGCGGGCGCAGTCGGGAGCCTTCCGTCCCGGACCGCCAGGGCCGCCACCGCCAGGTCGAAGCCCTGCCCGACCGGCAGGCTGCCGAAATGCGGGGTGTAGGCAGCCGCCCGTGCCGGGCCGGCCAGAATGTCCCGGTAGGCGGCGCCGCACGCCGCATGACCATCGGCATTGAGCACAAAGTCCCCGGCCGCATAGCGGATTCCCGCCGCACGCCCCTGGGTCACCTGGGAGATATGGCCGTAGGATGCTTCCGGGCCCCCAGTGAGGAGGAAAAAGGCGGCGCCTTCGCCAGGGATGGCGCTCTGCCGGTCGAAGGCAAAGGGGGCGATCTGCCGACCTGCGGAGGTGAAGAACCTCTCCCAGCAATAGCCGAGCACCGCACAGACTTCATCCACGGCACCGAACAACACGCTGTCGACCCTTCCCTCGGCCAGCCAGCATTTAGCGGTAAGCAGAGCCGAAGCGACCGACATATCGAACTGGCTCACCGTCAGGTTCGGGCCGGTGACATTGAGCTGAATGGCGATGTGCGCGGCCGGGGCGTTATGCAGCGAGTTGGAAAAGTGGGTGGGAGAGGCGCAGGCGTCGCCGTCGACGAGAACCGAATCGAGAAAGGAGAAGGTGGTCCGGGTGGCCCCGAAACCGGTGGCGACAACCACCCCCATGCGTTCGCAGGAGGCCGCCGCCGTCCCTGCGTCCTCCAGGGCAAGGTAGGCGCCCAGCAGCGCCATCCGGGAAAAATGGTCGATGCGCCGGGTCGCGCGTTTATTGGCAAAGCGCTCCAGGGGTGACGGGTCGGCCAGATAAGCCGGCACCCGCAATTCTTTACCCTCGGCCGATACAGCCAGCTCGGATGGCGCCGCCGGCAGGCCGGCCAGACGGTGCTGCAGATCGGCCACTCCGCAGCCGAAGCCGCCGAGCACGCCGACGCCCTGAATCGCCAGCGCGGCTCATGAGCGCTCCCCTTTCTCGAAGAGGATCACTGCATTGTTGCCGCCGAAGGCGAGCGACTGGGACAGCGCCAGCCGTCCCGGCGTCGCTGTCGTCTCCCGCACCGGAGTCGCCGGCAACTCGGGATCTGCCTCGCTGAAGCCGGCGCTGGCGGGAATCCGCCCCTGCTCCAGGCAGGCCAGAGTGAACGCCGCCTCGATACCCCCGGCTGCGCCGAGGGTATGCCCGGTGTCCCCCTTGGTGGAGAGAAAGGGGACCCGGGGCAGGACCTCGGCAAGGGTTCGGCTCTCCACCCGATCATTGTCGGGGGTGCCGGTGCCGTGGGCGTTGACAAAGGCAAGCTCCTCCAGCCGGCAGCCGCCAGCCGTCAGCGCCTCGCCCAAGGCCCGCTTGAGCCCCGCCCCTTCCGGATGGGGCGCGGTCAGATGATGCGCATCGCACGCACTTCCGTAGCCGGCCACGCGGGCGCGGACCCGCCCCGGCCGCCGCCGGCTCAGGGCATCGCTTTCCAGCACCAGCATTCCGGCCCCTTCGCCGAGATTGAGGCCGCGCCGGCGACGGTCGAAAGGGCGGACCGGCTCCGGGTCGGAGATCATCAAGGAGATGAAGCCGTTGTAGGTGGTCCGGCACAGCTCGTCGGCACCTCCCGCCACGACCAGGTCGCACAGGCCGTCCCGCAGCCACTGGGCGGCGATTCCCACCGCGTCCGTGGCCGACGAGCAGGCGTTGACCACCGTCTGCACCGGGCCGTTGAGGGCAAAGTGCCGGGCCACCGCCGCCGCCGGATTGCTGCGTAGAAAGCGGCGGATCGGCGCCATTGTCGGGCCGTCCCCCATGACAGATAGTCGCGGTAGAATTCCTCGTTGTTCATGGCGCTGCCGACGGTGGTGCCGACGATCACCCCCACCCGCAGTTCCGCGAGCTGTGCTGGCTCCCATCCGGCATTCGGCCAACGCCTCGGCCGAGGCGGCAACAGCCAGACGGGCCGTGCGCGGCACCTCCCCGCCCCTCGGAGCCGTGACGGGGAAAAAGCCTCCGGCACCTCGAACACCGGGTAACGTCAGCGCGATGCCCGGTGCTGAACAGGCGCGGCGGCACCGGTGCCCGCCGGCCGGCAAAAAGGGTCTCGAGGCAGGCAGCGAGGTTGGCGCCGGCGGCGCAAAGGCAGCCGGCGCCGGTCACGGCGACCGGTTGCTGGCGAATCATGCCGCGCGCTTCGCCTCGATGAATCCGGCCAGGGAGTTGACCGACTGCAGGGCCGGCCGGCCCTCTTCCATATCCTTGATCTCCACCCCGAAATGCTTCTGCACCAGAACGACCAGCTCCACCGCATCCAGGGAATCGAGCCCCAGCCCTTCCCCGAACAGGGGCGCGTCGTCGTCGATGTCGGCGGGCGTCAGGTCCTCCAGGTTGAGTTCTTCGACGAGAATTTTTTTCAGTTTTTCCTTGACGGTCATTGGTCGGCTCCTTGCGTGGAATGGGCCGGAGGTGGCGTTGCCTCCTGCCACATATCGAAAAAATTGAAGAACTGGTAAGGGTGCCCGGCGCAGAAGCGCTCCAGGGCCGCGGCAAAGCGGCCGGCATAGGGGGCGAAGACGGCGCTGCCGCGCCCCAGGCCGGGCGGCACCCGGATCACCTCGTACAAGCTGCAGGGCGTAGCTGGCCGCCCCGGTCTTGGCCGAGAGGACGACGGCGACCGGCGCGCCGGTGACCGAGGCCAGCTTGTAGGCGCTGAAGGGAAAACGCACCGGGGCGCCGAAGAAATCGACGGCGACGGCGTTGCGGTCGCTGCCCAGCATGCGGTCTCCCATCACCGAGAGGACCTCGCCGCGCTTGAGGACTTCGATCATCTCCAGGGCGCCGCCGAGATAGCCGCGCGGGTCGATGATGCGGTAGGGGCAGGCGATGCCCGCATGCTCGAAATAGTGGCGGTCGAGATCCCCCTCTTCCCGCTGCATGAGCAGATTGACCGGCACCTGGAGAAAGCCGAGGGCGGACATCGCCACCTGCCAGCAGCCGACGTGGGCGGTCATCAGGATCAGGCCGCGCCCCTCGCCGAGGAGCGCCAGCAGCTCCTCCCGGCCCTCGAAGCCGCACCTGCATCGCCGCCGGGCCGAGAATCCCCACCACCGCCCGGTCGACGAGCACCTTGCCGAGCGCCAGGCTCATGCGGAAGCTGTCGGCCAGCCGCGGCCGGCCTCTTTCGGGAAAGCGCCGACGCAGGTAGGGGAGCGTCGTCCGGCGCACCGCCGGCCGCAGAAGAACATAATATAAAACGACGAAATTGAGAAGGAAATAGGCGGCCCGCCGGCCGCCGAGGCGGATCAGCAGATAGAAAATCTCGTGCTGCAGCCGCGAACCGATACTGCGGCTGCGTCCAGCTGCCGCCGGCCGGCGTCTCAGCCCTCGACATGCTGACCTCCCCGCACGAAGCAGCGCCATGCCGTAAATCGCCCCCGCCGTCGCCAGGGCGAGCAGCGGGGCCGAGCAGCAGCGATCCGAGGAACCATTCCTAGAGCCGCTGCAGCCCCTGGTAACCGAGGGTCTGCAGGGAAAATTCGGTCAGAAACTCCCCGTTGCGCAGGAAATAGCCGGCCTCGATGCAGAGCGCCGGCACCAGCGGCGGCATGCACAGCTGGCTGGCGCTGACCGCCGCCACCTTGTTCAGGCGCAGAAAACCGGCGGCGAAGAGGATGGCCACCGTATGCAGGGCGAGCAGCGGCAGGGCGCCGAGGAAGACCCCGAGGGCGCCGGCGGCGGCCAGCTGCGCCGGGGAGGTGTTCTCCGTGAGCAGGACGCGCAGCGAGCGCAGCGGATGCAGCACGCTCACCTTGCCGCCGGTGCGCCGGTCGGTGACGATCTTGCGGTGCGGCCAGGGGGCGATGGAGCGCATGGTCAGCCCGGTATTGAGCACCGTCAGCCGCAAGTTGTCGCGGAAGGCGCGGAAATGGGAGATGCGCTCCCCCGCCGGCGGATAGTAGACGGAGATCGGCACCTCGCGCAGTTCCACCCCGGCCCAGGCCGCCTTGACCAGCACCTCCACCTCGAAGGAGTAATGCCGCTGCCCCAGGCGCAGCTGCTCCAGCACCGCCAGCGGATAGGCGCGAAAGCCGCTCTGCGTGTCGCCCAGGCTCCTGCCGGTCTGCAGGCGCAGCCAGAAATTGGAAAACTGCCGGCCGAAGCGGGAAGAGCCGGGGACGTTGGCCGTCGCGAAATCGCGGCAGCCGACGACGATCGCCTCGGGGTGGGCGGCGATCTCCGGCAGGAAGCGGGCAATGTCCTCGGGGGCATGCTGGCCGTCGGCGTCGAGGGTGACGATGTGGGTCATCCCCAGCCGGCGCGCCTCGGCCGCGGCGGTCAGGATCGCCGCCCCCTTGCCGAGGTTGCGCGGATGGCGGACGATCCGCACCGGCAGGTCGGCGACAAAATCGGCGCCGCCGTCGGTGCTGCCGTCGTCGACGACGAGGACCTCATCGTGCACCGCCAGCGCCCGCTGGACGACGTGCCGCACGGCCGCGGCGTGGTTATATAAGGGTATGGCGATAAGAAAGTTCATTGTCTCGAATCTATCTCACGCGAAGCCGCGAAGAGCGCGAAGTAGGTCAAAATTCTAAAAGACTTTTCTCACGCGACGACGCAACGACGCGACGCAGGTCAACAGCTAAAAACCACTTGTTCTATGTTTAAAATCCGAATCCTTGGATTTGCCTTTGCTTTTCGTCGCGCCGTCGCGTCGTCGCGTGAGACGCTCTTGCTTTCTCACCCCTCCGCGATCCGCCGGCTGCTGCGGGCGAAGCGCAGGAAATCCCCGAGGTTGCCGGCGAAGCGCCGCCAGCTGTCGGGCGAGCGCCAGAGCATGGCCGCGTAGCCGAGCAGAACCTTCGGCCGGGTGTAGTGGCGCTTGTAGAACTCGGTGAAGAGCACTTCCAGCCGCTCGCGGGTCATCCCCTGCGGCACGAAGAGAAAGTGCATGCAGTCCATCTGCTCCCAGTCCTCGTCGAAGCTCCCCAGCTCGTGGATCGTCTCGTAAAGCGGCGAGCCGGGAAAGGGGGTGAACTTGGAGAGGTTGAAGTCGTCCACCGGCAGGGAGAAGACGTAATCCATGCTGCGGCGGATGCTCGCTTCGCTCTCCCCCGGCAGCCCCATCATCAGCAGCCCCTTGACCCGGATGCCGGCCCGCTTGATCATCCGGATCGTCGCCGCCAGCATCTGCAGGTCGGCGTTCTGCCGGTGCTGCGCCAGCAGCTCGCGGGTCGCCGGTCTCGATTCCCAGGCTGACCATCCAGCAGCCGGCCGCCTTCATCAGCCGCAGCAGTTCGGCATCGACGTGCTCGGCGCGCACCGCGCAGTTGAAGGTCATCCCCAGGGGGCGTTCGATCATCCGCCGGCAGAATTCCTCCACCCGCCCGCGATGGAAGGTGAACTGGTCGTCGTAGAAGTTGGCGTGGCGGATGCCGAAGCGCTCGCGCAGGTAGCGCAGGTGCTCGTAGAGGTACTCGGCCGAATTGTAGCGGAAGGAGCGGCCGAAGACCGAGCGGTCGCAGTAGCTGCAGGCATAGGGGCAGCCGCGGCTGGAGATGCAGCTGCTGTTCGGCGCCTTCGGATAGTTGAAGATCGGCAGCTTGTAGGCCTGCGGATAGCCGGCGAGCTTCTCGTAGGCCGGAAAGGGCAGGCGGTCGAGTTCGATCCCCCGTCCCCGGTAGCCGTTGAAGACGCTGCCGTGCCCGCCGTCGCGCCAGACCACCCCCGGCACCGCCGCCGGCTCGCCGCCGGCCAGCAGCTCGGCCAGCGTCTCCTCCCCTTCCCCGACCACCGCCAGATCGATCTCCGGATAATCGGCCAGCACCTGCTCCTTCAGGGCCGAGACGTGCGGGCCGCCGAAAACGGTGCGGATGCCCGGCAGCAGCGCCTTGGCCTCGGCGGCCAGGCGCACGCCGTCGAGAAAGCTGGAGGTGGTGCAGGAAAAACCCAGCCAGGCCGGGCCGCTCGGCGAGCAGATGGTCGCGGATCAGCCGGTCGGCGTCGGGGCGGGCGAAGCAGTCGATGATATCCGCCTGCAGCCCCTGCCGCTCCAGCCAGGCGGCGATGCTGGCCAACCCCAGCGGGGGCATGAGGTTGGCCAGGCGGGAAATGTCGCGCCCGGCCGCCTCGGCCCGGTAGCCCAGGGGGTGCACCAGCAGGATTTTTTCCTCGTGCAGGCCGCTCATGCCCCCCCTTCCTGCTTGAGGCGCTTGGGAAAGGAGACGAGCTGGTCCCAGAGCAGGCCGCGGATAGCCGAAGCGGTGCATGACCGCCAGCCGCTTCTGCCCCTCGGAGGGGGGGAAGATGCGGTCGCGCCGCCCCTGAAAGGCGCTCTGGATGGCGGCGTTCATCCATTCCCGCTCGACCGCCGGGGAGAAGTAGTAGGCCGGGGTGAGCAGGGAGGCGTCGGCCGCCAGCACCCCCTCGCGCACCGCCTGCGCGCGCAGGGCGGTGCCGGGGAGGATGCGGATGCCGGAGAAAGCGAAGACGACGCAGTGGTCCAGGGCGGCGATGTTGGCCAGCCCCTCGCGCACGGTGTCGGCGGTTTCGCCGGGCACGCCGAACATGATGAAGTGGGCGCAGGGGATCGCCTCCTCGACGCAGGCCCGGCTGACCGCCGCCGCCTCGGCGAAGGTGAACCCCTTGCCGATCCCCGCCAGGGTGGCGTCGCTGGCGGCGTCGGTGCCGAGTTCCATGGCGTAGAGGCCGGAGCGCTTGAGCAGGGCGAGCTCCCGGCGCCCCAGCCCCTGCGGGCGGAAAAAGCCGCACCAGCGGATCCCGGCCTCCTGCCGCAACAACTCCTCGGCGACCTGCAGATAGTGCCCCTGCCGGTCGTTGAACACCGAGTCGGTGAAGAAGAAGGTGTCGACCCCGAATTCGGCCCGGATGCGGCGGATCTCCTCCACCACCGCCGCCGGATCGCGGGGACGGAAGCACCCCCCTTCCAGATGGACGTAGGTGCAGTAGGTGCAGGCGTGCGGGCAGCCGCGCTTCGTCTGCAGGTTCAGCATCCCGGTCTGGGCCAGGTAAAAGCGGACGAGGTCCGGATCGAGGAGGGCCTGGCCGATCTCTCCGCCGGCCAGCGGAGCCCCGCCCTGGCGGAGGCGCTCGCCGCCCTCGCCCCGGGTCAGCCCTTCGACCAGTTCGGGAAAGGCCCGCTCCCCCTCGCCGGCGATACCGTAATCGGCCCCCAGATAGTCGAGGATCGCCTCCGGCATGATGGAGAACCCGGGGCCGCCGACCACCACCGGGGCCGCTGTCGCCTCCCGCACCCGCCGCACCAGCTCTCTCGCCAGGCCCAGGTACCAGCCGTCCTCGCCGCCGAGGGAATCGACGTTGTCGATGTTGCGCAGGGACAGACCGACCACCGCCGGCGCGAATGCGCGCAGCGCTTCGACCAGCGCCGCCTCCGAGCGGCCGGCGGCGAGAAAGTCGAACTGCCGCACCTGGTGGCCGTGCCGGGCCAGGGCCGCGGCGACCATCGCCATCCCCAGGGGATAGACCGGGTACGGCTCGGTGGTGACGTTGGCGGAGAGGAGAAATACCCGGCTCATGCCTGCGCTTGCCGCTGGAAGGCCCGCCGGGTGCGCACATCGAAGCGCCGGTAAGTGCCGTCCTCGACCTCCCGCCGGATCACCCGCTGGAACAGCTCCCCCATCTTCAGGGCGTGGCCGCCGCCGGCGTAGAAGGTGTCCCAGGCGTAGTAATAGAGTTCCTGCAGCTTCTCCGGAGTCATCCGCTTCGGCCGGAAGACGACCTTGTCGGCGCTGTAATCGCGCCAGTCGTTGCTCAGAAGGCGCCCTTCCTGCTCCAGGCGGGCGCGGATCGGCGAATGGGGAAAGGGGGTGAGAATGGTGAATTCGGCGACGTCCAGCTCCACCTCCAGGAGGAAATCGACCAGCCGCTTGATGGAGTCCTCGTCCTGGTCGTCGGTGCCGAGGATGATCGTCCCCTCGACCCCGATGCCGTGCTCCTTGAGGCGGCGGATGCGGTTGCGGATGACGTCGGAGGTGTCGAAGACCGCCTGGTAGACGTACCAGGCGCCGGCGTCGGCGGCCAGCTTGAGGATCTCGTCATCGTCCAGGATCGGGTGGGAGACCCACTTCTTCTTCAGCGGCGCCATGGCGGTGAAGAGCTCCTTCAGCCACTGGCGATCCTGCGCGAGGGAATTGTCGACGATGAACAGGCGGTTGTTGCGGATCGCCTCCATCTCGGCGATCACCTGGTCGATGGGCCGGGGGCGGAACTGCTTGCCGCCGAGAAAGCCGGTGCAGCAGGGAAAGCAGTCGAATTTGCAGCCGCGCGAGGCGTGCACCAGATCGAGCATCTGCACCCCCCGGTAGTTGTACAGCTGGCGGTCGAGGACCTCCCGGCGGGCGGTGCCGATCAGGCGGATGTCGGGCGGGTTGTTCATGTAATCGTAAAGCTTCCGCAGGCGGCCGTTGCGGAAATCCTCCAGCACCGCCGCGAAGCGCCCCTCGGCCTCGCCGAGGAAGACGGCGTCGGCGTGCTGCGCCACCTCCTCGGCGTGCAGCATGACGGCGATGCCGCCGAAGATCACCGGCACCCCCTGCGCCCGGTAGCGGCCGGCGATTTCGAAGGCGCGCGGCAGCTGGCAGGTCAGCATCACCGACAGGGCGATCAGATCGGCCGGCGCGGTGAAATCGATCGCCTGCAGGTTCTCGTCGGTGAAGCGCAGTTCCACCTCCGGCGGCACGCAGGCGGCAAAGACCACCGGTCCGTGCGGCGGCAGGTGAAATTCGGTCTGCCGGTCGAGCTTCGGCCAGCTGGGATAGATCAGGTGCATGCGCATGTTCGTTTATCCTTCCGTTGGTGCAGAACCGCAAAAGCCAAATCGTCTCACGCGACGACGCGACGGTCAAGACCCCATCAAGCCAGGGCAATTTCTCACGCGAAGCCGCGAAGAGAAAATCAAAAGCTAAAAAGACTCTGTTTATCACCTGAGTTGCCTTGGCTTCTCGTCGCGTCGTCGCGTCGTCGCGTGAAACGCTTTGATCTCCTGCTTTTCTTCGCGATCTTCGCGGCTTCGCGTGAGTGATTACTTAAGTAGCCGATTACTTATTCCGCAGTCGATTGACGAGAACCTCCAGATCGGGGACCCGCTCCCCGCCGGCGCAAAGGTTTCCCTCCGCAGCCAGGGAAATTTCCCCGTATCCGGTCCGCCGTGCCGGCTGCGCCGAGGACGAGAAAGACCGCCCCCGGCTCGGTCCGGGCCGGGCGCGAGGAACTGCGGCCGCGGCAGGTCGCAGATCCCGGCCACCGCCGTCGGCGCCTCCCCCCAGGCGAGAGTCTCCAGGGCCAGCCGCAGCGGCGTCAGGCCGTCCGGCTCCGGCTCGCTGAGGATCACAGGCGGGGCCGGTCAGGCCGAAGCGGATCGCCGCCTCGCCGAGAAAGCAGTTCGGCAGGGTGTAGGCGAACAGGTTGGGGCTGGCCAGCCGCCCCTGCTGCGGCAGGACGGTGTCGAAGTAGTCCGCGTCGGTGGTCAGGCAGCCGTAGCGGCTGGCGGCGGCCAGGGCCACCGGCCGCTTCTCCGTCCAGGCGTCGAGGCCGGCATCCTGCAGGGCCAGGGCGATGGCCGCCAGGCCGAGCCGGGAAAAACCGTCCAGGCGGCCGAAGCGCAGGTCGGGTTCGGCGAAGATGTCCTTGCGGGCGACCGGCGGCAGTTCGCCGGGGCACAGGGCGAAAGGCGCAGCCTGCCGCCCGCGGCCCATGCCCGCGGCCGTCACCCAGCCGATGCCGAGGACCTCAGCCCGCATGGCGCCCCTCCCCTTTCTCCAGCAGCAGGGCGGCATTGATGCCGCCGAAGCCGGAATTGGTGGTCAACAGACATTCTCCAGGCAGGGGAATTGCGCGGCTGCTGACCTGTCCCTCCCCCTGCGGCTCCGGCTCGTCGCAGCCGCAGGTGGGGGGAATGACCCCGGCGGCGAGGCTCTGCAGCGCCAGCGCCGTCTCGATCCCCCCGGCCGCCCCCAGGGTATGACCGAGGGCGCCCTTGACCGAATGGATCGGCAGCCGGCGGCCGAAGACCTCGCCGAAGGCGGTGAGCTCCATCAGGTCGTTGTAGACTGTGCCGGTACCGTGGGCGCTCACCGCCGCCACCGCCGACGGCGCCATATCCGCCCGGTGCAGCGCCGCCCGCACGGCCTGGATCAGGCCGCAGCCGTCGCGGGCCGGGGCGGTGATGTGATGGGCATCGCCGGCCACCCCCCAGCCGCGGATGACGCCCAGCGCCTGCCGCCCTTCGCGCCGCGCGCGGGCGGGCGCCATCAGCAGCAGGGCGGCGGCCCCCTCCCCCAGGGTCAGGCCGGCGCGGCGCCGGTCGAAGGGAAGGCAGGGCGCGGGGGAGAGCCCCTTCAGGGCGGAGAAGCCGGAGAAGACGAACTCGGAGACCAGGTCGAGGCAGCAGACCAGCACCGCTTCGGCCGCCCCGGCGGCGATCATCGCCGCCCCGCGCGCCAGGGCGATGGTGGAGGAGGCGCAGGCGGCATTGATGTTCAGCCCCGGCGCGGCGCAGACCGAAGCGGCGGCCGACCGCCCGCGGCAGCTCGCCCGGCAGCAGGTCGGCGATCGGCGCCGGTTTCCCCTGCCGCTGCCGCTCCAGGCTGTCGATCCCCCACTTGGTGGTCGCGGTCAGGGGAACGGCGTCGGCGGGGACCGCGGCGAAATCCGGCGAGGAGCCGGTCGAGCAGGGGGTAAACCCGGGAGCCGCCGTCTTCCTCCCCCAGGTCGCCGATAGTGGCGGCCAGACCGGAAACATACCCCTCGGTGGCGAAGCGGCGCACCGGGCGGATGCCCGACTCGCCGGCCAGCAGCCGCCGCCAGGTGGCCTCCAGGCTGTCGCCGAGGGCGGTGACCGCCGCCGTCTGCACAATCCAGGCGCCGCTCACGGCAACCTCCCTTCCCGCCAGCGCTGCCGGAACTCGGCGAAAAACGGCGGCGGCAGCAGCAGGACATTCTCCTCGCGATCGATGAGCATCTGCACCGAATAGCCGGTGGTCGCCACCTCCCCGGCGGCATTGCGGATGATGAATTCGTGGTTGAGGCGCACCGCCTCCGACCAGTGCAGGATTCCTTCGACGGTGAACTCTTCCTGGAAACGCAGGGGTCTGTGGTAGTCGAGATGCAGTTTGCGTACAGGAGCGACCACTCCCTGCCGGTACATGTCCAGGTAGCCGAGGCCGTAGCGGTCCCCCAGGGCGACCCGGGCATCTTCGAAGTAGCCGGGATAACGGCCGTGCCAGACGATGCCCAACGGATCGACCTCCTCGAAACGCACGCGCCGCTCGACCCGCAGCCGCAGCGGCGCCGGCGCCCCCTCCTGCGCCGGGAAATAAGGCTTGATCATCCTTCCCCCCCGGCGGCCGCCAGCACCAGGATGAAGGAGGCGGCCAGCTCTTCACCGCTCCGCAGGCGGACTTCACAGGCCGGTCGGCCGTCCCGCCGGCTTTCCCGGCACTCCACCACGATTTCCTGCCCCGGGCGCAGCTGCAGAAAAAATTTGGCGTTCTCCACCGTCGCCAGCCGCAGCGGAACGCCCTTCCAGTCCTCCGCCAGACAGAGGGCGGCCTGCAGCTGCACGATCGCCGGCACAATCGGGTAGCCGGGAAAATGACCTGCAAAACCGGGAAATTCGGCACCGAAACGGTAAGACCGCTGCAACCGCGCCGTTCCCGAGATCCCTGATTTCCCCGGCCGCCCCCGCCCGGATTGCCTCAGTGAGAATGCTCATCGTTGGTTTTAACCTCCTCCAGCCACAGGGTCAGCCGATAGCCTCGGGCATCGTCGAGAACGATCCCGCCGGGCACCATGGCGCCGGCTGCCGGCCGGTATTCGAAGTAGCGGACCCCCCACTTCTCTCCCCCGCCCTGCACCCGTTTTTCCAGCAGCAGCGGCTCGGGCCCGCCAAAGGTGAAGCGGATCTCCTCCTCCCCCTTGCTCCGCGTCAGCAGGTAGTCCGTCGCCTCGATGCGCAGGCGGTCGCCGGGCTGCGGCTGCGGCGCCAGGAAGATATGGCGCACGGCGCCGGCGATTGCCCCGCTCACCCCGGGAATCCGGGCGAGCTCGGGGAAGAGATAATTTTCCCGCTGCCCGCTGGCGGTGACGGTGAGATCGAAGAGCTTCACGCCCATATCGTTCAAGCCGACCAGGCGGGCCTCCCGCCGGCCGGCATCGAGGAGCAGAAAACCGCCCATGGGCACCTTCGCCCCATGGAATTCGAAGAGGGCCGACTGCCGGATCCGCCAGACCCGCTCGCCACGGTTCCACAAGCCGTCCAGCAGGTCGCCGGCGCTCAGCCGGCGGGTGGGCGCCGGCGCCGGCGGCTTGAATGGCACGCCGCTGCAGCCGGTGGCCGCCAGCAGCACCAGCAGGATGGCGAGCCGTCTCATCGGTCTCCCCCGATAGAAGGCCGGGATGACCAGCAGGGCGGCGGGGATGGCGCTGCCGATGCCGAGCAGGACGGTCACCCCGATGGAATGCAGGGCGGGATGCCGGGCGAGCACCAGGGCGCCGAAGCCGGCGATGGTCGTCAGTCCGGAGACCAGGACCGCCCGGTCGGTGGCATGATCGTAACCTTCGGTCATCCGACACACCATGAAGATCCCGTAGTCGACGCCGAGGCCGATGAGCAGCACGGTGGCGACCACGTTGAGCAGGGTGAACTTCAGTCCGGCCGCGCCCATCACTCCGAACATCACCGCCATGCCGGTCGCCACCGGCAGCAGGGCCAGCAGAATCGGCCGCGGGCGGCGGAAGAGCAGGGTCACCAGCAGGGTCACCAGCAGGGCGGCCAGAGTCAGGAACTGCCGGAAGTCGTGGCCGATGGCCTGGCTCACCTCGCGGCCGAAGCGCCCCTGGGAGACGAGGCGGACGCCTGGCAGCTCATCCCGATGCGCCTCGAAGAGGGTGATGGTCGCCGGCGTGTCCGGGACCAGGGTGAGGATGCGATAGCCATCGCCGGCCGGCAGAATCATGGCCTCGACCAGTTCACCGAGGCCGGCTCGGCGCAGCCCCTGCGTATCGACGGCGGCGGCCGGTGCCGTGGTCGCCGCGAGAAAGGGCTGGAAGGCGGTCGGGGCAAAACCGAGGCGGGCCGCGGCAGCGGCGAGATCGCTGCGGATCCGCTCCCCCTCGGCACCCTGCCAGAAAGCGGCCCAGTCCCGCCGGTTCTTCTCCTGGGTGGCCGGCGCCGGCAGCAGCGGCGCCAGACTGACCGCCGCCATTGCCGGCTGGCGGCGCAGGAAGGCAAAGAGCCGGTCGTTGTTCGCCAGCGCCCCCGCCAGGTCCGGCCCCTCGGCGAAGACCAGCGCCATCCCCCGCAGATTGCCCCAGACCGTCTGCAGCTCCTTTTCCGCCGTCCGCAAATTGTCGGGGACCAGGCTCAGGCTGCGCAGGTCGCCGTCGAAGCGCACTCTGCTGGCCGGCCACAGGCAGAGCAGCAGGAGACCGAGCCAGACGCCGAGCACCCAGCGGCGCGGCAGCCGCTGCCCCACCTGCAGCCAGTTGCGCTGCGGCCGGTCCGCCGCCGCCGGGGGAATCAGGTGCGGCAGCACCAGCAGCGACAGCAGCAGCGAAGCGCTCAGGCCGGTAATGGCGAAGACCGCCAGCTGGCGCTGTCCCGGCAGATCGGAGACGAGCAGGACGGCAAAGGCGGCGATGGTGGTCAAGCCGCCGAAGAGGACCGGACGCGCCACCGTCGCCAGCACCGCCGCCGGCGCCTCGCCGCCGCGGCGCAAGGCGAAGTAGACGTGCAGGGCGAAATCGACGGAAATGCCCAGCAGCACTGCTCCGAAGCCGACGGTGACCGCCGATACCTTGCCGTAGCCGAGGGCCACGGCCACCGCCGCTATGCAGAGCACCGCCACCGGCACCAGAAAGGCGAAGAGCGCCCGCCAGTGGCGCAGGAAGAGGAAAAAGAGCGCCAGCATGGCCAGGGTCGAGGCGAGCAGGGTGACCACCAGGTCGCGGCGGATGGCGCCGGCATTGGCCGCCGTGTAGCGATGTCCGCTGACCACCGTGGCCCGCACCCCCGCCGGCAGGCCGGCGAGCGCCCGATCGAGGACCTGCAGCATTTCCGTCGCGCCGCGTGAATCTGTAATCGCCACCGGGGTATCGGCGATCACCAGCGCATGCCTGCCGTCGGCGCTGAGGAAACGGCCGCCGGAAAGCTTCGCCTGCGGCACCATGTTCAGGTAGCGCAGTTTTTCCAGGCCGAGCCGGTTCAGCCCCAGCGGGTCGCGCCGCAGCAGCCCCTTGAGTGCCCACCCTTCGGGGGAAAGCAGCCGGGCATAGGCGTCGCGCAGGCGCTTCTCGATGGCGGCGGCATCGAGGCCGGCGGCGAACTGCTGCAGCTCGCTGCCGCTCAGCAGATCGGGCAGGGCAGCGTTCAGCCAGACGAAGAGGTTGCCGGAGGCGACATCGGCCGGGCCGGCCACCGTCCGGTTGAACCAAGGAGGACCGAGGGCGGTGCGCAGGCCATCGACCGCCGCCGGCAGCAGAGCCGGATCGGCCCCCGGCGCGAGCGCCAGGGAGATCAGGACCTTGCGGGCGAAGGGCGCCTGCTCCAGCAGGGCGAAGTCCTGCGCCACTTCCGAGTGGCCGTCCGGCAGCATGGCGGCGATATTTTCTTCCAGCCGCACCCGTTGAAAAGCGAGCGCACTGAGCAGGATCAGGGCGGCGGTCACCGTGAACAGAAGCCGCCGCCGGGGCGCGAAAAACCGGTAGCAGCGGGCGATAAAAGTCAGATCCGCCATCGGCACTCAGAAGGTATCCGCCGGCAGGGGCAGGTTGAGGCGCGTATCGATGAAGCGGATGCGGGTGAAATCGCCGTCCTTTTCATGGACCTCCACCACCTCGACATGCCGGCCGTCGGCGGCGAAGGCTACCCGCAGGTAGTCGAGAAAGCCGCTCGCGGCGGCCAGCGGCTCCAGGCGCAGCACCACCGGCGCCGCATTCAGCACCGAAATGCGATACTGCTGGCGCAGGCGGGTGAAATCGCCGCCGGCCCAGGCGAACAGCTGCTCGGCGACGAGCTTCATCACCGGCTCGCGATCCAGCTGAAAGTCCTCCTCCTCGCCGCTGCGGGAGTTCCAGCGCCGGCCCCGGCCACCGTCGAGGACGAAGCCGCTCGCCACCGGCGCGGTCAGCTCCCAGCGCAGCCGGTCCGGCCGCTGGAAATAGAGGCGACCTTTCGATTGCAGCACTTCCTGGAAAACCGCCAGATGCTTTTCCTGTACGAAGTCGCTGGCCAGGGTGTTCACGCCGGCCGCCAATTCCTGCAGGCGGGCGAGGACGCGAGCGACGGCCGGGGCGGGTTCTGCCGCCGCCACAGGGCCGGCAGCGACGGTGAGCAGGAGCAGAAGGGCGATCCAGAGGCGCATCAGTCCTGCTCCTTCTCGGCTTCGGGAATCCACAGTTTGAGGGTGCCGCCGGCGAGGAGTTCCTCGCCGCGCCGGATCTCCCCCTCGGCCAGGGCGAACCCGCCCAGTCTGCCGACCGTGCGCAGGTGCACCCGCAGCCGGTCACCGGCGCGGGCGGTGCCGGCGACCCGGAAAGAGCGGATACCGACCAGAAACCCCCGGCGTATCGGCTGGCCGAGGCGGCTGTCCTCATACCCCTGCATGGCGGCGAACGCCTGGGCCAGGATTTCCACCAGACCGGCCTCCGCCAGGCGTCCGTCTGTGCCGGTCAGCAGGCCGTCAGCGATGGTGGCGGCAACCGTCGCGGTGCCGCCGGCGGATTCGAGCAGCTCATCGATGAGGCGCATCGGCAACCGGTGGGGGATGAAGCCTTCGGCCGGCTGCGGCAGCTGCAGGTTCTGCAGCATCGGTTCCATCGGACATTACCTCCAGTAAACAGCCAGGTCGTCGAACCGCTGGCTGGAGAATAATTCGGGGCGTTGCAGGAAATCAAACCGGTGTTCGCCGGGTTGCCGCCCAGGAAACAGCGGTCCAGGGCGACCGCCACCAGCACGCGGCCGGCCGGCCGCTTCCGCCAGGCCGCTCCTCAGCTCTCCCGGCGCATCGCTTCGAGCTGCTGCGCCATCAAGGCCTTGACCTGCCGCCGCAGTTCGCCGTGATTGGCGAACGCGGCCGGGTCGACGGGCGGCAGGGCGCGCAGCCGTACCCGGGCCGGCTGCAGCCAGCGCCGGCCGGGCGGCAGCAGGCGATCGGTGCCGGTGATGCACAGGGGCACCACCGGGCAGGCGAGTTCCTCGCGCCAGCCGGAAGGCGCCGGAATAGAAGCGCTGCAGGGCGCCGTCGCGACTGCGGTGCCCCTCCGGGAAAAAGAGCAGGAAACCGCCCCCGGCGAGCACCCGGCGGCCGGCCTCCAGGCACTCCGGCCAGCTCATGCTCTCGACGTCCAGATAGCCCGCCTGGCGCATGAAAGCGGCGTAGCAGGGAATCCGGAAGGGCCAGGAGCGCACGGCGAAGGTGACATCGAAGAAGGGGAGCAGCGCCATGCAGTAGGTGTCGAAGAAGGAGAGATGATTGATGACCAGAATAGCCGGCCCGCGAATGCCGGCGTCGCGCAGCCCTTCCCGGCGGAAGCGGACGAAGGGGGCCATGAGCAGCATCCAGCCGCGTCCATAGAGCCAGATAAAGTGCCGCATGATGCGGCCGGCCGGCCAGCGGGTCAGCACTTTCCAGAGGAGAAAGGCCAACGGGTAGAGACCTATCCCCACGGCCGTCCAGAGCGCCAGCAGCGGATAGACCACGGCGGTCATCAGGAGTGCCGCCGCCCCCGGGCGTTCGGCCGGCAAGACCGCCGCCGGATCGGACAGGATCGATTCGCGAGTGGTCACGAAGCCTTCAGTCCCATGCGCGGCTTCTTGCCGATGACGAAGCGGTGGATGTCGCCGAGGGTGCGGATCTGCCGAATCGCCTCCTCTTCGCGGATCTTGAAGCCGAAGGCGCCCTCCAGGACGATCACCAGATCGACGATGTCGAGACTGTCCAGTCCCAGATCGTCGAAAAGGGTCGCCTCGGGGATCATGTCCTGCCTGTCGAGCTCGAACTCTTCCGCCAGCGCGGCATCGATCCGTTCGATGATTTCTTCGTCTTTCATTCCCAACTCCTTACCACGATGGATGAATTGACGCCCCCGAGGGCGAAGTTGTTCTTGATCAGGCACTGCAGAGATGCCGGTTCGACGCTGCGCACATGGCGCAGGGGAGCGCAGGCGGGATCCGGCGTCTCCAGATTCAGGGTGGGCAGCAGGCAGCCCTGCTGCAGCATCATGACACAGGCGACGAGTTCCAGGGAACCGCTGGCGGCCATGGCATGGCCGAGATGCCCTTTGCAGCTGCTCACCGGGACGCGGTCGCCGAACAGGTCGAAAATCGCCTCGGACTCGGCGATATCCCCCTGCTCGGTGGCGGTGGCGTGGGCGTTCACGTAATCGATGGCCGACGGTTCCAGGCCGCTGTCCTGCAGGGCCAGACGCATGCAGTTGGCGATGGCGCCGGCGTTCGGGTTGGCGATGTTCGTCGGATCGATGCTGGTGGCGAAACCGCACACCTCCGCCAGAATGGCCGCCCCCCGCCGGCGGGCGGAATCCAGGGATTCCAGGAGCACAATGCCGCTTCCCTCGCCGCACACCACCCCGTCCCGCTCGCGGTCAAAGGGGCGCGGCGTCTGCTGCGGCCGGTCATTATAAGCGAAGGAGGAGGCATTCATGATGTCGAAGGTGGCGGCGGTCAGGGGATGGAATTCTTCGGCGCCGCCGCACAGCATGCGCTCCTGTTTGCCGAAGGCGATCATTTCATAGCCATAACCGATGGACTGGCAACCGGTGGCACAGGCGGCCGAAGGAGCGAGCAGACGGCCGGAGACGCCGAGAACCTGCGCGACATTGGCGGCGCAGGAGTGATTCATGATCTGGAAAAAGAGCGTCGATTTCATCCGCTCGAGACTGCGGTCAGTGAGATAATCGGCGAAGAAATCCTCAGTCGCCTGCGTACTGCCGACGGTGGAGCCGATGGCGAGGCCGGTCTGGCCATCGGCACAGTCCGCCACCGTCAGGTCGGCCTGGACCAGTGCCTCCTGGCAGGCGAGGGTGGCGAAAATGGACATGTTGGACATGGAACGCCGGAACTTGCGCGGGATCTCCTTGGGATCGACACCCGTGACCAGGCCGCCCACCCGCGTCCGCAGCCCGCCGACTGCCGCCAGAGAGGGGACCACCCGGATGCCGCTGCGCCCCTGCAGCAGTCCGTCGAACAGGGCCTGTACGCCCCGGCCGAGGGGAGAGACGGCACCCAGGCCGGTGATGACCACACGTTTTAACGACATGCTCTCAATTCCTTCTGTATCCGTTCATGGCCGACAATGCTGCCGCAGGCCAGAAAGGCGGAAATCATCGCTCCCATGACGCCCGGCGCCGCCACCGCCTGGCCCGCCAGAAACAGTCCCGGCAGTCGGGTCTGCGGATGCGGATTAAACTGCCCCGCCTGGTGCCGGACACCGTAGAGGCTGCCATGCGGGCTGTGCCCGTAATCCCGCAGGGTAAGAGGCGTCGCCCCCTCGAGCCAGCGGATCTGGCGGACCAGGTCGGGGCAAAAGCCCGCCAGACGGTTTCGCATTTTCCGGACCATTTCAGCCTTGAATGCGGCATATTCCGGCGGCCGGCGGCCGGCGCCGGTGTCTCCCCAGGCGGCAGTGGCGCCCGCACTCACCGGCGAGATGGCCAGAAAGCCGGCCGTCGAGGAATTTTCTCCAGCCGGCCCGGCGGCGGTGACATAGAGGGGTCCGTCGTCCGGATTCTCCCCCTCCAGACGCCCGGCCGCTTCGGGCTCTTCCAGCAGGAAGAGATTGCCCCCGCGCAGCGGCGCCGGCAGTTCCCCGGTGCCGCCGAACAGCAGGCAGGCGGAGGGGGATTCGTTCAGCCCCTGCAGCCGCTTGCGGTACACCGGCCGCAGGAATCCTTCGGGCACCAGATCGAGGAGAATTTTGGGATGCGCGGTAAAGACGCAGCCGCCGCAGGCCAGGGTGCGGCCACCGGCGAGGCGCACCCCGCGCGGCCGCCCTTCGCCGTCCAGGAGCAGAGCCTCCGCCCCGTCGCCGCAGAACACCGCGACGCCCCGCCTGGCCAGCTCGGCATCGAAAGCTTCCGCCAGGCTGCGCCCGCCGCCGCGGAGGGTATGCGCCGACTGGTAATAGGGGCCGGCGACGATCGCATGCAGGGCGAAGGGGGCCTGCGGCGGCGGGACTCCGTACAGCAGGGTATGGACCGAGAGCAGCCCCTGCAGCAGCCGGTTCCCGGTCAGCCGGTCGAGAACCTCCTGCAGTGTCGGACCCTGCCGCGGATCGGCAGCACCAATGCCCGCCCAGTCCGCTTCGATATTGATGAAGGGAAAAGCGGCGTTGACCTGCGCCATTTCCTGCAGATAGGCGTCGATCGCCGCACGTTCCCCGGGAAAGGTTTCGTGCAGGCGCTCGCGCAGCCGGCCGGGGCCGCAGGGAAACCGGAACTCGCAGGCCGGCCGCCGGCAGAGAACCGTATCGAAGCCATCCGCCGCCAGGGGCAGTTTCTCGATGCGATCGGCGAGGCCGAGAAAACGGCAAAACAGATCGAGGCACTCCCCGTCACCCCACCCGCCGGCATAATGGAATCCGGTATCGATCTGCACGCCCCGGCGCCGGAAGCCGCGGATCGTCCCCGCGGTCCGCTCCGCTTTTTCGATGAGGGCGACGCGCAAGCCGGAGCCGGCCAGAATGAGGGAGGTGGCCAGTCCGGATACACCGGCGCCGATCACTGCATAATCGAATTTCATTCGGCAAATCGCAAGAGCAGGCAAGAATTGGTCCCACCAAAACCGGCCGCATTGCACAGCACGTTTTCCGCGGGGCGCGCGAGCGTTTCGGTGATGATGTTGAGACCGGCGGTGGCCGCATCCGGCTGCCGGAAATTGATATTGGCGGCAATAAAGCCGCCGCGCGCCATGAGTACCGAATAGACGACCTGCGAGGCGCCGGACATCCACAGCTCGTGCCCGGTCATCGATTTCAGGGAAGAGACCGGCGGCGTCTGCGGTCCGAAGAAGGCGGCAATATTCGCCGCTTCCGCCGCATCGCCAGCCTGGGTCGAGGTGGCATGGGCGCAGAGATAATCGATGTCGGCGGGGGCCAGACGGCCGCCGGCCAGAGCCCGCCGCATCGCCCGCTGCAGACCGTCCCGACTCGGCACGGAAATGTTGTCGCCGTCGGAAGAAAAGGCATAGGCGAGCACCTCGCCCAGGATAGCCGCGCCGCGCGCCTTGGCCAAATCGTAGCGCTCCAGCACCACGACGGCGGCGCCGCCGCTCGGCACCAGCCCGTCACGGTCGGCATCGAAGGGCCGGCAGGCGGCCGCGGGTTCCGCCACCCGGGTCGAGAAGGCGCCCAGGCCATCGAAGCTGCACATCGATTCCCAGTTCAATTCCTGGGCACCGCCGCAGATCACCCTCTCCTGCCGGCCGAGGGCGATCAGGTCGGCGGCCTGGCCGATGGCATGACCGCCGCTCGAACAGGCGGAACTGATGGTCCAGCAGGCGCCCCGCGTCTTTAGCAGGGTATTGATGTTCATGGTGACGGTGGAGGTCATCGAGCGAAAAATGAGACCGCTGCCGAGGGACTTGGTTTCGCCGCTCTGGCGCAGGGCCTGCACCTGTTCCACCGCCGCAAGGCAGCTCGAATCGCAGCCGAAGAGCAGTCCGCTCTCGTCGTTCTGGATCTCCTCCGGCGACAGTCCCGCCTGTTCGAGGGCATCCAGGGCCGCGGCATGCGCCCAGACGGCGAACTCGGGCATCGACTTGCGCTGTTTTTTGCTCAGATGGCGGGTCGGGTCGAAGTCGCGGATGGCGCCGGTGAGCGGGCTGCGAAAGCCGAGAGCCTGACGTTCCGGATCGATGACGATCCCGGATCGCCCCTCGCGCAGTGCCTGGGTCACCGTTTCCCTGTCGTTGCCGAGACAGGAGATGATACCGACGCCGGTAATGGCTATTCTGAACATGAACTTCCTTGCGGAGGGAAACATCAACGCCGGAACGAGGTCCGGTCGAATATCACATGTAAGTGCCGCCGTTCACGGAGATCACCTGTCCGGTGACGTAGGAAGCCTTCTCCGAACAGAGAAAGCTGACCACCCCTGCCACTTCTTCCGGCCTGCCGACCCGTCCCAGGGGAATCATCGACAGAATCCTTTCTCGGGGCAGGTCCTTGATCATCTCCGTTTCGATGAATCCGGGGGAGACCGCATTGACGAGGATGTTGCGCTTGGCGACTTCGGCCGCCAGGGCCCGGCTGGCGCCGATCAGGCCCGCCTTGGCCGCCGAATAGTTGACCTGGCCAGGCATGCCGCTCTGGCCGGAGGTGGAGACGATGTTGATTATTCTCCCCTGCCGCTTTTTGAGCATCTGGTTGAGGACCAGCTTGGTCACATGGAAGAATCCGTCCAGGTGGACGGCGAGAACGTCTTTCCATTCCTCCTGCTTCATCCAGATCATCAGGGTATCTCTGGCAAACCCGGCGTTGTTGACCAGGACGAAGGGGACTTCCCCTTCGAGAAGCGGCTCCAGAGCGGCTTTTGCCGCCCCGGCATCGGCCACATCAAAAGGGAGCAGGCGACAGGTCCTGCCGGCCTGCTCCACGGCGCGGGCAACCTGCCCGGCGGCATCCCGGTCGCTGCGGAAATTCAGCCAGATATCATAACCGTCCCCCGCCAGGGCGAGGGCGATCGCCGCCCCGATTCCCCGACTGCCGCCGGTCACCAGTGCAATTCTGCCATTACTCATGCGCGTGCACCTGCATACGGCCGCCGGCGAACCGGCGGCGCGGGAAATTCACCGGCGAACCTGCCGGACTTTTCCATTTTCGAAATCGACGGCGATCGACTTGAACCGGTTGGTCCAGTAGACCCACTCGTCGGCGTCCAGGGAAGGGGTGCGATGGGCGGCCGGATAGCCCAGAGCGGCAAGGACCCCTTCTTTGGTCATGCCGATACTGGCCTTTCCTTCCTCGACCCCATGGCGGTCCTGTTTGGAAAGCTTGCTCAGGGAAACCGGTGAAGGCGAGGTGATGAGATCGATATACTGATCTACGCTCATCCCCATCCGCGGCTCGTGGAACTCGAATTCGACCTCGATATTGTTTTTCTGGGACAGAAACAGGAACTGCTTGCGGTTCTTCTTCTCGATGACAATCGGCGAGCCGGCCGGGATGATCAGGTGGCCGGTGCCGGGATCGGTGTAGTTGGCGTAACTCGCTTGATACCGGTGATTGCCGCGGCGGTCCACTTGATCCTGCACATGGATGTTGTACTTAGTGTAGACAACTGTTTCCCCGGCGAGTGCATCGCTGCCGGTGATGAGCGAAAAAGACAAAGCGATCAGAATCGCTCCCAGCTGCCACGGCTTCTGGATTTTCATGGTTGCCTCCCGAGTCATCATAGTCACTCTCGGGGCGGGCTGCCCCGGAAGATTAAAAGGCTCCCTCGAGAGCCAGTTGGATTCGGTGATTCCGAGCGGAGCGAAGATAGTGCAAACTACACCAAACGCTTCGCCAATTCAACAGTTTTCACTCTGCAGAGGTTCCCCGCCAGCCCTTCTTCCCCATTGCCTTTCCCCTTTCAGCCCACCCGACAACGCCCCTGATGAGCACTCCCGGAAAGCGGCATAAAGAGAAAAGGGGTTCGCCAACAACTGGCAAACCCCTTGATATTTTGGCGCGCGATACAAGACTCGAACTTGTGACCTTTGGCTCCGGAGGCCAACGCTCTATCCAACTGAGCTAATCGCGCTCGAATTGGTGTATATACCGCATCCTTGCCCGGATTGCAACTGCAAATTGCCGCGCGCCCGCTCCGGCCCTTGCTGCGCCTCAACGGAAGAGCCTAATCTAGGGAATTTCAGGGCAGCACCTGGCAACAGGGCGTGCGGAGTAATCTGACGGCACTATCCAACATCTGAAATATCGCCGAAAAGTTGCATCTGAATTATAGTCCCAGTAGATTATAGCCATTCCATTCCTTCTTCGATCATCAGGCGAGTAAACGATGTCCTCCCCAATAGCTCTCTTTGTCCTCGATCCGCCCGAGCGGCTCGATCCCCCTACTGACACCTCCCTGGCATTGATGCGATCCGCTCTGCGGCATGAGCAGCAGGTTTTCTTCTGCACCCTGGCGGATCTGCGCCTGGAAGGGGAACAGCCGCGAGCCCGGGCCCGCCCCGTCACCTTTTCCCCGGGTGAGGAGATGTTTCGAAGCGGTGCCGCCATCGATCTCGATCTGACGACGATAGCCGCCGTCTTCATGCGCAAGGATCCCCCGGTCGATGCCGCCTACCTGCAGGCGACTGCCATTCTCGACCGGCTGCCGGCCTCGGTGGTACAGGTTAACCCGGCCCGGGCGCTGCGCCTGCATGGGGAGAAGCTGATCCCCCTCTACTTTCCCGGGATGATGCCGGAGACGGTGGTTGCAGCGGCGGTATCCGACCTGCTGGATTTCCTCGAACGACACGGGCGGATGGTCGTCAAACCTCTGGAGGACTGCAGCGGCCGCGGAATTTTTGTCCTGAATCATGGTGATCCGGAAGCCGCCGCCCGCTTGGCGCAGGCGACCGACCACGGGAAGCACTTCGTGCAGGGGCAGCGTTTTCTGCCAGGCATAGACAGGGGGGACAAGCGGATATTGCTGCTGGGGGGAGAGCTCCTGGGCTGGCTGCGGCGAGTGCCGGCGGCAGGGGATTTCCGCTCCAACATCAATGCCGGCGGACACTGCGTCCCCTGTGAGCTGACGCCGGCAGATCGCGCAGTCTGCCGGCGGCTCCGCCCCTGGCTGGTGCGGGAGCAGATCCATCTGGCCGGAGTGGATATCGTCGATGGGCTGGTGCTGGAGGTGAACATCACCAGCCCGTCCTGCCTGCGGGAGATGAACGCATTGACCGGCGCGGCGCTGGAGGACCGGGTTCTCGACTACATAGTCGCCCTTTTCCCGGACCGGCAATAATGCCTTACCGGGAAGGCGCGTAACCGTACACTCCGATGCGGAGTTCCGGCATCCGGGGGCTGTCGGTCCGAACGATGACATAGCCGTTCACCGTCTCCTGGCCGGAGGGGACAGCGCGGATAATCAGGTCGGTGCTCTTGCCGGGAGGGAGCGACTGGGAAGCCATGGTTACCTGCAGGGACGGATGGGTCGCCCGGGCGGCGGTCAGAGTGATCACACTATCTCCGCGGTTGGTCAGAATCACCCGGGCTTCCCTGCGCTCTCCCGAAACGAGTTCCCCCAGGTTGACTTCTGCCGGCACCGCCTCGAGTTCCGGTCGGACCGTGCCGCGCAGGCGCAGGACAACGGCAGCCTGCCGGGGATCATTGGTGTAAAGGTAGATGCTCTTCTCCACCGGTCCGCGAAAGCGGCCCGAATTGAAGGTAGCGCGCACCTCCCCGCTGCCACTGGGGGGGACTTCCGATGCCGAAAGCAGCGCCGCGGTACAGCCGCAGGAACTGCGCACCCGGCTGATGACCAGGGTCTGATCGCCGGCATTGCGGAAGGTATAGATGTGTTCTACCGCCCTCCCCTGCAAAACCTCCCCGAAATTGAAATCCGGATTTTCGATCACCAGTGCGGGCGTTCCGGCAAAAACCGGCATCGTCCAGCACAGACCGAGAAGCAACAGCAGTGCATTCAGACTGAATCGCATATCATCATCCTTTCCAGGCGGTTTATTCTGCGGCCGGAATCATAGCACGATTTCTTCTACCCACCTACTCCGGTCCATGGAAAAAATTGACACAAGGGTGCGCCCTTGCTATAGAATAAGCCCCGCGTCCCTTGTTTTCCCCCTCACCCTGGAGTATCATGCCCGAGCCTGCGCTGAAACTGCTTTTTCCCCGGGCGGAAATCGAGAACCAAATAGGACGGTTGGCGGCAGAAATCAGCCGTGACTACCGTGATCAGGAAATCCTGGCAGTCGGCGTACTGAAAGGCTCCTTCCTTTTCTTTGCCGATCTGGTGCGCGCCATCCGTGTCCCGCTGATGATCGATTTCGTCCGCCTGGCCAGTTATGGTTCTGAAACCCGCTCCTCAGGAATTGTCGAGATCCGTTATGACCTGGAAACCTCGCTGCGGGGGCGAGATGTCCTGATCGTCGAAGACATAATCGACAGCGGCAATACCCTGGAAACCCTTTACCATCGGCTGCTGCTGCGCGAGGCCCGCTCCGTGCGGGTCTGCACTCTGATCGATAAACGCGGCAGGCGGGAAGTGAACCTCAAGGCCGATTACGTCGGCCTGACCATGGAGGAGGGATTCATCGTCGGCTATGGCCTTGATTACGATGAACGCTATCGCAACCTGCCGGACATTTATCTGCTGGAAGGCATCTGATCAGCCTGAAGGAGAATTTACATGGTCATCCAGTGCCCTGATTGCCAGACCCGGTTCAAGCTGGCGGATGAAAAGATAAAACCCGAAGGGATCAAAGTTCGCTGCTCGCGTTGCCGGCACATCTTCTCGGTGCTGCCGCCGGCGGAGGCGCCCGAGCCGGCCCCCGAGGTGCCCGCAGATGAACCGGCGCCCCGGGAGGAGGAAGTTGATTTCGGTGCTTTCAATATGGAGAGCGTACCCGCTGCCGGGGATTCCTCCCCGGCAGCGACCGACGACAATAGCGAAACAGCCGCTGCCGTCGCCTTCCCTGATTTTTCCAGCCAGGAAGAAACCGAGAGCGCCGGCAACTTTTCCTTTCCGGAACCGACGCCAGATGCCGCCCGGGAAGTGAGTTCAGAGCTGCCTGATTCCACCACCCGTTCCATTCCTTTCGGGGAGGGAGAGACGGAGACCGAGGAAGAAACCATCGCTCCCTCGGCTTTCGCCTTTGAGGAGACCGAATATTCGCCGCCCGAGGACGCTGGGACGGAGGATGAATTCGCTTTTGGCGAGCTTCCAGCCGGGGAAGAGGAAGCGGATGCCTTCTCCTTTCAGGCCTCCGGACCCGACGATTTTACCGTCGATGAGGAAGCAACCTCCGGCACCACCGACGAGTTTTCCCTGGGGGGGGATGATTTCGCCTTCGAGGAGAGCGAATCGGCCTGGAGCGCACCGGCCCCGGGAGACGGACCGGCGGACGATTTCGATTTTACTCCGGCCGAGCCGACCGATGACAGCGAGGAATTTGATTTCAGCAACATCAGTTTCGGTGAGGACACCCCCGAATCACTCCCGCCGGCGGAGGTTTCTTTCGCCGATCCGGAAATTCGCCCACCGGAAGCCGCCCCCGCAGTGCCGGCAAGGGAAGAAAGAAGGGGCTCGGAGCCACTGGTGGAGCCTCTGCCGATGCCCGCCCGGCGCCGACGCAAGAGCCCGATCAGTGGCGTTTTCGTCTTTGTCGTTCTGCTGCTGCTGGCTCTCAGCGCTGCCGCCGCCTACTTTTTCTGGCAGGGCGGGATTCCCGACCTGACATCGCTGGTCGCCCGTATTACCGGCGATGCGCCGCCGCCGGCCGCCGCCGGGGAAATCCGCTTGAGCGATCTGAACGGCTCTTTCGTCACCAACGACGAAACCGGGCAGCTTTTCGTCATTCAAGGCCGGGCGACCAACGCTTTCCCCGAGGCCCGCTCTGCCATTGCCGTGAAAGGGGTGCTGTACAACAAATCCGGCAAGGCACTCCTCCAGCAGACTGTTTTTTCCGGCAATCCGTTGAATGAAGACGCGCTGCATTCTCTCCCCTTCGCCAAAATCGAAGAGAGAATGAACAACCAGTTCGGGGATTCCCTGTCCAACCTCAATGTCGGCCCCGGCAAAGCGATCCCGTTCACCATTGTCTTCAAGAACCTGCCGTCCGACCTGGCCGAATTCACCGTTGAAGTGACCGATTCCAAACCGGGGGCAGGCTGACCGGCCGCTCGACGCTAGTCCCCTGAATAAAAAAAGCCGCCCCGGCAAGAGGGCGGCTTTTTCATTTCCCGGCGAGGCCAGGATTATCCCTGGTCCTTCTTCTCTTTCTCTTCTTTTTTCACTTCCTTGTCCGGCGTGACATCGATCTCATCGCGCTCCTGGTTGGCTTTACGGAAGCTGCGGATGCCCTTGCCAAGAGCGCCGCCGATTTCCGGCAGCTTGCCGGCACCGAAAATGATGAGAACCAGGACGAGAATGAGGATCAGTTCTGTGGTGCCAAGTCCGAACATTGAAAACCTCCCGCCCCTGGAATGGGGGCCGGTCAAAAGGGAGAAGACAGGAGAGTGCCGGGTTGTCAGGGTGCCATAATGGCATCCACCGGGCAGGTATCGGCGCAAGCGCCGCAGTCGGTGCAGGTCGCCGCATCGATCACTCGAACGTCACCCTGCTCGCTGATGGCGTTGACCGGGCAGACCGGCTCACAGGCGCCGCAGTTTATGCATTCTTCAGTAATGGTATAGGCCATCGTACTTTTCCTCCTTGGGTTGTGTTGTGAGAAATTAAATGATTTTTCTGGACGGCAGGATACACCGGAACGCCGCCTCTTGTCCACCCTCTTTCACTCCTGGGCGGCAACAATCTGCTTGCAATTCCGATGACCTTCCTATAGTCTTTTAAAACCTTTTTTCCACCCTCCAGCTCAATCCAGGACAAGAACTTCGGGGGATGAACGACCTGGCCGGCCGGCTTTTCGGTAGGCGCGATCATAACATCGTTCTTTCCTGGGATAAGTGGAGTAGTTGGTCAATTTCGTGAGGAGGCTAGAATTCAATGGATATCCTTGCCCTGAACTGCGGCAGTTCGTCGGTAAAATACCAGCTCTTCGACTGGACCAAGAAAGAAGTGGTCGCCAGAGGGATGGTCGAGCGGGTGACCATCGGTGATTCGTTCATCATTCACGAAGTTCCCGGGCGGGAAACCTACCGGGAAGAATATGAATGTCCCGATCATCAGGTGGCGATCCATCTGATCATCAAGACTCTCACCGGCAAGGCGCACGGGGTGGTTGGCGACATGAGCCAGATCTCGGCGGTCGGTCACCGGGTGGTACACGGCGGGGAAAAGTTCATCTGCTCGGTGTTGATCGACGAAACGGTGCTCAGTGCCATCAAAGAGGTGCAGCACCTGGCTCCCTTGCACAATCCACCGAATATCGCCGGTATTGAGGCGGCGCAGTCGGTTCTGCCCGACGTGCCGCACGTGGCTATCTTCGATACCGCCTTTCATCAGACCATGCCGCAGCACGCCTTCACCTATCCCCTCCCTTTCGAATGGTATGAGAAATACGGCGTGCGCCGCTACGGTTTTCACGGCACCAGCCACCTTTACGTTTCCAAGCGGGCGGCTGTTCTGCTCGGCAAGGACCCCAAGGATTGCAACCTCATCACCATGCACATCGGCAATGGCGTTTCCCACTGCGCCATCAGAGGCGGCAGATCGGTCGATACCTCCATGGGCCTCACCCCCCTGGAGGGGGCGGTCATGGGGACCCGCTGCGGCGATATCGATCCGGCCATTCCGGCCTTTATCATGGAGCGGGAAGGTTTTACCCCGAAAGAGATCGACTCCATCCTCAACAAGAAATCGGGGGTGCTGGGCATTACCGGCCAGTACACCGACCGCCGCGATGTCATCGAGGGGATGAATGACGGCTGTGCCCGCTGCGCCCTGGCACTTGAGATTGAAGCTTACCGGCTGAAAAAATATATCGGCTCCTACGCCGCCGCCATCGGCGGCATCGACGCAGTAGTCTTCACCGCCGGAGTGGGGGAGATGGCTTGGCTGATCCGGGAAAAGGCCCTGGAAGGACTGGAGTTCATGGGCATCCACCTGGATCGGGAGAAGAACCGCAACACCATGACCCGCAAAAAGGAAAGCGTCCTCACCCAACCCGACTCACCAGTCAAGGTCTTCGTCATCCCCACGGACGAGGAACTGGTCTTCACCGAAGATGTGGTCGCCATTCTCGAAGGAACCTACACCGACCACATGAACTTCAAATATTCTTTCGCCCGGGCGGATTTCCAGAGAAAATGATTTGGCGCAGGGGCGCAGCGCCCTGATATCAGTGAACCCGGATTCAAAGAAGCAGGCCGGCGGAAATTCCGCCGGCCTGCTTCTTTTTCGCTGACAGGGCGACGCATGCGTCGCCCCCTACCTCACACGGATCACCCCTGCGCCTGCACCGCCGTGATCGCCGCGACACTGATAATGTCCTCCACCGAACAACCGCGGGAGAGATCGTTCACCGGTTTGGCCAATCCCTGGATGATCGGGCCGACCGCTTCGGCGCCGGCGAGGCGTTCGACCAGCTTGTAGCCGATATTTCCGGCATCCAGATCGGGAAAGATGAGGGTGTTGGCCTTCCCCGCCACGGGCGAGCCGGGGGCCTTCTTCGCCCCGACCTTCGGCAGCAGGGCGGCATCGGCCTGCAGTTCGCCGTCGATCTGCAAGGCGGGATCAAGCCCCTTGGCGATTTCCAGGGCCTTAAGCACCTTGTCGGCATCGGCATGGCTGGCGCTCCCCTTGGTCGAGAAGGAAAGCATCGCGACACGCGCCTCGACACCGAGAAAACTTTTGCAGCTGCGGGCGGTGGCCACCGCGATTTCGGCCAGGGCCTGGGCATCGGGGTTGGGGTTGACTGCGCAGTCGGCGAAGAGGATGGTGCCGTTCTCACCGAATTCCGGAGTCTTGGTGACCATGAGGAACACCGATGAAACGGTCTTCATGCCGGGGGCGGTGCCGATAACCTGAAAAGCGGCCCGCAACACATCGCCCGTGGTATTAAAAGCCCCGGCGACAGCGCCTCCCGCATCACCCCGGCGCACCATCATGGCGCCGAAAAACAAGTTGTCCTCGCCGGTCAGCAGTTTTTTCGCCGCCTCCCGCGACAGCCCCTTCTTCCTGCGAACCTCCACCAGTTCATCGATGTAGGCTTCGAGTTTCGGCGCGGACTTGGGATCGAGCAACTCCACCCCCTCGAGAGAGGCCCCGAGCTCTTGCGCTTTCCGCCGCAGGGTGGCAGGTTCCCCGAGCAGCACTACCCTGGCCAGCCCGTCCTGGACGATCCGGCCGGCGGCCTGCACCATCCGGTCGTCGTACCCCTCGGGCAGAACGACGGTTTGTCGGTTACCGCGGGCTTTTCCCTTGATCTGATCGACTAAATGCATGGCAATCTCCTCCTCCAATACAAGGTTAGAATCGGCCGAATATACCCGATGGGCGGCAGCCGGTCAACCGCCTTTCTCCGCCGTCACGGTCCGCAGGCGGCTGAAATACATCGATATTTTACATCTTTTCCGGGTTCTTTGGCGGGGGGAATCATGTATAATACGGATTTCGCCAACTCGCACTGTCTGCTTCCCATGCAACTGAAAAGCCGGCCAGACATTCTCCTGCTGGGATTCATCACTTTCTCGCTGCTGCTGCACCTGCTCTTGTTCCTGCTCCTGCCGCAGCATGATCTGTTCCCGGTCCCAACCCGACCGGCACCGGTCTATGTCGAAATGCGGCCGCCGAAGCCGCCGCGCCGCCGCGACAGCGGGAACTCGACCTGCCGGTTCGCCCGGAGTTGGAAAAGCCGCGGGAGACCCCAGCCAAACGCCTGGGGCCGGCCGATCAGGTGGTGAAAAAGGAAATGGCGCCCAAGGGTGAAGCCCCGGAAGACATGCGGCCCGAGGCCCCGAGCCCGCCGAAGCCGGCGCCCCGGCCGGCACAGACGGCAGTCCCCAGGACCGCGCCCCATCCCGCCAAGCCGGCTCCAGCACTCCGTGAGCGGCCGGCCGAAACGGCTCCCCGACCGCGACCGCGGCCGGAAGTTGCCAGTCCACAGCCCACCGAAGCTCCCCCTACCGAGGCGGTGCCCGAGTTGAAATCCCTGCTGGAGCTGCCGCAGACGACGGTGGCCCGACTGGAGCAACAGTGGCGGCGGAAGTACCGCGCGGACGTCGAGGAGGGGGATGCCGTATGGCTCGATACCGAACAGGATATCCTGATATCCTTCTTTCGGCGCTTCCGCAACAATATTTACGGGGTCTGGAATTACCCGGCCGGAGCGCGGGAGCGGGGGGAGGAAGGCACCTGCCTACTGAAGGTTTCCGTGAACCATGATGGAACTTTGGAAAAGGTGCAGTTGATGGAAAGTTCAGGCTTTCCGATCTTGGATCAAGAGGCCATGGCCGCGGTACGCAATGGCTCACCTTTCGGCGCCTTGTCCCGCAGTTACCATGGGGAGAAGCTCAATATCTTCGTCTTCTTCCGCTATCAGTTGACCCAGCGGCTAATCTATTAATTGCGGTAGGGACCGAGGACGAGAAAAGGGGCTCAAGGCCCCTTTTCCCATTTCAGCCGCGGGTTGCGCGCCGCCGCCGTCTCGTCCAGGCGCCGGGTGCGGGTGCAGCGCGGCGCCTCCTGCAGCAGGGCGGGGTTTTCCGCCGCCTCCCGGGCGATGGCCAGCATGGCGTCGCAGAACTCGTCGATCACTTCCTTGCTTTCGGTTTCGGTCGGCTCGATCATGATCGCCCCCTTGACCACCAGAGGGAAATAGATGGTCGGCGGGTGATAGCCGTAATCGATCAGCCGCTTGGCCACATCGAGGGTATGGCAGCCCCCGCCCAGGTCGCGATCGGAAAAGACCACCTCGTGCAGGGAGCGCCGACGGTGCGGAAGATGATAACTCCCTTCCAGGCGCGCCCGTACGTAGTTGGCGTTGAGCACCGCCATCTCGCTCGCCTGCCGCAACCCCTCCGCCCCGAGGGTGCGGATGTAGGCCCAGGCGCGTACCATGATGCCGAAGTTGCCGAAAAAGGCCCTGACCCGGCCGATCGACTGCGGCCGGTCATAGTCGAGGCGGTAGGTTTCACCCGTCCGGGCCACCACCGGCACCGGCAGGAACGGAGACAGCTCCCGGGTTACCCCCACCGGCCCGGAACCTGGACCGCCGCCGCCGTGCGGGGTAGAGAAGGTCTTGTGCAGGTTGAAATGCATGACGTCGATCCCCATGTCCCCCGGCCGGGCGATCCCGAGCAGGGCATTGAGGTTGGCGCCGTCGCAGTAGACCAGCCCCCCCTGGGCGTGGACGATCTCACAGATCTCCCGAATCTCCGACTCGAACAGCCCCAGGGTATTGGGATTGGTCACCATCAGGGCCGCGACCTCCCCGTTCATCCGCTCGCGCACCGCGGCGGCGCTGAGGATGCCGTCGGAACCGACCGGCACCACCTCGTAGCCGCAGAGAGCGGCGCTGGCCGGGTTGGTGCCGTGGGCGGTATCGGGGATCAGGACCTTGCGCCGCGGGTTCCCCTGGGCCTCGTGCCAGGCGCGGACGATCAGCATTCCGGTCAGTTCGCCATGGGCACCGGCGGCCGGCTGCAGGGTGACGGCGGGGAGCCCGGAGATCTCCGCCAGGGCTTCCTGCAGCCCGTGCATCAGGGCCAGCGCTCCCTGGGTCAGCCGGTCGGGAGTCGCCGGGTGCACTCCGGCGAGACCCGGCAGGCGCGCCACCACCTCGTTCACCTTGGGATTGTATTTCATGGTGCAGCTGCCCAGGGGATAGAAGCCGGCGTCGACCCCGTAATTCCAGGTGGAGAGGCGGGTAAAATGGCGAACCACATCGACTTCCGACAACTCGGGAAAACCGGAAACTTCCTGACGCACCAGTTCCTCCGGCAGTTCCACCGCGGGGACATCGCTGGCAGACAGACTGTAGCCCCGGCGTCCCGGATCGGAGTGCTCGAAGATCAGTTTTTCATTCAGGACCAGTCCGCGCGTCCCGACTCTCATGATTTCCTCCCGCCCAGGGCAGCGACCAGGGCATCGATCTGTTCCCGGGTATTCTGTTCGGTGACGCAGACCAGAAAGCGGTTCGGCATCTCCTCGAACCATGAACCCAGGGGGATGCCGCCAAGGATCCCCTGCTTCTCCAGGCGACCGAGCAGCGCCCCCGCCTCCTCCGGCGCCTCGACCACAAACTCATTGAAGACATTGCCGGCAAAGGGCAGTGAAAAACCTTTGAGGGCGGCAATCTTCTCCCGGGCATAGGCAGTCTTCGCCAGGTTCAGCTTCGCCACCTCGCGGATTCCCTGCTTCCCCAGCAGCGACAGGTAAATGGTCGCCATCAGGGCGCAAAGCCCCTCATTGGAGCAGATATTGGACGTTGCCTTCTCGCGCCGGATATGCTGTTCGCGGGTCGCCAGCGTGAGGACAAACCCGCGCCGGCCCTCCAGATCCACGGTTTCGCCGACCAGCCGGCCGGGCATGGCGCGCACGTCCTTCTGGCGGGCGGCGAAGAAGCCGAGATAGGGCCCGCCGTAGGCGAGGGGAATACCGAAACTCTGCCCCTCGCCGACCACGATATCCGCCCCCAACTCCCCCGGCGATTTCAGCAGGCCGAGAGCGATCGGCTCCTGGACCACCGCCACCAGCCGCGCGCCGGCGCCGTGCGCCGCCGCCGCCAGGCTGCCCAGATCCTCGATCACCCCGAAGAAATTGGGGTAGCCGGCAATGACCGCCGCCGTGCCGGCGTCCAGCTCGTGGGCCAGCGCTTCCCGGTCCGTGCGGCCGGTCTCGTCGCAGGGAATTTCAACCAGTTCCACCTCGAGGTATCGGCAGTAGGTGGCCACCGTCTGCCGGTACTCGGGATGAACGGCGCGGGAGAGCAGGATCCGATGCCGGCGGGTGGCGCGGACCGCCATCAGCACCGCCTCGGCGCAGGCCGATGCGCCATCGTACATCGAGGCGTTCGCCACCTCCATGCCGGTCAACTGGCAGATCAGGGTCTGGTACTCGAAGACCGCCTGCAGAGTTCCCTGGCTGATCTCCGGCTGATAAGGGGTATAGGCGGTGTAGAACTCGCTGCGGGACACGAGGTGATCGACCACTGCCGGGATGAAGTGATTGTAGGCACCGCCACCGAGAAAGATGGCGTGATCGGCGGCCGTGGCATTGGCGGCGGCCAGGCTGGAGAATTCCCGCAGCAGTTCCGATTCAGCCAAAGGCGCAGGAAGGTCGAGCGGACGCTGCAGGCGCAAAGCGGCGGGGATCTCGTCGAACAGCCGGTCCAGCGAATCCACCCCGATCGCCGACAGCATCTCTCGAACATCCTCCGCGGTATGAGGGATGTAGCGCATAGAAACTCCCTGGCAAAAAGCAAATGGCATTTAGCGTCAGAAACGGTTGAAACCGATTTCCTTCGCCTTCTGCCTGACGAGTCAGCCTTCCTCTTCTTCGATGAAATCCTGGTATTCCTCGGAATCCATCAAGCTATCCAAGCACCGCCGGGTCGGCCACTTTGATTTTGATCATCCAGCCGTCTTCGTAGGGAGAGGTATTGACAGTTTCCGGGGCGTCCGGAAGTTCCTCATTGATTTCCACCACTTCTCCGGAAACCGGGGCGTAGACGTCGGAAACGGCCTTGACCGATTCGACCACACCGAAGGGTTTCCCCGCCTCGACCGTGGCCCCCACCTGGGGCAGTTCGACAAATACCACATCTCCCAGGGCATCCTGGGCGAAATCGGATATGCCGACAGTGACGATATCCCCTTCCACCAATGCCCACTCGTGTTCCTCGGTGTACTTCAGTTCCTCGGGAAATTCCATTATCTCCTCCTTATCCTTGGCGGATGCAACAGGTAACCAATCCCCAGTTATTTTTTCAGAAAGGGTGTCTTGACCACCCGCGCCCCGACCATCCGGCTGCGGATGCCGACCCGCAGCGAGGTGCCGAAGGCGGTCAGGTCCGGCCGGACCAGGGCGAGTCCGATGCCGATGCGCAGCGAGGGGCTCATGGTGCCGCTGGTCACCTCCCCCACCACTTCGGCCTCGGCGAACACCGGATAGCCGGCGCGCGGTACCCCGGGCTCGACCATGGCCAGGCCGACCAGCTTGCGGGGAAGCCCTTCTTCCTTCTGCCGCAGCAGGGCCTCGCGGCCGATGAAGGAAGGCTTCTCCAGTTTAGTGATCCAGCCCAGTCCGGCCTCAAGGGGGGAGATCTCGGGGGAGAGCTCATGGCCGTACAGGGCGTACTTCATCTCCAACCGCAGCGTGTCGCGGGCACCCAAACCGACCGGAGTCAGTCCGTCGGAAGCCCCCGCCTCCAGCAGGGCTGCCCACACCGTCTCGGCACCGGATGGAGCGAAGTAGAGTTCAAAGCCATCCTCGCCGGTATAGCCGGTGCGAGAGATGATGGTCGGGATCTCCGCCACCAGCCCCTCGTGAAAATGGTAGTAGGCGATCCTGTCCAGAGCGGTCTCGGTCAGCCGGGCAAGAATGGCCTGGGCGGCCGGCCCCTGAATGGCGATCTGAGCGAACTCTTCACTGACGTTGCGCAGGATCACCTCGGGAAACTGGCCCTCTTCCAGGACCTCTTCCATCCAGGCGAAATCCTTGTCGGTATTGGCGGCATTGACGCAGAAGAGATAGTGCTCGGCATCGAAGCGATAGAGAGTGACGTCGTCCACCGTGCCGCCGTGCGGATAGCACATGGCGCTGTACTGCACCTGGCCGTTGACCAGCCGCGAGGCGTCGTTCACCGTCAGCTCCTGGATGAAGGCCAGCGCCCCCTTCCCCCTGACCTCGATCTCGCCCATGTGCGAGACATCGAACAGCCCGGCAGCATTGCGGGTGGCGAGGTGCTCCTCGATCACCCCACGGTACTGGACAGGCATTTCCCAGCCGCCGAAATCGACCAGGCGGGCACCGAGTTCCTTGTGCAGGCGGTTCAGCGGGGTCTTCTTCAGCATAATCCCTCAGCAAATGGCAAAATGGTTTTGACCTGGCCGGCAACGGACCGCTTTCGATTTTATCAAGATTTTGCCGGTCGCCCACTAATTTTGCAGTATATCGGGAATTCTCTCTTCATGCCCCAGGGTCATCAGGTGCACCCCCTGGCAGAGGCGGCGGGCGTGGGCAGTCATCTCCCGGGCGATGGCCACGCCCTCCTTCAGCGGCTCCGCTGTTTTATCGAGGCGCTCGATCAGGGCCTCCGGCACCCGCACGCCGGGGATGTGCTCATTGAGGTAACGGGCCATCCGGGCGTTTTTCAGCAGCAGCACACCCACCAGCACCGGCACCCCCAGCGACCGGGCAGCGGTCATGAAGCGCGCCAGCTTTTCCGGATCGAAAACCGCCTGGGTCTGGAAGAAACGTGCCCCGGCCTGCACCTTTTTGCTGATTTTTTGAAACATCAACTCGAATGGCTCGGCCTCCGGACTGGCTGCCGCCCCGCCGAAGAAAACAGGAAGAGAGGTCAGCGGCCGGCCGGCCAGATCGTGCCCCTCCTGCAGACCTGCCACCGCCTGCAGCAGCTGCACCGAATCGAGATCGAAAACCGACTTTGCCGCGGGATGATCGCCGAAACGGGCATGATCGCCGGAGAGCAGCAGAAGGTTCTCCACCCCCAGCGCCGCCGCCCCGAGCAGGTCCGATTGCAGGGCCATGCGGTTGCGGTCGCGGCAGGTCAGCTGCAGGATTGGCTCTATTCCCCGCCGAACCAGCAGCGCCGCCAGCGCCAGGGGGGTCATCCGCATGTTCGCCCCCTGGTTGTCGGTGACGTTCACCGCCGCTACTGCCGACGGCATGGCCGCTGCCCGCGCCAGAGCTTCTCCGGGATCGGCCCCCTTGGGCGGCGCCACCTCGGCAGTTACCACGAATTCGCCGGCGGCGAGTTGCTGCTGCAATCGGGACATGAAAACCTTGGCTGTCATTGGCCACGAGTCAATGGTCATTCGTCCCGGGGCCCCTCTGGTCCGGCACAGATGAATTCAACAGGTCCCAATGACCAAGACGATTTAACGTTTCACCGTATATTATGCCGGCCCGGCTTGCGCACCTTCCCCCAGTTCTTGGCCGGGACGATGCGGGCAAAGACGCCGGGGCAGCGCTGTCGCTTCAGCCGTTCGAAAATGAGGTGCCAGGCACAGTCGAGCTCCCGGTCGGCTTCACAGCGGCCATCCTCCATGCCGCCGCAGGGTCCGTTGAGCAGTCCCTTGGCGCAGGTAGTGACCGGACAGATGCCGGCGGTTTCGTTGAGAATGCACTCGCCGCACAGGGAACACCTCTCCTCGAACTGGCCGAAGCGTCGAATATTCCCGAGAAAAAGCGAATTGAGACCGCCGATCACCCGCTTTTCGGTACCGGCCGAGACGGACTGGATGCCGGCGCCGCAGGCCAGCACCAGCACGGCATCCGCCTCCTCCACCTGCAGTCGGTGCGCCCGCAGGTCGCGCCCGGCGCGCATGATGTGGCAGGCCTCGTCGATGATCATGCTGCCGGTCACCTCCCTGCCGACCGTTCCCAGCCACTCCTGCAAGCGGAAGACTTCTTCCTCCCCTCCCGCTTTGCAGACAGTGGCACAGGCGGCACAGCCGACCAGGAACACCCGGTTGCTGCCTTCCAGCGCCTGCAGCAGCTCCTCTTTCGGTTTCTGTTCGCTGATGATCATAAGAATCAGTGAGTAGGGAGGTAGTGAGATAGAAAAGGCATTTTCTATCTTCCTACTCCCTATCTCCCTTGCTTTGCCCTTCGCTTGGCGCTTTCCACCGTATTGTACAGCAGCATGGTGATGGTCATCGGTCCGACCCCGCCGGGAACGGGGGTGATGGCGCTGGCCCGCGCCCGTGCCGCTTCGAATTCCACATCCCCCACCAGCTTCTTTTCGCCGACCCGGTTCACCCCGACATCGATGACCACCGCCCCTTCCTTGATCCAGTCCCCTTTGATCATTTCCGGCCGGCCGACGGCGGCGATCAGGACATCGGCGCGCCGCACCTGATCGGCCAGGTTGCGGGTGCGGGAATGGCAGACGGTGACGGTGGCATGCCGGGCCAGACACATCAGGGCCACCGGCTTACCGACAATGTTGGAGCGGCCGACCACGACGACCTCTTTGCCGGCCAGGTCGACGCCGGCGGCATCGAGCATCTTCATCACCCCGAAGGGGGTACAGGACTGAAACAGGGGGATACCGGCGGCCAGGCGCCCGACATTGTAGGGGTGAAAGCCGTCCACATCCTTCATCGGCGAAATCGCCTCCAGCACTTTGCTCTCGTCGATATGCTTCGGCAAGGGAAGCTGCACCAGGATGCCGTCGATGCGCGGATTGCGATTCAATTCATCGACCAGTGCCAACAGCTGTGCCTCGCTCGTTTCCGCCGGCAGCTTATGCTCGTCCGAATAGATGCCCGCTTCAGCGCAGGCTTTTTCCTTCATCGACACGTAGACCCGGCTCGCCGGATCCTCTCCGACCAGCACCACTGCCAATCCGGGCACGGTGCCGGCGGCCTTCAATTGCGCCACGTCCGCTGCAATCGTCCGCCGCAAATCGGCGGCTATTGCCTTGCCATCGATAATCCTACTCACTTTTCCGACCTCCGCTAAATGAAATGAACTATACGAAAGGGGCAGAGTCTTGTAAAGGAGAAGAAGCAGTATACAGGGAAATCAGGTTGAATTTGGTGAAACCGGCGGGTAAGTGGCGAGATTTATTGCCGCGCCGAGGCCTGCCCGAGTATCAGCCGGTCGCCCGCGGGCGGCAGAGAAGCCAAGGGCCCGCGACCGAGTTCATTCAGGCGGGCCAGGCGACGCTCCCGGGGAAGGCGGCCAAGCTTTTCCACCTCCTGGTAGAAGATGGCCAGATTGCCGCCGCTTTGCCGCAGCAGCGCCCGGAAGGCCGGAACATAGGTATGGTAGGTATTGATCGAGGCGATTTTTGCGTTGTTCAGCTCGGCGAACCAGCGATCATACCCCTGATAACCGCCCCAGGATGCCTTCAGGGCAGCGTAGGAGGTACGCAACTCCTGGAACATCGCCGCCTTCTCCCGCCGCTTATGATCCGCGTCCAAGGGCCGGGCGTAGAGTTCCCGCAGGCGATTCCGGTAATCCATTACCAGGTCGATGAACTGGTTGTTTCGTTGCTTCCCTTCCAGATAGGAGCGGATGCGCTCCGGCTGACCATTTGCCTTCAGCCAGCGGGTCACCCCCTCCATTTCCACCGTCTTGGCGAAAGACTCGTTAAACGCCGAATCGTTTTTTACATAAACTTTCTGGTGCGCCAGTTCATGGAAGATCAGGCCGGCCAGGTCCTCCTCCGAGCGGGTGAAGAACGTATTCAAAACCGGGTCATCGAACCAGCCGAGAGTGGAATAGGCGGTAACCCCGTAGAGGTAGACGTCGTTACCCTGGCGGCGCAGGTCGGCGGCAAAGTCTCCGGCTTCCTCCGGGGAAAAGAACCCGCGGTAATTGACGCAGCCGGCGACCGGAAAGCACCATTGCAGGGGCTTCAGGTCGAACTCCGGGGTAGCGACCACGTTCCAGACTACGTAGGGGCGCTTCACGTCCACATAGCTGCGGTAGCTGCCATTCTCGGGCAGCAGCAACTCGCGGCTGGCGAAATCGCGGATGCGCAGCACATTCTCCAGACGGTCCTTCAACTCGCGGGAAAGGTCCGGCTCCCGAATCAGGCCGGTAATGGGTCGACGCTGGGCAAGGATATTTATCTGCCCCTCGGTGCAGCGGGCGTAATAGCCGATATTGGTGCAGGAGAGGGTGCTGAGTGCAACTCCGGCCAGGAGCATGCCACCGGCCCATAACAGCAGTTTTTTATTCCGTCGGAAAATCATTCAGGCCTTTGTATCCGCAGGCAATTACCGGATCGACCGCCGCTTGGAGGAGAAAGCAAAAAATCCCCGGATCGATTCGCTCCGGGGATTTCCGTCATTCGTTTGCCGCCGCCTTCGGGCAGCCGGCACAACCACCGCCGCCACCCGCGGAAGGGCAGGCGGCAGGTTTCTTGTCGGCGCCGGCACCGTACCCCTGCTGGTACCAGCCATCCCCCTTCAGGGAAAAGGCGGTTTGCGAGATGAGTTTTTTCACCGGCCCACCACAGGAACGGCATTCGGTGAGCGGCGCATCGGAAAATTTCTGCATCGCCTCAAAGACAATTCCACACTTTTCGCACTGATATTCGTATACGGGCATCGGGAAGACCTCCAATGAGAATCAATTCTGCCGATAATTTAATGGCTTGACCAACAATTGTCAACCCCCCAGACGTCCCGGGAGGGAAGGAGATAGATTTTCGCCGCAATTATGTTTAGTATGGAGTGCAGGATCATATGAAAGAAGAAGGAGAACCATGCATGAAGACCACCGCCAGACATCTGGAAGATGAAACAATCCTGACCGGCCCGGATCCCTGCAACAAAGGGAATTGCCGGGAACGGCTGTGCGGCCGAATGAAGCGGGAGCTGCGCTTCCTCAGTTTTCTGGCTGACGAAGACCTGGACGAGGTGGCCGGCTATTTCGAGTGCCGGCAATTCCCCGCCGGAACTTCCCTCTGGCAGGAGGGGGAGCGCGGCGACTACATCGCCTTCATCGTCTCCGGCCGGGTGGAGATCAGCAAAAAGACGGAATTCGGCGGCAAGCCGATCGTCGTCGGCATCTTCAGCCGCGGCGCCATGATCGGAGAACTCTCCACGCTGGAAGGCCGTCCAAGGACGGAAACCGCCATGGTCCTCGACCATGTCGACCTGATCCTGCTCACCCTGCAGAGCTACCAGCGCCTGCTGCGGGAACGCCCACTCCTGGGCATAAAGCTGCTCCAGGGGATGCTGACTACCGTCTCCCGCCGTCTGCGCCAATCCTATGAGCGCATCGCTGCCATCTTCTGATCCCTCGCTCCGCCCGGGCTCCCGACAGCTCCCATTTTTTTATTTGCCCTCTTCGCAGAATGACTCTAAATTAGGGCGCGAAATTTTTGCAGGAGGAATGACACCTTGCAACCAGACGGCTCCTGTTCAGGGCGGGGAGTATCAGACCGAGGGCTGTCCGGTGCCAGCCTGGCGCCGGGCCTGCCCTTCCCTTTTCTTCTATATCGAGATGAGCGGCATCGTCTGGCGGGCCAGCCGCCGCGCCCGGCAGGGGCGCTATGGCGACCAGGAGTGGGGCGCCAGCAGCGCCAGCATCCTCTCCGCCCTGGAATCGGTCGGGGTGCGTCTGCAGATCGAGGGGATGGAAAACTTCACCTCCCTTGACGGTCCCTGCGTCTTCCTCGGCAACCACATGAGCACGCTGGAAACCTTTGTTCTCCCCACCCTGATCGTCGCCCGCAAGCCGGTCACCTTCGTGGTCAAGAAAAGCCTGGTGGAATACCCCGTCTTCCGCCATGTCATGGTCTCGCGCGATCCGGTGGTGGTGGGGCGCAGCAACCCGCGGGAGGATTTCAAGGTGGTCATGGAGGAGGGGACGCAGCGCCTGGAGAGCGGCATCTCCATTATCGTTTTCCCCCAGACCACCCGCACCCCGGATTTCGATCCGGCCGAGTTCAATACCATCGGTGTCAAGCTGGCAAAACGGGCCGGAGTACCGGTCGTCCCTCTTGCCCTGAAAACCGATGCCTGGGGGAATGGCCGCTTCATCAAGGAGTTCGGCCCCATTAACCCGGGGAAAAAGGTCCACTTCGCCTTTGGCGAGCCGCTGCCGGTGACCGGAAACGGTCAGGAGGCACAGGCGGCGGTGGTCTCCTTCATCCAGGAAAAGCTGGCCGCCTGGCAGGGGGAAGAGAAGGCCGCGGGTTAATCCGGAGAAAGCGGCTGTTTGCTGGCGCCGGCCTCGACTGCCTACAGTTCCCGGCCCGCTATCAGCATCACCCGCGCCTCCGCCTCGGCGTAACTTTCACCGCCGATTTCCAGCCGCGCCCGCGCCTGCAGAATTCGCCGGCGGATTCCCACCACCTCGCCCCGGACAGAAATCTCCACCGCTACCGGTACCGGCTTGCGGAAGCGGACCGTCAACTCCACCGTCACCGGGTGCGGCCCGACGGTGCGGCAGGCGTGCACGCACGCCTCGTCGAGCAGGGTGGAGATGATGCCGCCATGCGCCACCCCCCGCCAGCCCTGCGACCAGGCTGGGATCGCCAGACGGCTCGAGGCCGCCCGCGCCACCCGATCGATGGTGAACTCCGCCCGCAGGCCGCGTTCGTTGGCCGGACCGCAAACGAAACAGCCGTTGTCCTTTATCATTTCCATGCGGCCTCAGCTTCGAGACTGATTAAACCGCTCCTTGACCAGGGCGGAAATCGCCTTGAATCCTGGGGCCGTCGCTGTGCGCAGCCACTGGTAGACAGCCGTCTCGGCAGTCGTCACGACCGCTCCGGCCTGCCTGGCAAGCTCCAGAGAGTTGAGATAGTCGACCTTTCCGCGGGAGATGACGGCGTCGCGCACCAGGTGCACCCGGTAGCCCGCCGCAAGCAGCCCGAGCACCGTCTGGAAGACGCAGACGTGGGCTTCCATGCCGGTGACGATCACCTGCCTGCGCCCCAGCTGTTGCAAATGTTCGAGAAAAGCCGGCTCGCCGCAGCAGCCGAAACTGACCTTTGCCATCACCTTGTCCCGGCAGGCCTCCGCCAGTTCAGGCACCGTCGGCCCGAGCCCCTGCGGGTACTGTTCGGTCGCCACCACCGGCACCTGCAGCTGCCTGGCTGCCTTGATCAGGAAATCGATGCTCTGCAGCGTCTGCCGGTAAATTTTCGGCGGCAAAGGGGGTATCAGCTTCCCCTGCACATCCACCACCAGCAGCATCGACTGATCAGAGTCAAGCGAAAAACGGTCTAGATTCTCAGTCATTGGCAATCCCTCAGGCTTGCGGAGGCCGGATAGCCCCCTCGGTTAACGTTTTACTTTGCCTCACCCCGCGAGCCAACCGGCCGCGGCGGCCGTGAGAATCCCTCCGACCAGCGAGACGCTTCCCTTCCAGCCGCGGGCGCGATGGGATTCGGGAATCAGGTCGGAGGCGGCGATATAGACGAAGGAGCCGGCCGCCACCGCCATCAGTATGCCCAGCAGAGACGGCTGCACCGTGCGGATCAGGGCGAAGGTCAGAATCGCGCCGACCGGCGTGGCGCAGGCGACCGCGGCGGTAAAGCGGATGGCCGATACGGCGGGGCCAGCCGTAGTGGAGCAGGATAGAGAAAATGGCGGCGCCCGCCGGAATTTTATGGGCAACCACGGCGATGGCCGACAGCAGCCCGACCCGGGTGTCCACCTCGAAGCCGGTGCCGATGATCATCCCGTCGATCATGGAATGCAGGCTCATGCCGAAGAAGGCGACCATCCCCATCGGGTTGGCATTGGCGCAGGAATGGTTATGGCTGCACGGCAAATGTGGCGTATCGTGAAGCATCTGCTCATGCTCGGCATGAAAGGGGAGATGGTGCTCCAGCAGGTAGAAGACCACGAAAGCAATGGTGAAATAGACATAGGCGCGAGGGTTCAGCTCCTGGGCTTCCGGGAAGATGTGCAGAAGGCCGATGCCGAGCATCAGGCCGCCGGAGAAGGCGATAAAATAAATCAAGTTGCGTCCGGCTCCACGCCTCCCGCGCCAAGACCAGGTACATCCCGAGAAAAATTGCCACCCCGGCAAGGGTTGCAGCCAAAATCACACTCCACCAGGCGCCATTCACCACATTACTCCAGCTGTCCGATTTACAGCAAAAAGGCTCCTGCCCTTCCCGGAGAGGCCCCCCGGGCAAGGCGAAAATAGATATAGAGGCACGAGGGGGGCAGGTTGCAAAACCTCTTTTTCACCCCTCGGCGCCTGAGTCAGGGGCCGGCCGGGTCAGGGACTCGATTTCGGTCAGCCGCGCCATTGCCTCGCCGGCGGTTCGCCCGCACATCTCGGCATCCGGGCGCAGGCGGACGCACACGCCGGGCCGCTCCGGCCGACTGAACAGACGGCAGAGGTTGTCCGCCGTCAACTGCACACAGCGGACCCCCGCCGGCTTCCCCTCGGGCATGCCGGGAATCGGCGAGGAGATCGACGGCGCGATGCAGCAGGCGCCGCAGCCTGTCCGGCAGTCCAACATTTATTTCTCCAGCGGCAGGGCGGCCCGACGCCAGCCGGCCATGTGCCCCTCGAGCAGCTCGAGATTGCGGTAGCCGGCCAGGCCGAGCAGGGTCTTGGCCAGTTGTGCCCGCGGGCCGTGCTCGCAGGTCAGAACGAGCTTGGCCTGCCGGTCCGCCGGCAAAACCTTCAGGCGCAGCGGAGCGGCCCAGAACGGCACATGCACGGCACCGGGGATATGGCCGGAGCGGAACTCCGCGCCGCTGCGCACATCGACAGTACCCGGGGCGCCTTTTTCGCTCTGATTGCCTTGGCGAGTTCCTTCGCCTGCATCGGAATTCCTTTCCGCCGAAACCATGTTTCGGCCTGTCTTCTGGAAATCGTCAAGCGGCAAACAGCCGGTCGATATAGTCGAAATCGAACCGCTTCTGCGCCAGCTGCTGAATGAGGGCGATCTTTTCCGCATCCTCCGCCGTCAGCTTGGAGACATCCTCATGAATGGCGAGAAAAACCTGGTCGGTCCGTTTACCGATGCGCAGATAGGGGATCCCGCTGTTGTCAAGAATCTCCTGGGTTATTTTCGCGATCGGGGTCATGCCGGGAATCACCAGGCCGGCGATTTTCGGGTAGAATTCCGGCTGGGTATAGAGATTGGAAAGGGTCACCAGCAACTCGTCCCGGGAACTGGTGACCAGCAGCAGCGTATCGTCCTGCAGCATGTCGACCACCCGCTGGGTGGCGGCGGCGCCGATCTGCACGTTGTGCACGATCCGCATCCGTTCCTTCCGGCTGCCCGTCCATTTCGATCCCCAGCACCTTGGCTATCCGCTGGAGAGTCGGGTTGGCCAGGACCGGCTGGTAATTGAAACCACCGATCACGCCGAAACCGGCATTCTGGAAGGCGAGCCGCAGGTGCCGAAGGGTCTTGTCGCGCTTCTCGGGGAGCAGCTTGTTCGCCACCAGCAACCGCACTTCCGCCCCCATCTCCCGATAAAGCGAGAGATTCATGCAGACGGCATCGATCACGCTTCCCACCCCGCCGCCGGTCACCATCAGTACCGGCGCACCCAGCATCGCCGCCACCCGCGCATTGCTCAGCCCGAAAACCGAACCGACGCCGCTGTGACCGGCCCCTTCGACGATGAGAAAATCGCACTCCCGTTCGAGCCGCGCCACCGCCCGCAGGATGCGCCCCTCCAGTTCAGCCAGGGGCAATCGCCCTTCAATCGCCTGCTGCGTCATCCCCGGTTCCACCACTACCGGGCACATGGCATCGATCAGGTGCTCCAATCCGTAAACCTGAGCGATCATCGCCGGATCGGTATCGATACGCCGGCCGTGGAAATCGATCGGCTTCGGTCCGATGGGCTTGATGAAGCCGAGCCGCCGGTATTTTTTACGGGCCTGGTAAAGGAGGGAAAGACTGGTGGTTGTTTTGCCGCTATCCTGGTCGGTGGCGGAGATGAAGATTTTGGTGGCCATTTGACTCAATCCGGATTCAGGGCGGAAAACTTCTGGACAATCTGGTGTTTTAAAGTCGTCGCGCCACCGCAGGTCAGGGACCTTTTTCCAATCATCTTATCGCAAGCTGCGCCGACCGTGCGAAATCCCGAGGCCATTTTCACCAGGTACGCCACCGCGGGCCGGTCGACCGTTCCCAGCCCCGCATTCCCCATTCCCGCGGTCGGGCCGCGAAACGCCAAAAATCGGCAGTCTGATCCGATCAGGTAATCGTCTGAGCTAGCCCTGCACCGGGTGGCAGACCAGGCACTTCTGATTGGCGGGATGATCCGCGTCCAGCGGCATAGTCTGCGGGTTGTGGCAATCGGGACATCCTTTTTCCACCTCTGCCGGACTTTCGCCATTCACCAGTTTTTCAATGAAGGGTCGATGCTTATCGTCCGCGGGAACTTTTATCGGCTTCTCCCTGAACATGCTGAACAGCAGAACGGCCAGAACCGCCCCCAAAATGGCCGCGAGATGCCACCACGGGTTTTTCATATTCAACCCTTCCCTTCCATCCAATTCCGGCAAAAATATCGCTCCCTTATATACCACGCCGGGAGCGACGTCAAAATCTTTCAAGGCTGAGGCAATGCCCTTGGCGGCCTGTCCGAAAAGATCCTGGGAAACCATGTGCCCGGCCGGAGGCAATACAACGAAACCTCTCAAGAATCCTCTTCGTTTCCCAGCCAGTTCGCCCGCCGGCGCGCCTTGCGGCGGTAGACAGTATGCCATTCCCGGCGCGCCTGCTCAATGGAAACCTCTCCATGCCGCTCCCCCAGGTGCAGCGGGATCTCATAGCCGCAACCGATGCAGGTGCGGGTACGTGTGGTAACCTGCCCGTCCGTGCGCTGCACCAGGCTCTCGTTTGCCATGAACCGCGATTCACTGGCCTTGCGGCTGCCGCATTCCGGACAGATGAATTTTTTCATTTTCCCCTCCGCATTAGCTTGCCGAATGCGCTCGCCCATTATGAGCACAACCGGCGAATTCCACAAGGATTTAAAAAAACCCAGAGCGCCGCAAAAGCTGGAAAGTTGCTTTTCCCCCAAGTGCGCTATAGTGAGACAAGTAAGGATTGGCTGGAGATGGGAGGCTTAAATGAGTCGTACATTGTCCCTCGTCCTGCTCCTTTCCCTTCTGTTCACCCCGGCCGGCGCACAACTGATACCCCGGGACATCATCGAGAACTGCCCGACCGTGAGCGGCTGGAATTCGCCCAACCGAGTCCAGGTGGTGGCGGTACCGGAGGGACTGCGCATTAGCTGGATTCCCGCCGCGGGAGGGCCGACCACCATCTCCGGCTTCGAGATCGCCCGAGCCGGGGACCTGAACGGTCCCTACCGGATCATCGGCCTGGTGAACGGCAGCGTGAACGAGTTCATCGACCGGGAAGCAGTCGCCCGGGGAAATCTTCTATTACCGCCTGCGGGGGGTCGCCGGCCGTAGCTGTACCCCTTTTTCCGACCCGGTACGGGGCATGAAGTGACCCGCCGATGGAGCTGGCGCATGTTCCTGAGAGGAGGATGAGATGCCCGAGGTCCTGATCCGCTGTCCGGTGACCGGCAAAGACGTTCCGACCGGCATTGCCCTGCCGGGGAAGGTTTTCCTCCAGGCCGAAATCGAAACCCGCCCCGTCGCCTGCCCCCACTGCGGCCAGGAGCATTCATGGAGCAAGTCCGAGGCCTTTCTGCGCACGCCCCCGGAGCGGGATCGGGAGCCGCCCGGACCCTGTAAGCAGTAAGTAATCAATAAGATAGTGAGGTAGTATATGCAGGTTTTCCTACCTCACTATCTTACTATCTCCCTGCCTTACAGCCGTCCGAGCAATCGCAGCAGACCATCCAGCGTCGTGTAGGGATGCGGCGGACAACCGGGGATGTAGAGGTCGACCGGCAGCAGATCGCCGATGCCGTTGTGCTGTTCGGGGCTGCCGCGGAAGGACCGCCGCCGATGGCGCAGGCACCGGAGGCGATAACCAGCTTGGGTGCGGGAATGGCGGCATAGGTGTCGAGAAGGGCGCTTTTCATATTCTCGGTCACCGGGCCGGTGACCAGCATGCCGTCGGCATGCCGGGGAGAAGCGACGAACTGGATGCCGAAGCGGCCCAGATCGAAGACCAGGGTACCGAGGACATTGATATCGGCTTCGCAGGCATTGCAGCCGCCCGCCGAGACCTGACGCAGCTTGAGAGAGCGGCCGAAAAGGCGGCGCATCTCCTGGTTCAGCGCTCCCGCCAAACGGTTTGTGCTCCCATCGGTCCGCAAGCGCATCGCGGCTGCGGCCGGCCAGTCGCCAGTCGCGGCCGAAGCGCAGGGCTCCGTGCGGGCAGGCGGTGGCACAGCCGCCGCAGAAGATTGCACAGGCCCAGGTCGAGAACCGGCCCGCTGCCGACCCGCACCGCGCCGAGAGGGCAGGCCTTCTCGCATTCCCGGCACCCCTGCGGACAGCGGCCCGGATCGATTTCCGGCCGGCCGCGGAAGCGCTCGGGGAGAACCGGATCGACTTTCGGATATTTGCCGGTGCGGTGCCCCTGCCGGAGACGTTCATGGATGATCTTGAGCATGAAATTTTCTCTCCCTTGCCTGTCTTCTGCTCTGTCCTCGCCTCTCCCAGCCTACAGGTCGAAACCGCAGTACGAGAGGTTGAAGCTTTTATTGCAGAGTGGGAAATCCGAGATCTGTTCGCCGCGCAAGGCGAGAGCCAGTCCACTCCAGTTGTGGAAGGAGGGATCGACCATCTGGTAACGGTCGAAGCGGCCGGCGGCATCGGTCAGCGCCACGTGCACCACCTCCCCCCGCCACCCCTCGGTCAGCGCCACCGCCAGGCTGTCGGCGGCCGGAGCCCCCGGCGTACGGTGGATCGCTCCCGTCCGGCAGGCGCCGCAGGGCCTGTTTCACCCAGTCCAGGGAGTTGAGAATCTCGCGGCGGCGGACCTGGGCTCGGGCAAAGACGTCGCCGGTTTCCTCGATCACCAGGCCGTCGAAGGTGCCGACGTAGCCATCGCTGGCATGGTGCAGCCGGCAGTCGCGGGTCAGGCCGCTGGCGCGCGCCGCCATGCCGACCAGCCCGAGCGCTTCGGCCTGATCGGCAGTAACCACCCCGATGCCTTCCATCCGGGCCAGTGCCGAGGGGCTGTCGAAGAAAAGATCGATCGCCCCTCGCGTCTCGCGCTCCAGCACCTCCAGCCGCGCCAGCAGCTTTTCGATCAGCGCCGGATCGAGATCGAAACCGACCCCGCCGGGACGCACCAGGCCGCGGCCGAAGCGGCTACCGCAGAGTTCGGCGGTCAGGTTGAGGTAATCGCCGCGAATGCGGCCGCAGAAGGCGGCGGTCGGCAGGTAGCCGACATCGCCGGCCAGGGCGCCGATATCGCCGACATGGTTGGCCAGCCGTTCCAGCTCCAGGGCCAGCGAGCGGATGGCGGCGCCGCGCGGCGGGGCACTCGACCCCGCCCAGGGCCTCGAGAAGCAGGGCATAGGCGCCGGCATGGCCGACGGTGGTATCGCCGGCGACGGTTTCCATCTGCGCCAGGGTAGCCGGATGCGGGCCGCCGCGCAGCAACTGCTGGAGGCCGCGATGCTGGAAACCGAGGGAGATTTCCAGATGCATGACCTTCTCGCCGTGGCATTGGAAGCGGAAATGGCCGGGTTCGATGACCCCGGCATGGACCGGGCCGACCGCCACCTCGTGAACTTCTTCCCCCTCCACCCGGTAGAAGCTCATATCGCCGGGGATGGGATGCCGTCGCGGGTCGCGCCCCCAGGGGTCGGCACCGGGACGCCAGGCGTTATGGAAGCGCACCGGCTTGAACCAGGGATGCCCCTCGGGCAGGACGGCGAACTGCTCGGCGATTTCCCGCTCGAAGAGGTGTAACTGGGGGCAGCGCGGGGTCAGCGACGGAAACCGCCGCCCGACCGTGGTCCGCAGCAGGTGCAGCTCTTCCTTCCAGTCATGGGCGAGCAGGGCAAAAAGTTCCAGCCGGTCGGCATCCAGGGACCGGGCGAAGTAGGCGGAAACCCGCGCATCCCCGGTCGATTTCCGCGACCAACAGGTCGGCGAACTCCTCGTAGGCGATGGTCGGCAGGGCCGCCAGCGGCAACGCGCCGCCGTTCTTGATAACCACCGGACCGGTACTCATGACGGCACCTCCAGCAGGGCCGCGGCGCCGTGCAGCAGATGCTGCAGCGGTTCGGGTAGGAACAGGCCGAGGAACAGCACCGCCAGCAGCAGCACCAGCGGCGGGGCGACCAGCAGCAACCGGTCACGGTAGCCGGAATCCTCCGCTTCCGGTTCCGATTCGCCCTGAGTGACCGCCAGGACGGTCCCGCCCATGCCGATGAAGACGGTGGCCAGCAGCGTCAGGACGATGCCGCCGACCCAATATTGACCGGTGCCGAAGATCCCCCGCAGAATCGTGAATTCGCTCAGGAAGGGTCCGAACGGCGGCGAACCGGTGATAGCCAGGAAGCCGGCGAGGAAAATCCCGCCGGAAAGGGGGAGTCGGGCCATGGCCCCGCGCACGCCGCTCATCTGCTTGCTGGCGTAGGCGCGCTGAATGTTCCCCGCGGCCAGAAACAGGCTCCCCTTGGTCAGGGCGTTGTTGATCAGGTGCAGCAGGGCGCCGAAAGTCGCCAGGCCGCCGATGCCGACGCCGATGGCCAGAATCCCCATGTGTTCGACGCTGGAATAGGCGAGCAGCCGTTTGATGTCCCCCTGGCGGACCATGAAGACGGCGGCCAGCAGCAGCGAGAGAAGACCCAGCCCGAGCAGGGCATGGCGGGCCATGACCTGGCCGCCGGCCGCCCCCATCAGCTGCACCCCGCGCAAAATGGCGAGAAAGGCAACGCTGGTCAGGCCGCCGGCGAGCAGCGCGCCGACCATCCCCGGCGCCTCGCCGTAGGCGTCCGGTTTCCAGGTATGCAGGGGAGCCAGCCCCATCTTGGTGCCGAAACCGACCAGCAGGAAGACGAATCCGGCATTCAGCCAGGGCCGGCTCATCCCCGGTGCCAGCCTGAGCAGGGCGTCGAATTGCAGGCTGACGTTCGCATCGGCGCCGAGGGCGGCGTAGGCCACGAACAGAATCCCGAGCATCGCCAGGGCGATCCCCACCGAGCAGATCAGCAGGTATTTCCAGGTCGCCTCGATGGATAACCGGTTGCGGTTGTAATAGATGAGCGGGGCACTGGCAATGGTGGTGGTCTCGACCGCCACCCAGAGCAGGCCCAGGTGCCGGGCAATCACCGCCAGGGTCATCGCCGCCAGGAAGGCCAGCAGGCAGGGCACCATGACCTGGTTGCCGCGGTCCCGCCGCATGTCCAGGTAGGCGACGGCATAGACGGCACACGCGAAAAAGAGCAGCGTCGTCACCAGCAGCACCAGCCGCGACAGGTCATCCAGGCCGATCCAGCTGCCGGACGGCGGAGCCGGGTTGAGGACGAGCAGGATGGCCAGCAGCAGGTTCAGGCCGCCGCCCAGCGGCAGCAGCCAGGAGCGCCCCTGGTAGGAGGGAATGACCCAGGCCGCTGCGGCGAGCAGCAGCGGAATGAGGACGATCGCGACCAGCATGGCCTATTCCTTCAGCGCCGACAGGCGCTCGGTATTGAGCGAGGAGAACTCGCGGTTGATCTGGTTGAGGACAATCCCCATGACAAAGACGCCGACCAGCAGGTCGAGCAGCACCCCGGCCTCGACCATCAGCGGCATCGCTTCCGACAGCAGGACGCCGAAGATGAAGATGCCGTTCTCCAGGATCAGGTAGCCGAGCACCTGGGTGATCGCCTTGCGCCGGGTCATCAGCAGCAGAAACCCGGTCGCCAGCGTCGCCAGGGAGGTCGGGATGAAGAGACTGCCGCGATGCACCGGCAGCAGCGGCAGGTAATCGGCAAAGATGAAGGCGGCGGCGGTGGTCAGGGTCCCGAGAATCAGGGTCGGCACGAAACCGATCAGCGGTTCGACCTCGCGGCGGATGCGCACCTCGCGGATAGCGCGCAGCAGCAGCCAGGGGATGAAGATCCCCTTCATGGTCAGCGCCAGCGCTGCCAGCAGCAGGGTGTGGCCGGAGAGGCCGTGGGCGCTCAGCGGCAGCAGCGCCAGCAGCGCCCCCTGCAGGGCCACCGCATTGATGCAGGCGCCCAGGCGGGCACTGCCGAGGGTGAAGAAATTGATCAGGATGACGCTCAGCAGAAGCAGGTGGTTGAGTTCGAGCATGGTTTGAAAAGCCTCAAAAAATAAGACCGTGACCTATTGGACCAATGAAAACCCGCTCAGCGCAGAGCCAGTACGAGGGCGAAAACAGACAGCAATGTGGTGCCGATCAGCATCTGCGGAATGCGCACCAGGCGCAGACGGGCCATGGTCGACTCCACCACCCCGACCAGCACCGCCAGCGCCAGCAGTCCGCCGATAAAAACCAGGGCATCGCCCAGCAGATTTCCCGTCGTCACCGGCAAGACCAGGCGGACCACGATCGCTCCCAGCACCATGAGTTTGAGTGCCGCGCCGTAGAGAATCATGCCGAAGGCCGGTCCGCTGTGATCGAGCACCATCACCTCGTGGACCATCGTCAATTCCAGGTGCGTATTGGGATCGTCGAAGGGGATTCGGGAGTTCTCGACCAGCAGAACCACCACCAGACAGACCGCCACCAGACCGAGCGGGGCGGGCGCCGTCTGCCAGGCGCCGCCGAGATGGGCCCCCAGCAGGCGGTTCAGCGACAGACCGCCGGAAAGCCGGGCCAGCACGATCAGGGCGAACAGCAGGGTCGGCTCGGCCAGGCAGGAGAAGGTCACCTCGCGGGCGGCTCCCATCCCCTCGAAGCTGGAACCGGTATCCAGGGCCGCGGCCGCGGTAAAAAAGCGGGAAAGGCCGAACAGATAGACGAAGAGGATGAGGTCGCCGTCGAACGAGACGGGCGCCGGCAGCGCACCGAAAGGGAGCAGCAGGGAGGCGAGTATCGGCACCACCAGGCCGACCACCGGCCCGGCCCGAAAGACCCAGGTGGTGGTCCGGCTGAAGACGAAACCCTTGCGCCACAGCCGCAGCAGGTCGGCGTACGGTTGCAGCAGCGGCGCGCCCGTGCGGCCGGCGAACCAGGCCTTGGTGCGGGTGATCACCCCGAGCAGCAGCGGGGCAAAAACCAGCAGCAGAAAAAGATGGATCACCAGTTGGAGGAGCATCATTTCACATGTCACCTTTGGTGGTAGCAGAGCCTGTTGCGATAAACCTCTAACGCGCGACGACCAGCAGCAGGATCACCAGGGTCACCGCCGTGTAGAGCAGGTAAAGACTGGAGCTGCCGTTCTGAATCCAGGCGCGCAGGCGCGCCGCCAGCCAGCTGCCGCCCCGCAGCACCGGCAGCAGCAGACGCTCGAGCACCGTATCGGGGGTGTGGCTGGCGAATTCCGCCGGGGACGGAAAGAGCCCGGTCACCCGCCCGCCGTGCCGCTTCGTCCAGAGTCCGAAGCGGAACAGGCCGACCAGGAAATCGGCGAAGGAGGAGGCCGTGTACTGCATCCGCGGCGTCGGCAGGGAGAACCCGCAACCCCAGGTGCCAACCCCGGCCGGCGCCCCCCGGCTGCGCCGCCACAGCCAGGCGCCGCCGGCGGCGAGGGCGGCCAGCAACCCCCAGCCGAGCACTCCCACCAGCGTCAGCGGCGCCAGGGAGCCGTCCAGTTCCGCGGCGACCGGCAGCGGACTCCAGGCCGCAACGGCCTGCGTCAGCAGCGGCGCCACCGTCCCCGGCAGCAGGCCGATCCAGGCGCAGGCAGCGAGCAGGCCGGCCATCGGCCAGCGCATGGCAGGCGGCGCTTCGTGGGCCGGCGCCGCGTGTTCGCGGCGCGGCTCGCCAAGGAAGGTGATGCCGAAGACTTTGACGAAGCAGGCGACCGCCAGGCTGCCGATCATCGCCAGGGCGGGAATTGCCAGAAGCGCCAGCGAAATGGGCAGGCCGGTGCCGTGCGCGGTCCGCAGCAGGCCCAGGTAGATCAGCCATTCACTGATGAAACCGTTGAACGGCGGCAGGCCGCAGATGGCGACCGCGCCGCCGAGAAAAAACACCCCGCTCCAGGGGAGGCGCCGCAGCAGGCCGCCGTAATGGTCGATTTCCCGGGTGCCGGTGGCGTGGATGACCGCCCCGGCGCTGAGAAAGAGCAGCGATTTGAACAGACCGTGATTGATCACATGCAGCAGGGCGCCGGCCAGGCCGAGCAGCACCAGGTCGGGCAGGTGATAGCTGCGCCCGAGCAGGGCGGTGCCGACCCCGAGGGCGATGATGCCGATGTTCTCCACGCTGTGGTAGGCGAGCAGCCGCTTGATATCGTGCTGGGCCAGGGCAAAGACGACGCCGAAGATTCCCGAAACCGCCCCCAGGGCGAGGATGGTCCAGCCCCAGGCGGGGGGAATCACGGCGTAGAAGGAGGTGACCCGCAGCAGTCCGTAGATGCCGGTCTTGATCATCACCCCCGAGAGGATTGCCGAGGCGTGGCTCGGGGCGGCGGCATGCGCGCCGGGCAGCCAGATGTGCAGCGGCATCAGTCCGGCCTTGACGCCGAAGCCGAGCAGCGCCAGCAGAAAAACAGCCATGCTCGGCACCGCCAGAGCGCCGGCCGCCGGGAAGGCGAGGGAGCCGGACTGCTGGCCGAGCAGGGCGAACATGCCGAACAGCGCCAGGGTGCCGGCATGGGTGGCGCAGAGATAGATGAAGCCGGCGCGGCGCGCTTCCGGTTTCTCCTGCTCGGTCGTGATCAGGAAGAAGCCGGCCAGCGCCATGATCTCCCAGGCGAGGAGAAAGAGCACGCCGTTGCGGGCGAGCAGCAGCAGGACCATGGCCCCGCCGAGCAGACCGTAGGTGCACCGCAGGCCGCGGCCGTTGTGCGGGAAAGGAGCGCTGCGGCCAGTAGGCGAGGCCGTAGACGGCGCCCAGGGCCATCACCAGAAAGATAGGCAGCAGAAAGACCGCCGAGAGCGGATCGAGGGCCAGGGCCAGCGCCCCGCCGGGAACCCCCCAGGCCAGACGCAGGCTGCTGCCGCCGTGGCCGGCCAGTCCGGTCAGGGTGCCGATGGTCCCGCAGCCGGCGCCGGCGCACATCAGTACCGCCGCCACCCGCTCGCCGCCACCGCCGGTGCGCTGCAGGAACAGGCCCGGGATGCCGGAGCAGGACAGCAAAAGGCAACCTGCGATCACCCAGAGCAGCGGACACGCTTACCCCCTTCCTTCCAGGATGCTCCAGACCATCAACAGCCCGCAGCAGATGAAAATATAAAGCAGGTAAATCGGCAGCTTACCCTGCTGCAACCAGCGCAGCCGCACGCAGCGCTCCGCCACCCAGCCGAACAGCGGCAGGAAAACCGACTGCAGCCCGGGGTCAAGGGAGCTTTGCGCCAGCCGCCCCGGCGCCGGGAAAAGACCGGTCGGGACTTCTTCCACCACGCGCGGCCGCAGCCAGGTCGGCAGCAGGTGGAATTGGGCCAATTGGCCGAAGCCCTCGCCGGTGTAGGCCATGCGTGGCGAGGGAAAGGCGAATCCGCACCCCCAGGTCGCCGCCGCAGCGGTGGGACGGTGCCGGCGCAGCCAGCCGAACAGCCCTGCCCCCGCCAGCAGCGCCAGGGAAAGCAGCCCTGCCCCAGCGGCCGATCCCGGCCAGGGGGGCGATCATCGACTCCAGGCCTGGTCCGGCCGGGTTCAAGACCGCCAACGGCGTCGCCAGCAGCCGCGCCGCCGCCTGGGGCGACCAGGCCGACAGCCAGACAGAGGAGACAGCAACAGCCCCATCGGCAGGGTCATCCAGCGCGACGCTTCCCGGGCCTGCGCCGCCTCAGCCGAGCGCGGCTCCCCGAGCAGAGCGATGCCGATCAGGCGGGTAAAGGCCACCACCGCCAGCGCACCGGTCAGGCCGAGCAGGCCAAGCAGCAGGGAGGGGAAGAGCCCCCAGAAGGCGGGGGCGCCGGTGCCGGCCTTGAGCAGGCCGAGATAGAGCAGCCATTCGCTGACCAGGCCGTTGAAGGGCGGCAGGCCGCCGATGGCCAGACTGCCGCCGATCAGCAGGGTGCCGCTGACCGGCAGGCGCCGCAGAAGCCCCCCCATCATGTTCATGTCGCGAGTGCCGGTGACGTGCAGCAGGCTGCCGCCGCCGAGGAACATCAGCCCCTTGAACAGCGCATGATTCCAGAGGTGCAGCAGGCCGCCGGCGAAACCGAGGAGGGCGACCTCCGGCATCCCCTTGCCGGCGGCGTAGATACCCAGCCCCAGGCCGAGAAAAATGATGCCGACATTCTCGACGGTGGAGTAGGCCAGGCAGCGCTTGATATCGCGCTGCATGGTCGCCAGCGCGATTCCGTAAAGAGCGCCCAGGGTGCCGAGAACCGCCAGCAGGCCGCCCCACCAGGCGGGAGGCGCCGGCAGCAGGAGCAGAATGCGCAGGATGCCGTAAATACCGGTCTTGATCATCACCGCGGACATCAGCGCGGAGACGTGGCTGGGGGCCGCCGGGTGAGCGTCCGGCAGCCAGACGTGCAGCGGCAGCAGTCCCGCCTTGGTGCCGAAACCGACCAGGGCGAGCAGGAACAGGGCCAGGGCAAGGCCCGGCCCGGCGGCGGCCAGGGGGGCGAAATCGGCAAAATCGAGGCTGCCGCAGAGGTTTCCAGCCAGCAGGAACATGGCGAACAGACAGGCTCCGCCGAGATGACAGGCGAGCAGGTAGGTCCAGGCCGCACTGCGCACCTCCGGCCGATGATGGTCAAAGGCCACCAGAAAAAAGGAGGTCAGCGACATGACTTCCCAGGCGGCGAGAAACAGGACGGCATTGGCCGCCGTGACCACCAGCGCCATGGCCGCGACCAAGCCATTGAAGAAAAACCAATGGGGACCGAGGGGCCGGTGGGCGCCTTCGGCCCGCAGATAGGCGGCGCCATAGATGGCGCAGAGGGGGGAGATGACGAAGATCGGCACCAGGAAAAAGGCGCTCAGCGGGTCGACCGTCAATGCCAGGCGGCCGCCCGGCACCTGCCAGGGGAGACTCGCGCTCAGACCGGCGACGCGCCCGAGCAGGACGGATAAGGCGCCCCACAACCCGCACAGCGAACCGACCACGGTGGCGCCCACCGCCAGGGCCGCGGCCAGCTTCGGGCGGCGCCCGGCCAGGAGGGCGCCGCTTCCACCGGCCGGAATGATCAGCAGCGCCAGGATCAACAACGTATCGGCGTTCATTTTTGCAGGCTTTCCTCGGCGCTCCGCAAGGCGGTGAAAATCTCCTCGCGCCCCGCCTGGTTCTGCAATACCTGCAAAAAGGCGGGATTGCGCAGCACGAAGCCGAGAAGGGAGAGAAGATGCAGATGGGAGCGACGGGTGGGGGTGATCAGGGTAAACAGGATATGGACCGGCCGGCCGTCGAGAGCCTGGAAATCGACCGCCTGTTCCAGAAAGCAGAGGGTTACGGTCGGCCGGGTCACATGCAGCAGCACCGGATCGCGGGGATGCGGAATGGCCACCCCGTTGCCGACCCCCGTGGAGGCGATCCCCTCACGGGCGAGCAGCACCTGATACAGGTAATCGCGGTCCACCTCCTCGGGCAGCCGCAGATGCGCCACGGTGTCGGCCAGCACCTTCTCCCGGGTATTCCCCGCTATCCGGTAAAAGACTCCGCCATTTTCCAGCGCCGACGACAGGCTCGGCAGCGGCTGGGCTTCCGCCTCCGGCTCGCCGCAGGCCTCGGGGGAGATCCCCATCCGCCGTGAGGTCGCCCATTCCAGCAGTTCGGCGCGGTTGAAGCGATAACTCTCGTGGACCTTATAGGCGGGGACGATCTCCCCCTTGATCCAGCGGTAAATGGTCTTTTCGGAAACCGCGAGAAGGCGGGCGGCGTCTTTCACCGAGATGTTCACATTTTATCCCATGAGATGTTATTTATGCCCACATGTTGGACATTTGTGGACACTATTCTCAAACCAGGACAGTGTCAAGAAGAATTTTAATGGAAGGGAAAAGGAGCGAGGAGGAGGATTAAGAGGGAAGAGAAAGGACGGCGGACATGTGGACCATGGACGATGGACTGTCCACGATGTCCATGCGTCCACGGCTGCTCTCAGCGGCGCTGGAGCACTTCCAGCAGCCCCTGCAGCAGCTGCTGCGGGGTCGGCGGGCAGCCGCGGATCACCGCATCGACGGGGATGACGTTGGCCACGGCACCGCAGCTGGCGTAGGAAACGCCGAACTCGCCGCCGTCGGCGCCGCAGTCGCCCATCGCCACCACCAGCTTGGGCGCGGGAGTCGCCGCATAGGTCCGCTGCAGGGCCGCCTGCATGTGGCGCGAGACCGGGCCGGTCACCAGCAGCAGGTCGGCATGGCGCGGTGAGGCGACGAAGTGGATGCCGAAGCGCTCGATGTCGTAGAAGCCGTTGTTGACCGCGTGCATCTCCAGTTCGCAGCCGTTGCAGGAGCCGGCGTCGACCATGCGGATGGCGAGGGAGCGGCCGAAGCGGGCGGCGATCTCCCGCTGGCAGGCGGCGCCCAGTTCGGCGACCGCCCGGTCGGCGGCGGGCAGAGGCTCGGTCAGCCGGCCGGTGCGCAGGATTTTATTGAAGATACGCAGCATGGGTCATTTCCGCTGTAGGGGCACGGCGACGCCGTGCCGCATGGATGCACGGATTCAGAAGACCGAAGATCCGGTGCACTGGCTTTACGTTGCGTCGTCGCGTCGTCGCGTGAGACGCCTTCAGGATCGGTTATCCGCTGGTGCAGCTTCCCCGGTCTCACAGGTCGACCCCCGAATACGAGCCGTTCACCGATTTGTTGCAGACCGGGAAATCGGGGACGATGTTCCCGGCGATGAGCAGTTCGAGGGCCGGCCAGTTGAGCCAGCTGGGATCGCGCGGGAAATAGCGCAGCACCCGCCCCTCCCCGTCGAGACGCAGGAAGGCGAGGGTTTCGCCGCGCCACCCCTCCACCAGCCCGATTCCCGCGCACTCCCCGCCGGGAACCGGCAGCGCGGCCCGCAGCGGCCCCGCCGGCAGCTGCGCCAGCAGATCGGTGATCAGCCCCAGGGAGATCAGGATCTCATCGCCGCGCACCCGCACCCGTTTCGCCACATCCCCTTCCAGATAGGCCGGAACCTCCACCGTCAGCCGGTCATAGGGGGGATAGGGGGCATCGCGCCGCAGGTCGTCCTGCAGGTCGCTGGCCCGCCCCAGATAGCCGAGAACGCCGAGCCGTTCGGCCGCCGCCGGGGTCAGCACCCCGGTGTCGCGCAGCCGGTCCTGCAGCGAGGGATATTCAAGCAGCAGCGGCATCAGCGCCGTCACCTCATCCCGCAGGCGCTGCGCCTCCTGCCGCAGGGGATCGACCTGTTCGGGGGGCAGATCGACCGCCACCCCGCCCGGCACCACCCGGTCCATGAGCAGGCGATGGCCGAAGGCGGCAGCGCTCTGCCGCTGCCAGAGTTCGCGCAGACGGGTCATCTGCACCTGGGCGAAGCTGAAGCCGACGTCGTTGCAGACGGCGCCGATATCGCCGAGGTGGTTGGCGATCCGCTCGCGCTCGGCGAAGATCGCCCGCAGGGCCAGGGCGCGCGGCGGGGCGGTGATCCCCAGGGCGGCTTCCGCCGCCTGGCAGGCGGCCCAGGCGTGGGCCACCGTGCTGTCGCCGGAGACCCGCCCGGCCAGCCGCGCCAGCCCGGCCAGGTCGCGCCCCTCGGCGATCTTCTCGATTCCCTTGTGCACGTAGCCAAGATGCGCTTCCAGGCGCAGGACATCCTCGCCGACCGCCTGAAAACGGAAATGCCCCGGCTCGATGATCCCGGCATGCACCGGCCCGACCGGGATCTCGTAGACCCCGCTGCCGGCTACCGGTGCGAAGGGATAGAGACAGTCGGGGGGCGTTTCCGCCGGCGGCGCCCCGGCCGCCGGAAAGTCGCGGCGCAGCGGGAAGCAGTCGGCCGGCCAGGCCTGGTGGCGGGTCCAGCGGCGGCCGTCGGGATGATCGATGAAGCGCACCCCGAACATATCCTGCAGATGGCGCTCGGGACGATCGGCGGCGGCGAAGGCCGGGGTCTGCGAGGGGAGCTGCGGCGCTGTCTGATCGACCGCCGTGCGCAGCAGCAGATGACCGTCGCCGCCGGCCAGCAGGGTGGTCACCAGCAGGCGCGGCGGCAGATGCTCGCCCCACACGGCGCTGAAGCGCAGGCCGGCCGCCGCGGCGACGCCGGCCGCCCGCCCCCAGTCGGCGGCGGCCAGTTCCAGCAGGCGGGCCGGGCCGGCCGGACCGGCCGCCGGAGCAGCGGCGATCCCCGCCGCGGCCAGCAGCCGGGGCAGATCGCCGACCCGTGCCGAGCGCACCCGCGGCGCCTGCCGGCTCATAACACCCCCTTGCCGACGACCATGATCGTCGCCTGGTCGAGCCAGCGCACCAACACGCCGGGAATGGCGATGCCGAGCCAGAGGACCAGCGCCAGATGGAGCATCACCGGCCACATGTTGGCGGTCACCGGCAGATGTCCGGGCGGCGGCTCGCCGTAGACCATCAGCTGCATGTGCCGGAAGAGCCCGGAAAAGGCGATGCACAGTCCGAGCAGCAGCGGTATCACCAGCCAGGGCCAGCTCTTCATGGTGGCGGTGAAAAGCAGAAATTCGCTGGTGAAGACACCGAAGGGGGGAAAGCCGGCGATGGCCACGGTGCTGAGCAGAAAGCACCAGCCGACCTTTGGCTGCACCCGGATCAGGCCGCGAATCCGTTCGATCGACTGGGTGCCGGCGATATGGGCGACATGACCGACGGTGACGAAGATCGCCGATTTGGTCAGGGAATGGACAATCATGTGCAGCAGGCCGCCGAAGGTGGCCAGCGGCCCGCCGATGCCGAAGGCGAAAGTCATCAATCCCATGTGCTCGATGGAGGAATAGCTGAACATCCGTTTGACGTCGCGCTGGCGGTGCAGCAGCAGACCGGCGACGGTGAAGGAGAGCAGGCCGAATCCCATCATCATCTTGCCGGCCAGTCCGCCGGGAAGGGCCGGGTCGATGAGCATCTTGAAGCGCACCAGGGAGTAGAGGGCGACGTTCAGCAGCAGCCCGGAGAGGATCGCCGACATCGGCGTCGGCCCCTCCGAATGGGCATCGGGAAGCCAGTTATGGAGCGGCACCAGGCCGACCTTGGTGCCGTAGCCGACGAGCAGAAAAACGAAGGCGAGGCTCAGCACCGCCGGTTCCAGTTCGGCGGCGCGGCTGTGCAGAACGCTCCAGAGCAGCGATTCGCTGCTGCCGGGCAGGATCCGCTCGGCGGCAAAATAGACCAGCACCGTGCCGAACAGGGCCTGGGCGATGCCGACGCCGCAGAGGATGAAATACTTCCATCCCGCCTCGATCGATTCCGGGGTGCGGTAAAGGCTGACCAGCAGCACCGTCGCCAGGGTCGCCCCCTCCACCGCCACCCACAGCAGCCCCAGGTTGTTGGTCGAGAGGGCCACCAGCATGGTCAGCAGAAAACCCTGGTACATGGCGTAGTAGAGACGCATGCGGCGATCGTCCACCCGGCCGATGGCGACTTCGTGGGCCATGTAGGGGCGGGAGAAGATCGCCGTGGTCATCCCGACCAGGGCGTTGAGCAGGATCAGGTAGACGTTGAAGGCGTCGACGTAGAAGAGCTTCCCCGGGGAAAGCAGCGGCCCCTGGTTGAAGACATCGAGCGCCAGCTGCAGTGAGGTGGCGAAGGTGGCGACGGTAAACAGGAGGTTGACGGTCCCGGCCTGACGGCGGTGGCCGATCACCGCCGAGAAGCAGGGTGCCGGCCAGCGGCAGGAGCAGGGTCAGGTAGAGGGCGGTCATTTTTCCACCTCGGCGAGCCGGTTGGAGCGGTCGGAATCACGGCTGCCCTTTTCCACCTCGGTGAGCCGATTGAGCCGATCGACATCGAGGCTGCCGATGCCGGCGCGGATCTGCAGGAAGAAGATGCCGAAGAGGATCGCCGCCACCAGCACGTCGAAGGCCACCCCCAGCTCCACCACCATCGGCATGCCGTAGGTGGCGACCACCGCGGCGAAGAACAGGCCGTTCTCCATCGACATGAAACCGATCACCTGCGCCACCGCCTTGCGCCGGGTGATGATCATCAGCATGCCGATCAGAATCACCGCCAGGGAGATGGCGATGGTGTTGCGGGTGGAGAGGAGCGACAGCTCCCGGATCGGCAGCGCCACGTAGTAGCTGAACAGGGTCAGGGCGCCGGCGCCGATCATCACCAGCGACGCCCCGCCGACCGTCTCCACCTCGCGGCGGATATCGAGGCGCACCACCAGACGGCGCAGCTGCCAGGGGATGAAGCAGACCTTCAGCGCCAGGGTCAGGGCGGCGGAGATGAACAGGTGGTGCCGCCCCGAGGTGGTGGCCATCAGCACCGTGGCCAGGAAGAGCAGCGCCCCCTGCCAGGCGAAGGTGTGGATCAGGGCGACCAGCCGGGACTGCGCCAGCAGCAGGAAGGAGGTGAAGAGGATCAGGGCCGCCAGGGTCAGTATCGCCTGCTCGGAGAAGCTCAGATGGGCCAGGGCCATGGTCAGCGCACCTCCAGGATCACGTGGCTGAGCATCCCCAGCAGGCTGAGGATGAAGGCCAGCCCGAGAAATTGCGGCACCCGGAACAGGCGCATCTTGGCCAGCGCCGTCTCCCCGGCCGCGAGCCCGGCGCCGAGCAGCAGCAGCTTGAGGAGGATCGCCCCCAGGCCGAGGGCGAGGGCGGCCGGGGCCAGGTCCCGCGCCACCCCCCAGGGGATGAAGAGGTTGACGAGCAGCACCCCGTAGATCAGCAGCTTGAGCATCGCCCCCCACTCCATCAGCGCCAGATGCCGGCCGCTGTACTCGAGGATCATCGCCTCGTGGATCATCGTCAGCTCCAGGTGGGTGGCCGGATTGTCGACCGGGATGCGGCCGGTTTCCGCCAGTGCCACCAGTACCATACCCATGGCGGCAAAGATGAACGAGGGATGGAGCTGGAAGGGAGCGCCGGCCAGCTTGCCGATCATCGTCGAGAGATTGGTGCTGGCGACGCTCATCGCCAGGGTGAAGACCGCCAGCAGCATGGCCGGCTCGGCGAGGGAGGAGATCGTCACCTCCCGCGACGAGCCCATGCCGCCGAAGGCGGTCCCCACGTCCATGCCGGCCAGGGCGAGGAAGAAGCGCGCCAGGGCGAAGAACCCGACCAGGACGATGACGTCGGCGATCGCCGAGGTCGGCAGCCCCACCGCGACCAGCGGGATCACCGAGCCGGCCAGGGCGGTAACGCTGAAGACGATGTAGGGCGCCGCCCGGAAGATCGGGGAGGCCGGTTCGGCGAGCACCACCTCCTTGCGGAACAGTTTGGCCAGGTCGCGGTACGGCTGCCAGGGGGGCGGTCCCTGCCGGTTCTGCAGCCGGCATTTGACCCATTTGACCCAGCCGCCGAAGAGCGGGGCGGCGGCCGCGAACAGCCCGGTCTGCAGAATCGCCAGCAGCCACCCCTTCATACGATCACCCAGAGCAGAAAGAGCAGGGTAAAGAAGGAATAGGCGAGATAGGCGCGGATGTTCCCCCCTGGATCAGCGCCACCCGCCGGGCGCTCGCCAGCAGCAGCCGGCCGATGGGCAGGTAGACCTTCTGCCAGGCCCAGTCGCCGACCTGCAGCCGGTAGCGGGGCGGCGCCTCCCCCGCCGCCGGCTCGAGCCGTTCGGTGATCGGCCAGGCCGGGCGAAAGATGCGGCGGATCGGCATGCTGAAAGCGGTCGCCGTGTACTGCATGCGCGCATTCAGCGGGCCGAAGCCGCAATCCCAGGCGGGGCCGATCCGCACCGGCGTGCGCCGCCGCCGCGGATGCAGCCAGAGAAAGGCCAGCAGCCAGGCGAGGGCGATGCCGGCAAGGACCAGCGGCGCCCCGTAGGAAGCGCTCTGCGGCGCCACCGGCGTCAGCCAGAGCCAGCCCTGCGCCGTCGCCTCCGGCAGGCCGCGGCCGAGGAGCTGCCGCGGGATGGCGTCGAGCGCCCCCACCGTCCAGGTCGGCAGGATGCCGAAGAGCAGGCAGAGCAGCGCCAGCACCCCCTGACCGAAGAGCATCCCCGGGGCGGCATCCCGCACCTGGAGCCCCTGCCGGCCGCGGCTCAGGCCGAGAAAGGCCACGCCGAAGACCTTGACGAAGCAGGCCGCCGCCAGCGCTCCGGTCAGCGCCAGCACGGCGGCGGCAACCGGAATCAGCGAGCCGAGCACCCCGCTCGCCAGCGCCGGCCCCTGCAAGGCCGCCTGAAAGGTCAGCCATTCGGAAACGAAACCGTTGAACGGGGGAAGCGCCGAGATGCTGATGCAGCCGATCAGGAAGCAGACGGCGGTCACCGGCATGCGCCGCAGCAGCCCGCCCATGCGCTCCAGATCGTGTTCATGGCTCTGCTGCAGCACCGCACCGGCGCCGAAAAAGAGCAGACTCTTGAACAGGGCGTGGTTGAGGCAGTGATAGAGGGCGGCCACCATCCCGAGGGCGGCCAGACCGGGCAGGCCGCTGCCGGCGAAGAGCAGCGCCAGCCCCAGGCCCATGTAGATGATGCCGATGTTTTCCACGCTGTGGTAGGCGAGCAGGCGCTTGAGATCGTGCTGCATCAGGGCATAGAGCACCCCGAGGATGGCCGAAATGCTGCCGATGAGCAGGGTGAGCACGCCCCACTGCCACTGCAGGTTGCCGAGCAGGTCGAAGGTGAAGCGGATGAAGCCGTAGACCGCCACCTTCAGCATCACCCCCGACATCAGCGCCGAGATGTGCGAGGGCGCCACCGGATGCGCCTGCGGCAGCCAGACGTGCAGCGGCACCACGCCGGCCTTCATGCCGAAGCCGACGAAGGCGAGCAGAAAGGCGATGCTCGCCCAGCCGCGGCTCAGCGGCGCGGCGGCCATGGCGGCGAAACTGAAGCCGCCGCCGAAGCCGGCCAGCACCCCGAAGGCGAGCAGGATGCAGAGTCCGCCGATCTGCGCCATCAGCAGATAGATGAAGGCGGCACTGCGGTTTTCCTCATGCTGGTGCTGGAAGGCGACCAGGAAGTAGCTGGATACCGACATCAGCTCCCAGGCGACCATGAACGAGAAGGCGTCGGCGGTCAGCACCAGCAGGTACATGCCGGTGACGAAGGTGCCGGTAAAGAAGGTCAGAGGCGCCAGAGGCTGGGCACCGCCCTCGTATTCGCGCACATAGGCCGGCCCGTAAGCCGCCGCCACGGCTGGTCACCAGGCCGATGATCAGCAGGAAAAAGCCCGAAAGGGGATCGAGCTGCAGGTGGCAATGCAGCCAGGGGAGACCGAACGGCAGTACCTGGGCGGCCGCTCGGCGGAAAAAAGGGCCAGCCCGCCCGCGGCCAGCGCGGCCAGACCGGAAGCTCCGAGCAGGGCAAAGGCGAGTGCCTTGAAAAGGCGTCGGGAGGAGAAAAAAGGCAGGGGCAGCAGAGAGGAAGCAAGCGCGATCAGAACGGCCCATTGGGCAATTTGCAAAGACATGCGCGGCCTCCCCAGAGGCAAGGCTTCATTCCCGGAGGAGTCGGAGCCTTGGACCATTACACCGGCAACACTGTAAAACAAGATTTTATGGTTTGTCAAACCAAGTTGAGGCGAACGGGAAGAGGGGATTGCGGGATAGGGGTCGCCAGCGGGTCGGTGACAGCCGCCCCACCGCTACAAACTCAGCCTCCCGAACGGACAGCGTCCGCGCCTCCGCCACTTGCATGTTTTTCCTCTAACTCCTCTTGACAGCGTCATTTTCTCTGCTTTTGTTTATTTAAATCCACTTAATTTTCAATGCGATCTGCAGGACTCAGGCACAGAGCATCCCTCTATGAGCCTGGTTGGGTTCTGTTCGGGGAGGGGAGAAAAGGAGTTCGAGAAAAAAGCCACACGCGAGGAGGAGGATCAATGAGAGCACTCGGGACCTACAAGTGGATTTCATGGCTTGCCGCCGCCGTTCTCGCCCTTTCTGCCTGGGGCTGCGGCGATTCCTCAGGCGACGGTTCGACAACCTCATCGGCAGCCTCTTCCGAAGTGGCGGCCGCCGCCGCGACAGGGATCTCCGTCCAGACCGAACGGCAGCCCCTCGACCCGACGAGCATCCCACAATATGTCACCCCGCTGGTAATCCCGCCGGCCATGCCGCCGGAGGGGCAGACCGGCAAAGATTCCCCTTTCACCCTTTACAAGATCGGCGTCCGCCAGTTCAGTCAGCAGGTCCTTCCGGAGGGATGGCCGGCCACCACCGTCTGGGGGTACGGCCTGGCCACCGATCCCAAAAACGGACCCCAGGCCAACCGCACCTTTCACTGGCCTGCCTATACCATCGAAGCCCAGAAAGATCAGACCATTCGCGTACTGTGGGAAAATCAGCTGACCGATCAGAACCGGAATTATCTGCCTCATCTGCTGCCGGTTGACCCGACCCTGCACTGGGCCAACCCGCCGGGAGGGATTGAAGGCCGTGACCAGAGACCGGCTTTCACCACCACACCAGGTCCATATACCGGCCCCGTGCCGATCGTCACCCATCTGCACGGGGCGCACGTGCCGGACATCAGCGACGGCTACCCGGAAGCCTGGTATCTGCCAAACGCCAAGGATATCCCGCCGGGCTACGCCATCCAGGGCACCAGATACCGCTCGGTCCAACCGGCGCCGCCCGGCGCCGCCTGGTTCGAATACCCGAACGACCAGCGTCCCGCCACGCTGTGGTATCACGACCATACCCTGGGCATGACACGCCTGAACGTGTATGCGGGGATGTCGGGGTTCTGGCTGATTCGCAGCGCCGATGAGGAAACAGCCAACCTCCCCGGCCCGGCACCGGCGCCGGGCGACCCGCCCGGCAAACACTATTACGAAATCCCGCTGGCGATCCAGGACCGCTCCTTCAACACCGACGGATCCCTCTTCTACCCCGATACCCGGGCTTTCTTCGACGGCTATCCGGGCCCGTATATTCCGGCCACACCGGTCGCCCCCATCTGGAACCCGGAATTTTTCGGCAATACCATCGTAGTCAACGGGAATACCTGGCCGTACCTGGAGGTGGAGCCGCGCCTCTACCGCTTGCGGATTCTCAATGGCTGCAATGCCCGTTTCCTCATCCTCAAATTCAACACCGAACTTCCCTTCCACCAGATCGGCAACGAAGGGGGGCTGCTGCCGGGCTCCCCGCTCCAACTCCCGAGGTTGCTGTTGGCACCGGCGGAGCGAGCCGATGTGCTGGTCGATTTTTCCGGCTTCTCCCCCGGCGATAAGATTCAACTGCTTAACCTCGGTCCGGACGAGCCCTTCGGCGGCGGCGAGCCGGAAGAGGCTTTCGAGCCGGCCGATCCCGCCACCACCGGTCAGGTGATGCAGTTCAGAGTCGTGGTTGGCGGCAAGGAAGGGAACGCTGGGGCGATCCCGACTTCCCTGCCGGCTATCGAGCCCCTGGGGGCTGAAAGAACCACCCGCGACCTGACCCTGAACGAAATCGCCTTCCCCGTTCCCGGGAACGACGAAATCCCGATAGAAGCGGAACTGGGCACCGCCGCAGCGGGACCCCTTCCCTGGATGGCGCCGATTACCGAAAACCCGATGGTCGGCGACACTGAAGTCTGGCGCCTGATCAACCTGACCGCCGATGCCCATCCCATTCATCTGCATCTGGTGACCTTCGAGGTGCTCGAACGCCGCCCCTTCGATGTCGATGCTTTCATCGACGACCAGATGCAGTACCTGCTGAACGGCAGGACCGGCGATCCGCCACAGCCGCAATTCACCGGCCCCGCCGAATCACCGCAGCCCTGGGAGGCCGGCCGGAAGGACACGGTGATCGCTTATCCCGGGGAGGTCACTTTCATCAAGGCCAACTTCGACCTGGCCGGATTGTACGTCTGGCACTGTCACATCCTCGAACACGAGGACAATGAGATGATGCGTCCTTTCTACGTGGGGCCGCTGCCGGCGCAGTAGAAAAAAACAGGGGGGGCGGCACCCGCGGGTGCCGCCCCCCATGTCCGATCTCCGATCCGGGACAGATTTTCTACAAGCCCCGCCGGTTGATGAACAGTGCCATCTGCCCCGGCGTCTATCGGAACTGGTGACGATCCGCTCCAGGCGCCGCCTCAGGGCCAGGCTGTCGTCAACGATCAAAACAGTTCTCAGGTCTTTTCTGTGCCCGGCCGGCATAGGTAGCGGGCGGCGGCGACGACCTCGGAGACAAGAAATGGTTGATTGCGGAAGCTGGGGCAGAGAATTTCAGGAGGAAAGTGGAAGGTGGGCGGCCAGCGTCCGCCGTATCTCCTCCAGGGAGAGTCCCCGCACCAGGAGGCGCTTATGCCGGGACCTGTCCCCGGCCAGCAGAATGACATCGCGACGCGGCACCCCCAGGAGATGGGCGAGAAAATCGGTGCACAGGCGATTGGCCGCGCCCTCTACCGGTGGGGAGGTCAGGCGGATCTTCAGTTCTTCTCCCTGCAGGCCGACCACTTCGTTGCGGCTGGCCCGCGGCTGGACATAGACGTCGATGCCGACTCCCTCTCCGGCCTGGCGGAGAAAAGGAGCCATCAGCCGCCCTCCGCCCCGGCAACCTTTCCTCTCTCTCCAAAGGGAAGGGTCTGCTCCAGAAGCCGTTCCTCGTGCTGCCCCTCGACCGCCACGACATCCAGGTCGAGCAGGCGCATATGGGTTTCCACCAGCGACCGCAAACGACTTTGGAAGGCGATCTTCTGCCTTTTGATCTCCTGAATTTCGCCAATCAGCTGGATGCGGCGCTCTTCGGCATCCCGCACGATCCTTTCCCCCCGCAGCTGGGCCTCAGTGAGAATGTTTTCCGCTTCCCTGCGGGCATTGGCTTTCAGTTCGTCGGTCACTTTCTGGGTGGTCAGCAGGGTCTCCTTCAAGGTCAACTCACGCGCCCGCATTTCCTCCAGGGAGGAGCGGGTGCGGGCCAGGCTCTCCTTGAGCTCCTGGTTCTGCCGGTGCAGGCGCTCGATTTCCTCCGCCACCAGCTCAAGGAAATGGTCGACGCCGGCTTTTTCATAACCCAGGGGACGGGTCCGGAACTGGTGCTGCTGGATGTCGATGGGCGTTATGCTCATGGCGCTCTTTCCGTCAGAGGCTGTAGGCCAGCCGGGTGAGAAGAACGATGATGATCCGCTGCAGCAGGTAAAGGGCGAAGAGCAGGACGATGGGGGAAAAATCGATGCCGCCGAGCTGCAGGGGAATGAACCGCCGAATGCGGTAGAGGAGAGGATCGGTGGCATTATGAAGGAAACGCACGATGGGATTGTAGGGATCGGGGTTCACCCAGGAAATGATCGCCCGCGCCACGATGATGTAGATATAGACGGTGACCAGCAAGTTGACCATCTGGGCGAAGACCATCACTATCTCGCCGAGGACTCCCATCGTCTCTCCTTCTTAACCGGTTATTTTGACGCGCAAATAGCTGAAAACCTTTTATACTCGAATCCGCGCCGGGGTGTCAAACCCTTTCCCGGGAGTGTGGAAATCGCTAGAAGTTTTTGACTTTTCGCGGGAAAGTCGCTAGATTGGCGCCTCCAGCCGATCCCTCCCCGGAGGCGGAGCGGCACTTAAATTCCTGAGGGTACCGATCATGAAGCGCACCAGCAATCTTCGCATCCGCGGCCTGACGCCGATCATCGCCCCGAACGATCTGAAGCAGATCTTCCCCCTGGCGGAGCGGGGCGCCGATTTCGTCACCGCCGCCCGCGCCCAGGTCACCGACATCCTGAACCAACGCGATCCGCGGCTGATGGTGGTGGTCGGTCCCTGTTCCATCCACGATCCGACCGCAGCCCTCGATTACGCCGGGCGGCTGGCCGCGCTCGCCCGGGAGCTCTCCGACCAGCTTTTGCTGGTGATGCGGGTCTATTTTGAAAAACCACGCACCACCATCGGTTGGAAGGGCCTGATCAACGATCCGGACCGCAACGGCACCCACCAGATTTCCAAGGGCCTCGGGGTGGCCCGGGGCCTGCTGAGCGCCATTACCGAAATGGAGTTGCCGGTGGCCTGTGAAATGCTCGACCCGATCACCCCTCATTATCTCGCCGACCTGATCAGTTGGGGGGCGATCGGCGCCCGCACCACCGAATCGCAGACCCACCGGGAGGTAGCGAGCGGTCTCTCCTTCCCGGTGGGCTTCAAGAACGGCACCGACGGCAACCTGCAGATCGCCATCGATGCCATGAATGCGGCGCTGCACCCGCACAGCTTCCTGGGCATCAATAACGAGGGGCGCACTTCCATCGTCCAGACCAGCGGCAATCCTGAGGTGCATATCGTCCTGCGCGGCGGCAACGATCAACCCAATTACCAGCCGGAGGACATTCACCGGACCGAGGAGACTGTTGACCGCGGCGGGGCTGAAAGCAGCGATCATGGTCGACTGCAGCCATGCCAACAGCTACAAAGACCATAATCGTCAGGAGGAAGTCCTGATCAATGTGATCGATCAGCTCAGTGGCGGCAACCGCTCCATTTGCGCGGTGATGATCGAGAGCAATCTGGAAGCCGGCAATCAGCCGATTGCCGAGAACCTTTCACAACTCCGCTACGGCGTCTCGGTTACCGACAAGTGCATTGACTGGCCGACCACCGAACGCCTGCTGCGCTTCGCCCACCAGCGGCTGAAGTCTTGCGGCGGGCGGAAAACCGGTTAATAAGGACCCCCAGTGCTCGAAAAAGGCGACAAGAAAACGGAAAAACCGGCCGGAACGGCGTGTTGACCGCCGAAAGCGCCGCCGGGTGCGGCGCCGGAAAATGCCACCGACTCCTGCTGTGCGCCGTCGGCGCACCGCCCGGGACAGGCTTTCCCTATCGTGACTGGCCCTGCATCGACGGTACCGTGAAGGCCGCCGGCGGCGAAATCCCCCGGGTCTCCTCTCTCCTCACCTGGGCGGATATTTTCGGCCGCTGGCAGATGCGCTGGGGGCTCGGGCGCCATCGCTACCGGATCAGACCCGGGCTGTATGCCGTCGGAAACCCCACTCCCGCCTCTCCCGTCCTGGTTACCGCCAACTACAAGATGACCTTCGACCTGCTGCGCCGGGAGCTGGTCGGTCTGGATGCCTGGCTCCTGGTTCTCGACACCCGGGGGATCAACGTCTGGTGCGCCGCCGGCAAGGGGACCTTCGGCACTGCCGAGGTAATCCGGCAGGTACGGGCGGCCAGGCTGGAGCAGGTGGTAAGCCACCGCGTCCTGGTTCTGCCGCAGTTGGCGGCCCCCGGCGTAGCCGCCCACCGGGTGCGCCAGGAGTGCGGCTTCCGGGTGGTCTACGGGCCGGTGCGGGCGGGTGATATCCGTTCTTTCCTGGCCGCCGGCATGCAGGCATCGCCGAGCATGCGGCGGGTCACTTTCAGCGCCGGCGAACGGCTGATCCTCACCCCGGTGGAGTTGACCGGAATGCGCGGGATCACCCTCTGGACCTGCCGGCGCTCCTGCTGCTGGGCGGCCTGGGCCCGGGCTTCTTCACCCTGTCCGCCGCCGCCGGAGCGGGGCGGGGCGGCCGTCCTCGCCTACCTGGCCGGGCTGCTGGCCGGCTGCGTCCTGACCCCGTTGTTGCTTCCCTGGCTGCCGGGACGGGCCTTCGCCGCCAAGGGAGCCTTTGCCGGCGGCGTCTCCGCCCTGGCCGCCGCCATCGCCCTGGGGCTGCCGGTGGCGACCGGGGGAGCCATGGTGCTTGCTGTGTCCGCGGTGGCCTCCTATGCCGGGATGAACTTCACCGGCTCCACCCCCTTCACCTCCCCTTCCGGCGTGGAGAAGGAAATGCGCCGGGCGCATCCCACTGCAGGGGGCAGCGCTGCTGATTGCCGGCGCCATGTGGATCGGCTCTGCTTTTTAATTATAACACATTCATCTCGCTTGCTGGACGCATCTTATGGAAAAGTTCCGTTATCTGGAAGGAGTAACCAGCCTGCGGCTGGATACCGGGAAATGCATCGGCTGCGGCCTGTGTGCGCTGGTCTGTCCACACGGAGTATTTGTGCTGGCGGCGGGGAAAGCCGATCTGGCCGACCGGGACGGCTGCATGGAATGCGGCGCCTGCGCCCGTAATTGCCCAAGCGCGGCGATCGCCGTCACGCCGGGGGTGGGCTGCGCCAGCGCCATCATCCACGGCTGGCTGACCGGGCAGGAACCGAGCTGCGACTGCGACGACGGGAGCAGCTGCTGCTGAGCCCTTACCCCAAGCCGAAAGCCTGCCGCGCCCGCTCCGCCACCGTGCGGCCGATGCTGATGGCGGCGGTCGCCGCCGGCGAGGGGGCATTGAGGACATGGACCATCCCCTCCCCTTCGGCGATATGGAAGTCGTCGAGCAGCCTGCCGTCGGCCGCCACCGCCTGGGCTCGCACTCCGGCCCCGCCGCGGGCCAGATCATCTCTCCGAATTTCCGGCAGCAGCCGCTGCAACTCGCGCACGAAGGCATCCTTGGACAATGAGCGCCAGTATTCCTTCAGACCGGTGGCCAGGTAGCCGCCGGCCAGACGCCAGAATCCCGTATAGGTGAGGGTCTCAAGAGTATCGCGCAGGGAAAAGCTGAAGCGGCCGTAACCCTCCCGTTTCAGGGCGAGGACAGCGTTCGGGCCGGCCTCCACCTCGCCGTCGATCATGCGGGTGAAGTGGACGCCGAGAAACGGCAGGGCCGGATCGGGAACGGGATAGATCAGGTTCCGGACCAGGGTGCGGCGCTCCGGACGCAGCCGGTAGTACTCGCCGCGGAAGGGGACGATCCGCACCCCCGGGTCGATGCCGCACAGCCGCGCCACCCGGTCGCTCTGCAGCCCGGCGCAATTGACCAGGCCCCGGCAGGAAACGGTTCCGGCCGTGGTCAACAGGCGAAACCCGCCGATCTCCCGGCGCACCCCCCAGACCCGGGCGCCGGTGCGAATCTCCCCTCCCCGCTCCCGCACCCGCGCGGCGAGACATTCGGTCACGCGGACGTAATCGACGATCCCGGTTTCCGGCACCCACAGCCCGGCAATACCCGCGCCGTGCGGCTCGACCTGACGGATCTGCCCGGCATCGAGGCGCTCCAGACCCTGCAGGCCGTTCTCCCGCCCCCGCCGTTCCAGTTCCGCCAGGGCGGGCAGCTCCTCTTCACGAACGGCGATGACCACCTTGCCGCAGCGCTCGTGCGGCAGTTGCCACCGCCGGCAGAATTCGTACAGGGCATCGCGTCCGGCGAGACAATTGGCGGCCTTCAATGATCCGGGGCGGTAATAGAGTCCCGAGTGAATGACCCCGCTGTTGTTGCCGGTCTGGTGGGCAGCCAGGCGGCGCTCTTTCTCCAGCACCGCCAGGGAGAGTCCCGGTGCCGCTTCGGCCAGGGCCAGGGCCGTGGCGGTACCGACGATGCCGCCGCCGATGACCGCCACATCCAACCGCTCTCCCGCCATTTACGATTCCCGGACCAGGCTGTCCGCCTGGAGCTGGACGTCGTCGATATTCACCCGCGCCACCCGGCCGTTCTCCCGTTCGCAGCGAACCAGTCCTTCATCGACCCATTCCAGGATCCTGCCCTTCTTGATCCCGAATTTCTCCTCCGCCTCTTCCGGCGTGTACCAGGTTTTGACCAGGGACATGACCGCCCCCTTTCTCCCCTCCCTCGGTTTCTCAGGGGCGCAATAAATAGCAGGCCTACGGATGCGCTTCGATCCGCAGGTCGTCATACCAGGCGGTCGCCGCCTCGCCCGTATTATCGGAATCGGTCATGATGGCAATGGCGCCGACCGCCGGTGGTTCGCCGCCGAACAGGCGCCGGAAATCGTCCCGGACATTCCGCGTCTCCTCTACCCACTGCCCCACCTTGGCGGTGCCGCTCTCCACCGCCAGCATCATCGCCCTGCTGAAAAAAGCGTTGGGAAGGGATGCGCCCCGCGGCAGCCGATTGGCCCAGATATAGTTGATGCTGCGGGTTTTCAGTGGGAACCAGTGCGGAAAGACGACGTAAACCCGTGCGGCATAATCATCCCCCTCTTTCCGGGCAGCATCTCCCTTGGCCAGCACATTGGAGATTTTCCAGCGCCAGTGCAGCAGCGGAAAATCATGCGGATCATAGTCGATCCGGTAAATCAGGCCGGAAGCAGTCCCACGGCTCACCGCCTGCAGCACCCGGCCGCCCGCTTCGGCAACAACCTGATAATCGGTGTGTCCTTTGAACGATTTTACTTCCCAATGGGAATTAGGAGGCCGGTTTCGAAATCATCGATCACCCGGACCGGAGCGGCCGCCAGTGCCGCCGCGCTCCCCAGCAGAATCATCAACAGGGTAATGCAAGTCCGCATCAGGTGTCCCGCTTCAGGTCTTTTCCATCTGGATGGTGAGCTGATTGACATTCTCTTCCAGTTTGCTGATGGCGCCATCCATCGCCTCTTTCGCCTGCTGCCAACCATCGGTACCGGCTTCCTGCAACTGACTGAATTTCTCCTTCGCCAGCTCCCGCTCTTTGCGCAACTCCTCCATCTGGCCAGTGAATTTACTCCGGGCTGCCTCCGGAAGCGCCGCGACCTTGTCCTTCAGCTTCCCGATCCGGTTATCCAGATCGGCCAGCCGGTTCTTCACCGAATCGAGATATTCCTGCTGTTGCACCGGCAGCAGTACTGGCGCCTTCTCCCCCTGCCCCTCGGCCAGTTTCGCCTTGTCATAAATCGTGGTACGAACTCCCTCATCCTTCTTCTGCTCGCAGCCGGCCAGAAGAAGCACCAGAAGTCCGGCGGCCAGCACCAGCAAGCGCGCGAAATCTTTCATTTTCCTCTCCTTTCGAGGCCTTCATGCCCTTAAGGAAACTTTAGCCCCCTACCGGATGTTTGCAACCTCCGGCACCTGACAGGGCCTGTTGCCGGTGGTTGGGAACCAGGAAAGGGTAAGTAAGTGGTCAGTGGTGAGCTAGTAAAAATTAACAAAAGAAAATCGTCAGGGGGTGGACAGTGCTGTCTATCTCCCTATATCTCACTGCCCTTTTCCGGAACGATCAAATCCAGGGCATAGACGCGGTGATCGCGGGAACCGAATACCAGGTGATCGGTCGAACATGACGGGTGTGCCGCGGATTTCTCCGGCGCTTCGGAAGGTCGCCAGCAGCTCGCCGCTTTCGGCCCCGACCACCAGCAGGTTGCCGCTGCTGTCGCCGATGAAGATTCGCCCATCGGTCAACAGTGGGGTGCCATGGATGGGGCCGGTCGCCCGCAGCCGCCAGATTTCCCGGCCGCTGTCCGCTTCCAGCTTCCACAGCGGTCCCCTCGGAGGTGCCGAGATAAAGGGCGCGGTTCTGATACACCGGAGCGCCGTAAAAACACGCTTCGCCCAGCTTGCGCCGCCAGCGCTCCCGGCCGTGCCGGTCGAAGGCGACCAGAATTCCGTCGCAGGTGACCGCCACGGGCCCCTGCGGGGTTATCGCCGGGGCGGCGAGCAGGGGGGCCCCGGAATCGGCGCGCCAGAGGCGCTTGCCGGCAAGGCTCCAGGCCGTGATCAGCCCGGCGCCGCTGGCCTGATAGACCCGCTCGCCGTCAGTTGCCGGCGCAACGCGCAGCGGCTCACCGGCCGGCGCCAGCCAGCGCCGGGCACCGTCCACCTTGTCCAGGGCGTACAGGTTGCCATTCCAACCCGGCACCAGGAGCAGGTCGCCGGCGTCGATCAGCCCCCCCTGGATGTAATCATCGGCCGCCGAAGGGGGATAGGTGAACCGCCAGACCTCCCGGCCGTCATGGCAATCGAGTGCGTAGACCTCCCGCTGCCAGCTCTGGACATAGACGGCCCCGCCGTCGATCACCGGCTTCGCCTCGAGAATATCCCCCAGCGGCCGGCTCCACAGCAGTTTCCCGCCGCTGTCGAGGGCATACAGCCGGCCGTCCCAGGACGGGACGAAGACCGCATCGGCCCCTGCCGCCGGACCGGCATCGACGAATCCGTCGGTACTGAAACGCCAGGCCTCGCGCAGGAGCAGCGCATCACGCGGGCCGGTTCCGGCCACCCACTGCTGGGCCGGTTGCGCAGCGTGAGCGCCCTCGGCCGGGCCGGTATTGCCCCACCAGTTACCGGAGGCCTGCAGGTTGCCCAGGGGATCTTCCGGGCTGAGCGGCAGGCGGTTGCCGTACAGGTTATTCTCGTGCAGGAGGCAGGCGCCGCCGAGGGTGAGATCGATGGCGGCGCCGTTGTAGCGGAGAATGGAACGCGCGATTTCCACCTGCGAATCGCGCATTGCGATACCGAGATCCCGGTTTTCCTCGATCAGGCAGTTGCGGAAAAGGAAAGTCGCCTGCTCCAGGCGGCTGCCCTCGAGGTTGTGGCGCAGCGTGCAGTCTTCCACCGTCCCCCGGGAGGAGTCGGCCCACAGGGCGCTGGCGGCATCGGCAATTTCGCACCAGCGCAGGCGCACGTCGGCAGAGGAGACGAAATGGATGCCCCGCCAGTCCCCGGGATGCGGGTCGGCGGCGGCACTGTGGAAGAGGATCGGTTGCCCGCGGCTTCCTTCGGCGTGCAGCGCTCCCTCAATCAGCAGGGAGGCGTCGCCGAGACCATCCCCATCCAGATCCCGGTGGAGAAAGACGACCTCGGTCCCGGGGCGGATGGTCAGGGTCGCTCCCCGGCTCACCTTGACCGTCCCACCGATGATCACCCGCTTTTGCCAGACGGCATCGGTGCCGATCTGCGTATCCTGCAGGAAGACTTCCGGCGCCGGTACCGGCCGGCCGGCGCAGCCGGCGGTGAGAAGCAGGAGCAGGAGGGAAAGGAATCTCGCCATATCTCCTCCGGAGGGAAGCGAACGGGGCCGCCTTGACGCTTCCCCGGGCCGTCCCTATACTGGGAAAAACTTTCCCGGTTTTCATGAGGTGCAGCATGGGCGAATTTATTCTGGCCATCGATCAGGGCACTACCGGCAGCACCGCCCTGCTGATCGACCGCACCCTGGCCGTACGCGGCCGGGCCACCGTCGACTTCCCCCAGCACTTCCCGCAGCCGGGGTGGGTCGAGCACGACCCGGAGGAAATCTGGTTCTCCGTCCTGCAGGCGATCCGCCGGGCCCTGGAACGGGCCGGGGCGGAGGGGCGGCAGGTGGCCGCCATCGGCATCACCAACCAGCGGGAAACCACCCTCTTGTGGGAGCGCGCCTCCGGCCGGCCTTCCGGACCCGCCATCGTCTGGCAGGACCGCCGCAGCGCCGGCATCTGCCGGGAGCTGCGGGAGAAAGGTCTGGAGCCGCTTTTCCGGCGGAAGACCGGCCTCCTCTTCGACCCCTACTTCTCCGGCACCAAGCTCGCCTGGCAACTGCGGCGGGAGAGCGGCCTCGCCCGCCGCGCCCGGGCCGGCGAGCTGGCCTTCGGCACCGTCGACAGCTTCCTGGTCTGGCGGCTGACCGGCGGCGTGCACGTCACCGATGTCACCAATGCCTCGCGCACCCTGCTCATGGATCTGCGCACCCTCGACTGGGATGAGGAGCTGCTGGGGCACCTGGAAGTCCCCCGCCCGCTCCTGCCGGAAATCCGCCCCTCCTCCGAGATCTACGGCCACACCCGGGGGCTGGAGGTTCTTCCCGACGGCATCCCGGTAGGCGGCATGGCCGGCGACCAGCAGGCCGCCCTGTTCGGCCAGACCTGCTTTGTCCCCGGGGAAAGCAAGTGCACCTACGGCACCGGCGCCTTTCTGCTGGAAAATACCGGCGGCGAAATCGTCGAGAGCCGCCACGGCCTGCTCACCACCGTCGCCTGGCAGGTCGCCGGCGAGACGGCCTATGCCCTGGAAGGAAGCGCCTTCATCGCCGGGGCGGCGGTGCAGTGGCTGCGCGACGGTCTGGGTCTTTTTCAGTCCTCGGCCGATGTCGAGGCGCTGGCCGCCTCGGTGCCGGACAGCGGCGAAGTGGTTTTCGTCCCGGCTCTGACGGGCCTCGGCGCCCCGCACTGGAAGAGCGAAGCGCGCGGCGCCATCACCGGCATCACCCGGGGAACGACCGCGGCGCACCTGGCGCGCGCCGCCCTGGAGGGGATCGCCCTGCAGATCGTCGACCTGGCTGCGGCAATGGCCGAAGACCGGGGCAAGCCGCTGACCCTGCTGAAGGTGGACGGCGGCGCCGCCCGCAACGATCTGCTGATGCAGATCCAGGCCGATTTCCTCGGCCTGCCGGTGGTGCGGCCGCAGCTGCTGGAAACCACCGCCTTCGGCGCCGCCCTGCTGGCCGGCCTGGCGACGGGATTCTGGAGCGGCCGGGAAGAAGTCAGGCGTGCCTGGCGGGAAGACCGCCGCTTCGAGCCCCGGATGCCGGCCGATCAACGGGAGGCTATTTTGGAGCGCTGGCGGCGGGCGATCGAAAAGGTCTAGGGAAGAGGCACGAGGCTAGAGGCAAGAGGGAACTTCAGATCCTTCACCTCTAGCCTCTAGCCTCTTGCCTCTAGCCTTCATAGATCATTCAACAACCGATAGATTTTCTGCTCCATCTCCCAGGTGGCGACGGCGCGTTCTTCTGCTCCCGCCTCTTCGAAAAGGATCCGGGCTTTATCCAGACTGGTATGTGCCTTGAGCAGAACCGGGGTAAGCTCGGCTTCCAGGCGAATGCGCGGGATCTCTCCTACCTGTTCGCTAAGTTCGGCGAGCCCCTCGACCGCCTTGCTGACCATTCTTACCTCTTTCCCTTCGCTGCCGATTTCCGCCTGCAGCGCTTCCCAGTAGGCGTGGACTTCCCCTGCCAGTTGCCGGTAACGATCGGAAATGCTCATGGGACCTCTCTGACAGTCAGCCGTAAATTGAAAATATTAGGCGAAAAGACCGGGCAAGACAACGGAAATCGCGGGAAAAGACCGGCGGAAAAGGAGTTGACAACCACGGGGGCTGCTGTTAGCTTATCAAGCCAACATCCGAATAGCAAAGCCCTGGGGGAGTATTTTTACTGAGAGCCATGCCGCACGGCATGGTGACCCTTTGAACCTGATCCGGGTCATACCGGCGTAGGGAAGCGGCATCCGACAAACGGGAGCATATCCCCCGAAGAAGGCCGCTTTTTAGCGGCCTTTCGTTTTTTATGCAGATACTGGTCAACGAAATTTCGATGGAAATCGCTGAGGGCACCACCCTCTTTCACGTGCGCCAACGCTGCAAACCTGGTGCGGACATCCTCATCTTCAACGGTTTTCCGGTGCAGGAAAACCGCCCCCTGGCCGAGGGGGATCGGGTCGTGCTGATCCGCCGCGGCGAGCAGCCGCCGCCGGAGGAAATGGAGGCGCTGCTGGTCGCCCGCCATACCCCCGGAGTACACGAGCGGGTCCGAGCCGCCAGCGTCGGCATCGCGGGAGCCGGCGGTCTGGGTTCGGCTATCGCCATCGCTCTGGCCCGGGTCGGCGTCGGGGCAGTTGATCATCGCCGATTTCGATGTCGTCGAACCCTCCAATCTCAATCGTCAGCAATACTTCGTCGACCAGATCGGCCTGCCGAAGGTGGAGGCCTTGCGGCAGAACCTGGCCCGGGTTAATCCCTATGTTCAGGTAACCTCCTTCAACGACCGCCTCACGCCGGACAATGTCCCGACCCTCTTCGCCGGAGTGGACGTCATGGTGGAGGCCTTTGACGCGCCGGATCAGAAGGCGATGCTCGCCGAGAGCTTTCTCGCCCATGTCCCCGGCGTCCCTCTGGTTGCGGCCTCGGGGCTGGCCGGGTACGGTCCGGCCAATACCGTCTGCACTCGGCGGGCGGCCACCCATCTCTACGTGGTGGGGGATGGCCACTCCGCCGCCCGCCCCGGCGAGGGGCTGATGGCGCCGCGGGTCGGCGTGGCCGCGCACCACCAGGCCAATGCCGTGTTGCGCCTGCTGCTCGGGGAAGAACCGGAGTAAGGCGATTTTGAATTTTGAATGGTGAATTTTGAATAAGGTTCAAAACCGAGAATCCGGAAGGGATGGAAAAATGACGATCATTGTCAACGGCAAGGAACGCGAGTTGGCCAGTCGGGGCAACCGTCCTGGCGCTTCTGGAAGCGCTGCAGATGGAGATCGACCGGGTGGCGGTCGAGCTCAACCGGGCCATCCTGCCGAAGAGCCGCTTCGCCGAGACCGCGCTGACCGACGGCGATTGCTGGAGATCGTGCATTTCGTCGGCGGAGGCTGAAAAGCAATTTTGAATTTTGAATTCTTAATGTTCAATTAATTCAAAATTCAAAATTCAGAATTCAAAATTGGGGAATTAGACATGGACGACCTCATTATTGCAGGACGACGCTTCAAATCAAGACTTCTCGTCGGCACCGGCAAGTTCGCTTCGAACGCGGTGATGGCGGCGGCGATGACGGCTTCCGGGTGCGAAATCGTCACCGTTGCCCTGCGCCGGGTGGATATCGAAAATCGCGGCGACGATATGCTGGCGCATATCGACCGGGATAAGTACCTGCTGCTGCCCAACACCAGCGGTGCCCGCGACGCCGAGGAGGCGGTGCGCCTGGCGCGCCTGGCGCGGGCCGCCGGCTGTGAGCCGTGGGTAAAGCTGGAAGTCACCCCCGACCCCTACTACCTGCTGCCCGACCCGGTGGAGACCCTCAAGGCGGCGCAGATCCTGGTCAAGGAAGGGTTTACCGTCCTTCCCTACATCAATGCCGACCCGGTGCTGGCCAAGCGCCTGCAGGAGGTCGGCACCGCCACGGTGATGCCGCTGGGCGCGCCCATCGGCACCAACCGGGGGCTGCGCACCCGTGAACAGATCGCCATCATCATCGAGCAGGCCACTGTGCCGGTGGTGGTCGACGCCGGTCTGGGCGCCCCCTCGCACGCCGCCGAAGCGATGGAGATGGGCGCCGACGCCGTGCTGGTCAACACCGCCCTGGCCGTCTCCCCCGACCCGGCGCGCATGGCCGCCGCTTTCCGCAAGGGGGTAGAGGCCGGCCGCGAAGCCTATCTCGCCGGTTTGGGGGAGGAGCGCCGGCAGGCCGCGGCCTCGAGCCCGCTGACGGGGTTTTTGCGAAGCTGAAAATCGATCCGACCGATCAGTCGGATCGGACCGATTTCGGCCCGATGAATTTTTCACCAGCAGGCAGGTACAGCTATGACAACCTTTCTCGACGAAATCGGCAATTACGACTACGACACCGTCCTGGAGCAGATCGCGGGGAAAACGCCCCGCGACGTGGAGCGGGCCTTAGGCGCCGAGCGGCGGCGGCCGGAGGATCTCATGGCCCTGCTCTCGCCGGCGGCGGAAGCGTTCCTGGAGCCGATGGCCCAGCAGGCGCACCGTCTGAGCGTGCAGCGCTTCGGGCGCACCATCCTGATGTATGCTCCCATCTACCTCTCCAACGAATGCAGCAACGGCTGCCGCTACTGCGGCTTCAACGCCGGCAACCAGGTGCCGCGGCGCACCCTGACCCTGGACGAGATCGAGGCGGAGGCGCTGGTGCTGCACCGGCAGGGATTCCGCCATGTCCTGCTGGTCACCGGCGAGCTGCCGCGGGCGGTGGACAACGAGGCCCTGGCGGCGGCGGTGCGGCGCATTCGACCGCTGTTCAGCTCGGTCGGCATCGAAGTCTACCCGATGGACGAGGCCGGCTACCGGCTGATGGTGGACGCCGGAGTGGACGGGCTGACCATCTATCAGGAGACCTACGACCGCCGCCTGTATGCTGAGATGCATCCCTTCGGCCGCAAGCGGGACTTCGACTGGCGCCTGCTCACCCCCGAACGGGGCGGGGCGGCAGGGCTGCGCCGGATCGGCCTGGGCGCCCTGCTCGGCCTGGGGCAGTTTCGCGCCGAAGCCTTTTTCGTCGGCCTGCACGCTCTTTTTCTCTCGCGGCATTTCTGGCGCTCCCTGGTCTCCGTCTCCTTCCCGCGCATCCGCCCCGCCGATGGCGGTTTCGCCCCCCTGAACCCCGTCCCCGACCCCCAGTTCGTGCAGCTCATCTGTGCTCTGCGCCTGCTCCTGCCCGATGCCGGGCTGGTTCTCTCCACCCGCGAAAGCGCCCGCCTGCGCGACCATCTGCTCCCCCTGGGGATCACCCAGATGAGCGCCGGCTCCTGCACCGCCCCCGGCGGTTATGCCACCGGCGAGCAGAGCACCCGCCAGTTCGCCATCGACGACGACCGCACCCCGGCGGAAGTCAGCCGGATGATTCGCGCCAAGGGGTATGAAGCGGTCTGGAAGGACTGGGACGGGGCGTTCCTCGACCGGACGGCGCATAAATTCGTAGGGCGAAATTCATTGCCCTGATCCGCGGACCAGACGTTTTCCGTGTCCCGGACGTTTCCTGCCCCGGGGTGATGAATCACGTCCCTACCCCTTGAAAGACCATGTCCGCCCCCATCGACTTCGCTCTCTATCTCATCACCGACCGCCGGCAGGTGCCGGACGGCGACCTGCCGCGGGCGGTGGCCCGCGCGCTGGAGGGCGGGGTACGGGCGGTGCAGCTGCGCGAGAAGGATCTGCCGGCCGGCGAGCTCTTCGACCTGGCCCGGGAACTGCGCGCCCTCACCCGTCGCTTCGCTGCCCGGCTGCTGATCAACGAGCGGATCGATGTGGCGCTGGCGGTCGAGGCCGACGGGGTGCACCTGGGGGGCGGCTCGCTGCCGGTCGCGGCAGTTCGGCACCTCCTCGGCCCCGACCGCCTGATCGGCGTTTCCACGCATGCGCCGCCGGAGGTGCCGGCGGCGCGCACGGCCGGCGCCGACTTCGTCACCTTCGGCCCGGTTTATTTCACCCCCGCCAAGGCCGCCTACGGCAATCCGGTCGGCCTGGAGGCCCTGCGCCGCGCCTGCGCCGCCGCGCCGCTGCCGGTCTTCGCCCTGGGCGGGGTGAAGGCGGAGAATCTCCCCGCAACCCTCGCCGCCGGCGCCGCCGGCATCGCCTGCATCTCGGCCATCCTCGGCGCCGCCGACCCGGCGGTTGCCGCCGCCGATCTTCTCTCCGCTCTCAAGGCCTGTAATTTCCGGCCCTTGTAACCCATTCCGACTCGATTAAACTATCAAAAAGGCAAAAGACGGCTGCACACCCTTTTGCCGGGCTGACTCGGGAGCGCCATGGAAATCGTCCTGGTCCTGCTCATTCTGCTGGCGGCCATCGTCTTGTTCGCAACCGACTGGGTCCGCATGGATCTGGTCAGCCTGATGGTGCTGCTGACCCTCGCCTTTACCGGCCTGGTTACCGCCGAGCAGGCGTTCTCCGGCTTCGCCAATCCGGCGGTGATCACCGTCGCCGCCATGTTCGTGATCAGTGCCGCCCTCAACAATACCGGCGCCCTCGGCCCGCTGGGGGAACGCCTGATGCGCATCGCCGGCAACAGCGAACCCCGGCTGGTGGCGACCATCATGCTCACCAGCGCCTTCTTTTCTTCCTTCATCAACAACATAGGCGCCACGGCCATGCTCATGCCGATCGTCATGTCCATGTCGCGGAAGAGCCGGATCAGCCCCTTCCAAGCTCCTCATCCCGCTCGCCTTCGGCTCCCTGCTCGGCGGCGTCTGCACCCTTATCGGCACCCCGCCGAACATCCTGATGAATGCCCTGCTGCAGGGATACGCCGGGCAGAGTTTCGCCATGTTCGATTTCACTCCGGTGGGCGTGGTGGTGTTGGCAGCGGGGGTTCTGTACATGTCCCTGGTCGGCCGGCACCTGCTGCCGCAGCGAAGGGCGGGGAGCCTGACCGAGGTCTATCAGGTAAAGGAATACATCACCGAGGTGGAGATCCTGCCGCAGTCGCCACTGGCCGGTGCGACCATCGCCAAGAGCGGCCTGGAGGAGGAATTCCCGCTGAAGGTGCGGGCCATCCTGCGCGGCAACCTGAAAATTCCCTTCCCGCATCGCAACCGCAAGATTCAGCCGGGGGACATCCTTTTTCTCGAGGGGAACCCGGAAGCGATTCTCCGGGTGCGGGAGAAAAAAGGGCTGGCGGTGGTGCCGGAGAAGCGCAATCCGGTGGCCGAATCGGAACGGCAGGAAGATCTGGTGGTGGTGGAGGTCTCCCTGACCCCCACCAGCGAAATGGTCGGCAGGACCCTGCGCGAGGTGCGCTTCGCCGATACCCATGGACTGACCGTCCTGGCCATCTGGCGCCGGGGGGCGCCGGTGGTGAAGAAGGTCGATCATGTGACTCTGCAGTTCGGCGATGTACTGCTCCTGCAGGGGCCGGAGGAGCGGGTGATTCATCTCGGCAAGGAACACGGTTTTCTTCTGCTGGGCGGGGTGCCGCCGGTCTCCTACCGGCCGCGCAAGGCGCCGGTGGCGCTCCTCACGCTATTGGCGGTGGTGGTGCTGACCGCCACCGGCATCTTGCCGATCATGCTTTCCGCCACCCTCGGGGCGCTGGTGATGGTGCTCTCCCGCTGCCTTACTCCCAAGGAAGCCTATGAAAGCATCGACTGGATGATCATCGTTCTCATAGCCGGCACCCTGCCCCTTGGCCTGGCCCTGGAGAACAGCGGCGCCGCCCGTTTTCTGGCCGAGCAGATCATCCGCGGGGTCGGTCCGTTCGGTCCCTGGGTGGTGCTGGGAGCGATTTTCCTGCTGACTTTCACCCTCACCGAGGTCATGAGCCACGCCGCCGCCGCCGTGCTGATCGCCCCCATCGCCTTCAATACCGCCCTCGATCTGGCGGTCAGCCCCAAACCCTTCTTCATGGCGGTGGCGATCGCCGCCTCCTCCTGCTTCATGACCCCGATCAGCCACCAGTCCAATGCCCTGGTGATGGGACCGGGCGGCTACCGCTTCCTCGACTACACCCGGGTGGGGACGCCGCTCAACATCGGCGTCTGGCTCATCGCCACCCTGCTGATCCCGGTGGTTTTTCCCTTCTGATCCATACCGTAATGTCCCTCGTGTCGCCGGGTCGCAAGCTGCCGCTGGCGATTCTCCGCTCAGGCGCCCTGCTCGATGACCCGCAGAAAGCGCCGAGCCTCCTCGGCGAGCGCCTCGTTATGGGTGACGTCGATGGCCGACAGAAAATGCTGGTAGGCGCTGGTGCGGTAGCGCGGCAGCCGGTACAGCGCCTTGCCGGCGCCCGAGGTAAGCCCGGTCGAGGAAAGGATCGTTCGGCCGCTCGGCGATGATCCGCCGGTAGAGAGCGAGAGCGCCATGGACATCCCGCCGGTCGAGGAGAAAATCGCCCATAGTCAGCAGGTCGGCCGTGGGCACCTGCCGCTGTTCCCGCTCAGGCAGGGAGAGATACCGCATCACGCCCTGGGAAATATTGCCCAGGCGCAGGCTGAGAGAGACCCGCTCGGCCGCACTTTCCGGTGCCTCCCGGCCAGTTCCCGCAGCCCTGCCCAGGGGCAGCCGCTGGGTCACCAGCGCCACCGCCAGGCCGGCCAAAAAGCCGCCGATGTGAGCGCCATGGGCGACGCCGCCGGCCGCTCCCGGCTGGACCAGAAAAGGGAGAAGGTTGTCAATGAGCAGAAAAACACCGAGGACCCAGCGGGCCGGGATGAGAAAGGGGAACAGAATAAAGGGAAAGAAGATGATCTTTACCTGGTTGCGGGGAAACCAGAGAAAATAGCAGCCGAGTACCCCGGAAATCGCGCCCGAGGCGCCGATCATCGGCACCGACGCCCCGGCGACGAAAACGGCGAAAAACAGGGTGGCGGCGATGCCGGTCCCCAGGTAAACCAGCAGATAGCGGAAATGACCCAGGCGGGCCTCGACATTGTCGCCGAAAATCCACAGAAAGAGCATGTTGCCGGCCAGATGCAACCAGCTGCCGTGCAGGAACATGGCGGTGAACATGTCGAGCACGGAAAAATGGTCGGGGCGAAAACCGTAACGGAAAACGAACAGGTCGTAAGCCGTGACGTGCCGCAGCACCTGCTCGGCGGTAATCCGGCCGTGCGCCCCCAACGCCCGCAGATAGTCGAGCAGGAGGGGATCGGAAAGATTCGGCGGCGTCAGGATGAGAGGAAGTGAAATAAACAGGAAAACGGCGACATTGATGCCGATCAGGGAGTAGTTGACGTAGGGCGTGCCGCGGGGATTGGGGGTATCGCCGATGGGAAGGAACATGGGTCTCCCTGTCCGGGGCTGGCGGCCGGGGGCCGTTGAGGCTTTCAATATAACACAGGTTTTTGCCTCCGGCATACTTGCATTTTCCCCGGGCAGCCGGTATTCTCCCTGAATTCCATTCACAATTCTGCAACTGCAGGAGGATGGCATGGACGTACAACTGATCGGAACCGGAAAATCTTTCCGGGTGGGGAAAGTGGTCTGCCTGGGGCGCAATTATGTCGATCACATCCGCGAGCTGGGTAATGCGATACCGGACCGCCCCGTGCTTTTCATCAAGCCGGCCACCAGCCTCATCGGCCCGGGTGGAACGGTACGCATCCCTTCCTGGTCGCAGGACTGCCATCACGAGGCGGAGTTGGCCATCCTCATCGGCCGCCGGGCGAAAAGCATCTCCGAGGAGTCGGCCTTCGACTACGTCGCCGGCTATGGGGTGGCGATCGACCTCACCCTGCGCGATATTCAGGATGAGTGCAAAAAGAAGGGACTTCCCTGGGAGATCGCCAAGGGGTTCGATACCGCCTGTCCCCTTTCCGACTTCGTGCCGGCAGACCGGATCCCCGACCCGCACGCGCTGCGGATCACCATGCGGGTCAATGGAGAAATCCGCCAGGACGCCTCCACCGGCCTGATGATGCGCCGCATCCCGCAGATCCTGCGGGAGATTTCGGCCATTTTCACCCTCGAGGAGGGAGATGTCGTGCTCACCGGCACCCCGGCCGGGGTCAGCGCCATCGCCAGCGGCGATCGACTGGAGGCGGCGATCGAGACGGTGGGGAGGCTGGAGGTTTCCGTCGCATGAAAGAAAGGGTCGTCCTCATCGGTCCCGGCCGACTGGGGCAGGCGGTAGCCAACCTGCTGCATGAGGCGGGTTATGACCTGCGCGCCATCATTGGCCGCGATCCGGCCCGCACCCTCGCCGCCGCCCGCTTCGCCGGCAGCCGGAAGGCGGCCACCACCGACCTCGAGCAGGGCGCGGGAGGGGGAGATCGTATTGCTGGCGCTGCCGGACGACCGTCTCGCCGAGGCCGCCGCCCTGCTCCGGCACCGGGGTTACCTGGCGCCCGGAGCGGTGCTGGTCCATTTCAGTGGACTGCACCGGGCGACCATCCTTCTCGGGGAGGAAGAGCCGGAGCGGCCGGCCCTGTCTCTGCATCCCCTGCAGAGCTTCGCCGACCCGGCGATAGGCGTCCGGGCCCTGCAGGGGAGTCCCTTCGCCGTCGAGGGTACGGAAGCTGCCCTGCCCCTGGGGGAGCGGCTGGTCACCGACATGGGCGGAGTGCCGTTCCGCATCAACGGCGAGCAGAAAGTCCTCTATCACGCGGCAGCCTGCCTGGCCGCCAACTATCTGGTGGCCCTGGTCGCCGCCGCCGGCGATCTGCTGACCGCCAGCGGCTTCGAGCGGGAGAAGAGCTACCGCCTGCTGACCCCCTTGCTGCGGACAACGGTCAACAACCTGGCCGCCCTCGGGCCAGAAGGGGCGCTGACCGGCCCGATCGCCCGCGGGGACGTAAATACGGTAAAAAATCACCTGCAGGCCCTGGCGGCGCAACCGCCGGAGCTGGCGGAGATTTACCGGGTACTGGGGAGAAAGACGGTCGAAGTCGCCGAACGGCAGGGAAATCTGCCGGAGGAGAGGGCGAAAGAGCTGCTGGAGGTGTTGGGAAAAACCTAGGCAAGCGGCAGGCGGCAGGAGGCAGGCGGCAAACAGCTAGGCGGCGGAAGGCGGAGAGAATGTCGCCTTCCGCTTTATTTTTTGGCGGAGCTTGCTTCTAGCTTGGAGCTTATAGCTGAGAGCTTGCAGCTTTGCTCTTCCCGCCGCAGGCGGTTGGTCAGGTGGTGCGCCAGGCGGGTCGGTTCCGGCAGGCGGTAGCGGCGGCCGCAGGCGAGAACCAGATCGGCGGCGGCGGCGATATCGATCTTGTGCCCGGGAGAAATATAGAGGGGCTTGATCCGGTCGCGGGTGGTGAGCACCACCCCGACATCCTCCCCTGCCAGCCGCAGCGGAACCTGGTCTCCCCGCCGCTCGCCCGGCTCCGGGTGCTCGCCGCACAGCCGGCTCTTGGCGCAACCGACCGTCGGCAGCTCCAGCCATAGCCCGAGATGGCTCGCCAGGCCGAGGCGCCGCGGATGGGCCATCCCCTGGCCGTCGACCAGAATGGCGTCGGGAACGGTGCGCAAAGAGCGGAAGGCCTCGAGGAGAATAGGCAGTTCGCGGAAGGACAGGAGGCCGGGGATGTAGGGGAAGGAAACCCGCCCCACGGCGGATGCCTCCTCCAGCACTTCCAGGGCGGGCAGCGACAGCACGACGATGCCGGCGAAAAACAGCTGGCCGTGCTTCTCGTAGGAGACGTCCACTCCGGCCACCGTGCGTACCGGCCGGGGCAGGCAGTTGCGGCAAACGAGGCGCTCGGCCAGTATTCGTTGCAGCGCCACCGCCTGCCGGTAATCCATCTGCCAGTCATGCAAAAAGGGAAAATCCATCCGCTTCTCGCACCCCCCTACTCCCCGGCCCTCGCGACCGCTACCCACACCGCAGGAGCTTTTTCCCCATCTGAAAGAGGACTTCCATTTTTCCCGGAGGAACCAGAACCTTGACCACCCCGAGGCCGAAGACCGGGTGCCGCAGCAGGTCGCCGGCCCGGCACCGGAGGTTCATGGCATAAGGAAGCGCGGTGTCCTTCTCGGCAGGGCCGGTAACCTCTTCCCACTCGGCCAGTTCGGCGGCTGCGGAATTGCGGCGGGGGCGAGGCGCCCGGGCCACGGGTTTGGGTGCAGGGGGACGAGGGGTGCGGGTGGCAGCGGGCGCGTGATAGTTGTGCACTCCGTCGCAGATATGACACTGGACGCGCGCCACCCGCCCTTCCACCAGGGCGACCACGGTATGGTTGGTCACCTCCCGGCAGCGGGTGCAGCGGGCCTCGACATCGTCTCCGGCAGTCAGGGGTCGCTTCGACATCTCTCTTCTTTCTCAAAGAAAAAAACCACAGGAAACCTGTGGTTTCATCGGTTCAGGGATGAATGCTACGGGCACCTTTTATACCATCCGCCCCCGGGTGTGTCAAGGCGCTTCCGCCGCCTCTCAGGGTTACGCCCGGGTCGTGCCCGGCCGCCGGCGGTTCGGCGGCAGGACCGTTCAAGCCGTCACTCGCTTTTCGTTCATGGCGGAGGGGAATACAACCGGATCAGAGCACGGTGGTGCGGTTGCGGCCTTCTTTCTTCGAAATGTACTGGGCGGCGTCCGCCCTCTCCAGAAGCGAATCCACGGAATCGCCCGGAAGAATGCCGGTGGCACCGAGGCTGGCCGTGAGAATGGCGCCGGTTTCCGGGCAGGGGGAGTCGGCAATGCGCTGTCGCAGGCTTTCGGCGATGGAACCGACGGCTGCCGCTTCGGTGGCGGTCAGGAGGATGATGAACTCCTCCCCACCGAAGCGGGCGACCATGTCGGAGCGGCGCAGGCTTTCGGTTATCTGCCGGGAGAACCACTGCAGGGTGCGGTCGCCGACGGCATGGCCAAGCGTATCGTTTACCCGTTTGAAATGGTCGATATCGACAAAAATAAGGGCAAAGGGGGTTCGATACCTTTTGTATCTTTGATATTCCCGGTCCAGAGCCGCCATGAGCGCGCGCCGGTTGGGAATCTGGGTGAGGGGATCGATATGAATCAACCGGCGCAACTCTTCATTCAGCTGCTCCACCTGCACCACAACCGAGGCATCGGTGAAAACCTCCACCGCCCCGACGGTTTTTCCCCCGTTGAAAATCGGGGCGACCTTCACATTGACCGGCACCCGGTGTCCGTCCTTGTGGCGAAGAAATATTCTTTTCTCCAATCCCTGTCCCGTTTCCATGGCCTGCGCCAGCGGGCATCTTTCCTGGCAGAGAGGGCACGACTTTTCGTCGATATGATCAAGGAGGTTGCTATAGCAGTAGGAATTCACCACCTCGGCGGAGGAATAGCCGGTGATTTTCTCCGCGACGCGATTCCAGTACAGAATTTTCCGCTCCTTATCAACGAAATAGACCGCCTCGCCTAAATGATCGAGAATCTGTTTATAAAAGCGGGGAGTGAGGTTCACGGTCAGCCCTTCGTAATTGAATAGCGTTATAGTAAAGATTACCTGCTTTCAACGCCTCGGTCAATCTCATTAAAAAAAGCCCCCGGGGAAACCCCGGGGGCTTGCATGCCACACACAGTTGGGCTTGGGGGTGCTGCGCCCTATTTCTCCTCCAGCAGCACCGCATGCGCGGCCGCCAGGCGGGCGATGGGCACCCGGAAGGGGGAGCAGGAGACATAGTCGAGGCCGATCTTGTGGCAGAAGATGACGCTGGAGGGCTCGCCGCCATGTTCGCCGCAGATCCCCAGCTTGATCTTCGGCCGGGTCTGCCGCCCCTTTTCACACCCCATCTGCACCAACTGGCCGACGCCGCTCTGGTCGATGGCAACGAAGGGATCGTTGGGAAAGATCTCCCGCTCGACGTAATAGGGGAGGAACTTGCCGGCATCGTCGCGGGAGAGGCCGAAGGTGGTCTGGGTCAGATCATTGGTGCCGAAGGAGAAGAACTCGGCCTCCTGGGCGATCTGGTCGGCGGTCAGGGCGGCCCGCGGCAGCTCGATCATGGTACCGATGAGATATTCCACCTCTATTCCGTAGCGGCTGATCACCTCATCGGCCACCCGCACCGAGCTGGCGCGCAGGATCTTCAGCTCCTTAACATGGGCCACCAGCGGGATCATGATTTCGGGAACGATCTCGTACCCTTCCTCCTTGACCAGTTCGCAGGCCGCTTCCATGATCGCCTGCACCTGCATCTCGTAGATCTCGGGAAAGGTGATCCCCAGACGGCAGCCGCGGTGGCCGAGCATGGGATTGAACTCGTGCAGGGACTCGACCTTGTTCTTCAGGATGGCTACCGGCACTTTCATCACCTGCGCCAGTTCCTCCAGTTCCTTGTCGGTGTGGGGAAGGAATTCGTGCAGCGGCGGATCGAGCAGGCGGATGGTAACCGGCAGTCCCTTCATTTCGCGGAAAATGCCGAGAAAATCCCCCTTCTGCATCGGCAGGATCTTGGAGAGCGCCCTCCTGCGTCCTTCGAGATCGGCAGCCAGGATCATTTCGCGCACTGCCATGATCCGCTCTCCCTCGAAGAACATGTGCTCGGTGCGGCACAGGCCGATCCCCTCGGCGCCGAACTTGCGGGCCACCGCCGCATCGTGGGGGGTATCGGCGTTGGTGCGCACCTTGAGCCGGCGGATCCTGTCGACCCAGGTCATCAGCAGGCCGAAATCACCGGTCAGCTCGGGCTGTACGGTCGCAACCGCCCCCTGGATCACCTCGCCGGTGGAACCGTCGAGGGTGATGATATCCCCCTTTTTGATCACCACTCCCTTGCTGGTGGTGAACTGCTGCGCCCGGTAGTCGACCTTGATGTCGCCACAGCCGGCGACGCAGCATTTGCCCATGCCGCGGGCGACGACGGCGGCGTGCGAGGTCATGCCGCCGCGGGCGGTGAGGATCCCCTGGGCGGCATGCATGCCGTGGATATCCTCCGGGCTGGTTTCAGTACGCACCAGGATCACCTTGAGACCGAGCCGGGCAGCCTCTTCCGCATCGTCGGCGGAGAAGACGACCTCACCGCCGGCGGCGCCGGGGGAGGCGGGGAGGCCTTTGGCAATGATCTCCTTGACCGCCTTCGGATCGAGGGAGGGATGCAACAGCTGATCGAGCTGCTGCGGCTCGATACGCAGGACCGCCTCCTTTTCCGAAATCAGCCCTTCCTTCTCCATTTCGACGGCAATGCGTACCGCGGCCTGAGCGGTGCGCTTGCCATTGCGGGTCTGCAGCATGAAGAGCTTGCTCTTCTCGATGGTGAACTCGATGTCCTGCATGTCGCGATAGTGCTTCTCCAGGATGTCCTGGATCTTCACCAGTTGGGCATAGGATTCCGGCATCAGCTCTTCCATCGAGGGGAGAGTGCCGTCCCCCTGGCTCTTCTTGATCGGCTGCGGGGTACGAATGCCGGCAACCACGTCCTCTCCCTGGGCGTTGACCAGGAACTCGCCGAAGAAGATCTTCTCGCCGGTGGAGGGATTGCGGGTGAAGGCGACGCCGGTGGCGCAGTCATTTCCCATATTGCCGAAAACCATCGACTGCACGTTGACCGCCGTGCCCCACTCGGCGGGGATGTTGTTGAGCTTGCGGTAGGTAATCGCCCGGGGATTCATCCAGGAGCCGAAGACGGCATCGATGGCGCCCCAGAGCTGCTCCTGCGGGTCCTCCGGGAACACGCGGCCGAGTTCCTCCTTGATGCTGTTCTTGAACAGCGAAACCAGTTCCTTGAGGTCCTCGGCGGTGAGTTCCGTATCCTGTTTGACGCCGCGCCGCTCCTTCATCTGGTCCATGATGTGATCGAGGGTTTCCTTCTCCATCCCCATGACCACGTCGGAGTACATCTGCACGAACCGCCGGTAGGCGTCGAAGGCGAAACGGGGATCGCCGCTCTGGGCGATGACCCCCTGGATGGTGCGATCATTGAGACCTAGGTTGAGGACGGTATCCATCATCCCCGGCATGGAAGCACGCGCGCCGGAGCGCACGGAAACCAGCAGCGGGTTCTGCGGATCGCCGAATTTCTTCCCCATCAGCTTCTCGACCCGGTCCAGGTTTTCCACCACCTGCTCCTGAAGTCCGGCCGGGTACTGCCGATCGTTCTTGTAGAACTCGGTGCAGACCTCGGTGGTGATGGTGAAACCGGGCGGCACCGGCAGACCGATGGCGGTCATCTCCGCCAGGTTGGCTCCCTTGCCGCCGAGCAGGTTCTTCATGTTGCCTCGTCCTTCGGCATTTCCGTCACCGAAGAAATAAACATACTTCCCAGCCATCGCGGTCTCCTCCTCTTTGACGACCTTGAGCCTCTCCTTCTCTGCCTTGATTGCCATTAAATCTTCCTCCAGCTTTTTTAGTAAAGTGAATAAAACACCCAAAATTTACCGGCTGGCGTCGAACGGGCCGGCCGAAATCCCCTCGCGGACACCTGCGAACAGGCGTCCTCTGCCTTCCCGGTGCCAGGCTAGACTTCGGCGATCCGGGCGAAATCGGCGATCCCCCGGAACAGCCGCGCAACGGCGGTCAGCAGGGCCAGGCGGTTCTGTCGCACCGACTCTTCCTTTGCCATCACCATCACCCCATCGAAAAAGGCGTCCACCGGCCCCCGCAAGGTGGCGATGGCCTGCAGGGCCGTCGCATAATCGCCGCGCCCAACCTGCGCCTCGACCTCGCCCTGCACCTTCTGCAGCGCCCCGTACAGTTCCTGTTCGCATGGGGACTGAAAGAGGGTCGGGTCGACCGGCCGATCCAGGCCGTCCTTAATGATATTGACTATCCTTTTAAATGCAACCGCCAGCGGCTCGAAATTTTCCTGACCCTTGAGCTCGGCCAGCGCCCGCACCCGCGCCAGGGCATCGAGAGGATCGCTGAAGGCGGCGGCGAGCACCGCTTCGACCACGTCCTGCGGCCATTCCTGGGCGGTGAGCATGTGGAAGAAACGGCCGCGGAAGAACTCCACCACCTCCGCCCGCACCTCGGCGAGCGGCCGGGTGAGCTTGGCCGCCAGCAGGGACAGGCTGCGGTCGACCAACTCCGGCAGGGAGAGCCGCAAGCCGCGGTCAAGGAGGATATTGAGGATGCCGATGGCGCTGCGGCGCAGGGCGTAGGGATCGGCGGTGCCGGTGGGGATCAGGCCGACCCCGAAGCAGCCGCAGATGGTGTCGATCTTGTCGGCAATGGAGACGAAGGCGCCGACGTTGTCGGAAGGCAGTTCCCCGCCTGCCTGGGTCGGCAGGTAGTGTTCGTAGATGGCCTTGGCCACCCGCTCGTCTTCCCCTTCCAGGCGGGCGTATTCGCGCCCCATCACCCCCTGCAGTTCCGGAAACTCGTAAACCATCCCGGTCTCCAGATCGCACTTGGCCAGGAGCGCCGCCCGGTCGACCACGTCCCGAACCGACGGGTCGAGCTGCCCGGCCAGGCCGACGGCGAGCTGGCGGAAGCGCATCACCTTCTCGTAGCTGGTGCCCAGCTTCGCCTGGTAGACGACCTGCTTCAACGCCTCCAGGCGGCTCTCCAGCTTCATTTTGCGGTCCTCGGCCCAGAAGAACATGGCATCGGACAGGCGCGCCCGCAGTACCCGCTCGTTCCCCCGCACCACCACCGCCGGATCTTCGGCGCGGGTATTGGAGATGGTGATGAAGCGCGGCAGCAGGTTCCCATCCGGACCGGCGAGGGTAAAATAGCGCTGGTGCTCGCGCATGGTCGTGATCAGCAGCTCCCGTGGCAGCTCCAGGTATTTCTCCTCGAAAGCGCCGCACAGGGGGGTTGGATCCTCGACCAGGAAGGAGACCTGCGCCAGCAGCTCCGGGTCGTCATTCACCCTGCCGCCGGCGGCATGGGCCACCCGCTCGACTTCGCGGGCGATGATCTCCTGCCGCTTTTTCGGGTCGGGGATGACGAAGCGACGCTCGCACTCCTCGATCCAGTTCTCCACCCCCTGGACCGGGAAAGGCGCCGGCGCCATGAAGCGATGGCCGCGGGAGAGATTGCCGCTCTGCAGGTTGCCGAAGGAGAAGGGGACGACGATGCCGTCGAAAAGGGCGACGAGCCAGTGGATGGGGCGGGCGAAACGGACGTCCAGGTCCTTCCAGCGCATCGATTTGCGAAAGGGAATGGCGGCGAGCACCCGGGGCAGGATCTCCGGCAGCAGATCGGCGGTGGGGCGCCCCTCCAGGACCTTGGAGATGAAAAGATAGGCCCCCTTGTCGGTTTCCATGGTGGAGAGGTCGGCGACCTCGACGCCGTTGGCGCGGGCAAAGCCGAGAGCGGCCTTGGTCGGATTCCCCTGGGCATCGAAGGCGACCTTGACCGAGGGGCCGGCCGTCGTCAGCTCCTGCCGCTCCTGCTCGGCGGCAACTCCGCTGACCGCCGCCGCCAGCCGCCGCGGGGTGGCGAAGGTGCGCACGTTCTCGAAGCGGATGCGGGCGTTCTCCAGTTCGCGGCGCAGCAGCCGCTCCAGATCTGCCATGGCGGGTGGCAGAAAACCGGCGGGGATCTCTTCGGTGCCAATTTCCAGGAACAGTTCAGCGGACATGAAAGCAGGCTCCAGGTATCGGGAAATAAGGTAACCGGTATCCGGTTTCAGGTATCAGGAAATGCCTTCGAGACCTGATTCCTGAAACCTGATTCCATTTTTTCAGCAGCGGAAATCCCATCTTTTCCCGCTGCGCCACAAAGCCTTCCGCACAGAGCCGCGCGACGTTGCGCACCCGGCCGATGTAGGAGGCGCGCTCGGTAACCGAGATGGCGCCGCGGGCATCGAGAAGATTGAACGCGTGGGAACATTTCAGGACATAGTCATAGGCGGGGAGCACCAGCCCGCGTTGGGCCAGGCGGATGCATTCCTTCTCGTAGATATTGAAGAGGTTGAGCAGCATGTCGACATCTGCTTCCTCGAAATTGTAGGTCGAGAATTCCACCTCGCTCTGATGGTGGACATCGCCGTACTTGATCCCCTTGATCCATTCCAGGTCGTAGACGTTATCCACCCCCTGCAGGTACATGGCGATACGCTCGCAGCCGTAGGTGATCTCGGCCGAAACCGGCTTGAGGTCGATGCCGCCGGCCTGCTGGAAATAGGTGAACTGGGTGATCTCCATGCCGTCCAGCCAGACCTCCCAGCCGAGGCCCCAGGCGCCCAGGGTGGGGGACTCCCAGTCATCCTCGACGAAACGGATGTCGTGCCTGCCGGCATCGATGCCGAAGCTCTTCAGGGAGTCCAGGTAGAGGTCCTGGATATTCATCGGCGAGGGCTTCATGATCACCTGGAACTGGTAATAATGCTGCAGCCGGTTCGGATTCTCTCCGTAGCGGCCGTCGGTGGGGCGCCGCGACGGTTCGACATAGGCGACGTTCCACGGCTCCGGGCCGAGCACGCGGAGGAAGGTGGCGGGATTGAAGGTGCCGGCGCCCTTTTCCAGATCGTAAGGCTGCTGGATGATGCAGCCTTGGCCGGCCCAGTAATTCTGCAGTGACAGGATCAATTCTTGAAAAGTCACAGTGCCTCCGTCCGGGGGTAAACCTCCGTCACGGCCCGAAGCCGGTCGAAAGTATACAGTATACAATTATAAAAAGTCTCGATCTTAGCCTGCAGAGGCCTGACTGTCAAGCTTCTGCACGACTAAAAAGCGTGGTTCAAAAGCCCCGATAACCGCTTACAGCTTATAGCTTCTCTCCATCACCTGATCGAGAAACGGCAGGCTGCGCAGAGGGCGCGACAGATGCTGGCGCAGGGCGGCCGACAGGGCCGTTCCGCCTTCCCCGAGCGTGCGTTCCCCCAATCGGACCCCGTCGAAGGCTGTGGCCGGCGCCCGCAGCAGTCGGGCCAGGCTCCCCAGGGTGCCCAGGGAGAGGCGCCGGGCGACGCCGGCGCAGGCGGGGCAGAGACTGCCGCCGCGGACCGGGTCGAAAGCGGCTTCCGGGTCGCGGAGGAGTCACCCCGCATTCGGCACAGTGCAGCAGGTGCGGAAGGTAGCCCGCCTCCTGCAACAGGCGCAGTTCGAACAGCAGGCGGGCCTCGGGCGCTGCCCCGTGCACGGTCAGATGGTCGAGAAAGGCCTCCAGCAGGGCAAAGGCTCCCGGATGCCCGTGCGCCTCCCCGAGAAGCTCCTCCACCAGTTCGCAGCCGTAACCGGCCAGGGCGATCGCCGCCAGGTCGGCGCGCAGCCCGGCCCGCAGATCGAGCAGTTCGGCCTCTTTGAGGGTGACCAGCTCACCGCGGCCGAGGCTCCAGTGCAGGCGCACCCGGGCAAAAGGCTCAAGGGCCGGGCCGAATCGGCGCCGGCTGTTGCGGGCGCCGCGGGCGAACCCTTTCAGCCGCCCCTGATCCGGAGTGAGGAAAGTGACGATGCGGTCCGACTCGCCATAATCGAAATGGCGCAGGATAATGGCGTCGGAAAGGTGGACATTCATGGCACAAGATCGTGCGCTGCAAATTGAAAACTACCTGGGCGAAGTGGAGCGGAAGATGGGCAATGTCGGCCGGCAGGGGACGTGGCAAGAGGCTTGGGTCGATCGGAAAGGGCGCCGCGGCAGATGCGCTTCCGAGCCGTAGCGAGGAGAATCCGCAGCTGGTCCATCTCTGAGTTCCTCCTTTGGCCCGGAATTGTTTTAATCCTGGCAGCCTATCACCGGCCATCGTGACCTGTCAACGCTGCCGGACGCCCGCGCCGATTATCGGCTGTCCGTCAGCCCCTTTCTGCGATCAGGCGCATCTGCGCCGCCGGGAAATGATAGCGCAGCTCCGCCATTGGAACTGACGGATCAGGGAGATCAAGGCGACAGAGGCTGCCGTTGTCGAAATGGATTTTGACCTGCGCCGGCGCCCCGCCGGCAAGCAAGGCCGAAGCGATTTCGCCGAGCGAAGGCAGGTGGCCGGCGATCAGTACCGCCCTGCTTTCCCGAAACTGGCGCAGGAAAGCGATCGCTTCACCGGCCGGGGCAGTCGGCAGCACCGTCTCGCTCTGGATGATATCGCTGTAGGGGTAATTCACCCCTTCCGAGACCAGCGCCGCGGTCTGGTGCGAACGCCGCTTCGGACTGCAGACGATCGCATCGAGAGTTATTCCCAGCCGCTTCATCGCTGCCGCCGAAGCCTGGATCTGCGCCACTCCCTCCCGACTTAACGGCTGCTCCGGATTCTCCGATCCGGGCATCGCCTGCCCATGCCGCATGAGATAGAGTTCCAATCACACCTCCGTAACCCCGAGTGAGTAGTAAGATAGTGAGGTAGTAATTCCGGCTACTCACTACCTGACTGGAGTTTAGCCGAAAAATGCCAGCCGGACAAATTCCAGGCTGGAGATTGAAATACCCTCCGCAAACCACCCAATTCCTCCCGCCACCGGTTGTATCCCTGCAAATGGCTGATATCTTTTTGTACGTGAGCCACCAATGGAAGGAACGCGCCGGAGAACAACTTCCGGTGACATGTTGCAAAGGAGGAGATTTTATGCCTGAATTCGCAAACGCCTTTTCCGGGCTGGCTGCTTCCCGCAAGCTGACGCAGGGAGAGCTGGTCCGGGCCATCCGCTACATGGTTGCGGCCGAATACGAGGCGGTCCAGCTTTACATGCAGTTGGCGGAGTCGATCGACAATGAGATCGCCCAGGTCGGTGCTCAAGGACATCGCCGACGAGGAACTGGTGCATGCCGGCGAATTCCTGACCCTGCTCAAGACACTGGCTCCCGAGGAGAACGCTTTTTACGCCGAGGGGGAACAAGAAGTGCGGGAGATGATGGCCAAACTCGGTGGAGGGTCTGCCGAATCGGAAACGGAGCCGGCGAGGCCGGGGAAACCGGAGAGCCAGCCTCGGCACCAACGGTGGGCGATCTGTTCCGCCGCGATCAGGAGGTTTGAACAACCTGCACGAAGGAGGGTTTATGGATATACTCGACAGGAAATCGGCCCCGCTGACCGGAGAGGAATGGGAGCGTATCGACGAGGCGGTGGTGAAGACCGCCCGCACCATGCTGGTGGGGCGCAAGATGATTGAGGTCCTCGGTCCTCTCGGACCCGGGGTCTACAGCATGCCGCATGCCGTCTTCAGCGGGCGCAAGGAGGTCGGGATCGACATGATCGGTGACCGGGACGACCTGGTCGTTCAGGCGGACCGCCGCATCACCGTCAACATGCCGATTATCTTCAAGGATTTTAAAATCTTCTGGCGGGACGTCGAAGCCGACCGGCACCTGGGCATCCCACTCGACGTCAGCACCGCGGCGGTAGCCGCCGCCGACGTAGCGGTCAAGGAGGACGAGCTTGTCTTCAACGGCCACGGCGATCTGGGGCAGAAAGGGCTGCTGACCGTCGAGGGGCGGCTGACCGTGGGGATCGGCGATTGGCAGGAAGGCGGGGGGCCGCTCGCGGACGCCGTCAAGGCGGTGAACGCCCTGACCACCGCCGGCCATTACGGTCCCTACGCCATGGCGGTCAGCCCTTTCCTGTACGGGCAGACGGTACGCGTCTACGGCAACACCGGCATGCTGGAACTCGACCAGGTCAAGGCGCTGCTGCGCGGCCCGATCTATCCCTCGGCCGCCATCCGGGACAACAAGGCGGTGGTAGTCGCCACCGGCATGCAGAACCTCAACCTGGCGGTGGGACAGGATCTGGTGACATCCTACACCGCCTCGGAAAACATGAACCATATCTTCCGCGTCTTCGAGACGGTCGCCCTGCTGGTGCGCCGGGCGGACGCGATCTGCACCATCGAGTAAACCCCCGCCGGCAAAGATGCAAAAAACCCCCGGCCGGTCACCGGGGGTTTTTTGCATCTTGCCTGAATGAGGACGAGCCGCCTAGGCCGCCGTCTTCGCCTCGTAGGCCTCGACCAGCCGATGGTATTTCTCCCCCAATTCCGAGGTTTTCGCCTCGGCCGCCCGATAGGCCTCAACCATTGCCGGGCGCACTTCCTCGGGCAGAACCCGTTCGGCCAGCTTGTACAGAATATTGTCTTCCTTGTCGATATGATCGCGCAGCAGGTTGATGTAGCCGCGGGCGTTTTCGGCGATTGCCGCCGCCTGCCCGGGTTCGCCGTCCAGCGGCCTTCTGGGCCGCTTCCTCCATCCCCCAGACAAAAGCCCGTCCCTGGTCATGCGCCATCAGCATCGCCGCAACCGGGGAGTTCTGCTCCGGCATCCCATTCGCCACCAGCGCCTTGAACAGGACGTCCTCCTCCTTGGCGTGATGGAAGTGGTCTGCGTAGTTGCGGATGAAATCGACCGCATCGAGGAAAAAGCCCCAGTCGCGAAAGCGTCCCGCCTCCATCAGGGCAGTATTCTTTTCCAGCACGGCGATCATGCGCAGAATCAGCTTGTGTTCCTCCACCATCAGGGCGGTGACGTCCGTTTTCATTTTTCGCTCCTTTCAAAGGCTTAAATCTTCAACGCAAAGGCGCAAAGGTTGAAATCAAGAACATCAGAATTCGGCTTCGGTTTCTTTGCGCCTTCGTTCTTCTTTGCGCCCTTTGCGTTAAGAAGCCTTCCCGTTCCTCTGAACTGAACAGTTACGCGTGATCAGCTTCTCCGCGCCCCATCGACGCCGATCACGGCGATCTCGAAGGGGATCTCCTTCCCCGAGGCCTCGAAGGCCCGCTGGGCCATCATCGCCAAGCCGCGGCAGCAAGGGACCTCCATGATCGCCACCGTCAGCGATTGAATCTCGTTCTGCTGCAGGATCTGGGTCAGCTTCTCGACATACGGGGTGGTGTCGTCCAGTTTCGGGCAGGCATTGACCAGCACCCGCCCCTTGATGAAATCGCGGTGGAACTCGGCATAGGCAAACGGGGTGCAGTCGGCGGCGACCAGCAGGTGCGCATTCTTCAGCCAGGGGGCGAAGGGAGGGACCAGCTGCAGCTGGGTCGGCCACTGGCGCAGTTCGGACTCGATCCGGCCGGTCGCGGCTGTTTCGGTGTTTTCCTTCTTCTCGATGATTCGCACTTGGGCACCGGGGCAGGCGCAGGCGTGATCTTTCATAACGTATCTCCTTCTGTTGGTTTCTAATGGTTTTTTATCGTTAAACGGTTTCTTCCAGGCTTTCCAGGTACGCGTTGATCTCCTGCTCGATCTTCTCTTCGGCTTCCTGGCCGAGGGCATGGATGGCAACCACGTCCTTCAGCAGACAGATGCCGACGCCGCAGGTGACGCAACCGATTTCAAATCTGGACAGGATCTCCCCGATGGGGGGATGGGCTTTCAGGACATCCTGGATCGCCTGGCTTCCGAGATCATGCTTGAGGTTCATGGCGCTTCTCCTTTCTCAATCGTGACCGCAGGATAACCGCTGGGCGACGATTAAAACATGATGCAGGTCAAAAAATGAAAAAAACCGGAAGCGTGCGGTGGAATGCGTCTTACTGGGAGGGGTTGCCGTCGCCGGGGATGGCCGGGAAGGGATTGGAAAGCTGCATCTGCCCTGCCGGATTGCGGCCTGGCAGGCCCTGAATGGTGGTGCCGCCGGTGGTGTTCTGAGAGCGGTTCCGCCCCGGCTCGTAGACGAACTGCCAGCCGCCGTAGCTGGCCGCGCCTTTGAAGTCGATGTATTCCTTGGCGAAGCCATCCTCCTTGAACGGCGTCAGGGTGCTGGCGCTCTTCACCCCCTTAATCCGCCCGGCCGGATCTTTGATCAGCACGAAGTTCTCGCCGGTAAACGGATCCGGGTAAAGTTTACGGAGGTGCCGCACAACAGTTGCCGAACGGGGGTCGCGTACCAGATCCTCCAGGGCAGCGGGATAATTCCCCCCGCCCGGCCCGGACCCGATCCGCCCCGGGGTACCGGTGACGACCGGTCCGGAGGACACATTGCCGTGACCCTGGCGAAAATAGCTCTCGAGCGCCCGGCGGTACTGGTCGCCGCGGAAGAGCAGTTCCGCCTCCCGCTCCCGCTGCATGATCGTCTTCCAGGTGGAGCCGGCCATGCCGGCGGCCAGGCCGAGAATGACGATCATCACCAGCACCATCAGCAGGGTGAAGCCGCGTTGGTTTTCAAGACGGGCGAAGAATCATCGGCAGGTTTTTCCCTCCATCCCGAGCACCTCGCTGACCGGTGCTCCTTTTTGTATTACTGACTTGAATACTATCCGAAGCACGGAAATTGTGTCAATTCTGCATGGGCCCAAAGGGTAGAGTAGAGAACAGGTGTCACCCTGCCCCCCCTCATCAAACCGTGCATGCGGTTCTCCCGCACACGGCTTTCCGATGTTCTTCACCGCAGGGCATGCGCCCTTGTCCAACCCGCTGTTGTCGGCACCTTATACAACCCGTAATTCTCGTAGAGGATTCGGCTGCCGAACCGGGCAAACCCGGCCCCCCTGCCTTTGATCTTGTGCCGCTTGCGAAGGTGTGTTCGTAGCCGCTCTTCCACGTGCTGTCGCACATGAGATAGCGTCTTGCTACAATTTTTGAAATGAAAGTAACCGACCCAACCGCGAACGGCTGCATTTACTTCCTTCACAATCCTCTCAATCGGCACGGGCGCTTTCACTCTCTTTGTGAGTTCAGTTACGCGGCCCGCGATCGCCTTCAGGGACTTTTTCGACGGCTGGACGTGCGAGTAGTAATTGCCCGTCCTTCTGCTTTTTCCCATCCACATCGTGAATCCGAGAAAGTCGAACTGTCCCTTGTAAGCATTGACTATTTTGGTCTTTGCCTCGTTCAGGGTTAGTTCCAATCGCTCCAGTATTTGCCGCAAAACCGCCATGGCCTGCTCGGACTTACTTCGCCGGCAGAGAATGACAATATCGTCCGCATATCTGACGATGCGGGCGCCCAGCCGTTGTTGCAGGTTCTTCCGCTCCCATATCCTGTCCAGTAGGTGCAGGTAGAGATTGGACAGCAACGGTGAGATGACCCCGCCCTGCGGCGTCCCTCTGCAGTTACCCTTGCCGCCGCCGATATTCCGCTTCGTCCCGTCCTTGTCCTCCTCCATAACCGGCGCCTTGAGCCACATCTGGATCAAGTGCAGGATCGCGCCGTCGCAGATGCGTTCGGCGACCACGGTCATGAGATTGGCGTGAGGAATGGTGTCGAAGTATTTAGAAAGATCGGCATCGATGACTTCGGTGTAGCCGGTGTTCATGGCCTTGGAAACATCATCGACTGCGTCATGGGCTGACTTCCTCGGTCTGAATCCGTAGGATGTTTTGCAGAAATCCGCTTCGAAGATCGGCTCGATGACCAACTTTGTGGCCATCTGCGCCACCCGGTCCCGGATAGTCGGAATACCGAGAGGACGTTGACTGCCGTCGCTCTTTGGTATCATGACCCGTTTGACGGGATCGGGTTTGTACGTCTTGTTTCTCAGTGCTTCTTCCAGCTCCGCAATGAATGCGGTGACCCCTTCGTTTGCCTCGATGACTTCGAAGGTGACGCCGTCAATGCCGGCGCTACCCTTCTTGGCGCGGACAAGGGCATAGGCGTGACTGAGGATATCAGCCCGGTAGACCTTGTCGTACAAGGCGTGGAAGCGGCAGGCCGGCTCCTGCTTGGCCTTGCGATAGAGCTTCCTCTGTAGCGTCCTGATTGTTTCCGGGGTTGTTAGCATCGCTGCAATCCCCATCTCCTCTGCACTTCGGTTGCGTGAACAAAGCAGGGTCCCTTCCCTCGAAGCGGGTTATGTTGTCCCAGCTCCTCAAACGGTACTATGGACCCCTCCGACTCCCGATACGGCCCAACGCGATTTCGTTGCCTTATACGCGCCGGTTGATGTTCCTCAACATCGCCGCAACGGGTCTCCAGCACTGGGCTGAAATATCTTCCACAACATGCCGCCCCTGCTACCCCGGAAGATTACACAGACTGTTTCCGTTTTCAGAGTCTGTAACGACGGCCTTCCCCTTCTGACCACAGGGTCGGCATCTTCATCACAATTACGAGGCTACGTCTAGGTTCACTTGCGTTACGGCCTGTTGCTTTGCCAATTGGGAACTTACGACCCCCTGTTGCCAGAGCGCCGCTCCCTTGAGCTACCGAGGCGAACGGACAACTCCTCGGACGGGACTTAAACCCGTTAGATATTCAACTGTTACTGCGTACGGTCAAGCTTGACAAAAGGAGATTCTTACCTTTTCAGATACCCTCTCCAGTGTAATCCGCAATTGATCATCCTCGCCAGATCGCCGCCTGATCCGAAGTGCTGCCTGGCTTAGGCCTGAAAGATCCCTGTTTAGAAAACTCGCCAGATCGCGCAGGAGTAGAGACTCGGCATTCCTTACAAAGAAGGCGGTGACAGCTCTTGCCTCAGCGGCCGGCTGCGCTTTTCCCGGAGCGCACAATTCCGCAGTACTCAGTTGATATGTCGAGCAGACAGCTTCAATGACCTGAGGCAGGGTGATGCCGGCACGTTTATTTTCTTCGGCCTTTAGTAATGCCTGATCGATAAATGTATCATTCCCGAGGGCACGACCTTCGAAGGAGCCCCGGTGGAAATCCTTCCTGTGTCCCTCTCCCATCCCGCCATCTACAAACGTCTTGAATCGCTCGGCAGCCAGGCCTTTCTGTTCTGCGAACTGTGCCAGCGCCCATTCAAAAGTCAACCATGGCGGCCTGGGGGCAGCCCCTAAGTAGCTGCAATGGCTGGACCAGGGATACTCTTCCGGCTGAGATACCATTCCGGCCCTGACAGGGTTAAGGTGGATGTAGCGGATCAACTCCAACAGGTAGGTGTCGGCATCGATCAGTAGCGGTTTGTACCTCCCTTGAAATAGATGGCCGGTTCGCCGATATTTCCTGTTGATGAACTGCGTATAACGAAATCCGATGTTCTGCATGATGCGGGAGAGGGGGATATCCCCCACCTGGATTGCCAGATGGAGGTGTGTCGTCATCAGGCAAAAGGCATGGACACGGTGCCCGAAACGTTCAACGCTTTCCTGCAGCAGCAGGAAAAAACGTGTGCGGTCGCCCGCATCGAAGAATATATCCTGCCCGCTATTGCCGCGAAGAATTACGTGGTAAACGGCTCCGGGGTAATGAAGTCGAGGTTTACGTGGCATGGGACAAGAATAGGATGAAATCTCCTTTTGTCAAGCTTGACCCCTTTTATTCCTTTTGTCAAGCTTGACCCTTTTATTCCCCCTTTTATTCCCCGATCTTTAGGATCGCTTGGTCGACTATGAAACCGAGGGCGTGACCGTCGGCTGTGCGGTCGGTGGTGAGAAAATGGAGAGGGTAGCCCGGAACGTTGAATATCAATGATTTGCTGCATGATCTTCATGGTCATGATCCACAGCATTGTTCGAAACAGCCAGGATATTCATGCTTTCAATACGATCGCGCAGATTGCCGATCCTGACCAGGAGACCGGTCCGCTCCAGACCGGGTTCCAAGGTGGTAATCACTGTCTTGCCGACGATCCAGCGCCCTTCCCGGCCCCAGGGAGTTCGGGTGCGCAGTCCCCATAGGGTGTGCAGCACCGCGGCACGTCCCTCGTGCTCTCCCAGGTAAAGCATGATGTGACCGGGGAGCCGTACCAGCGTCAAAAACGGGATCCCCTCCGCGAGCAGACGCTGCTCCCGCTGGCGGGGACTCAGGTCGGAGAGGGGGATCACCAACCCGACGCGGGCCTGTTGGGAAGAATTGCGCGGCAGCCAGAGGCCGAAGGGAGCGAACAGATCACGTATCGTGGCCGAGCAGTCCCGGTCGGCAAAACTCTCGCCCCAACCGTAAGGCTGGCCCACCATGCGCTCCGCCAGGTCCGCGAGGCGCCGGCGGGTCAAAGGCAGGGGAAAGATCTCCCCGCGCTCGAAGGGGATCGTCCCCTCGGTCAGGAGCGCCTGTCGGTCCTTGTCCGCAACGGCGAGCAGAACCTGGTATCCCCCGGCCGCAGTGCCGCGCACAGGGAGGAGCGTCCCGATTCCGGCGCGGAAACGGTAAATTCCCCCCGTATCGTCAACCGGCACCTGATCGCGGGTGAGGGCCAGGTAGTGGCCGGATTGGAAGGCCCGGACAAATGTATCATCCACCCAGGCAAGGTCCGTCACCGGGATCCAGCCGTAGGCCAGGGAAGTTTCGACGAAGACCCAGGTGCCGTCCGCGCTCTGGTGCGTCACATGCACCGGGGTATTGGCAGCCAGGGCGGCATGCTGCAGGAGGTCAAACGGGAAACCCTCTCCCGCCTCGTGGGGGTCGTTAAAGAATGGGCGATTGGTGGGCAGCGCCCGCAGGTCGCAACGGCGCACGGTAATGGCCCGTCGATTAAGGCTCGGGTAGAGTTCCCGGCCAGCCAGACGGATCAGCTCCTGGAGCCGCGCGGGTCCCACCGGGCGGAGGTTTTCACCGAACGCCGTATTTTCGCCGAGCCAGTCGATGGCCCAGAAGGGATGGCGGGTGCTCTCCAGCGGCGCCTCGGTGTGCCAGGCAAGAAAGAACCGCTCCAGAAATTCGGCGGCCCTTGCCTGCTGCTGCTCGAGCGCCAGGAGCGGCTGCCGGGCGGTGGCCGGATCGAGGTAGGCCAGCGGCTCCTGCGGCATCCGTTTCAGATCCGAAGGCTCCCGGTGCGCCAGGTCGGGCAGACAACCTGCCGTCAGCAGCAGGAGGGCCACAAGAGCCGGCATAAAAATAGTTTTCAGTCGCTTCCTGCTCATCTGCCGTTGTAGATAAAGCCTCCGCTTTCGGCATAATTTCGCAGCACCGCCGTGGCTTCATCGCGCCGGATATCGCGGATCACTTCGATGCCCCGGGATGCGAGATACCCTTCCCACAGCAAAGGTTTGTCGCCCTCCGTGAAGCCGACACTCCGGGCATCCTCGTCGCGGGCCCCGCAGACCAGGCTGCTGACCCCCGACCAGGGCACGGCGCCCAGGCACATGGCGCATGGCTCGGTGGAGCTCACCAGTTGGTAGCGGATGCCGCCTTCGCCGCGGAGAGAAAAGGTGCCGAGCCGCTGCTGAGCGAGAATGATGGCGACGATCTCGGCGTGCGCCACCGAGCAGGAGGCCGGGATGACCAGGTTGACCCCCGGAGAGATCAGCCGGCCGGCGGAAATTTCGAAAACGGCCGCGCCGAACGGACCGCCCGCGCCTTCCCGGATGTTGCGCCGAGCCAGTCGGATCGCCAGTTCCATGCGTTGATCGAGGTCCGGATAGGGGCGGTTCGGATCGGGGATTTCCTCCTCGATCCATTCGGGCAGACGCAAGAGAAACTCGGGAAAACTCATGTCGTTGCTTGCCGGGGGAATAGCTGCTGGAATTGAAAGCCCTTCTGCCATGCCCGTTTTCGCAGGTGGGGATCAGCTCTTTTCGTACGGGGGCTCTTCCTCGGCAGCCCGCAGCAGGTCGCCTGGGGTCCGCCTGGGATCCCGGGCGCCGGCCCGGTGGCGGTTGAGCACCTGGGCGATTTCGGTGATCAGCGGCAGATCGGCCGGATGCAGCAGCCGCAGGGCCTGAATCAGCTCGCGCCCTTTCTCCTGCACCAGCAGAGCACGCAGGTCGGCGGGCAGAATTTCACCGGCGGCCGCCGCCTCCTCCCGGAAGAAGTGACCGACAGGCACGCCGAGAGCCTGGCTGATTCCGAGCAGGATTTTCAGGGAAGGCAGTTGCTCTCCCCTTTCGATCTTGCCGATGTAGGTGTAGTCCAGCCCTCCGCTGACGCGGGATGCCAACCCCTTCTGGGTGAGACCTTTCGCCACCCGCAGGTCCTTCAATCGTCGACCGATCTCGCTTCTCAAGCTAACTCCTTGGCGGAACAGGCATTCCGGGGGAAGATGCCACCTGTATATCGGTAATTCTCCCGGAAGTCAATTCCTATTCGATAGGATATATATTCATTTTTATTGTTGACAATGATGTATATATATCTTATCTATGCGACGAATTTTTTCCATTTTCTCAAGGAGGGGAAATGGACAGGTTCCGGCTTTTGCAGGAATTCGGGAAAAAAGCGGGGAGGAAATCCCTGGACATCGACGCGGTCAGACTCTACCTGCTCCTGCTCGCCGGCTGCAGCGAAACCGGGCACGGAAAGGTGCCTCACTCCTCTCTGCGCAGTGCTTTGGGAGAGGACCTTTCCCAGGCGGCGCTGAGGGCCGCGGGCAGGCTTCTGGCCGAGCATGGGCTGATCGAATTTTTCAACCTGGAAACGGCTGCGGGGCGCGGCGCCACCCTGGTTTACCGGCTGCTGCCGCTCGGGGAAATTGGGGACGGGAACTCAACAGGAGGGGACGATGGAAGATCCGGGCATTCTACTGGTCGATGATGACGAAGTGACGCTGGATTTGCTGGAGCGGATTTTCACCGCGGCCGGGCTGAAAGTCCATTGCTCTGAAAACGGCGCCAAGGCCTTGGCTGAGTTGGGCAAAAGACGCTTTCGCCTGCTGGTCACCGATTACCGGATGCCGGGGATGGATGGCCTGGAGCTGGCCAGCCGGGCCAGGGAGATCGTCCCGGACCTGCAGATCGTCCTGACCACGGCGGGGGAGCCGCCGGAAATCGACAGCCAGGCCGCCGTGGGTATCTCCCGGATCCTGGCCAAGCCCTTTATCGTCGGCACGGTTCTCAATCTGGCCCGGCAGATGAAGGAGACTGCGACCGGGGAGGTGGGCGGGGATGACCACCCCTCCTGAACTTCTCAGATGCGGTACCCGCCACTGGGTGGAACGGAAATCTGTTTCCCATGCGGCAAGAGGAAACCTGATTGCGCTCCTCCAGGATCGCCGGATTGCGGCGGGAGCGCCTATTTCCTGCCGTCGTACCAGATCGATCCGTCCCAGATGATGATGTCCCGCCCGCCGGTGTGCCTGGGGTCGTACCCGACCTGCCAGCGCTTGTTCTCGACGGTGTCGATGAGAACGACCGGATAGGCGCAGTTGCCCCGGACCCACTTCCCCGTCTTGCCGCCGTAGGAATTCCAGGCGTAAAGCCCCTCCGGTGAGATGGTCAGGTCGCCGGCAGTCAACGCCGGGGCGATGTGCAGGCGGTTGTAACCCGGCACCTCGCTCGGCGTCTGCCATACCGCCCCCGGTACCCCGGTATGCCAGACGCGGAAAAAGTAACTCAGCTTTATCCTTTCGTTTTTTTCTTTCGGCCGGCGGTTCATGGAACGCTGCGACCCGACTTCCCCTGCCTTGCCGGGCTGAACCTCCGGTGCCTGATAGGGCTGGATGCCCTGGGCCTGAGCGGGCTGGATGCCCTGGGCCTGAGTGGGTTGGATCTCCTGGGCATCGGTACGGTTCAATCCCTTGCGCCTGGTAGGGCTTGATCTCGCCGGCGCCGGCAGTGCCCGCCGCGACAATTGACAAGGCCAAGAGAGTACACATCCCCCTTATCACTGAACGCATTGTTCATCCTCCCGCAGATTGCTTATGACCCTTATTTCCGCACCCAGCCGCCGTTTTTCTCCAGGTACCAGCCGGGCGCCGCCTTCTCCCGCCAGGTCTGGGCGAAGATGTCGCGAACCTCGTCGGATTTTTCGGGAAAGCCGTTGGCGCGGGCGATCTCCCGGTACAGACGCAGCCGGTCGGCGTTCTCCGCCTGCACCAGGCGCGAGACTTCGCCGCGCGCCCGCAGGTCGAGGCCGTCGGTGCTGCGCACCTTGAGCAGCCCGTCGCTACCGATCCCGACGTTGCCCGCATCGAGATACGGGAAGAGAGCGGCCGAGCGCGCTTTCATCGCCTCGCGCAGGGCGCGGATCTCCGGCGTGCTGACGTTGATGTCCTGGGCGGCGTAAGCCGATTGCGGCTGCACCCACTGCAGCATGGAGCTGCCGGGCGACTTCTCGGGTTTGGCCGGCGGGCTCTCCTGCGCCCGCTCACCCCACACCTCGTTGACGATGCGGTCGGCGGCGCCGCGCACCTCGTCGGCTGGGAAGTAAATGTTGATGGTGACGCAGGAAAGCACGGTGAGAACGGACAGAATCGGCAGCAAACGGGTGAATTGTCGCATGGAGAACCTCCTAGGAATCAGCTATCAGCTATCAGCTATCAGCTAGCGGCTTGCGGCTTGCGGCTTGCATTCTATCCGCCCCTGCCTACGGAAATCAATCCTTTACCGCCCCTCCCTCGGTCCGCTCGATGCGCTGCAGACGTTTGAGCATCTCCTTGAAGGAAATGGCATGCGCCGGGGCGATGATATCGATTTTGGGCGGCAGCCAGCCGCCGTAGACCAGGTAGCGGTCGGAGCCCGGGCGGGCGGTCCCCTCCAGGGTGAAGACGTCGTTTTTCAATGCGCAGCGGATACCGATCTTGCGATAGCGGTAGAAATCGATGAAGCGGTAAAGCCCCTTGGAGAGTACCCCGGAAAGCCCCCCCTGGCTGATCACCGTCAGGTTGTTCAACGCCTTGACGCTGATGTTGCGCCGTCCGCGCTCGCGCGTCTCCAGCACCGCTTCGAAAGCGGAGGGGACTTTGCCGAACAGGCGCAGGCCGTGGATATAGCCGTCGGCCACGCCGTTGATCTCGCCGAAGGCGAAGGTGCGGGTCAATTGGTGCAGGTCGACGCCGGTGAAATCGAGGTCGGCGAGATAGGTGGCGTAACTGGAGAAGAGGGATTCCAGGCGCAGGTTGCGCACCAGGATGGCGCCGCCGAAGGCATTGATCCCAAGATTGCCGTCTGAGGTGACGGTGCCGCCGGCATAACGGATCCGTCCCAGGTCGGCGGACAGCCGGCCGGACATCTCCGTCATCCCCAGGGCGCGGGTCAGCTCTCCCAGGTGAACTCCCTGCAGCCGCAGCCGAGCGGTGATTTCGAGACCGGCGGCGCCGATGGCCACGGCTGCCTCCGGGAGGCGCAATTCGCCGCCGGCCAGGGCAAATACCAGGGGTGAGTCGATGCTGAACCGGTTGGGAGCGGCAGTGAGGGAGATTGAGCGGCCGGCCAGGACCGCCGGGCCGAGGTGCAGCTCCTGGAAAGGTCAGCTCTGCCTTGCTGCCCTCTCCCGATTCGGCAGCCGCCCCGGTGCCGGGACGCAGGTCGAAGGGGAATCGGCCGCTGCCGCCGCGCAGGGTCAGCTGGATTCCCGGCCAGGACAGGTCCAGCCCCTGCGGCCGCAATTCCCCGGCCAGGCGCCAGCCGCCGTCCTCCTGCTGCGCAACCAGACCGGCTTTCATCCCGCCGCCCAGCTGCAGCCCCGACAGAGCCGGATGGACGCCGGCCAGGGCGGGTCCGAGTGGCCCGGCCAGCAGCGTTTTCAGGTCCGGCAGGGACAGCTCCCCCTTCACCGCCGAGGCCTTTCCCCCCAGGCTCCCGTGCAGGGCCGCTGAACCGACTCCCGGCACCGTTATCTCCAGGCGCTGCGCCTGCAGCCGCCCGGTGCCCGGATCGACGCTGCAGAGCAGGGTCAATTTACCGCTCAGAGAGGCGAGATTGGCGTAGAAGGCGCCGCGCAGGACCTCGCCGGCGCCGAAAGCCGCCGTCAGCTCCAGGCGGACATTCCCCGCCCCTGGTCGTCCGGTGAGGCTTCCTTGTCCCTCCAGGCGCCCGCCATTCAGGCCGCTCAGGCCGTCGGGAGAGAGGTACTCCACCCCCTTCAACCGCAGCCGGTCGAGACGCAGCCGGTATCCCCGGCCGGAATATTCCCCGGCGCCGGCAGCGGAGATCTCTCCCGACGGCATATCTTCCCCCGCCAGCCGGGCGCTGAAGGTCGCCATCTGCCATACTCAGACCCGTGCCCGCTCCACCCGGCCCGGCCGCCCAACTGAAGTTGCTGCAGCCTGCCGCGGGGCAGGGATACGGATGCCGCCCGCAACCGCACCGGGCCGCTCCATCGGCCGTCCCGATCGCCGGTCAGCCGTGACCGTCCCGCCAATCCCGGTAGCCCCGGCAAGCAGCGCCGGGCGCCTGGCCGGCGGCAGCAGGTCGGCCAGCTCGGAGCCGGCAACGGAGAGGAGTTCGATCTGCAGGCGCTCCGGCGTCCCCTTGAGACGGGCAATCTCCCGCCGCCGCAGCCGCAGTCGCCCGCTGCCGCTGAAGCCTGCCCGCTGCCGGGCAAGCTCCAGCTCGGCGCTCAGGGGCGAAAGGTCGGCCATGAAGTCCGCCGGTCGGACGCCTTGGCGGCCGCTCAGAGTGGCATGCAGGTGCTCCTCCTCCCCGGCCAGGGAAAATTCCGCCGCCAGATCCATGCCCCCGGCCAGAGTCAGGAAGGATCCGGCGAACAGCCGCCGGAGGAAAGTCCGACGGGATCGGTCACCCGCAGCTGCAAGGAGCCGGCAGTCCGCCCCCCGGCGAACCGCCCCTGCGCCCGGCCGACGGCGCCGGCCAGACGGAAGCTTCCCTCCCCCCTCCATTCCCCATCCCGGCCGGTGAGCTCCCAATCTCCACCTGCGCCAGGGGAAAGCTGATGCCGCCGCCCTCGATCGAACCTCCGGGCACCTTTAATGCGGTCTTCAGCCCATCCGCCAGACGGAAACGGAATTCCGGGTTTTCCAGGGTGAAACGCCAGCCGGCCGGCAGGGGCTGCTCCAGACCGAAGGCGGCCGACACGATGGCGAGTTGATCGCTGTCGAAACGGTCGAGGCGGAAGGCGCCGCTGGCGGCGGCGCCGGTCTCCGGGAAGGTGATGGTCAGGGGAGAGGCAAGCAGTTCCCGCTCTCCCCATTGGAACGCCTCCAGGGTAATGGTGAGCGGCCGCTCCCAGGCAAGCTCCCCGCGAGCGGCCAGGGGCAACCCATTCCCTGCCCCTATCCGGGCGACAAGATGAAACGGAGCGGATTTCCCCAGGGCGCCGGCACCCTCTATCTCTCCCGCCCGATAGATGCGGCCGGCGGCCTGCAGCTGCAATCGGCCGCCGCTGACCTCCAGATGGCGGACCGTGAGCGGCGGCTGCGCGGGGAGTGGCCGCGCACCGGCGGCCGGCGCCGCAGCCGTGATTCTTACCGAAGGTTCCAGCAGACGCAGCGATTCCAGGCGGCCGGCGAGCAGGCCGGGCAGCGTGAAGCCACCCTCCAGTCGCCGCACCTCGATCTGCAGCTCCCCTTCCCTCTCGATCCGCAGATTTTCCACACTGAGCCGGCCCCCGGCGAGGGAACCGGTGATCCGGCTGAAGTCGACGCGGGCGTCCAGGCGGTCAGCCGCCACCCGCTCCAGCCATGGCCGGATCGACTCCAGCACGCGATCGGGATAGAGCAGGACGGCACCGAGAACCAGCAGCAGCACCGCCAGCAGGGCCAAGGCATATCTCAGGAAGGAATTCCGCATGGGATTCCGAGGGAAAAGAACAGCGCCAGCTTGGTTGCCAGCTCGGAAACTCCGGGTGGGAACTGGCGAGTTCGCTTAGCCGCCAGCGACCTCTTCGCGCAAAAGATGGTCAATCTGCCGGTCCTTGTCGAGCCAGATATTTTCCAGCCAGGCACGGTACCGCTGGCGGAGGACGGCATCCCCCTGATAGTCGCCGGCGAGGTCCGCCGGCACTCTCCGCCGCCGCACTCGGGCAATCACCCGAGGCACGCGCCCGGCAAGAAAATCCCGAAAACGGGGGGGGCCATCCGGATAGGCGATGGTGACGTCGAGAATGGCCGCCAGGCGCTCGCCGAGGGTGGTCAGGACCACGCCGGCGCCGCCCGGCCGGGGGCGCAGCAGGTGCCGATAGGGCGATCCCTGGCGGCGATACTTGTCGAGGGTAAAACGCGTTCCCTCCGCAAAGTTGACCAGCGTCACCGGCAACTCCCGATAGCTCTCGCAGGCCCGCCGGGCGGTCTCCAGATCCCGGCCGCGCAGTTGCGGCCGACGCTCGACCATCGCCTGCGGATAGCGCTCGACAAAGGGAAAATCGAGTGCCCACATGGCCACGCCGAGCAGCGGCAGCCAGCGCAGCTCCTTCTTGACGAAGAAGACAGGAAAGGGGATGCGCCGGTCGAAGAGTCGCAGCAGGACGAAAATATCGACCCAAGACTGATGATTGGCCAGCAGGAGGTAACTTTCCGACCGGCTCAGGTCAACCGGCGCCTCTGATATCCCAGGTGGTCGGCAGGGTCCGGCGAACGATCAGGTTGACGCCGGCGATCCAGCCATCACCCAGCCGCCGCAGCAGAGCGGTGCAGCCGGTCCGCCAGCCGGCATGCGGCGGGAGCTTGAGCAGGGCGCCGGGAATAAAGGGCAGACACCAGAACACGCTATTGAGAAACAGCAGGCAGAAGGTCAGCCCGCCCCGGAACAGCGGCGGCAGGAAATTCAGCATAAACACCGTGAGCAAAATGCGAAGGCGGCAGAGGCGCCTCCGTCCGGGCGCCCCCTGCCTTACCGCCGTATCAGGCCTCTACTACGACCACAGCGTCTTTATAACCGCCGAGAAGTCCTCCTCGCCGCGGCCGTCGCACACCGCCTGTTCGAAGGTACGGCACACGGCCTCGGCAGCGGGAAGCTTGAGGTTGTCCTTGGCAATGGCCTCCATGACCAGCAGCAATCCCTCATGCACGTACTTCAGGGCCAGGTTGCGGCTGAAATCGCCGCGGGCGATGGCGCGCCCCTTGGCATGGAAGAGCGGCGAAGCCACCCCTCCGGAATCAAGAACCTCGAGGACTTTTTCAGCAGAGAAGCCGAGTTTCTCCCCCAGGACCAGCCCCTCCGCCAGGGCCTGCATGAGTTCGGCCTGCATCAGGTTGACGACGAACTTCATCCGGGTCGCGTCCCCAACCTGCCCGACATGGATGATGTTCAGGCAGAAGCGGGAAAAAGCTTCCCGGCAGCGGCTGAGCAGGGCCGGGTCGCCGCCGACCAGGAGGGTCAGCAGGCCGTTGGCCGCGTGCTCCTTGGTCCCCCAGACCGGCGCATCGAGGAACAGTACCCGGCGGGCAACGGCTTCGGCGGCCAGCCCCTGGGTGGCCTCCAGGGAGTGGGTACCCATGTCGACCAGAATGGTTCCGGGGACAAGACCGGCCAGAAATCCCTCTTCGCCGCCCCGGGCCGCCTCCATTTCCTCTTTCTCGGGCAGGATGACGACCACCAGGTCATTTCCCCGGGACGCATCCCGGGGGGTGGCCGCCGGCTTCGCACCCAGCTGTTCCAGTTCCCCCACCTCCGCCGGATGGCGGTCGTATACCGTCAGCCGGTAATCCCCCCGGGCCAGATGGGCCGCCATGTGCCGGCCGACCGTCCCCAGGCCGATGAATCCGATGTCCTTGATCATTCTCTCCTCCAGAAGATCGCAATGAAAATAATTAGAATAATTCTATCGTTTTCACGTGGTGAAAACAAGCGAGATAGCGAGGTAGTGCGATAGTTTTTACTACCTCACTATCTACACTACTTACTGCCTCACTGCTTCAATGCGCCTCGCGCCAGTTGCGGCCGTGCCGATGTCGACCACCAGGGGGACATCGAGCCGCACGGCTCCTTCCATCTCCTCGCGGACCAGGGCGGTGACCGCCGCCAGTTCCGCCTCGGGAACGTCGAAGACCAGTTCGTCATGCACCTGCAGGACCATGCGGGCGCCCAGCCCTTCCCGCTGCAGGCGCCGGTGGACGTTGACCATCGCTACCTTGATGATGTCGGCGGCCGAGCCCTGGATCGGGTAATTGATGGCGTTGCGCTCGGCAAAGGCGCGCACCGCGCCGTTCCGGCTGAGGATTTCCGGGATGGCGCAGCGCCGGCCGAGCAGGGTGGTGACAAACTGCTTCTCCCGCGCCTCGGCGACCTTGCGGTCCATGAATTCCTTGACTTTCGGGTAGCGGGCGAAGTAGCTGTCGATGTAGTCCTGCGCCTCGCGGCGGCCGATCCCCAGTTCCTTGGCCAGGCCGAAGGCGCTCATCCCGTAGATAACGCCGAAGTTGATCGTCTTCGCCTGCCGGCGCATCTCGGCGGTGACCAGGTCGGGAAAGACGCCGAAGATCTCGCTGGCGGTACGCCGGTGAATATCCTCGCCGCGGGCGAAACTCTCCTCCAGCGCCGGCTCGGCGGCCAGGTGGCCGAGGATGCGCAGTTCCACCTGTGAGTAGTCGGCGGAGAGCAGGAGGTTCCCCTCGGCCGGGATGAAGGCCTCGCGGATGCGGCTCCCCTCCTCGGTGCGGATGGGGATGTTCTGCAGGTTGGGGTCGCTGGAGGAGAGCCGTCCCGTGGCGGTCACCGTCTGGTTGAAGGAGGTGTGGATGCGCCCGGTTTCCGGGATGAATCAGCCTGGGCAGGTTGTCCGTGTAGGTGCTGGTCAGCTTGGCCAGGGAGCGGTAGTCGAGGATGCGGGCGCAGACCTCGTGCTCCTCGGCCAGTTTGGTGAGGACCTCGACATCGGTGGACCAGCCGGTCTTGGTGCGCTTGCCGCGGGCCAGCTTCAGCCGGCCGAAAAGAACCTCCCCGAGCTGCTTGGGCGAGCCGATATTGAACGGTCCGCCGCACATCTCGTGGATCTTCGTCTCCAGGGCCGTCAGCTTCGCCGCCAGTTCGCCGCTGAGCTGCCGCAGGAAGACCGGGTCGATGCGCACCCCCGCCCATTCCATGTCGATGAGCACCGGCAGCAGCGCCATCTCCACCTCGCGGAAGAGTTTGTCCTGGCCGGTCTCGGCCAGTCTCGGCGCCAGCTTCTCCATCAGGCGCAAGGTGATGTCGGCGTCCTCGGCCGAGTAGATGGCCGCCCGGTCGCATTCGACTTCCTCGAAACCGATCTGCTTCTTGCCGCTGCCGGTCAATTCGCCGTAGGTGATCATCTGATGCCCGAGAAGCTCGGCGGCCATGGTATCGAGGGAGTGCGACTTGGCCGCCGGCTGCGCCAGGTAGGAGGCGATCATGGTGTCGAAGCCGAGCCCCGCCAGGCGAATGCCGGCCCGGCGCAGCACCAGGACGTCGTACTTGAGGTTCTGGCCGCATTTCGGCACGGCGGGATCTTCCAGCAGCGGCCGCAGCCGCTCCAGCACCGTCTGCCGGTCGAGCTGCTGCGGCACTCCCAGGTAGCGGTGCGCCAGGGGGACATACCAGGCCTCGTGCGGTCGCACGGCGAAAGAGAGTCCGACCACCTCGGCCCGCAGCGGATCGAGGCTGGTCGTCTCGGTGTCCAGGCAGAAGCGCCCGGCCTGCTCCAGTTCCACGACCATCGCCGCAAAGGCCTCGGGCGTGAAGACGCAGTGATAGCCTTCGCCGGTGGTGCGGGTGTCGGCCGAGAACTCCTGCAGCAGCTTGTGGAACTCCATCTCCTTGAACAGGGCGGTCAGCGCCTCCCGATCCGGCGCCGAGAGGGCGAAGTCGTCATAGTCGACTTCCAGGGGGAGGTCCTCGCGCAGCAGGACCAGTTGCCGCGAAAGCCGGGCCTGGTCGGCGAAGGTGCGCAGGTTCTCCTGCCGTTTGGCCCCCTTCACCTTGTCGATATTGGCCAGCAGGTCCTCCAGCGAGCCGAATTCGGCGATCAACTCCCGCGCCGTCTTCTCGCCGATTCCCGGCACCCCGGGAATGTTGTCCGAGGTGTCGCCGGCCAGGGCGAGCACGTCCGCCACCTTCTCCGGCGGGCCGCCGAAGCGCTCCGCCACCTCCGGCAGGCCGGAGAACTTCTCGCGCATGGTGTCGTACAGGCGCACCCGCTCGCCGACGATCTGCATCAGGTCCTTGTCGCCGGTGACCACGGTGATCTCCATCCCTTCGGCGGTGAAGCGGCGGGCCAGGGTGGCGATGATATCGTCCGCCTCGTAGCCCGCCAGCTCGATGGCCGGCATGCGGAAACCGCGCACCACCTCCTTGATCAGCGGAATCTGCGGCACCAGGTCGTCCGGCATCGCCACCCGGTTGGCCTTGTATGCGGGATAGATCTCTTTGCGAAAGGAAGGCCCCTTGGCATCGAAGATCACCGCCAGATGATCGGGCTTTTCCTCCCGCACCACCTTGAGCAGCATGTTGGTGAAGCCATAGATGGCGTTGGTCGCCAGCCCCTTGGAGTTGGAAAGATGGCGGATGGCGAAATAGGCCCGGTAGATGTAGCCGGAGCCGTCGATGAGATACAGGCGCTTGGGTTGAGCGGTCATGAACTGCCTCGCTGAGGTTTTTCCAAAGGCGCCATTATTTCACAAGAGGGGGAAAATACAAAGCAGAGCTTCACTCCGCGAGGCGGCCGCCCCCCCCACCAGGCCCCCCCCTTGCATAAAGATCCCCCCCTGCGCTATACTCCGATCCCAACATGTCATGCCGGTTTGCCGGCCTTTCGGGATTACCTTCCATTTGCCAGGAAAAACTGGCAATTAGCCCTTTCCATCTTTTGACAAAGGCATTAAGTTCAGGTAACATTTTCCAACTGTCGTTTACCGACAGTCGGTACCTTCCGCCGAGAATCCGATGTCTTCCTTTCTTCAGAAACACTACCGGGGGTTTTACCTTCTGCTCCCCCTATTGCTTGGCGTTGCCCTGGGACACCTGGCCGCCACCGCCCTCGGGATCTATCTCAGCCCCCCCATCCTGCCCGCCGGCGGCCTGGACCGCGAACGCCCGGAGGCGGCCAAGCCTTCCGCTCTGGTCGATTTCCAGGTGGTCCTCGAGCGCAACATCTTCGATTCCACCGCTCGCCAGACAGCCTCATTGACCGCCGAGGAAGGCAGCGCAGCGACAGCAGCGGCGACACCGGTGGTCCGCACCGATCTGACCCTGTTCGGTACCGTCACCCGGGGACCAGGATCATTGGCCGTCATCAAATCGGGCCAGGAGGTGAAAACCTATCGACTGGGGGACAAGGTCCCAGGCGGCGGCCAACTCGAGGAGATCAGCCGGCTGTCGGTGCAGATCCGCGGCCCCGACGGGTCGCTGCAGGTGCTCTCCCTTTTTGCCGAGCCCGCCCCGCCGGACAAACGGGCCGCCGCGAGGTCGCCCGCCGCGCCCGCGGCGCCCGCCGGCAACCCGGTCGCCGGGGAAATCCGGCCGGTCGGCGAGAACCGCTGGGTTATTCCGCAGTCAGTGGCGGAAGAGGCGCGCGGCAACATCAATGAGCTGCTCAAGCAGGCCCGGGTGGAGCCGAACATCGTCAACGGCAAGACCGAGGGCTTCGTCGTACGGATGATACAGCCGCGTTCCCTGCTGGCCGGCCTCGGCATTCAGCGGGGAGATGTTCTCATGCAGATCAACGGAGTAGCGCTCGACAGCCCCGAGAAGGCCCTGCAGGTCTTCCAGCAATTGCGGGAAGCAAAAAATATTTCGATCGGCCTGCTGCGCAACGGCAGCAGTTTCAGTTTTGAGTATGAAATCAATTAGGAGGACTCTCCTGTGTGCGGAAAATTCCCTGGCGTATGGCTCCTGGTCTGTCTGAGCCTGTTCATTGCCGGCCCCGGTTTCGCTCAGCAACCGACGGCCCCAGCACCACCATCGGCACCAGAGGCGGAAAAGCCGCCGACAAAACCGGTCGAGGCCAGACCGGCCAAGTTGCCCAAGGGCGGCAAGGTATCACTCAATTTCAAGGATATTGAGCTGACTGATCTGATCCAAACCATCAGCGAACTGACCGGAAAAAATTTCATCTACGATGAAACGGTCAGGGGCAAGGCGACCGTCATCTCCCCCGAGCCGATGAGTCTCGACCAGGCCTATAATGTCTTCCTCACTGTGCTCGCCGTCAAGGGATATACCGTGGTTCCCTCCGGCAAGGTGAACAAGGTCATCCCCGTCCGGGACGCGAAAGAAAGCAATCTGCCGACCTTCACCAAGGCGCTGCCGCACCCGGCGGAAGAATACATCACCCGCCTGATTCCCCTGGTGAACACCGATGCCGCGACGGTTGCGACCACCATCGCGCCGTTGGTATCGAAGACCAGCAGCATCGTCGCCTATCCGCCGGCCAATACCCTGATCATCACCGATAACGCCTCCAATATCGACCGCCTGGTGAAGATCATCAAGGAACTGGACGTTTCCAACGGCCCGGACCTGATGGAAATCATTCCCCTGCAGTACGCCGATGCCACCGAACTGGCGACGCTGCTCAACCAGATCCTTACCCAGGGGACGCCAGCTGCACCGGTGCGCCGGCGCGCGACCCGCAATGTGCAGACCGCCGGGGGACAGCCGGAAACCAGCAAAGTCCTTCCCTACCCCCGCACGAACACGGTGGTGGTGCTGGCCACTGCCGAAGATATGAACCTGATCCGGCACCTGGTCGCGGAACTCGACAAGAAACCGGCCCAGGAGCACGCCGGCATCTACGTCTACTACCTGGAGAACGCCGACGCCGAGACGCTGGCCACCACCCTCAACCAGATCGTTACCGGCATCAAGGCCCAGCCACGCGGCGCCGCCACCCGTCCGGGGCAGCCGGCTCCGGCCAGAACACCGGCGGCGGCCGGGCAGCAGCCGCAGGCACTGGGGTCGGTGGCCATCACCGCCGACAAGCCGACCAATTCCCTAATCGTCAACTCCACGCCGGAGGATTACGACACCATCAAGGGGATCATCGCCCAGCTTGACGTCAAACGGCAAGCAGGTGTTCGTCGAGGCGCTGATCCTCGAGCTGTCCATGGACGCCACCAAAAGGCTCGGCGCCTCCCTGCAGGGAGCGCTCAGCGTCGGTTCCGACGGGGCCGTCATCGGCACCAGCAACCTGAACCAGACGCAGGCCGGGCTGACCAGTCTCGCCCCGTCCGGCGAGTCCTCCGTCCCCAGCCTGCTGACCCAGACGCTCAACGGCATCCTGCTCGGCGGCATCTTCAACCCGATCACCGTCACCGGTCCGGACGGCAAGGAAATCACCGTCCCGGCCCTCTCGGCCCTGATCGATATCTCCAAGACCGATTCGGACGTCAACATCCTCTCCGCCCCGCGCCTGCTGACCTCGGACAATGAGGAGGCGGAGATCATCGTCGGTCAGAACGTGCCGATCATCACCCAGCGCCTCACCGACACCGGCGCCTCGACCGGCCTGGCCCAGAGCGTCACCGTCGAGCGCCAGGACGTCGCCCTGACCCTGCGCTTCACCCCCCAGATCACCGAGGGGAACCTGGTGCGGCTGAACGTCCTGCAGGAGATCACCGATATCGCCACCAACCAGCGTCGGCGATGTCAACCAGGTCGGCCCGACCCTGACCAAGCGCTCGATCCGCAACACCGTCCTCGCCGAGAACGGCAGGACGGTCGTGCTCGGCGGCCTGATCAGCAACAACCAGCAGGAGAGCGTCTCCAAGGTGCCGCTGCTGGGCGATATCCCGGTTCTCGGCTGGCTGTTCAAGCACACGAGCACCACCAACCGCAAGACCAACCTGCTGGTCTTCATCACCCCGCGGGTTGTGCGCAGTCCCGGTGATCTGGCGACGGTCACCAACCGCAGCCGCGCCGATATGGAACAGTTCAAAAAGGGCCTTTACGTCCCGCAGACCAACATAGAGCAACCAAGACCGCTGCTAGTACCGGGCGTTACCCCCCCGGAAGAGACCCCGGAGCAGCCGGCCGTGGAGAAATAGGAGCGCATGACCGAACGCAGACTGCTGGGGGAAATCCTCCAGACCGGCCACGGCCTCGCCGACGCCAAACTCGAGGAGGCCCTGCAGAACCAGGAAACGAGCGGCAGGCTGCTGGGGGAGATCCTGCTGGGCATGAAGGCCATCACCCCCGACATGCTGGCCAGCGCCCTGGCGGACCAGCAGGGGCTGCAATACCTGCAGATCATCCCGGACGAGGCGGCGAACGGGGAACTGCTCGAGCTTATCCCCATTTCCTTTGCCAAGGAATACCGCATCTTCCCCATCGCCCGCAGCGACGGGCGGATCCAGGTGGCGGTTTCCGATCCCCTCGATACCCGGCCGCTCAATGACCTGGCCGCCCTCACCCGCACCCGTCTCGATATCGCCGTGGCCACCCCCGAGGAGATCCTGCGGGCCATCAACCGCAGCTATGAACGGCAGGCCGGCCAAACCGAGGATTTCGTCGAGGACATCGAGGCCGGCGGCGACCCACTCGCCAGCAGCCTGGAGCCGGCCGACCTGATCGACGCCGCCGACGAAGCGCCGATCATCCGCTTCGTCAACAGTCTGATCACCCAGGCCTACAAGCAGCGGGCCAGCGACATTCATATCGAACCGTTCGAGTCGGAGCTGATCGCCCGCTACCGCATCGACGGCATCCTCTATGAGGTTCTGCGGCCGCCGGCAAAAGCGCAGGCGAGCATCACTTCGCGCATCAAGATCATGGCCAACCTGAATATCGCCGAGAAGCGGCTGCCGCAGGACGGCCGCTTCCGGGTGCGCATCGCCGGCAAAGACGTCGATGTGCGCGTCTCCACCCTTCCCACCGCTTTCGGCGAGCGGGTGGTGATGCGACTGCTCGACAAGGCCTCCAGCGTCCTCTCCCTGGAAGACGTGGGGATGAACCCGGAGATGCTGCGTCTGGTCAGCCAGATGATCGGCAAGAGCCACGGCATCTTCCTGGTCACCGGCCCCACCGGCTCGGGCAAGACCACCACCCTCTATGCGGCCCTGACCCGCCTCAACAGCCGGGAGAAGAACATCATCACCGTCGAGGACCCGATCGAATACCAGCTCTCCGGAGTAGGGCAGATCCAGGTCAATTCGAAGATCAACCTGACCTTCGCCGCCGGGCTGCGCTCCATCCTGCGCCAGGACCCGGACATCATCATGGTCGGCGAGATCCGCGACGGGGAGACGGCGGAGATCGCCGTGCAGTCGGCCCTCACCGGTCACATGGTCTTCTCCACCCTGCATACCAACGATGCCGCCGGCGCCCTGACCCGCCTGGTGGAGATGGGGGTGGAGCCGTTCCTCGCCGCCTCCTCCATCGTCGGCATCCTCGCCCAGCGCCTGGTGCGCCAGATCTGCCCGAACTGCCGGGAAGCCTACCGCCCGAGCCCGGAGACGATCCGCGAGATGGGGCTGGCCGGAGTCGTCCCCGCCGATGCCGCCTTCTACCGCGGCGCCGGCTGCCCGCAGTGCCTGGGGATCGGCTACCGCGGCCGTACCGGGATTTACGAACTGCTGCCGGTGGATGAACAGGTGCGCGACCTGCTGCTGCAGAACAAGGATGCCGGCAGCATCAAATCCGCCGCCGTGAAAAAGGGGATGAAGACCCTGCGCGATTCGGGACTGGCCCTGGCCCTGGCCGGCGAGACCTCCATCGAGGAGGTACTGCGGGTGACCCAGGAGGAGGTCTGAGTTGCCGATCTTTGAGTATTCCGGCTTCAACGCCGCCGGCAAAAAGCTTTCGGGGACGGTCGAGGCGAGCGGCCGCCGGGCCGTGCTGCAGAAGCTGCGCGGCCAGGGGATCTATCCCACCACCCTGCAGGAGGAAAGCGCCGCCGCCGCCCCGGCCTTCGCCCGCCTGCGCCTGGCGCGGCGGGTGCCGTCCACCGAACTGGCCGCCGCCACCCGCCAGCTGGCTACCCTGCTCGGCGCCGGCCTGCCGCTGGATGAAGCCCTGGCCACCATCGGCAGTCAGCTGGAGCATGATCAGCTCGCCCGCACCTTCAACGCCGTGCGCGAGGAGATCGTCCAGGGAGAGTCCCTGCATGCGGCCCTCGGCCGGCATCCGCGCATCTTCCCGGTGCTGTATGTGAACATGGTGCAGGTCGGGGAGAGCAGCGGCACCCTCGACAAGGTCCTGCAGCGCCTCGCCGATTTCCTCGAAGCGCAGGCGCGGATGAAAAGCCGCATCCAGGCCGCCATGGCCTATCCGCTGCTGATGGGGGTGATCGGCACGGGCGTGCTCTTTTTCCTCTTCGCCTTCGTCGTGCCGAAGGTCGTCCGGATGATCCAGGATCTGGGGCAAACCCTGCCCCTGCCGACCCTGATGCTGATCCGCACCAGCGATTTTTTCAGCGCCTGGTGGTGGCTGCTGCTCCTGCTGCTGCTGGCGGCGGCTGGTCGCCGTGCGCCGCTATGCCCGCACCGAGGACGGCCGCCTGCGGCTGGACCGGCTGGCGCTCACCATGCCGCTCTTCGGCCGCCTCAACCTGCTGCTCGCCACCTCCCGCTTCACCCGCACCCTGGCGACCCTGCAGCACAGCGGGGTGCCTCTGCTGAAATCGCTGGAGATCGTCTGCAACCTGATGCAGAACCGGGTGCTGCGGCAGGCCCTGGAGGATACGGCGGTCGCCGTCCGGGAAGGGGAGGGCCTGGCCGCTCCGATCCGCCGCTCGGGAGTCTTTCCCGCCGATGGTGGCGCAGATGGCGGCGGTCGGCGAGCGCAGCGGCGAGCTGGAAGAGATGCTGTTCCGGGTAGCGGATGCCTACGACCACCAGGTGGATCTGGCCATCACCGGCATGCTTTCCCTGCTCGAACCGTTCATGATACTGTTCATGGGCGGCGTCGTCGGCTTCATCGTCCTCTCCATCCTGCTGCCGATTTTCCAGGCCAGCCAGGGGGTGGGATAAAGGCAGGCTAAGAGGCTAGAGGCTAGCAGGCACCCCCTTGGGCCTCAAGCCTTGTAACTTGGAAAAGAACTATCGATTGGAGACAACAAGGAGTGACAATGAAAACCGAGCGTCAATCTCTCCTGCGCAGCCAGCGGGGCTTCACCCTCATCGAGCTCATGGTCGTGGTGGTCATTCTGGGGATTCTGGCGGCCGTCGTGGTGCCGCGCATCCTCGATCGCCCGGAGGAGGCCAAACGCACCAAGGCCGCCGTCGACATCAAAGGGATCGAACAGGCGCTGGCCATGTACAAGCTGGACAACGGCTTTTATCCCACCACCGATCAGGGTCTGCAGTCCCTGGTCAGCAAACCGGAAATCGGCCGCATCCCGGCCCGCTACCGGGACGGCGGTTACCTGAAACGGCTGCCGGTAGACCCCTGGGGGAGCGAGTATGTCTTTCTCTCCCCCGGCAGCCAGGGGGATGTGGACATCTCTTCGTTGGGAGCCGACGGCGAGCCGGGCGGCGATGGGAATAATGCCGATATCAACAGCTGGGAAATCCAGTAACTCCGGCTTCACCCTCATCGAACTGGCAGTCGTTCTCCTGCTGATCGGCCTCTTCTCGGCCCTGACGCTGCCGATGCTGACCGGCATCGGCGAGGATGGCCTCGATGCCTCGGCCCGCCGGCTGGCCGGCACGGTCAAATACCTCTACAACGAGTCCGCCCTCACCGGCCGTCCTTACCGGCTGGTCTTTGACCTGGATGAGGAAACCTTCGCGGCCAAGCGGCAGGAGGAAAACGGCGAGTTGGTCGAGGTCACCGGCACCGGGCGGCAGCAGCATCTGAAGAAGGCGGTCCGCTTCCGCGACGTGGAGGTGGTGGGCAAGGGCAAATCCACTTCCGGCGAGGTGACCGCCGATATTCATCCGGTCGGCTGGCTGGATGAGACGGTGATCCATCTCGACGATGGCGGCGACCGGGTGTTGACCCTGCGGCTGATGCCTTTTACCGGCGCCACCAAGATCTACCAGGGGTACCGGGAATTCGAAGCGCAGAAATGAAACAGACTGGCAAAGGGACGAGGGACGAGGGACGCGGGACGCGGGAAAAGCGTTTCCAAGCCCTTTTCCGCGTTCCGCAATCCGCGCTCCGCGTCCCGCCAGCAGGGCTTCACCCTGCTGGAAGTCATGATCGCCCTGGCGATCGTCGCCATCGCCCTGGTCGTCCTGCTCGGCCTGAGCAACCGCAGCATCGCGATCAACCAGCGGCTGCAGAAGATCACCCAGGCCACCCTGCTGGCGCAGCAGCGGCTGAGCGAGATCGAGAGCGAGGCGTCTCAGCCCGGCTTCGCTTTCAGCGCGGCGGAGGAAAAGCCTTTCGAGGAACCTTTCGAAGAGTATCGCTGGCGGGTGCGTTTCGAGGACAGCCCGTTGCCGCAGCTGAAAATCGTGACGGTCACCGTCGCCTGGGGGGACGAGAAGAAAAACGAGATGGTCGAACTCAACTCTTTCGTATTCCACTGACCATGCGCGAAAAAGGTTTCACTCTGGTGGAGATCCTGGTGGCGGTGGCCCTGGTCGCCCTCCTGCTCACCACCGTCTACGGGGTCTTCAATTCGGTCAGCGCCGCCAAGGAGCGGCTGGAAGCCGAAAGCGAGGGATATCACCAGGCCCGGGTCCTCTTCGACCGCATCGGCCGGGAGCTGCGGGGGACCTATTTCGACCAGGCGAAAAAGGACACCCTTTTCCTCGGCGGGGCGACCACCCTCGACAAGGATCCGTACCTGGAGCTGACCACCACCGCCGGCACCCCTTACGGCGGCCGGCAAGGGGGGATTTCGAGAATCCGCTACGAGCTGCGCCGCGACCCGGAGGCCGACAAGGGGGCAGACACCCGGGTGCTGATGCGCAACGAGTATTCCTACTTCGACCCGGAAGGGGAAAAGCGCGAGGGGTACCGGCTGGCCGACGGGATCGGCGAAATGAAGGTGCGTTTTTACCGCAAAGGCCAATGGGTGGAGGAATGGAACGCCCGCACCGACGGCGGCCTGCCCGAGCTGGTGGAGGTGACCCTTTCCCTGCCGGTGGAAGGAAAGCAGGTGGTGTTCCGCACCGCCTACGACATCCCCGGCGGCGGCCAGCTGCCGACCCTCACCATCCCGGGCGGCTCATGAGCCCGGCTCGGAATGAAAAAGGGATGGTGCTGCTGCTGGTGCTGGTCATCGTCGCCCTGCTCGCCTCCCTGCTGACCGAATTCGCCTTTTCCACCCTGGTCGACCTGCGGCTCACCGAGACCTTCCGCGACAGCACCCAGGCCTGGTACCTGGCCAAAGGGGGGGATCGACGCGGGGCGGATGATCCTGAAGATGGACCAGCATCCGGGCTACGATCATCCGAGCGAGCTGTGGGGGCAGGGCGTTCCGGCCTTTCCGGTGGGGGAAGACGGGACGGTTTCGATCCGCATCGAGGACATGCAGAGCCGCCTGGACGTCAACAGCCTGGTCACCCAGGGAGTGAACGTCAATCCGGTCATGCGCGACGCGCTGGTCCGGCTGTTCAACAGCCTGGATCTCAACACCTCCCCGGATGACCTGGTGGCCGCCCTGATCGACTGGATCGACACCGACGACACCATCACCAGGCCCGGCGCCGGCAGCGGCACCTTCAACGGCAGCGGCGCCGAGAGCGAATACTACGAGCGGCTGGATCATCCCTATCCGGTCAAGAACGGTCCCCTGGACAGCCTGGACGAGCTGCTCATGATCCGCGGCTTCACCCCCGAGATCTACAGCAAGGTGGCCAGATACCTGACCGTGCACGGCGACGCCAGCGTCAACATCAACACCGCCTCTCCCGAGGTGCTGAAGTCCCTCGATCCGCAGGTGGATCCGACCGATGTGGAGAAGCTGGTAAACTACCGCCAGGATCAGCCGTTCGAGAGCATCAACGATCTCGGGCAGCTGCTCGGGGTGCAGAACCCCACCTACATGGCCCTGAAAGCCATGCAGCTGGTGCATGTGACGGTGAAAAGCTCCACCTTCCTGATCATCGCCACCGGTCAGGTCGGCGACAGCGGAACCAAGGAAGGCGCCGGCGGCGGCAAACGGACGGTCACGGCCTTCGTGGACCACTCCGGCAGCAGAATCTATTCGATGAAAGTTGACTAGCCATATGGAAAAACGACAGATCGGGATCGACATCGACGGCAGCCACATCCGGGTGGCGATCATTTCCCAGACCCGGCAGGCGCTGATCGCCGTCGGCAAACGGGCCTACGCCGGCCCGGAGGAACTCGGCGCCGCCCTGCAGGAGCTGATCGGCGAGACCCGGATCTTCAGCGACCGGGTGGCGGCGGCGGTGCCGGCGCTGGAGAGCTTCGTCCGTCGTCTGACCTTCCCCTTTGACGATCCGCGCAAGATCGAGCCGGCCCTGCGCTTCGAACTGGCCGCCCAGCTGCCAGTGACGATCGAGGAATTCACCACCGATTTCCAGGCCCCCACCGCCGATGCCGAGGGGCAGCACCGGGTCAGCGCGGCGGCCGTGCGCACCGCTTATCTGGACTCCTTCCTGCAGACCTTCGATGCCACCGGCATCCCCCTGCACATCCTCGACCTGGCCCCCTTCGCCCTGGTGCGCGGCCTGCGCGAACACTGCCACGAGGGCCTGCTGGCGCATCTGGCCGAGCAGGAGATCACCCTCTCCCTGATGGCCGATGGACGGGTGGTCGACTATCGTCTCCTGCCGGCCGCCAGCGGCACCGAACCGGCGGATCTCGCCCGCCTGCTCCTGCGGGAGAGCGCCACCCTGCAGCGGGAAGCAGGGCGGCGCGATCTGCCGCTGTACCTGATCGGCGCCGGCGCCACCCCGGAACTGCTGCAGGCGCTGCAGCAGGCGGGTCGCCCGGCCCAGATCCCGAGCTGTTTCGTCGACGGGCGGGATATCGAGCCGGAATTCCTGCCGGCGGTCGCCCTCGCCCTGCGGGCCGGGACGTCTGCCAGGGAGCGGGAATTCAATTTCCGCCGCGGCCGCTTCGCCCTGAAAAACGAGTGGACCGCCCTGAAGCGGGAGTTGATCGCCGGCGGCGTTCTGCTGCTCCTTGCCGTGCTGGCGGTCGTCGGCTCCAGCTACCTCAACTACGCCCACCAGGCGAGCCGGGCCGAGGCGCTGAACCAGGAGATTACCCGGGTCTTCCACCAGACCTTGCCCGGTTCGCAGCGGCTGATCAACCCCACCCAGCAGATGCAGAGCAAGATCAAGGAGCTGCACCAGCGAGGAAAACTGATCGGCGCCGGCCAGCGCAGCACGCCCCTCGCCATTCTGCGGGAGATCTCCAGCAATATTCCGGCCTCGGTTTCCCTCGATATCCGCGATTTCAGCTTTTCCCCGGAATCGGTGCGGCTGGAGGGGGTGACCACCTCTTTCGATGCCATCAACCAGATCGCCCGCAGCCTGGAGCAGTCCCCCCTGTTTGCCGAGGCGCAGATCGCCGACGCTAAAATGAGCATTGATAACAGCCGGGTCGATTTCCGCCTGAACCTCACCTACGGCGGAGCAAAGGAAAAACCATGACACTGCCGCAAATATCCCCGCGCGAACGCCTGGCCTTGATCGTCTGCGGCCTGGTCGTCCTGGCCACGGTAATCTTCCTCGGCGTCGTCCTCCCCTACCGGAACGCGATGACCCGTCTCGACGGCAAGATCGCTTCCCGCCAGAAGCAGGTGCAGCAGATTCAGGAGCTGCGCCAGGAGTATCTGCTGCTGCAGCAGCAGCTCTCGAAGGCGGAGGGCCGCCTGGACAAGGCACGCAATTTTTCCCTTTTTTCCTTTGTCGAGGCGACCGCCGCGCGCGTGGCCAGCAAGGAAAACCTGGTCTACATGCGCCCGCAGACCGGCTCCGCGCAGGAAGGCTTCCGCGAGGAATCAGTGGAAATCAAGCTGGAGAAACTCCACCTCGACCAACTGGTGCGCTTTCTCTATTCCTTTGAGTCCGCCGATGCCGCCCTGCAGGTGAAGAGCCTGCGCATCCGCACCCGTTTTGACGACCATTCCCAGCTCGATGCGGTGATGACCGTCTCCATGTTCGGGAGGAGCGCATGAAATCGTTCCGCCTCCCCCGCCTGCCGGCCCGCTCGCCGGGCGCCCCCCGCCTGTTCACCCGGGCTCGGCTCAAATTCTACCTGCTCGGCCTGGGGCTGATGCTCCTCTCCTTTCTGGTCAGCCTCTACCTGTTCTTCCCTGCCTCGGCACTGAAGGAACGAATCGAGCAGGACTTTTCCCAGAGAACCACCGGCAGCCTGAATATCGGCCAGCTTTCCCTCCTCTTTCCGCCGGGGCTGCGGGCGCAGCAGGTGAGAGTAAATACCGGGCTGCCCGAGCGGCCGACGGTCGATATCGCCGCCGCCACCCTGCAGCCGCTTTGGCTCTCCCTCCTCGGCAGCAACCCCGGAGTCGCTTTCCAGGCCAGCCTGCTGGGCGGGAATATCTCCGGCCGGGCGCGCCGGAACGGTGCCCTGGAGGCACAGGTGCGGCAGCTCGCATTTGCCGAGCATCTTACCGCCGGCTCCGACATGGAACTGGCCGGCACTCTCGGCGAGGGCACCTTTACCGGCATCATTCCTCCGCCGGCCGGCAGCGAAAGCCAATTCGCGCTCACTTTCGACAGCCTGCAGCTCAAGGGGCTGGATTCTCTCGGGGTCGCCGACGGCAATCTGAACCTGGGACGAATTTCCCTCAAAGGGTCGGGACGGGGGAACACCTTCCGCATCGAGCAACTGGAGGCGACCGGCGGCGAAATGCAGGCCTCCGGCAGCGGCTCCGTGCTGCTCAACCAGCCGCTGCAGCGCAGCCGGCTCAATCTCAATCTGGTGCTGCGGCCGGGAGCGAATTTCGACCGCAACCTGCGGGATCTCCTCGACCTGTTCGCCAAAGCCGGCAGCGACGGCGCCTACCACCTGCGGCTCACCGGCACCCTGTCCCAGCCGATTCTGGCCAAGTAACAGTAACCATTCCGCCCCAGGGCTGCTCCAAGGAGGATCGACGCATGCAAAAAACCGCTGTTTTCCTCGTCCTCCTGGTGTGCCTGGCTTTTCCCGTTTCCGGCCGGGCTCTCGAACTCGCTCCCTTCTACGTCCGCAATCAGAGCCCCCTGGTGCAGATCTTCGGCTTGCCGCCGGCCACCGGCGGGCGCCTGGCAGCGCCGGGGCGCACCGTCGGCCTGCTCGCCACGGATCTGGCCAGCCACTTCACCCACAGCGCCGCAGGGAACGAAAGCCTCCTTTTCGACGGGGAAAGCTATCGTTTTACCCTGGCGCTGCGCCACGGTCTGGGGGAGCGTTTCGAGGTCGGCGCGGAACTCCCCTACCTCATGTATCGCGGCGGCTTTCTCGACAGCTTCATCATCCACTGGCACGATTTCTTCGGGTTCCCCCAGAACGGCCGCGATCAGGCACCCAATAACCGCCTGCTCTTCTCCTATACCGATGACGGCAAAGAACGCCTGCACCTGCAGAGAAATGCTGAGGGGATCGGCGATCTCCGCCTGACCGGCGGCTGGCAGATCTGGCGGCAGGAGCGCTCGGCGCTCGCCCTGCGCGCCAGCCTGAAGCTGCCGACCGGCGACAGCGACCGCCTGCTCGGCAGCGGCAGCACCGACCTGGCGCTGTGGCTGGCCGGCGATCATGGCTTCATCGCCGCCGGCGGGAAATATGCCGTGTTCGGCGCCGGCGGCGCCATGCTGCTTACCGACGGCGATATTCTCCCCGACCGGCAGCGGAACGTGGTCGGCTTCGGCACCCTGGGCGGCGGCTGGCAACCCCTTGCCTGGCTTGCCTTCAAGCTGCAGGCCGACGGCCATACCCCCTTCTTCGACAGCGACCTCCCCCAGCTGGGGGAATCGCTGCAGCTCACCCTCGGCGGCACCCTGTCCTGGGCCGAAACCGCCCTCGACCTCGGCGTCAGCGAAGATATCGACGTCGACACCGCCCCGGATGTTGTTTTCCACCTCGCTTTACGCAGCACTTTCTGACCCTCGGGGGAGTTTCACAGTTGACATCCATCGGCCGGATGCTTAGTTTTCCCTGATGACCCCGGGAACCGATGAGGAGATTTGCATGCGTGAAGAGGAAGCAACCATCGAAACCCCTGCCGAAGAAACCACCGAAAACCGGCGTGCCGATGAAGGCGGGCTGGTTCTGGCAGCCGAAATCCTTCCCGACGGCCTGCCGATCATTCCGGTACGTCCCCGGCCGGCTTTTCCCGGCATCCTGATTCCGATGTCGATCAGCGGCCGCGAGCGGGTGGCCGCCCTGACCCGGGCGATGAAAACGCCCTCCCAGGCTCTCGGCCTGGTCCTGGTCCGCGACCCCGAAGGGGAGGACAGTCCGGAAAACCTGCACCGCTTCGGGGTGGTCGGCAAGGTTCTGAAAGTTGCCCAGGCCGACGAGGAAAGCGCCAATTTCCTGGTCAACTGCCTGGAGCGCTTCTCCATCCAGGAGATCATGCGCACCGATCAGGGGCTGTTTGCCCAGGTCCGGTACCACCATGCCGCCGAACTGTCGGTCAATCCGGAACTCAAAGCCTATTCCATGGCGATCATCGGCACCCTCAAGGAACTGGTGCAGATCAATCCCCTCTACTCGGAGGAAATCAAGCTCTTTCTCAACCGCTCCAGCATGGACGATCCCGGCCGGCTGGCCGACTTCGCCGCCAACCTGACCAGTTCCGACGGCCAGGAACTGCAGAAAATCCTGGAGACGCTGGAGGTGCGCAAGCGCATCGACAAAGTGCTGGTCCTGCTGAAGAAGGAGCTGGAAGTCTCCCGCCTGCAGACCAAGATCAGCAAACAGATCGAGGAGAAGATCTCCGCCCAGCAGCGCGAATTCTTTCTCAAGGAGCAGCTCAAGGCGATCAAGCGGGAGCTGGGGCTGGAAAAAGAAGGGAAAACCGCCGAGGTCGAAAGATTCGAAGGGCGCCTGAAGAAGCTGACCTTCAATGATGAGGCCCAGAAGACGGTCGATGAAGAACTGGAGAAGCTGCGCCTGCTCGAGCCGAACTCCCCCGAGTACACCGTCACCCGCAATTACCTGGACTGGCTGACGATCCTTCCCTGGGGCCGCTTCAGCAAGGACTCCTACAACCTCGACAGAGCCCGGCGGGTCCTCGACCGCGATCATTACGGCCTGGAAGACGTCAAGGATCGCATCCTCGAATTCATCGCCGTCGGCAGGATGAAGGGCGACATCTCGGGCTCCATCCTCTGCCTGGTCGGCCCGCCTGGGGTCGGCAAGACCTCCATCGGCCACAGCATCGCCGGGGCCTTGGGACGGCGCTTCTACCGCTTCTCCCTCGGCGGCATGCGCGACGAAGCGGAGATCAAGGGGCACCGGCGCACCTACATCGGAGCGATGCCGGGAAAATTCATCCAGGCGATGAAAAGCGCCGGCACCGCCAACCCGGTGCTGATGCTCGACGAAGTCGACAAGATCGGCGCCAGCTTTCAGGGGGACCCGGCCTCGGCCCTGCTGGAGGTTCTCGACCCCGAGCAGAACAGCGCTTTCCGTGACCATTATCTGGATGTCCCTTTCGATCTTTCCAACGTCCTGTTCATCGCCACCGCCAACCAGCTCGACACCATTCCGGCGCCGCTGCTCGACCGCATGGAGGTGATCCGGCTGTCCGGCTACATCCTCAAGGAGAAGGTGGAGATCGCCCGCCGCTATCTCGTTCCCAAGGCCCTGCAGAGCCATGGCCTGCAGAAGGGGCAGGTGAGCATCCGCCGGGACGCGCTGGAGGCGATCATCGATAGTTATGCCCGGGAGGCCGGAGTGCGCGGGCTGGAGAACCGGATCAAGAAGATCATGCGCCGGGCGGCCCTGGAATTCGCCACCGGCCATGCCGAAAAGATCACCATCGGCCGGCGGGATCTGGAGAAATTTCTGGGCAAGCCGGTGTTCGTGGCGGAAGAGGTCTTCGAGAACGTTCCCGGGGTGGTCACCGGTCTCGCCTGGACCAGCATGGGAGGCGCCACCCTGCAGATCGAGGCGACCGCCATGCCGAGCAAGAGCAAGGGCTTCAAGCAGACCGGCCAGCTCGGCAACGTCATGGTGGAAAGCTCGGATATCGCCTACTCCTACGCCATGGCCCACCTGGAGCGCTACGGCGCCCCGGCCGATTTCTTCGACACCCATTTCGTCCACCTGCACGTGCCGGCCGGCGCCACCCCCAAGGACGGCCCCTCGGCCGGCATCACCATGGCCACCGCCCTGGTCTCCATGGTCACCGGCCAGCCGGTGCGGCGCAAAATTGGGCATGACCGGCGAGCTCACCCTTACCGGCCGCGTCCTGCCGATCGGCGGGTTGAAGGAGAAAACCATCGCCGCCCGCCGCGCCGGGCTGCAGATTCTGCTTTTCCCAGAAGGAAACCGCAAGGATTTCGAAGAATTGCCCGACTATTTACAGGAGGGGCTGCAGGTACATTTCGTCCGGGAGTTCGACGATGTATACCGGGTGGCCTTTGACGAGCAGATCCAGAACCCGAGGCCCTAGGCTGAAATGCCGGATCTTTCCATCACCTCGGCCGCAGATCTCGGGCTGTGGCTTTTTTCCAGGAGTATCCATGTCCGTCGCCGCATTGAAATCCGCCGTTCTCGCCCTCTCTCCCGAGGAGAAGAAGGCCTTCATTCTTGAAACCCTGCCGCCGATGGCAAAAGAAGCCATGCAGGACCCGACCTTTCTGATGCAGCTCTTTCCGGTTTTTCTCGGCATCGTCAAGGAAAGCGGGCTGGACCTGCAGCAGATCGTACAGCTTGCCGCCATGTTCGGCGGAGTCCCCGCTGCAAACGACTGATCTTGCAGAAAAATAAAATCACCGGCAAACCGCCCGGCGCCCTCGAGGCCGGGCGGTTCTGCTTTTCAGTTTCCCCTGCTTGAGCGCCGCACCGGTTCCCCGTCCGAGGCGCTGCAGACCCGGTTGCGCCCGGTTTTCTTGGCGCGATAAAGGGCCTGGTCGGCAGCCTTGATCACTTGAGCCGGGCGATTCGCATCCTCCTGCCGGCCGGCGACCCCGATGCTGACGGTGACGCCAAGCCGCTGCGTGCCGACCCGTTTCGGAAGCTTTTCCGGAGGTTTCCTGGGGCGAGCGGGATGGCGGACGGTAAATCCTGTCGCCTGCACCGCCTCCCGCACCGCTTCCAGGTAGGGCAGCGCCTCGGCCAAGGCCTTGCCGGGGAAAAGAATGGTGAATTCTTCTCCTCCGTAACGGAACGGCCGGCCGCCGCCGCCCACCCGGCCCAACTTGGCGGCCACCATCCTGAGCACCTGGTCGCCGGTATCATGGCCGAAGCGGTCGTTGACCTTCTTGAAGTGATCGATGTCGACCATCGCCACGGTATAGCGCCTGCCGACCTTGAGCAGGCTTTCGTTCAAGGCCCGACGCGCCGGCAGACCGGTCAGTTCGTCGCAGAAAGCCATGCCGTGCGAGGTCTCGATCACCGCCGCCAGCAGTATCAGACCGGCGGTGGCGAAACCGAGGGTCAGGCCAAAGTCCTGCAAACCGAGAAACAGCGGCAGACAGGCAGCGAAAAGAGCCCAGACGAACCCGCCGGCGAGGGGAGTCGGCTGTCGCAGAAAACGCCCCAGTAAAAATACCAGAACCAGAAATTGGACGGCCACACCCGACAGCAGGAAGGGCGGCAACGAGGGTAACAGAGGATGACCCAGGGCTGCCAGCGATTCGGCTGGCCGGTATTCGCAAAAAAAGGCCATGACCGCGGCTTGACCGCCGAGCAATCCCAGCCGCACCAATCCCACCCAGGTGAGCAGCCCCCTTTCGGCATAGGAGGCGATGAGCGCCAGGTTCAACGGCAGCAGCACCTGCAGGGCCTGCGTCAGCACCGGCGCCGTGGGCCAGTGGACCAGGCCCCGATCGGCCAGAGCTAACAGCAGGAGGGCAAAAATCAGCCGGCTGCGGTTGAAACGCCAGCCGAGCAACAGGCCGGCGGCCAGTACCACCACCGGATAGAAGGGAAGAAAGGAGCGGGCGGCCGGAGGAAGGTTGACGGCGGAGAAAAGAGCCGCCGCCAGACCGGCAATCAGGCCGCCGGGGAAGAGAAGAGACAAAAAGATCTTGCGCATGGCACCCTCGGCACCGGGAAATAGTTCGAATAACAGCAGGAGCAATGTGCATGCCAGCGGTCGAGCCGGAGGGGGCAAATCGTCCCATTTTCCAACTCTGAATTTCTGTCAGCGCGAAAATCCCCTCTCCGCAACTCCCGGACCATTTTCCCTGCTTGACGAAAGAGCCTGGAACTGCTAGCTTATCCGGCCATGAGTCAACAGATCCCGCACTCCAATATGGGAAAAGGGTTGGTGGCGCCCGGCTCTTTCTGTCCGGTCCGCGCCTTCCCTATCTTGAACTTCTGCCGCGGCCGATTTCCGCGGCCCGGAGGACAATCAAAAAGCCGCGGTCCAAGTACCGCGGCTTTTCCATTGAACCGACAATTCTTTCATAGAAGGTGACGAAAATGCGCATTCTTTCCGGCATACAGCCGTCGGGCTCCCTCCACCTGGGCAACTATTTTGGCATGATGAAGAAGATGATCGGCTATCAGGACCAGGAGGACCTGTTCTGCTTTATCGCCAATTACCACGCCATGACTTCGGTTGCCGATGGCAAGGCGCTGGCGAGGGGGACGATTGAGGCGGCGGCGAATTTCCTGGCCCTGGGAATGGACCCGGAGAAGAGCACCTTCTGGGTGCAGTCGGACTTGCCGGAGGTGCAGGAGCTGACCTGGTTTCTCTCCACCTTCACGCCGATGGGGCTGCTGGAGCGCTGCCACAGCTACAAGGATAAGGTTTCACGCGGGATTGCCGCCAACCATGCGCTGTTCGCCTATCCGGTGCTGATGACCGCCGACATTCTGCTGTTTCAGAGTGAGCGGGTACCGGTAGGCAAGGACCAGAAGCAGCACCTGGAAGTGGCGCGCGATATCGCCATCAAGGTCAACAACCATTTTGGCGACCTGTTCATCGTCCCCGAGGCGGAAATCGACGAGGAGGTGGCGACGGTTCCCGGCCTGGACGGCCAGAAGATGAGCAAGAGCTACGGCAACACCATCGACCTTTTCCTCGAGGAAAACGCCCTGCGCAAGCAGGTGATGCGGATCGTGACCGACCCGACGCCGGTCGAGGAACCGAAGGATCCCGACAAGTGCAATGTCTTCCAGATCTATCGGCTGTTTCTCGATAAGGAGCAGGAAGCGGCGCTGCGGCAGCGCTATCTCGCGGGGGGACTGGCCTACGGAGAAGTGAAACAGGAGTTGTTCGAAACCGTGCGGGACTTCTTCGCCCCCTACGCCGAAAATCGCCGGCAACTGCTCGCCGATCCCGGCGCCATCCGCGCGGTTCTCGCCCGCGGCGCCGAGAAAGCCCGGCAGACTGCCGTCAAGACGATGCGCAAGGTGCGCAAGAAGGCGGGATTGACGTATTAAGGGGCGAGGGACGAGGGGCAAGAGGCAAGCGGCTAGAGGGACCCCTTGCCTGATTCGTATCCCTTGTCATACTGAAGGGGAGATGCTGGAGCCAGTAGGGAGGGAGCATGGACGTTTTCCGAAAATGGTACTGCACCTGCACCGGCAAGCCGATCGAACTCGCTTTTGAGGGACCTCCGGAAGAGGAACCCGCAGAACCTGTCTGCCCCCGTTGCGGCGCCAGCCCTTCCTCCGACCCCCGGCGGACGGTGACGTATAGGGACATTCCCGACTGGGAGGATTAAGAGACGGCTGATGAAAAACGCCCATCTGCGGCGTTGCCCTCATCCTTCGTCAACGACGTACCTTTCAGGTACGCCTTATTCCTCAGGATTTCTGGCGCCTTGCATCTGGACATTTTTGCTCAGCCGTGGATCAGACTGCGGTTTCCCCGCTGGATGGCATGGAATCAGCCCGTTTCCTCCCGGGTAAAAAAGACGAAGGCCATGGCCGGACGTTTGCTCGCCTCGCGCATGGCGAATTGAATCCATTCGAGACGCCAGCCCCGAGCCGTCCATTCGTTGAGGATGGCCTCCAGAGCTTCGTCGGTTACCGTGCTGGTTTCCACTGCTTTGTATCGGATCATCTGCTGCTCCCCTTTAATCTCCGGATCTCGGGTCCGGCTTTTTGCAGGAGGGAAAATGTCTATCTCCGGCAGCCCGAAGAAGATGGGCCAGGATATTGCCGACGGCTTCTTCAGTCTCTCCCCCCCGTTGCTGCGCCAGTATACCCCCGTCGACCTGAAGACGGTCCTGGTCCACCTGGGGATGGTTGCCCGCGAACTGCGCCAGCAGCAGATTTCCCCCGAGGACGTCATGGCCGCAAAAGCCAGAAACCTGAAGCTCTCCCGCCTCAACCAGGCGGAAGTGGTGATCCGCGCCTATGCCAAGAAAAGAAGAATCCCCCTCTGAGACCGGGGAAACACCTCCCCCGGTTGCGATTTCAGACTAACCATGGATATCCGGCGCCTGGAAGTTTTCTGTAAGGTAGTGGAGCTGAAAAGCTTTTCACGGGCGGCGGCAGCGGTGCTGCTGTCGCAGCCGACGGTCAGTGAGCACGTCCGTCTGCTGGAAGAGACCTTCGGTGAGAAGCTCCTCGACCGCCATGCCCGGGAAGTCCTCCCTACCCCCGCCGGTCTGATCCTGTTCGATTATGCCCGCCGCATCATCCACCTGCACCAGGAGGCGGTGCAGGCGCATGACGAACTTCCGGGGGAATCTCGCCGGCCGTCTCGTCCTGGGGGCCAGCACCATCCCCGGCGCCTATCTCCTGCCGCCGTATCTTGAAACCTTTCACACCCGGCACCCTGATTGCCGGGTTGCCCTGCGCATTTCCGGCACCGGCCGCATCGTGCGGGAGATCCTTGACGGCCAGCTGGAACTGGCCCTGATCGGGGCCAGGCCGAAGGAGGCCGTGCTGGAGGCGGAGGCGATCTTCGGCGACGAACTCCGTCTCGCCCTCTGGCCCGGCCATCCGTGGGCAGAGAAGAAAATCATTCGCCGCGGCAGAACTGCCGACCCAGCCCTTCATCCTGCGCGAGCCCGGCTCCGGCACCCGGACGGCGATGGAGCAGGGGTTGCGCCAGGCCGGCCTCGATCCGTCCGCCCTCTCGGTGGTGGCGGAGATGGGCAGCAACGAGGCGGTGCGCGAGTGCATCAAGGGACGCCTGGGCATCGCCTTTCTCTCCACCCTCGCCCTGCGCGAGGATCTCAGCCGCCGCACCCTGGTCAGCATCCCCGTGCAGGGGGTGGAAATCCGCCGCCCCTTCTACCTGGTCCGCCGCCGCAACCGCCAGCTTACCCCCCTCGCCCAGGCTTTCCTCGAGCATCTGCGGGCGTCCTGAAGCATCCGCGGCGCTGTCCCAACCTATGCCTACCCGGTCGATGCCGAACGGCCCAGGATAGAGCAACTGGCGGAGAAGATCCGTGCCGGCTCCGAACCTGTAGTCGTCGTCTGCCGTCGCCGTGCGGGCGCTCGATTACCTGCTGGAGCGGGGCATCGGCATTTACGTCCTGAGAAGGGACAGGGCGGCTGGAGCTGCGCTGAGCTGACCGAGGGGAAATAAAAACTGGAGTCCCTGCTAAAACTGACGGGTGGTGGCGATGCCATCACCCGTTCTGCGTTTCGGGAGAGTTGCTGTGCTTCATGCGCTCCACCCGGCGAAATCTATTGAAGTGCCGGCCGTTCAGAATCTTGGCGTTCCCCGGCGTGCGCGGGAAAGGGATGACGTCGCGGATGTTCTCCATGCCGGTCAGATACATCAGCAGCCGTTCGAAGCCGAGGCCGAAGCCGGCATGCGGGCAGGTTCCCCAGCGGCGGATGTCCAGGTACCACCACAGGCTCTCCGGGGGAATGCCGCTCTCCCGCATCTTGCGCACCAGCACGTCGTGGCGTTCCTCGCGCTGGCTGCCGCCGATGATCTCCCCGACCCGCGGCACCAGCAGATCCATCGCCGCCACCGTCCGCCCGTCCTCGTTGAGGCGCATGTAGAAGGCCTTGATGCCGGCCGGGTAATCGATGACGAAGACCGGGCCGCCGACCACCTCTTCGGTCAGATAACGCTCGTGCTCCGACTGCAGGTCGAGCCCCCATTCCACGGGAAATTCGAAACTGCGCCCCGCCTTCTGCAGCCGCTGCACCGCCTCGGTGTAGGTCATGGTGCGGAATTCGGCCCGGGCCAGCGTCTCCAGCTTGCCGATCAGCCCCGGCTCGATGCGCTCGTTGAAGAAGGCCAGATCCTCGCCGCAGTGCTCCAGAGCGTAGAGGACCACGATAGCGCAGAAACTCCTCGGCCAGGGCGCAGTCGGCCGCCAGGTCGGCGAAGGCCATCTCCGGCTCGATCATCCAGAATTCGCTGGCGTGCCGGCTGGTGTTGGAGTTCTCGGCGCGGAAGGTCGGGCCGAAGGTGTAGATGTCGGAAAAGGCGGTGGCGAACAGCTCCCCCTGCAGCTGGCCGCTGACCGTCAGGCCGGTCTTCTCGCCGAAGAAGTCCTGCTCCCAGTCGATCGCGCCGCTGTCGGTCTGCGGCGGGCCGGCGGGCGGCAGGGTGGTCACCCGGAACATCTCCCCGGCCCCCTCGCAGTCGTTGGCGGTGATGATCGGGGTATGGACGTGCAGAAAGCCGCGCTCCTGAAAAAAGCGGTGCACGGCGAAGGAAAGGGCGCTGCGCAGGCGGAAGACGGCGCCGAAGGTGTTGGAGCGGGGGCGCAGGTGGGCGATGGTGCGCAGGTATTCCAGGGTATGGCGCTTTTTCTGCAGCGGATAGTCGGGGTCGGCGTCGCCGAGCAGGCTGGCCTGCCGCGCCCGGAGTTCCCACTGCTGGCCGGCGGCCGGGGAGGGAACCAGCTCGCCGGTCACCGCCAGGCAGGCGCCGGTGCCGGCTTTCGAGACCTCTTCGAAATTCGCCAGCCGAGGCTCCAGGACGACCTGGAGAGAGGCGAAGCAGGAGCCGTCGTTAAGGGCGACAAAGGTGACTTCCTTGCTTCGCCGGACGGTACGGGCCCAGCCCTGGACGGTCACCTCCGGCAGCGGGCCGGCCGAGGTCAGAACCGTCCGGACGGGCATTCTGTAGCGGGTGCCTGGCGCGAATTGCGGCATGGATATGCATTCTCCTGAAGACAAATGGGTAAGAATTTATTATTATCCTTTATCCTCCTCCCCGATGCAACTGCGGCAATTCCCCCCATTTGGGAAATTGCCGCGCCGGCGCTGTTTGCTAGAGTTGATCATTGACCTTAAATTTACCCTTGGGCGGTCTTCATGCCGAAATCAAAAGGAAACAAGAATCCGCTGGAATCCCTTCGGCGGAAAACTGTTGCCTATGCCGTCCTCTATACCCTGGCCGCCCTGATCCTCATATCGTTTCTTTCCCTTCTCCCTTTTTTCAACCGGCTGAAGGAATCGGAGGAAAACGAACCTCCTCCATCTGGCGCGGGCGCGCACGCTGGGGGTCGAGGAATACCTCGCCCGAGTCTTCGACATCGCCCGGCTGGTAGCGAACAGGCAGCCGATCCGCGACGCCCTGGCAGGCTATTACGCGGGGAAACTGTCCCGGCAGAGGCTGCAGGCTCTCCTCCAGGACGCCCTGTTGCCGGTCGTCACCGATTTTGGAGAAATCGCCGGGATCACCTGCCGTGACCGCCAGGGACAGTGGGTGACGCAGGTGGGGATCCGGGTACCGGAGGAAGCCATTCCCGCGGACGACTGGACAGATCTCCCTTTCCGACCCGCTGGTCGTCGCCGGCATGCCGTACCTGCTTGCCGCAGCCCCCATCCAGTAGCGAGCAGGGAGAATTCCTCGGCACTCGAACTGATCCTTATCTCCATCGCGCACCTGCAGCGGATCGTCTGGGAAGCGACGAACATGCCCTACAATGGCGACTCCCTGCTGGGGACGGTCAGGGACGGCCGACCGGAAATTTTCTTTCCCGGCCGCCGCGGGGAACGGGAGGTCTACAACGCCGCCCCGGAGATCGCCCTTTACGGCACCGCCCTGCAGGCCGCAGCCGCGGGCAAAGCCGGGCTGCTGCGCGGGCGCGCGCAGCAGAACGGGGAACCGGACATCGTCGCCTATGCGCCGGTCGGGCATACCCGCTGGGGCCTGCTGGTGACCATGGACCAGGCCGACCTGTACGCCGATGTCAATCGGCTGTTCGCCTCGGTGCTGGCGGTCGCCGCGTTCCTCTCGATCCTTGGCGGCTTCGGCATCTTTCTGCTGCTGCGCCCCCTGACCGGCAAGGCCCTGGTCTATTCGACCGAGTTGGAGGACCTCAACCGCAATCTGCAGCAGGAGATTGCCGATCGGCGGCGGGTGGAGGCGAACCTGCGCCGCAGCGAAGAGGAATGGGCGCAGACCTTCGAGGCGATCACCGACGCGGTCGCCATTCTCGACCGGAATGGGCAAGATCCTCAAAATGAACCGGGCCAATCATTCCTTTCTGAACAGCATAACGCAGAGCCCGCTGACCGGGAAGCATTGCCGGGTTCATTTCGGCCTGGAGGAAGTCGGAGGAGGTCTGCCCGTTTGCGCAGATGCTGAAATCCAGGTTGCCGGAGGTTGGGGAACTCTATGAACCGAAGAGCGACCGCTATTACCACCTCTCGGTCTATCCCCTCCTCGATGAGACGGGAGAGCTGTGGGGCGGCGTGCACATCGCCCAGGACATTACCGAGCAGAAGAGAATGGAGCACCTGAAGGACGAGATGATCTCCTCAGTGAGCCACGAGATGCGCACCCCCCTGACCGCCATGCTCGGCTTCGTCGAATTCCTCCTGGAAAACCCGGTGCCGCCGGAGCAGCAGCATGAATACCTGCAAACCGTGCACCGCGAAACCGAGCGGCTGAACGAACTGATCAGCAACTTCCTCGATCTGCAGCGGCTACAGGCGCAGTTGGAGAATTATCAGTTCGAAGCCCTTTCGGTTCATGACCTGCTGCAGGAAGCGGTGCACCTTTTCGCCGTCGCTTCGAAAAAGCATCGCCTGGTGCTCGACTGCCCGCCCGGCCTGCCGGCGGTGCGCAGGAGATGCCAAGCGCCTGCAGCAGGTCATGAAAAACCTGCTGTCAAACGCCATCAAGTACTCGCCGGAAGGGGGGACGGTCACGGTCGGGGCGGAGCGGAAGGGGAAGACGGTCAGGATCTGGGTGAAGGACGAGGGGATGGGCATTCCGCCCCAGTCCCTGGGCAGGATCTTCACCCGCTTCTACCGGGTGGACGACAGCGCCCGGCGCATTCCCGGCGGCATCGGCCTCGGCCTGGCCCTGGTCCAGGAGGTGATCCGGGCGCACGGCGGCAGGATCTGGGCGGAGAGCACCCTGGGGAAGGGGAGCACGTTTTATTTCACGCTGCCGGTGGCGGAAACCTAGCGGCAAGCGGCAAGCGGAGGGGAAAAGATACGAAGGAAATTTGGATTATCTTGAAGTCGAAGCTTGAAGCTTGCCGCTTCAGTTATGTTCCCTGGTCTTGTGGAAAATGACCGCCGGCCACTGCTCGATGGTATGGCCGAGGCGCCATTCGCTCGGAGCGAGATAGGCGAGGTTCCCCTCGGCATCGTGGGCCAGATTGCCCTGGTTCTTCTTCTCGAATTCGGCCAGCAGCTTGCGGTCGGTGCAGTCGATCCAGCGGGCGGTGGCGTATTCGATCCCCTCGTAAACCGCTTCCACCCCGTACTCGTCCTTGAGCCGGGCGATGATCACGTCGAACTGCAGCACTCCCACCGCCCCGAGAATCCAGTCGCTCCCCATCAGCGGGCGAAAAACCTGCACCGCCCCCTCCTCCGCCAGCTGCACCAATCCTTTTTCCAGCTGCTTGACCTTGAGCGGATTCTTCAGCCGCACCCGGCGGAAATGCTCGGGGGCGAAGTTGGGGATGCCGGTGAACTTGAGCGGCTCCCGGTCGGTGAAGGTGTCGCCGATCTTGATCGTGCCGTGGTTGTGCAGGCCGATGATGTCGCCGGGCCAGGCTTCCTCGACATTGCTGCGGTCCTGCGCCATGAAGATGGTGGCGTTGGCCAGCGCCACCTCCTTGCCGATGCGGTGATGCTTCACCTTCATGCCGCGGGTGAACTTGCCGGAGCAGATGCGCAGGAAGGCGATCCGGTCGCGGTGCGCCGGGTCCATGTTCGCCTGGATCTTGAAGACGAAGCCGGAGAAGCCCTCCTCGTAGGGGGAAACTTCGCGGCTGGTGGTCTGCCGCGGGCGCGGCGGCGGCGCCAGCTCGACAAAGGCGTCGAGCAGCTCGCGCACCCCGAAGTTGTTGATGGCGCTGCCGAAGAAGACCGGCGTCTGGTTCCCCTTCAGGTATTCCTCCAGCTCGAAGGGATTGGCCGCCCCTTCCAGCAGCTCGATATCCATCCGCAGCTCGTCGGCCTGGCTCCCCAGCAGTTTATCGAGTTGCGGATCGTTCAGATCCCTGATGACCACGCCGTCCTGGCTGACCCGGTCCTGCCCGGGAGTGAACAGGAACAGCTCCTTGCGGAAGAGATTGTAGGTCCCCTTGAAGCGCTTCCCCATGCCGATCGGCCAGGACAGCGGCGCGCACTCGATCTGCAGGGTATCCTCGATGTCGGAGAGCAGCTCCAGCGGCTCCCTCCCTTCGCGGTCGAGCTTGTTGATGAAGGTGATGATGGGGGTGTTGCGCATGCGGCAGACCTCCATCAGCTTGCGGGTCTGGGTTTCCACCCCCTTGGCGCTGTCGATGACCATCAGGGCGCTGTCGACGGCGGTCAGCACCCGGTAGGTGTCTTCCGAGAAATCCTGGTGACCGGGGGTATCGAGGAGATTCACCTCGTAATCCCGGTAGTCGAACTGCATCACCGAGGTGGTCACCGAGATGCCGCGCTCGCGCTCCATCGCCATCCAGTCGCTGGTGGCGTGCCGCGCCGCCTTGCGCGATTTGACCGCGCCGGCCATCTGGATGGCGCCGCCGAACAGCAGCAGCTTCTCGGTAAGGGTGGTTTTGCCGGCATCGGGATGGCTGATGATGCCGAAGGTGCGGCGGCGGTCGACTTCCTGGCGGTGCTGATTGCTCACTGGGTAAAAACCTCGAATGGAGGGTGGCGGAGACAAAAAAAGGGGGGCCGCGAGGCCCCGTCTGCCTGACGATAATAGCGCAAAAGCGCCCGCCGGGTCAATGGCGGGACGCGCCTGAAAAATCCCGTATGGTCGCCGCTTGCCGCACCCACATCCGTGGGCAAAGCCGGGCGCAGCATGCTGCGCCCCTACGGGTGGTCCAGGGTGCCGATGCGGCCGACCAGCAGGACCGCCAGCTTCTCCCCGAGCTTCTCGCGGGCCAGAGTGTCCGAGCGATCCGCCTGCCGGGCGCCTTCCCGGATGGTGGCGCGCAGGGTATCGAGAAGTTCCCGGCCGCGGCCGTCAAGCAGGTCGATCTGGGCCGAGGCCAGCGTCCACTGCCAGGGCTCGCCGGTGGTGTAAGGGCTGGCCGTCACCTCACCGCGAACGGTCAGGTTGCTCTCGCCGGCCGGCGCCAGGCGCATCCCGACCGCGGTCAGCGCCCGGACCAGCGAGCCCTTGACGATGCCGTCGCGATCCCCCTCCAGTTCGATGTCGAGGCGAATCTCGCCGGCGGCCCGATCGGCCCCGGCCGCCAGTTCGGCGGCGGCCCGCGGCGGCTCCGCCACCTGCCCCGAGGGCTCCAGGACCTGGAGATCGCCGGCGACGGTCCGCCGCCGGTCCATCGCGCGCAGGGCGGCGAGATAGTAGCCGAGTCGCCGGGTCGGCGAAGCGGCCTCTTCCGCCTGCCGCGCCTGATCGGCGATGGTCAGGTCGAGGTCGTTCAGTTCGCCGCGCAGGGGACGGGCCGCCGCCAGCCGGTCGAGCACCGCCAGCGCGTAGAATTCACCGCTCCGCGGGTCGGGCCAGAGCTCGGCGATGCGCACCCCGCTCAGCGCCTTGTCGGTGGTGGCGGTCAGCTCGGCCCGGGCCTGCTGGCTGTATTCCGCGGCGGCGAGCGCCCCCACCCGCGACTGCACCTGGGACTCGGAACTGGTCACTTGGGAATGGATGCTGACCTGAAAGATCTTGGCGATTTCGCTTCGCGCCTGGTCCTCGGCCGCCCCCCGGCTGGCGGCGACACCGACGCCGGTCAGAAAGGCCCCGGCCGGATAGCCGGAGCCGGGATCGAGGGTCCAGGCCGGCGGCCTGGGGGCGCCACAGCCGGCCAGAGCCGACAGGACCAGGGCAACCAGGGTAAGGGCGCAGATTCTCAGCATGGGCGTACCCTCCAGTGAATACAGCGGCGGTCGCGATCGCCGCCGGCTCAAAAATCCCGAAAAATGGCGAATGCCACTGGCCGCCCGTTACCGTCGAGGCTCCGGCTCTCCCGGCAGCCGCGGCCGTTCAGGGTGACGGTGTGCGCCCCCGGCGGCAGCGGCACCACCGCCAGGCGAATTTCGTCCGGCAGGAATGTCCAGGAGCGCAGATCGGCCTGCTCGGTCAACAGGGCACCGATCTGGGCGGTGAGTCCGGCCAGGGATCCGAGCTCTTTCTCGGCCTTGCGCGCCGCCACCTGCTTGGCCACGGCACGGGCGATCATCTTCGCCAGCATCCGCCCCTTCTTATCCTCCAGGCTCTGGCGGGCCACCGCCGCCAGATCCTGGGTGCGCTCCGTGGCGATTTCCCGACCGCCGTCCAGCAGCACGTCCGCAGGCGGCAGCGGTGCAGGGGGCGCGAAAGCGGGCAGGGCCAGCTTGACCGCCCCGTGCTCGGTCGGGAAGATCATCGCCGCTTCCCGCTTGACCGGAATGAGTCCGTCGTTGAGGATGACGGCGGCCACCGGCCCCCCCTCCTCCGGCTCGACCCCGGCCGCCAGCGCTTCGGCCCGCAGGGTGCGATATTGTTCGTCGAAGCCGGTGCGGCGCGCCGCCGTCAGCAGCCGCCCCCAGAGGAGCGCCGGGACCTCCACCCCGTATTTTTCCCGGTAGCCCCGGTAAGCCTCGAGGCTCTTGCGGTAGGCGATAAAGGCGTTGTTGCTGTCCCCCTCGGCTTCATAGATCAGACCGGTCAGCAGCCGCAGGAAGGCATCCTCCCGGTAGACGTTTTTGCCGCCGTAGCTGTCGCTGTAGTAATTGAGTTTCTCATCGACCCGGCGGCATTCGACCAGGGCTCCCTCCAGATCGTTCAGATCCAGATAGTTGAGGGCCTTGAAATAATTCAGATAGGCCGCCTCGTAATCTTCGCCGGTATAGGGAACCACCTTGTCGTTGGTGAGAAAGCTCAGCCCCTCGGCGGAGAGGCTGCGGGTGAACAGTTCCTCCTCCAGCCGGTCGGCTTCCTCGAGGATTTCGTTGCTGCGCCGGTAATCTCCCGCTCAGCCGCAGCAACGCCCCCTTTTCCATCAGGTAAAGCAGCCGGTCGCGGCCGTTCTTGGCCAGCGGGGATTTTTCCAGGGTGCCGAGGGCTTCCCCGAACCGGCCGGCGCCGGCCTGGAGGCGACAGGCATCCAGGCTCTGCCGGTAGCCGGCGCAGCCGGTCAGGACCGCCAGCAGCGCCGCCGCCAGGGCGAGCCCGCGATATCCGGAATTCCCCGATTTCACGAAAGACGACGATCCCCGCGGCTAAAGGCCGAAGCGGGTCTTCTCGACGAATTTCTTGATCTTCTTGTCGCCGATCCAGACCTTGCGGTTGTTGGCCATGTCCACCAGTTCGAGATTCACCTGGTAGTAGACGACCTTGTCGCCCCCCTCCCGATCGACGATGGAATTGACGGTGCCGATCAGCATGTAGTCGGCGCCTGCCTCCATGCCGGGCGCCTTGCGGCTTTCGGGGGAAGCGTTGGTGTCCTGGTCGAGGCGCTCCTCCCGCACCCCCTGCCGTTCCTCGGCGGAGGCGACGAAATTGGCGCGGCCGGAATTGATCAGCGCCCGCTCCAGGTCCTTGGTGAAGGTTTCGGTGCTGAGGTGCTCCGAGGAACGGTTGCGGATGGCGCCGACGATGACGTCGGGCTTCTTGCCGGTGCGGACGGAAAACTCGGTCAGCCAGGGACGGTTCAGACAATCCTGGACCATCGCCTCTGCCACCATCTGGCTGTCGGTATCGTTCCAGCGGCCGGAGAGGTCCCGGACCTCACCGGCATCGATCCGGCTGACCCGGGTGCCGGTGCAGGCGGTGAGAGCGAGCAGGGCAATGATAAAAAGATATTTCAGGTACCGCGACATGTGCATCCTCCTATTTCCCATGTTCTTCCTGACGCAACCGGTCGAACGCTTTTTCCGCGTTGGAGCGGACGAAAGTCTTCAGCGCCGGATTCATCTCCGGCATCTGCTCCAGGCTGGCAGCGAAGGCCTGGAGATCGAGGCGGGTCAGGGCATAAATGGTGTCTGTATCGGGGTTCCGCCAGTGCTCGACCACCCGGGCGCCGCGCACCGACACCTGGGTCAGCGCCTTGAGGTCGCCCTCCACATGCTGTTCCTCCACGCGTTGATTGCCCGTGGTCGCCGCCGTCGACGCCTGATAGTCCCGGAAGAGATTTGCCACGTAGGTTTCCATCTGGGCGGCAATATCGGCGCGCGAACGCTGATCGGCTGTCTGCACGGCCAGTGACGGACTGGCAATGCCGGTCACCGAGCCGACCCCGTAGAAGACCCGGGCATCCTTCTGGTCAAAGGCGCCGCTGCCCTGATTCACCCAGTCGGGCGCACCGGCCACCAGCTTGTGCTTTCCCGTGCAACCCGCCGCCAGCACCATCACTAAGCCTAGGATAATCCACCGGCCGATTCCGTTCATGTTCCGCTCCTTTCATCCGAATCCCGCGAGCACGAAAAATTCGGGGCAACTCCCCCCAATCCCTGCAAAACCGGCCGCCCACCGGGCGACGGCCGTAAGGATAGCATTCCAGCCGCCGGCATACAATTTCAAATCTCGAGGGTCGCTTTTACCTGGAGGCAGGATCTACGGGAGGGCGAGCGCAGATAAAAAATACCCCGGAAGCAGGAGGGAGCCTTCCGGGGCGAAAAGGGAAACCCGCGTCCGGGCTTCCCTGGCGAATCTTGTACTTGTATTACACCAAACCCGTCATATTTTGTCAACCCCTTGATTTACCGATTTTTTTCTCATTGAAAGGGTCTCGTTTGAGGGTCACGCAGGCCCGCCTCTGCGCCGAGGAGATAGGAAATTCCCCGGGCCTGTGGCATAATTTGCTCCACCAACGCTACGGAGAAACGGCATGGTCTTCCCACGACAGAGTGGTATTCTGCTGCACCCGACTTCCCTGCCCGGCCCTTACGGTATCGGCTCCCTTGGGGCTGAGGCTTTCGCCTTCCTCGATTTTCTCGAGCAGACCGGGCAATCGGTTTGGCAGATTCTTCCCCTGGGGCCCACCGGCTACGGCGACTCCCCTTACAGCGCCTTCTCCGCCTTTGCCGGCAATCCATTGCTGATCTCCCCGGAGCGCCTGGTGGAGGCGGGAGACCTCGACCCGGAAGATATCGAAGGTGTCGCCATGCCGGAGGGGGAGGCGCATTTCGGTTTCGCCTACAGCTACAAGCTGCGACTGCTGCACAAGGCTGCCGAACGCTTCCACCGGCAGGGACGGGAAGAGCGCCGGTTGGCCTACGGGGAATTTCACGCCCACCAGGGTTACTGGCTCAACGATTATGCGTTGTTCCGCGCCTTGCGCCAGCATTTCGACGACCAGCCGTGGAACCAGTGGCCACAGGACATCCGGCGGCGGGAGGAATCGGCCCTGGGCTTCTGGCGCGAGGAACTGAACGGCTCGATCCTCGTTCACAAGTATGCCCAGTTCATCTTTTTCGAGCAGTGGTTCGCCCTGAAACAGTACGCCAACAGCCGGGGGGTGCGCATTCTCGGCGATATCCCGATCTACGTCTCCTTCGATTCGGCGGATGTCTGGGCCAACCCCCACCTCTTCTACCTCGATGAGGAACAGAACCCTACCCTGGTGGCCGGCGTGCCGCCGGATTACTTCAGCGAGACGGGGCAGCGCTGGGGCAATCCGATGTACCGCTGGGAGCGCCTGGCGGAGCAGGGTTTCTCCTGGTGGCTGGCGCGCTTCCGCTGGAACCTGAGTCAGACCGATCTGGTACGCATCGATCATTTCCGCGGCTTCGAGGCCTGTTGGGCGGTTCCCGCCGAGGAGGAGACGGCGATCAACGGCAGCTGGATGCCGGTCCCCGGCGAGGAGCTTTTCCAGCACCTGCAGCGCGAATTCGGCCAGGCGCCGATCGTCGCCGAGGATCTGGGGGTGATCACCCCGGAGGTGGAGGCGCTGCGCGACCGCTTCGCTTTCCCCGGCATGCGGGTACTGCAGTTCGCCTTCGGCTCCGGTCCGGACAACCCTTACCTGCCCTACAATCTGCCGCGCAACTGTGTCATCTATACCGGCACGCACGACAACGATACCACCCTCGGCTGGTGGAAATCGCTGCCGAAACAGGAGAAGGAGGCGGTCCGCGCCTATCTCGGCAACAGCGGCCGGGACATGCCATGGGAACTGATCCGCCTGGCGATGGCCAGCGTCGCCGACCTGAGCATCTTTCCGCTGCAGGACATCCTTTCCCTCGATGCCCGCGCCCGCATGAACACCCCGGGGAAACCCGGCGGGAACTGGCAGTGGCGCTTCCCCCCGCATGCCCTCACCCCCGAGATCCGCCAGCGCTTGCTGGAGATGACCCGCACCTACGGACGCTGTACATAGATTCGGCTTGCGGCTTACCGGCTTAAGGCTAACGGCTAACGGCCCCGCTTTGAGCCTTGGGCCTTGGCTTTTGCCGCTGGCCGCTAGCCGCTAGCCGCTCGTCACTAGCCTCTTCCCCCTTGCCTCTTGCCCTCGCCTCTAGTAGGATACGCCGGTTTTAATCCCGACCTGCGGGCGGGATCCTATGCCATGCAAAAGGAAGGAACAAAAAGCATGAACCCAGCTAAACAGGAAGCCTATTTCCGCGACTGGAAGAAACGGGAGGAGACGGCCGAGGCAATGCTGCCCCTGGTCGGCCGCCTCTACCGCAACCATGGGGTGGTCACCACCGTTTACGGACGCGGCCTGGTCAACAAGTCGACCGTCGACATCCTCAAGGTACACCGCTTCGCCCGGCAGATCCTGGAAAACGAGCTGTCGGTGCACGACACCTTTCCCGTCCTGGAGACGATGAGCCGCCTGGAACTGGCCCCCGCGCGGGTGGATATCGGCAAACTGACGGTGCGCTGGCAGGCCCAGGGTACCGGCATGGTCCTGGAGGATTTCGTCCGTCGGGAACTGGCCCCGGTGAACACCGGCCGGGATTCGCTCCTCAGCCAGCCGCAGGATGTGGTGTTATACGGTTTCGGCCGCATCGGCCGGCTGGTCGCCCGCATCCTCCTGGAGAAGACCGGCGGCGGCGACAAGCTGCGGCTGCGGGCGGCGGTGGTGCGCAAGGGAAGTCCGGACGATCTGGTAAAGCGCGCCAGTCTGCTGCGCCGGGATTCGGTGCACGGCCATTTCCAGGGGACGATCACGGTGGATGAGGAGGAAAACGCCATCATTGCCAACGGCAACCTGATCCGCATCATCTACGCCGACGCCCCGGAAAAGGTGGATTACCCTGCCTACGGCATCGACAACGCCATCCTGGTCGACAATACCGGCAAGTGGCGGGATCGCGAGGGGCTGGGGCGGCATCTGCAGGCCCGGGGGATCGCCAGCGTCGTCCTTACCGCCCCCGGCAAGGGGGATATTCCCAACCTCGTCTTCGGCGTCAACGACGTCCCGGCCGACGGCGGCGAGCGTCTCTACTCGGCGGCCAGCTGCACCACCAACGCCATCGTGCCGGTGCTCAAGGCGGTGAGCGACCGTTTCGGCATCGCCAACGGGCACGTGGAGACCTGTCATTCCTATACCAACGACCAGAATCTGATCGACAATTATCACGACAGCAACCGCCGGGGGCGCAGCGCACCGCTGAACATGGTGATCACCGAGACCGGAGCCGCCAAGGCGGTGGCCAAGGCGCTGCCGGAGCTGGCCGGCAAGCTCACCGGCAACGCCATCCGCGTCCCCACCCCCAACGTCTCCCTGGCCATCCTCAACCTCACCCTGGAGCGGGAGACGAGCCTCGCCGAGCTCAACGGCTACCTGCGCGACATTTCCCTCGATTCGCCGCTGCAGAACCAGATCGACTTCACCAACTCGCCGGAGGTGGTCTCCAGCGATTTCGTCGGCTCGCGTCATGCCGGGGTGGTCGATTCCCTGGCCACCATCGTCCAGGGCAATCGCTGCGTGCTCTACGTCTGGTACGACAACGAATTCGGCTACAGCTGCCAGGTGGTGCGGCTGGTACAGCGGCTGGCCGGCCTGGAGCTGCCGGCGTTCCCCCGCTGAAGTGCCGCCCGGGACCCCAGACGCAGGAAGGGCCGATCCAGACGGATCGGCCCTTCCTGTTTTTGTCCAATGGCGATGCGAGGTGTCAGTCGTTCCGCATCAGGCGCAGTTTCTTGCGCAGGCGCCGCTGGGCTTCCTTCTCCTTGCGCTTGCGCTTGACGCTCGGCTTCTCATAAAATTTGCGCTGTTTCATTTCCCGGAAGAGACCTTCCTGCTGAAGCTTGCGCTTGAGAACCCGAATCGCCTTCTCGACATTGTTGTCGATGACCTGGATTTCCACGGAATGAATTCACCTCGCTTTCGATGTTCTGGTATTTTCCGTCCGCCGGCAGCCCGGAGGCGAAGCTGCAACTATATATGAATTTCGAGAAAAAATCAAACTGAATCGTTGTTCATCCACTGGTCTGATACAGGGTCACCGGAATGCCGCCGTTGGTCAGAGCCGCCACCCGGCTGAGCGGCAGACCGGTGGCCCGGGCCAGGCGCTCGTCGGGGACGAGAAAGGCCAGCTGCCAACCGGCAAAAGACCGACGCCAGACCTCCCCAAGCTGCCGAAAGAGGGGGCGCAGATCCTCCCCGGCCGCCAGCCGGGCGCCATAAGGGGGGTTGCACACCAGCAGGCCGTGGCCGGGTGGCGCGACCAGTTCGGCGAGGGGCTGTCGGCAAAGCTCGAGATCGTTCATTATCCCCGCCCGCTCGGCATTGCCCCCGGCGGCGGCGATCGCCGCCGCATCCCGATCCGCCCCCCGAATAATCGCCCGGGCCGGGTGCGCCGCCCTTTCCGCCTGGTCGAGCAGCACCTGCCACAGCCCCGATCGGAAGCCCGGCCAGTCCATGAAGGCGAACTGCCTGCCTCGCCCCGGCGCCAACCCGCGGGCCAGCAGGGCACCTTCGATCACCAGGGTGCCGGAGCCGCACAAGGGGTCGATCAGCGGCTGGCTGCCGTCCCAGCCCAGAAGCAGCAGAATACCGGCGGCCAGCGTCTCGCGCAAAGGGGCGCGGGTCGCCTGCCGGCGATAGCCGCGGCGGTGCAGCAACTCCCCGGAGCTGTCGATCGACAGTTGACAGAGGTCGTCCTCGAAGCGGGCCAGCACCAGTTGCGAGGGCCCGCCGGCCGGCGCTTCGGCCCGGCCGAGCGCATGGTCGGCGGCAGCGATAACGGTTGCGGCAATCCGACCGGTGTGGACCAACCGGGAATGGCGGCTGGTCGCCCGCACCTCCAGCGCCGTCCCCAGGCCGGATGTATTTTCCCCAGGGAAGACGCCCGACCCGGTGGAACAACTCAGGGAAATCGCGGGCCTTCACCTCCCCCAGCCGAACCACCAGCCGACTGGCCGTACGCAGCCACAGACTGGCCCGGTAAAGATCGCTCAGCGCTCCCTCGAATTCGACGCCGCCGGGAATCGCCCGGGCGCCGGCAATCCCCAGCTGCTGCAGCTCGGCGGCGCAGATCGACTCCAGCCCGGGTGCGGTGACGGCGAACAGGGTCTCGGTCCCCGATTTCACGGCTTCTCCTGCCTTTCGCTTCGAACTGTTGCTGAAAGCATCCGCTGCTTGCCACAGAACAGGTACAGGTTGACACAGCCGGTGCAATGTGTTTTTGTCATTTTTTGCCTCGCTCGTCGCGAAATGCCGCACCGGGGGAGAAAATCCGCCTCTCTCCGCTTTCCCGACCGCGCCGCGGTCACCGGATTCCAGCCACTGGCCGAGTTGGAACGGAGCTTGAAAGGTGTAGAGGGCTTTTCCCCTGGCAAAGCAGAAGACAGCCTAAAGCAGAGTCCGCATGCAATACAGCAAATTCTTTAAACCAGGCCAGAAGATTTTCCTGCGTTCCCAGGTGTCCACGGGCACTCTGGGAGGATATTACGAGTCACTCACCACTTTTCTCAAAGAGCATAGCCCGGGGTTCTTCGACCTTTTCCTCCCCTACCGGACCCGGCAGGGGGAAGATCTTCATTTTACGCCCGGCATGCCTTTTGAGCTGCTCAGCGAAGCAATGGGGCTTGGCCTGCGGCTGGACGGCCAATTCCTCCAGCGCCAGGGACAGGATGTGATCCGGGTCGCCGTCACCGGCGAGCTGCAAGCCTATCAACGCCGCCTCAATCCGCGTTGCGATCTTGCCATCGGCCTGCGCTATACCCGCGGCCATGGCACCCTCCGCACCTTCCGCGAGCAGTGGGAAAAGAACATCCTGATTCTCAGCCGCGGCAATCCCGCCGACTTTGGCGACTTTCCCCGCTCCCGCATCAACCTGAGCTCCGGCGGCGTCCGCTTCAACCTCAAGGCACCGGTGGAGCCGGGCAGCCTTTGTCTGCTCCTGCTACAGCCGGAAGCAAACACGCAGCCGATCTGCACCCTGGCGGAGGTCCTCTGGAGCGGCGATGCTGTCGATAATCGGCAGACTGCCGGCATGCGCTTCATCAACATCCTGGAAGCGGACAAAAAACGGCTCGAAGGGATCATCCGCACGAGAGCGACGGAGCAAGCGGCGCAGGTCGACTCTTAGAACCTGAAGTAATCGGTTCCGGGGCAGTTCACTTGGGCTGCAGTACTGCGGGGAACTGTCTGCTAAGGGAAAGCTACCAGCGGCGGCCGGGTCGAGGGGAGCACCCCGCCCCGGCGCAGGCGCTGCAGGAATTCCTCGCGGGGGATTTCCCGGGCGCCGAGGGAGAAGAGGTGGGGATTCGGCAGCTGGCCGTCGATCAGCTCGAAGTTTCGTTCCCGCAACCGGCCGGCCAGGACGGCCAGCGCCACCTTGGACGCATTCGCTGCGCGGTGGAACATCGACTCGCCGAAGAAACAGCGCCCCAGGCAGACCCCGTATAACCCTCCCGCCAGTTCCCCCTTTCGCCAGCATTCCACCGAATGGGCATACCCCAGCTCGTGCAGACGGCAGAAAGCATTCAGCATCTCCTGGGTGATCCAGGTCCCATCCCCTTGTTTCAGCCGCATTTCGGCGCAAGCGCCGATCACCTCCGGGAAGGCCTCGTCAAAAGTCACGGCAAATTCCCCGCGGCGCAAAATCTTCGCCAGGCTGTGGGAAATCCGCACTTCCTGCGGCTCAAAAATGCAGCGGGGATCGGGGGACCACCAGAGGATGGGATCGCCCTCGTTATACCAGGGAAAGATCCCGGTGGAATAAGCGAGGAGCAGACGCGCCGGCGACAGATCGCCACCCACCGCCAGCAGCCCCCCGGGCTCGGCCAGCGAGGGCGGCGGGAAAACCGGCTGATCGATCAGTTGATAGACGGGCATGGGAAGAGTCAGGCTAGAGGCACAAGGCTAGGGGCTAGAGGAAACCAAGGCAAACCTTCGACTCGCGGCAGACGACTATTCAGCCTTCAGCCCTTGTCCTCTAGCCTCTTGCCCCTTGCCTCTAGCCTCCAGCCTAAGAATATTTAAACGTCAGTTGATCGCCGCGGGCGCCGATGCGGATCCCGCCGCCCCGGCTGAGACGGCCGAAGAGGATCTCGGTGGCGATGACGTCGCTGATTTCCGTCTGCATCAACCGGCCGAGGGGACGGGCACCGTAAACCGAGTCGTAGCCGCGGCGGGCCAGCCAGCTGCGGGCGCCGGCAGAGAGAGAGACGGTGACGTTCTTCTCCCGCAACCGCTCCTGCAGCTCCGCCAGGAATTTGTCCACCACCTTGAGCATGATACGCTCGTCGAGGTGCCGGAAGGAAATGGTGGCGTCCAGCCGATTGCGGAATTCAGGGGAGAAGGTTTTCTCCACCGCCTGCTTGGCATGGGCCAGCTCGATGTTGCCGAAGCCGATCGGATTGGCGCTCATCTCCCGGGCGCCGGCATTGCTGGTCATGATCAGCACCACATTGCGGAAATCGGCTTTCCTGCCGTTGTTGTCGGTCAGAATACCGTGATCCATGACCTGCAGCAGGATATTGAACAGGTCGGGATGCGCCTTTTCGATCTCGTCGAGCAGCAGGACGGCATAGGGGTTCTTGACCATGGCATCTGTGAGCAGCCCGCCCTGGTCGAATCCCACGTATCCCGGCGGGGCGCCGATGAGCCGGGAGACCGAGTGTTTCTCCATGTACTCGCTCATGTCGAAGCGAATGAATTCCACCCCCATCTGAGCCGCCAGCTGCTTCGCGACCTCGGTTTTGCCCACCCCGGTGGGACCGGTGAACAGGAAAGAGCCGACCGGCTTCTCCGGGTGCCCCAGGCCGGCCCGGGCGCGCAGGATGGAGCGACACAGAGCGTCGATGGCGGGGTCCTGGCCGAACACTTTCCGCTTGAGATCGCGGTCGAGGTGCTTCAGCAGCTGCCGGTCGGAGGCGGAAACGCTGCGGGCCGGAATGCGGGCAATCGAGGCAACCACCGCCTCGATATCGGTCAAACTGATCCGCCGGTCCTCCCGCGGATGCAGCCGCAGGTAGGCGCCCACCTCGTCAATGACGTCGATCGCCTTATCCGGCAGGTGGCGGTAATTGATGTGCCGGGCCGACAGTTCGGCGGCGGCACGCAGCGCCTCTTCGGTGTAGGTCACCCGATGGTGCGCCTCATACTGCCCCTTCAGTCCGCGCAGGATTTCAACCGTCTCTTCCACCGTTGGCTCGTTGATGTCGATTTTCTGAAAACGGCGGGAAAGAGCGCGGTCCTTATCGAAGAGGTTCTTGTACTCCTCGAAGGTGGTCGAGCCGATGCAGCGCAAATCACCCGAGGCGAGGACCGGCTTAAGGATATTGGAAGCATCCAGTGAGCCGCCGCTCGTCGCCCCAGCGCCAACGACGGTGTGAATTTCGTCAATGAACAGAATGGACTTCGGCTTCTTCGCCAGGGCGTTCAGAACCGCCTTCAGGCGCTCCTCGAAATCGCCGCGGAACTTGGTGCCGGCAAGCAGAGCCCCCATATCGAGGGCAAAGATCTCAAAACCGCGCAGCAGCTCGGGAACCTCGCCGCGGTGGATTCTCAGCGCCAACCCTTCGGCCAGGGCAGTTTTGCCCACCCCCGGATCGCCGACAAAGATCGGATTGTTCTTGCGCCGGCGGCACAGCACCTGGGTAATACGCGTCAATTCCAGGGTCCGGCCGATCAGGGGATCGATCTTCCCCTGGCGCGCCCGTTCGAGCAGATTGACGGTAAAAGCGGCGAGCGGATCGCGGCTGGGAGCGGCTCGGCCGGGCGCCGGTTCCTCCGGGCTGGAAGGAGTACCCCGCGGCTCCTCGGCGGTGCGTGGAGACTTGACCACTCCATGCGAGATGAAGTCGAGGACATCGATCCGGGAAATCCCCTGCCCTTCGAGAAAATGGGCGGCATGGGAATTCTTCTCCTCGAGGATCGCCGCCAGCACGTCGCCAACGGTAATTTCCTTTTTGCCGGCGGCCTGAAGGTGCAGCACAGTACGCTGCAGCACCCGCTGCAACCCGATGGTCTGCTCGGGGACGGCCTCTTCCCGATTGGGAACCGTCTCCAGATGCCGAACGAAGAAATCCTCCAGCGTCTCGCGCAGGGTATCGAGGTCCCCGCCACAGCTGCGAATGATCTCCTGGCCGCTGTCCTCGAAAAGGATGGCGTACAGCACGTGCTCGGTGGTGAGATACTCGTGCTGCCGGCGCTGCGCTTCCCGCACCGCCAGGGTGAAGGTGATCTGCACTTCTTGACTGAACATACTTACTCTTCTCTATGCCTCTTCCAGGCTGCATTTGAGGGGATAGCCCGCCTCTCGAGCCAGGAGATGGACACGGGCCACTTTCGTTTCGGCGATTTCCCAAGGGTAGGTGCCGCACATGCCGACCCCACCGAGGTGAATATTCAGCATGATCCGGTTCGCTTCCATGGGCGACTTGTGGAAGACCGTCTCCAGTACCTGGACGACGAACTCCATGGCGGTGTAGTCATCATTGTGCATCAGCACCCGATAAAGTGATGGCGAAACGGCCCGGCGACGGCTCTTGACCTTCGTTTCTCCCGACGGCAGTTGCTGTTTACTCATCGGTAAAGTCTCCCCGAGCCGAATTTATGCAGGTATGGTACCATAACTCTTTCCCCACTTCCAAGGGGGGGAAGCGACAGACCGAAAGCGGTTCTCATCGCTTTTTCACTCCCTTTTGCGGCCAGCCAGGTTTTTCGCACCCTCTTTCTTTTGAGCATAAGGAGGAAGATGGAAAGTGTCAATCCGTCAGTGCTCCAGGGGAAAATTCCGGGCGCATCTTCCGCGCCGGCCGCATCCGTTCGGGAGGTTGCGTCCGGGGTTTCGTTTGCGAAGAAAAAATTTCGCAGAAACGCTACCCTGCGCTTGACTAAAAGTCTCTAATGGGTAGATTGTAGGCTGATGCCCCAAACCTCTTCGGCAAAGGAGGCCTGCCCATGGGCAAGCGTACCTCAGAATCCCAAAGCAAACATGATTATATGATAACCTCCCTGGTCCGCTATCTGATTGAGCAGGGGTATACCAATATCAAATCCAGCCACTTGGGGCATTTTGAAAACCCCGTCGAAATGCCCGGACGCAATGGCAACACCTACAGCTCCGACGTTATTGCCTGGAAAGAGGGCAAGGAATACATCTTCGAGGTGGAAACGAGCGAGACCATAGACCTCGACCACACCAAGGAGCAGTTCGAAGCCTTTTACGATTATGCCCTGGGCCATCAGGCCGAATTCAACGTCCTGGTCCCGAAAAAAAGCGAGGGTGCGGTCAAACACCTGCTGAACCATATGAGCATGAGCGAGGTCAAGATCTGGACCATCTGAGTCCGTGTCCATCCGGAATTTCCGGATGGACACGTTCATAACCGGTTTCCCGGCCTGCCAGCCGGCGGCGGTCCCTTTACAATTGCGGCCCCGGCGGTCTATAGTCAGAGGCATCCTTCCATTAATTATTTCAAGGAGGCCTCTCATGCCTGTTCGTCCGTTCCGTTATCTCCTGCTGGCCCTGCTTCCCCTGCTCGCCCTCTCCGGCTGCGGCTACAACCAGATCCAGCAAAATGAGGAGGCAGTCACCGCTGCCTGGGCGAACGTCGAAGCCACCTACCAGAGGCGGGCCGATCTGATTCCGAACCTGGTGGAGACGGTCAAAGCCTATGCCGCCCACGAGCGCGAGACGCTGGAGGCGGTCACCAACGCCCGCGCCCGGGTGGGTCAGGTCAACATCGGCGCCAAGGACCTGACCGACCCCGCGGCCATGGCGAAGTATCAGGCGGCCCAGGGGGAGCTCTCCGGCGCCCTCTCCCGGCTGCTGGTGGTCGCCGAGCGCTATCCCGACCTGAAAGCCAACCAGAACTTCCTCGATCTGCAGCATCAGCTGGAGGGCACCGAAAACCGCATCAATGTCGCCCGGCAGCGCTATAACCAGGCCGTACAGGTCTTCAATACCTCCATCCGCACCTTCCCCAACAACCTGACCAACAACTTCCTGCTGCACCTGGAGCGCAAGGAGCCGTTCAAGGCGGAGGCGGGAGCCGAGCAGGCGCCGAAGGTGAAGTTCTGATGACCTGGCGCCGTTTCCTGCTGCTGCCGATCCTCCTGCTGCTGCCGCTGCGGGCCGTCGCCCTCGACGTTCCCGCCGCGAACGGCTACGTCAACGACCAGGCCGGCATCCTTTCTCCGGCCACGGATCTGAAGCTGGAAAGATTCCTGCGCGATTTCGAAAGGAGCGATTCCACCCAGATCGTCGTGCTGACCATCCCCGCACTGGAAGGGGAGCCGGTTGAAGCATACGCCCTCAAAGTGGCGGAAGCCTGGGGGATCGGCCAGAAGGGGAAGGACAACGGCGCCCTGTTGTTGATCGCCCGCGACGACCATAAGATCCGCATCGAGGTCGGGTACGGGCTGGAGGGGCGGCTGACCGACCTGCTGGCCGGGCGCATCGTCGACCACGAGATCGCCCCCCGTTTCCGGGCCGGGGATTTCGACGGCGGCGTCATAGCCGGAGTGACGGCGATGACCGAAGCAGTGCGAGGGGAGTATCAGGGGAACGGACGGACCGACCGCCGGCACGAACGCCATCCCCTGGGGCTGCTCGCGTTGCTCCTCTTTCTCGGCCCCGGCTTGTTGCTCCTGGGCGGCGGCCGGCGTTCCCGGCGGGGCGGCTTCTATATCGGTGGTCCCTTCGGCGGCTTCGGCGGCGGGGGCGGCGGTTTCGGCGGGGGCGGAGGATTCTCCGGCGGCGGCGGCGGCTTCGGCGGCGGCGGGTCGTCGGGAGGGTGGTAGGTCGTCGGGAATTTTGAATTTTGGATTTTGAATTCTAAATTGAATTCATCCGTTGCACCGTGAGGTATATTACGATGAACAAAGCCCAAAATTTCTTTACCGAGGAGGAGAAGGTACGCATTGAGGCGGCGGTGCGGGAGGCGGAGGGGCGCACCAGCGGCGAGATCGTGCCGATGGTGGTGGATGCTTCATACGATTACCCGCGGACCGAGATCGTCGGCGCCGGCTTCTTCGCCATGGGGGCGGCCGCCCTGCTCTCCTGGGCTTTCGGACACGCTTCCCAGTGGGTTTTCCTCCCCCTCTTCTTCGCCTGCTATCTCCCCTGCAAGGGACTATTCCGGGCGCTGCCCGGCTTCAAGCGCCGGCTCATCCCGGCGGCGGAAGTCACCGCGGAGGTGGAGGAGAAGGCGCTGGTGGCCTTTCTCGAGCACGGCCTGCACCATACCCGCGACGCCACCGGCATCCTCATTCTCATCTCCCTCTTCGAGCGCCGGGTGCATGTTCTCGCCGATAAAGGCATCAATGCCGCCGTTCCGCCCCGCACCTGGGACGAGATCGTCGCGACCATCACCGACGGCATCCGCCGCGGCCAGACCGGCGAGGCCCTGTGCACCGCCATCCGGCGCTGCGGCGACCTGCTGGCGGAGAGATTCCCCCGCAAAGAGGACGACACCGACGAACTGCCGAATCTGATAATTGATTAAAGGCAGGCAAGAGGCTAGAGGCAAGAGGCTAGAGGAGATTTTCCTCTTGCCCATAGCCTCTTGCCTCTAGCCTAGCATTATCGGAATCCTCTCCCCTACCCGGTTCTCCTCCGGGGTCACCAGGCTGCGGCAGGCGATGGCCTCGACGCCCCCGGCGACGACTTCCCGCAGCAGGCGGCCGTATTCCGGATCGATGTGGTCGGCGGGGCGGAAGGCGGTCGCCTCCCCTCGCTGCACCAGAAAAAAGATGACCCCGCGAAAACCCTCCTGGCGCGCCCGCCGCAGTTCGCGCAGGTGTTTCTGCCCGCGGGTGGTGACCGCGTCGGGGAAACAGGCGATGCCGCCGCCATCCGTAAGGGTGACGTTCTTCACCTCCACCAGCACCCGTTCCCCCTCCCGTTCGAGAAGAAAATCGAGGCGGCTGTCGCCGTAGCAAAATTCGGGACGGACGGCGAAACCGGCCAGCCCGGCGATTTTCCCCGCCCGCAATGCCTCCTCCACCACCCGGTTGCTGCGCTGGGTGTGGATATCCACCCAATGACCGTTCACCCGGATCAACTCCAGGTTGTACGGCAGCTTGCGATGGGCGCCGACGGCCCGGGAGAGGAGCACGGGATAACCCGGGACAGCGCACTCCCGCATGCTGCCGGTGTTGGCCGTATGGGCGGTAACCACCGCCCCATCCGCCAGCTCCACCTCGGCGAGAAAGCGCTGGTAGCGGCGCAGCAGCCGACCTTCGATAAGGGGTGACGGCAGTTTCATCTATTCGCTTTCAGCATCTTCGTGTAGTCCTTCTTCATTCAAGAGGGTCTCCCCCTTGACCGGAATTCGGGATCCTACCGCATAACCACCTGTTGTTCAATCCCTGGCCAGAGCCCGGGGATCTCCCGCGCTGCCGCCGCATAACTGATTTCTTGACAATTAATAATAGTTGTTTAATACTCAACAACCTGGCTTCCATTTATTTCTCACCTGCAAGGAGGAAACCGATGCGCAAACCGAGGATTGCGGCTGTGCTGTGCCTAACGACCCTGCTGGCTGGCTCTCCCGCCCTGGGCGCCGACACCATCCGGATCGGCTTCAACATCCCGCTGACCGGGGATATTCCCAAGGTGGGGGAATCGTCCAAATTTGCCGCGGAGATGCTTAAGGAAGACATCAACGCCAAAGGGGGGCTGGAGGTCGGCGGGAAAAAATACCCGCTCGAATTCATCTATGAGGACAATGAAGCCAAGGCCGAATCGGCGGTAACCACCGCCCTCAAGCTGATCGAAAAGGACGGGGTCCTGGCGATGATCGGTCCCAACTCCAGCAAGCAGGCGATCCCGGCGGGGCAGGTGGCCAACGACAACGAGACGGTCATGGTCTCCCCCTGGTCGACCAATCCCGACACCACCCTCGACCGGCCCTGGGTCTTCCGCGCCGCTTTCCTCGACCCCTTCCAGGGCCCGGTGGCCGTCGATTTCGCCAGCGCCCAGTTCAAGGCCAAAAAGGCGGCCGTCATCTACGATCTCTCCAACGACTATTCCAAGGGACTGGCCGAGATCTTCAAAGCCGATTTCGAGAAAAAGAAAGGTCCGGGCACGGTGCTGGCCTTCGAAAGCCACGGCACCAAAGACCAGGATTTCAGCGCCCAGCTGACCACGATCATCGCCGCCAAACCCGACTTCATCTTCATTCCGGACAACTACAACCAGGTGGCGCTGATCGTCAAGCAGGCGCACCAGCTCGGCTGGAAGGGACCGGTTCATGGGCTCGGATTCCTGGGGTTCGGCCGAACTGATGACCCTGTGCGGCGATGACTGCAAGGGGCTGTTCTTCTCCACCCATTATGCCGCCGCCGGCGCCAAGGGCGCGACCAAGGAGTTCATCGACCGCTATCAGGCCAAGTACGGCTACGTGGCCGATGATGTGGCGGCTCTGACCTGGGACGCCACCCGCATCGTCCTGCAGGCCATTCAGGATACCGGCAAGCTGACCGGCAAGCTGCACAAGGACCGCCAGGCGATCCGCGAGGCGATGGCCGGCATCAAGAGCTTCGACGGCATCACCGGCGCCATGAAGTTCGACCCGCAGGGCGATCCGATCAAATGTGCCGTGGTGGTGAAGATCAGCGACAGCGGCGAGTTCGTCTTCGCCCAGTCGGTCTGTCCCTGAGGCGCCTTCGCCCGGGATGATTCCATTGCGATGACGGCAGGTCGGGGCCGGCCCCGACCTGCCGTGTGGCCTCGGCCATTGCCGTCCGAAGGGACCGGAACGTGTTTGCCACCATTCTTCAGAACCTCCTCAATGCCCTGCAGTGGGGAAGCTTCTACGCCCTGATCGCCCTCGGCTATACCCTGGTCTATGGCGTGCTGACGCTGATCAACTTCGCCCATGGCGACGTCTTCATGGTCGGCGCCTATATCGCCTTTTTTGTCGCCACCTTCCTGCTCACGGCGACCGGCGTCCCCGGCTGGGCCGCCCTGGCGCTGACCATCCCCCTGACCATGGTCCTCACCTCCCTGGTCGGGGTGACCCTGGAGCGGGTCGCCTACCGGCCGCTGCGGCGCAAGGGGGCCAACCGGCTCTACGTCGTCATCACCGCCCTGATGGCCGGCCTGATCCTGGAGCACGGCAACCTGGCGCTGCTCGGGGCCAGCCGCAAGGCCTTCCCGCCGATGGTGCCGGAGATCGTGTACAACGTGCACGGCATCGTCTTCACCAACCTCAAGGTGGCCGTCATCCTCACCGCCATCGTCGTTTTCCTGCTGCTGCAGTTCATCGTCACCCGCACCCGGGTGGGGATGGCGATGCGGGCGATTTCCTACGACAAGTTCGCCGTGCCGCTGATGGGCATTCCGATCGACCACATCATCGTCGCCACCTTCGTCCTCGGCTCCTCCATGGCCGGACTGGCCGGCATCCTCTTCGCCATGTCCTACCCGGTGCTGGAGCCGTACATGGGGGCGCTGATCGGCTGGAAGGCCTTCATCGCCGCGGTGGTCGGCGGGATCGGCGATATCCGCGGCGCCTTTGTCGGCGGCTTTCTCCTCGGGGCGGTGGAGATCCTGGTGGTCGCCGTCTTCCCCTCCACCTTCCGCGACCTGCTCGCTTTCAGCGTGCTGCTGGCGATCCTTTCGGTGAAGCCGACGGGACTGTTCGGGGTCGCCAAAACCACGAAGATCTGACGGACCCGCCATGCGCCGACTGACCGTTCCCGCCCTGCTGGCCATCGCCTTCTTCGCCCTGACCTATCTCGCCCATGAAGAGCTCATCGGCCTCTATGTCCTGTCGGTGCTGATGTTCATGGGGGTCAACGTGATCCTCTCCACCAGCCTTAACCTGGTCAACGGCTACATGGGGGAGTTCTCCTGCGGCCATGCCGGCTTCATGGCGGTCGGCGCCTACGCGTCCTCGGTGCTGGGGGTGCTGCTCTTCGCCAAGGACCGGGTCTTCGGCGCGGCCCTGCTGCCGCCCGACCTGGCCGTCTTCGCCTTCCCCCTGGTCATCCTGGCCGGCGGGGCGGCGGCGGCGGTGGCCGGCCTGCTGGTCGCCTTCCCCTCCTTCAAGACCCGCGGCGACTACCTGGCCATCATCACCATCGCCGCCAACTACATCATCATCAGCGCCGTGGAAAACCTGGGGGTGATCGGCGGCGCCCGGGGCTTCATGGGGATGAAAGGGGTTCTGCGGGCGATGGAGGACTCGGTGGAGCTGCCGTGGATGCCGATGTGGGTCTTCGCCTTCACCATCTTCAGCGTCTGGCTGCTGCGCCGCTTCGTCTCCTCCACCTACGGCCGCGGGATCTCCGCCATCTGCCAGGACGAGGTGGCCGCCGAAATCATGAGCGTCAACACCAACAAGATGAAGCTGGTGGCTTTCATGCTCTCCTCGGGACTGGCCGGGATCGCCGGCGGCCTGTTCGCCTACATCATGGGCTACGTCAACCCCGGCTCCTTCACCATTCTCAAGTCGACGGAAATCCTGGTCATGGTCTACCTGGGGGGGATGGGCTCCCTTTCCGGCTCGGTCTTCTCGGCCATTTTCTTCACCCTGCTGCTGGAGGCCCTGCGCCCCCTGCAGATCATCAAGTGGGTGGTGGTGCCGCTGCTGCTCATCATCCTCATGCAGTTCCGCCCGGAGGGGCTCATGGGCAACCGCGAGCTGCACCAGGTCTTCCCCCGGCTGCGCCGCTTCTATCAGTTTCGCTGACGCGGCGGCAGAGGACAGGCTTCGCATGGCGGTAATCGAGATCAGCAACCTGAACAAGAGCTTCGGCGGCCTGCGCGCCCTGACCGACTTCAACCTGCGCCTGGAGGGCGGGGAGCTGTTCGGCCTGATCGGCCCCAACGGCGCCGGCAAGACGACGGTCTTCAACCTGATCAGCGGCTTCTATCAGCCGAGCTCCGGCTTTCATCCGGGTGGGCGGCACCGATACCGCCGGGCGCAAGCCGCACCAGGTGACCGCCCTCGGGGTGGCGCGCACCTTCCAGAACATCCGCCTGTGGAACGAGATGAGCGTGCTCGACAACATCCGCGTCGCCCAGCACCACCGTCTGGGCTACGGCCTTCTCGACTCCCTCCGGCGCTCCTCCCGCTACCGGGAGCGGGAGCGGGCAATCGAGGAGTATGCCCGCGAACTGCTCGCCGCCCTCGGCCTGGAGGCCATGGCGGACGAGCTGCCGCGCAACCTCCCCTACGGCATCCAGCGCAAGGTGGAGATCGCCCGCGCCCTGTCGGTGCGCCCCCGCCTGCTGCTGCTCGATGAGCCGGCCGCCGGCCTGAATTCCGCCGACGTGCTGGAGCTGATCCGGCTGGTGCGCTGGATCCACCAGCACTTCGCGGTCACCATCCTGATGATCGAGCACCACATGGATGTGATGATGGAACTGTGCGCCCGCATCAAGGTCATCGACTTCGGCGAGACCATCGCCGAGGGAACGCCGGAGGAGATCCGCAACCATCCCGGCGGTCATTGCCGCCTACCTGGGAGACGCGACGATCTGATGCTGCTGTCGGTGGAAAACCTGCAGGTCAAGTACGGCAATATCCAGCCGCTGCACGGGATCAGCTTTCATGTGCAGGAGGGGGAAATCGTCACCCTGATCGGCGCCAACGGGGCGGGGAAAACGACCACCCTGCACAGCATCTGCCGTCTGCCGCCGCCGGAAGCGCCGCGGGTGATCGGCGGCGATATCCGCCTGCGCGGCGCCTCGATCCTGAACACGCCGCCGCATGTGGTGGTCGACCGGCTGCAGCTGGCCCTGGTCCCCGAGGGGCGGCGCATCTTCGGCAACCTGAGCGTGCAGGAGAACCTCGACCTGGCCACCTACGCGCGCAAGGATGCGGCCGGGATCAAGCGCGACTACCAGAAGGTCTTCGATCTCTTCCCCCGCCTGGGCGAACGCCGCCGGCAGCGCTCGGAGTCTCTCAGCGGCGGCGAGCAGCAGATGCTGGCGGTCGGCCGGGCGCTGATGACCGGCTGCACCTTTCTCCTGCTCGACGAGCCGTCCATGGGTCTCGCCCCGCGCCTCAAATATGAGCTGTTCCGCACCCTCAAGCGCCTCAACCAGGAGGGGCTGACCCTGCTGCTGGTGGAGCAGAACGCCAGCCTGGCGCTGCACCTGGCGCACCGCGGCTACGTCCTCGACACCGGCACCATCGCCGCCGAGGGCACCGGCCAGCAGCTGCTCGGCAACCCCGAAGTCAAGAAAGCCTACCTCGGCGGCTGAACCCGCCTGTTCTGCACCCTCTGCAGCATGGCCGCACCTTTCCCCCCTCACCGCTCCTGCGGCGCTGCCGCCGTCGCAACCTGACAAAAAAGTAATACTCAAGACATCTTGCCGTAAACCGTTGCCGTTTATCATCGGTCAGTGCTCTGGGGACTCCCCGGCGGTGTCCCCTTTCCCGATGAAGAGACGGTCATGTGCTCTGTCCTGCTGCTGGTCGAAATCGAAGAAAACCGCTTCCCTTTTCTTCTGCTGATCGACGGTCAACCTCGGTTCGAAGGGGTTTTCTCCGATCAGGACAGTTTTCGGCTCCTGACCGACCGGCTGCGGGCGCAGGGGCTGGAGACCGCCTATGTCCGGCTGCGGGCGCAGAGTGCCGCAGCCATCAGCCAGGCCTTGCTGTTGGCCCTTTTCTTCGATGGCCGGGACTGGACCGTGGGGCTCGATGCACCCCTTTCTCCTCCCGGTGAAAAGGCGCGCCTGGGCCAGGGGCGCCAGCGGCCGCTGGCGGGGGAGAATCGGGCGGCGGCGCCGCCGGCTCTTCTGCCGGCGAATTGATTTCCCGAATCAGAGAGGTGAAGCATTCGATGACTACGCAGATCAGGGTGGAACAGTTGCGCAAGGAGTTCGGTTCTCTGGTGGCGGTCGATGGCATTTCGTTCCGCCTCGGAGCGGGTGAAGTCCTCGGCTTTCTTGGCCCGAACGGGGCGGGGAAATCGACCACGATGAAGATGATCACCGGCTTTCTGCCGCCGACCGCCGGCCGCGCCGAAATCTGCGGCCTGGATGTGCAGCAGCAACCGGTGGCGGCCAAGGCGAAGCTCGGCTACCTGCCGGAAGGGGCGCCCCTCTATCCGGAAATGACGCCGGCCGGGTTGCTCTCCTTCGCCGCCGACGTGCGCGGCCTGACCGGCGATGCCCGGCGCCGGCGCCTCGACGAAGTGGCCGAGCAGGTCAGGATCAAGGACGTCTGGCGGCAGCCGATCGAAACCCTGTCCAAGGGTTTCAAACGGCGGGTGGGACTGGCTCAGGCCATTCTCCACGACCCGGAAGTGCTCATTCTCGACGAGCCGACCGACGGTCTCGACCCCAACCAGAAGCAGGAGGTGCGGCAGCTGGTTACGGCCATGGCCGCCCGCAAGGCGATCATCATCTCCACCCATATTCTCGAAGAGGTGGATGCGGTCTGCAGCCGGGCGCTGATCATCGCCGGCGGCCGCATCGTCGCCGACGGCACCCCCGCCGAGCTGGCCGCCCGCTCCCCACGGCACCGGGCCGTTTCCCTGCGGGTGCCGGAGGAGCAGGCGATGGAAATCGCCGCCGTCCTGCGCCGGCTGCCGGGGGTGAGCGGGGTGGAAACGATACCGGCAGCGGCGGGAATGGCGTGTCTGACCGCCCTGCCGGCGGCCGGGGTTTCGCTTTTGGAAGAGATGAGCGGACTGCTGCGGGAAAGCCGCTGGCAGATCCGCGAACTGGTGCAGGAACCGGGGCGGCTGGAGGATGTCTTCCGCGCCGTCACCAGCAGCGCCCAGGCGGCGAGGGAGGGCTGGCATGAAAGGTATCATCGCCATATTCAAGCGGGAAATGGCCGGCTATTTCGCCACCCCGGTGGCTTACGTCTTCATCGTCATCTTTCTCATGCTGAGCGGCATCTTCACTTTCTATATCGGCGGTTTCTTCGCCCGCGGCCAGGCCGATCTGGCGCCGTTCTTCACCTGGCAGCCCTGGCTCTACCTCTTCCTGGTGCCGGCCCTTGGCATGCGTCTCTGGTCCGAAGAGCGCCGTAGCGGTACCGTCGAGTTGCTGCTGACCCTGCCGGTATCGACCGCCGAGGCGGTTTTTGGCAAATTCCTCGCCGCCTGGTGCATGCTCGCCCTGTCCCTGGCGTTGACCTTCCCCATCTGGATCACGGTCAACATCCTGGGGCATCCCGACAACGGGGTGATTGCCGCCGGCTACCTGGGAAGTCTGCTGCTGGCCGGCGCCTATCTGGCGGTGAGCGCCTGCCTCTCGGCCTGCACCCGCAATCAGGTGATCGCCTTCGTCCTCTCGGTGGTCGGCTGCTTCGCTTTTCTCCTTGCCGGCTATCCCCTGGTCCTCGACTTCTTCCGTCCCTGGCTGCCCACGGTGCTGCTGGAGGGGATCGCCTCCTTCGGCGTTCTGCACCACTTCGATGCCGTCACCAGGGGGGTAATCGATGCGCGCGATCTGCTTTTCTTCCTCTCCTTCATCTCCTTTTGGCTGTTTGCCGGGACCTGGGCCATAACACGCCAGAAAACTGCCTGAAAACCGGAGGGCTACCGATATGACGCGGAAAAAAATCTATTCCCTGGGAGGACTGCTGGCGGCGGCGCTCCTCTTCGCCCTGGTCAATCTGGCCGGCGGACCGCTGCTGCGCGGCGCCCGCCTCGACCTGACGGAAAATCACCTGCATACCCTCTCGCCGGGGACCATCCATATCCTCAAGAATCTGCCGGAGCCGGTCACGCTTCAGCTGTACCTCTCCCGTGCCGAAGCGGACCGTCACCCGTCGCTCAAGACCTTTGCCGACCGGATCGGCGACCTGCTGGCGGAATATGCTGCCGAATCCGGCGGCAGGCTCACCCTGGAGCGGATCGATCCTGAACCCTTCTCGGCTGGCGAGGACGACGCCGTGCGCTATGGCTTGCAGGGGGTACCGGTAGGAGACGGCGAGTCCCTCTATTTCGGCCTGGTCGCCACCACTGCCAAGGGGAGCCCGCAGGTGATTCCCCTTTTTCAGCAGAACCGGGAGCGTTTCCTGGAGTACGACCTGACCCAAATGGTGCAGGCGGTTGCCCATCCGCAAAAGCCGGTGGTCGGCCTGCTGAGTGCCTTGCCGATCAACGGCGGGTTTTCGGCGCAGAGCTACCAGATGCAGCCGCCGTGGATGATCGTCGAGCAATTGCGCCGGCAGTTCGACCTGCGCACTTTGCCCGCGGATACCCGGGAGATCCCTGCCGGAACCGACGTGCTCATGGTGGTGCAGCCGCAGATGCTGCCGGAGACGGCGCTCTACGCAATCGACCAGTTCGTGCTCGCCGGCGGGCGCGCCGTGGTCTTCACCGACCCCCTGGCGGAAACCCTCGGCAGCGAGGCCGCCAACCCGGTGCAGGAGACGTCGGCGGCGGATAAGCTGCTGGCGGCCTGGGGGGTGCGGCTGGAACCCGGCGTCATCGGCGACCTGGAGCTGGCGCAGAAGGTGACCGCCGGCGGCCCCTTGCGCCCCCAGGTGGTCGATTATCTCCCCTGGCTGGCGGTCGGCCCGGAGCAGATGGACCGGGACGATGTGGTGACCGGCCAACTCGGCCAGCTCAACCTGGCCAGCGCCGGCTCCCTGGTGCAGCTGCCGGAGGCGCGCACCGAGATGGTCCCCCTGCTCCGCTCGAGCGCCCGGGCGATGCTCCTCAAACGTGAGCAAGTCGCCTTCTCCCCCGATCCCGGGCGCCTGCTGGCCGATTTCAAGCCTTCCGGCAAGCCTTACATCCTCGCCGCCCGAATCAGCGGTCCGGCGGCCACCGCTTTCCCCGCTGGACCGCCGGCAGCCGCCGGGGAAAAACCGGACGGCAAGAAAAAAGAGGAGAAAAAAGCTAAGGAGAAGGTCGCCCAGCCGCAGCTGAAAGAGTCGAAGAAGCCGCTCAACCTGATCGTCGTCGCCGACACCGACCTGCTCGATGACCGCTTCTGGGTGCAGGTCCAGGACCTCTTCGGGCAACGGCTGGCTACGCCGATCGCGGCCAACGCCGACTTCGCCCTCAATGCCCTCGACCAGCTCGGCGGCAGCCCGGATCTGATCAGCGTGCGCAGCCGGGGAAGCTTCGAGCGCCCCTTCACCCTGGTGAATGAAATCCGCCAGAAAGCCGAGGGGCAGTACCAGGCGCGGGAACAGGAACTGGTCGCCCGCCTGAAGGAGACGCAGGGCAAGCTGAATCAGCTGCAGCAGAAGCGGCGGGACGCCGGCTCCTCGGCCCTCACCCCGGAGCAGGAGAAGGAGGTCGACAAATTCCGCAGCGAAATCGTCGGCACGCGCAAGGACCTGCGGGAAGTGCAGTACAACCTGCGCCGGGATATCCTGGGGCTGGAGGCCACCCTCAAAGTTTTCAACATCTTCTTCGTCCCCGGCCTGATCGTCCTGGCGGCCTTCCTCGCCTGGCTATTCCGCCGCCATCGCAGCCGCGGCTATACGGCCTGAATGCTTAGAAGACGGGATCCCCACCGCCCCCGCGCCTGCGGTTCCGCATAAAGACAGTTCACGAGACGCTCTCGGGACGGCGAAGTGGTGCTCAAAAAAGGTTTTCCGAAGCGCATCGTGCATATGTGCGGCCCCTGGATTTCACCAGGGGCCGCGCCCGTTTATGGCCCGCAATAATTCTCCTGAATGGATTTATTTGTGGATCGACGACGACATTGTTGCCAGAATGGCACAGAAGTGATCAGTCCGTTAAGAGTTGTCCAAGCCCCGGCTATGCCGGAGGCCCTGAAGGTATGTGGCGGCGCTGGGACAGCACACCGGCGCGCATGAAACCCTCTGCCGGACCTGCTGAGAATATGAGCGACATTATTTTTAACTGGTCAGAGATCTGCCGCAGCGTGGGGCCCTGTATCCGACCGGGAGGCACCGTGCTTACGAAAAGGGCGTTGGAGTTCTGCGCCCTCCCGGCCGGATCCCTAATCGCCGATGTCGGCTGCGGTGCAGGGGGCACCTTGCAGCACCTGGAACGGGTCGGGCACCATCGGCTGGTGGGATTCGACTATTCGGAAAGGCTCCTCAAGGAGGCGGCTGCCTACCTGGAATCAGCTCGGCTCATCCAGGGCCTGGCGGAAGCAATCCCCTTCAGGAAAGAAACTTTCGATGCCATTTTTTGCGAATGTGTCCTTTCCATCATCGATGACAAGCCGGCGGTCCTCGACGGGTTCGCACAGGTCCTGAAAGATGGGGGGGTTCTGGTGATAAGTGACGTCTTCAGGAAGGGCGTTTTCGGGAAGGAAGGACCCGCAGATCAACTTCTCACCTCGGGGGAATTACTCGGTTTACTCACAGGACGTGGCTTTACTCCTCTCCTATGGGAGACACACGAACAGCTGCTCAAGGAATTCGCGGTGCGCATGATATTCGCTGGCGAATGTCTGCCGGATTCGTGGAGATGCGATCAGAGACAAAATGGGGAAAAGACCGGCCACCCAGGAATCGGTTATTTTCTTTTGGTCGCCCGAAAGGCGGTGCCCGTGGATGTGGGAATGAACAGTCCTGTGAATGACATCTTTTTTGCAAGAGCTGGCGGCCTGATGCAGGGAAGTGGTCGTCGATCCGGCAGTGGGAAGGGCTGAGTAAAATTTATGGAAAAGGCGAATCCGCAGGCAACCGAAAGCCTCTGCCCTGTGTGCCTCAAGAGAATCCCGGCGATACGACAATTGTTGGGCGACGAGGTTTTTCAGGTCAAGGAGTGCGAAGAACATGGATCCTTCAGGACTCTCATATGGCACGGCGAGCCGTCCATGGCCGAATGGCAGCGGCCGAAGGCACCTGTCCATCCGGAACTCTGCTACGGAACCGCAGACCAGGGCTGCCCTTTCGACTGCGGCCTCTGCAGCGGCCATGAACAGCTTCCCTGCTCCGTTCTGCTGGAAGTAACCGACCGGTGCAACCTGCAATGCGCCGTCTGTTTTGCCGATTCCGGCCAAAGGGAAACAGAGGATCCGTCCTTGAAGAAGATCGCCTGGCTGCTGGAGCGGGCCATGGCTGCAGCAGGTCCCTGCAACCTTCAGTTATCAGGCGGGGAACCCACGCTGCGGGACGACCTTCCGCAGATCGTCGAAGCGGCCCGGCGGATTGGCTTTTCCTTCATTCAGGTCAATACCAATGGTCTCCGCCTTGCCACGGACAGAGACTACGCCTATCGGCTGCAGGCGGCAGGCCTTTCGTCGGTCTTCCTCCAGTTCGACGGCGTTGACGATGGGATTTACCGTACCTTGCGGGGCAGGGCGCTCCTCGCGCAGAAGCTCAGGGCCGTCAGACATGCGGGGGAGGCAGGTATCGGCGTCGTCCTGGTCCCTACCCTCGTCAAGGGGGTGAATACCGACGCCATCGGGGCCATTGTACGACAGGCCCTGCAACTGGCTCCCACGGTACGGGGCATCCATTTTCAGCCGGTAAGTTATTTCGGTCGCTTCCCTGCGCGGAACGGCGGCGGCGATCGTTTTACCCTTCCGGAGTTGATGAGATCACTCGAAAGTCAGACGAAAGGGCTGCTCAAGCTGGCGGACTTTTCTCCTCCCGGCGGCGAGCATGCTCACTGTTCCTTTCATGCCACGTATATTTATTCAGCTGCCGGGGAACTGCGCCCGCTCGGAACGACTGGCGGCGATAACTGCTGTACGGCGGATTGCGGCGGCGGGATCAGAAAGACCGTAGAAACCGTGTCGCGTCGCTGGAGGCTGCCATCCGCAGTTTCTTTTTCCAACCGTCCCTCGACTTGGAACAGACCGCCTGCTGCAGCGGCAGACCGGATGCGGTCCGGGCCGAAGGCCCTCTCGACCTGGATTTTTTTCTCCAGGCTGTCGCCACCAGGAGCTTTACGCTATCCGCCATGGCCTTTCAGGATGCCGACAACCTGGACCTTGAGCGGCTGAGGGGTTGCTGCATTGCAGTCATCTCCGCCGATGGCGGGTTGGTCCCGTTCTGTGCTTACAACCTTACCAGCAGGGAGGAAGAAGCCTCTACCGCAGCCATCATCGCCGGCAGGTCGGCTCAAAACAGCAGCAGGGAGCTGTTCGCCGCCTCTTCTCGTGGTCCCCATCGCTCGCCGATCACCTCCCCTCCACTTCTTCCAGTTCCGACCAGCGCGCGTATGCCGCCGCCAGCTCTCCTTCCAGCTCCTCCAGCCGCTTCCTGGCGGCCGCCACGGCATCGCCCGCCTCCCGGTAGAAGGCGGGATCCGCCATCTTCTCATGCAGCGCCGCCTGCACCGCCTCCAGCGCCTCGATGCGCTGCGGCAGCTCCGAGAGCTCCTGCCGTTCCCTGAAGGTGAGTTTGCGCGGCCGTTCTTTCGTCGGCTTCTCCCGGGCCGGCTTCGCCGGCGCGGCGGCAGCGGCCGGCTGCGGCCGCTGGCGCAGCCAATCGTCATACCCGCCGACGTATTCCTCCACCTCTCCCTCCCCGTCGAAGACCAGGGTGCTGGTGACGATGCGGTTGAGGAAGTCGCGGTCATGGCTGACGAGGAAAACGGTACCGCCGAAATCGGCGAGCAGCTCCTCCAGCAGGTCGAGGGTCTCCAGATCGAGATCGTTGGTCGGCTCGTCGAGGACCAGGACGTTCGCTTCGCGGGTAAACAGGCGCGCCAGCAGCAGGCGGCTGCGCTCGCCGCCGGAGAGGATGCGCACCGGGGTGCGCACCCGGTCGGGAGTGAAGAGGAAATCCTGCAGATAGCCGACCACGTGCCGCGACTGGCCGCCGACCAGCACGGTGTCCTGCTCCCCGGCCAGGTTCTGCTGGACGGTCCGATCCGGATCGAGCTGCTCGCGCAGCTGGTCGAAGTAGAGCACCTGCAGGTTGGTACCGAGGCGCACCTGTCCCGCCTGCGGCGCGAGTTCGCCGAGCAGCAGCTTGAGCAGGGTGGTCTTGCCGGCGCCGTTGGGGCCGATGATGCCGATGCGGTCGCCGCGCAGCACGGTGGTCGAAAAATCGCGGATCACGGGCCGCTCGCCGTAGCCGAAGGTGACGTCCGTCGCCTCCGCCACCAGTTTGCCGCTGCGCTCACCCTCCAGCAGCTGCAGCTTCGCCGTGCCGCTGCGTTCGCGCCGCCGCCGGCGCTCCTCGCGCATCGTCTTGAGCGCCCGCACCCGCCCCTCGTTGCGGGTGCGCCGGGCCTTGATCCCCTGGCGGATCCAGACCTCCTCCTGCGCCAGCTTGCGGTCGAAGCGCGCCCACTCCTGCGCCTCGGCATGCAGCAGCTCTTCCTTGCGCGCGAGGAAGGTGTCGTAGTCGCAGGCGAAATCGAACAGCCGGCCGCGGTCGATCTCGACGATGCGGGTGGCCAGGGCGCGCAGGAAAGCGCGGTCATGGGTGACGAAGACCAGGGTCGATGCGGGCGCGCAGCAGGAACTCCTCCAGCCAGACGATCGACTCGATGTCCAGATGGTTGGTCGGCTCGTCCAGCAGCAGCAGGTCCGGCTCGCTCGACCAGCGCCCGCGCCAGCAGCACCCGCCGCTTCAACCCGCCGGAGAGGCTCGCCACGGGCGTATCGGCCGGCAGCTTGAGCCGGGCGATCACCTGCTCGGTGCGCTGCTGCAGCTCCCAGCCGCCCCCCTCCTCCAGGGTCTGCTGCGCCGCCAGCAGTTCGGGAAGCAGCCGCTGGTCGCCGCTGGCCGGCCAGCCGCCGGCCGAGGTCGTGATAGCGGCACAGCCCCTCGCCGGCCGTCCCCAGCCCGCCGGCAACCACCTCGAAAACCCTTCCCGCCATCTCCCGCGGCACGTCCTGCGGCAGGGTAGCCGCGCGCAGCCCCTGCCGGCGGTCGATGACACCGGCATCGGGCGGCAGTTCGCCGGCCAGCAGGCGCAACAGGCTCGACTTGCCGGCGCCGTTGCGGCCGAGCAGACAGATCCGCTCCCCCGCCTCGACCTGCAGGCTGACCCTGTCGAGCAGGGCCGCGCCGCCGAAAGAGAGGGTGACGTCGCGTAAACTCAATATGGGCATCGATGCATTTCCTCGTGAATTGGTCTCGGAGGTGATTATGGCAGAAGTCGGCTTGCGGGAACAGTCATCCCTTGGATTGCGGGCGGGAAAAATTACGGGCGCCGGCGGTGCGGCGGCAGGCCGCAGCGCCAGATCGGCTTTAGCGGCTGACGGGCGAGGACATCGTCAGAACTGCCCGGAGACGTGCAGGACGATTTCGTGGCCGCCGTAATCGCCCTGGCGGATCGCGGCGAAGTTGTAGTTGTAGTCGAGCTGCAGCCGGGTTTCGAAGAAAAAGCCGGTGGTCACCCGCGCGCCGAGGGCGGTGAAGACGTCGTCCTGCCGGTAAAGGTCGCCGTCGTTCCCCCGCAGGCGGTCGAGCCAGGCGAGGGAGCCGACCAGGCTCAGGTAGGTGAAAAAGATCGGCTCCTAGCGGTATTCGCCGACCGCCACCAGGTAGTGGTCCGGATAGAACTCCTGGATGACCGCTCCCGGCAGGACCGGCCGCCAGGTGGAACCGTATTCCTCCCCCATGGGGCGCGGGCCGCCGCCGATGCGGGGCGCGGTGAAGCGGTCGAGATGGCGGCCGGCGCCGCCGTGCAGGGAGCCGACCAGCCGGTGGCGCTCGCTGGCCACCCCGGGCACCCCGCCGGCGGCCAGGGCATAGCCGCTGAAGGAGAGATAGTCGCGCCCGTCGCCGGCCTCATTGCTGCCGTTCACCCCCCAGTCCTGCCAGTCGGGCCGATAACCCCCGATCAGATCGCCGCCGGCGGCAAAGCCCCGGTGCGGCAGTTCGAGGAGGTTGCGCTCCAAGGCATCCCAGCGCACCTGCAGGTGGCCGCGCAGTTCGAAGGTATTCTGGGGGACGACGAAATTGTCGGCCGTCTTGTCGCCGTTATCGAAGAACAGTAACCCGGCTCGAGCAGCAGATCGACCGCCAGCATGTTTTCCTGATGGCCGGGCGCCACCTGCCGGCGATAGCCCAGGCCGAATCCCGGCCGCACATACCCCCAGAGCAGTTCCTGGCGGTCCAGGGCCCCGCCGTCCACCAGTTCGGCCTGGGCGACCGGGATGGTGAAGTTGTTGAAGGTGAGCACCCATTCGAGCGGACCGTCGCCCGGGCGCGGGAAAAGAAGATGTCGTTGTAGACCACGGCCGCCTCGGCCCGCAGCAGCCGGTGGGCATCGGGATGGCGCCAGAAGTAGAGGGCGCCGAACGGGAGATACTGCGAATGTTCGGGCGGCGGTTCGTTACGACCACCCCGAGATCCCAGGCGGAGACGGAGCGCCGGTTCTGCGGCGGCACGCTGACCTCCCGGCCGAAGACCACGGTGCGGAATCCCTCGCCGGCCCGCGGTGTATGGTAGGGCGTGCCCGGCGGCTGCAGCAGCGGCAGTTGCGCCTCTCCTGGACCGGCGGGCACCGCCGCCCCGGCGACCCGGGTGGCCGGCAAACCGGAGAGAATGAGCAAAGCAATCAGTCCCACCAGCACCAGTGATTCTCGCAGATACCGTTTCGGATCGGTCATGAAGGATTCTCCCGGGAGATTTTTCCGGAAAACCTTTCACATTAACCGGCATTTTACCTTTCCGGCCGCGGTTTGCCACCGCTGCTGCGCGATTTTCTCCCGCCGCCGAGTTCCTGCCTGCTGAATTTTCCGGCGGCAGTGCCTACAATTTCATCTCGAAAACCTCTCGGCCCTACCCTCCTCGTCTAACCGATTGAATATTCTGAACCCTTTTTCCGGCACGGGTGTTGAAAGGAGACGACTCAGCCGGGTCAATGGCGCTCCGGCTATGATGACGAGGAGGTCATAAGATGCAATCCGCCGCTCAGTCCCTGGGTCGTTCGGGGGACGTTCTGTTTCTCATGCTCGGCGCGGTCATGGTCTTCGCCATGCACGCCGGCTTCGCTTTCCTGGAGGTCGGCAGCGTCCGCCGGAAAAGCCAGATCAACGCCTTTGCCAAAATCCTCACCGACTGGTCGGTGTCCACCGTCGTCTATTTCCTGGTCGGTTTTCCCCTCGCCTACGGCATCAATTTTCTGCACCCGGCCGGCGATCTCCTGGGCAACAGCAACGGCTTCGAGCTGGTACGCTTCTTCTTCCTGCTCTGCTTCGCCGCCTGCATCCCCGCCATCATCTCCGGCGGCATCGCCGAGCGCGCCCGTTTCTGGCCGCAGGTCATCGCCGGGGCGATCTTCGTCGGCCTGATTTATCCGTTTTTCGAATCGCTCATCTGGGGGCAGCACAGCGGCGGTCTGCAGGGCTTTTTTCAGAGCACCTTCGGCGCCCCCTTCCACGACTTCGCCGGCAGCGTGGTGGTGCATTCCATGGGCGGCTGGCTGGCGCTGCCGGCGGTGCTCATCCTCGGTCCCCGCCTGGGCCGTTTCAGCAGGCGCAGGAGCCACCCGATCCCGATCAGCAGCATCCCCTTTCTCGCCCTGGGGAGCTGGATCCTGGCGGTCGGCTGGTTCGGCTTCAATGTCATGAGCGCCCAGAGCCTGGGCGGCATTTCCGGCCTGGTGGCGGTCAACTCGCTGATGGCCATGGTCGGCGGCGTCCTCTTTGCCCTGGTCGCCGGCCGCAATGACCCCGGCTTCCTGCACAACGGGGCGCTGGCCGGACTGATCGCCATCTGCGCCGGCTCCGACCTGGTGCATCCGATCGGCGCCTTCTTCATCGGCGGCCTGGGCGCCCTGATCTTCGTCTTCGGCTTTCAGTTCGAGCAGGAGAAGCTGCGCATCGACGACGTCCTCGGCGTCTGGCCGCTGCACGGCATGGTCGGCACCTGGGGCGGCATCGCCGCCGGCATCTTCGGCAGCCCGCTGCTCGGCGGCATGGGCGGAGTCTCCTTCCTCTCCCAGCTGGCCGGCAGCCTGCTGGCGGTCGGCTACGCCCTGGGGGTCGGCTTCGCGGTCTATTCCCTGGTCAACCGCACCTTCGGCTACCGGCTGAGTGGCGAAGAAGAGTTCGCCGGAGCGGACCTGGCGATCCACCACATCACCGCCTACCCGGAAGAGCATCTTTCCTGGAATCCCGCCCCGGCCGGCTATCCAGGCTCAGCGCCGCAGCCGGCCGGCATCCCGTCCAGTGCCTACGCGGTACGCCCGCAGGCGGAGCCGGGAAAATAAGGGGTAGGGAGGTAGGGAGGTAGAAAAAACCTAAACCAAGGGGGACCGGCAGCTTGCCGGTCCCCCTTTTTTCATGCCCGATTACCAGCGTTCGCCGTATTCCCGGCGGACGATCACCACCCTCTCATCATCACACCGGTGCCGGCGATGGTCGCGGTCGATGACGATCACCCGCGGCCGCCGGCCGCGATCCCAATGATCCCTTTCCCGATACCGACGCTGCGGGACCTCCCTGACGACATGTACCTCCCGGTGCCGGGGCGATCTGTCGATGCGTGAGCCAAAGGTGATCTGAATGCCGGTCAGGCCGAAATCGGCGGCGCCGGCGGCGAAGGGGAAGGCGCCGAGTAGAAAGACGATCAGCAGGGGGACAACGGTTCTTTTCATTTGGGCCTCCTTGGACAGAAGTGAATGCAACCTGTCGTCAGAGTAATCCGCTCTCCCGCCGAAAACATCAGACATCTGCCGGAATTTCGCCTGATGTCGGGTATATTTTGTGCAATTTCAATGAGTTGATCGACCAGATGTCGAGTCGCCTGGGCGTAAAACGCCTCAGAGGCCTCTGGCAATAGTCATTGCCGACTGGTGCTGCGCCCCGCACCCCCTTTAGACCGCGGGCGCTGCGCCCCGCACCCCGCGTTACTTTCTTTTAAAATCCGCCTAAAAGAAAGTAACCAAAGAAAACGGCGGCCTCTGCCGGGGAGGACTCCTTTCGCAAGGATTTACGCCGCTGGCTCCCGACCGATGCTCGTGACAGCTGCAGTGCCGCGTGGCAAGGAAACTTTTTGACCGCTGACGCGGTTCTCTTCCGCCAATGGAAGAGGCTTTTACCGACGTCTATCCTGGCCGTCCCGTGGAAAGCCAAAATCAGAGGTCGCGGGAACTAGTCCGGATGGGCGATGGCGTGTTTCTGATTCGTAAACGAGCAATATTTTGCAAGGGGTCAAGGAAATCAAGGCTTTGCGCGGAGGCGTACATCCGTACGCCGCACAAGCAAGCCAAGATACGCAGAGATGCGGAAAAGGGCAGTCTCCGGCGGCCTAGTCGAGAGTCTGCCGGTAGCGCTTGAGGCCGATGCTCAGCACCACTGCCAGAAAGAGGGCGATGGGCCAGAGATGGGGGAGGATTTCGGCGAGGCCGTTCCCCTTGAGGAGGATGCCGCGCACCATGCGCAGGTAATGGGTCAGGGGGAGGACCGAGCCGAGGTACTGCGCCCAGACCGGCATGCCGCGGAAGGGGAACATGAAGCCGGAGAGGAGGATGGAGGGGAGAAAGAAGAAAAAGGACATCTGCATCGCCTGCAGCTGGTTGCGCGCCAGGGTGGAGAAGGTCAGGCCGACGCCGAGGTTGGCGGCGATGAACAGCAGGGAGACGGCGAACAGCAGCAGGATGCTGCCGCTCAGCGGCACCTGGAAGAGGAAGCGGGCGGCGGCCAGGATGAAGGCCATCTGCAGGTAGCCGACGAGAATGTAGGGGACGATCTTGCCGAGCATCACCTCCAGCGGCCGCACCGGGGTGGAGAGCAGGTTTTCCATGGTGCCGCGCTCGCGCTCGCGGGTGATCGCCAGGGCGGTGATGATGACCAGGGTCATGGTCAGCACCACCCCCATCAGGCCGGGGACGATGTTGTAGCGGGTGATCCCCTCGGGGTTGAAGCGGGGGTGGACGATGATCTCCAGGGGGCTTTCACCCCGCCTCAGGTAGGCCAGCGGCCCGTCCAGGTCGCGCGCCAGGGCCGCCTCGGCCAGGGTGCGGAAGGCGGCGACGGCATTGCTGGTGGCGGCCGGATCGGTGGCGTCGGCGGTGAGCAGAATCGCCGGGCGCTCGCCGCGCACCAGCCGGCGGCCGAACTGCTCGGGGATGTTGACCAGGAACTGCACCGCGCCGGTGTCGATCAGCTCCTTCCCCTCGGCCTCGCTCCCCACCAGCCGCACCACGCGGAAATAGGCGCTGTTCTGCAGGGCGGCGACCAGGGTGCGGGAGAAGACGCTGTGGTCCGCGGACAGCACCGCGGTGGGCAGGCGCTTCGGATCGGAATTGATGGCGTAGCCGAAGAGGACCATCTGCAGGATGGGGATGCCGAGCATCATGGCGAAGGTGAGCCGGTCGCGGCGCATCTGCACGAATTCCTTGCGGACCATGGCGGCGAAGCGGGTGAAGGAGAAGAGCCGGCGCGCCATCCCTCACTCCACCTTCGCCCGCTGCATCAGGCTGATGAAAACCTCCTCCAGGTTGGTTGCGCTCTTCTCCCAGCGATAATCGCCGGTCATGAAGGGGCGCAGGCTCTCTTCCAGTCGGGCCGCGTCGTGGCCGCTGACGTGCAGGGTGTTGCCGAAGGGCACCACCTGCTCGACGCCGGGCAGCGGCTTGAGCTGCGCGCTGAGTTCGTGCATCCGGCGGCCGGAGACCGACCAGGTGACCAGCCCGGAGGCGGCGATGACCTCCTCGGCTGTCCCCGTCGCCAGCAGGTCGCCGTAGGCCAGGTAGGCCAGGCGGTGGCAGCGCTCGGCCTCGTCCATGTAGTGGGTGCTGATCAGGGCGGTGATCCCCTGGGCGGAGAGGGCGTAGACGTCGTCCCAGAAATCGCGGCGGGCCTTGGGGTCGACGCCGGCCGTCGGCTCGTCCAGGAGCAGCAGCCGCGGCGCGTGCAGCAGGCAGGAAGCGAGGGCCAGGCGCTGCTTCCAGCCGCCGGAAAGGGTGCCGGCGAGCTGATCGGCGAAGCGTTCCAGCCCCATGCGCTCCATCGTCTCCGCCACCGCCCGCCGGCGGTCCTTCACTCCGTAGACGCTGGCCATGAAGTCGAGGTTCTCGCGGACGCTGAGGTCCTCGTACAGGCTGAAGCGCTGGGCCATGTAGCCGATGTGCGGCTTGATCTCTTCGGCCTCGCTGATGATGTCGTAGCCGAGGCAGGTGCCGCGGCCGGCGTCGGGGCGCAGCAGGCCGCAGAGCATGCGGATGAAGGTGGTCTTGCCGCTGCCGTTGGGGCCGAGAAAGCCGTAGATCTCCCCGGCCGTCACCTGCAGGGAGAGCCCCTTCACCACCATCTTGCCGCCGAAGGACTTGCTCAGCCCCTCGACGGCGATGACCGGCGCCGCCCCGCTCACGGCCTCTCCTCCGGCCGCACGCTGACCGGCTGCCCCGGATGCAGCAGGGTCGCCGCCTCGGGGCGCGGGCGGGCCTCGATCAGGTAGACCAGCTTGCCGCGCGTCTCGCGGCTGTAGATGACGGGCGGGGTGTATTCGGCCTGGGGGGAGATGAAATCGATGACGGCGGGCACCGGCTCGGCGCGGCCGTCGAGAAAGACGCGCACCGGCTGGCCGACCTTGAGGGTGCCGACCACCGGCTCGGAGACGAAAAAGCGCACCAGGCGGTTCGCCGGCGGCAGCAGGGAGACCACCGGCTGGCCGGCGGGAACGAATTCTCCCGGCTCGAAAAAGGTGTCGAAGACCAGCCCGGCCGGCGGGCGCCGTCCGGCTCTTCTGCTCCAGCGCCCACTCGGCCTGGGCCAGCCGGGCCGCCGCCGCCCCGACCGCCGCCCGCGCCGCCTCCACCACGTCCTGCCGCGCTCCCAGGCGGGCGGTCTGCAGCTGCGCCTGCAGGTCATGGACCGCCCCCTCGTTGCGCTGCACGGCGGTGCGCGCCTGGTCCAGCTCCTCGGCGGAGATCATCTGCCGCCCGTACAGGTCACGGCGCCGCTTCAACTCCTGCTGGGATAAGTTCAAGGCCGCCTGCGCCTGGCGCAGTCGCGCCTCCAGGGCCGCCAGTTCGCTCGGCCGCTCCCCTTTGCGCAGGTCGGCCAGGTTGTCCTGCGCCTGCTTCAGCTCCTGCCGGGCGGCGGCCGCGGCGGCGGCTTCCTCCTGCCGCTCCAGGGTGAACAGCTCCTCCCCGGCCGCCACCTGGTCGCCGCGCGCCACCGCTCGGGTCTCCAGACGGCCGGCCAGTGGCGAGGCGACCCGAACGAACTCCCCCTCCACGTACCCCTGCCAAGCCGTCTCCGGCGCCTGTTGGCAGCCGGCGAGAGACAAGAGGAGTAAGAGTAGTCCTACTCTCGCATTTCCGCGCTTCATGGCGCCTCTTCCCGGGTCAATTCCATACGCGTTCTCTTCCACAGGCCATATATGTTTAATGAATTACAGAAAGTATAGCAGAGGCGGGGAGAGAGTTGCCATGGGAAGGATGGGGATTCGTGCTTACGGAGAAGCGGCGGCTCCTCCTGAACCTGCAAGGGGTGGGTGAACTCTTGCATCTGTGCCAGGGCTAGGAGGATTTCGGCAAAGAGCAGATCAAGACTTACGCTTGCCGCAATCCTGAAATCCCGCCTTCCCCGCCTCGCCCGTACCGCCTCTTGCCCCGCTGGGAACAGGCACTATAATTAAGACCACTGAGCAGCCGAACCCGACCTGGGCACCTTGCTCATTCGCGTTCGGCTTTTTTGCGGCGAGCGATAACACCGCAAGGAAAGGAGACGCAGACGATGGCAGCGAGAATCGATGCCCTCAAAGTCGCCCCGGGCGCCTATCGAGCGATGTTGGGCCTGGAAAAATACCTTCACGATTGCGGTCTGGAGACTCAGTTGCTGGGCCTGGTCAAGATGCGCGCTTCACAAATCAATGGCTGTGCATTTTGTCTCGATATGCATTCGAAGGATGCTCGCGCGGCCGGCGAAACGGAACAGCGGCTCTATCTGCTCAACGCCTGGCGCGAGGCGCCCTTCTACAGCGATCGGGAACGCGCGGCGCTGGCCTGGACCGAGGCGTTGACGCTGATAGCCGACAATCAGGTCCCGGACGCTGTTTTTCACGCAGCGCGGGAACATTTCAGCGAGGAGGAACTGGTTAATTTGAGTCTGGCAATTGTCGCCATCAACGGCTGGAACCGCTTGGCCATCAGCTTCCGTTCGGAGGTCGGCTGGTACCGGCCCGGCGCGCTCGGGCACCGATAACGGCGGGGAGGACGTGCTCGGCAGGGGAAGTGACAGGGGCCAACTCTCCATTCTTCACGGTCCATGAACAATGGAGAGTCGACCCTCTTTTTTTACTCTTTTTCTCACTCGAGCAGCAGCAACGCCCGACGGCCGCCCGGAAGAACTTCCTTTTCACCTGCCCCCTCCCCTGTTATACTCCGCCATATTAATACCCTGTAAATTGGCTGCCTTGGCCCAGCAAATTATTGAGTACAATCAGTCACTTGAAATTACTCGCCCCAAATAAAAGGGTTCCCTATGCGTGATGCCCCCCTCAGTCATTCCTCCCGGGATATTCCGTCCGCGGTGCTCCAGCGGTTGCATAATGTGTGCGGTTTCGTGTTCGATATGGACGGAACCCTGATTCTGGGAGACCGGCGCAATCACGCCCTCAGCCCCCTTCCAGGAGCGGTCGAATTTACGCGTTTCCTCACCGGGCGCGGTATTCCCGCCGTCTTATTCACCAACGGAACTGCACGCACGCCGCAGCAATATGCCGAGGCGCTGCGCAAGATCGGTTTCGACTTTCCTGACGAGCGGGTGATGACTCCGGTCACCAGCGCCGTCGATCTCTTCCTGCGCCGCGGCTACCGGCGGGTCATGGCGCTTGGTGGCGAGGGGGTGCAACGCCCACTGCTCGAGGCGGGCTTCGAGCTCGTGCCGCCCAAGGGCAAACCGCAGGCCGATGCGGTGCTGGCGGGATGGTATCCGGAAGTCACCCTGGATGAACTGGAAGCGGCCTGCCATGCGATATGGGGCGGCGCCGGGTTGTACAGCGCCTCGCAGACCAGATTTTTTGCAACGGCTGAAGGAAAGAGCCTGGCACCCTCTCGCATCATGTCCGCTGTGATCAAGGATATGACCGGCTGCCGGGTGATCACTATCGGCAAACCCTCCCTGGAGGCCCTGCGCTGTGCCGGCCGTCGTCTGGGCGTACGGCTGAAGGATCTGGCGGTGGTCGGAGACGACCCGCTGTTGGAGGTTCCCATGGCGCATCGCGGCGGCTGCCTGGCGATTGCGGTTCATTCCGGCGTTGGCAATATCGACGCGTTTGCCCATTTACCGGAGAAGCGGTGGCCCCACCTGAACCTGCAGGGGGTGGGTGAACTCTTGCATCTCTGCCAAGGCTAGGAAGGATTTCGAGGGAAATGCAAAAGCAGCAGGGGCGCCGACGGGCGCCCCTGCTGCTTTTGCATTGACCGGCGTTACCGGTTAGCTGCTTATCTTCTGCCTACCGGCTCCCTTCCTCTTTCGGCTGATGTCCCGGCGGCTCCTGCTGTCCCCTCATTTCCTTGGACTGGTGTCCCGGGGGCAGGTTCTGCTGCTGGGAACCTTCCTGGCCGCTTTCCCAGTAGGGAGCAACACCATAGAATTTGTGGATTTGAACACCTTGCTGGCGATCCAGGACATTCTGCAGGTCACCCTGTGGTGCGTTCTTCAGCTGATCCTTCTGAACATTGAGAACCAGAACCTGCTGGCCCTGCTGAGCCTGGCCCTGCTGGGCGGTCTGCCCCTGCTGGCCCGCTTGGCCCTGCTGCTGGGCGGTCTGCCGCTGCAGCGCCTGCTCACTCTGAAGATGCAGGGCATTCCAGGGCACGATCGCTTTCTGGCCGCCGATACCCCAGAGACCGCCGGTCGAGACGACTACGTAGGCCAGTTTGCCTTCTTTGGCATCAAGGATGACCTGATCGACCGAGCCGATATCTTCTCCCTGCTGGTTCTGGATCTGCATCCCATTCAGTTTGTCGGCCGTCAGCAACTGCTGCGCATACCGGCTCTGCTGCTGGTTCGTCGCGGTCTGCTTCTGCTGTCGACTCTGGTCCTGCTGACCGGCAGTGGCGGACTCCTTCTGCCGAGTCTGGTTCTGCTGGTCGGAAGTGGAGGTCTGCTGCTGAGAATATGACTTACTGTCCTGCTTCTGCTCCGCCTCTTGCGCCGAGAAGGCATATGGCGCCAGAATCAGGCTGCCGGCAAGGGCCAAGATGGTTGAAAAACGTAGCTTCATCTTTATTTCTCCTTTTTATCCATTTTTTAATTGCTGTACTTAATGTGTTATATCCGTTTCAAAGGTTGTCAATAGAAAGATGACTATTTTCATCTATTTTAAGCGGAAACTTCGACTTCAATTATCATTAAACATAGGAGCAGATGCAGGCGGGAATGAACCGCCAGGCGTTTTTGACTACGTCCGCCCGGTCATCCAGGCCGGTGAGAGCCTGCCATCTTCACCACGTAGGTAAGGGAACCAGGCGAGGGCGACGATTCGTACCTGGATATCGGGGGAGGCAGGCCGCACACGAACCTCTTCGAGGTTCTCCGCCTGGGCGTCAAAGGAATTCTCCAGGGCGGCGACTTCTTTCTCGAATTCCTTGCCGAGTTCTTCGAGCTGGCGACGCAGAGACTCGGCGGTTTCCTTTGCCCGGTCGACGTCCGCGGCTTCCTTGCCGATCCTTCCCGCACCCTTGACCGCCGTCCCCATGCGTGATGCGGTCCCGACTGCCGAAGGTTTTACGGCCGAGAAAAGCGCCGAGCAGGGCAGTGCCGACGGAGATGGCGGTGTTGAATTTGCTCTGGCGGGCCTGCTCCTGCTCCCGCTCCAGGGACTGTTCGGCGCGGCGCAGCCGCTCCTGCAGGGTGGCGGTGCGTTCGGCGTACTTGCGGCGCAGCTTATCCGCCGCGGCATCGCGCTGCTCGCTGGCCAGTTGCTGGACACGGATGCGAAAATCGCGTTCGGTTTCATCGGCCGCCGAAACCAGCTTGAATGTCGGACTGCGCCAGAGGCGCAATTCCTGACTGGTGCGCAGCCAGCGGACGAACAGCCTTTCCCACTCGGTGTAATTTTTCTCCTGGTACATCGCCGGCGGACATTCAGCGAAGCCGGCCCCGCTGACCGGCTTCTGCTGCAGGTCGGAAGGACTGCTTTCGATCGGCTCGCCGCGGTCCCAGTCGACCGGCACCGCGCTCTCTTCCACTTCACAGGCCACCGCCAGGGTCCGACTGGCAGCGACCTGATGGCGGGCGCTCGCATAATGCAGCTCGGCCGCCCCGAACAGGCGCGGATAATAGATCAGGTCGCTGCCGGCCACCCCCGCACGGCGTACCGGGAAATAGTACTGGGGCACGCCGGCGGGAAGCAGTGGTGCCTTATGTGCCGCGGACGTAGCCGCGGGGTGGGCTGCGGCCGCCGCCGAGGCAGCGGTGCCCGGGGCCGTTTTCCTCCCGGCCATCAGGGCCTTGATCTGATCCCCGGTCAGCGGCCCGGGCAGATAGGATAGGGCCCAGCGGGTGGCAAACACCACCGCTTCGTCCTCGTGGACGTTGTGCAGCAGGAAACGGCGCTTGCCAAGCCCGGCCAGTGTCTGTTCCATCCGCTGCCGGTCAAACTTCGCCGCCCCCGCCGCCCCCTCCAGTCCCTCCATGACGCGCGCCTTGTCCCGTTCGGTCTGCAGCCGGCCGATGAACCAGGTGCCGATATTGGAAAGCGCCTTGTAATCGAGGTCGACCGGATTCTGGGTGGCGAGCACCAGGCCCAGGCCGAAGGCCCGGGCCTGCTTGAGCAGAGTCAGGAAAAGTTTTTTCGAAGGTGGATTGGCGATGGGCGGGAGATAGCCGAAAATCTCGTCCATGTAAAGGATGGCCCGCAGGCTGCCGGTTCCCGGTTGGCTGCGCATCCAGCCGATGATTTCGTTGAGCAGCATGCAGACCAGAAACATCCGCGCGCTGTCGGAAAGGTGGGCGATGGTAATCACCGAGACCCGCGGTTTGCCGCTTTCGCCGTAGAGCAGGCGGCCGGCGTCGAGGGGCTCCCCCTCCATCCAGGCCTCGAAGCCGGGGGAGGCGAGCAGGTTGTTCAGTCGCATGGCGAGGGCGAAGCGCTCTTTCGCGGGATAGAAGGACTCCAGGTCGAGCACCCCGATTTTCGCCATGGGCGGCTCCTGGATGGCGCCGATCAGCCCGGCGATGTCGAGACTTTTCCCCTCCCGCCAGAGGCGTTCGAGCAGATTGGCGAGCAGGATATGGTCACGGCTGGTGATGGGGTCGGCGTCGATTCCCACCAGCGACAGGAGCCCGGTGGCAGTGACCTGGATGCGCTCGCGCAGCAGGTCGGGATCGGCGCTGACCGCAGCCGGGGGAGGATTGAAGGAGCGCAGCACCGAGACCGGCAGCCCGGCCGAACTGCCGGGGGTGTAGATCGCCATGTCGACCGCTTCGCGCAGCTTGCGGATCCGCTCGCCGCTCTGGCCCCATTGGGCGAGTCCTTGTTGCCAGGCCTGCGCCTGGGTCCGGGCGTACTCCTCGGGGCTCAGCCCCTGTTCGGCGGCGGCGCGACTGTCGACCCAGGGGAGAAAATCCTCGCCGCGCAGATCGGGAAAGGTGAGCAGCAGGTTTCCCATATCCCCCTTGGGATCGATGGCGATCACCGGTATGTGGTCGATGGCCGCCTCTTCGAGCAGACCGATGCCGAGGCCGGTCTTGCCGCTGCCGGTCATGCCGATGATCACCGCGTGGGTGGTCAGGTCGCGGGAATCGTAGAGAATCAGCTCGTCGGTCAGTCTCTCCTGCTGCGGGTCGTACACCTTGCCGAGGTAAAAGGCGCCGAGTTTCTCGTAATCTTCCATTTGGAGGCTCCCAGGGTAACGCCAGGTCAGGTGGAGACCTTCTTACAACCATCTGGCAAGATTATCAGGCCGAAGGCGGGAGACAAGGCTGTAGCCATGTCCCACAGCCGTTGACAATAGATGGGAAAATTATAAACTAATTAAAATTATCATCTCTTGGAGGGCAACCATGGGCATGGTCCGGGAATTCAAGGAATTCGTGGCGCGCGGCAACGTCGTGGACATGGCCGTCGGCATCATCATCGGCGCCGCTTTCGGCGCCATCACCAAATCCCTGGTCGACGATGTCCTGATGCCGCCGATCGGTCTGCTGCTGGGGGGTGTGGATTTCAGCAACCTCTTCGTCGTTCTCCGCGAGGGCGCCATGCCCGGCCCTTATGCCACCGCGGCGGCGGCCAAGGCGGCCGGCGGCGTCATCGTGACCTACGGCCTGTTCATCCAGACCATCATCAACTTTCTCATCATCGCCCTGGCCGTTTTCTTCCTGATCAAGGGGGTCAACCGGCTGAAGCGGCGCCAGGAGGCGCCGGCCGTCGAAGCCGCCCCGACCACCCGGGACTGCCCCTACTGCGCCATGGCCATCCCTCTGCGAGCCCGGCGCTGTCCCCTGTGCACTTCGGAACTTGAACATTGACGGACGTTCCGGGGACGGCAGATTTATCTTTTTGGGACCTTCTCCGCATACCGCCGCCAGAGAACAGCGGCGGATTTGTATAAAGCGCTGACCGGCGGCCATGACCGAGAGGAGGAAGCAGGCCCCTTTTTCCCTTGTCACACTTCTCCCGAGGGTCAGCGAAGTCACCGGCATCGATGCGGCTAAGCTGCAAAGGATCGGCAAGGAAAGAGCGGTAGCCGGGGCAAAGGCACTTTTCTGCTGGGTTGCCGTGAATGACTGCGGATATCCGGGGAAGGACGCCGGCACGACAGCGAATCTGGCCTAGTGGCGACCGCCCCCCGTCCCGGTTACTCGCGCCGTGACACCCATGAGCCCGGCGACTTTCACCACCTTGCTGAAGCCGGCCACCCGGAGCCGCTGCGCCGCCTGCTCGATAAAACTGGTGCCGTGTTTCAGCAGATGCGGGTTGCCCGTATAATGGAACAGCGCCCCTCGCCTCTTCAGCACCCGGTAAATCTCCCGGTAGAACCGCTCACTGTAGAGCTCCCCGGCGAGGGAAAGTCTGGGCGGATCATGGATAACCGCGTCAAAGGATTCCGCCGCGAACTCCCGGATGTATTCATCGATATCGGCATGTACGAGCTGAATGTTTTCGCCGAATATTCTCTGTGACCACGGATTTCTCCGGCGCAGCGCCATGACCGCGCTACTGCGCTCGACCGAGACGACTTCGCGGGCACCGAGCTTCAGGGCGGCCGAGGCCGCATAACCGAGGCCGCTGCAGGTATCCAGCACCCGGTCCCCCTGTTTCACGATTTGCGCGGCCATCTGCTCGGCACTCGCAAAGGGGTTGATTCCCTTCGAGATGTGCATTTTCACCCCGCTGATTTCCAACAGTGGCGCCTGCTCCGTGGGAACGAGCTTGTAATAACCGCCGTCCCTGACCTCGAGCACTTCCAGCCGGCCGCCCTGCAGGGTGAAGATTCTGTTCTCCTTGCCCGCAATCTGCCGCAGCTCCGCCCGGCTCAGCCGATTATCCGTATCCAGGACCAGTTCTTCCCGACCGAGGACAAAGGTGGCACGGGAGAGGTTCAGATCGACCGAAATGTCGATGTGGTCCTCGCCTCTGTCCTGCGCGGCAAGGAGCTGACGGGCAATCGCCGCATAGAGCCAGTAACCTTTATTGCTCATGACTGCCTTACGCCGAAAGCCCCGCTACCCGGCTCTTCCGGTGTCCCCATCCGCACGACTACCCGATGTTTCACCAGCCCCCGCTCCAGCAGAATCACGCCGCCGGCCACGCGCCGGCCATCGATCTCCACCCAGGCGACGCCGCTCTCGCAACCGTGCGGATTCTCCACCTGGATCGCGTAAATCGTTTCCCCATGCCGGTACTGAAGGCTGAAGCCCGGCCACGCTGCCGGTATGACCGGATTTACCCGCATCTGCCCACTGCGCACCTGTAGGCCGAGAACCTCTTCAACCCAGGCCCGGTACATCCAGGCCGCCGAACCGGTATACCAGGACCAGCCGCCCTGGCCGATCCGGCCGGGCAACCGGTAGACGTCGGCGGCGACCACATAAGGCTCAACCCCGTAGTGCCAGACCGCCTTCGCATCGCGGGCATGCTCGATCGGGTTGAGCAGGCGCAGCAGCTGCACCGCCCGCTCCCCCTCCCCTTTTCGGGCCATGGCCATGGCCATCCAGAGGGCAGCATGGGTGTACTGGCCGCCGTTCTCCCGCACCCCGGGGGGGTACCCCCTGATGTAGCCGGGCGAGGGTTCCGCTTGGTCGAATGGGGGTTCGAAGAGCAGCGCCAGACCTTCCTCAGGGCGAACGAGATGCTGCCAGGCCGACTCCAGGGCCTGCTGCGCGCGCGCCGGGTCGGCGGCGCCGGAAAGCCAGGCCCACGACTGGGGGAGAGAGTCGATCCGCGCCTCCCGGTTGGCCGCGGCCCCCAGGGGAGTGCCATCGTCGAAGGTCCCCCGCAGATACCACTCGCCATCCCAGCCGGCCTGTTCGGTCCGTTGGGTCAGGGCCGTTCTCTCCGCTTGATAGGCCTGGCTCAGCTCCGTTTGTTGCAAGTGGTTAGAGAGTTCAGCCATCCCCTGCAATAGCTCGCAGAGGAACCAGGCGAGCCAGACGCTCTCCCCCTGCCCCCCGGCGCCGACCAGATTCATGCCGTCGTTCCAGTCCCCGGTCCCCATCAATGGCAGGCCATGGGGTCCGCTGGTCAGTCCGCGGCTAACGGCGCGCCGGCAGTGTTCGAAGAGCGTGGCGCGTTCAGCAGAGACCTCCGGGTGTGGAGAAGACCTCGTGCTGATCGGCGGCCAGCGGCGGGGCGTTGAGAAAGGGGACCTCCGCCAGCAGAATGGCGCTGTCGCCGGTCGTCCGCACGTAGTGCGCGACCACGTAAGGAAGCCAGAGCAGATCGTCGGAAATCCGCGAGCGGATCCCGGCGCCACTCGGCGGATGCCACCAATGCTGGACGTCCCCCTCCGTGAATTGCCGGCTGGCAGCCAGCAGGATCTGGTCGCGGGCCAGTTCCGGCCGGGCGTAGAGGAAGGCCAGGACGTCCTGCAACTGATCGCGAAAACCGAAGGCGCCGCCGGACTGGTAAAATGCCGAGCGCCCCCAGATGCGGCAGCTCAACGACTGGTACTGCAGCCAGCGGTTGATCAGCAGGTCGGCGGCCAGTTCGGGGGTGTGCACTTCAATCGTCCCCAGGAGCGCATCCCACCAGGCCCTGGTCTGATCAAATGCGTCCTCAAATGCCCGATCCTCCCGGTAGCTCTGCACCAATTGCCGGGCCTGTGCCGCCGACTCGGCCTGCCCCAGCATGCAGATGAGATCGCGGCGCTCCCCCGGCGCCAGCTCCAGGGTCACCCGGAGGGCCGCGCAGGGGTCGAGCCCGGCCCCGGTCCGTTGTGACAGCCGGGTCAGCTCCATGGCGGCCGGGTCGGCAAGGGAGCGGTTGCGGCCGATGAAGGCGGTGCGGTCGCCGCCGTACGAGTCGGCCTCGGGCGTCAGGGCCACGAAGGCAACCCGCTCGCCGTACTCGGGGTGGTAGCGGTTTTGCGCCAGCAGTGCCCGGGCGACCTCATCCCAGTTGGTCACGACATGCATCTGGGAGCTTTCGCGGTGCTCGCCGAGGGTCAATTCCACATAATAGGTGACCGAGAGCCGTCGCCTTCGCGCGGAGGCATTGGTGAGCCGCAGGCGCTGCAGTTTGATCGGTTCACCCCCGCTCTCCTCCACGGGGACGAAGACGGTCAGCTCCTGCTCGATACCGTGGCTGTTGTGCTCGAATACCGAGTAACCCGCCCCGTGCCGGGTCCGATAAGCGGTCTTTTCACGAATCGGCGCCGCGGTCGGCGACCAGAAAGCGCCGCTCTCCTCATCGCGAAGGTAGACCGCCTCGGAGGCCGGGTCCAGCACCGGGTCGTTCGACCAGCCGGTAAGACGATTGCGCTGGCTGTTGCCGTACCAGGTGAAGCCAGACCCCGTTTCGCTGATCAGGGTGCCAAAAGTCGGGTTGGCGATGACGTTCACCCAGGGGGCCGGGGTGTTGGTGTCGGGACCAAGATAGATGGCGTATTCACGCCCGTCCGGGGTGAAGCCGCCGAGGCTGTTGAAGTAGTTCAGCTGCATGAAGGGGAGCGGGGCCGAGGGCTCGCGGGGGGTGGTTTTGCGGACCAGAATTTCCTGCCGTTCGGGAGCCACCGCCGGCACCCCCAATTGCTGGGTGAGCGTGCCACGTGCCGCCACCAGCACGACGCTGGCGGCGGCTTTGAGGAGTTTCAGATCGTCCTCCGGGATCTGCGCCGCGTTCTTCAGGAAGATGGTGCCTGCCCGATCCGCCGCTGCCGAGAGCGCATGGGTCCGGATCAGCTGTTCCAGTCGTTCCTGGAGCGGCCGCTCATAGCTCCCGGTCTCCTCGTTGAGGATCACCAGGTCGGTCGACAATCCATGCATCCGCCAATAGGTGTGAGCCTGGAGCAGCTGGCGAACCAGGCTGATATCCCGCGCCTCACCAATGGTCACCAGGGCCAGCGGCAGGTCGCCCGAAATAGCGTAGGGCCACAATCCGGCTTGCCCCTTTCGATTCTCCGCGAGGCGTTCGGCGGGTGGGCGCAAGAGGGGGTTGGGAAAGAGGAGATAGCTGGCCAGCTGCTGGAAGCGGCGTGCTTCGTCGGGCTGGATGTGCAGCACCTGCAGCTGCTGCTGGGCCGCGCGCCAGGCGAAATCCATGGCCCGCTCGGTCGCATGGGGTTGGCCGTACTTATCCATCAGCACCAAAACCTCCTCGCGGGTCGCCCCGGCGGCGAGCACCAGGGAAAGCCGGGCGCGCCCCCCCGGCATCAGCGTGAGGCTGCGCCGCAGGCCGAGCATCGGATCGAGGACAAAACCCTGGCTGTTGCCGAGCTCCTGCCCGGCTCCCATGGGATTGGCCAGGGTCCGACCGCGGCCGATGAATCGCCCGCGGTCGGTTTCAAACTGCCAACCCTCTTCAGAGACGGAGTCCTCCCCGGCGTGCTCGAGGGCCAGGCAATGGGCCACATACAGCGGCCGTTCGCTTTCGCTGCGCAGTCGCCGGCAGGCGAGGAGCACCTGCTGCTCGGGGAGCGCTTCGGTCTGGATGAACAATTTATTGAAGGCCGGGTGCTGGCGGTCGGCTTTGTGCAGCGCCATAGAGAGTTCAACGTAACTGGTGAGATGAAGGCGTCGGGCGCGGGCGGAGCGATTGATCAGGGTGATCCGGCGTACCTCCACATCGTCTTCCGGCGAGACGATGACTTCTGTTTCGGTGTGGATGCCGTGGTCGGCGCGGCGGAAGACGGCCCGGTCGAGGGCAAAATCCACGGAATACCCTTCAACCTTGCCGCCGACCGGGTGATAGGTGGTTGACCAGAGACGATCCGGTTCGGCCTCATGGATATAGCAGAAGGTCCCCTGCGCATCACGGGTTTGGTCCGACCGCCAGCGGGTCAGCTCCTGCTCCCCCCACTGGCTGTAGCCGCCACCGCTGTTGGTGACCATCAACCCATAACGGCCGTTGCTGAGCAGCAGACTCTTGGGCGTGAGGGTATGGGGCGTGGTAAAGGTGCTGCCTGCCGGCGCGACCAGATCAACGTCCGGCAGTGCCGGCTCACTCTGCCGCATCGAGATCAGGCGCAACGGCGGCAGGGTCGGTATGCGTTCCTGCAGCAGGGCCTCAAAGGCCCGCACCCGTGAGTCGCTGTGAAAACGGCGAGGGAACGGGTTACCATGGAGAAAGTTGGTCAAGGCCAGGAACGCCATCCCCTGGTGGTGGGCCATATACGCCTCGACGATCACCCCGCGCCGCCCCTTAGGCTTCGGTTGCCGGCTGAAATCCATCGCCTCGTAATAACCATAATCACTGAGCAGCCCTAACCCGGATAGTCGTTTCAGGTTCTGCACCGTCGCCCGCGGCGCTACATTCAATGCCAGCAGGGTGGCATAGGGAGCGACGACCAGCTGTTCCTCCAGACCGCGCTTCAAGCCGAGCGCCGGCACACCGAAAGCCTTGTACTGATAAGTCTTTTCCAGGTCAAGATCGGCAAAACCAGACTCGGAAACACCCCAGGGCACACGCTGGATGCGGCCGTAAGCGATCTGGATCCTCACCGCTTCCCGGGCCGCCTTGTCCAGGAGCGAGTTGCCGCAGGAAGACTGAAACAGGAGCGGCATCAGATATTCGAACATGGTTCCGGTCCAGCTGAGCAACACCCGCTGCCGGCCGATCGCACCGTAGGGGCGACCCAGGGAGAACCAGTGTTCCAAGGGGACATCGCCCCGGGCAATGGCGACGAAACTGCCGAGCCGTGCCTCGCTGGCCAGGAGATCGTAACTGGAAGCGTCCAGACGATCCGTGGAGACGTTATAGCCGATGGCGAAGAGCTTGCGCTTGGGGTCATAGAGAAAGCGCATGTCCATCCCGGCCGCCAGCTCGCGGACATTGACGATCAAACGCTCGACCATTCCCAGGGTTTCCCCGGCCAGCCACTGGGCCGTGGCAAAGGCCTCGATCACCCGGTCGAGCCACGGCCCGAGGGGGTCGCCGGCCGGGAGCGACTCCTCGCGGATCGTTCGAAGAATCGGGATCGAAACGATCCGGCCATGCGCAAGAGCGAAGAGGGATGGCGCCTGCGCCAGGTCCTGACGAATGGCGAGCAGGGCCGCCGGTCCCAACGGGGTCAGCTCCTCCTCGGTTTTTTCCGCGAGAATTTCGATCCAGATGAGATAGCGGTCGCTGTTGTGAACCCAGGCCGCAACCTGTCGTTCAAGCTCGACGCCCCACGGAGCTGCTCCTGCCGCAGCGGCAACAGTGCTGACAGGAACCTGCATCTGCCGTTGCAGGCGGAGGTGGGCGACGGTTCCGGACGGCGGAGCCTTCCACTCGACCAGGAGTTGGTCGAGCGCCTGGCGGGCCAGGCCGGTACTTCCTTTGAAGGCGGCGACCTGTTGCAGGATGTCCCCAGTGTCCGCCAGGCCGGCAAAGGCCTTACCCTCCATCAGAGGGGCGTGCTTCAGCTCCTCAAGCCCCCGCTCCACTGTCCACAAAGCACCGAGCAGGTTGCCGCTGTCGACCATGGAAACGTAACGAGGCGCCAAAGGAACCAGGGTCCGGATATCGTACCAGTTGAGGAGATGTCCTTTATAGAGCTCCAGACGGCCGATGGTTGCCATGGTGCTGGTCAGTTTTTCGATGACCTGATCCAGGGTCAGGTAGCCGGAGTCATGGGCACCAAGTGCGCTGTTCAGCCAAAGGCCGATGTTGGTCGGACTAGTGCGCATGGCCAGGCGGTTTTGATGGGCAACCTGGTAGTTGTCGGGCGGCAGCCAGGAGGTTCTGTCGTTGACAAAGGACGAGAAATAGTGCCAGGTCCGCCGGGCGACCTCCCTGAGAAAGCGGCGGTCAGTTTCCGGCAGCGGTTGTGCCCGCTGCTCCTCGACGGGACGCAGGTTCAGAAGCCAACCGAGGAGCGGGGAGAGAGACCACAGGATGAGCCAGGGGGCTGCCTGTGGCAGGCTGGCCGGCATGAGGCGCCAGATCGCCACGCCGGCAGTGGCGCTGAAGAGGCTACCCAGGGCCAGGCTGGCAACGAAGAGCGGTTGCCGGCGGGAGGATCTCCAATGGGTTGCCTGGGCCGTCCACTCCAAAAGATCGCGCCGGGAGATCATGCGGCGGTAGCCGACCCGGGCGATGGCATCCAGGCTCACCGCGGCCTGGTGCGGCAACAGTGTGGCGTCGGCCATCGCCCGCAATAGATCGTGCCACAGCTTCGCCAGGGAGAAATACTTCAACCCCTTGCGGGTGGTCGCCATGGTGAAGGGCTGCGCCAGAGGGTGAAAGAGGAGCTGCATCCCCACCACCAGCGTCGCGATCCAGCCGACTTTCGGGGAAATGAGCCAGGAGGCCAGCAGCAGAAGGAGGCTGGCGGCGGGCAACAGACTGCGCCGCAGGTTGTCGAGGATCTTCCAGCGGTTGAGCAGAGAGAGCGGGTTCGGTCCCCGACCGCCAGCAGCTTGCGGAACGCGGGGGAAAATCCACCCTGCGATTTGCCAGTCACCGCGAATCCAGCGATGAGCCCGGCTGCTGTAACTTTGATATCCTTGCGGGAATTGATCGTAAAGCACAATATCGCTGGCCAGCCCCACCCGGACATGCGCCCCTTCGATCAGATCGTGGCTCAGCACCCACGCCTCAGGGAAGCGTCCCGAGAGGACGCGGTTGAAGGCGCGGACATCATAGATCCCCTTGCCCTGGTACGACCCTTCACCGCTGAGGTCCTGGTAGACATCGGAAACCGCCTGGCTGTACGGGTCGATGCCTACCGCATCGGCGAAGAGCCGGCTGAAGGCCGAGGCATTTGTGCTCGTCAGGGTCGGGCTCACCCGAGGCTGGATGATGGTGTAGGAACCGGCAAGGATGTTGCCGACGGCGTCAAAACGCGGCTGATTGAGTGGGTGCGCCAGGGTCTCGACCATCCGTCGGGCCGTCCCGTGCGGCAACTGGGTGTCGCTGTCCAGGGTGATAACGAAGCGCACGTCCGCCAGCCGCTCCGGGTCCCCCACGTAAACCAGGCGGCCGGCGGTCTCGGGGCGCGTACCATCGATAAGGCAGTTCAGTTCCTCCAGCTTGCCCCGTTTACGCTCCCAGCCGATGAATTTCTGCTCAGATTCACTCCAGGAGCGCTCCCGATGGAAGAGGAAAAAACGTTCGCCGCCATAGCGCTCATTGAGCTCTGCCAGGGATGCGCGGGCGATCTCGAGCAGCCGGCTGTCGTCTTCGCGGCGCAGTGTGGCGCAATCGAGGTAGTCGGTGAACAGGCTGAAAAGCAGATTGGCTTCCTTGTTGGCCAGGTAGCGGATCTCCAGCTTCTCCACTTCGGCGCGAACCGTCTCCGCATTCACCAGCAGCATCGGCACGACCACCAGGGTCCGGAAGGCATCGGGAATCCCCGCCTCCTCGAAATCCATTTTGGGCAAGGGCCGGGGGGGCAGCAGGCGCGTGACCAGATAATTGACCACCTCGATCGCCAGCTGGCTGAGGGGAATCAGCAGGAGCAGCCCCAGTCCGAGCAATCCTGTTGATCCGGCCAATAGGTCCAATCCGAGCGATCCGACGAGGCAAAAAAACAAAGCGGAGAGGCCGCCGATGGACCAAGCGTAGATGGCGGCGTGATGGCGGTAGAGCCATTCCAGCGTGCGATAACGACGTGCTTCACGGCAGGGGAGCCGCCGGGCCAGCGCAGCCCGTCCCTCCCCGGTCAGCCAGGTACCGACGTGCCTGCGCTGATCGTCGCTTGGGGCTTCACGCCCCGCCTGCGTCGCCAGTTCCAGGACACACTCCGCGACCTGTTCCTCGGTCTGGGCGGCAGCGCGAGCGAGTTCCTCAATCGCCCGGCGACAGCGGTCACGGGATGCGAAATCCATCCCGGCATAGACCCCGGACGGGTCGCGGCGCAGCATCTGCTCCACCCGGCTGAGCTTCTCGAAGATCTCCCGCCAGTCCAGAAGGGCCAGCTGGCGCAGGCTGGTGAAGGCATTGCCGCAGGACAACTGCTCCCTGGTCTGCCGGTTCTGCTCACCCAGGCTGAGGTCGTGCAGAGGGGTTTGGAGCGCGCGCTCAAGCCAGCTCTTGATCGGCGCCAGCGCCGCCGCCTCGTCGTAGAGGAGGCCGACCAGTTGCGCACCGAAAGAAGGGCTGGGACGCGGCTCCGCTTTCGCCAGTTCGGCGAGGGTCGCGAAGAGCTGGTTGGCATCGCGGCGGTTGGCGGCGATCAGCCGATTGGCCCAGAAGTTGGCCAACTGACGTTCGCGCAGGTCCGCCAGGGCGGTGACGGCCAGGCTCTGAATGCTTTCGATCAGGGCGATGCGCAGCATCTGGGGCATGGCCCAGAGTTCGCCGATCGTCAGCGTGCGCACCGATTGGTGGGCCTCGATAAACGCCAGGATGTTCTCCCGGTCGAGGCGCAGTTCATTGTGGGAGACCAGATCTTTGGCCAGAGCGTAGATGCACGGCAGCCCCCGGCAGGGATCAGCGGACAGGGTGGGCAGTTGTTGGTAAAAGCTCCGGGGCAGGTTCAGCAGGACATCGCGGGCGTTCCCCTCCAGGATGTACTCGTTATCCAGGATCCAATCGGCGGCCGGCGTCGCTTTCTGTTCCAGGCGGCTCGCTGCGGTGAGATCCGCGCAGACCTGACGGAGTCGTTGACGGGACTGCTTCAGACGCTTGAGCAGTTCGCTCGTGTGCTGCGGCCGTGGGTCCACCTGCTGCTCCCCGGCATGGCGCTGGGCGTGGTCCAGAATCTGGGCCGGGGAGAGTTTGACCGCGATGCCCCGCGCCTTCAGCCGTCGCTCGTGCTTGGGATGCATGACGAACAGAGCCGGAGGGATTTCGCCACTTTCCCGCAGCAGAGCCATCGGAAGCTCTAAAGATTCGACCGGGACCTGGAGAATGAGGACAGACTCCCCGGAGACGAGCCAGCGGGCATGATCGTCCAGGACCCCCGGCTCGACGGCCCGTCTGGAGCGTCGCAGCCATAGCGGAGCTACCAGGGCGCCGCTTGTGGCACATCCCAGGATCAACATCAGGGACGTGGAAATGTTCCAGACAGGAAGTGACTGCGACCCGTACCGGAGCAGAGCGGCCACTGCGCCGATCCCCCCGAAGAGAGAGGCCGCCAGGGTTGCCCCGATGGCACGGCGGCGGAAAGGGTCTGCCATTCGAATCTCCCCGTCCGCATCCTTATGCACCAGGGCGGCGCGACGGAAGCCTTTTTTCGCCAGCTTCCGGAGAGCTATCCGGGCTTCATCTTGTTTTGCGAAGTAACCAATGAGAATGCCAATGCCCACTATCTGTCCTTTGCTCAATGCAGTCTGGTGTTCGGCCCTGGTGAAGAATTTCACGAAACGAAAAGGGCTCAAAAAGGAACGAACTGCTCCGGGACTTTAACAGAGGTGGATGGAGCTGACCGGAAAACCAGGGGGGTGCCAAAGAAAAAAGCATTCCGGAAGGAGGTCAAGACTTAATATTACGCTGTTACAAACTTAATAGATAGGAGTCTCTCGCACGTTGGACCTGTCTTTAACGGTGGCTTCTCATCATCTCCCTGGCGGTTTCTTCCTGATCAAGGGGGTCAACCGGCCGAAGCGGCGCCAGGAGGCGCCGGCCGTCGAAGCCGCCCCGACCACCCGGGACTGCCCCTACTGCGCCATGGTCATTCCCCTGCGCGCCCGGCGCTGTCCCCTGGGCACTTCGGACCTTGAACACTGACGGACGCTCCCTGATTCCGGCCGAACGGCCAAAATCGGCAGGCAGAGACGGATTCATCTTTTCGCTGCCCTTCTCGAATACCACCGCCAGAGGGAAAAAATCACCAGCACCGCCAATGCGACCGCCCCGGAAATCACCCAGTGGTTGTGGCTTATCTCTTCGGCCAGCGTTTTCCACTCTTCGCCGAAAATGAATCCCAGAGAGATGAAGCAGGTCACCCACAGCAGGGCGCCGGCATAGGCGAACAGACCGAAAACCGGATATCTGAGGCAGGACGTGCCCGCCACAAAAGCCGTCAGGTGCCGGAAACCGGGCACGAAATAGCCGAAAAGCAGCGCCCATTTGCCGGCACGGTCATACCATCCACGCACCCTGTCCAGCTTTTCCTGGTCGAGATGAATCAGCCAGCCGTACTTGCGGATGACGATGACCCCGAGGGTACGTCCCAGGGTGTAGCTTACCGTGATGCCGCAGGCGCTGCCGATAAAGGCGGAGGCGACCGCCGGCACAAGTGATAAAGTGCCCCGATGGACCAGGTAGCCGGTGAACATCAGCAACCATTCGTCCGGTACCGGCAGCCCGATTATCCCGAACATCAGCAGCAGGATGATCCCGCCGTACCCATATTCCGCGACCCATTGCAGGATATTATCCACGCGCGGGGATCCTTTCCCTCCGAGGTCATCAGGACGAAGGACTTCCGACTCCGGATTGCAGATTCACTACCTCCTGCCTGGCCTTGAAAATATAGCATGGCCTCGCCGCCGGGATGCGCTTCGGGGTAGAATGCGGAACAAGAAGCTATTCCCCAGTTGCAGGGAGATTATGAGAGAAGAAGAAATTATCGACGGGCTGAAAACGATCTGTCTTTGCAAGGGAATTCCGAAGAAGATCTTCAGAAAACATATCGATTCAGGAACTCGGACGCTGGCCGGGCTGCGGCTCGCTACCGGGGCGGGCAGCGGCAACTGCCAGGGGCGGCGCTGCACGCCGCGGATTCTGGCCTTGCTCGAGGAAAGCGAGGGGAGTTAAGAGCGGGATTGAACAGAAAAAGGCCGAATGCGGCGACACCGCATTCGGCCTGGATACTCTTCTGGCCCCTTTTTGCCGGGAATCAGTGAGACACGGCCGGATTCTCGACTTCGGTCTTATTGGTGCGCTGGGTGTAGTACCACAGGGTAGCGTTGAAGACCATGCCGCCGATGATATTGCCGATGGTCACGGGGATCTGATTCCAGATCCACCAGTCACCGAGGCTGACATTCGCTCCGGCAAGAATCCCGACCGGGAAGACAAACATGTTCACCACCGTATGCTCGAAGCCGAGGGCGAAGAAGGTCGACAGCGGCAGCCAGATCAGCATCACCTTCCCGGGCACGCTGCGGGAAGCCTTGGCCATAATCGGGGCGAGGCTGACCAGCCAGTTGCAGAGGACGCCCATGCCAACCGCCGCCAGCCATCCCATGTACCCGTACTCACGGTAAGCAACCTTATGTTCGGCGAGATGGGCAAGCGTGACAAGGACTCCGGAGGGAGCCGAAGCGCCTCCTTTGGTGAGGGAGAACCACAGCAGCCAGGCAAAAAAGATCCCCCCCAACAGGTTCCCCAGCAGGGTCCACCCCCAGTTGCGGGCGACCCGCCAAGGCTTGACGCGGCCCGCGTACATGCCGATGGGCATGACGGAAAAACTGCCCGTCGCCATCTCCAGACCGAGGGTCGCCAGCATGATGTAGCCGACGGGAAATACCAGCCCGGCCGCCGCGGTTGGCCATCCCTGTGTGACCAGCAGGGCGGAAAGGGCCGCGGCATAGGCCAGAAAAGGGGTGCAGAGAAAACCCCGGGTCAAGATGAGAGGAGAGGAGAATTTGTCTTTTTTAGCCGCATCCTCGACGAGTTCCCGCCCCATCTGCGCCGGCGATACCGCATCCAGGACCATGAAGTCGCTTGAAGTTCCCGGAAGCGGCCTCCCGGCCAGAGGGTTGTTGTCTGCCATTATTGCTGAAGAACTGGATGAATCACTCATGTGGCTTAATCCTTCTCATCTCTCTCGAAACTCCTTCGACTACACTCAGTTTCATTTTCCTGCCAGGCCAATCGCGCCCGACGCGACATTCCCGCACGTCTTGAGTCACGCCCGCTTGCTGCAGCCCACCCCACTCCCCAGGCCGCTTTTGTGACGCGCCGGTTTACCGCGCTTCCGGCTTTCCGCGCTCGTTCTTCGTACGGTCGGCTTCGTTCAGCAGAGCGAAATTCCCGACGAACCACATCCCTACGCCCATGATCAGAAAAAACAAGGCGAACCAGCCGATGGCTCCATTCTGGAACAGGGATGCGAACATGTCGGCCTTCGGGCCGCCGCCCAGGGCGGCATAACAATAGGCGACCATGCCGATCATCGCGATGACACAGCCGCTGAGTAGCGATCCGCTGAGCAGCGGCTTGCCCCCCCTTCGGCGCGCCGGGTCACTCGCTCCCGTTGGCCGTTCGGGATGGCGGAAGCGGTCTTTAAATGTACTTCGGAAAGTGGCTGTTGCATCATGATGGACCTCCGTCTAGTTTGAGTTTAGCCGGCTGCATCGATGGTTGCGGCATTCTGTCCTTGACCACCCACTTCAGCCCGGATTTAAACGTCAGCATGAGTCCAAGGAAAGTGAATAACCAGGCGGTGATTGCCAAGCCGACAAACAACCGCGGGACAATGAGCAGAAAGGGGAGCTTGAAAACCGTCCATCAGCCGATAGGTGGCAGTCGCGTACATTGCCAGCGGGAAAACCGCACCCCAATAGAGGGGATCATACGCCAGCGGTATTTTATGATAGACGTAGCGCCATACGCCGAGGATGACCAGCATCGGAATCCACCAGGTCGCGGTCGCACAGAAGAAGAGGGTAAAACCTTTGAGAAACGGCAGCAGCGACTTCAGCAGCGGGGAAGAATCCGCGATCCTGACCAGCAGAGTCCCGGCGAGGGTGGAAATCGCCATGGCACCCATGTTGATCCAGTACGGAGGGCTCAGATCCTGCGGATGGAAACGGAAGAAGGTATATCGATAGAAGATCAGCGATATCATCCAGATATAGAGCATCCCTCCGGCCAGCCAGAGCAGCACCAGGACCAGCATGGCGGCCTCGGCACCAGCCCATACCGACGGCAGGACGCTGCAGCCGAGCACCACCAGAGACTGGGTTGCCACCACCGCCGTCAGCCAGCCGCCATTAATGCCGTCTTCGAAAGCAGGCTTCTCCCGGCGCACCGTAAAAGTGGTGAATACCGCATAAATCAGCACCAGCCACAACCCGAAGGCGAGCCACCACAGCGCATAAGCCGTCGCAACCATCTTCATCTGTATCACCAGTTCGGTGCCCAGCACCGAGGTTGCGGCAACTGTGGTAAAGAAGCCGGCGCCGCGCTGGTGGCTGCAGAAATCGTCGATGAATCGTTGGGGGTAATACAGGACGCGCAGAATCGTGAGCACCCACAGGACGACATAGGCGGCCACGTTGATCGGCAGCAATACCTCCGGCAGGAGGGGAATCTCCTGCAATCGGCAGGCAACAGCCAGAATCCCGGTCGCCATCACCAGCGCGAAATAAGCCGGTGACAGAGTGGCCACCGCATGGTGAAATGGGGTGCGGGGCTGCCTTCCGGAGAAGACTGCTTCACCCACGTCCGCTTTTATCTCATGCTGCATCTGACCCGCCATGCTCTCATTACACCTCGCCTCGGGTTTTGTTATCGCCATTCCAGCGCAAGTATGCGCTTTCAGGCAGGGGCCGGGTAGCGGGCGGTGCCTGACAGCAACATCGGAAAAGGCTTTCGGTGATGTAGGGGAACACCCGACAGGGTGTGGCGTGTAGGTGGGTGCGGCGGTGGGGACAAGCGCCTGTGCCGGGCGGCACAGCAAGAAGCCGGGTCAGTTCACCAGCTTGTGACGGATAGCGTACTGCATGAGCTCGGCGTTGGAGAACATTCCCATCTTTTCCAGAATGCGCGCCCGATAGGTGCTGACGGTTTTAGTGCTGATATTAAGCTCGGCGGCGATTTGGGTGGGTGACTTGGCGGAAGCGATAAGGCGAAAGACTTCAAACTCGCGGCTCGACAGAGTCTCATGCGGAGTTTTTGGCCCTTTGGCCGCAATCAGCGATGCCAGCTGTTCGGCAAGATCCGCGGTAATGAACCTCCGGCCGCGGAGGACGGTGCGGATGGCATCGAGCAATTCACGGGCGGCCCGCTCCTTGGTCAGAAAGGCGACGGCCCCGTCGCGCAGCGCCCGGACCGCGAACTGCTGGTCGCCGAAGCTGCTGAGGACGACGACCTTGGCGGCGGGGCAAGTGAGCTGAATCTGCGGGAGGATATCCAGGCCGCTGCGCCCGGGCAGCGAGATGTCGAGCAGAATCACATCCCACTCGCGCTGTATTTTGGCCAGGGCCTCATCGGCATCGGCCGCCTCACCGATCTCGGCGTCGGGGAACTCGTCCGTGAGAATCCGTCTCAGCCCGGTTCGTAGAATCGCATGATCATCGACCAGAAGGATCTTCATCCGCTGCGCCTCATCCGTCAACCTGTTTTCGTGTACTGCCGCGGGGAATAGCCACCTGTAGTTCCGTCCCTTTACCCGGCACGCTGGCGATGTCGAATGTACCCCCGAGGCGCCTCGCCCTCTCTTTCATCCCCAGCAGACCCAGGGAGAGGGTGGGTGGCTCGGCACTCGAATCGAAGCCGCATCCATTGTCCTCGATACGCAGCCGCAGGTCGCGGGCGGTGCCGGACAGCTGGGCGGCAACGGCGGTGGCGCCGGCGTGGCGGGCGACGTTGGTGAGAGCCTCCTGGGTGATGCGAAACAGCGCCGTGGAGATATCGGCATCCACCTTATCCTCGACCCCTTCGGCAGCCAGGGAGGTGGCAATCCCCGAGCGCCGTTCGAACTCGTTCAGCAGCCATTCGAGCCCTGCCACCAGGCCCAGGCGGTCGAGTACCCCGGGGCGCAGTTCCGAGGCGATGCGACGCACCGAGCGCACCGTCGCGTCGACGCGCTCACCTAGTCTCATCCACCTCCCCGGCCAATTCCTCCCGCGACACCTGCTCATCGTCGAGCACCACCTTGCGACGCAGGCGCTCCAACTCCAGGCGCAGTACGCTCAGCTCCTGGCCGAGTTCGTCATGAAGTTCCTGGGCAATGCGCGCCGCCTCTGCCTCGCGCGCCGTCTGCAGCCGGTGCGACAGCGCGCGCAGGCGCTCCTGGGCGCGAATCGCATGGCGATGACGCAACTCCAGGTTATCGGCCATGGCGTTGAACGTCCTGGCGAGGTCGCGTATCTCCCCGTGTGGACGCGGGACCGGGACCCGGGCGCTCAGCTCGCCGCTGCCAAAGCGATCGGTGGCGCCGGCGAGCCGGCGAATGTCGCGCAGCACCGACAGGTCGGTCGCGGTGAGAGAGGAGGCGACGGCCAGGATGGCGAGCAGCGCCAGCACTGCCAGATCACGATAATAGATGTCATCGGCAGCGGAATAAACATTGGCCTCGGGGGGGCCGACGATCACCCAGACGTCGCTGACCCCTTTCAAGGGTGTGGCGACCGCGAGGCGGGCGATACCGTCGGGCGTCTCACAGCGGGTCAACACATGGGGGCGCTGGATCAGTTGATCGAATCCCTTCAGGCGCTGGTTGACGCTGTGGGCCATCTTCAGCCGGAGAGAACTCGCCAGGATATTGCCGTGCCGGTCGACAATGAGCATGGCGCTCTCGGACGGCAGCCCCGCCTGCTCGGCCAACTCGCCGAGCCAGGCGAGATCGAGGGCGGCGAACAGGACCTGTTGCGCCTGCCCGCGCGGGTTGCGCAGGGCCTTCGCCATGATGAGGATCGGCCGCTCCACGATCAGCCCGACGAGGTACGAGCCCACCACCACCTCTTCCGAGGCAAGTGCCCGCTGGAAGACCGGCAGCGTAGCCATATTGACCTGGCGCGGGGGAGGCACCGAGCTGAAAGCGATTCTGCCATCGAGTTCCAGTACTCCCAGATTGGCGAACTGCGGAAAGCCTTGCAGGATCGTCGGCAGCAGCTGCGGCAACTCGCCCCGCCCGTGTCCGCCGGAAGCGGGAAGAGAGCTGAGGCGGTCGAGCAGCCGGCGGGCACCGAGCACTTGATGGGCATGCTCGCGCGAGGCCAGATCGGCGACGTAGAGAGATTCGGTCTCGACCCGGTGCAAAACGGCAACGCGTTCTTTCGCCGCCACATAAAACACGAACAGAAAGGCCGGAAACGTTGCCAGACAGGCAAGGAGGGTAAGCCGCCCGCGCAGCGTGCGAAATGGCAGGATACTGATCACGCGCAATCCAGGGGCTGACGGGCTCGCTGGCAGTGCATCGTTGCTGGCTGAATCATGGGGAGGGTACCTTCACAGGCGCGAACGCGGCCGAATCTTCCGCGGCCTTTGCCGCCGACATGTTCTTGTACACCGCGGCGGTCATCTTTGTCAAAGGTGGAAACGCCTCCCGGACTCGCGTGGGCCGCCAGGGTGAGGGTTCCGGGGTCAAGCACGCTTCATTTGCCGAGCACTCCTTTAACCCCACCGGAAATAAGGGTGGCGAGATTGGTCAGGATCCGCGGCAGAGCCATTCCCCCCGGGCAGGCGAGATAGCGGGGTTCCCAGACCGGGGCGAATTTCGCCTTGTATTCCCGCAGGCCCTGGAAGTTGTAGAAATGCTCGCCGTGGCGAAAGATCAGGGCGCCGAGGCGGTTCCACAACGGGGCGAAGGGACGGTTCTCCAGCCCTGCCAGCGGCGCCATCCCCAGGTTGAACCAGGCGAAGCCCTGCGCCTTCCCCCACAACAACAGGCTGACAAACAGGTAGTCCATGCTGCCGCTCGGCGCCCCCGGCAAAAAGCGCATCATGTCCACGGAGATTTCCTGTTTGCCGGCACCTGGCCAGAGATTGGCGAAGGCGATGATCCTCTCTCCCTGGCGGACCACGGCGATCGGATTGCGGCGCAGGAACTCCGGGTCGAAGTAGCCCAGGGAGAAGCCCTTCTCCCGGGTGCTCTTTTCCCCCAGCCAAGCGTCGGAGATGAGCCGCAGTTCGGGCAACAGCGGTTCCACCCCGGAGGCGGGGACGACCTCGAAACAGCAGCCCTCCTTCTCCAGACGCCGGTGGCTGTAGCGCAGGCCGCTGCGGGCGCTGCCGCTCAGGGAGAAATCCGCCAGCGGCACCCGCGCCTCTTCGCCGAGCCGCAGCAGGGTCAGGCCGAGGTCGAGATAGATCGGCAGCGTCTCCGGCCGCACCTGGTAGAAGACCGGCCAGCCGCCGTGCCGCTCGCAGAGTTCCCGGAAAGCCCAGGCCAGCTCCTGCTGCTCGCCTTTGGGGCCGACCGGATCGCCCAGCGCCACCCAGCTGCGCCCTTCGACCGCATACATGACAAAGGCGGTTCCCTGCGCGTTGAAGAGCAGCGCCTTATCGCCGAGCAGCGCCAGGTTGGCCGAACTCTCCACGGCGCCGGCGACCAGCGCCCCGGCCCGTTCCAGCTCTGCCGGGCTGGGGCGCTCGTGGCGGGCCGGAGCCGGGCGCAGCAGCTTGGCCACGGCAAACAGCACCAGCAGGACCGTCGCCCCCACCGCCGCCCGCAAAAAGCGCGGAGCGTCGCCGCGCAGGGTAAACTGCCACCAGAGCTGGGACGAGTAGCCGACGTGTTTGAAGGCGAAGAGGCCCAGCCAGACCGAACCGACAAGAATCATCAGGATCGCCATGATCCAGCCGGCGGAGAAGGGCTCGCTGAGCAGCGAGGCGCGCCGGTAGAAGTGCTGCCGGCAGGGCAGGAGCGCCGCCAGGGTCAGCGCCAGCAGCAGTGCCTCCTCGTAGTCGGCGCCCTTGAGCAGGGAGAAGAGGGTCCCGGCAGCCAGCGCCGCCGCCGACAGCATGTAGGCGCCGTCGAGGCGGCGCTGCAGGCCCCGGGCCAGCAGCAGCAGGCCGGCTCCGGCCAGGCTCCCCATGAAATGGGAGACCTCCACCACCGGCAGGGGGAGAAATTCCCGGAGCCAGTGCAGGCGCTGCGGCACCGCCGGAGTCGCCCCGGAGATCAACAGCACCGCCCCGCTGACCAGGGCCATGGCCGCCAGCAGGTGCGGCACCATCAAAGTCCCCCAGCGCCCCGCCAGCCGCGCCGCCCGCGCCACCCCGGCCCGCTTCGCCAGCAGTTCGTTCCCCCCCAGAAGCAGGGCGGCCAGTGCCAGGGGCAGCAGGTAGTAGACGGCACGATAGACCAGCAGGGCGCCGAGCACGGCGCTTGCCGGCACGCCGGGAAGGAACAGCAGCACCAGCGATTCAAAGACCCCCACCCCACCCGGCACATGGCTGACCAGAGCCACCACCTGGGCCAGCAGGAAGATCCCCAGAAGCCCGACGAAAGAGACGGCCCCCGGCGGCAGCAGGACGTAGAGGACACTGCCGGCCAGCAGCCAGTCGACGGTGCCGACCAGCAGTTGCCCGAGCGCCAGGCGCGGCGCCGGCCGGGGCAGCTCCCAGCCACGCAGGCGCAGCGGCTCGCGGCGGCAGACCACCAGCAGCAGGTAAATGGCTATTACCGCCGCAAAGAGCAGGCCCAGGGGCCGGGTCGTGGCGAAGGGGAGATGGGGCAGGACCGGCAATGAAAGCGGAGCGGCGACAAAGACCAGAGCGCCGACCGCAACGATGCCGAGCCAGAAGGTCAGGGTGGTGAAGACCACCACCCGGGCAATCTCCTCCGCCGAAAGCCCCCATGCGGAGTAGAGCCGGTAACGGATCGAACCGGAGGTGAGGAGCGACAGGCCGATGTTGTTGCTGAAGGCGTAGCTGACAAAGGAGGCGAAGGTGACCTTGGCCCGGTGCAGCGGCTGGCCAAGGTAGACGATGGCCAGTTGATCGTAGGCGGTCATCACCAGATAGCTGGCCGCGGTCAGCAGCAGCGCCAGAACGATACGGCCGGCGGGGATCGCCCGCAGGTCTTGCAGGACGTCCTGATAATGGTAGGCGCCCAGGGTCCGGTGCAGCACCCAGAGGGCCGCGCCGAACAGGACCAGGGCGAGCAGAGGAGCGAGATGCTGCGGCCGTAAAGTTTTCATGGGCTCCGGAGGCGGTGGAGGAGTCGGGCCGAAAGGGCCTAAGATACTCGATTCGCGGCCGGACTGCAAAGGTTCTTACCAGGACGGAAACGCTTGATTAAAATTTTGCGGCGGCGGCCGGTCAGGCAGCGTTCAGAGCCGGATCAGATGACAAAAGACCTGCTTTCCAGGATTGTAAAATCGTCGTAAGTTCGGCTATGATGGGCAAATTTTCTCCTGCGAGGTCCTCTCCATGCGCCGCCGAATCATCCTTGGTCTATTGCTGTTGTCCCTCCTCCTTCCCTCTCTTGCCGCCGCCTCCCCTCCCCTCCCGCCCGAGCCGGAGGTTGCCGTTCCCATCCTGCTCTACCATCGCTTCGGCCCGACGGCGGCCAATGCCATGACCGTGCGCACCACCGTCTTCGAGTCGCACCTGCAGTACCTGCGGGAGAACGGCTATACGGTGATTCCCCTGCGCCGGCTGGTCGACTGGTATCGGGGGAGGGGACCGGCGCCCGGGCCGAAATCGGTGGTGATCGCCGCCGACGACGGGCACCGCTCGGTCTACACCGAAATGGCGCCTCTGGTGAAAAAATACCAGGTGCCGGTGACCCTCTTCATCTACCCCTCGGCGATCTCCAACGCCCGTTATGCCATGACCTGGGAAGAGCTGCGGGAATTGCAGGCGACCGGCCTGTTCGACTGCCAGTCGCACACCTACTGGCACCCGAACTTCAAAAAGGAACGGCGGCGGCTGTCGCCCGCCGAGTTCGACCAGCTGGCGACGACACAGCTGCGCAAGTCCAGGGACAAGCTGGAGAAACAGCTGGGAACAGAAGTGGACCTGCTGGCCTGGCCGTTCGGCCTCTACGATGACGACCTGCTGACCAGGGCCGCGGCGGCAGGCTACGTCGCCACCTTCACCATCGAGCGCCGACATGCTACGGCAAGCAGCGATGTCAGGCGACTGCCCCGTTATATCGTCCTCGATGCCGACCGCGGGGATGCCTTTGCCCGCCTTCTGGAAGGGAGCGGGCGGAAACAGGCCCCGGCCCTCTGATTGGCGGTTGATAGCGAGAACCCATGGCCCGTCCGGTGAAGGAACGGGCCATTCGTCTTTTCGGGGCACCTTCTAAACGAGCGCGGGGGGGCAATTCCCCTGTCGCACCGCTTCCCGCTTGCCGCTCAACACCGCCGCGGGCCGGCAACATCCCCGGAGCCGATCCTCCACCTCGGCGTCCCCATTCGGTGATGCCCGGCGACCGATTTCTTCCAAGCCGTCAAATAGATAAAAGAGCTGAAAAGTCAGTGGCTTGGCTTTTTTGACAAAGACGGCATCAATGTTAATATGTCAATCATAATGAATTTTAACAGAGAGGAGACTGCCGCCATGAGCAAAAACATTCTCGGAATTCTTCTGGGCGCGACAATCATTGCGTTCTTCGCCGGCTGTGCCGGCATGAAGGCCAATGAGCCACCGCTGATGTTCACCCCTCATCCCTTCGAGGCCGGACAATACAGCCCGAAGGTGGAGAACTTCCTGTTTATTCTGGATGCCTCCTACACCATGGAAGAGAACGATCAAAGAAATTTCAGGACCGCCAAAAACGTCATCAGCAGCATCAATCAAAGCCTGCCGGCCGGCCTGGACTTCACCGCGGGACTGCGCACCTTCGGCCATCACCCCCGCCAGTCGGAAAAATTGACGGAGCTGGTCTATGGGATGACCAAATACACCCGGGCGGGGCTCCAGCAAGGTCTGGACCGGGTCAAATATGCCGGCGGCAACAGTCCTCTGCCCGAGGCGCTTGCGGCTGCGGGAAAGGATTTGCAGGGAACCCAGGGGAGAACCGCGATCATCATCGTCAGTGACGGCAAGGTCGAGTTGGGGATGGCCGGCGCGCCGGCAGCGGCGGCAAATCTCAAGAAGACGATGGGCGACAGGCTCTGCATCTACACGATCGCTGTCGGGGGCGACCCTGCAGGCGAGAAATTTCTGGAAGAAGTCGCCCGGGCCGGCGGCTGCGGCTTCGCGGTTACCGCCGCTTCTCTGGCTGTCCCCGGCAACCTGGCCTCTTATGTCGAAAAAGTCTTCCTGACAGCAAAGCCGGCCCCTGTGGCTGCCGTCGCGCCCCGTGACAGTGATGGCGACGGAGTCATTGACGCGCGGGACAAGTGCCCCGATACCCCGCGAGGTGAACTGGTCGACGAGGATGGCTGCACGCTCAAGCTGACCCTGCACATCAACTTCGATTTCGACAAGGCAGAGATCAAGCCCGAATTCGAACCGGATTTGAAGAAGGCCGCCGAGTTCATCAGCGAGCACAAGGATGTTCCCTATATCCTCATCGAGGGACATACCGATTCGATCGGGGATGCGGCCTACAACCAGCAGCTTTCGGCGCGGCGGGCCGAAGCGGTCAAGCACTACCTGATCGAAAATTACCAGATCAACCCGCAGCGGCTGGTCACCCGCGGCCGGGGAGAGTCCAATCCGGTTGCCGACAACAGTACCGAGGAGGGCCGCTATCAGAACCGCAGGGTGGAGATCATCTGCTGCGTATTCCTTCCAGCTCAATAGGTTCTTCAACTCCGGGGGGCTCCTGCCCCCCGGTAGCCTTAAGAGAAGCAAGGGCGCTGACCTCCTTGTTCAGCAATCCCCGATAGCAATCCCAACTAAAAATATGCAAAGCCTGGCCCTGAGGCCAGCCGCCGGGAAACCAGTTGACGGCAACGGAAATTTGCGGTAAATAGATGTGCCTTACCTTTCGCCACCTTAGCTCAGCTGGTAGAGCAATTGATTCGTAATCAATAGGTCGCCGGTTCGATTCCGGCAGGTGGCTCCATTGTTCGGCCCAAGGCCCGCCCATACGGCGGGCCTTTGCTGTTCCAGGTGTCTGAAAACCCGCGAGGCCACCGACGATATATGTAATTTTTTAGCTTGACTTTTTCTCATTATCAATTTAAATGTAATTCGCTTTAATTCTTTACTACCTATTTTCAGGAGGAAAAAGATGAAGAAACTGCTGGTTGCTGCCCTGCTGGTCGCTTTTGCGGCCGCCCCCGCGCTGGCCGCCGACGCCCCCGCGACCGTAACCCTGCAGGCCAAGAACGGAAATGTGACGTTCAATCACAAGGCCCATTCCGAGCGGACGGATTGCAAAACCTGCCATACCAGCGGCGAGCCCGGCAAGATGGAGCTGGACAAGGATTCCGCGCACAAGCTGTGCAAGGGCTGCCACCAGGAAAAAGGCGCCGGCCCCACCAAGTGCGGCGATTGCCACAAGAAGTAAGGTCTGCTCCAAGGCCCCGGGTTCTCCGGGGCCTTTTTCTTGCCGTCGACTCCCCCTCTCCGCAGATTTCCGAAACGGGTGCTATGCTTCTCCTGCCGGCCCCAACGACCGGAGGAGACGATGCCGCCGAACACCGAACGCCAGCTCCGCCTGCCCGACGGCCGCCGTCTGGGATACGCCGAATTCGGCGCCCCGCGCGGCCGGCCCGTTTTCTTCTTCCACGGCTTTCCCGGCTCCCGCCTGGAAGCCGAGCTGGCCGCCACGGCTGCCGCCCGCTGGAACCTGCGGATCATCGCCGCCGATCGGCCCGGCATCGGCCTCTCCGATCGGCGGCCGGGCCGGACCCTGGCCAACTGGGCGGACGATGTCCGGACGCTCGCCGATTCCCTCGGACTGGAGCGCTTCGCGGTTCTCGGCATCTCCGGCGGCGGACCTTATGCAATCGCCTGCGCCGCCCGGCTGGCGGACCGCCTGACCGCCGCCGGCACCATCGGCGGCCTGGCCCCCCTGGACCGGCCGGGGGCGACCGCCGGCATGTCCACCCTGAATCGGCTGGTCCTCTTTCTCCACCTCCGCGCCCCGGCAGCCGGGCAGCGGTTTACCGCGCCTTTGCCGCCGCTGCCCGCCTGAATCCGGAGCGGGTCTTCACCCTGATGGCGGCCGGCCTGCCGCCTGCGGACCGAGCCGTCCTCAAGGGGCGGACCCGGGAAATCCTGACCGCTTCCTATCGCGAAGCCCTGCGCCGCGGCAGCCGCGGCAGCGGCCGGGATCTTCTCCTCTATTGCCGCCCATGGGATATTGATCTGCAGACAATTCCCGGAGAGGTTCGCCTCTGGCATGGGGAAATGGATTCCATCGTTCCGGTCGCCATGGGAAGGCGCCTGGCCGCGACGATCCCCCGTTGCCGGGCGCATTTCCTCCCCGGTGACGGTCATTTTTCCCTCCCCGTCCGCCACCTGGAAGAAATTCTCGCCCCATTTGCCGCCGGCTGACATAGTCCGCTGGCTGCCGCCGTCTTGCCTGTTATCCTTTTACAGGCGAAGACGGGGAAAGAATGAAGACAAAACTCTTCAACCTCTGGGAGAAGCTGCGCTCCAACTACTGGTTCCTGCCAAGCCTGATGGCCCTGGCGGCGGTCGGCCTGGCCTCCGGCGCCGTTACTTTCGACGAGTACTGGAGCCCGGACTGGAGCACAGTCCTGGTTCTACCGCAACCAGCCGGATGGCGCCCGCGCTCTTCTTTCCACGGTGGCCGGCGCGACCATCACCGTCACCGGGGTCGTTTTCTCCATCACCATCGTTGCCCTCTCCCTCGCCTCCCAGCAGTTCGGCCCCAGGCTGCTCTACAACTTCATGCGCGACCGGGGGAACCAGTTCGTCTTCGGTTCGTTCATCGCCACCTACCTCTACTGCCTGCTGGTTCTGCGCACCATCCGAAGCGGCGAAGATCACGTCTTTGTCCCCCACGCCTCGATCCTGCTCGGCTTCGGGCTGGCCATCTTCAGCCTGGGAGTGCTGATCTTCTTCATCCACCATGTGGCGGATTCGATCCAGGCGATGACGATCATTTCCAACGTCAGCGGCGATCTGCAGAGGACCATCGAGCGCCTGTTCCCCCAACGGGCCGCCGACCGCCAGGAGGAGTGGAACGAAATGGTCGACCGCCGCGAGATCCCTGGCGATTTCGAAAGAACCTCCGTGCCCCTGACCGCGACCGGCCTCGGCTACCTGCAGGCGATCGACAATGAAGGGCTGCTGGACCTGGCGAGTGAACAGG
>CAWFKQ010000005.1:0-527647 GCA_963816395.1 uncultured delta proteobacterium | reverse complement strand
CCTAATACACGTCGCCACGACGCCTGCGACGTACTACGACGGCACGTGGCATGACGTGTCCGCCATGAACGCCACGGGCGTCGCGGTTTGGGGCAGCAGCGGGACGACATCGTCGTCGTGGGCGAGAGTGGCGTTTACCACTACGACGGATCGGCGCTTCCGAGCGATATTTCCGCCTGGGAGCTCGTCGTGTCAACGCCGCTGGTCGCCGTATCTGGGACCGCCGCAAACAACGTGATCGCAGTTGGCGATGCCGGAGCGATCTGGCGGTATTCGCCGGCGTCGACTGTTACGGGCAGTTGCCCGTGAACAGATGAGCCTGTGCAAACGCTGATGGTGTCCCGCCGACGAAGGCATCATTCACGTTGCGAACGAGCGGCGCTATCTCGGCGACCGAATAAGCAGACCCAGTTCCCGAGAGCAGCGTGTTCGCCGCCGCGAGGAGGTCGCCGACGGTCGATCCGTCGAGCCCAGCGGGCGTGACGTTGCACAGAAGCAAGTTTCCAAAGGGCGTCGGCGCGGCGTGGGGGAGTGCACCCGCGGCCGAATAGTCGATGTTGAGCTTCAGCGCGACGGTGTCTCCGCCGAACTGGCCCGCGGCACTCGATGTAGGATCGATCAGATCACTCGACAACGTCCCATCCGGGCCCGTCGCGGGTAGATATGCGAGTACGAAGGAGGAGCCCGTGAACGTCATCGAGTACGTCGAGGCGCCGACGATGCCGACCGTGAGCAGCCCGCCGCTACTCGCATAGACGCTGCTGTAGTTTGTCGTCAACACCGGCGCACCACCGGCCGAAGCGTCCCATTGGAACTGGCCGAAAGACCTCTCGTCGCCAGTCGACCAGCCACACCCGGGCGCTCCAGCCGTGCAGCCCGTCTGCGTGCTATCGACATCCTCCGTGTCGCACGCCTGGAGATCGAGCGAGCCGACCTGCGTGAACGTGAACGCACCGCTCGTCACCGTCATCCCGGGATCCGTCAGGTGTGCGCAGTTCGTGACCTTGCCGCCATCGGTGCCGCCATCGACGGTCGCGGTGACGGTGCCGGACGTGGCACCGAGGTTGAACGTCACGTTCGACACGCTCGCCGTGCCGGTCGTCGAGATGTCACCAATGGTGTCGCTGAGGGTCGGGTGGAGGGTCGCGTTCGTCTGACCGGGGACGGACATCGTGATGCGCGCGGGGACGCTGCGGATGTGGTCCTCGTCGTCATCGATCGTCCCGTTGCCGTTGATGTCGACGTTGGCCGTGCTGTTGCCGTGGATGGTCGCATTACCGAACGAGACGATCGTCTCGGTGCGGATCGACGTACCGGTTGACAGGTGGAGCGTGTTGTTGTCGAACGTCGCCTGGAACAGGAGCGATACGGTCTCGCCCGGGCCGATCAGCTTCTCGGGGACGAGCGAGAACACCGTGTTGTCGGTCGCGTCCATGAACTCCAGGTGACCCGACGCGCCGTTCTCCGAGAACGTCGACTGGTTCTCCGAGCTCGCGGCGGCGTGAATGTGAGCCGTGGTCGCCGCATCTCCGTTCGTCGCATCGGCGACATCGCTCGACACCGTGTTCCACTTGTTGCCCTGACGGGTCTGGAGGTTGACGAGGATGTTGCCGATCGTCGCCGCACCCGAGCCGCTGTTCGTGACGGTCATCTGACCCTGCACGACGAGCTGCCCAGGGACGGTCGCGATCTCGGTCGCGGTGATGGTCCACGTTACGGTGTTGCCGCTGACCGATCCGGTCTTGGACAGATTCCACGCGGTGTCGGAGGTGAGGGTGACGGTTGCGTCGGAGCCGACCAGGGCGATGCTCGCCGGGTCGCCCGGCGTTTGCAGTTGAGCGGCCTGAACGGCGGCGGAGGAGGTCTCGACGGTTCCTGTCTGATCGCTGCCGCAGGCGGCCATGAACAGACTCAATCCCAGAACAAGCAGTTGCGCTATCCCTCTTTCCCGCAGCTTCCTCTCCATGGCGGTCTCCCTCTTCAGCCGAGTGGTTCCGTGTCCCTGTGGGCCAATCCAACGACCTATAGCATGAATTATATATAGCTAAAATTTTTTTAAACAAGGCACCGAGAAAAATTCCCGCCGGCGCTAGCAAGGGCGCCTTCTGTGAAAACCGCTATCATGCGACTGCTGTTGAGCCCGGTGTACACCTGAGGATGGTGAAGGCAGGCGCTGTGAATCACCCGGAAGGCAGGCGGGACCCTCGAAGCGTGCTCACAAGCTCCGAATTGTACATATTAGGGGGGATGCCCCCCGGAATGTCACCCGGGGGGCGGGATCATTTCCCGATATCCTCGTTCCACAATTCCGGCCTGGCGGCAATGAAATCCTGCATCATCCCGATGCATTCCGCATCCTGCAGCACCTCGACCGACACCCCCCTCGACCGCAGCAGCTCTTCTTCTCCCATGAAGGTCTGATTTTCACCCACGATCACCTTCGGGATGCCGAAGAGAAGAATCGCCCCGCTGCACATGGCACAGGGGGAGAGAGTCGTGTAGAGCGTGCACTGCCGGTAGACGGCGGCCGGCTGCCGGCCGGCGTTCTCGAGGGCATCCGTCTCGCCATGGAGGATGGCGCTCCCGCGCTGCACCCGCTGGTTACGGCCGCGGCCGATGATCCGCCCGTCGTGAACGAGCACCGCCCCGACGGGAATCCCCCCCTCCGCCAGCCCCATCCTCGCCTCGGCCAAAGCGGCCCGCATGTATTCGTCCATCCCTCTCCTCCATTTTCCCGTGGCGCCCGGCAGGCTTTTTCTGCGGGGTTTGCCCTTATCTCATTATCTTCAGAGTCTGAATGGAGGTGTATTCCTCCATGCCGTAGCGGCCGAATTCCACGCCGAACCCTGACTGTTTGACCCCGCCGAAGGGCGCATTCGGCTGGATAGTGGAGTGGGTATTCACCCAGGCGGTGCCGCACTCCAGACGCCTTGCCAGGTGGGCGGCCTTTTCCCGGTCCGCCGACCAGATGGACCCGCCCAGGCCGAATGGGCTGTTGTTGGCCCGGCGGATGGCGTCCTCCACGTCGGTGTAGCGGATGATGGGAAGGATCGGCCCGAACTGTTCCTCATCGACCAGACGCACCCCGTCGCTGATATCCGCCACCAGGGTCGCGGGAAAGAAGTAGCCGGGACCCGGCATGGGGCTGCCGCCACAGAGAAAACGGCCGCCGGCCTTTCGCGCATCCTCCGCCAGTTCGCGGACCAGGTTGAATTGATCCCGATTCTGCAGCGGCCCCAGCTCCACGCCAGGGTTCAGCCCGTTGCCGGTAACGACTTTTCTGGCAATCCCGGCCAGCGCCTCACACAGCTGTTCGTAGATATCGGCATGGACATAGAGCCGCTTCAAGGCGGCACAGGTCTGGCCGTTGTTGTTGAAGGCGGCGGAAAAGATATCGGGGGCCACCTCTGCCGGATTCACGTCGGGCAGGACAATTCCCGCGTCATTGCCGCCCAGCTCGAGGGTCAGCCGTTTCAGGTTGCCGCAGGCGTTGCCCATGATCTTCTTGCCGGTCGGGGTCGATCCGGTGAAGACGATCTTCTGAATGTCCGGGTGTTTGGCCATGGCGCTGCCGATTCCGCCCGTTGCCGTCACGATATTGAGCACGCCGGGGGGAAGGACTTCGTTGGCGAGTTCGACGAAGCGCAGAGTGGTCAGCGGGGTGAGCGAGGAGGGCTTGATGACCACCGTGTTGCCGGTCCGCAGGGCGGGCATCACATGCCAGATGGCGATCAGCAGGGGCCAGTTCCACGGCGGGATGGAGCCGACAACGCCGAGGGGCTTGTGATGGACGGCGATATAGGCTTCGGCGTCGTCCTGGATGATTTCGACGGGAAGTTCGATTCCGGCAGTGGCACGGGTCCAGGCAATGGCTCCCCCTACCTCCATGCCGGAGCCGATCCCCTGATAGCCGCCCAGCGGCTTGCCGTTCTCCAGGGTGAGGAGCCGCATCAGCTCTTCCTGGTGTTTCTCCAGGGTATCGGCGATGTCGTTGAGGGCCCGGACGCGCACTGCATCATCGACCACGGACCAGCTGGCGAACGCTCTATGGGCCGCCTCAACGGCCTGATCGAGGTGTCCGACTTCGGCGTCCGGGCACTGGGCAACGACCTCTTCCGTGGCCGGATTAACAACGGCGAAATACTTTTCGGCGGCGATCTTTTCGCCGTCGATAATCAGTCTGAATTCTTGCACGATTATTCTCCTTCGGTGCTGGATCTTGTCCTGGCCATTCTCGAAGAAGGAGAGGCGCAAGGACAATGGCAAGACACATATGAATATTCTACCAGAAGGGGACACCTGACCGAAAGGCGCCCGTCCGCTACCTGGTTCGATCAGTTGTCTGTAAATGCGACCTCAGACGGCTTTCGAATAAAATAGAATTTTTTTGTAGCATGCTTGCCTTCGGCAGCGGACCGGATATTTTTAACGTAAGTTAATTAATTGTGGGAAGGGGCGGTTGAGGCCGGGTCCACCTCCAAGGGCGAACTGTACTCCATGCTCAGGTCGACGAATGGCCAGGAGATCGGTCGCAGATGCCAGAGTCGAAGATTTAACCTCAGGCGACCATCGTCCGGCAAACGATCGATTGTGCCTTGCCCATGAGGAAAGCCTCGGTCTACCTACAAGCCTGCAAGCGTGAGTGACGATGCGTTTCCAGCTGTTTATTGATTCACTGCCGATCGTCGGCGTCTTCGTAGCGTTTGCGATCGTCGCGCTGATCACGTCCGAGGGCGGTTACCGCCTCGGGCACTGGTGGCAGCAGCGAACGCCCGACGAGAAGGAAGGTCCCACGAATATGATCGTGGGCTCGCTCCTGGCCCTCATGGCGTTCCTGCTCGCAATCACAATGGGGATGGCATCCGATCGCTTCGACACGCGCCGCAGGCTCGTGCTCGCCGAGGCGAACTCGGTGGGCACCACGTATCTCCGGGCCGGCTACCTGCCGGAGCCGGCTTCGAGCGAAATCCGGGATCTGCTCCGCGAGTACGTGCCCCTGCGCATCGTGACCAACGATCTCGCAGACGTGCGGGTGAGGATCGCCCGCTCGGCCGAGATCCAGGCCAAGATCTGGTCGATCGCCGAAGGATTGGCCCGCGCCACGCCCGAATCGGACGTCCTGGCCCTCTTCATCGATTCACTGAACGAGACGATCGACTTGCACGAGACGCGGGTCATTGCGGGCCTGTACGCGCGCGTTCCCGAGACGATCCTCATCCTCCTTCTGCTCGGCTCGATGCTGACGTTGGGGATGGTGGGCTACAACGCCGGCCTCACCGGTCGGCGCAGCCCCCTCACCGCCATCGTACTGATTGCCGTCCTTGGTGCGGTCATCACCCTCGTGGTCGATCTCGACCGACCACGTGAGGGATTTCTCACGGTGAGCCAGCAGCCACTCATTGACCTCCAGGAACAGATCGAAACACAGCCGCCAGCGAATCCACATCGGTAGCCGGCAGCAAAGTAGTAATGGTTGATGAAGCGCTGGCGCCCGGGTGACCCGGTCATTATCCGGGCCCTTCCGCCGTTCAACTGATCACTGGCCGCACGGACCAGGGCCCGAAGGTAAATAGTTCCGAGTACCGAAGGGAGCCACCTCCAGAGGGACCGCCGGTGAAGTGTTGACCTCCAAAAAAATTTGCCCCCACAAGGCAACCAATGCTATAAATAGTGTCTTGCCAACCACAGGGTCATCCCTGTGGTTTTTATTTTTGCCCAGGGAAAGCAGAGAGCAGATGATCAGCGCATCCAATGTCGCCCTTGCTTACGGCAAGCGGGTCATTTTCAAAGACGTCAATATCAAATTCATCCCCGGCAACTGCTACGGCCTGATCGGCGCCAACGGGGCCGGCAAGTCGACCTTTCTCAAGATTCTGGCCGGCGAAATGGAGCCGGACAAGGGGGAGATCGCCGTCAGCCCCGGCGAGCGGATTGCGGTGCTGCGCCAGGACCAGTTCGCCTTCGACGAGGAGACGGTCTTCCATACCGTCATGATGGGGCACCCGCGCCTCTTCGAAGTGATGATCGAGCGCGAGGCGATCTATGCCAAGCCGGAGTTCACCGAGGCGGACGGCATCCGCTCGGGGGAACTGGAGGCGGAGTTCGCCGAGATGAACGGCTACGAGGCGGAAGCCGAGGCGGCGGTGCTATTGAACGGCCTCGGCATCCCGGAGGAGCTGCGGCAGAAGCGGATGAAGGAGCTGGAGGCGGGGGAGAAGGTGCGGGTGCTTCTTGCCCAGGCCCTCTTCGGCAACCCGGACGTGCTCCTGCTCGACGAGCCGACCAACCACCTCGACCTGAAAACGATCGCCTGGCTGGAGGATTTCCTCTTCCGCTTTCCCAACACCGTCATCGTCGTCTCCCATGACCGCCATTTCCTCAACCAGGTCTGCACCCACGTGGCCGACATCGACTTCGGCAAGATCACCGTCTATGTCGGCAACTATGACTTCTGGTATCAGGCGAGCCAGCTGACCCTGAAGCAGAAGCAGGAGGAGAACCGCAAAACGACGGAGAAGGCGAACGAGCTGAAGGAATTCATCCAGCGCTTCTCCTCCAACGCCTCCAAGGCCAAGCAGGCGACCTCGCGCAAGCGGCTGCTGGAGAAGCTCACCGTCGAGGAGATGCCGGTCTCCTCGCGCAAATACCCGTACGTCGTCTTCAAGCCGGAGCGTGCCTGCGGCGACATCATCCTGGAGATCCAGGGGTTGTCGAAGACCATCGACGGGGTGGAGATCCTGAAGAACCTGGACCTGATCGTCAACAAGGGGGACAAGATCGCCTTCGTCGGCGGCAACAGCCTGGCGAAGACCACTCTGTTCCGCATCCTCGCCGGCGAGCTGCAGCCGGACGCCGGCAGCTTCCGCTGGGGGGTGACGATCACCAGCGCCTATTTCCCGAAGGAAAACAGCGCCTGGTTCGACAACGACCTGAACCTCATCGAGTGGCTCTGCCAGTTCCCGCCGTGCGACGGGGAGAGCTTCGCCCGGGGCTTCCTCGGCCGCATGCTCTTCTCGGGGGACGAGGCGACGAAGAAGACGAAGGTCCTCTCCGGCGGCGAACGGGTGCGCTGCATGCTGGCGCGCATGATGCTCGCCGGCGCCAACGCCCTCATCCTCGACGAACCGACCAACCACCTCGACCTGGAGTCGATCACCGCCCTCAACAACGGGCTGGCGGCCTTCCCGGAGGTCGTGCTCTTCGCCTCCCATGACCACCAGATCGTCGCCACCGTCGCCAGCCGGATCGTCGAATTCACCCCCGGCGGGATCATCGACCGGGTGATGGGCTTTGACGAGTATCTCGAAAACGCCGACGTGGCGCGGGAGCGGGACGCGCTCTACCACGGGCACGGGGAGCTGCGGCTGTAAGAGGCGGCTGAAGGAAGGGCGGATCGCCGGGTCAGCGTGCTCGGGGTAGCCGAATCCTGAGATATGTTAGTATCCAAGGATGGCACCGCAATCGGCGGGTGACACGGCATCCATCCGGACAACCAGCGGGAGGAACCTGATGAGCAAGGACCTGTACGTGCGGAACATCTCTCGAGAGGCGACGGAGGAGGAGGTGCGCAAGCTGTTCTCGGTGATCGGCAAGGTGTCCTACATCCACCTGGTCACCGATGCCAGGACCGGCGAGTTCAAGGGGTGCGGGTACGTGAAGATGGCGAGCGAGGCGGAAGCCCGCGAGGCGATCGCCTCTCTCGATGGCGCGCTGCTTATCAACCGGGTCATCTCCGTCACCCAGGCCCGACCGCAAACGACTGCCGGTCCTCGGGGGGACAGCCCGGGACGGCAAGGCCGCGAACGAAAGCCCGGAGGCCGACGAAAGTAGCCCCCGCGGCTCTCATTGACGCGACCACACGACCGATCTTTCTGATGTCTGTTGTCTCTTGATGAACTTTCTGCGAAACTATCTGACTATGGATGCGCTGCGGGAAAAATGGAATCGGCACTGGCTGGAGAGGGCGGACCGTCCTCTGGAAGCCGATGAATGGCTGGTGCGGGCGGCTCCCTTGCTGCCTCCGCCGGGACGGGCACTGGATATCGCCTGCGGTCGGGGGCGCAATACCCTCTTCCTGGCCGAGCGCGGGTGGGAGGTTGTCGCCATGGATCAGGCGGATGAGGGGTTGGCCCTGCTCGCCGCCGAGGGGAAGGACTTCAAACGAAAAATAACGGTCAAACATGTCGATCTTGAGCAGACGACAGAGCTCCCTGTCGGTTTCGACCTGGTAATGCTCTTTTTCTACCTGCAGCGCAGCCTCTTGCCCCATTTGCGCGCCGCGGTCGCCCCGGGCGGTCTGGCGGTGGTGCGCACCTTCTCTTCGGCGGGCGATTTTCCGGGAGGGCCGGAAAACCCTGATTTTGTCCTGCGCCCCGGAGAATTGAAGGAAGTCTTCGCCGGCTGGGAAATCCTCCGGCACGAAGAGGGCCTCGAAGCCGCCCGCCGGGGTGGGGGGCTGGCCGGGGTCGTCGCCCGAAAGCCCGCCTGAAAAATCACTGCATTCGCGCTACCGCTTGAGCTTCCCCTTTCCGCCCTTCGAGCATCGCCGCCCGGCTCTTCCGACAGGCCACCAGCCGCTTCCCCTCCAGACCGCCGCAGCCGTCCAGCCTGCCCGAAGCCCCGGATTCTCAATGAAAACCCTCATTTTCTCAATAGCTTGACAGCGCGGAGGGGGAGTCTAAGCTGAAAACCGGATTCGGCTGCGGGCGAAAAAACGACAGCGGAGAGGAGGGAACATGGCCAGGAAGGCGCCGGAGCAAAAAATCAAAATCAATTCGGCAAGCCGCGAAGAACTCATGTCCATCGAAGGGGTCGGTGAAGAAACCGCCGATGCCATCATCAACTACCGGGAGATCCACGGCCGCTTTCAGAACGTGGAGGAGCTGCGGAATGTTTTCGGCATGGGGGGCAAAAAACTGGAGGATTTCAAATCCCACGTGGAAATCTGAGGTCCCCGGAATCTGGAGGCAGTCGATCCGGCCCCCGTATTCAGGCGTGAAAGTGAACAAGAGGCCGCTGCCCCAAGGCAGCGGCCCTTTCTCGCTGGGCCTCGCTCAGCTGGCTTCCGCGTCCATAGCTCAATGGGCGGTGATCTCGATCCGGCGCGGCTTGGCGGCTTCGGCCTTGGGCAGCTGCAGGGTGAGGACGCCGTCCTTGAGTTCGGCACTGGCTTTCTCGGGGTCGATCTCGTCGGGAATCTGGAATTGCCGGTAGTAGTTGGCAAGAACAAATTCCCGGTACAGGTCATTGCCGCCGCCGAACTCGCCGACCGTTCCCTTGATGCTCAGAATCCCCTTGTCGATATCCACCTCCAGACCGTCCTTGGCCACTCCCGGCAGGTCGGCCAACAGGGTCAGCCCTTCTTCGGTCTCATAGATGTCTACTGCCGGCCGGATGAAGTTTTCCGGAGTGCGGGTTTCTTCGCGGCCGCGCATGGCGCCTTCGCCACGGGTCACGGGAATATTACGGTTGGCCATGGTTTTTCTCCTTTGCTCTCGGATTTATTTTAGTCGTGCCTTTTACCCTGAAAAATCGCAATCAGGGTTTTAGTCCGAATTCTTTATCTGGAGCTAACTCGCCTGAATTGAAATCTTTTTCGGCCGCGCCGCTTCCGATTTGGGCATGGCAATGAGCAGCACGCCATTGCGGCATTCGGCTTTCACGCGTTCGGGGTTGATCTCCACCGGCAGCTCAATAGTCCGCAGGAATTTGCCGCTTCCGCGCTCGTTGCGGTGCCAGGTTGCGTTCTCTGCCCTTTCCCGGCGCTCCCCGGAGAGGGTGAGAGTGTTGCGCATCACGGAAAGTTCCAGGTCCTTGACCTCGAGTCCGGGAATCAGGGCCTCGACATAGAGATTCTCACTGTCCTCTCGCAGATTGACCTGCGGGTAACGGCCGGCGCCCAGCCCCGGCAGAAAGGACGGCTCAAACACCACCCCGCGACCGAAGCCTCTGAATGCGCTGTCGATTTCCCGCCGCAGGTTTTCCATTTCCCTGAAAAGATCCATCGTTGCCATGTCCGTTACCTCCTTTGGTTTGGAAATTTTTCCATCGACTCTGGTTATTAACCCATATCAAGGGCCGTTCCAATTGCAAGAGGCCGGCGGAAGAAAAGTAATTTCAATGGGTTGAAGAAATCGCTGCGGGAATACGGGAGGCGCCTGCTACGTCGCGGGTTGCGTCGCCTGCGACAAGGCAGCGTCGCAAACCCACCATCCCCACACCCCAGCCCGGAGGGTGGTGGCGCTGTAAACCGTTTTGCCCCGCCTGCCATCGAACCGGCAGCCCCTTCGCTTTCTTTCCGATCCGCCGCCGTGTTTCAGGGGCAATCCTGGGTTGACAGAGCACGGTTTTAGGATATCCCCAGAGAGTAAGGCCCTGAAATTTCAAATCTTCTCTCTTACCCTCATGAAAGGTGATCGAAGATGCGGAAACGCTCGCGCTTGTCCCCATTGTCCTGGCCTGCCGTGCGCCAGGTGCTGGAGAAGGACCCGACCGGTCTGGGCCGTTCGGCCATGTCCGAGCGCACCCGGGAACTGCAGCCGCGGACGAAGACCGCCGACAAGGTGGTGGGCTCGGTCTGCCCCTACTGCGGAGTGGGCTGCGGCCAGCTGGTGTACGTCAAGGATGGCCGCATCACCGACATCGAGGGGGATCCGGCCTCGCCGATCTCCCGGGGGTGTCTCTGCCCGAAGGGAGCCGCGACCTTCCAGCTGGTGACCGGTTCGCACCGGGTCAAGGAGGTCCTTTACCGCCGCCCCTACGGGCAGCGGTGGGAGACCCTCCCCCTGGAAGAGGCGATGCAGATGGTCGCCGAGCGGGTGAAGAAGGTTCGCGACGCCACCTGGGAGGAGCAGAACGCGGAGGGCCATCCCCTGCGGCGCACCCTGGGGATCGCTCACCTCGGCGGCGCTACCCTGGACAATGAGGAAAATTACCTGATCAAGAAGCTCTTCAGCGGCGCTCTGGGGATGGTGCAGATCGAAAACCAGGCGCGAATATGACATTCCTCGACGGTCCCCGGTCTGGGGATCAGCTTCGGGCGCGGCGGCGCCACCACCTTCCAGCAGGACCTGCAGAACAGCGACTGCATCGTCATCGAAGGCTCGAACATGGCCGAGTGCCATCCCGTCGGCTTCCGCTGGGTGATGGAGGCGAAGCGGCGGGGGGCGACCCTCATCCATGTCGATCCGCGCTTCACCCGCACCAGCGCCGTGGCCGACATCCACGTGCCGATCCGGCCGGGGAGCGACGTCGCCTTCCTCGGCGGTCTCGTCCACTACATCCTGCAGAACGACCGCTGGTTCCATGAGTACGTGGTGAACTACACCAATGCGGCGGCGATCGTCTCCGACGATTTCCAGGACACCGAGGACCTGGACGGGATCTTCAGCGGCTGGGACCCGCAGACCGGCCAGTACGATCCGGCCTCCTGGCAATACAAGGGGACGCAGGTGGCGCCGGCGGCCGGGCACCGGGAGCAGTTCACCGGCGAGCCCCGCTCGGAGCGCGGCGCGACGATCACCGCCCTGGAGCGCGATGAGAGCCTGCAGCATCCGCACTGCGTCTTCCAGATCCTCAAGCGCCATTACTCCCGTTACACCCCGGAGATGGTGGAGCAGATCTGCGGTATTCCGCCGGACCTCTTCCACAAGGTGGCCGAGGCGCTGTGCGCCAACTCCGGACGCGAGCGCACCAGCGCCTTCTGCTATGCCGTCGGCTGGACGCAGCACACGGTGGGCGTGCAGTACATCCGCACCGCCGCCATCGTCCAGCTGCTGCTGGGCAACATCGGCCGCCCCGGCGGCGGCATCCTGGCCCTGCGCGGGCACGCCTCCATCCAGGGCTCCACGGACATCCCCACCCTGTACAACCTGCTCCCCGGCTACCTGCCGATGCCGAAGGCGAAATACGATCTCGATCTGCAGAAGTACATCGCCCACAACGAGTCGGCCTCCGGCTGGTGGAGCGAGTTTCCCAAGTACATGGTCTCCCTGCTCAAGGCCTGGTACGGCGAGGCGGCGACGGCGGAGAACGACTGGGGCTACGGGCACCTGCCGATGCTCAGCGGCGACCATTCCCACTTCGTCACCACCGCCGCCATGGCCGACGGCCTGGTCAAGGGGTATTTCGTCATGGGGGAGAACCCGGTGGTCGGCTCGATGAACGGCGCCCTGCAGCGCAAGGCGCTGCGGCAGCTCGACTGGCTGGTGGTGCGGGATTTCGCCCCGACGGAGACGGCGGAGTTCTGGCGCACGGCGCCGGAAATCGAGGCCGGCGACGTCGGCCCGGAGGAGATCGCTACCGAGGTTTTCTTCTTCCCCGCCGCCGCCCATACCGAGAAGGACGGCTGCTTCACCAACACCCAGCGGCTGCTGCAGTGGCATCACGCCGCCATCGAGCCGCCCGGCGAGGCGCGCAGCGAGCTGCATTTCGTCTATCACCTGGGGAAGCGGCTGAAGGAGCTCTACGCCGATTCCGCCGATCCGAAGGACCGTCCCCTCCGCGATCTGACCTGGGATTACCCGGTCAAGGGGGAGCACGCCGAACCGGTGGCCGAGGCGGTCCTCTTCGAGATCAACGGCTTCACCGTCGCCGACGGCGAGCCGGTCAAGGGGTTCAAGTCCCTCAAGGACGACGGCTCGACCGCCTGCGGCTGCTGGATCTATTCCGGCTGCTACAAGGACCGGATCAATCAGCCGGCCCGCCGCAAGCCGGCCGAGGAGCAGAGCTGGGTCGCCCCGGAGTGGGCCTGGGCCTGGCCGGCCAACCGGCGCATCCTCTACAACCGGGCCGCGGCCGATCCCGAGGGGCGCCCCTGGTCGGAACGCAAGAAATACATCTGGTGGGATGAACAGAAAGGGGAATGGACCGGGCACGACGTTCCCGACTTCATCAAGACCCGGCCGCCTTCCTATCGGCCGCCGGAGGGGGCGCAGGGGCTCGACGCCCTCTCCGGCATCGACCCCTTCATCATGCAGGCGGAAGGGAAGGGGTGGCTGTACGATCCGGCGGGCCTCCTCGACGGCCCGCTCCCCACCCACTACGAGCCGCAGGAGTCGGTGATCCGCAACCCCCTCTACGGCCAGCAGTGCAACCCGGCGCGCATGGAATGGCTGCGCGCCGACAACCCCTATCACCGGGCCTGGGAGGATCCGCGCTTCCCCTGCGTGGTCACCACCTACCGCCTCACCGAGCACCACACGGCCGGCGGGATGAGCCGCTGGCTCACCTGGCTCTCGGAGCTGATGCCGGAGATGTTCTGCGAGATCTCGCCGCAGCTGGCGGCCGAGAGGGGGCTGGCGAACGGCGACTGGGCGACGGTGTTTACCGCCCGGGGGGAGATCGAAACGCGGGTGCTGGTCACCCCGCGGGTGCCGTCGCTGACCATCCAGGGGCGCCTGGTGCACCAGATCGGCCTCCCCTACCACTGGGGGTACGTCGGCCGGGTGACCGGCGATTCAGCCAATGACCTGATCCCCTTCGTCGCCGACCCGAATGTCTCGATCGAGGAATCGAAGGCCTTCTCCGGCGATATCCGCCCGGGGCGGCGCAGCCGCTGGCGCCGGGCGGCAACCGGCAAGATGCCGGCCGGGCCGCTGCCGGACGAGGTGCCGCGCGACCTGCCGGTGGTGGAGAGGAGCAAGCAGGTGGGGGCGCAGGGGCTCAAGAGCGGCCAGGCCAAGCAGACCGAGGAGGCGTAGCCATGGGCATCAAGGGATTCTTCACCGACACCACCGTCTGCATCGGCTGCAAGGCCTGCGAATCGGCCTGCAAGCAGTGGAACCAGCTGCCCGACGACGGTCTGCGCTTCACCGGTATGAGCTACGACAACACCGTCGACCTGGGGGTCTCCACCTGGCGCCATGTCGCCTTCGTCGAGCGCGCCGTCCCCCTTTCCGGGCAGACGACCGGGGTGGGGCGCTTCTCCTGGCTGCTCGCCTCCGACGTCTGCAAGCACTGCCGGCGTGCCGGCTGCCTGGAGGCCTGCCCCACCGGGGCGATCGTGCGCACCGAGTTCGGCAACGTCTACGTGCAGCCGGATGTCTGCAACGGCTGCGGCTACTGCGTGGTCGCCTGCCCCTTCGGGGTCATCGACCGCCGTCAGGACGACGGCCGCGCCTGGAAATGCACCCTCTGCTACGACCGGCTGAAGGACGGCCTGGAGCCGGCGTGCGCCAAGGCCTGCCCCACCGACTCGATCAATTTCGGCGAGCTGGAGGAGCTGCAGGAGATGGCCCGCAAGCGGCTGGCCAAGCTGCACGCCGACGGCATGACCGAGGCCCGCCTCTACGGGATGACGGAAGCGGACCAGCCCGGCACCGAGGGGCTGCATGCCTTCTTCCTGCTGGTGGACCGGCCGGAGGTCTACAATCTGCCCTCCGACCCGGTGGTGCCGACCAAAAAGGTTGCGCAGGCCTGGGAGGCGATGGCCCTGGCCGGCTGCGGCATGGCCCTGGCCGCCTTCGGCACCCTGCTGCTCACCCGCCCGGAAAGGAGCTGAAACGATGGGAACCGTCGACCATTACGGTCTGGGCCGGAACATCGATCCCGCAGTCGGCCTGCTGACGGGAGAGGCGGCGGGACAGGAGGTGCGCTCCCCGCGGGAGCACCCGCAGCGGGCGCCGCTGACGATCTGGCAGCAGAGCCCGGTTCGGCATTTTGCCGACCAGAGAGAGCCGGACTACTACGGCCGGCCGGCGGTCAAGGAGCCGGTGTGGATCTGGTCGGTGCCGCTGTACTTCTATGTCGGCGGCGTGGCCGGGGCGGCGGCGGTGCTCGCCGCGGCGCTGCAGGTGCGGGAGCGGGAGGACCTGCGCGGGCTGCGCCGCCGCTGCCGGACGATCGGGGCGGCCGGCGCCGCCCTGGGGAGCGGCCTGCTGACCTACGATCTGGGGCGGCCGGGGCGTTTCCTGCACATGCTGCGGGTCTTCCGGCCGAGTTCGCCGATGAGCGTGGGCTCCTGGACCCTGGCCAAATCGGGGGGGGCCCTGGCCTTGTCTCTGCTGGCCGAAACGAAAGGCTCCCTGGCTCCCCTGGGGCGGGCCGCCGGAGCGGCCGGCGGGATGCTCGGCATTCCCCTGGCCGGCTATACCGGCGTGCTGCTCGCCAATACCGCCGTCCCCCTCTGGCAGGCGGCGCGACGGCCGCTGCCGGTCCTCTTCACCGCCTCGGGAATGGCCGGTCTCGGCGACCTGCTGGAAATGTTCTCTCTGAGCGAAAAGGAGCAGGCGGTGGCCCGCCGCTTCGGCACCCTCGGCAAAGCGGCGGAGCTGGCCGGCATCCAGGCGGTGGAGAAGGCCGCATGCCAGGTGCCGGAGGTGGCCGAACCGCTGCATCGGGGGAAAACCGGCCGCATGTGGCAGGGAGCGAAAGGGCTGACCGCCGCCAGCCTGCTGCTCAGCCTGCTGCCCCTGCGCCGCCGGTGGAAAAAACCGCTCGCCAGCGTGCTGGGGACGGCCGGAGCGCTGCTCCTGCGCTTCGCCCTGTTCCAGGCCGGCAAGGTCTCCAGCCAGGAGCCGCAGGCGACCTTCCGTCAGCAGCGCGCCGGGCACGGAGCGGCGGAGCTGCTGAAACCTGGCGCCGGGGGTGGCAAACGCCTGGTGCGGCTGGAAATCTGAACGGGAGTAGGCCCATGCATGATTATCCCGACTGGCTGCAGATCCTGGCTGCCGTTTCCCTGGTGGTGGCGGGGATCTGCGCCCTGATCATCGTCATCGACATCCTGCGCGGCCACAAACAGCATATGTGGATCATGAACGTCGTCTGGCCGATCACCGCCCTGTACGGCAGCGTCTTCGCCCTGTACGCCTATTTCACCGTCGGGCGTCTCTCCACCCATCAGGCGATGATGCGGGCCAAGGAGCGCGGGGAGACACCGCCGGGTAAGCAGAAGCCCTTCTGGCAGATGACCGCCCTGGGCGCCACCCACTGCGGCAGCGGCTGCACCCTGGGGGACATCTGCGCCGAATGGCTCATCCTGGCCGTCCCCATCATCCTCTTCGGGCACAAGATCTTCGGCGCCTGGGCGCTCGACTACGCCTTCGCCTATCTTTTCGGCATCATCTTCCAGTATTTCACCATCGCCCCCATGCGCGGACTCTCCCTCGGCAAGGGGCTGGTGGCCGCGGTCAAGGCGGACACCCTGTCGCTGACCAGTTGGCAGGTCGGCATGTACGGCTGGATGGCGATTGCCACCTTCGCCATTTTCGGCCACGAGATCCACAAGACCAGCCCGGTCTTCTGGTTCATGATGCAGATCGCCATGTGGTTCGGCCTGCTGACTTCCTATCCGGTGAACTGGTGGCTGCTGAAGAAGGGGATCAAGGAAAAGATGTAAAGGCCCGTTCACTATCCGGAGTAACCTCAATGAACAGATTCCTTAGCCTGGCCCTTCTGCTGAGCCTCGGGTTTTCCCCGGCCGCCCTGGCGGCCGACCCGAAGACGGGGTTGATCGAGAAGCTGCTGGTGCTGACCAATACCGAGAAAAATACGGAGAACCTGCTGGAACAGATCAAGAAAGCGCAGATCGCCCAATTGAATGAGCTGGACCTGCCGCCGGAAAAGGAAGAGAGGGCAAAGGAGCTGCAGCGGAAGATTTTTGACCTCCTCTATGATGAACTCAACTGGGAGAGTCTCAAGCCCGAGTATGTCGAGCTGTATGCCGCCGCCTTCTCCGAGGAGGAACTGGGCCAGATGGTCGATTTTTACGAGAGTCCCGCCGGGCAGCGCCTCATCGAAAAAATGCCCTTTCTCGTCCGGAAATCGTCGGAACTGGTGCAGGGGCGGGTGCAGAAGGTCCTCCCCAAGATCCGGCAGCTGATGCGCGAGGTGGTGGCCGAGAACCATGCCTCGCCGGTGGCGCACTGAAAACCACAGGGATACGGTTGGGGTCAAGGGTCGGCTTGCGATCCCACGGGGATGACGAAGGAGAAAATACTTCCAGCCCCGATGGCGCTTTCCACCCGCACTTCCCCCCCCATCGAGGTGATGATCCCCCTGCTGATCGCCAGCCCCAGGCCGGTACCGCCGTGACGGCGGGTCGAGGAAGTATCCAACTGACCGAAGGCCTGAAAGATCCCGCCCAGCTTTTCGCCGGGAATGCCGCAGCCGGTGTCGCTGACGGAGATGCGCAGTCCTTCATCCTTCTCGCGCAGGCAGTCGCGACAGGGCTCCACCAGCACCGACACCTCCCCTCGCTCGGTAAAGCGGACGGCGTTATCCGCCAGGTTGGCCAGCACCTGGCGCAGGCGTCGCGGATCCCCGCTCAGTCGCTCCGGGATTTCCTCCGCCAGTTCCAGGTGGAAAGAGAGCCCTTTTTGCGCCGCCGCGGCGGCGGCAGGGCGCAAAGCCTCCCGCACGCAGGAAGCCAGGTCGAAATCGAAACTTTCGAGGATGGGATCGCCGGCTTCAAGCTCGGCATAGAGAAGAATATCCTCGATCAGCATCAGCAGGGAATCGGCGGCCGTCTGGGCCGCTTCCAGGTAGCTGCGCGCCTCCCGGCCGAGATCCCCGGCCAGGGCGAGTTCCAGCATGCCGGTGAAAATGGTCATCGGGGTGCGGATCTCGTGGCTCATGACCGATAGGAACCGGCTTTTGGCCTGACTCGCCTCTTCCGCCGATTCTTTCGCCTGCTGCAATGCCAGCTCCGTTTCCTTGCGGGCCGTGACATCCTCTACCGTGCCGACGAAATGCCGGTCGCCCTTTTCGAAAGTTACCGTCCGGCGCAGCAGGCGCACCCAGACGGTGCGCCCCGTCGGGTGCAGCAGACGGAATTCCTGTTCCAGAATCCCCGGGGCCGCCGGCTGTTGTTGAAAATCGCGGAGAACTTCTCTCCCGATCTTCCGGATGAACCGCCATCGCCCAGCCCAGGCCGAGACACTCCTCTCCGGTGCGGCCGGAGATCCCCTCCCAGCGGGGGTTGACATACAGCCAGCGGCCCTCGGCGTCGCATTCGAATACACCCACCGGCGCACTTTCGGCCAGCATCCGGTAGCGCGCCTCGCTTTCTCCCAGGGCCGCGAGCAGGCGTTCACGCTCCCGCCGGAAACCGACCGCTTCGGTCATGTCGATGAAATCGGCGGCGGCGCCGCTGATCCGTCCGCGCCGATCGTGCAGCGGAACGACATTGAGGATGAAATAGGTCCTTTCCCGGCCATCCTGGGAGGGGAAGCTGAAGATTTCTCCCCGGGCGGTTTTTCCACCTTTCAGGGCGGCGGTAAAAGGATGGTTTTCCGGGACGACCTGGGCACCCTCACCGTCCTCCCAGCCGAGGCCGGCAAAGGAGCGGCCGACCAGCTCTTCCCTGGATTTTCCGAGCAGCCGCCGGGCGCTGGCATTGGTGAAGCTGATGCGCCCTTGCCGATCCACCGTGAGAATGCCGCAGGCGATGGTATCCAGCAGGATCAGCAGGCTATCAGGATTCTCCCGCAGGGCCTGGAAGCCCTGGGCTTCCTCTGTTTTCTGCGTAGTGTTCATGAAAAGTCCCCATCTGCAAGAGGAAAGCTGCTGGGGCTAAATTCTAGCGGGGAGATGGCAGAATGCCAGATGAAAAATGGGTAACGGGTCATAATGAAAATTGATGGGAACCCGTCTCCCGCTGTTTGATTTCCTCCCCGTTCAAGGGGAGATCAGGAAGGAGGGGGTGGCGGCGACAAACCCCGCCCGAGCCGGTCCGCCAGATTAATCTTTACAGAAGTCAGGCTGATTGCTAATTTCGGCGGATGCGGCGCACCAAATTCATCATCGTCGGCCTGACCTCGCTCGTCGTTCTCAGTTGTGGGCTGCTCTATTATCTGCAGACCGGGCTGCTGGAGGGATTCGAAGCCAGGACCTACGATTTCCGCTTTCGCACCCTGCGCGGTCCCCTCCAACCGAATCACGACCTCGTCATTATCGCCATCGACGAGAAAAGCATTGCCGAACTGGGGCGTTTCCCCTGGAACCGCATCTGGTTTGCCCGACTGATCGACCGCGTCACGGCGGATGGGGCCAAAGGCATTTTTCTGGACGTCCTGTTCCCGGAGCCGGAAAGCGCCGCTGCCGATGGCGCCTTTGCCGAGGCGCTGCGCCGCTCCGGCCGAACGACGCTGGCGGTCGCCTTCGATTTCGCCGCCGACGGCTCGCCCGCCGGCCTGACCCGCAGTCTGCCGGAGTTGCAGGCGGCCTCCCGCTACCGGGCGCACATCAACCTGACGCCGGATGCCGACGGGGTGGTGCGCTGGACGCCCCTGCTGCTGTCCTATCAGGGGGCCGCCGTTCCTTCCCTGGCCCTGGCGGCGGCGCGCACGGCTCTGGGCGGTTCCGCGATCATCCCCGGCGCCTATGCGGTCAGGATCGGCCGCCGGCTCATCCCCACCGACCGCGACCATCTTGCCCTGATCAACTACATCGGCCCGCCCGGGATCTATCCGCGCTACTCCTTCGTCGATGTGGTCAAGGGCAAAGTCCCGGCCGAGGCCCTCGCCGGCAAGCTGCTGCTGGTCGGCGCCACCGCCCTGGGCCTCTACGACCTGCGGGTTACCCCTTTCTCCAACAACGCCCCGGGGGTGGAGGTGCATGCCAATGTGATCGACAGCCTCCTGCGCGGCAGCTTTCTTCAGCGCGGCGGCTTCGAAGGGCTGATCGATCTGCTGGCCATCGTCGTTTTCGGCATCGCCGCAGCGTTCATCACCCTCAGCCTGCGTCATGCGATCTCCCTGCCGCTGATCATTCTGCTGATGCTCGGCCAGGCCGCGTTCGCCTATGCCCTGTTTCTCCACGGGCACTGGATCAGCATGGTTTACCCGCAGCTGAGCATTGTTCTCGCTTTCTGCGCCACCGCTTACCTGCGGTTTTTCTTCCTCGACCGCAAGACCCGGGAGATCCGCAACATCTTCTCCAGCTACGTTTCGAGGAAAGTGGTCGATCAGCTGGTCAGGGACCCCAGCCAGGCCAGGATCGGCGGCGAAAGCCGGCAGATCACCATCCTGTTTTCCGACGTACAGAACTATACCGGCTTCAGCGAGAACCTGCCGCCGCAGGAGGTGGTGCGCATCCTCAACCAGTACCTGGCGGAGATGACGCATCTGATCATGGATCACGAGGGAACGCTGGATAAGTTCATCGGCGACGGCATCATGGCCTTCTGGGGGGCGCCGATCGAGCAGGAGCGGCATGCCGAGCTGGCGGTCGCCTGCGCCTTGCGTATGAGCGCCAAAATGGACGAGCTCTGCCGCCGCTGGCAGCAGGTCGGGCAGGAGCCGTTGTCGATGCGCATCGGCATCAACAGCGGCGAGGTGGTGGTCGGCAACATCGGCGCCGAGGGGAAGAAGATGGAATACACCGCCATCGGCGACAACGTCAATCTGGCCTCGCGGCTGGAAGGGATCAACAAACTGTACGGCACGCGTCTGCTGGTCAGCGACGCGACCCGTCGGCTGCTGCCGCCGGGCAGCTTCGCGCTGCGCGAGATCGACTGGGTCCGCGTCAAGGGGAAGCGGCGGCCGCTGGCCATCTACGAAGTCATGCCGGAGCCGCCGCAATGGCTCGGCGATTTCGCCGCCGCCCTGGGCTTTTACCGGCAAAGACGGTTTACCGAGGCGGCCGGGCTTTTCGCCGCTCTCGCCGACCGCCATGGCGACCGGCCGTCCCGGCTGTACGCCGAGCGCTGCCGGGAGTTCATCGCCCAGCCGCCGCCCGGCGACTGGGAGGGTTATTACACGGCCCTGCGGAAATAGAACATTTTTCCTTTTCCATTAAAGATCGGGATTATGCTACCTTGTAGCGGCCTGCGTTCATTGTTGCTATGACCTCTCTGGGGGATGTGATGAGGAAGCGTTTTACTCCGTGGTTTCTCCTGCTCGCTGCCGGCGTTTTTTCAGGCGGCTGGCCGGTCGCGGCCCCAGCGGCCTTTCAGCAGATCAATTTCGTCCGCCAGATCCCCTTCTCACACCCCGAGCATCTTACCGCCGATCCGGACGGCACCCTCTATCTGACCACCGCCAAAGGCGGCGCCTACGTCATCGACGGCGAAGGCAGGACCCTCTCTGCTCTCGGCCAGACCGACCCCCACCACCCCGACCTGAAGAGCGCCGCCGGCATTGCGGTGGACGGCGATATCATCTACGTTACCGATCGCGACCGCGACCGGATCGTCCTGTTCGGCAAGGACGGCTCCTGCCTCGGCAGCTTCGGTAAAAGTGGCGATGCGCCGAAAGAGTTCGATGAGCCGGCCGGCATCGCCGTCTATGGCGGGGTCATTTACGTTGCCGATTCCGGCAACGGCCGGGTGCAGGTGTTCGGCCCGAACGGGGTGTTCATGGGGATGATCGGCGAACGCGGCGAAGAAAGCGCGCGGCTGCGCCAGCCGGTCGACCTCGCCCTCGATCACCGGGGGAACCTCTACGTGGTCGATGCCGGCGAGCGGGCGGTCAAGATCTACGATCAGGCCGGCACCTATCTCAGCACCGTGAAGGGACCGGTCGAGCCGGCCGCCATCGCCGTCGGCGAAGACGGTTTTTACATCGCCGATCGCGACCACTGTACGGTGGTCAAGTACGACTTCTCCGGCCGGCAGCTGCTGACCTTCGGCACCCGGGGCTCCGGCCGCGCGCAGTTCAAAGAGCTCAGCGGCCTGTTTGTCGATGGGCAGGCGCAGCTCTACGTGGCCGATCGGGAAAACAATGCCATTCAGCTGTTCACCCTGGAGCAGGGGAGCGAGGTCGATCACGTCGACCGCACGCCGCCGCCGACCGCGGTTCGCTGGCTGGGTGAAACGGCGCTGGCGGCCAGCCGCATCTGCTGGGACGGACCGCGCCGGCGCCTGCTGGCGGTCGATGAGGAAAATCAGGTCCTGCATATCTACCGCGACGAACAGCCAGTCGCCACCTGGCGCGTGCCGGACTGGACGCCGGCGGCGGCCGCAGTCGATCCGCAGGGGCAGGTCTGGGTGGCTGATCGCGGCGAAAACCGCCTGCTCAAACTGGCCGATGACGGCAGCGTTCTGCTGCAGGTCGGCAGCTACGGAAGCAGCAAAGGCTATTTTTCGCGGCCGCTCGATCTGGCCATTTCGCCGGCCGGCATCATTTATGTCGCCGACAGCCGCAACAGCCGGATTCAGGCCTTCAACACCGACGGGGTGTTCCTTTCAGTGATCGGCGCCGGGGAAAAAAGCGCCCTGCTGGATACCCCGATCGCCGTCGCCCTCGATGGCAAGGGAAACCTCTACGTGCTCGACAGCGGCCGCAAGATGGTTCTCAGTTTCACTCCGGACGGGCATCCGGTCCGTGAGTTCGGCGGACCCGGCGTCCTGGATGAGCCGGTGGCGATGGCCCTGACCGCCGATGAGGTCTTCATCCTCGATGTCAGGCACGGCGGGGTCCAGGTCTACGGCCTCGACGGCACCTTCCATCGCACCTTCGGGGCCTTGGGGAGCGGCAAAGGCGATTTTCGCGATCCCGCGGCGATCGCCGCTCTCGACGATACGGTGATTGCCGTGGTTGACGGCGACAACAAGCGGCTGCAGAAATTCCGGACCATCTATACGCCGCAGCCGGTGGGACAACTGAACGCCGTCGGCGGCATGCGGGAGGTTCGTCTCGACTGGCCGGTCAGCGCCGCATCTTACGTCGCGGCTTACCTCGTCTACCGCGCGCCGGCCGCCGATAAGCCCTTCTCTCTACTCGCCCGGACCACCGACGGCGTCTATGTCGACCGGGACGTCGCGCCCGGGCAGACCTACTGCTACCGGGTCAGCGCCCTGGCCAGGGAGGGAAACGAGAGTGCCCGCACCGCCACCGCCAGCGCCGTGCCGGGGAAAGGGGAGGTGGCGGCGCCGGCCAGCCTGCGGGCGACGCCGCAGGAGTGGTCGGTCGAACTCGCCTGGGAGCCGGTCGGCGGCGCCTTCTTCTCCCATTACAACATCTATCGCCGGGAACATGGGGAGTTCGTCAAGATCGCTGAAACCAGGGAGCCGGATTATGTCGAAACCGGCCTCGATCCCTCCACCGAATATGCCTACCGGGTATCGGCGGTCAGTACCGATGCGGTCGAATCCGGGCGCGCCGAAGTCCAGGCGACCACCCTCCTCGCCACCCGTCCGCCGATCGAAATCGTCCGCGCCGATATCGAGAACGTCTTTTCCAACTCCTATAAACTCTACGAAAACCAGGGGATCGGCACCCTGCACATCGCCAACAATACCCGGGCGAAGATCGCCACCCTTAAAATCGCCTTCACCATCAAGGAGTTTATGGATTTCCCCTCCGAGGTTGAAATCAAGGATGTCGAGCCGCGTTCCAACCGCGACGTGGCGGTCAAGGCGGTCTTCAACAACAAGATTCTCAACGTGACCGAGGATACCCCGGTACAGGCTGAAATCCAGGTTTCCTATTACGAAGACGGACAGCTCAAAACCTTCTCCCGCAACCAGACTCTCAATATCTTCGAGAGGCACCGCATGATGTGGGATGTGCGGGAGCGTTTCGCCACCTTCATCACCCCGAAGGACGAGGTGATTCTCGAATTCGTCCGCTCGGTCATCACCCAGTATCCGGAGATCGACGATCCGCTGCTGGTTGGCGGCATCCTCTACGATGCGCTCGGCCTGGTCGGTCTGACCTATCTGCAGGACCCCGCCAATCCCTACCAGATCACCTCGGGCAAGACCGATTTCGTCGACTACATTCAGTACCCGCGGGAGACGCTGCAGCGCAATTCGGGCGACTGCGATGATCTGGTGGCGCTTTACTGCTCGATGATGGAAAGCCTCGGCATCCGTACCATGGTGCTGGAGGTCCCCGGGCACATGCTGATGATGTTCGCCACCGCCCTCGATCCCGACCAGAAGCCGGAGCTGATGGCCGACATGTTCGTCGAGTACGAGGGCCAGCTGTGGATCCCGGTCGAGATGACCCTCAGCGGTGCCCCTTTCTTCAACGCCTGGGAGGCGGGAAGCAGGGATTACCGGGACTGGGTCGGGCGCGGCCTGACCATGATGGACATCCACCAGGCCTGGGAAAACTACAAACCGGCAAGCCTCGCCATGTCGTCCTGGCGGCCGAAAGCGGTGGTACGACAGGCCCTGCAGGAGAAATATGACGAGTTGAAAAAGCTGAAGAAAGTCCGCCTGAGCTATCTCTCCAGAGATTATGTCGATGTAGCCAGGGCCGAGCCGGACAATTATCAGCCGCTGCTGCAACTCGGCATCCTCTACGCCCAGGAGAGCGAGCCCACTGAGGCCCTCGACCTCCTGCAGAAGGCCGAAGGGCTGGCGCCCGGTCAGCCGGCGGTGAAAAACGATATCGGCAACGTCTATTTCCTCCAGGGGAACTATGAGGAGGCCCGGAAATATTACAACAGTGCTGCCGAACTCGATCCGGCCGATCCGTATATCCTGGTGAACCTGGCCCGTTGCTGCCTGAAGCTGAAGGACCGGGAAGAGGCGGCCAAGGCGTTTAAGAGGGCCATTCGGATGGCGCCGGACATCGGCGCCAGATATCGGAGCATGGCCCTCGAATTGATGGGCCCGCTGTAACCTGTCTGCGGCACACCCGAAGGCGATGAAAAGCAGGGATTTCAACGCTAAGGCGCAAAGGGAAATGAAAGCCGCAAAGGGTGTAAAGCAAACAATTTTACGGATTTTTCTCTGCGCCTTGGTTCTCAGCTTTGCGTCTTTGCGTTTTCCGGTTTTTCCATGAGGGGAGACGCAGAGGAGTTTTTCAAGCAGTTTTCGGGACTGCACATTGGTGGGAAGGAGACCGGAGATGTTCAGGGGGCTGGCAATTATCATCCTGGCGGTGCTGCTGGCCGCACCGGCTGCGGCCCAGGAAACCGCGCAGGGAAGCTTCTGGGATACCCTGCGCAGCAAGCTGGAAAAAGTCACGCCGAGTAAAAAACCGGTGGTGACCACCGCCGTTGGGGGGGTGCGCGGCGCCAAAAACGAGAAAGTGGACGATCTCTACTGGAAGGGGAAGGAGCAGGACATAGCAGTTGCCGCCAAGGAGCTGGCCGACTTCAATATGGCGCTGGAGAGCGCGGTCGGCGGCGATTCGGGACAGGCCGTCCGGCAGTTTGAGGACTTCCTCACGCTCTACCCGCTGAGCCCGCTGCGCCAGGATGCGCTGCAGGCGCTCGCCCAATTGCACCAGCAGCCCTGAGCAGGCCATTACCCCAGCCGATGCCGGCGCCGGAGCCCGATGTGCTCCGGCGTCGCTGTTTAAGTCATAGGGTCTCCGCCTCCCCAGAGGTCGCAGCCCCGAAGAACAGCATCGCCCGCTGACAAATTCATTACGGATGCTAACCTGAATGCAGGCGGAGTCTTCCTATCGGAGGCGCAAAGATGTACGGCGATCACATGAACTGGGGTTGGGGGATGGGCTGGTTCGGCTGGTTCTGGATGATCCTCTTCTGGATTCTCGTCATCTTCGGCATCATTTTCCTGGTACGGTCCTTTGCCGGCCGCGGCCGGGAGGTCGGGATGGGAGGCGGCGAAACGGCGCTGGAAATCCTCAAGAAGCGCTATGCGCGGGGCGATATCACCCGCGAGGAATTCGAGCGGATCAAGCGCGATCTCGAATAGGATTCCCCGCGGCGGCCGGGAAGCGGCTTCAAGCCCGCTGCGCAATCTGCCTTCCAGCGCAGAATCGGCTGCCGCAACCGCAGTCAGGCATCGCTGTCTGTTACGGCCGCTGGTAGCTCTCCACCTGCAGCTCTGCGCCGGCCGGGTAGGAGCGGAAAATGAATACCCCTTTCTGCTCGGAATGTCCCGGGAAATGGTTGAATACCGTGGTATCGACCTCCTGCCCCAGCCTTCCTTTCACCCTGACCTTGCGCCCCGTTTCATCTCCATCGTTGAAAACCTGGAAGTCGAGATAATAGCTGCCGGATGCCTGTCGGATCTCCCCTCTTTCAAACCGGAAGCTGGCCGGTTGGTCGGCCGGCCACAGGGCGATGTAGAGGATGCCCGCCACAATGCCGGCCAGCAGGGTCAGCGAAACCGCCAGAACCACCTTTTCGGCCGTCGAACGCTGCTCATTTTCCCGGCTCACAGGACGAGCCTGCCGGTTGCTCCCCCGATGGAGGCGGGGAGGTTGAGAACCAGGATGTAGGACACCCAGGTCGTTGAGGGGGTGACTGAAGTCAAGACGTTGAAAGAGCAGGAGCATCCCCGCCGACATGGCCAGGGAGACGAACAGTGCAACGACTGTTTCGGAGCACCGGGTGGCGGAGGATGCCCGGGTGGGAGGCCCGGGCCTCGACGGAAATGAAATCGGCAACGAAGACGATGATATAGGAGAGCAGCAGGGAAGCGGCCAGCAGGACCAGGAGCCAGGGGGTGCTCAGCCGTCCGGCGACAAGCGGCACCTCCTGGGAAGGGGCGATCACCACAGCTATAACGACGGCGCCGAGCGCCGTCGCCCCGAGGTTGGCCAGGGTGCCCATCCAGGGGCGGCCGCCTCTCTTGCCCTCTTTTTTTTCCGTTTCCTCTTCTCTCCCCCTCTGGACCTTTCCGCCCGGAGGGGCGCAGGAGATAGTTCGAAATCCCGACGCCCAGGCCGAAGGGCGCCCCTTCGAGGACGATTCGCCCCAGAGCCGGCGCAAAGCCGAGGGAGAAATTCAGCGAGCCGACCAGCAGCAGGCTCGAGGCGGCCGCCGCTTCGCCGATTGCCAGTGCTTCGGCGGCATCGGTCAACACCCGGCCCCAGCCTGAAAAACGATCGTTTTTGAAGCCGGCCGCCCGGATCAGCAGGATCAGGAGAAAATAGGTGCCTGCCAGGGCGGCTGCCATGTAGAGCGGTCCGCTGCCGGGCTCCCTGCCACCACACTTCCATGGTGAAGAGAAGCGGAACCCCGAAAATGAAAGCGCCGCTGAAGCCGGCGAGGATTTCCTTCCCCTCGGCTTTCCAGGGCGAAGACTCCTCCCGCACGACCGACTGCTGTGGCTTACGGCCCATCCTCTCCTCCACTTCTTCCGGAGAGAAGCATAGCGAAAAAGATGATGCAGGCAATGGCCGGTCCTGGCTGCGCAGCTTTGTTTCGTTGAAACTAAGATCAGCCGCTGAGCAGATCCCTGGCCGCCTTGCCGGTGCGCAGGAAAAAAATCGGCCCGCCGATCAGCAGATACCAGTAAAAGGTATAGGCCCGCCAGACAATCAGGGCAAAAGTCATGTTGACCGGGCTCAAGTAGGGGGCGAGCAGCCCGAAGAAAAGCATGTCTACCCCGCCGCCGCCGCCGGGCAACATCAATGCCTCGATGCCGATGTTGAACAAACCCTGGATCAGAAAGATGTAGGCGATCGGCACCTGGCGGTTGACCAGCCAGACGGCGACGAGAAGCACCAGGTAGCGGGGCAGCCAATAGCCGATGGTATAGAGCGCCAGCTTCACCTGACCGCTCCTCGGCATGCAGCGGATCCGGCGCAGGGCATGCACCATCTCGACCACATAGCGGGCCAGTCGATACCGGCGCCTGGCGGCCCAGCGGAACCGGGCCATCTGCCGGCTGATGAAGTGATAAACCTGGCGATAATGGCGGATCACCAGCCATAGGAAGACGATGCCGCCAAAGGCGACGGCCGCGGCCATGCCGATCAGGAAGCCGGTCCGCTGCGAGGAGGATTGCGCCAGCACCACGATGGCCGAAGGAATCATCACGGCCAGGAAAAAGGCGAAATCCAGGGCCATCATGATGCTGGCCAGCCCCAGGGCACGCCCGACGCCGAGGCCGATATCCTTCAGCAGGAAGGCGAAGGCGACCGGCATTCCGGAAGAGGCGGGGGTGGCATGGCCGGCGAATTCGGCGGCAATGGCGATAATCAGGCTCTGCCGGAATCGGACTTTTTTCTCCAAGGTCGCCAGCAGGTGCCGCACGCGGGCGGCGTTGAACCCCCAGCTGACGAGAATGGTGCCCAGCAGCCCGCTGGCGGTCGACCAGGAGAGTCGCTCCAGTTGTCCGAAACTTCCGAACCCCGAAATCAGGGCCGGCACGATTACGGTGAGGCTGATACTGATGAGGAGCAGCCAGAAGACCGGCTTGCGTTTGCGCATTCCGCTACCGGAATAAGTTGGTGTAGGTTTTCTCGCAGGGACCGGTCGCCCGGGCTAACTTACCTCGAGCCTAACGAAAAGAGCTCCCTTGTCAATTCACGGATACGACGGCCGCGGCAGGTTTTCAGCCGCTGAGCAATTCCCTGGCCGCTTTGCCGGTACGCCAGAGGAAAACCGGCCCGCCGATCAGCAGATACCAGTAGAAGGTGAAGGCCCGCCAGACGATCAGGGCAAAAGTCGTGTTGCCGGGGCTCAGATAGGGAGAGAGCAGGCCGAAGAAGAGCGCGTCCACCCCGCCGCCCCCCGCCGGCAGCAGAAATACCTCACTGCCCAGGTTGAGCAAACCCTGAATAAGAAAAAGGTAGGCGACCGGTACTTCCCGGGAGACCAGCCAGACGGCGATGATCAGCACCAGATAGCGGGGCAGCCAGTAGCCGATGGTGTAAACTGCCAACTCTGCTTGGCTGGCAAGCGGCAGCTGGCGGATCCGCCGCAGGGCGTGCACCATCTCGACGATGGTGCGGGCCAGGCGATAGCGGCGCCTGGCCGTCCAGCGGAACCGGGCCATCTGCCGGCTGACGAAATGATAAACCTGCCGGTAATAGCGGATCACCAGCCACAGGAGAAGAAGGCCGCCGACGATGATGGCCGCGGCCATGCCGATCAGGTAGCCGGTCCGCTGAAAGGAGTAGTCCGCCAGCACCCAGATGGAGGCCAGAATCATCACGGTCATGAAGAAGAGGATATCCAGCGCCATGATGATGCTGACCAGCCCCATGGCGCGGCCGAGGCTGAGCCCGAGATCCTTCAGAAGAAAGGCGAAGGTCACCGGCATTCCCGGAGGAGGCAGGTGTGGCATGGCCGGCGAATTCGGCCGATATGGCAATGACCAGACTCTGCCGGCGGCTGACTTTCTTGCCCAGGGTCGCCAGCAGATGCCGCACGCGGGCGGCATTGAACCCCCAACTGGAGAGGGTGATCACCAGCAGACCGATGCCGGTCAGCCAGGTAAGCCGTTTCAGCTGCCCGAAACTTCCGAATCCCGAGATCAGGGCCGGCACCGCCAGGGTGAGGCAGATACTGATGAGGAGCAGCCAAAGGACTGGCTTGCGCTTGCGCATTCCGCCGCACCCGGTGAGATGGCCAAGGGAGATCGGAGGGCTGCCGGCCGCTCGAAATGACAAGTGAACCGTCGGACTGCGGCATTTCCCCTCTCCGGAGAGTAACGGAAACGTGGCTCGTGTCAATTCCAGCGGGCGACTCAACAGGTTCGATTGCCTGCCTGGCGGTTCGGTTTGCCATTCGGGAAATAGGTGTTAAATTGATACCAGAAAAGTCATTAATCCGCCCAGGGAGGCTATCATGCGAGAGATGATCCGCCGAAAAATCATCGGCATAATCAAGGCTCTCGGTCTCCTTCCGGAACCGGTATCAATCCGGGCGGAAGACGATGATCGAGAATACCTGAACTCCATTCCCAAACTTGCACCGCCCGGGCTTTCGCCCGGGCTTTTCTCTTACTGCAGAAAAAGAAAAAGCCGGACGCAAAAGCCCGGCGATATCGATGGGGTGGCTGCAGCGGATTGCCGCAGAAGATTACTGGTTCATTCCGCTTTGCTGGCCCTGCTGATAGGAGGGCTGCTGCTGGCCCTGCTGCCCTTGCTGGTACGGCTGGTATTGCCGGTAATACTGCTGGTAGGGCTGGTTCTGCTGCCCTGTTGATACTGCTGGTTCTGCCGCTCCTGGAAACCGGGGGAGACGCCGTAGAACTGCTGGCCATAAGACCTTTGCTGCCCCTGCTGGGAGGGCCGATAGCTGCTGCCCCTGTTGGCCCTGCTGGTAGGGCTGGTAGCCGTACTGCTGCCCCCGCTGCCCCTGCTGCCCCTGCTGATAGGGCTGGTAGCCGTACTGCTGCCCCTGTTGGCCTTGCTGGTAGGGCTGGTAGCCGTACTGCTGGCCCTGCTGGCAGGGCTGGCATTGCTGCTGATAGCCCTGGCTGCCGGTCATCCCTGCTGCCCATACTGCTGCCCATACTTGCTGCCCCTGGTAGCCCTGGCCTTGCTGAGACCCGCTCCACTGCGGGGAGACGCCATAATATTGCGGAGTGACCTGGTTTCCCTTGCTGGCCGACCTCGCCGCTCCGGCCCCACAGCTGTTTCCCGATCTGGTAGCGCTGCTGGCCCATCTGGTCGCTCTGCCCGATCTGCTGATTGCTCTGTTGTCCCTGCTGATCCTGATTGCTGCTGTAGGAGCCCTGACTGGAACCCTGATTGCTGTCCTGACTGGAACCCTGATTGCTGCTGTAGGAATTTTGACTGGAACTCTGATCGCTATTGCTGTTTTGTTCAGCAAAACTGGTACCTGCAAGGGCACCGATCATGAAAATACTGGCAATTATGGCAATTTTTTTCATGTGATATCTCCTTTGCATGTTTTTTATTGAGTACTAGCCACCCATCCTATATTAAATCCTGGAGTGGATTCAGTAATATTGTGAACGCCCCGATCCCCCCTTTTCCCTGACCAGGAAATCCAAACGATCCTCCACATAGCGCAGGTGCTCCTGCTCATCGCGGTAGTTTGTCTCCAGCAGGGCGCGGATATCCGACGGCAGCCCTTCCTGCTCCACGGCTCTGGCGTATTTACGGTTGGTCAGTTGCTCGTTCGTCCGCATCGCAGCCAGCGCTCCCTGAGTTCCGGTGACGCTGCGCAGGGCGGTGAAGCCCTCGATAAGAAAAGCCTTGAAGTCGCGCGAGAAGGCCGGCGGCTCCGCTTCCAGATCGGTGATTCTGGCGGACAGTTCTTCCAGATGCCGGTGGTGGTCGGCGCGATATCGCTCCAGCCGATCGCGGATGGCCAGGGAATCCTCGATCTTGTCGATTGCCTGGCCATAGGCGTGCCAGGCATCGATGTCGAGCTGGACCAGGTCGCTCAAGAGGCTGACAATCTTTTCCTTTTCCACGACGGCTCTCCTCGTGATCTATGGTGAAACTTCCTGGGCCGCAAGGGTCGCCCGCTTCTGCCCATCGCGCGGTGCGCAAGGATGAGTTGAATTTCCCTCATGAAAATAGGGGGTTCTGAGGTGTTCATCCTCTCCCTGTCAACATAGCCGGAAAATTATCCTTGTCAAATCATCCCGGTGGAGGTTCAGCCTTCGACCCTGCCGCGCGCGGCGAGGGGGAGTTCATCGGGGAGCAGGGGGCGGGGAGTGATGCGTTCGGGAAGGCGCAACAGGGTGGTGCCGGGAGGGAGTTCCAGCTCCTGGTAGAGGCGGCGGCTCTCCCCCAGGTAGCTCTTGGAGAGATGCATGGGAAGGAAGAAGGCGGGGCGCAGCTCATCCAGCAGGGCATTGATGTCGGCGGTGCACAGGTGGTGAGAGGCCCGGGCCCGGGCGACATCCTGCCGCAGGTAGGTGCATTCGCCGACAAGCAGGGTCACCCCCTGCAGCAGGGAACGGAGTTTATCCCGGTTTCCCTCGCTGAAACCGAGGTCGGTGAAATAGCCGAGTGAGGTGGGCGGCAGATCCTTGCGGATCGCCGCGTACAGGGCGGCGGCGTCGGGTATCCGGGCCTCCTGCACCCCCTCGCCTCGGCGCAGAACAGTCAAGGGGGTGCCAGCCAGGAGGCCGCGGAAGAACAACCCCTTGAGTTCCTTCAGCCAGGGGCCGGGGACGAGTCCCGTCTTGGCGATTTTTCCTTCATCAAGGGTAAAAACCGGCCCCTCGGTGAGGCGGAAAAGCAAGGAGGGGATTTTGTGGTCGCCGAACGCGGCCTCCACCCGCAAATAGCGGTTGGCGTAGATCGTGGGGTCGGGGCGGGAGTTTTCAGATTCCTGTCTACAGGCAAATCCCTCCGGGCCTGCCAGCAGGAAGTTGCGGATTCTTCGAGGGTGGATTTCCCGCACCCGGAAGGAGCACCAGAAGTCTTCCGCCAGGTTCCATTCATAACTGGCCAACTTGTGCACCAGGCGGCCGGCGATTCCCGGTGGGCCATAAATTTCCACCGTGCGCGGGGAAACCAGGATATGGCGGGCCAGGGTATCCATCCCCATGAAGTGGTCCATGTGGGCGTGGGTGATGAAAACGGCATCGACTGAGCGCAATACCCGCTTGGCAAGGTGGTGGATCTGTCCGCAGTCGAAGAGCAGGCTGCGCCCTAGCGGCCGGATGTGCACCAGCAGGATGGGGTCGTCCATCAGCCCGGCGAAGAAGGCCGGCTCCAGGTAGCGGAAGGGAAGGCGCATGGCAGGGCTCCGGTTCCGTAGTCCGATAGGGTAATTAAATTAATATCAGGCGAGGGGCTGGAGGCCAGAGGTAATTTCAAAATCACGGGTAAGGGTAACTTTATCCTTCATGAGCTTGTTTTTCCACCTGTCGCCATTATCCCCTGTTCTTTTCAATTTTTTCTCTGAAATTCCGGGGAAGTGTGGTAAATTCCTGCCGTTCCTTTTTTTTGCTTGCAGGATTAATTTCATGCAGAAAATGCTCCGGCTCATTCTGACTTCCAGGGTGTACGAGGCGGCGGTGGAGACGCCACTGGAGGAGGCGGCCGTGCTTTCGCGGGACCTGGGAAACCGGGTGCTGCTCAAGCGCGAGGACCTGCAGCCGGTTTTCTCCTTCAAACTGCGTGGTGCCTACAACAGGATCGCCCACCTTTCGGAAGAGCAGCGCGGGCGGGGAATCATCACCGCCTCCGCCGGCAACCACGCCCAGGGGGTGGCTTTTTCCGCCCGCCGCCTGGGCCTGCGGGCGGTGATCGTGATGCCGGTCACCACTCCCCGGTATCAAGGTGGCGGCGGTCGAGGGCTACGGCGCCGAGGTGGTGCTGCACGGGGACAACTATTCGGAAGCCGCCGATCATTGCGCCGATATGGTGCGGCAGACCGGGATGACCTTCATCCATCCCTTCGACGACGAACTGGTGATTGCCGGGCAGGGGACGGTGGCGGATGAGCTGCTGCGGCAGAGCGCCGGCAAATTCGACGCCGTCTTCGTGCCGGTGGGCGGCGGCGGGCTGATCGCCGGCATGGCCGCCTACCTCAAGGCGCTGCGCCCGGAGGTGCTGGTGATCGGGGTCGAACCGACGGACAGTGATGCCATGGGCCGTTCCCTGGAGCAGGGGCGCCGGGTCAGCCTCGATTCCGTGGGCATTTTCGCCGATGGGGTGGCGGTGCGGGAGGTGGGGAGTCTCACCTTCGATTATTGCCGGCGTTATGTCGATGAGGTCATCCGGGTCGATACCGATGAGCTGTGCGGCGCCATCAAGAGCATCTATCAGGCGACCCGTTCCATCGTCGAGCCAGCCGGCGCTCTGGGAGTGGCCGGCCTGAGGAAATACGTCCGGGAACGCGGGGTGCAGGGGCGGACGCTGGTGGCTGTGAATTCTGGCGCCAACATGAATTTCGAACGGCTTCGCTACGTGGCCGAGAGGACCATGATCGGCGAGAAGCAGGAGGCCATATTCGCCGTCACCATCCCCGAGCAGCCCGGGGCGCTCAAGCGCTTCTGCGCCGAGGCGGTAGGCGATCGCAACATCACGGAGTTCAATTACCGGCTGGCCGGCCGCGACCAGGCCCACATCTTCGTCGGCATCTCCATCCGGAAGGCGGAGGAGCGCCTCACCTTTGGCCGCCAGCTGACCGATTCAGGCTTCGAGAACGTCGATCTCACGGACAATGATCTGGCCAAAACGCATATCCGCTACATGGTCGGCGGGCGCTCGCCGGCGGTTACCCGCGAGGCGCTTTACCGTTTCTGGTTCCCCGAACGACCCGGCGCCCTTACCCGCTTTCTTGCTTCCATGGGCGCCGACTGGAATATCTCCCTTTTTCACTACCGCATGCAGGGGGGGGATTTCGGCCGGGTGCTCATCGGCCTGGAGATCCCCGCCGGCGGGGAGAAGGATTTCCGTCGCTTTCTCGCCAATCTCGGCTATCGGTTTGTCGAGGAGACGGAGAATCCCGCCTTCCGGCTCTTTCTCTAGTTCCGTTCGGCTGGCTCTGAAGCATTTGCCGCTGGGAGCGTCCATGCAGATTTAGCTGCATGCCTAACCGAGGGAAAGCGACGCAGCGAGCGGTCACCTCCTGGTCCTCATCTGCTAAAATGGAGGGGGAAGGGAGGTGAAACCATGGTGCTTTTCTACGATCCGAAGGACGAGAAGGATCTGGCCCGGGTCGAGCAGATCCTGCACGACGGCGGTATTGAATATTTTCTCTCGGAGGAGCCGGAAAAAAGGCTTGGACCGAAGCAGGTGCAGGTGGCCGAGGAAGACCTTCCCGCCGCCGAAGCCCTGCTGCTGAAAGACTCCGGTAATCGGACAGGGGTAAATTGGAATTGATCATGCCGACCGCTCTCCTCGTGGATGACGATCAGCTGATCCGATAGCGGCGGAGAGGGCCGCAGCTGGGCAGAGAGCTCCCCCGGCGAAGGACGCCGATTTATTTTGACCCTATTCAAACCCGCCTGATTCGCCCTCCCCCCGCTTCCCCATGTGCATGGCAAAATTAATTGACAGTTTTGCTCAGGTATGTTATCGCTTAACGTATCCCCAGTCGGGGAATGCTACCGAGAGGAGAAGTGTGCCGTGTTCCAGAGCCTGAGAGAAGATTTCCGGGTGGTTTTCGAGCGCGATCCGGCCGTGCGCAGCGTGCTCGAAATTATCTTCTGCTATCCCGGGTTCCACGCCATGCTCTTTCATCGGGCGGCCCACCGCTTGTGGGACTTGGGGCTGCATTTCCCCGCTCGTTTCCTCTCCCACCTCGGACGCTTTCTGACCGGCATCGAGATCCACCCGGGGGCCAGGATCGGCCGGGGTTTCTTTATCGACCACGGGATGGGGGTGGTGATCGGAGAGACGGCGGAGATCGGCGACAACTGCACCCTCTATCACGGCGTCACCCTCGGCGGGACCTCATGGGCCAAGGAAAAGCGCCATCCAACGCTCGGCAGCAACGTGATCATCGGCTCCGGTGCCAAGATCCTCGGTCCTTTCACGGTTGGCGACAACAGCAAGATCGGCTCCAACTCGGTGGTGGTCAAAGAAGTGCCGCCCAACTCGACCGTGGTCGGCGTTCCCGGCCGGGTGGTGATGGCCGGCGATCAGAAGGAAGAAAGAAAGGTCGATCTCGAGCATGGCCGGCTGCCGGATCCGGAAGCCAAGGCAATCGCCTGTCTTTTTGACCAGATCCGGGTGCTGGAAGACCGGGTCAGGGAACTCACGGAAGAGCAGGAGCGGCTGCGCCGGCAACTTAACCCCAGCGAATCCCAGGAGGACGAGAAAGCCGATGCGACTTTCAACCAAGGCCCAGTACGCCGTGCGGGCCATGGTGAGCCTTAATCTGCAAGCCGATAATTCGCCCGTTTCCATCCGCGCCATTTCCGTCCGGGAAGAGATTTCCCTCAATTATCTGGAGCAGCTGTTTGTCAAGCTGCGTCGCGGGGGGATCGTCGACAGTATCCGCGGTCCGGGCGGGGGTTATATCCTGGCCCGACCGGCGGCACAGATCCGTGTCGACGAAATTATCGACAGCGTGGAAGAAACCCTGATTCCGGTCTCCTGTATGGAGGATCGCAGGGGATGCGCCTGCGCCGACGAGTGCACCACCCACAGCGTCTGGCAGGGGCTCGGGGACCGTATCCGCCAGTTCCTTGCTTCGATCACTCTCGAGGACCTGACGGTGGAAGCCCGGCAAAAACTTCAGAGGCGCAATGTGTAATGAGTGATGTGTGACATGTAAGGACCTGCACCTGTCACCCATCACTGATTGCAGATTACGCTTTAGCCAGCTCGATTGAGGAGGATGCCAGTGAAACACATCTACATGGACAATAACGCCACCACCGCCGTGCGGCCGGAGGTGCTGGAGGTGATGCTCCCTTTCTTCCGCGAGCAGTTCGGCAATCCCTCGAGCGTGCACTGGGCCGGGCGAGCGGTCGCTGGTGCGGTGGAGAAGGCACGCGAGCAGGTGGCGAAACTGATCAACTGTTCGCCGGCGGAAATCGTCTTCACCTCCTGCGGCAGCGAGGGGGACGATTTCGCCATCAAGGGAACGGCCGACGCGCTGCGCGACAAGGGGAATCACATCATTACCACTGCGGTCGAGCACCCGGCCGTGCTCAATACCTGCAAGTTCATGGAAAAACAGGGATTCGAGGTGACCTATCTGCCGGTCGATGCGGACGGGATGCTTGACCTGGCCGATCTGGAAGCGGCGATCACCCCCCGGACCATTCTGATCTCCGTCATGTGGGCAAATAACGAGACCGGCACCATTTTTCCCCATTGAGGAGATCGGCGCCATTGCCCGCCGGAACGGGGTCCGGCTGCACACCGATGCGGTGCAGGCGCTGGGGAAGATCCCGGTCGACGTGCAGCAGGCCAATGTCGACCTGCTCGTCCTCTCCGGGCACAAGCTCGGCGCTCCGAAAGGGGTCGGCGCCATCTATATCCGCCGGGGAACCAGGATGGTACCGCTGATACACGGCGGGCATCAGGAACGCAACCGGCGCGCCGGCACTCACAACGTGGCCGGCATTGCCGGCCTGGGACTTGCCTGCGAACTGGCCGGCCAGGAACTGCCGGTGAAGATGGAGCGGGTGGCGCAGCTTCGTGACCGACTGGAGCGGGGGCTCTTCGAACGGATTCCGCAGATCAAACTCAATGGCCATCCGCAAATTCGCCTGCCGAATACCCTGAATATCAGCTTCGCCTATATCGAGGGAGAGTCCCTGCTGCTCAACCTCGACATGAAAGGAATTGCCGCCTCCTCGGGGTCGGCCTGCACTTCCGGCTCCCTCGAGCCTTCGCACGTGATGGGCGCCATGTGCGTCGAAGTCACCCTGGCCCACTCCAGCACCCGCTTCAGCCTGGGACCGGAGAACAGCGAGGAGGAGGTCGATTTCGTCCTTGAGGTCCTGCCTCCCATGGTCCAGCGTCTGAGGGAGATGAGTCCTCTGTACAATCGCAAAGAGCCGATGAGCTGCGAGGAATGCAGTGTGGTCAAACGGGTCTGAAATCTTAAGACGTAACCAGTAAGATGTGATAAGTAATAGGGGAGACTGGTTCGCTTTTTCACCTGTCACCGATCACAGATTACATATTACGATTCTCAAGGAGTTCACATGTATTCCGAAAAAGTCATGGACCATTTCACCAACCCCCGCAATGTCGGGGAGATTGCCGACGCCAATGGGGTGGGGGAGGTGGGTAACGCCTCCTGCGGAGATATCATGAAGATCTTCCTCAAGATCGAGGACGGCGTCATTCGGGATATCAAGTTCAAGACCTTCGGCTGCGGTGCGGCGATCGCTACCTCCTCCATGGTCACGGAAATGGCCATGGGAAAGACCCTGGAGGAAGCGCTGGAACTGACCAACGCCGCCGTCGCCGAGGCGCTCGACGGACTGCCGGCGCAGAAGATGCACTGCTCCAATCTGGCGGCCGACGCTCTGCACGAGGCGATCAAGAACTTACCGGGAGAAGCAAGGTTAAACGGGTTGACCCCGGTCTTTGTTCTTGCCGTAGGGGCACGAGCGCGCCGTGCTCCATGAAACCGTAGGGGCACGGCACGCCGTGCCCCTACAATCTCTCTGGTGCGACCATTTACAGCTTATGGCTGAACAGAAAAAACGCATCGTCGTCGCCATGAGCGGCGGGGTCGACTCGTCGGTGACCGCGGCCCTGCTGAAGGAGCAGGGGCATGAGGTGATCGGCATGACCATGCAGATCTGGGACTATTCCCGTTTCACTGCCGGGCATGGCGAGACCTTCGGTACCTGCTGCTCCCTCGACGACGTCTACGATGCGCGCCGGGTGGCCGAATCGCTGGACATTCCCTTTTACGTCATCAATTTTGAGAAGGACTTTCAGCGGCAGGTGATCGATCGTTTCTGTGACGACTATTTCGCCGGCCGCACCCCCAACCCCTGCGTCCTGTGCAACCAGGTGCTGAAATTCGACCTGCTGCTGCGCCGGGCGCGCGAACTGGAGGCCGATCTACTCGCTACCGGCCATTACGCCCGCATCATTGAGGAAGCGGCTGGTCCAGCCCTGTGCCAGGGTATCGACCGCGGAAAGGACCAGAGTTACTTCCTCTTCACCCTGACCCGGGAGCAGATGGAGCGGGTGCGCTTTCCCCTGGGGGGGATGACGCAAGGAAGAGGTGCGCGCCCACGCCGCCCGCCTGCAGTTGCGGGTGGCGGAGAAGGCGGAGAGCCAGGACATCTGCTTCGTGCCGGACGGCGATTACGTGCGCTTCCTGGAAGAAGAGCGCGGCGCCGGCGGCATGGACGGCGAAATCGTCCATGTCTCGGGCGAGGTGCTGGGGCGGCACCGGGGGACCTACCGCTATACCATCGGTCAGCGGCGCGGGCTCGGGATCGCCTGGCCGCAGCCGCTGTACGTCGTCGGCATCGATGCCGGACGCAAACGGGTGCTGGTCGGCGAGGAGAAGTGCCTGGCGACAGCGGAACTCACGGTGCACGGGGTCAACTGGACCGGCCGGGTGCCTGCCGCCCCTCTGCAGGCCGCCTGTCGTATCCGCTACCGGCAGCAGGAAGTGCCGGCCACCCTCACGCCCTTGCCCGACGGCCGGGCCAGGGTGAACTTCGCCGAACCGCAGCGCGGGGTAACCCCGGGCCAGGCCGCCGTCTTTTATGATGGCGAGCGGGTGCTGGGGGGCGGCTGGATCGAATGAAGACCGTTTCCATCGCCACCCTGGGCTGCAAGACCAACCAGTTCGAATCGGCGGCCCTGGAGGAGAGCCTGCGGGCGGCCGGCTACCGGCTGGTCCCCTTCGAGGCGGGGGCGGAGCTGGTGGTAGTGAACACCTGTACGGTGACCGCCGCCACCGATGCCCAATCGCGCAACCTGGTGCGCCGCGCCCAGCGCCTGAACGCCGGCTGCCGGGTGGTCGTGACCGGCTGCTACGCCCAGGTCGATCCGGGTGCCCTGCAGTCCCTGCCGGGGGTGGCGCTGGTGCTGGGGAATGAGGAGAAGCGCGACCTGCTGCGCCATCTGGCGGCGGGAGAGCGGGTGCGCGTCGCCGAGCCCCGCCGGGCCGGCCCGCCGTCCCTGCCGCCGGCGCTCTCCTCCTTTGCCGGCCGCAGCCGGGCCTTCGTCCAGATCCAGAACGGCTGCGACGCCTTCTGTTCCTACTGCATCATCCCCTATGCCCGGGGCGCCAGCCGCTCGGTGCCTCCCGCCGAAGTCCTCGCCCAGGTCCGGCGGCTGGCCGCCGGCTACCCGGAGACTCGTCCTCACCGGCATCCATATCGGCGGCTATGGCGCCGACCTGCAGCCGCCCGCCGACCTGCTGGCGCTGGTGCGGAGTATCGAGCAGCAGGGCGGCATCGGCCGTCTGCGCCTGGGTTCCCTGGAGCCGACGGAGATATCCCCTATCCCTCATCGAGGCAGTGGCCGTCTCACCGGTCCTCTGTCCCCATTTCCATATACCCCTGCAGGCTGGCGACGATGCGGTGCTGCGGCGGATGAACCGCCATTATGACCGTACCTTCTTCCGCGAACTGGCGACCGCGATTCACGCCCGCCTCCCCGACGCGGCTGTCGGCCTGGACGTGATCGCCGGTTTTCCCGGGGAGACGGAGGCGGAGTTCGCCAATACCTGCCGACTGCTCGAGGAATTGCCGTTTTCACACCTGCACGTCTTCCCCTATCAGCCGCCGCCCCGGCACGCCGGCGGCGAGCATGCCCGAACAGGTCCCCGGGGTGGTCATCCGGGAACGCGCCGCCGCCCTGCGGCGGCTCGGTGAGACGAAGAACGCCGCCTTCGGCCGCCGCTTCATCGGCGAGGTCCTGGAGGTGGTGGTGGAAAAGGGAAAGAAGGAGGGACTGTGCCGCGGCATGAGCCGCAACTACCTGACGGTGCTTTTCCCCGGCCTGGCCGGGGAAGGGGAGGTGGTGCCGGTGCGGGTCACCGCCTGGACGGCGGCCGGTCTGCGCGGGGAGGTGGCGTGAGGGGCGGTCGCCGGCAGATTGTGGCTGTCGACGCGGCGGCGGCTGGCCTGCGCCTGGATATCTTTCTGGCGCAAAGCCTCCGGCTGTCGCGCAAAGTGGTCAAGCAAGCCCTCGACGCCGGCCGCGTCTTCATCGATCGGCAGGTGGTGCGGCGCGCCGGCCATCTGCTGAGCGGGACGGAGACGGTGGCGGTCACCCTCGAACAGGCATCGGCTGCCGTTCCGGCGCCGGAGCCGGTCGTGCTCTTTCGCGACCGATCAGCTGCTGGCTTTGGACAAGCCTGCCGGGCTTCCCGCCCACCGCAATATCGCCGGCCAACCGGACGCTCTTTCCTGGGCGACCGCTTACCTGTGCCGGGAAGGGGATGCCACCGTCCCCATCCTCCTGCACCGCCTCGACGCCGACACCTCCGGGGTGCTCCTTTTCGCCCTCACCGACGCCGCCAACCGGGGCATGGCCGAGGCTTTCGCCAGCCGGCGGCTGGAGAAGGTCTATCTCGCCCTGGTCGCCGGTGATCCTCCCGCCGCCTTCGCCGTCGATAATTTTCTCCGCCCCGGCCGCCGCGGGCGGATCGAGGCGGGGTGCGCCGGCGGCCAGGCGGCGACAACCGCTTTTTGTACCCTGTCCCGGGGGCCGAATTTCGCCTTGGTCGAGGCGCGGCCGAAGACCGGGCGGACGCACCAGATCCGCGTTCACCTGGCCGGCGAGGGCTATCCTCTCCTGGGCGATGCCCTGTACGGCGGGCCGACCGCCCTTGCCGTCGCCGGCCGCACCGTCGCCGTTTCCCGGCATCTCCTGCACGCCTGGAAACTGACCTTGCAGCACCCGATCTCCGGCAGCGACCTCACCATCGAAGCGCCGGTCCCCGCCGATTTTGAACCCTTCCTGGCCGTTCGAGACTGACGGTAAACGGCGGCTGCTCGCGCCGACGATTTCAAAGCTGCCTGAAACTAAAAACGGCAATTAGCCACGGATAAGATCGGGATAGAATCGGATAGATCAAAGGCATGGACATCATTCCGGGTTTGATCAGTCGTCTGAAGCAGATTTGATCCGTGTTCGAATGCTTTTTCCAGGTTAAAGCATTTCCTATCTCCCGACCTGAAGCTCCCCGGCAACCTGGACGAGGAGCTCCGGCCGATCGCTCATCACCCCGTCCACTCCCATCGCCAGCAGCCGCCGCATATCCTCCGCCTGTTGACCGTCCAGACATGCACCTCCAGGCCGACGGCATGGGCGGCCTGCACCGTTTCCGGAGTGACCAGGCGGATATTGCCGTAGGTTTCCGGAATCTGCAGGGCTACCGCCGGAGTCCGGAATTCTCCCTCCCTGTTCCCCTGCGTCCATTGCAGGAAAGCGGCCACCTCCCCCCGGCTGCAGCTGGTGGGAATGGGGCCGCAGGCGCGCCGCAGGCGGCGCATCACCTTGTCGCTCTCGGCGGCCAGCAGGACCCGTTCGCCGGCGCCGCCCCGCCGCACGGTCTCCAGCACCTGGGGTTCGATAGCCGGTTTTTCCTGCTTGATCTCGATGTTGAGCAGCGTCTCGGGAAACTCCTCCAGCACTTCCTCCAGCAGCGGGACGCTGATTCCCCGCCCGCGGAAAGGATGGCTCAGGCCGTCGTCGGGGGAGAAGCCGAAACCGGCATCCAGCCGCCGCAGGTCGTCGTAATCGAGGGTGGAGACCCGCCGGAAACGGCCGCACAGGCGCGCAGGGTGCGGTCGTGGTGGACCACCACCCGGCCGTCGCGGGTGGCCCAGACATCCAGCTCAAGATAAGGCAGGCCGGCCTGCACCGCCGCCCGGAAGGCGGGGAGGGTGTTTTCCGGATGATCGGCGCTGCTCCCACGGTGGGCAAAGAGGCGCGGCGGTTGCGGGTCCAGATAGCGAGAGTTCATGTCAGCTCCGGCGGACAAGGAGTTTGCCCCGTTCGACGTTCACTCCGGCCAGCAGCGCCATGCCGAGCAGAAAAAATCCGGAGATGGCCAGGATGGAGAGGCGGGCCGAACGCGTCAGGTCGGTGACCAGGGCGAACAGGAAGGGGCCGAGAATCGAGGAGAATTTGTTGCTTACCGCGTAGAAGCCGAAGAATTTTGCATTCTTCCCCGGCGGGATGAGGGTTCCGTAGAGGGAGCGGCTGATCGACTGGCTGCCGCCGAGGATGATGGCGACGACGAACGCGAGCAGCCAGAACTGCCATTCTTTCCGGATGAAGAAGGCATAGACGGTTACCGCGGTGAACAGCAGCAGGCTGCAGAGCACCGCCCGCTTCGCCCCGATGCGTTCAGCCAGGCGGCCGAAGAGCAGGGCGCCGGGCATGGCGACGAACTGGATCATCAGAAAGCAGCCGAGGATGCTCCCCTGGGAAAGCCCCAGTTCCTCCTTGGCGAAAATGGCGGAGACGGTGATGACCGTCTGGATGCCGTCGTTGTAGAGCAGGAAGGCCAACAGGAAGAGGAGCAGGTCGCGGTAGCCGCGGATCTCGGCGAAGGTCCGCAGGTAACCGCGCAGGCCTGTCTGCAGCGGCCCCGGCGGCTGGGGCAAGGTCTCCTCGCGGACCCAGGCGAACGTCGGCAGGGCGAAGAGCCCCCACCACAGGCCGGTAAGCAGCAGTCCCAGGCGGGTGGCGGCGCCGGCGCCGGCGAGGCCGAAGGCACCGGGCCATTGGATGAGGAGGAAGACCACCGTCAGCAGCAGACCGCCGCCGAGATAACCGAAAGCGAATCCCCTCGCCGAGAGCCGGTCGATTTCCCCCTCGCCGGCCAGGGCCGGCAAAAAGGCATTGTAAAAGACGTTGCCGGAGGCGAAGCAGAAGTTGGCCAGAATGAAGAGGGCGCCGGCCAGCAGGTAGTCCCCGGGACCGGCCAGGGCCAAGGCGCCGGTGGCGGCAGCTCCGATGATGGTGAAGAAGACGAGAAATCGATGCCGGCCCCGCCGGTGGTCGGCCAGGGCGCCGAGATAGGGGGCGGAAAAGGCTACCGCCAGCATGGAGGCGGAGACGAGGTAGCCCCAGAGGGCGGCGGCCGGGAGGGTGCGGGCAAAACCGAACAGGGAGAGTTGGGCGCCGCCGGCCGGGATGATGGCGGCGAAATAGACGGGAAAAACGGCAGCCATGATCACCGTGGCGAAGCTGCTGTTGGCCCAGTCGTACATGCACCAGCCGAACCAGGCTTTCTTTTTGGCGACCATCTGCATGCGGCTAAGGTTTCCTTTTTTTCTTTCGCCGGCTGCCGGCCTCCCGCTGGCGGCCGAGGATAAACTCCACGTAGGCGCATTCAGCGGGGAGCCAGTGCAGTTCCGGGAGATTCTCCGGGGTGAGCCGGACGCACCCCTCGCCGACCTCCAGGCGTTTGGCATAGACCCGGCACTCACGACTGACCACGTCGAGATGGCGGCAGGGGATGCGGGTGAAGCGGATAGCGCCGTTTCTCTCTACCCATTTTTCAAAACAGCACCGGCCGCAGCGCCGGCAGAGCTGTTCCCAGCCCGCTGGCACAACCGGCCGACTCATCGGGATGTCCGGACTTATCTATCATGAGGAGGACAGATTGAAAGAATCCAGCCCGGTCTCACCGAGCCGATGCCCCATCAGTTCGAGGAACTGCTGGACCAGCCGATAGGTGAGTCCCCATAGCACCCGGCGGCCCGGGGGGAGCAGGCGGATGGCCGGGCGGACCAGAGGCTCCCGCCCGAAGCGGACGGTTGTCTCCAGGTGCCGGGCCGGGTCGAGAAGATCCGTCAGCGGCACCCAGAAGGCCGTTACCACCTCTTCGGTGAGGGTCAGGGGGGAGGATTGCCGAGCGCATAGACAAAGCAGGAGACGATGATCGGCAGCCGATCGCCGGTGATATCGTCCAGCCGGCCGAGAAAACGGGCGCCGGCCAGGGAGAGGCCGATCTCTTCCAGCACTTCCCGTTCTGCCGCCTGCCGGGGATGACCATCTTCCGGCTCCATTTTGCCGCCCGGGAAACCGAGGTCGCCGGACCAGGGATCGCCAGGGCACAGGGCCCGTTCGATGAAGAGCATTTCCGGGGCGGCGGGTGCTTCCCGCAACAGCATGGCCACCGCTCCCTGGCGCCGGTCGGGTACGGAGGCGGTCCGTGGTTGATGGGCAGCGAGCGCGCTGCTGATTTCATTCAGGGTCATGTTTAAGTACCACCATTCGACCAGTGGGGTGGGGGAGCGCCGTTGACGCTCGGGAGTACCTGTGGCATCCTCAATGCCGCGAGGAGTCCCATGCAGGTAATCCAGACCCCACAGTTTGAAGAAGTTACCGATTGCCCCTACCTGCCGGGGCAGGCGAAGCGCTACCAGTCGTTTCTGGCCGGGCGCCTCAGCGCCGGCGAAGTCTCGCGGCTGCTCGCCGATGGGTGGCGCAAGTTCGGCCTCTACTATTTTCGCCCCGGCTGCCCGGCGTGCCGCCGCTGCATTCCCCTGCGGGTGCCGACGGCGGAATTCCTCCCCTCGCGCAGCCAACGGCGCCTGCTCCGGAAGAACACCGGGCTGCAGGTTTCGTTCGGGCCGCTGCAGCCGACGGAGCGCATTTTCGAAATCTACCGGGATCATTCCCGGTTACGTTTCGGCCAGGAGGCAGACCGGGAGGAATTCCTCCTGTCTTTCTATCTCCCTTCCTGCCCCTCTCTGCAAACCGAAATCCGCCTGGGGGAGGAACTGATCGGCATCGGCTTTCTCGACCGGGGGGAGGATTGCCTGAGCAGCGTCTACTTCGCCTTCGATCCCCGCTATGCCGGACTGGGCCTGGGGACTTTTGGCGTCCTGCAGGAGATAGCCGAGGCCCGCCGGCTCGGGCTCCCCTATTATTATCTCGGCTATTACGTCCCCGGTTGTCCGCGCATGGCCTACAAGGACAGTTTCCGCCCGCGCGAGCATTTCGACTGGGAGCGTCGGCTGTGGCTGCGTGCCGGCGCTCCAGCGGGGTCGCCGCCCGCCTGTTTCTGACGCAATCTTATACCTACTTCCCACCCCCCTGATCTTTCGGCTCTTCTGCCAGTGGCGCCACTTCGTAGAGCATACTGACGGCTGCCCGCACCGTCACCTCTCCCGGGGCGATGACCGGTTCCGCCGCCGCTTTCATGGCGAAACGCTCGGCGGCCATCGGCAGCGGCACCGCCGCTGTTTCGTCGAGGCGCAGCGACAGCACGCGCACCAGACGGACGGAGGCGGCCTCGGCCAGGGCGTGGGCGTCCGCCCGGGCGTTGGCGGTCGCCGTGCGGATCGCCTCGGCGCGGTACCGGCGCGGGTCGGCAAGATCGAAATAAAGAGAGCCGATGTCGTTGGCACCGGCTTTGCCGGCGGCGGCGATCAGGTGTCCGGCCAAGTCCAGTCGGGTTGTTCGCAGGTTCAGGGAGTTGGTCACGGTATAGCCGATGATCTGCGGCCGCCAGCCGGCCTCCGGGCGGGGCGGCGGCGACGAACGCTGCGGCTCGATCCTGAATTGCCCGGTCTCCATCTCCTTTTCGCTCAGTCCGGCCCGGCGCAGTGCCTCGGCCACCGCCCGCATCCGCGAGTTGTTTTCCTCCAGGGCTTTCTCCGCCGAGGGCGCCTGGGTGACCACGCCGATACTCAGGCGCAGCCGGTCGGCCGGCACCTGCAGCTCGGCCTGCCCGGAAACCGACAGCTGCGGCACCGAGGAGGGCTCCTCGGCCCGGGCGGTCACGGCCAGCAGCACCAGCAAAACCGGCCAAAGGAAACGCCGGGCATAAATGTTCATCATCACCTCCTGAAAGGGCCGGACAGCAAACAGCAGCCTTATCAGTGTGCCCCGGGGGCTGCGGAATTGCAAGGCTGCCAGGCGCCGCCGCCAGAATCAAATCAGCCTGAGGATTCGGGGCGGTTGGAAGCTAGCGATAGAAAACCGCCAGCCAGACGGTTGCCTCCTCCCGGCCCGTTTCCCGCACCCGGTGCCGGACGCGGGCGGGAATCTGCAGGGAATCGCCGCGCCGCAGCTCGACCGTGGAGCCGTCCGGATATTCGATCACTCCCCGCCCTTGCAGGACCAGGACCCATTCATTCTCTTCCTGGTCATACCAGAAGCCGGCGGCGGAGGCCTGGCCGGTGGAAACGATGCGCTCGATGCGGATGGAGGCGGCGGTGAGAAGAGGCCGTACCTCTTCTTCCGGCAGGTTGGCTGGAATATCGGCGAAAAGGTTCATGGGGAAATTATCTTGCAGCGTGAAATTTCCATTTTCTCGGGTGGTTCTGCCGAATGCGGCGCCTGCTTCCAATGGTTTCGCGGCGCAATCAGCCGGATTATAGAGGATGGCGGCGGAAAAGAAACAGCAAAAACTCCCACCGCCAGCAGCCTGGCCTGGTTTGAGGGCAGAATGCCGCCCGCCGCTCCCGGAGGCGGCGCGTTATTGCCCCAAGGCCTTTTTCAAAGCCTCGGCGGCCTTATCGTTCAGCTTCTTCTCCAGCTCCCCGCCCTTCTCCTGGATCTTGCCGCGAACCGCCTGCTCGACTCCCTGCCGGGCGGCAGTCTGTTCCAGGTTCTTGACCAGGGCGGCGAGCACCGCCTCGCCGAGAGCGGCCGGAGTGATGCCGTTCCTGCCGCCGACATCCGTCATGGTGAGGGGAGGCAGCGTGGCCTCCTCGCGCTTGCCGCCGACCGCGGTGAGGTCGAGGACCCCCTTGCCCCCTTCGATGGTCAGGCGCTTGACCAGCAGGCGCGTCTGACCGCCGCCTTTGGCGAGCGGTTCCGCTTTCCTGCCGGCGCCGTGGGAAGCGGCGAACTGCTCGAGGTTTTTTTTGATCACCCCAAGATTGGTTCCGGCCTGCTGATTGATCTGGTAGAGGAAGCTCGGATTGCTGATGCGGATATCGTTCACTACCGGCAGGCCTGAGGTCAGGGAACCGGTATCGATGGCGATGCTGATGTCGCCAAGGCGAAAGATCGGTTCATTCGAGAAGCCCGGCGGATTGGCTACCTGCAGCCCGCGCACCGATCCCTGACCGGATTTCAGTTCGATATTTACCGCCTGCACCTGCACCGGGGTGCCGGTCGCCTGCGAACCGTACTTCTCGATGGCCGCCTCGACGATGCCATTGAGATTCCTGGCTACCAGGAAGATTCCGACCACGGCCAGAACCACCAGGACGGCGATGGTTATGAGGGCGATCTTGAGTCCCTTCATCGGCTCTCCTCGTCAGCGGAAAATCTGCGCCAGAAATTCCTGCAGGGCCTGCCAGGACTGCCGATCGGCGTCCGGGTCATAGGCCAGCGGCATATCGAACTCCTTGCCGCACCCGTCGGCGGCCGGATTGGTGAAGCTGTGTCTGGCGCCCGGGTAAATGATGACGCGGTAATCGGCGCCGGCGGCATCCATTTCCTCCCGGAAGCTGGCGAGCTGTTCCGCTGTGGTCAGCGGATCGTCAGCGCCGTGCAGGACCAGGATTCGGGCTTTGACCTCCCCGGGCCTGGCGGCTGAGGTAAAAGCCAGGGTGCCATGAAAACTGGCCACCCCCTTCAGGGGGAGCCCGGCGCGCGCCATCTCCAGCACCACCCCGCCGCCGAAGCAGTAGCCGAGGGCGGCGACCTTCTCCGGATCGACCGCCGGCTGGTTCTTCAAGGTCTCGAGGGCGGCCAGAAAACGCTCTCGGGCCAGGGGCAGATTCCGGCGCAGTTCGTCGGCGAATTTTCCGGCATCCGCCGGGTGACTGGCTGTTTTCCCCTCCCCGTACATATCCACGGCCAGGGCGGCGTAGCCAAGTTCCGCCAGCATCCGCGCCCGCTTGCGGGCATAATCGTTGAGGCCCCACCACTCATGTACCACCAGAACGCCGGGACGCTTCCCCTGGAGATTGTCGTTGTGTGCCAGGTAGCCTTTGAGCGTGGTTCCGCCGGCGCGATAATCGAGTTCCCGTTCCCGCACCGCTTCTCTGCCGGCCGCCGCTGTCGACATCGGGCCGGTTGCATTCATCTGTTCATTCATGGGCATCTCCCTGCGGAGTGTTCGCAAAACAGCAACTGTAAGAAAATTATAGTGCGGATGCGGCCAGATGCCAGGCGGGCGGGATTATGAAGGAGAAAAGGCCTGACGTGCCAGGCAGTGGAAACCATGGGAATTGGATTATTCTCATGCTATTTTTTATTTTTGTCGCATGAATTTTCTGGAAATTTACCCGATTTGCGGATAATTTATCGCCTTGCAGGCCGGAGCAGTCATTGCGCTGGGAACTTGTCCCACATACCCCTCCAGGGAAAAGATTGCAGTGCCCGGCCCGCACTTCTAGTACTCCGGCGTTTCCTGTCGGGGCGATCCTCGTCCCGACAGAATCGCCGCTTCCTCTCGTGCCCCACCCTTTCAACGCACCCCCCCGAGATGCCGAAGAAAAGATTGAAGAGCATGCAAATGAAGTTTATTATATATATTCTTTTCTAATCTGCCTGGAGTTCCCGCTGCGTTGAGGAGGAAAAAATGAAAAGGAAAATCCCCGTATTGGTTTTGTCCTCCATGCTCCTGACCGCAACTTCCTGGGCCGGAGTCATCCTGACCTACAAGGACGGCAGTCGGACCTACATCGACAATGGGCGGATAAAGCACACGGATCAGGAGGCCCAGACCGATATTTTCGACACCCGGAAAGGGTTGGTCACCCTCATTGAGGCCGAGGACAAGGCCTATGCGCAAGGGACGGTCGAGGACTTCTGTGAGGCGGGCAAAAGTGCCATGCAGGAGGCCATGAGCGGCATGTCGCCCGAAGAAAAGGCGATGATGGAGCAGATGATGAAGCCGAAGGAAGCGGAACCGGCGGTTAAACCGCTGAGGGTTTCCGTTTCCCGGCAAGGTAGCGGTGGCAAAATCGCCGGTTTCAATACGGAAAAATATCAGGTCACGGTAGACGGGGAACCCTATGAGGAGCTGTGGCTCTCCGATGACCCTGCCCTGGTCAAGGAACTCGGAAATATGAAAAAGCTTTCCGAAATGGCCAGTGGCATGGCCTCCTGCATGGGGGCGGGGATGGGCAGCACGCCGATTGCTGCTCCCGAGGATACGGCGGAATACCAGTCGCTGTACCAGAAAGGCTTTCCGATCAAAATCGTGCCGCAGGGGGCGGAGGGCGAAGAGAGCGGGGAGGAGGTCGTGAAGGTGGAAAAGGGGCCGGTTCCGGATGCCGAGTTCCAGCCGCCCGCCGATTATCGGAAGGTGCCCTTCACCGAGTTCATGAAGTAAACAGGCGAAACCAGGAAACGACTTTTTCGCCGGAGCGACCGGCGATGTATTCTCTCCCGTTAAAAGAACAAAAGGGCGGCCGGTTGGCTGCCCTTTTGTCTCATCCCTGCCCAGTTGCCGCCGCCCAGCCGGAAACCGGCCTACGATCAGCTTGTCTGGTTACTCCACCACCGTAACTTTTTCGATCATCACCGGCTCCCTGGGCACATCCTGGTGCATTCCCGCGCTGCCAGTGGCAACCTGCTCGATGGTGTAAACCACATTCATGCCATCGACCACCTTGCCGAAAACCGCGTAGCCGAAATTGTTCGAACCGACATGGTCGAGAAATTTGTTGTCCTCGGTATTGATGAAGAACTGGGCGGTGGCGCTGTCGATCTCCTGGGTGCGGGCCATGGCGATGGTCCCCGTCCGGTTCTTCAGGCCATTGGCGGCCTCGTTTTTTATCGGCGCCCCGGTCGGTTTCTCCTGCATCTCCGGCGTCATGCCCCCGCCCTGGATCATGAATCCCTTGATAACCCGGTGAAAGATGGTGCCATCATAATGGCCGGCGCGGGCGTAGGCGAGGAAGTTTTCGACGGTGGCGGGCGCCTTGGCGATATCGAGCTCGAGAATGATCTCGCCTTTCGAGGTTTCCATCTGGACGAGAGGGTTGGCGACGCTCATGGTGCACTCCTTTATTCGAATGGTGGTATACGAAGAAGTGGATTATAGGAAAGGGCGGTGCCGGGAGGCAAGGAGAAACGGTGGGGGATTTTTCGGATCCTGGCGGGCGGATGGATGTTTGGCAAAAAAGGGCGCCCTGATGGGCGCCCTTGTTGGCATGGGTGCAGGGAGGTCAATGACGCGAGTATTTGCCCATGACCTCGGTCTCGGCCAGGATGTGCCCCTGGATGGCATCGAGGAGCTGTTCCTTGGTCGCACCTGGCTTCAGATCGAGCAGAGTGTCGAGGGCGTAGAGCTTGAAATAGTAGCGGTGCGTGCCGCCGGGAGGGCAGGGGCCGCCGTAGCCGATCTTGCCGAAATCATTGATTCCTTGACGGGCGCCGTTGGGGAGTGTCTCGTCCCGGCGGACGTCCTCGGGGAGTTCCTTGACGCCGGGGGGGATGTTGAAGAGCAGCCAGTGGGTGAAGACACCGCCGGGGGCGTCCGGATCTTCGGCGATCAGGGTAAGACTCTGCGCCTGCTCGGGTACATTGCCCCAGGCCAGAGGTGGGGAGACGTTATCGCCGTCGCAGGTGTAATGCTGCGGGATGTTCTGGTCGCGGATCACCGGGCTGGAAAGTTCAAGTCCCATTTTGTTATCTCCTCTTGGCGGTTGTGCCGGCGGCCACGCCAGCGGCCCGCCCCGGCCCCAGCCCGAGCAGGAGCAGCAGGGGCAGGAGTCGGAGGGGATGGAGTGTCATGGCGTTTTCTCCTGCTTTCCTGGCTGGCGCCGACGGCTGTCAGGAACTGCACATCCCGCGACCGAGGCGCCAGCGTGCACCGGTCAGCCATGCCGGCGTCGTCTGGCGGCCAGCCCGAGCAGGCCGAGGCCGGTGAGGAGCAGGGTGGCCGGTTCGGGCACCGGCACCGCCTCAATCAGGCCAGCCGCTACCGGCAGGGAAGCCTTGTAGCCGGGAGTGCCGTCGACTTCACCGCCGGTTCCCGCGCCGACGTCGCCGGCTACGGTCATCCCGTGCAGGACGATCTCGCGCAGGGAGAGGGGGAGCAGCATGCTGCGGACGAAGTCGTCGGCGAACACGCCGGCATCGGTGAGATCGTAAGTCTCCTTGAAATTGATGTTGCCGCCGTTATTGGCGACCGGGTAATCGCCGGCGGCGCCGCCGGGCGGTGAGGTCAGGGGGAGGAGGACCGGCCCATAGGCGGCTTGTCCTTCACCCAGTTCGATGTACCCGTCGCCGTCGGTGTCAAGAGCCATGGTGGGCAGAACGGAAGCGGTCGGAGCGCCATCGGGGCCGAAGAGCCCATGGATATGCTGCGGGTGCAATTGGTCGGCCTCAAGGCCGTGGGCTTCGATGTGCACCGTCAGCAGGTTGTCATCCATGGTCATCTGGACCGTGCCAAAAACTCCGGAGTCGTTGAGCGGGGTCAGGTCGCTGCTGTACATGGTCAACGCCTGCACCGGGGCGGCGGCGAAAAGCAGCAGGACGGCGCCGAAAGCCGCGCCGGACAAGCCGGATAATCCTCTCCTGATCATTTGGACCTCCTTTGCACAAGAACGGGTTCTATCTTTCCAATAACAGAACAGGAGGTAATTGCAAGTAGAAAAATTATTATTTAACAGCTAGTTATAATGAATTAAGGCGAACGGAGGGGTGCGGCCTGAGTGGCGAGTTCGTCGCGCCGGCCCAGCAGGCTGCCAGTCAACTGCCAGAGGCGCCAGCGGTCGACCCATCCGGGCCGCAGGTCGACATGGTAGAGACCGCGCAGCAGGAAGAGCTCGGTATCCGGGGCGGCGCGGGCCAGCTCAACGCTCTGGGTGAAGGGGATGATCGGGTCGTCGTAGCCGTGCACCAGCAGGAGGCGGGCGGTCAGGTGGGATAAGTCCCTGGTGGCCAGGTCGAGGGCGGCAATTTCCTCGCGGATGGCCGCCGGCAGCTCGCGCAGCAGCAGGGGCGTGCGCCGCGGGTCGCGGTTGGTGAGGAAGGCATAAAGGGCGCGCCCCTCCGGGCCGAGTCGGGCGGCGAGGTCGGTCACCGGCGCCTGCAGGTTCGACATCTTGCGTTCGGCTATCGTTCGCAGCAGCTCCCGGTCGCGGGCGTCCGTCACCCGCTCCAGGTTGGCCTGGACGAAGACCCACTTGCCGTAGGCATTCGGCTCCTGGTGGCGCCACTCGCCCTCCTGCCGATACCAGCCGGTGGTGAAATAGGTCAGGGCCGCCGGCAGGTCGTAGTAGCCCCCGACGAGCAGCAGGAAGGCCGCCCGTTCACGCAGCTCCGGCTGGCGGGCGGCCAGCAGGGCCGGTCCGGCGCCGTAGCTGAAAGCGACCATGCCGCCCCTTCCGGCCGGCGCCAGTTCCGGGCGGGCGAGCAGCCAGCTGAAGACGTCGGCCACCTCCTGTATGTTGGCGGTGCTGACCTGCAGGCGGCGCAGGCCGGGAAGGTCGGGGACGAGAACGGCAAAGCGGACCCGGGCCAGGCTGGTGGCGAAGGCGACCAGCCGCGGGTCGTCTTTCCCTGACTCGGCGGCACCGGGAACGATCAGAAGAGGCGCCATCGGCTTCTCCCCGGAGGTGTAAAGGTCAGCCTGGTAGCTGCGGTCGCGGATTGTGATACGCAGAGATTCTCGGCGTGGCACCGGCGTCTGTGTCTTCAATCTGCTGGGGCCGCTGCCGGCGGCGAAATCGGCGAGGAGCAGAGCTGACTCGTAGGGGTGATCAGGGACGCAGCCGGAGAGCAGGAGAAGTGCTAAAGCGAGGCCTGCCTGGAAGAGACGGGTAGCGTGCGCCATCACTCCAGTATAGCAAGGTGTGTAGTGAGGGGCGGGCTCCCGATCCCGCCGGCGAAAAGTTTCATCTCGGTCAGCCGCCGATCGGCAGGCAGGCGAATGTCTCCGGCGAGGCGGCAGGTTGCCCGGCGGACAACAGTGAGCGGTGCCGGGGATCTTCGGCGGCCAGACTTTTCTTGTCGATTTTGCCGCTCGCCGATTTCGGCAGGCTCTCACGAATTTCCAGGTATTTCGGGACCATGAACGACTCAAGCTGGCGAACGCAGCCGCGCAGGATTTCCTCCTCCCGCAAGCGCCGGCCGGTGGCCGGCACAACGTATGCCTTGATGGCCTGCCCGAGGATCTCGTCCGGGACGCCGATGACGGCCGCCTCGGCCACGCCGTCGAGGGCGCACAGGATGTTTTCGATCTCCCGGGGGCTGACCCGTTCGCCCTTGGTCTTGATCAGATCATCCTTGCGGGCGACGAAATAGAGGAAGCCCTCGGCATCCCGTCGGAACAGATCGCCGGTGTAGAGGAGGGTTTCCGCCGCGCCAGCGCCCCGGGCGGAAGGTGCGGGCGGTTTCCTCGGGGCGGTTCCAATAACCCTGCATGACGTTCTGCCCACGGATCACCAGCTCACCGATCTCCCCCGGCGCGACCTCCTGCCCTGCCTCGTCCACCACGAACGCTTCCTCGTTGGGAATGGGGATGCCCACCGAACCGGGGTCGGCGGGCGAGTTCCTCCGGCGGCAGGTAAAGAGCGCGCTTGCACTCGGTCAGCCCGTACATGGAATAGATCTGCACCTGGGGAAAGAGCGCCCGCAAGCGCTGGATATAAGGGACGGGCAGGGCGGCGGCGGTGTTGGTGATGTAGCGCAGGGTACTGAGGTCGAAGCGCCGCAGATCCTCCATCTGCAGCAGCAGGGCGACCATGGTGGGCACGATGGGAAAGCCGGTGACCCGCTCCTCCACCAGGCGCTCCAGGATCTTGTAGGGGAAGACGAAGGATTTCTCCAGCACCAGCGTGCCGCCGAAAAGGGTGGCCATCAGTGCCTGATAGAGCCCGTAGTCGAAGGAGAGGGGCAGGGCATTAAGGATGATGTCCTCCTCCTGATTGCGCAGGTAAGTGGTGATGCTGCGCGCCGCTGCCACCACGTTGTAGTGCGTCGAAACGACCCCCTTCGGCTCGCCGGTCGAACCGGAGGTGTAGATGATTGTCGCCAGATCGATGTCGATGCCGGGGGCCGGGCCGGCGGACCGGCAGGGAGACGGTCGACAACCGTTTCCCACCGGGCCTGGGTCCTTGCCGTCCAGGGCGGACCGCCGGCGGCGGGCAGTCGCCGCACCAGATAACGCGCCTTCACTTCAGGCGCCTGAGCGAGCGCCTCCCCGACCACCGGCTCGGCGGCCGGCATGGGCGATGATGGCCCGGGCGCCGCAGTCGTTGAGGATGAAGGCCAGCTTCGCCGCCTTCATCCCCGGGTTGAGCAGGACGAAAGCGGCGCCGGCCTTGAGGATGCCGAAAAGCGCGATCACCGCCTCGGGGGAGTTCTCCAGGAAAATGACCACCCGGTCATGGCGCCGCACCCCCATTTCGGCCAGCGCCGCGGCCAGACGGTCGGCCCGGGCGTCGATTTCGGCATAGCTCAGGCGCCTTCCGGCGCAGACCAGGGCCGTCTTGGCGGGCCGCCGCGTCGCCGCCTGCTCCAGGAAGTTCTGTACCAGCATCACGGTTCATCTCTCCTTTGGGTTGAAAACGCGATCCGTACTTCGGCATACCTTGCCTACATCGTCGCCGGCAGGGGCCGTACGTCTAGTGCCTCCCGCTGTTTTTCCTGTAAAAAGCGCGCAACCCGGTTAATGGAATCGAAGTTCTCCGGTATCAATTCTTCGTCAAGGATGGTCAGTTCGAACTCCTCCTCGATAAAGGTAACCAGTTCAAGAACCCCCGTCGAGTCGATTATTCCCTCCTCGAGGAAGGAGGATTCCTCCCTCAGACCGGCGTCATCGCCGAAGAGGAAATTGTCCACAATGAATGCCCTGATCCTGCCCTTGATGTCGTTCATAAATTGATTCCTTTCTTCCGGCGAAAACCGCCGGGAAAATATTTCAGGCACACGGGATGGCGGCAGCAAACGGGGAATTGCCGCCGATTTCGGCGATCTCCTCCACCAGCAGCGGCGACAGATGCTGGTAGCGCGTGGCGGCACGCTTTGCCTCGATTTCCCGAAAAACGGCTTCCACCTCCGGAGGCTCCAGACCGCCCGCCGCCGCCACGTCAGCTGCCGGCACGCCGTGATTCAGGCCGTAAAGACAAAGATCGAGTTTGGCCAGGGGCAGGGTGAAATAGAATTCGTCCTGCCCCTGGGGCAGTGAATAGGTGTCGGTGGTGGGCGGCCGTCGGATGATTTCCTCGGGGATCCCGAGGTAGCTTGCCAACTGGTAAACCTGCGATTTGTACAGATGGGCGATCGGTTTGATGTCGGCCGCCCCGTCGCCGAGCTTGACGAAGAATCCCTGGTCGTACTCCAGGCGATTGGGAGTTCCGGCGACGGCATAATTCAGGCGATCGGCATGATAGTATTCGAGCATTTTTCGGATCCGCTGCTTGAAATTGGTGGCGGCGACGATCTCCAGATAGGCGCGGAGCGGCAGGCGCCGGGTCAACAGTGATCCGTCGGGCCGTCGGGCAACCAGGGAGAAGAGATGAAAGCCGCCGGCCGAGGGGTCGGAGATGATCTTCGAGGTCCAGCCGTCGCCGTATTCGGGAATGACCTGGCGTACCGCTTCGGCATAGCGGCGGTAGAAACCAACGGCCTCCAGGATTCCGGTAATGTCCTCGTGCAGGTGGCGGATCCCCAGATGATCCGCTGCCAGGCGGCTGAGCCAGAGGGTTTCGGGTGCCGAGTGGCGCTCCGGCATCTGCAGGGCGAGCACCCGCTGCGGCCCTACTGCCCGGGCCGCCAGGGCGGCGGTGACGCTGCTGTCGATGCCGCCGGAGAGGCCGATCACCACTCCCCGCCGGTGCAGCGGAGCGGCCAGCAGTGCCCGCAGTCTGGCACAGATCATTTCGCTTTCACGGGCCGGGTCGAGGCGGAGCGCCTCGGCTGAAAAGATAGTCCTTGCTGCTACCTGAGCTTCATTCATCCTGTTTTCCTTACCTCCCTTGGGGAAAAGACTTCCGGCCCGACCGCGTCCCGGGAGCCGGACGCCGGCCGGCGTACAATCAGATCCGCAGCTGCTGGCGGCTCGGCCGGCAGAGATGCTCCGCGGATAAACTGATGATGGAGCAGTTGACTGGTGGCGATGCCGACCAGCGCCATGTTCTGCCATTCAGACGATCCCGGAGTCCCTTCCCGGAGGCGCCGCAGCAGTTGGTCGACCTTGGCTGGATTAAACAGCCCCGCATCACGCAGCGCCTCCTGACTTAAGACCTGGCCGAGGAGGGAGTCGCCCCCGCAATCCAGGAAGAGCTCGCGGATCGGCGCCCGGTATGGCTGCTTCGGCCGCTGCACCACACTCTTCGGCAGCCGGCGGTGGAAGGTCGATTTCAAAAGATATTTCTCCTGCAAGGCCCGCAATTTCCAGGAGGCGGGCAGGCGCAGGGCAAAATCGATCACCCGGTAGTCGAGGAAAGGATGCCGCAGCTCCAGTGAATGAGCCATAGCCACTCGGTCCCCCTGACTGGAGAGGAGATAGTTGCTGAGGAAAATATTCATCTCCAGCCACTGGGCGCGGGAGAGCAGGTCGCGGTCGGCGAAATCCGGCGGCAGCAGGGGAGGCAGCTCGACGAGAGGATCATACCCGTTCAGGGCGGCGGCGGCAGCGGGGGAGAAGAAGTGCAGCAGACGCCGGCCCTCGGCCCAGCGGATCTGATGGGAGAAGCAGGGGTCCGTCCTCCCGGCCGGGCTGCACGGAAAAAAATTTCTGCAGGAAATAGCGCTCCCGTCCCGGATTCCGGAATACGTAGGGATAAAGCCGCTCGAGCAGCCGGGGGCGGCGCAAGGATTGCGGCCGACGGGACCAGTAATGGCGGACTTTAGCTTCCTTGAAGATGTTGTAGCCGCCGAAGATCTCGTCCGCTCCCTCGCCGGTGAGCACCACCTTCAGGCCGCTGTCCCGCACCAGCCGGGAAAGCAGGAAGAGGGGGATCGGGCTGGTGCGCAGCAGCGGTTTTTCACAGTGCCAGGCCACTTCGGCCAGAGTGCCGGCCGAGGTCCGCGCCGGCCACCTGGAGTTCGCGGTGGTCGGTGCCGAGAAAACGCACCATCTCCTGCTGGAAAGGGGTCTCGTCAAAGGCACTCTCGGCAAAACGCAGGGAGAAGGTGCGCAGACCGTTTTCGCCCAGGGCATCGGCAGCCAGGGTGGAGAGAATGGAAGAATCAAGGCCGCCGCTGAGGTAAGCACCGACCGGAACATCGGCGCGCAGGCGCAGGCGCACCGAATCGGCCAGCAGGGCGGCGAGTTCCTCCCGCGCCTCGGGCAGGGTGCCCGGCCGGCGCTCCGCCGGGGGGGAATAGGGGAGCTGCCACCAGGCCTTTTCGGTCAGGCGGCCGTCGCGGATGCGCAGGTAATGGCCTGGCGGGACCTCCTGCACGCCGCGGAAGACCGTCCTCGGCGTAAGGGTGGTCCAGAAGGTAAATACCTGCGCCAGGCTCTGCAGATCAATTTCCCGACGGACCTCCGGGTGCAGGAAGAGCGCCTTGATCTCCGAGGCGAACAGCAAGCAGCCGCCGGCGCGGGTAAAATAGAGGGGGCGGATGCCGACCCGGTCGCGCGCCAGGAAGAGCTCCCGCTTATCGGCGTCCCAGATGGCCAGGGCGAATTGGCCGTTGATCCGCTCCAGACAGCGTGGCCCCCATTCCTCATAGAGGTGGAGGACCACTTCGGTGTCGGTCTCGGTAGCGAAGCGATGTCCCCGGCGGCGGAGCTCTTCCCTGAGTTCCAGGTAGTTGAAGGCCTCACCGTTGTAGACGATCCAGAGCGAGCCATCCTCATTGCCGATCGGCTGGGTGCCGCCGTCCAGGCCGATGATGCTCAGCCGGGCCTGGCCGAGGCCGATCTGAGGCTCCAGATAAATTCCCGACTCATCCGGTCCGCGGTGGCGGAGGATGGAAACCATCCGCAACAGCAGGTCTTCCGCAACGGGGGAGGCGTTTTCCAGGTTGAGTATGCCGGCTATGCCACACATGGAAGTTATCCCAATGAATTAAAGTAATTTAATTTTCGGGTTTAATTATGGTGCTGGCTGAGGCGGATGTCAAGGCCGTCGGTTGGATTTTAAACCTGCCTATCCGCTTGTTTTTTCTACCCGAACTTTGGTTGGACAAAAACCGGGCTGAAAGTATCGCTCCTGCTGCACAGCGGCCTCCTCGCCGGTAACTGCTGGCCCGCGCTGCCGGCCTCGTCTATAATCCCAGAAAGTGCGTATCCGCGAGGAGTAGCCGATGCAGACCGGAGGACCTTCCCGCCTGCGTCGGGCGATGGCTTTTGCCCGGCCGCACCGCAGGCTGGTGGTGCTGATTCTGTTCATCACCTTTGTGGTGGCGGCGGCCAACGCCCTGGAGCCGCTGGTGATGAAATATATCTTCGACCGGCTGGGTGGGAACGGCACGCTGCGGGCGCTGTTGACGGGAGTGCTGCTGCTGGTCGGGCTGGCCGTGTTCCGGGAAATCGGCGGCGGCTTTTCCAACTGGCTCTCCTGGCGAACGCGCATCGGTATTCATTATGCCCTGCTCGACGCCACGGTGGAGAAACTGCACCGGCTGCCGCATGATATCCATCGACGGGAGGGAGTGGGGGCGATCATGACCCGTCTCGAACGGGGTATCCAGGGGTTCATCGGGGCGATCAGCGAGATCTCTTTCAACGTCCTGCCGGCCCTCGCTTATCTGGTCCTGGCGATCGTCGTCATGCTGCGCCTTGACTGGCGCCTGACCGTGCTGGTGCTTGCATTCGCCCCGCTGCCGGCGGCGGTCGCCGCTTTCGCGGCCCCGAACCAGACGCGCCGCGAGCAGTTCCTGATGGATAAATGGGCCCGCATCTATGCCCGTTTCAACGAAATTCTTTCGGGGATCGTGACGGTGCGCAGCTTCGCCATGGAGGACGCTGAAAAACGCCGCTTCCTCCGGGATGTGGAGGATGCGAACCGGGTGGTGGTCCGCGGTATCGGCTTCGATTCGAGCGTCGGCGCCCTGCAGAATGTCGCTGTTACCGCGGCCCGCCTGGCCGCTATCGCTGCCGGTGGGCTGCTTATCCTGCACGGCGAGGCGACCCTCGGCACCCTGGTGGCTTTTCTCGGTTACGTCGGTGGCCTGTTCGGGCCGGTGCAGGGGTTGACCGGGATCTATAAAACTTTGCGCACCGCCAGCGTCTCTCTCGACCAGATCTTTGCCATCCTCGACACCCAGGAGCACATCGGCGATGCCCCGGATGCTCGGGAGGTGACCGCGCTGCGTGGCGAGGTGGAGTTCGAGGACGTGCACTTCGCCTACGGTGCGACCGGGAATGTCATCCTGCGCGGCATCGATCTGCGAGTGCAGCCGGGAGAGATGATCGCCATAGTCGGCCCCAGCGGCGCCGGCAAGAGCACCATGATGGCCCTGCTGCAGCGGTTCTATGATCCGACCCGCGGTGTCATCCGCCTGGACGGCAGGGACTTGCGCGGCCTGCGGCAGATGAGCATGCGGCGGCATATCGGGGTGGTGCTGCAGGACGCCCTGTTGTTTAATGAGCCGGTGCGCGACAACATCGCCTACGGCCGTCCCGAGGCGAGCCGCGAGGAGATCGAGGCGGCGGCGCGGGCCGCCAATGCCCACGACTTCATCATGGCCCTGGAAAAAGGGTACGATACGGAAGTCGGGGAGCGCGGCAGTCGACTCTCCGGCGGCGAGCGGCAGCGCATCGCCATTGCCCGGGCCCTGCTGAAGGACCCGCCGATCCTCATCCTTGACGAGGCTACTTCTGCCCTCGATGTGGAACTGGAGGCGCAGGTGCAGGAGGCACTGGAGAGGCTGATCCTTGGGCGCACCACCTTCGTCATTGCCCATCGCCTCTCCACCGTGGTGAACGCCGATCGCATCGTCGTTCTCAAGGACGGCCGGATTCTCGAGTCGGGGCGGCACGAGGAACTCCTGGCTGCGGGGGGCTATTACGCCCTCCTGGTGCAGCGCCAGGCACAGGCCTACACCGGTCCCGAGAGGCGGGAAAGGGAACGGCGACGGCACTTGCGGCGGGAAGATGAGCGCCGGCGGGAAATGCTGGGATAAGGACCGCAGAACCGTGGAGAAATGTTGCGGAACAGTAACCGCATGGAGCAAATGCAGAAAAAAATCATTCTCGTGGCGATGACGGAAGCGCAGGTGATTGGCCGCGAGGGCGCCATCCCCTGGCATCTGCCCGCGGAGCTGCGGCTTTTCCGGCAATTGACCGTTGGCCACCCGCTGCTCATGGGGCGCAGGACCTTTGAATCGATCGGTCGGCCGCTGCCGAACCGGCGCAATCTGGTGGTCAGCCGGTCCCTCGGACCCGCTCCCGGTATCGAGATCTGCCGCAGCTTCGCCGAGGCCCTGGCGCAGGCGGCCGGTGCGGAGAAGCTCTTTTTCATCGGTGGCCGCAGCATCTATACCCAGGCTCTGCCCATTGCCGATTCTCTGCGCATCTCCTGGATTGCCGGGGATTATCCGGGGGAGGAGCACTTTCCTGCCTGGGACAGGGGGGAATGGGAAGAGATGGAATCATGCCAATTTCCTGACTTCCGGCATGTTCTTTATCGCCGCCGACACTCACCATAAACCGATTTCTGCCTCACACCTCACTTTCGCGTGGCCGCCTTGCATCCGGAGATTTTTCCGGCAGAATCACTGTAAACGCTGATAAAGGAGGGCTTATGTCCGGGCTGCGGTGTCTTTCGTTGGGAAAAGCACCGGCTGTCGGTGCCATGCTCATGATCGTCTTTCTGACGGCCTGCGCCGGCATGCGAGAGCCCGCTTCCCACCCGGTCACCGTGGAGGAGGTGATACAGATGAGCCGCGCCGGTATTCCCGCCGATCAGATACTGGAGAAGATGCGCAAGTCGGAGACTATTTATCGGCTGGATGCGAGCAAGCTGGCCGACCTGCGCGACCAGGGGGTACCGGATAATGTGATCAACTACATGCAGCAGACCTATCTGGATGCCGTGCGCCGCAACCAGTATCTCCAGGACACCACCTTCTGGACGCCGGGCGGTCCGGGGTACTGGTATGGCGGCCCGCCCTACGGTTGGCCCAACGAATGGTGGACGTGGCGTCCCTGACGAGCCAGCGCGGATGCCGGCCCCCATTCGCCAAGACCGAGCCACGCGGCAGATGTCTCAGTTGCAGAGAAGGACCCGGCTGACGGGTTTTTCCTCGGGAAAAGATAAAGAAAGGAGAAACCGATGGCTAAGGACCACGGACCGCAGATAAAGGACGATGAGCAGTACGAAGCCCTTCGGGGGCAGGGGATGAGTAAGGAAAAGGCGGCGCGAATCGCCAATACCGACCGCCGGGAAGCCGGCAGGAAGGGCGGCCGGGCAGCGAAATATGAGGACTGGACGAAAAATGACCTGTATCAAAAGGCAAAAGAGGTGGGGATCGAAGGGCGCTCGAAGATGGACAAGTCCGATTTGATCGATGCCCTGCGGCATCACTGATTGGCCGTTTATGGCAGAACAGTATGCTGCAGGACGATCTTGATGCCGATGGCGATGAGGACCAGGCCGCCGAAAATCTCGACCCGGGTACCCCATAGGGAGCTGATCCGGCGGCCGAGCAGCATGCCGGTGACTGTGAAGATAACGCAGACGCCGCCGATTACGGCAGCCGGCAGCCAGATGCTGAGGCCGAGCATGGCGAGCGATAGCCCCACCGCCAGCGCATCGATGCTGGTGGCGACGGAGAGCAGAACCAGGCTCCAGCCGCGCGTGGGATCATCCTTCGTCCTTTCCTCCCCACCCCGCAATGCCTCGTAAATCATTCTGCCGCCGATCAGAGAGAGCAGAGCGAAAGCCAGCCAATGATCATAGCTGGCTATCCAGCGTTGCACCGAAAGGCCGGCCAGCCAGCCGAGTACCGGCATTCCCGCCTGAAACAGGCCGAAATGAAAACCCAGCCGGAAAACCTGGCGGCCGGTCAGCGGATCGATGGTCAGCCCCGCCGCCAGCGCCACGGCGAAGGCATCCATGGCCAGGGCGACGGCAATGCCGAGAAGAGAAATCCAATCCATTGTACCGATCTCGTGCCGCTGTGCCGCCGGTCAATCCGGTTCGGTGAGCGGAGTGGCATCTTAGAAGGGCGTTTATGCCCTGTCAACAATTCCCTTCCGGTTAGGTCCCAATCAGGCTTGCCAAAAGGGCGTTAACGGGTATAGCATTGGTGACCCGACGCGATCCCAATGCCAGAGAGGAATGAGCGATGAAGATTTTGATTTCCCTGTTTATTTTGCTGTCCACGGTGGTGAGCAGCTATGCCTTTGCGCCGGTCGCCGGCGACAGCAGAAAATGCAGCGACTGCCATAAGCTGACGGTGACCGAAGCTGGCGATCTACTTAAGGGAGGGGTCGATCGGGTCATCAAGGTCGAGTCGTCGCAGGTTCCCGGCCTGTGGGCGGTTGAGGTGGAGAAAAACAGCCAGAAGTTTCCCCTCTATATCGATTATTCCAAGAAATACGTCTTTACCGGCAACATCATCCGCCTCGCCGACCACCAGAATATCACCAGCCAGCGCCTTGCCGAGCTGAACCGGGTCGATCCGGCAAAAATCCCGCTGGAAGACACCCTGCTGGTGGGCAACAGCAAGGCGAAGACCAAGGTGATCGTCTTCACCGATCCCGAGTGCCCCTATTGCAAGCGCCTGCATGGGGAGCTCAAGGAAGTGGTAAAACGCGATCCCAATGTCGCCTTTCTGATCAAGATGTTTCCCCTGAAAATGCATCCCAATGCCTACTCCGCGGCCAAGAGCATCGTCTGCACCAAATCGCTGGACCTGCTGGAGCAGAGCTTTGCCGGCAAAACGGTGCCGCCGCCCCTGTGCGAGACCAAGGTGGTGGATGAGAATATCGCCCTGGCCCAGGAGCTCGGCATCCACTCAACCCCAACCCTGATCCTCCCCAACGGCTTGGTGGTGCCCGGCTATAAGAGTGCCGACGACCTGCTGAAGCTCATTGATCCCACCGCCGCCGCCCCTGCGCTCCGGTCGCCAAGTGAGCCGCCGGCCGGCAAATTTCTTGCTTTGTCGGGTCTGATCTGCTAAAAGATCCTATTCACTCGGATTAAAGGAGGAAGTATTCAATGGGTCTGATGTCAGGCAAACGCGGCATCATTTTCGGGGTGGCGAATGAAATGAGCATCGCCTGGGGGATCGCCCAGGAGCTCAACGCGCATGGGGCTACACTGGCCTTTACTTATCTCAACGAAGCTCTGGAGAAGCGGGTCCGCCCCCTGGCGGAAAGCGTCGGCGCCGAGCTGATCCTCCCCTGCGATGTGGCCAGTGACGAGGAGATCGATGCGGTGTTCAAAACCGCCGGAGAGAAGTGGGGGGAGATTGACTTCGTCGTGCACGCGGTCGCCTTCGCCAACCGCGAGGATCTGAAGAAGTCTTTCAGCCAGACCTCCCGCGACGGTTTTCATCTGGCGTTGGATATCAGTGCCTATTCCCTGGTGGCAATGGCGCGCGGCGCCGCCCCCTTGATGAAGAAGGGCGGCAGCATCGTCGCCCTGACCTATCTCGGGGCCAGTCGGGTGATCCCCAACTACAACGTCATGGGGGTGGCTAAGGCGGCCCTGGAGGCTTCCGTCCGCTATCTGGCGGCCGAAGTCGGCCAGCAGGGGATCAGGGTAAACGCCATTTCCGCTGGACCGATCAAGACGCTGGCCGCTTCCGGCATCGCCAATTTCCGGGAAAAACTCAAGCTGATGGACGAGCGGGCGCCGCTGCACCGCTGCGTTTCCCAGGAAGAAGTCGGAAAATCGGCCCTTTACCTGCTCTCCGACCTGGCCAGCGGGGTGACGGGAGAAATCCATTTCGTCGATGCCGGCTACAACATCCAGGGGGCCTGAGCTGGCCTCCCTCATTCCTCCGGAGGCTCTGTCCGAGTTTCCGGCCTCTTCCCTCCCGTGATCCACGGCAACACTACAGGCCTTAAAGCCAGCCAGATTCAGGCACTTGAACGTATTTTCCGGCGCCGGATGAGCCCTTCTCAGGCGATTTCCCCTGAGTTGGCCCGGTATATGGTCGAGCGTTCCCATGATCTGCACCGGCAGGTGGGGGTGATCATCGACCGTCTCGGGGCGGTCAGGTATGTCATTGTCGGTAATGACCGGGAGATCGTCATTCCCGACCTGACCGGTTTTGGCCTGGGGCGCAGCGGCCTGCGCGGGTTGCGCTGCATTCACACCCACCTGAAGGGGGAGCCCCTTACCCAGGACGACCTGACTGACCTGGCCCTGCTGCGTCTCGATCTGATGGCGGTCATCTCGGTGAGCGACGCCGGCCAGCCGGAAAAGGTCTACTACGCTCATCTCCTGCCGCCCAGCCAGCAGGGGAAAAACGTCGAGGTGCTTACCGCCCCTTCTATTCACGATTTCGACTTCGACCTGACCGTCTTCCTCCGCTCCCTGGAAGCCGAGCTGGAAGAAAAAGCCGCCGAGACCATCGACCTCGGTGATACCCGGGAACGCGCCATTCTCATCTCCGTCGGTCAGGAGTCACGGCAGGAGACGGAAGATTCTCTCGACGAGCTGACTGAGCTGGCGCGCACCGCCGACGTGGTGGTGCTCGACCGGGTGGTGCAGCGTCCCCGGCAGATCCATCCCAAGTACCTGATGGGGGAGGGCAAGCTCAAGGAAGTGATTATCCGCGCGCTGCAGCAGCATGCAACGCTGCTGATCTTCGACCAGGAACTGACGCCGGGGCAGGTACGGGCCATCTCGGAAATGGTCGAGATGAAGGTCCTCGACCGCAGTCAGCTGATCCTCGACATCTTTGCCCGCCGGGCGCATACCCGCGACGGCAAGGTACAGGTGGAATTGGCCCAGCTCAAGTATATCCTCCCCCGGCTTTCGGCCAAGCCGGTGGCCTTTTCCCGGCTCACCGGCGGCATTGGCGGTCGCGGCCCCGGCGAGACCAAGCTGGAGATCGACCGCCGCCGCAGTCGCGATCGCATCCGGCGTCTGGAAGGGGAACTCGATTCCATGGCCCAGGGCAGGCGGCAGCGCCGGCAGAGGCGCATCCGCGCCGGCGTGCCGATCGTCTCCATCGTCGGCTACACCAACGCCGGCAAATCGACCCTGCTCAACGCCCTCACCCAGAGCGCGGTGTTTACCGAAAATCTCCTCTTCGCCACCCTCGATACCGCCACCCGGCGACTGCGGTTTCCCCAGGAGCGGGAAGTTATCATCACCGATACCGTCGGCTTCATCCGCAAGCTCCCCAAGAGTCTGCTCGGTGCCTTCAAGGCGACTCTGGAGGAGTTGAAGGACGCCGATCTGCTTCTGCATGTGGTCGATCTGAGCAATCCCCGCTTCGATGAGCAGATCACCGCCGTGGAGCGGATCCTGCAGGAACTCGAGCTCGATCGCATCCCCCGGCTGCTGGTGTTCAATAAAACCGATCTGGTGCCGCCGGAGGAAGCCGGCTCTGTCTGCCGCCGCTACGGCGCCATTCCGGTCAGTGCCCGCGACCGGTCGACCTTTGAGCCACTCCTGAAGGAGCTGGAAAACCGCTTCTGGCCAGGGGAATAGCCGCGGAATCCGGCATTATTGCGCCAGGCTCGGGCGATGAATCTCAATCTTTGTCGGCACCAGTCTTCCGCCAAGCCATAAGCTCCACCTCCTTCCCGGAGAGGAGCGGAAATTGCATCTGATGCAACCGTTTGATGGGTCGGGTAGCGCACCGGCTAGCCGGTGCCCGATCATGTCCGGACACGGTCCGGCCCTTGTTCGTATTCGTCTTAGCTGTTCGCAGGAGGTTTTTGCTCAATGAAATGGTGGTATGTCCTGCTTGTGCTGCTGGTGGGAGGGTGCGTTTCGCCGGCTCTCCGGGAAGCCCCGTCCACCCCCGCCGATACGGTCGATTCGCCCCCGCCGGTGGGGGCTACGCTGCTCGGAAAATAACGAAAAGCCGCAGGCGGGGGCTACTCCGGTGGTGCGGAATCCCGCTTTTAAGCCAGATTTCGACAGCCTTTTCCCTGACCAGATCGGGACTTCCTTTTCCCTCTCCGACAGCGATGAACTTTTCGCCACAGCGGAAGACTCTTCCGAGGACCCGCCGGATGCCGAAACCCTGGAAGATAACCTGGTGCTTTCGGGGATTGGGGAAAATCCGCCGGAGAACGAGGGGCAGACGGTAGCGGCCGATGAGGTTTTCTTCGATTTTCCGGTGGTGGAGAACGAAAAGGTCCATTATTACATTGACTATTTTACCGGACCGGCGAAAACGGTATTGTCTCGCTGGCTGGAGCGCTCGGGGCGCTATTTGCCGCTGATGCGGCAGACCTTCGCTGAAGAAGGTCTGCCGCAGGACCTCGCCTACCTTGCCCTGGTCGAATCGGGCTTCAACAATCGCGCCTACAGCTGGGCGCATGCCGTCGGTCCCTGGCAGTTCATCGGCAGCACCGGTCGCCTCTACGGAATGGAGAGCGACTGGTGGCGTGACGAGCGGCGCGATTTCGAGAAATCAACCCGGGCCGCTGCCCGATTCCTCAAGGACCTTTACGCCCGTTTCGATGGAGACTGGTACCTTGCGGTGGCGTCCTATAACGCCGGTCCCGGCAAAATCCAGCGGGCGGTGGAGAAATACGACTCGCATGATTTCTGGGAACTCAGCCGGCATCCTTTTCTGGCCACCGAGACCAAGAATTACGTACCGAAACTCCTGGCTGTGCTGCTGATAGCCAAGGAGCCGGAAAAATACGGTTTTACCGACCTTGCCTACCAGGAACCGCTGGCCTTCGATACCGTTCAGATCCCTACCCCTACCGATCTGGAGACGGTGGCCAAGTACTGCGAGTCCAGCTATGAGGAACTCAAGGAACTGAACCCCGAGCTCAAGCGCTGGTGTACTCCGCCCGGGGAACGGAATTATGCTCTGCGCATTCCAGCCGGCACGAAAGAGCAGTTCGAGAAGCAGTATTCACTGCTGCCGGCGGAAAAACGTGCCAACTACCTGCGCCACCAGGTCCACAGCGGCGACACCCTGCTCGCCCTCGCCGATCGCTATGGAATCCGGGTTGAGGATATCGTTGCGATGAATCACATCCGCAATCCCCGGGCCCTGCAGATCGGCGCCGATCTGATTCTCCCCCTGCGCAAGGGGTGGAGCCGACTGCCTCTGCAGGAGCTCCACGGCCAGCCGCCGGCGAAGCACGGCACCATTGCCTATAAAGTGCGCCGGGGGGACAACCTGTGGAGCATCGGCCGCAAGTTTGGTGTCAGTGGCACGGATCTGCGGGCCTGGAATCACCTGCGGCGCGACAGCCTCCTTCACCCCGGGCAGGTCCTCATGGTGGCTGGTCGCCAGGGACGGCCCGGCGGTCGTGGCCAAACAGGAGAAGACGACAGGGCGCCGGATCGTCTACCAGGTGCAGACGGGGGACAGCCTGTGGCAGATCGGCCGCCGTTACGGGGTGACCACTTATCAGCTGCGCACCTGGAACCGGCTGGAGCAGGGACATGTTCTTCAGCCGGGGGAGAAACTCACCATCGTTGCTGCGGCCGGAAACGAACATGCCGCCATGCGCAAGATTATCTATCATGTCCAGCCCGGTGATACCCTGTGGCAGATCGGCCGCAAGTTCGACGTCGCCACGCGGAAGATCATGGACTGGAACAACCTGGCGGCAGAGGATGTGCTGCATCCCGGTGACCAGCTGACTCTGCTGGTTGGCGACGATAGCCGCGGATAGTCGCACCCGCCATCCTTCCGGGACGCCGGGAGGATGGCCACCGCCCCCCACCCGTGTACCGGATGCCCCTTGTCGCGGCCGGGTTCCCGGCGAACCCTGCCGAACAGTGACGAAGAGCGTCGCCCTGGTTCGCCAAAGCGCTTGAACTGGGTAAGGTTTCCCCCCTTATTGCTTTGACTTTTCCTGGCGGGGTTGCTACACTCTGTCCGCCAAATTCCCCGGAATACAATGCGGAAAGGACCCACCAGCGCATGCTCAATCTGATCATCTCCCTGCTCGTCTTTACCCTCGTCCTCGCCGCCTTGGCTGTTCCCGCCGGAGTCAATATCTGGATCGCCGCCCTGGCCGCCATGGCGGCTTTCACCGTCGTCTTTCTCCTTCTGGCCCGCCTTACCTTCAAGAAGATCGGCGCCCTGATGGAGGTCGCGCAGCGGGATCTGCAGGCCGGGCGCGTCGAGAAGGCGGTGAAAACTCTGGAGAGCGGCTACAGGTATGCCCGGTGGCAGTTCTATATCCGCCCTCAGCTCGATGCCCAGATCGGCACCATCCTTTATATCAGGCGGGAATTCGGGCCGGCCTTCGATTATCTGCAGCGCGCTCTCGTCCGCCATTGGATGGCCATGGGCATGCTCGCCATCTGTTATATGAAGAAAAACAAGCCCGGCAAGATGATTGAGACCTTTGAGAAGGCGACCGCCGCCACCCGCAAGGAGGCGTTGTTGTGGAATCTCTATGCCTTTTGCCTGGAGCGGATAGGAGACAAGGATAAGGCGACCAGCGTTCTGGAGAAGGGGCTCAAGAAAACCAAGGGCGACGAACGATTGCAGGCGAATCTGGAGGCCCTGCGCGAAGGGCGGAAGATGAAGATGAAAGGGTACGGGGAAATGTGGCTGCAGTTCCACCTGGAAAAACCCGGCACTCTCATCCGGCAGCAGACCAAGGCTGTCCAGGGCCGCCGGAAGATCGTGAGGCGGTGAACTTGTCCCGCCAGCGGAAAAAGCATCAAAGCAACCCCTTCAAGGCACTGAAGGGGTTTTGCGTTTCCTCTCCCCCGAAGACTCCGGCGCCCGAGACGGCTGATCCGCCGGTCGACGAGGACGAACTGTTCCTTCGCGAGGCGTCCCGCCTGCAAGTGAAAAGGGAGGGAGTCGAGTGAGGAGTCGGCAGCAGCGCCGGCCGAAGGAGCGACTGAATCCCCTGAGGAGACGGCGCCGGCCGACGACCGCGCGATCTTCCTGGCCGCCCTCGGGAAAATGGAGGCGGTTTTCACAGACGAGCTCCCTGAAGAGGTCGAGCCCTCCGCCACCCCCCGGCGGATGAAGCTGCTGCGAGCAGGGAAACTGGTTCCGGAGGCCGAGCTGGACCTGCACGGCCTGGACCGTGTCAGGGCGAGAGAAAAGACCCGCTATTTCCTTGAAGATGCCGTCTACCAGGGAAAAAGAACGGTACTGCTGATCACCGGCAAGGGTCACGGGTCGGCGGGAGAACCGGTGCTGCGGAAGGAAATGGAGCGTTTCCTCGCCCGAGATGCCGGCGCCTGGGTGAGCGAGTGGGGGGACGCCCCCCGGCGCTACGGCGGCGAGGGGGCACTGGTAGTGTTTCTGCGCGGGAAAGAAAAATAGAATAGTAGTAGAACAAAAAAAGTGAGATAGCAAGTGGTAAGTAACGAGATAGTAGAATCTTTTTTACACTACCTCACTACCTCACTGGTCTAGTTTACTCCGGCGTCGCCTCTGATTCCTGTTCAGGGCTGGCTGCCGCCTTTTTGCGGGGTGGCCGCCGCTTCGGCTTCTTCTCACTTGTCTCAGCGGCTGCCGGCGCGGCCTGCTTCTCCGGGATCTCCATTTCCTCGGCGGCCGGGGAGGCGGGGGGTGGGCTGGCTGTCGCTTGGCGCCGCGCCGGCCGCTTGCGGGCGGGCTTTGCCGCGGGGGGTTCTTCTGTCGGCTCGGTTGCCGCGACGTCTTCCGCGGTCTCCGCCGTGGGCTGCACCCGTTTGCTTGTCCGGGTTTTCCGTGCGGGCGCTTTTTTCGGGCTTAGTTTCGGCGGCCCTTTCCTCCTCCGGCGCAGAGAGAGATTCCGGATGAGAAGTCTCCGGTTGCGGGAGGGACTCCGGATTCGGCGGGGTATCTGCCGCCGACTCGCCCGGGTTGGCAGCTGCCGTTGCTGCCTCGGGTTTTTTCCGGCTGCGCCGACGTTTGCGGGGGGCCGGTTTTAGTTCCTCCGCTGCTTCGGCGCCATGGCTGACCGGATCGTTAGCGGCGGCTCGGTGTCTCCATCCCGGCCGCGCTTTCGATCTTCTCGTCGGCCGGCGTCGCGGCCGGTTCTGCCGCTGGATTCTCTGCAGCGGCGACCGACATCCCGGTCGCCTCGACTGGCTCGGCGGGCTTCTTCTTGCGCCGCCGGCGGCGCTTCTTTTTCCGCTCTTCCCGCTCTTCGCCAGCCGGCAGAGCCTCCTCGGCGATCGGCTCCTCGGCCGGCTCTTCCTCGGTTCCGACGATCGGCTCTTCCTCCGTCCCGCCGGCCGCCTCCGCAACCAGGCTTTCCCCCGGTTTTTTCTTCCGCCGCCGGCGCTTGCGCTTCTTTTTGCCAGGCTCTTCAGACGTTTCCGCGGAGGCGTTCAGCGGTCAACTGTTCACTCTCCACTGGGGAGGTTACGGCCGGAGATTGGACGGGCATTTCCACCGGAACCTGTTGGACGGGGAGAGCTTCGGCCGGCATTTCCATGGGTGGTTCCGGTGCCCGTTCAAGGACCGGCAGATCCTCCTTCTCCCGCTTCTGCACTGTCAACTCGGACTGGCCGGCGAGAAAGTCGGGGCGCCCCTTGATGACGATTGTCATCAGGTGCTGCCGTTCCAGTTCCAGCAGCTCCTCCCTTTTGATATTCAGCAGATAGGTGGCGACGTCGAGGGGAATCTCCCCTTCCACCCGGGCGATCTGCCCCTTGGCCACTGCCGCATGGATTTTGCGGAGGAAAGCGATCGCCTGCGCCTCGGCGCTTTTGATCCGGCCGCTGCCGCCGCAATGGGGACAGGCAAGATAGGACCCTTCGGCGAGTGCCGCCTTGATCCGCTGCCGGCTCATTTCGAGCAGACCAAACTGACTGATGCGGCCAACCGTCACCCGCGCCTTGTCCGACTTCAGCGCATCCTTGAGGCATTTCTCCACCTCGCGGATATGCTTGCGGTCTCGCATGTCGATGAAATCAAGGACGATCAGCCCACCCAGATCGCGCAGGCGCAACTGGCGAGCCGCCTCGGCGGCAGCCTCCATATTGGTCTTGTACGCCGTTGACTCAATGTTCTGTTCTCCGGCCATCTTGCCGGAGTTGACATCGACCGCCACCAGCGCCTCCGTGGCATCGATGACGATCGAGCCGCCGGAAGGCAGGGGAACCTTGTTCTTGCTGATCGTCTCGATCTGCTCTTCAATCTGGTAGCGGGCGAAAATAGGCCGTTTTTCCTGGTGCAGCTTGACCAGGCGGGCAAACTCCGGCATGACCTGCTGGAAGAAATCCTTTGCCTCCTGGTAGACCCGCGGATCATCCACCAGCACCTCGTCCATTTCCGCGGCGAAATAGTCGCGGATGGAGCGGATGACCAGGTTCGATTCCTTGTAGATCAGGGCGGGTGCCTTGGCCTGGCGGGCTTCCAAACCGATCTTCTCCCAGACCCGCACCAGGTAATTGAAATCGCGGCGCAGTTCCTCCTTTTTCTGCCCGATCCCGGCCGTGCGGACGATGTAACCCATATTGGGGGGCAGATCGAGGGAAGCCATCGCTTCCTTCAGCTTCTTGCGCTGGGATTCTTCCTCGATCTTCCGCGATACCCCCTTGGTATCGCTCTCCGGCATCAGCACCATGAAGCGTCCGGGGAGGGAGATGAAGGTGGTGAGGGCGGCGCCCTTGGTCCCTCTTTCTTCCTTGACTACCTGCACCAGAAGTTCCTGCCCCCGCCTCAGCACATCGTTGATGCGCGGGCGCCTGGCCTCCCCCCCGTTGCGTCCTTCGCCGTCGCGGAAGTAGGAGGGATGGATTTCCCCCATCTGCAGGAAGCCGAAGCGTTCTCCCCCATAATCGATGAAGGCGGCCTGCAGCCCGGGTTCCACCCGCACCACCGCCGCCTTGTAAATGTTCCCCCTGGTCTGTTCCTTGCCGGCGATCTCGATGTCGAGCTCGGTAAGGATACCGTCCTCGACAATGGCCACCCGGTTTTCCTCCGGATGGGTGGCATTGATCAACATCTTTTTGGCCATGTAAATCCTTCCAGCCGCCCCGGTGGAGCGACCTGCAATGAGTTAAGCAGGTGGTAATTCCTGCACGCCGGACCGGCCCGGTGGCGGCTGCCGGGCGTTCGTACCGCCAGCAAACCACTCTTCCAGGAGCCAGAGCCGATTCTCTCTTATGAATAGGGCCGCTGTGGCCCGGTTCAGTCGGAAGGGGATAGAACCCTTCAAAACGTGAAACTGTAGCAGATATTAACTGTTTTGAATAGAGGAAATGGGCGAATGGGAGTGCATTTCGCGGTTTTAACCGGTGGCTTGCCTATGCTATAAAAGGGCCATGCTTCAGTTGCGAGATATCGTCAAGGATTTCGCCGGGCGACGGTTATTCGCCGGCATAAACTGGCATCTTCGGCCGGGGGACCGGATCGGTCTTTGCGGGGAGAACGGGGCGGGTAAAACGACCCTGCTGCGTCTGCTCGCCGGGGAGGTGTCGGCGGACGCCGGGGAGGTGCAGGTCGCCCGGGGGATAACCTTCGGTTATCTCCCCCAGGACGGTCTGGAACACCGCGGCCGTTCCCTGTTCGCCGAGGTGCATGCCGCCCTCGGCGAATTGTTGCGCATGGAGGCCGAACTTGGGAGCCTGGAGAAGGCTATTGCCGAGCGCCATGCCGCCGAGGATCTCGACCGCTATGCCACGCTGCAGGAACTCTTCCGGCAACGCGGCGGCTACAGCATGGAGGCGGAAGTCGCCAAGGTGCTGCGCGGCCTCGGCTTCGCCGAAGAGGACTGGGAGAAGCCGTGCGAGCATTTCAGCGGCGGTTGGCAGATGCGGATCGCCCTCGCCCGCCTGCTGCTGCAGCGCCCCAACCTGCTGCTGCTCGACGAACCGACCAACCACCTCGACCTGCCGGCGCGCGACTGGCTGGAAGGGTATCTGGCCGCCTACCCGCATGCCGTCGTGCTGGTCTCCCACGATCGCTTCTTTCTCGACCAGGTGGTGACCCGGATCGTCGAGGTGTGGAACGGCACCCTGACCGAGTACCCGGGCAGTTACAGCCGCTACCTGGAGGAGCGGGAGCGGCGGGTCGGCGCCCTGCTGGAGGCGAAGGCCCGCCAGGATGAGGAGATCGCCCGCATCGAGGCTTTCATCAGCCGCTTCCGCTACCAGGCGAACAAGGCCTCGCTGGTGCAGAGCCGGGTCAAGCAGCTGGAGAAGATCGAGCGCATCCAGGTGCCGCCGGCCCGCCGGCGGATCGCTTTCCGCTTCCCCGCGCCGCCCAAGGGGGGGCGGCGGTCCCTGGAACTCCAGGGGGTGGAACAGGGATACGGCGATCGTACCGTCCTGACCGGCGTCGACCTGACCGTCGAGCAGGGGGAGCGGGTCGCCCTGGTGGGTGCCAACGGCGCCGGCAAGTCGACCCTGATGCGGCTTCTGGCGGGAAATGAACCGCCGCGCCGCGGCCAGCGCGGTCGAGGGGCATAATCTGCACCTGGCCTACTTCGCCCAGGACCAGGCGAAGGTGCTCGATCCCGGCCGTACCCTCCTCGAAGAGATCACCACCGCCGCGCCCTTCGACATGGTGCCGCGGGTGCGCGACATCCTCGGCACTTTCCTCTTCTCCGGCGATGACGTGCACAAGAAAGTATCGGTGCTCTCCGGCGGTGAACGCAACCGGCTGGCCCTGGCCATCCTGCTGCTGCGTCCGGCCAACCTGCTGCTGCTCGATGAACCGACCAATCATCTCGATCTGCAGTCCAAGGAAGTTCTTCTCGATGCCCTGAAGAGCTACGGCGGCACCCTGGTCTTCGTCTCCCACGACCGCTATTTCGTCGACGCCCTGGCCACCCGGGTGGTCGAGGTGGCGGGCGGCCGCATCACCTCCCATCTCGGCAACTACGAAGATTTTCTGCAGACCAAGTCGGCATCCGGGGAAGCCGGCCATTCGGACGCTGCGGGTGGAACGGCGGGCCGAGGCGGCAACCGTCGGGGCGGCGGCCGGCAAGGAGGAGCGGCGGCGGGAACATGCGGAGCGCAAGGAAGAACAGCGCCAGGAAAAACGGCGGCAGAAGGAGCTGGCGGAGGTGGAGGAACAGATCGAAAAGCTGGAAGCGGAACTGGCCACACTCGAAGGAGCGGATGGCCGATCCCCCCCTTTACCAGGATGTCGATCGCTGGCGGGAGGTGTCCGCCCGTCATGCCGAACTGCAGGAAGCCATCGCCGGGCTTTATCAGCGCTGGGAGAGCCTGCAGGCGGCTTAGCCAGGCTGATGAAAAACGCCCATCTGCGGCGTTGCCCTCATCCTTCGTCAACGACGTACCTTCCAGGTACGCCTTATTCCTCAGGATTTCAGGCGCCTTGCCTCTGGGCATTTTTGCTCAGCCGAGAAAATCTATTTTTCGATAACCTGCGAGAGGATCGGATGGACGAGGCGGGCCTGTTCGTGGTCACGGTGGCGAGCGAAAAAGGGGGGGTCGGCAAGACCACCATCGCCACCAACCTGGCCGTCTACCTCAAGGCCCTGCGCGAGGATCTGCCGGTAACCATCGCCTCCTTCGACAACCACTTCAGCATCGACCACATGTTCGCCATCGGTGGCCACCGGGGGCGCTCGGTGGCGGGTCTCTTTGCTGGCACTGCTGCCGGCGAACTGACCGGCCTGGGGGAATACGGGGTGCAGTTCCTCGCCTCCGAGCGCGAGTTGCAGGCTCCCGATGACGATCCGCAGCATCTGCGCCGGGCTCTCGGCCGTTCCGGCCTGCGCGGCATCCTGATTTTCGACACCCGTCCCATCATCGACTATTTCACCCGCAATGCCCTGCTCGCCGCCGATCTCGTCCTGGTGCCGGTGAAGGATCGTCCCTCCCTGGTCAACGTCGCCTCCCTGCTGCGGGTGATCCGGGAAGGCGAGGGTGACCCCGCCCGGGTCTGGCTCCTGCCCAGTCTGATCGATGCCCGGCTGCGCTTGCGCGCCGATATCGGCGTGCGGGAATTCCTCACTTTCGCCGCCCGCGAACGGGACTATCAGGTCATCGACACCTGGATAGCCAAAAGTCCCAAGGTGGAAGGGCTGGCCACCGGTTTCTCCAGCCGTATCCACCCGGTCATCACGCATGCCCGGGGAACCGCTGTTCACCGGCAGTTTCGCGAACTGGCCGATTTCGTCCTGCAGCAGCACCAGGATTCACCGGCGGGGAGCCGGCCCCATTCCCTGCCGGAGGAACTGCCCCCCGGGCGCCGCCGCCGGCTGCAGGCGGAATGCCCGCTCTGCCGGAGCGCGCGGCGGCGGGGAGAGCCGGACATCTCTTCCAGGATCTGCGCCGCCGCCGCCTCGGGCTCCTGCATCGCTCCTGTCTGGCTGCCATGCTTGCCGGGACCGAGGTGCCACCCCCGGAAGCGGGCGGGATGCTGGTGCTCACCTTCGACGGAGCCGGTCTGGCCGGTCCGGAGGGCAACCTCCGGCTGCACCTGTTCGATGCTTTGGGGAAGCGTTCGGCCGATGCCGTCGCGGCCGGCGAAGAACTCCCCTTCGCCCCTTTTCTCCAGGGAGTTACGGGCCGCTCCGCCGGTGAATTCTTCCGGGAAACCATTCTCGTTTCCCATTGCGAGGCGATTCCGTCCCGGCTGCTGGGCGGGGCCGGCTATGCCGGTTTCGCCAGCCTGCGGAGAATGGTGCTGCGCGAGCTGAGCAGCGGTTGACGATCGGCTGTCCGCAGCCAGCAGCAGGCAACAAAAAAGGGTGAGCGAATCCGCCCACCCTTTCCGTCCTGATTCCTGCTTCTTTATTTTCCGCCGCCGCTTGCCAGCGGCTTCACGATCTTCCCTTCGGCGGGTACCAGTACCACCTGAATGCGACGGTTCTGTGCCCGCCCCTCCGGGGTATCGTTGTCGGCCACCGGTCGGAATTGGCCGAAGCCGCAGGCCGAGAGGCGTTCGCCGGGAATGCTGACCTTGTCCTGAAGAAAATGCACCACGTTGGCGGCCCGGGCGGTGGAAAGTTCCCAGTTCGAGGGGAAGGTCTGCTGCAGCTTGGAGCTGATGGGAATATTGTCGGTGTACCCCTCGATGCGGATGTCCTTGTCCTGTGTCCCCTTCAGGATATCCCCGACCCGGTGCAGGACTTCAAGACCGGCCGGCTTGATCTCGGCTTTGCCGGTATCGAAAAGGATGCGTTCCACCATATTGACCGTGAGCTTCCCCTGCAGATCGGAGATGGTCACTTCGCCGCGGGCGATTTCCGTCTCCATCTTCTGCACCAGTTCGTCGTAGGTGCTCTTCATCTGTGCGACGTGGGCCTGCCGGGCGATTCTTTCCTGCTCCACCTGCTGTTCGAGATCCCGGTTCTGCGCCTCCAGCCGGTCGATAGTTCTGACGCATTTCAGCCATTGCCTTACCGGTTTCGGCGCTGCGGGCGGAGAGCACCTTTTCCAGGCGATCGAGATCGGCCCGGGCGCGCACCAGGTCCTGCTGGAAGCCGGAACTTGTCGCCATCGCTTCGGTCAACTTCTGATCAAGATCCTCATTGCGGGCGCTCAGTGCTTCCTTTTCTTTTTGCAGCCTGCTCATTTCAGCCTGCAGATCCTGGACCGTGCCGGACAGGCGATTCGCTTCTTCCACCTGCTGCAGGTAGGTAGACTTGCTGACGCAGCCGGCGAGAAAGAGAAAGACAATGAACAAAGGCAGGAAAGTACGGGACAGACGCACGGCAATTCTCCTTGGGGCGATAGCAATCCGGGAACTCAGGCTCGATTCCCCTGGCGGTGCAGTTCATGCCCGCAGTGATTGCAGAAAAGCTTGACCACTTCCTTGCGTTTCCCCTCGCTCAGACCCGATTCTTTGCCGGCGGGGACGGAGTCGTCCTCGACGATGTTGCGGGAAGTAGGGGTCGCCAGGACTTCCCGGTAATCGGTGCCGAAGCAGTTGGGACAGACGAGGGGTTTGTCGATCTTTGGTTTCATATCGTCCTTTCCAGATGGCTGAAAGTGACCCCTTTTTTAACAGAAACCCGGAAAAAGTAAAGAGGATTTGTTTTTCCGCCGGTCCGGCTTTTCCGTTGCGGGGGCTGTTGCGGCTATGGTATAAAATGGCATTTCAATAACTTAATGGACCAGGTAAGAAGCTATCTGCGGGCTGTGAAACCAGGGAGTTGAGAAACTGGATGCTTGCCATCGATCGCATTATCCGCACCGCCTTGGAGGAGGATATCGGCCCCGGCGATATAACCACGACGGCGGTGGTCGCGGCGGGAACCCCCGGTCGGGCGCAGTTGATAGCGAAAGAAGATTTCGTTCTCTCCGGAATTGACGCGGCCGGTCGGGTCTTCTATCTTCTAGATGACGCGGTCGCTTTCGAAAAACTTAAAGAAGACGGACAGGCGGTGCGCCGCGGGGAGGTGCTGGCCTGGCTGAAAGGGGAAGCGGCCTCCTTGCTCCAGGGTGAGCGGGTAGCTCTCAACCTGCTGCAGCGCATGAGCGGCATCGCCACCCTGACCGCTCAGTTCGTCCATGCCGTCGAAGGAACCGGGGCAGCCATTGTCGATACCCGCAAGACCACCCCGGGCCTGCGCGTGCTGGAAAAGTACTCCGTGCGCACGGGGGGCGGGCGAAATCACCGTACCGCTCTCTACGACGGAATTCTCATCAAGGAAAATCACATCGTCGCTGCCGGCGGCATAGCCGAGGCGGTGCGGCGGGCCCGCTCCGGCGCCCCCCACACCCTCAAGGTCGAAGTGGAAACCCGCGATCTGCCGGAGGTGCAGCAGGCGCTGGCGGCGGAAGCCGATATTATTCTCCTGGATAACATGGACGTCGAGACGCTGCGCCGGGCGGTGCAGATGGTCGAGGGCCGGGCCCTTACCGAAGCCTCCGGCGGCGTCAACCTGGAATCCGTGCGCAGCATTGCCGAAACCGGCGTCGACTTCATTTCCGTCGGGGCGCTCACCCATTCCTTCCGGGCGGTGGACATCTCCATGCTTTTTCAATAGGACGTTTGGATGGGTCGAAACGCGCCCGAAGAGATTCTCCGACTGTTCCGTGAACGCCAGGGATTCGTCTCCGGTGAGGAACTGAGCCGGCTCATAGGAGTATCCCGCACCGCTGTCTGGAAACAGGTCGGCCTGCTGCGGGAGCAGGGGTATGCAATAGAGGCGCTTCCCTCCAAGGGCTACCGCCTGCTCACAACCCCCGATTCCCTGCGCCCGGCCGAGGTGAAGACCGGACTTGAAGGCCGCCTGTTGGGACGCGAGGTTGTCTATTTCGAAGAAACCGATTCGACCAACCTGCGGGCACTGGCACTGGGCGAGGAAGGGGCGGCCGAGGGGACGGTGGTCATTGCCGACCGGCAGAGCGCCGGTAAGGGTCGCCTGGGCAGACGATGGGTTTCCCCGGCGGGTGTGAACCTTTACGCCTCGGTGCTGCTGCGCCCGCCCATTCCCCCCCGCTGGGCTGCCCAGCTCACCTTTCTTTCGGCGGTGGCGGTGGCCCGGGCCATCGAGGAAACGACCGGACTGCAGGCGCACGTCAAATGGCCCAACGACATCCTGCTCGGTGGCAAGAAGGTGGCAGGCCTGCTCAACGAGCTGAATGCCGAGACGGAAAGGGTGCATTTCGTCGTCCTCGGCATTGGGGTCAACCTCAACATGCACGCCGACCAGTTTCCGGCGGACCTGCGATATCCGGCCACTTCGGTGGCTCTGGAGACGGGAGAGCCGGTTTCGCGTCTGGCTTTCACCCGCTCCCTGCTGATTCACCTGGACGACCTGTACGGGCTTTTCCTGACCAAGGGATTTCCCCCGCTGCTGCATGCCTGGGAAAGTTTTTTCGATATGGTCGGGCGGGAGGCGGATGTCGACTGCCAGAACCGCCGGCTGCGCGGCATTGTCGAGGGGTTGGATGCCGACGGCGCCCTGCTGCTGCGGCTGCCGGATGGCGCCTCCGAACGCATTCTGGCCGGGGATGTCCGGCCGGTGAACTGATTTTTCTGCATTCGGTTTCGACACAATTTTCAACAGGTCCAACATGTGCCTGCGGCACACCCGAAGAAAATGAAACCAGCGTCTTAACGCCAAGGCGCAAAGGGAAATGAAAGTCGCAAAGGATGTAAAGCAAACAGTCTTACGGATTTTCTCTGCGCCTTGATTCTCAGCTTTGCGTCTTTGCGTTACCCATTTTTTTGGGCCTTAAGCCGAAGTTCTTCAGGACAGACTATGTAGAGAATAAGGCTTTGACACAGAGTCGCTGAGACCCAGTTTGATGTCATTCGGTATTTCAGTGAACTTTTCGGAACAGAGCGGTTTTTTCACTTATTCTTGCGTTTAAGCTAACTCCCCACTTTCGAGTCCATCCATGCTCCTGGTCATCGACGTCGGCAACACCAATACCGTTCTCGGCATCTATCGCGACACCGCGCTGGTGCGCAACTGGCGGGTCACCACTGACAAATCCCGTACCGTGGATGAGTATGCGATGGTCATCCACGAACTCTTCCGCCTTTCCGACCTTCATTTCACCGACATCCGGGATATCATCATTTCCTGCGTCGTTCCTCCCATGCTCGGTACTCTCGAGGGGTTGTGCGCCGAGTACTTCCGGCGCAAGCCCTACATCGTCGGTCCCGGGATCCGTACGGGGATGCCGATTCACTACGACAACCCGCGGGAGGTTGGGGCCGACCGCATCGTCAATGCCGTCGCCGCCTTCGAGAAGTACCGGCGCAGCCTGATCATCGTCGATTTCGGCACCGCTACTACTTTCGATTTCATCACCGGCCGCGGGGAGTACGAGGGGGGAGCCATCGCTCCGGGGCTGATCATTTCGGCCGAAGCCCTGTTTGAGCGGGCCAGCAAGTTGCCGCGGGTGGAATTCTCGCAGCCGCCGCAGATCATCGCCAAAAATACCGTCAACAGCATTCAGGCCGGTCTCTTCTACGGCTATGTGGGTATGGTGGACGGCATCGTCGAGAGAATGAAGCAGGAGGCCCGAGAGGAGCCGCTGGTGGTCGCTACCGGCGGTCTCGCCGGGGTGATCGCCCCCGCTTCCCATACGATCGAGGAGGTCGCTCCCTTCCTCACCCTGGAAGGACTGAGGATTATCTACGCTCGGAACCGGCCGGTTTGATTGACCCACCGCACTCATGCGGCCGTTTTCTGCCGGCCGCCGCACTGGTCATTTTCTGTATGTGTCCTTAAACCTGTTTTCCCCTGCGGGGATGAAAGGAGCGACCATGGGAAAATATGATACCGAGAAGCTGCGGAACCTGGGAATTGTCGCCCACGGAGGTGCCGGAAAAACCTCCCTCACCGAGGCGATCCTGTTCAACTCGGGGATGATCGACCGTCTCGGCCGGGTGGATGACGGCACCTCCAGCATGGATTTCGAACCGGAAGAGACCAAAAGACACATCACCCTCAATTCCAGCCTCAACCACTGCGAGTGGAACGGGCACAGCCTGCACATCGTCGATACCCCCGGCTATACCAATTTCCTGCACGATACCCGCAACTGCCTGCGTATCCTCGGCGGCGGCGTGCTGATCGTCTCGGCCATCTCCGGGGTCAAGGCGCAGACGCAGAAGATCTGGGAGTGGGCGCAGGAATTCGAAGTGCCGATGATCGCCTTTGTCAACAAGATGGACCGTGAGCGGGCCGACTTTCTCAAGGCGGTCGACGACATGTCGAAGAGCCTCGGCACCCGGGCGGTGGTCGTCAATATGCCGATCGGCGCCGAGGAGAATTTCCGGGGAGTGATCGACCTGGTGACCATGAAGGCCTGTATCTATGACCAGGATCTGTCCGGGAATTGCCGGGAAGAGGAAATTCCCGCCGAGCTGCTGCCGGAGGCCGAGCGTCTGCGCGTTCTGCTCATGGAGGCGGTGGCCGATGCCGATGATGCCTTGATGGAGAAATACCTGGAGAGCGAATCCCTCAGCAATGAGGAGATCCTCCTCGGTCTGCGCGAAGGGGCACTGACCGGTGTCTTTACCCCGGTGCTGTGCGGCAGCGCCCTGTTGAATATGGGGGTGCGGCAGCTCCTGGATCATATCGTGCATTGCCTCCCCTCGCCGGTCGACAAGGGCACCCAGCAGGGTAAAAATCCGAAGACCGGCGAACCTGAACTGCGCGAGCCGAAAGAGGACGGACCGTTTTCGGCCATGGTTTTCAAGACGATCAGCGATCCGTACGCCGGTAAACTGAGCCTGTTCCGGATCTATTCGGGAACTCTCCGCTCCGACTCCTCCGTCTACAATCCGAACCGCGAGACGATGGAGCGCATCGGCCAGATCTTCGAACTGGAAGGGAAGAAGCAGCACCCTATCGAGATGGCCGGAGCCGGCGACATCGTCGCCGTGCCCAAGCTGAAGACGACCGTAACCGGGGATACCCTGTGCGACGGTGCCCGGCCGATCATTTATGAAAGCCCGCTGCCGCTTAAACCGGTCATCTCCTTTGCCCTGCAAGCCAAGAGCCGGAGCGACGAGGACAAGATTCACAATGCCCTGCAGCGGCTCATGGAAGAGGATCCGACCTTGCTGATCCAGAGGGACGAAGAGACCCGCGAACTCATCCTTTCCGGCATGGGGCAGGTGCATCTGGAGGTAACGGTCGAACGCCTCAAGCGCAAGTTCGGCGTCGAGGTCGAACTGAAAGAGCCCAAGGTCCCTTACCGGGAAACGATCCGCGGGCGGGCCAAAGTGCAGGGAAAGTACAAGAAGCAGTCGGGCGGGCGGGGCCAGTTCGGCGATGTCTGGCTGGAGATGGAACCGTTGCCGCGCGGCAGCGGCTTCGAATTTGTCGACAAGGTGGTCGGCGGCGTCATTCCCCGGCAGTTCATCCCGGCCGTGGAAAAGGGGGTGCAGGACGCGATGCAGCATGGTCACCTCGGTGGCTTTCCGGTCGTCGATTTTCGCGTGACCCTCTTCGATGGTTCCCATCATTCTGTCGATTCCTCGGAGATGGCCTTTAAGATCGCCGGCTCCATGGGCTTCAAGAAGGCCATGGAACAGTGCAGCCCGGTGCTGCTTGAGCCGATCATGAACATGGAGATCACTGTTCCCGATGAATGCATCGGCGACGTCATCGGCGACATGAACTCCCGCCGCGGCAAGGTGCTCGGGGTGGAGCCGAAAGCCGGCAGCCAGGTCATCAAGGTACAGGTGCCGATGGCCGAAGTGCTCCGCTATGCTCCGGAGCTGCGCTCCATGACTTCCGACCGCGGACTGTTCACCATGGAGTTCTCACATTTCGAAGAGGTTCCCCCGCATATGACCGCGAAGATTCTGTCCGAGATCAGAAAAGCGGAATGACATTTGAAGGAGGCAAGGCAGCCGATGACTAAGAAGGAAACGGAATTCGATTTTTTGACGGCTGAGGAGGATGCGCCGTTCGGCGGGGACGAAATCCGCGAGCCCCTCGGCCCCCCGGTGGAAAAGAAGAAAACTCCCCGCTCGCGGGTTCTTCTTCTCCTGCTGTTGTTGCTGGTGGTGGCCGGGGCCGGCTATTTTTACCTGCTGATGCCGCCGCCGGTAGTGCCGCAGCCGCCGCCGCTGGCCAGGCGGTCGATCGCAATTCCGGTGAAACCGCCGATTGCAGCCACGCCGCCGGCGACCGCCCCGGTACCGACCCCGGCGGCCACTGCCGCCGCCGTTCCGATCCCGATCCCGGTTCCTTCCGGCGGAGAAAACGGCCAATTCCGTACCTGCGCCAGCGGGTCCGGGAGCGGCTTCGGCCCTGCCGGCGGTTAACCCTCCGGCCGTGGCGGAAACTCCGGCCGTGGTGAGTCAACAGGCTCCGGCGGCAAAGACGGAAGAGTTGAAAACCGCCGGGGCCGCGCCGACGGCCGTGGCAGCCGCTCCAGTCCCGGCGGCGGCGAATTACACCATCGATGCCGGTGCTTTTCTGCTCAAGTCCAATCGCCTGGCGGCGGAAAAGATCATCCGCCGTCTTGGCTTCCAGCCGCAGGTAAAAACGATGAAGCGGCCGGTGAAAATGGTGCGATTGCGCCTGGGCGGCCCATATACCCCGATGGAAGCCGAGGCGAAACTTAAAGAGATGGCCGCGACGGCGCCGGACTCCTTCGCCGTCAGCAAGGGGGACCAGATGATGGTCTACGCCGGCTCCTATCACAGCCTTGATCAGGCCAGGGTCTATGCCGACCGTCTCTTCCAGAAGGGAATCCGGGTAGAGGAGGAGCCGGCCGAGGTGCCGATGCTGCTCCACCTGGTCACCTTCGGCAGCTTTGCCGACAAGGCTGAGGCGAGCGAGGTTCTGACCAAGGCCAAGGCAGCGGGGCTGGAAACGACTCTGCTGGCGAAATAGAGGCCTTCGGCCTCAGGCAAGAGGCAAGAGGCAAGAGGCAAGAGGCAAGAGGTAAGAGGAGAGGAGGAAGAGGCAAGAGTATGGGATAGGATATGGAGTTTGAGATATCCTATCTCACTACCTCACTATCTCACTGGTTCAACCATTGACCGATTCCAGCCAACCCAGAACCGTGCGCCTGCGGGTTTCGCCGCAGGCGGCAAGGATCGTCGCTCCCGATGCGCCGCGAGAACTGCAGCTGAACGCCGCCCGCGGCGCCCTTCCCCTGGCGGACGGCGACCAGCTGACCGTCCTCCTCTTCCTCTGCCATGGCGGCGACCCGGAGGTGCGGGCGGCGGCGCTGGAGACCGCCAGGGACATTCCGGGTGAAAAGCTGCTGGCGGTAACCGGCAATCCCGGGAGCCATCCGCAACTCCTTGATTTTCTGGCCCGGGTGCGGCTGCGCGACCTCGGCGCCATGGAGACTCTCCTCGCTAACCCGGCGGTGTCCACGGCCACTCTGGTCCGGGTGGCGGCTGCCGCCGATAGCCAGATTCTTTCCCTGTTTGCCGCCCAATCGCAGCGGCTTGCCGCCGCCCCCGAGGTCGTCGCCGCCCTCTGCAGCAATCCGCGGGCCGATCGGGAGCTCAAGCTTCGCCTTGGCTGGCGGGATCCCGCTGCCGGGACCGTGGAAACGGGAAATGGCGAAGAAGAGGAGGCAGCCGGGGAGGAGGAAGCCGGGGATGCCGAAGTCGAAGAGGTGAACCTCTCCAAGTACCAGCTGTCCCTGCAGATGGAAGTCGCGCAGAAGATCAAAAAGGCCCTCACCGGCGATAAGGAGTGGCGCGCCATCTTCACCAAGGACCCGAACAAGCTGGTCTGCTCGGCGGTGCTCAAGAACCCGCGCATCACCGAAGGGGAAGTCCAGGTCATCGCCAAGAATAAGGGCACCAACGATGAAATGATTCGTCTGATCACCCTGAACCGGGAGTGGATCAAGAGTTACGAAATCCAGAAGGCCTTGGTTTTACATCCCCGCACACCGCTGCCGAAGGCCTTGCGTTACATGAATGTTCTCACCGTAAAGGATCTCAAGCATATTGCCAAAAGTCGCAATGTGGCGCAGGTGATCGCCAACAACGCGCGCCGCATGCTGCTCGCCAAGGAAAAGAAGCATTAGGCGGCGTACCTCCCACCCTCCCCCAGCCCCTCCCATCAAGGGAGGGGAGCTCAATATCCCCTCTCCCCTGGTGGGAGAGGGTAGGGAGAGGGGGGACTAATGCGAGCGGAAAATCAGTGCGAATCAGAAAGGGAAAATAATGAAGCAGGGAACGATCATCGCCGTCTGCACCAGCCCCGGCAAGGGGGGACGAAAAAAGGACGTCGGCAGCGGCTTGCTGGTGGAGAACTTCGGCCTCGAAGGGGACGGCCACGGCGGCGACTGGCACCGTCAGGTCAGCTTGCTGGCCCAGGAAAGTATCGATAAAATGCGCGCGGCCGGCCTGGATGTGGGGCCGGGGGATTTCGCCGAGAATCTCACCACCACGGGCCTCGATCTCTGCGCCCTGCCGGTTGGGACCCAGCTGCAGGCCGGCGAGACGGCGCTGCTGGAAATTACCCAGATCGGCAAGATCTGCCACGAACGCTGCGCCATCTACTACCAGGCGGGCGACTGCGTCATGCCCAAGGAAGGGATCTTTGCCGTGGTCCGCCGGGGCGGGACGGTCGCGCGGGGGGATGCCATCGCCGTGGTGCCGTCGGCCAAGGAGTGAGAAATGAGCATGGAACTTGGACCATTCAGCATCGGCGTTCTCACCCTCTCCGACAAGGGGGCGCGCGGTGAGCGCGAGGACGAAAGCGGGCGCGTTCTCCGGGAGATGGTGGCCGCGCTGGGAGAAGTCGTCGAGTATCGGGTCATCCCCGACGAGGAGCCCCTGATCGTCCGCACCCTGGTGGAATGGGTCGATGAGCGGGGGATCGACCTCATTCTCACCACCGGCGGCACCGGCCTGACCCCGCGCGATATCACCCCCCAGGCGACCGCCCGCGTCATCGAATGGCAGGTGCCCGGCCTGGCCGAGGCGATGCGGGCGGCCAGCCTGCAGAAAACGCCGCACGCCATGCTGTCGCGGGCCCTGGCCGGCGTGCGCCGGCAGTCGCTGATCGTCAATCTTCCCGGCAGCCCGAAAGGGGTGCGGGAGAACCTGGAGGTGATCCTCCCCGCCCTGCCGCACGCCCTGGCAAAGCTCAAGGGCGATCCGTCGGAATGCGCACGGTAATGCCTTTCCCACTCGTCTTAAACCTCTTCTAGCCCCTCACCTCCAGGGGAGGGGCTTAACCAGAAAATCGTCGACCTCCCGCACCCCGCCTGCATTCTTCAATTCCCCCCTGTCATTTCTCTGAATACTCCGGCTCCTCTGTTCGAGCGGCAGCAAACTTTCAGCCCCCACCGCATAAATGCACACTCTCCAGGTGCCTCTTGTGTCCGCTCTTTTGCGGGATACCACAGATGCCGCGTTCTTGACTTCTTATAAAAATTTAAGTATTATTTCGCGGAAGTATTTAATGAAATAAATTTTTTAATTATGATCTTTCCCAGGGAACGGTGGATTTTCACGTCTGGATGGTTTTGCAATGAAGGCTGTTGTTGGCATTATTGTCCCTCTCCTTCTCCTGTCGCTGCTTCCTTCCGTTGTTCGGGCCGAAACGTGTCTGACCGGCGGCTGCCATGCCGCCATCGGTCGGCTCACCCTGCTGCACCAGCCGGTGGCGGATGGCGACTGCTCGTCCTGCCACCAGCAGCGCCGCAAGGAACATCCGCTGAAGGGAGAGAAAAGTTTCGCGCTGACGATGCAGGGGGCGGAGCTCTGCAATCAGTGCCATGACTCCATGGGGAAGAAGAAGGTCGTTCACTCTCCTGTGGCGGAAGGCGACTGCCTCTCCTGCCATCAGCCGCACGGCAGCGCCAACCGTTATCTTCTGCCGGTCGGCGATAATCTGTCGGAACTCTGCTTCGGCTGTCACGACGGCGAGCCCTTCCGGCGGCAGTTCATGCATGGACCATCCGCGGTCGGGGCCTGTACTCAGTGCCATTCTCCCCATGAGGCAGACAGGAAGGCCCTTCTCAAACAATCGATCCGGGATACCTGCCTCAACTGCCATAAGGATTTCGCCGGCCATCTGCAGGCTGCATCCGTCATCCACCCCCCGGTAGCCAAGGGCGCCTGCACCGACTGCCATGACCCGCATGCCTCCTCGGCGGATTTCGTCCTGAAGAAAAAGATGCCGGACCTCTGTCTGGGGTGTCACACGAAAATCGGCCAAAAACTGGCGAAGGCCAAAGTCAGACACCAGCCCGTCGAGCAGGAGGGGAGTTGCGGCAGCTGCCATTCCACCCATTTCTCCAAGTCCAGGGGACTCCTGGGGGGTGAGGAGATTGCCGTTTGCCTGCGCTGCCATGGCGAGGACAACCTGGGAAAACCGCCCCTGGCGAATATCAAAAAGCAGCTTGCAGACAAAAAATATGTCCATGGCCCGCTGCAGCAAGGGAAATGCTCCCCTTGCCACGACCCGCACGGCTCCGACAATTTTCGCCTGCTGACCGGCCCCTATCCGGAAGACCTGTACCTGCCCTTTCAGGAGGGCGCCTACGATTTCTGCCTGCAGTGCCATGACAAGAATATGCTGCGTTTCGAGGACACCACCCTCTACACCCGGTTCCGCAACGGCAACCGCAACCTGCATTTCGTCCACGTCGCCAACAAGCGCAAGGGCCGCACCTGCCGCATCTGCCATGAGCCGCACGCCACCGACGGGCAGAAGCTGATCAGCAAGGCCGGGATGCCGTTCGGCGACTGGAAGATCCCCATCGATTTCGAAATGACGCCGACCGGCGGCAGCTGCGCCCCTGGATGCCACCGGCCCCTGAAGTACGACCGCAAAAATCCGGAGAATTACCACCCGGGAAATAACCCCTGAATTGTTCCCGACGCCAGTCCGGGAGGTCTGCCCGCTCTACGCCTGCTGCTCCAGCGGCAGGCTGCCCATGCCAACCGCAAGGAGCTCACAATGAAGGAAAGATCCGCCTTTGTCCGGTTAAACGCCTCGGGTTTTGCCCTGTTCGCCTGCATCCTCTCCCTGACTCTCTTCCTCCCGGCCTGTTCGGCGCCCAAGCCGGAGACCAGGATCGGACCGGTATTTTTCCCCGCACCGCCCAACCCGCCCCGGATCCAGTTTCTCAAATCGATCGCCACTTCCAAGGATGTCGTACAGCAGAAGGGAGAATTCAGCCTGCTGTCGCTGGGCGGCGAGCAGAAGGAAGTCGTCAGGGAAATAAAGAAGCCCTACGGCATCACCTATGCCCAAGGGAAGCTCTACGTCTGCGATCTGCAGGGTCCGAACGTGGTGATTATCGACCTGGTCAACAGCACCTTTGATTACCTGAAGGGAAATCTCGGCTACGGGAAACTGAAGAAGCCGGTCAACCTGACGGTTGATGATGCCGGCAATATTTATGTCGTCGATTCCATCAGGAAGGAAGTCCTGATGTACGATCCGGCGCAGAATTTCGTCCGCAGCTACGGCAAGGAAATCGCGGTGAAGCCCGCCGATGTGGCGGTAGATAAGGAAAACCTGTACATCCTGGATCTGGCGGAGAACGACATCAAGGTTGTCGACCGGCAGAGCGGCCAGCTCATCCGCAGCATCGGCAAGACCGTCGACAAGGTGCAGGGGCTTTCCATCCCGACCAATTTCACCCTGGACGGCAACGGCTTCCTCTATGCCACCAATGTCGGTACCGGCAGCGTCCTGAAAATCGATAAGGACGGCCATTTTCTGGATCACTTCGGTCAGCTCGGTGATGGCTTCGGGGAGTTCGTCCGCCCCAAGGGGATTGCCACCGATGCCAGCGGCCGCATCTGTGTGGTCGATGCGGGGCACCAGAACGTCCAGGTGTTCGGGGAGAACAATCGGCTGCTGATGTTTTTCGGCGATCCGCCGCTGCCGGCCGGCGGCTTGAACCTGCCGGCTTCCATTGCCGTTACCGGCGACCACCTGGATTATTTTCAGAAATTCGCCGAACCAGGCTTCAAGCTCGAGGAAATCTTCTTCGTGACCAACCAGATGGGGCCGGACAAGGTGGCGATTTACGGGCTGGGAAAAATGGACGGTGTCGAATATCCGACCACCGAAGACCTGCAGCGCCAGATCAGCAACGGCCAGGCAGCCGGTAAGGGTAAGGAAAGCCAATGACGCCCCGCCGGGGGTAGGTGGAGATGGGATGAAGAAGTTTTCCCTCGCGCTTTTTGCGGTCGGTCTGCTCAGCCTGGCCTGCGGCTGCGACCAGACGACCCGCTACAAGGTGCTGTCGACGATTTTCGACGGCGTGCCGAACCCGCCCCCGCCGGAGCAGGTATGTGAGGATTACGCCCAGGAGAGAATGGCGAGCCTGCGCGAGGAGCTGATCAGCGGCCAGCAGGCGGGCAGCAAGGACACCGCCGGCCAGGGGTCCGAACACCCTCCTTACCAGGAGAAGAAGTGCAATGACTGTCACGACAGGAAAACGGAGAGCGGCTTCGTAACTGCCACCAAGCGCGACCTCTGCTTTCATTGCCACGTGGACTTCATCCAGGGCTCCTTCGTGCACGGGCCGGTGGCGGTCAGGGACTGCCTGGCCTGCCACGACCCGCATTCCTCGCGCTACCCGTCCCTGCTGAAAGTGGAAAAAAGCGAGCTCTGCGCCACCTGCCATCGCGAGAAGCGACTTGCCGCCGATCTGCACGACAAGGCGATCGGGCACAAGATGCAGTGCACCGACTGCCACGATCCGCACGACGGCAATGCCCGGTATTTCCTGAAATAGCCGGATAATCAATGAAGCCGGCCTTATTACTTCTGATGATGTTTTCCTTCCTGGCCCTCGGCGTGCAGACCGCTTCAGCCGGCAGGAAAAGCCTCCTGCTTTTAAGGAACATCCAGCAGTCGGTCGGTTTGACTTACAACTTCGATCAATACCATTATTCCTCTTCATCCACGAGCCGTCATGAGGCCTTCGAGGACTATATTGTCGGTACCGATTACGCGATTTATGATCCCAACATACTGAACGGCAGATTTACCATCGGATTTCGCTTGAAGCAGGATGATTATTCTTCCGACGATTACGATAACACCACTGCCGGCTACGGGATTTTTTATGACATACGGGGCGTACTGGGAGAAAAGAATACCTATCCCCTGCATTTCATGCTTAATTCAAAAACCGAGGATATTTCCAGGAATTATGGGGTTGACTATCAGCTAAAAACGGAAACTTATGGCGCTTCCCTTATCATCCGAAATTTCTATCTTCCCGGCACCGTCAATCTCATCCGTTCGATCAGCGAAACCGATGGCCTGGACGCCGACAACAAGATAACCCGTGACGAATTGAGCCTCCATCTCCGCAATAGTTACCGGATCAGCGAATCCTATGTCGATGTCAGCCTGGTCCAGGAGGATTACGACGAATCCATCCCCAACCCGGATGAAGACTTCAACGATTCCGCCGAACTCGATTTCGGCAATGTCCTGAACTGGAAGAACCGGGGGCTGGCAAGGCAGCTGAATACCACGGTAAAGGTCTGGAAAGCGAACGGGCTGAACGAGCGGGACGACCTGGAATGGAACGAGACCCTGGGCTGGGATCTCGGCCGGGCGCTGCGTTCCGGGCTGAATTATACCTATACCATCGCCCGGCCGGACGGCGTCGACCGGGAATCGAACCTGTGGCGCGGCTGGCTGCAGCATGAACTCTACCAGAGCCTGACCACGCAGCTGGAGGTCTTCGGCCGGGACACCGATTTCTCCCCGGGTGACGAGCAGGTCGTCGGCGGCCGCATCGGTTGGGGCTATCGCAAGATCCTGCCGGCGGAAAGCAGCCTCAACGCGCAGTTGTTCACGCAGTACCAGGTGACGGACCGCAACCTGGAGTCCCAGACACAGACCATTATCAACGAGCCGCACCCGGTGGTCCTCGGCGAGCGGCTGTTTCTCGACAATCTGAATGCCGTTCCGGAGAGCATCGTGGTCCGCAACCGGGATCCCCTGGTGCGGGTCGCCCCCTACGAGGAAGGGATCGATTACCGCGTGGAACAGGTTGGCGCACGCACGGAAATCGTCGTCGAGGGCGCCGGGTTGAGCAACATCATCCTGACGGGGATGGTCCTGCTGATCAGCTACGACATCCGGGTCGACCCCGATATCCGCTTTGCCACCGATGCCGAGGGAATCGCCGCCGAAGTCCACCTTTTCGCCGATCGATACCGCGTATTCGCCAGCTTCGACCGGATCCACCAGGGCATCCTCTCCGGCGACGATGATGCCAATTACCTGGCGGACCAGAGAAACTACCGCCTCGGCGGCGAAAGGCGCTGGCGGACCATCACCCTCTCCAGCGAATACCAGCGGTTCGAGTCCGATATCCAGAGCAACCAGTTCATCGACGGCACCCTCAGGTACTACGACGTCCTGGAAAGCGGCAGCCTCTCCCTTTACCTGCGGGACCGTTACTGGTGGTATGACGCCTCGGGCAGTAACGCGACGGACGACCAGAACCTGATCAATCTCGGCGGCCAGTACCGCACGACCCTGCTCGGCTCGGTGCTGACGACCCTCACCGGCGACTACCAGCGGGTCATGGGGGGGGCGGACAGCGACCGGCTGGCCCTCGGCGCCGATTTCCGCTGGGCGTTCCGCCAGCTGGTGGTCTCCCTGCGCTCGCGGGCGGCCTTCCGCTGGATCGAGGGGGAGCTGACCCGGGACGAGCATGTGCGTCTTGAACTGACGCGGTATTTCTGAGGGGGAGCAGTCTGTTTGTCTACTTTCCGCTTGGTCCCGCAGTTTATGAACATCCCCTCCCCTGGTGGGAGGGGACTGAGGGGAGGGGGGGCAGTTCGGGTATGTCCCGCAATCACCCTCTCCCCGGCCCTCTCCCATCAAGGGAGAGGGAGTTGCCCATGTGAGTGAGGCCATGCACATCAGGAGAATTCCCTTATCCCGCGCCGGCTCCCGCCCCCGCTCCTGCGGCCGGCTCCTCCTCTGCTGCCTCCTGCTGGCCGCCTGCTCGGCGCCGCCGACCTGGCGCCAACCGGTGGCTGGTCCCCGGTTGCAGTGGCCGCCGGCGCCGGCGCCCGCCCGCCTTGAGTGGCTCGGGCAGGTCCGGAATTTCGAGGATGCGGGCATTACCAAGGGCTTCTGGAGGAAGTTTGCCGATTTTCTTGCCGGCGGCAAGGATGAGGCCATCGGCAGGCCCTATGGCATCTACGCCGACGACCAAGAACGGCTGTTCATCGCCGATCCCGGCCGGGGCGTGGTCCACCTCATGGACCGGGGCAAGAACCGCTATGCGATGATCAGCGCGGCCGGCGGCAAGCCTTTCCGGATGCCGATCGCGGTCACCGGCGACGACCGGGAGAACCTCTACATCACCGATTCGGCCGCCGGCACCGTCTACCGTTATCGGCTCGGTGACGGCTCTGTCGCGGCCTTTGCCCGCCTGCAGCGGCCGACCGGGATCGCCTTTAACCGGCAAAACCGCCTCCTCTACGTCACCGATACCCTCGCCCACCAGATCGTCGCTTTCGACCTCGCCGGGCAGGAGCGCCTGCGCCTCGGCGGCCGCGGGGAAGGGGAGGGGGAGCTGAATTACCCGACCGACCTGTTCATCGACGCGGCAGGGAAGATCTATGTCACCGATCCGCTGAATGCCCGGGTGCAGGTTTTCTCCATGCAGGGTGAATTCCTGCAGTCTCTGGGCGGCGCGATCGGCTCTCCCGGCGGCTTTTACCGGCCGAAAGGGGTGGCCGTGGACAGCGGAGGACATATCTACGTCTGCGATGCCCTCCTCGACGCCGTCGATCTCTTCGCCGCCTCGGGGGCGCCGGTGCTGGACATCGGCGGCCGGGGCGGCAAGGCAGGGGAATTCTGGATGCCTTCCGGGATCTTCATCGACGGCCAGGATACCCTTTATGTCGCCGATACCTACAACCGGCGGGTGCAGGTGTTCAGGATCGTCGGCAAGGGGCTGGAGGCTAGGGGCGAGAGGGGACCCCCCCGCCCCTCCGGGGCACCCCCCCTGTAAACAGGAGGGGCACAGCGCGCAGTATCCCCCTTGCGCAGCAGGGGGGAAGGCTCGCGCAGCGAGACAGGGGGGTGATTACGTTTTTCATGAGAGTCGTTCATGGAATCGCATGGAAATAGATGGGCGTGATTCTGCTGCTGGCGGTCATGACCCAAGCCGCGCCGGCGTACGCCGGCGGCGTGCTCGATTCGCCGCACAACCTCTCCGTCGGCAGCTCGGCGCGGATCAAGTCCTCGGTCGAGGAGCGGGTCTGCATCTTCTGCCACACGCCGCACCATGCCACCCTGCTCTCCGACGCGGAATACCCCGGTCCGCTGTGGAGCCGGAAGGAAAATACCAACTCCTACACCCCTTACGATTCCGCCACCATCGTCGCCCGGCCGGGGCAGCCGCTGGGGCCCTCGCGCCTCTGCCTGAGCTGCCATGACGGCACCATTGCCATGGCCGCCCCGGGAAATCCCGATGATAACGTATCGTCCCTGGCGAGCTATCCGGCGCCATCGGAGCGGCGCACGGCCGTCATCGGCCAGGATCTGCGCGACGACCATCCCGTGTCCATGGAATACGGCCAGAACCCGGACGAATTCCACCCTGCCGACACCCTGCGCGGCAACCGGGTGAGACTGGTCCGCCGCGGCGGTTCCTTGTACGTCGAATGCACCTCCTGCCACGATCCGCACGACAACGCCTTCGGCAATTTCCTGGTCGCGGATGTCTCCAGCCACGCCGATGCCCTCTGCACCCTCTGTCATGACAAAACCGGCTGGAGCGGCAGCGACCATCAGACCGGCGGAACGCGCAATTCCGGCGCGGAGCCGCAGGCGGTGGCGAAAAACGGCTGTGTCAGCTGCCACCTGCCGCATGGCGCCGAGCGCGGGGAAGATCTGCTGAAACTCGCCTCGGTCGGCGCCGGTCTGGACAGCAACTGCACCGCCGCCTGCCACAACGGCACGGGCATCTACTCCGATATCCCGGCCCAGTTCAGTCCCGCCGGCCGCTATGTCCACCCGCTCGCCTACGATGCCGGGGCGGAGGAGCATTCGGTGCCGGAGGGGCTTCCCCTGGCCGGCAACCGCAAGCACGTGCACTGCGTCGACTGCCACAACCCGCATCAGGCCCGCTGGCAGGACGCGCCGCTGGCGGCGGCCCGGGCGCCGGCGGTCAACGGCCTGCTCCAGGGGGTGCGGGGGGTCGCCCTCAACGGCGAGAACGTCATCCCGGCCGCTTATGAGTACCAGGTCTGCTTCCGCTGCCATGCCGGTTCGGCCGCCCGGGCGGGCAATTACAACGACCCGACCCTGGAGGTGGTGCGGCAATTCGAATCCCTCGACGAGAGCGAGCGCTTCAACCCCGCATCGGCCGTCTCCTTCCATCCCGTCGCCGCTTCCCGCACCGGCTCCGGCCGCAGTCTCCGGAGCACCGCGGTGACCGACTACATCTACTGCAACAGCTGCCACGACTCCCACGGCTCCGCCGAGCCGCACATGCTGCGCGCCGCCAATCGCGACACCTTCTCTTCCGGGCAGGCCACCGACTACCCCCTTTGCTACAGCTGTCATGACGAATCCTACCTGATGGGCAGCTCTGACTCGGCCGCTCTGCATAAAGCCCACGTCTACGGCATTCACCCCTCCGGCAACACCGCCCGGGTTTCCTGCTCCGTCTGCCACGATCCGCACGGGGTGCCGTTCATTGCCGGGCTCACCACCTCCGATAATGGCAAGCACCTGGTCAATTTTGACCTCCGCTACGTCCCCGCAGCTGCGGCCTACAGCGCCTCCGGCCGCAGCTGCTCCCTGCCCGGCCCGAGCCAGGCAGGCTACACCTGCCATCCCGCCACCGTCGGCAACCCGGCGGTCTACTAGCCTTATCCTTTTTTGCCCTGCCCCCCCGCCCTGCGGGCACCCCCCTGTAAACAAGGGGGGCAATGCAGCAGAATCCCCCTTGCGCAGCAGGGGGGAAGGCTCGCGCAGCGAGACAGGGGGGTGACCTTAGGCGCCCACCCCTCGCGCTCCCACCGTTAAGTAAAATTCAATTAAAAAAAATTACAAAATGTTAATTGACCATCGCCAATAATATGGTAATTTTGGCCATGGTTAATTATTCCATATTAATTATAAGCCTCATTTTGTCTGGAGGGGTGGGGCGGAAAGGAGGTCGCGAGGAGCAGTACGGAACACCCAAGGCAAGGGAAAGGTTCTGAATTCAACGATCACAAGGAGAGAAAGAATGAAGAAGAGTCTGCTGGTTGCTACACTGATTGTAGCCCTGTCCGCCGGCGTTGCCGCCGCCGGCCCTGGGGACGGGGTCCTGCAATCCCCCCATGACATGAGGTTCTCGGCACACGCGGTCGATTTCGGCGGCAACGACCGCGTCTGCGCCTTCTGCCACACGCCGCACCATGCTTATCTGGATTCCGACCCGAACGCCTATTATCCCCTCTGGTCCCGGCAACTCGACACCGAGACCTTCAGCCCGTACACCTCGCCGACCATCAACGCCTCCGATTACGCCAGCGATATCGCCATCGGCCCCAGCCGTCTGTGCATGACCTGCCATGACGGCTCCATCGCCCCCGACCAGCACTACAACTTCGCCGGCGTCGTCAATACCCTGAGCGGCGACAGCTGGGGTCAGCCGGGCATCGGCGCCGGCGACAACAAGCTGCTCGACGATCATCCGATCGGCTTCAACTACAACGAAGTCGCCATCGGCCCGACTAACGGCGATCCGGCCAGCGCTGACGTCTCCGGCCGCGACAGCTTCGAGGATCCCTGGATCCGCGAAGCGGCCTCCGGCGTGCTGAAGTACAAGGACAACACCTATCAGGGTGAAAGTCGTCGATCGGCTGTACCAGGGGCAGTACATGACCTGCGCCACCTGCCATGACGTCCACAACAAGATGAACATGGACAGCATCCGAGCAGATGGCCAACTACCTGGTGCTGGCGCCGCAGAAGGACTCCGCACTCTGCCTGACCTGCCATATCAAATAACTGGCGAGTGCCATGGCCCGACTTCATTTCTGCCCGGGCCGATGTACTTCGGGGATAAATGTCTGGTTCATTAAATCTTAGAGGAGCATAAGAATGCGCAGACACGGAACATTCATCGTTATGGCACTCCTGCTGCTGACGGTGCCGTCCTTCGCCCACGCCTGGACGTTGTTCGTCAAGGTGAGCGGGGGCAGCAGCTTGGGGACAGTTTATATTCAGGATGAAACCAGTGGCACGTTGGATCCGTCTGATCCGTCCACCTACATCACGGCACTGCAAGGGCGGGAACAATTATGTGCAGCTGACCGGCGATGCAACAGCAACTGTCGTTCTTAGCACCAATATTGCCGCCGATGTTGCCGTCGATTACGTGGGCTCGGTGCAAGACGGAGGCACCGATTTATACCACGGTTCCAGAAAACTCCCAGAGCCTCACCGTCGCCTGGGGCCAGTCCTCCTCCGCTATCGGCGCGGTGAGCGTCAGCAAGCAGGCGGGCGGCTCGGTCGTGCTGCAGTCCGGCTCCGCCAGTTCCATGACCGGTTTCACCAAGCTGGCTTTTGGGACCACCATTGGCATCAAGGCTATGCCCAATACCGATTACAAAGTCAACAAAATCACCGTTGGGACGAATGAATATACCGACGCTGATTTCGGTGCGGCAAGTGCCGGCCAAGTGAAAACGGTTCCCTACACTGTGGATGCTGCCAGCACCACTGTAAGTGCTGAATTCATCTTGGTGCCCTGGATCAAGCCGGTTTTGTCGGCGCCCGTGAAGGCAATCCGGCGCAACCCGATCACCGTCAACGCAAATGGCACCACTACTAATGATTCGGGTATTCAGTACGCTTTCAGCGCGTCCAGTGCTTGTGATAAAAATCATGACGGCACCGTTGATCCCGCAACGGAAACAGATGCATTTAGTCAGGCTGCAAGCTCCTCGCTGATTTTTACCTTTAGCCCGAATTGTGACACCCCCTACACGGTGACTTTGGCCATCACCACTGATAATGCCAGCGCCACTAAGGAAGCCACCATCAATGTGGTTCGAGAATATGAGATCACAAATCAGCTGTGCACCGCCTGTCACATCAACAGCACTCCCGAGGTAGTCTCCACCTACGATGCCGGCACCCACAATCACAGGGCCTGCACCGATTGCCATGGTGATGCGCCGCACAACGGCGAGTTCCAGGCCGATGCCTGCCTCAGCTGCCATGATTCTTCCCTGAAAAATGCTTGGGCCGCCAGCCCTAAAGCTGCTGGTAATGAGCATGCCAGTGATAATGTGGCGTGCGCCAGCTGCCATTCGCCAAATGGCGAAGTGAATGCTGAAAACGGGTTTGCTATTGTCGGCTGCCGTGGTTGCCACAATGACGAGCATTCCTTCGAGCCGAGCAGTGCAATCGAAGGTTGTGTTGCCTGCCATGATCGCGCCGTCCAGCATTCCACTCACGGCCCGAATATGGTAGCCCTAGTTGCCGCATCGAAGCACGCCAATGAAGAAAACCATGGTTTTGAGAGCACAAGTACTACCTGTCTCCGCTGCCACTCTGCCGAAGGCGCTGTTGCCTTTAGCGCTGTCCCTGGTGCTACAGGCACGGATGAGGCTATTGCAACTGCTGGAATCACCAGCATCGATGCTGAGAATCCCCCGACATGCGCCGCCTGCCATGACCCGCACACAGGTGAACTGCGCGAAATCGCCGGTTGGGATCCCAATGGTAATGGTGCCGACCAGTATGACACCTGCACCAGCTGCCATCCCTTCAAAGATAACAGTGGCGTCCTTTTCGGTTCCGGCAACAACGGCGAGAATATGATGCACCATGAGGACAGCTGGTACCGGAATATCCCGACCACACACTATGACCATCCGGATACCGCCGACCTGATCGAGGGCTACAACCTCCGCGAAGGAAGCGACAGCCCCTGTTTCGATTGTCACGGACACGAACTGCGGACCAATACCCCCCATTACACCGGGGATACCGGTTCGGGCGATCCGACCATCTTTACCCAGTGGGCGCAATCCGGCCATGCCGGCGGACTTCTGACCGCCAAGCTCCAAGCTGCTTTCGATAACGGCGGGTCCACCAAGACCACGGCCCAAGTCGACGCGGTAATGGCGGCAGGCTCCAACGGCACTGATCATTCCTGGGCTCATTATCCATGGAATAAGACGAGTAAATTGGATACCGATGGAACCACCGTCATCTCTGACCGTGGTGACTGCCAGCAGTGCCACACCGCCACCGGTTTTGTGAATCGCATGGCTGCGGCAAATGCGACGGATTACCCGTCCTCTTATGACTTCAACACAAACAATTTCTCTTATCTGCAGGCCTGGACCGCCACCACCGGGTCGCCCCAGGCCGAGCTTCTCTACTGCTGGGCCTGTCACAGCAATGCGGAATCGGGTGCCCTGCGTAAAACCGACGTTTTCACCCTCAATTACACCTATGGCGAAAATCAGATCGTCATTCAGGTCGGTGAAGCCGGTACAAAGATCGGCGCTTCCAATACCTGCGTAAACTGCCATGCCGGCCGCGGAAATAAAGACAACATCGTAAACGATCCCCGCAGCAGCCGCTTCGCCGGGCATCACGGCACGGCCGCCGGAACGCTTTTCAGCGCTCAGACCCACATTGCCTATGAGTATGACGGGCAGGAGTACGACAGCCGGTTGAAGAAAGACGGCACCGAAAACCACTTCGAGCATGATGAAATCGGCGCCTTTACGGAAGAAACTGTCGCTATCCCCAGCTATCCGTACACCCAGGTGGTCAAAACAGAAGTCATTGAAGGCACCGGGACCTCCGGGCCTTGCGTCGCCTGCCATATGGGCGACAGCGCCAACCATAGCTGGGAAATTCTTGGCAAGGATGCCGCCGGCCAGGACATCATCAACACCCAACCACCTTGCGACGCCTGCCATTCCGGCGGTTACGCCATGACGGTGGCCAAGCTTGAAGAAGAGAAGGCAGGTTACGACCAGGCTATCGAGTTGCTGGGTGACCTTCTGGCCCAGAACAACGGGCTGACGAACTACCTTGGCTACAATTTGACCTTGGCTTTAAGACCGATGTGCCTTTGACAGATCCTGCTTATAGCGCAGATGGCTATGACACCGCGCCTCTCGACGCTTACGGCGCCTTCCAGAACTACAAGTACACCGACGACGAGCCGGGCGGATTTGCTCACAACCGCTGGTATGTCAAGCGCCTGCTGTTCGACGCCATTGACTTCCTCCAGGACGGCAGCTTGAACGACGCCATTGCCGACTACAGCACGAGTTACCCGCTGGCGGCGGTATGGCTGGGTACCGCTCGCAGGTAAAACTCTTACTAGGACTGTGCAACTGGCAGTCTGATGCACATCGCCCCCCCTGCCCTCGGCAGGGGGGGCTTTTTTGTGCGCCATAAAAGTCGAGGGGACGTCCTAATGGGAAGACAAGGGGACGTTCTTGATTTTTGTAAAGGCAAGGGGACGTTCTTGATTTTTAAAGTTTCATAGGCCAAGAATCGTGCGCATGAAAACCTCGTCCTCCGATGTTATGCTTGACGTAAAGCGTAACGAAACCTAAGATGAAAGTATGATTCGGAGCTTCAGGGGTAAAGATACCGAAGCGCTCTATCAGGGGCGGCGGGTCAGGCGATTCGATGGTTTCTCTGCCCAGGCGGAACGTCGACTTCAGATTCTAGAAAGCGCCACTTGCCTGGAAGATCTGGCAGGCCTTCCCAGTAACCGTCTGGAAGCTTTGGGGGGAGATCGAAAGGGCCTGTTTAGCATTCGCATCAATAAACAATGGCGGGTCTGTTTCGAGTGGCGAGAAGATGGCCCCCACGAGGTAGAAATCGTCGACTATCATTAAGAAAGCAGGGAAATCATGATAACAATATGCGTCCGATCCACCCCGGAGAAATTCTTCGTGAGGAAATGGAAACCCTTGACATATCCGCTCGGCAACTGGCAGCGGCCCTCCATGTGCCGACAAACAGAATAACCGGCATGGGCAGGGACAGCGGGACTGTTCTTCGATACTCGCTCGTTTAGCAAGATTTCATCAGTGCCAAGAAGCGCGCGCTATGACTACCTCTGTCCTCCTTGTTATGCGTGACGTTATGCTTGATCGTAAAGCGTAACAAGAATGCTAGGGGACGTCCTTGATTTTTAAAGTTTCATAGGCCAAGAAGCGCGCGCATGAATACCTCGTCCTCGATGTTATGCTTGACGTAAAGCGTAACGAAACCTAAGATGAAAGTATGATTCGGAGCTTCAGGGGTAAAGATACCGAAGCGCTCTATCAGGGGCGGCGGGTCAGGCGATTCGATCGGTGTTCTCTGCCCCAGGAAAGGCTTGGGGACGTTCTTGATTTTTAAAGTTTCATAGGCCAAGAAGCGCGCGCATGATACCTCTTCCTCGATGTTATGCGCTGTATGCTTGACGTAAAGCGTAACGAAACCTAAGATGAAAGTATGATTCGACTTCAGGAAAGGCTAGGGGACGTTCTTGATTTTTAAAGTTTCATAGGCCAAGAAGCGCGCGCATGAAAACCTCGTCCTCGATGTTATGCTTGACGTAAAGCGTAACGAAACCTAAGATGAAAGTATGATTCGGAGCTTCAGGGGTAAAGATACCGAAGCGCTCTATCAGGGGCGGCGGGTCAGGCGATTCGATGGTTTCTCTGCCCAGGCGGAACGTCGACTTCAGATTCTAGAAAGCGCCACTTGCCTGGAAGATCTGGCAGGCCTTCCCAGTAACCGTCTGGAAGTTTTGGGGGGAGATCGAAAGGGCCTGTTTAGCATTCGCATCAATAAACAATGGCGGGTCTGTTTCGAGTGGCGAGAAGATGGCCCCCACGAGGTAGAAATCGTCGACTATCATTAAGAAAGCAGGGAAATCATGACTAACAATATGCGGCCGATCCACCCCGGAGAAATTCTTCGTGAGGAAATGGAAACCCTTGGCATATCCGCTCGGCAGCTGGCAGCGGCCCTCCATGTGCCGACAAACAGAATAACCGGCATAATCAATGGTCAACGGGCTGTCACGGCAGATACGGCGCTTCGTTTGGCAAGGTTTTTCAGTACCACCCCCGAATTCTGGCTTAATCTGCAAGTCGCCTATGATCTTCGTCGGACCAGGCTTGCACTCGGGCAAAAGGTGGAAGAGGAGGTTCGACCCCATGCATGATCTGCCAAGAGGGGGGGACATTTGTGATTTTTAAAGTTTACCTTGATAACCTGCCATCATGCCCAGACATGCCCGCATAGATTTTCCCGGCTTGCTTCAGCACGTCATCGTCCGCGGGATCGAACGCCGCCCCATCTTTCTGGACGATCAGGACCGGGAAAATTTTCTCTCCCGCCTTCGGACCCTCCTGTCGGAAACCGCAACCGACTGCTATGCCTGGGGCTTGCTCGACAACCATTTCCACCTTCTTCTACGACCGAACCGACGGACGCTGGCCGAGATCATGCGACGCCTCCTTACCGGCTATGCCGTCGTGTTCAACCTCCGCCACCAACGCGCAGGCCACCTCTTTCAGAACCGCTACAAGTCCATCGTCTGCGATAAAGACCCCTATTTTCTGGAGCTGGTGCGATACATTCATCTGAACCCAGCGCGGGCTGGAATGGTCGGCGACCTTGAGGCGCTTGCGGCTTTTCCCTGGTGCGGGCACCACGAACTGCTGGGACGATCATCGACGCCGATCATTCAGGTGGATGAGGTTTTGAAACACTTTTCACCGAAACGCAAAGCCGCCCAGAAAAATTATGAATCTTTTATTGCGGACGGGCTCAAGGACAGCGCCATGACCAAGCTCTCAAGAGGCGGGAGACGATCGAGCCAGGCTCTGGACCCCTCCATCGCCGATGACGCCCTGTTTGACGACCGGATCCTTGGCGGCGGCGATTTTGTCGAGCAGGTGCTGAATTCGACTGGCACTGTTCGGGGCAACCCGGCAATGCCCTTTGCCCAGCTGGCGCAGCGAGTGGCGAATTGTTTGCACATCGATCCGGCGACGCTGAGCACTCCAAACAAGGAGCGGAACATTGTCCGCGCCAAAGCCGTAATCTGCTATTTGGCGGTCAGGAGGATGGGGATCAAAGGAGTGGATGTCGCCGCCGCGCTTGGCTATACGTCGACCGCGGTTAATCATGGGGCCAAAAGAGGCGAAGCGCTTCTGACTGCGGATGGGAAATTAGAAAAGCTGCTGTTGGATGCCTTAAAACTTTAAATATCAGGAACGTCCCCTAGAAGAGGCTGCAGCACGACGGGAAATCGGCCAAAAAAGTGGTACGCTCGAATAACAAAAGATCACGCGGCGGAGCAATCTTTAGTTGTTGAAGGAAAGGAGGAATGAAGGAGAGATCTGCTTGAAATGATATGGAGAGGCATCGTGGATGACAGTGGCGATGGACTGCTTCACATCACCTCAAGGAGACAAAAATGGCCAAAAATCTTTTGGTTGCATGGTGTCTGGTAGTCACTACGGCCGGCGCTGCCCTGGCCTTGGGTCCTCCGGGATCGGGGGTCCGCGGTTCGGTCCATGACATGCGTTATTCGGCGGGCGCCGTCGATTTCGGCGGCAACGACCGCGTCTGCGCCTTCTGCCATACCCCGCATCACGCTTACCTGGCCGCCGACCCGAATGCCTACTACCCCCTCTGGTCCCGGCAGCTGGACACCCTGAACTTCGATCCCTACACCTCGCCGACCATCAATGCCGCCGATTTCTATACTCCCGACATCGCCATCGGTCCCACCCGCCTCTGCATGTCCTGCCATGACGGATCGATCGCTCCCGATCAGCACTACAATTTCCCCGGTATCGTCAATCCGCTGGTCGGCGACAGCTGGGGGCAGCCCGGCATCGGCGCCGGCCAGAACCGGCTGCTCGATGACCATCCGATCGGCTTCAACTATAAGGAAGTGGCCATCGGGCCCGCCGCCGGCGATCCGGCCGCAGGCGTCGTCTACGGTCGGGCCGGCTATGAAGATCCCTGGATTCGCGAGGCGTCCTCCGGCGTGCTGAACTACGGGGGCCGGTTCCAGGTGAGGGTGGTCGATCGCCTGTATCAGGGGCAGATCATGACCTGCGCCACCTGCCATGACGTTCACAATAAGCTGAATGCGGACGATGCGGCGGCGGTGGTGAATTACCTGGTGCTGGCGCCGCAAAGAGATTCGGCGCTCTGCCTGACCTGCCATATAAAATAGTTCCATCCCTCCCGGATGGGACCTTAGTGCGATGAGGGAGGTAGCACGCCTGCCTCCCTCGCCTCTGTTTCGCCCTCCAGCCTGCTTTGGCCAATCCCTGCCCTGCCAAAAATCCCCCCTGATTTAGGAAGCGCTTACCGGTTCGCCTTGAAATTTAATAATTAAAATGATTGACTTTTAATGTGCCAATAATTATTCTTTTACAATCTTTAGTTTAATCTAATGCTATGCAAAGGTTCCGGTCAGTTTCAACCCTTTCGCAAGGAGCTGAGAGAAGTCATGAATGTCGGAAAAATTTGCTTGTGGCCTGTCCTGCTGTGCGGAGTGATATTTCTCGGGGCCTGCGGTGGCGGCGGCGGAGGCGGCAGCAGCGCCCCTCCTTCCGGTGATGATACCACCCCCCCGGTTTTCTCCTCGATGGTGCCGGCCAACGGAGCGCCCGGGGTAAACGTCAATACCAGCATCACCATGACATTCAATGAATCTCTCCGGTGCTCGACGGTAAATTCCAGTACCGTAAGTCTGACTCCGAGTCCCAGCGGACCGGCCGTTGCGGGCGCCGTCAGCTGCTCCGGGGCCAACATCACCTTCGATCCCACCAATCTGCTCAGCCCCTTGCAGGCCTATACTTTCCAAGTCACCGGGATCTCAGATCTCGCCGGTAATGCCCTGGCGAGCCCGGTCACCAAAGGTTTCACCACGGGTGCCGCCGCTGATGCCGTCGCGCCGACCGTCGGCCAGGTCACCCCGGCCGACAACGCCACGGGGGTAGCGCTTGGCGCCAAAGTTTCCGCCTCCTTCAGCGAGGCACTGAATCCGTCGGCGGTCTCGGTGGCGAACTTCACCCTCCGAGACGGAAGTGTCACGGTCCCGGCCAGCGTCAGGTACGTCGGCGGAACCAACTTCACCGCCGAACTGGTCCCCGGTGCCCAACTGGCCGTCAACACCGTCTACACGGCCACCCTCACCACGGGGCTGACCGATCTCGCCGGGAATCATCTGGCTGCCAATTACAGCTGGTCTTTCACCACCGCGGCGGTAGACGCTTCGCCGCCGGCGGTAACCAGCACCGTTCCCGCAGCGAATGTAAATTATGCCGATGCTCAGGCGGCGGTCACGGTTGCCTTCAACGAGGCTCCCGACTCCGGAAACGGTGAACGAAACGACGTTCACCCTCAGCACCGCTGGCAGGGACCCCGTACCGGGCATCGGTGAGCGTGAACGGCACCAGTGCCGTCTTCACCCCCGCTGCCTCCGCTGGCGGAAGGGACCACCTATCGGGCCACTCTCACCACCGGGGTGGCTGACGCGGCCGGCAACAACCTGGCCGCCAATTACAGCTGGACGTTCACCGTCCGGGCCCCGGTGCCGGTCCTCACCGGCTCCCCGCGATTCTCGAAGGATAACGCCCAGGAAGGGGACGCGGTACAGATCACCGTGCCGGTTTCGCCGAACACCTACTCGGTTCTCGTCTGCCTCGCCCCGAAGCCGGTACAGACCGCCGCCCTGCAGGTCTCACTGTCGGCTTTGGAACTGAACGGCTGCAGCGATATCATTATCAACTCCAGTCACGCCACTGAAATCACCGTTCCGTTCACTGTTCAGGCCGATGCGATCTGGGGCGAATATTATCCTTCGGTAGTGCTGAAGGATGGAGGAACGGCGACCGCGCTGCAAAGTTTTTACGAAATCGGCTCTTCCCCCACTTTTTACAAGGTGTCCACCCAGACCGGTACGGCGGACGACTACCTGTCGAATATCGTCATTCCCTTCCCTCGTCGGTGGGGCCGGCGCCTGACCTGCAGGCGACCGTCGACAGCGTGACCGTGAACGGTTCCAGCCTGACCATCGGCTACACGGTGACCAACCAGGGCGGCGGCAATGCCGGGGCGGCCAAGCTCGACTTCTTTGTCGATCCGGCGGCGGCGCCGGCGGTGGGACAGACCGGCGATCTGCGCGTGGATATCCCCGCCCTGGTTATCGGCGGTACGTACAGCGGGACTGCCGTCGTTTCCGGCGTATCGGGTAATTCTTCCATCCTCTATGCGCTGGTGGACAGCACGGGAGTGGTGGCGGAGAGCAACGAGACGAACAACCTGACGACTTCGGTTAATCTGGATGCACCGCCCGTGGAGCAAGCCAGCAGCGATGTTCCCCTGACCATCGCCTCCCTGAGTTCGGTGACCTCTAACCTTTATGTTTCCGGTGCGGCCGATTCCATCCGCTACCTCGCGGTCGATCTCGGGATTACCCACCCCTTCGATGAAGACCTGGTGATCACCCTGATTTCGCCAGCCGGGACGGCGGTCATCCTGAGCAACCGGCGGGGTGGGGAAGGCCACAACTACACTGGCACCGTATTTCATGACGGGGCCGGCGCATCCATAACTGCCGGAACTGCTCCCTTCACCGCTGAATTCCGCCCGGAGCAGCCCCTGGCCGTCCTGCTCGGAGAAAATCCGAACGGCACCTGGCAGCTCAAGATCGAGGATAAGAATGCACGAGGATGACGGCACCCTGAACAACTGGAGCCTGCGGCTCTGGTAGCCGAGCCGGTGTCCATAGGGGCTGGATAGAAAATCTACTTTGGCCCGCAAGGGGGCAGGCGGAATATCGAACGCCTGCCCCCTTGCAGTGTCGGAGGTTGCATGAACAAACAGATGGTTGGCAATTGCCGCAGTTTTTCTTCTGGCGCTCTCCGTCACGGAGGCAAGGGGCGAATCAGGTCCCTGCTATCTCAATCTCCGGGGGGGCGGTCAATCGCTCGGCAGCACCGATTTCGATTCTATCAATATCGATTTCAATCAAAGGGACCCTGTACGCGGCAGCGCTCGGCGCGCAGGTCGGGCAGGGAAGGATCGAGGTCGAAGGCGCCTATCGCCGGAATACGATCGAGGGAATCAAGACCAAATTAAAAGGTAGGGAGTACGATCCTGGCGGGGAATTCACCGCCTACAGCCTGATGCTGAATTCGATCGCCGATTTTGCCAACAAGACTCCCTTTACTCCCTACTTTTTTGTCGGGGCGGGGGCAGTCCAGATCAAGATTGACGAGGATCTGAGCCTGGGGGTGCCTCTCGATGAAACGAAAGGTATTTTTTTCGCTTATCAGGGAGGGGCGGGCATCGGCTTTTCTTTGACCGAGGCGATTACATTCGATCTCGAATATCGCTACTTCGCAGCCCTTGATCCGGAATTCAAGAGCACATCGGGCGACAAAATCGACTTCGATTATGCCACTCACAACGCCACCCTGGGGATCCGATTCGCTTTCTGAAAACTCTCCCGCCTCCGGTTTAAAACCCTAGTTTCTGGTCCCACCCTTAAAAAAATAATCCCCCCTGCTTTTGCAGGGGGGAAGGCTCGCGCAGCGAATCCGGGGGTTAATTTGTATTTGCAGGCTTAGAGCGCGGGCGCTGCTTTCCCCGGTTGCGGTAAGGATGAGGCGAGGCCGCCGGAGAAAATGATAGTTTCAAAGGTCCGGCCGAGGGTTTTGCTGGTGAAGTTATGCATGACAATGCCCGGAATAAAGGAGACCTCCTGCCCAACGGTTACTTTCACCAGCGGCACGGCGATCCAGGTTTGCCGGCCATCCTTCTCCACGGCCACATAGGTGTAGCCACCGGAATCCATGGTCTCGGTCACCTTGCCGGCAATTTCTGTCGAGTTTTCAGCCGTTGGGATTTTGTCCTGCATCGACATCCCCTGGGCGGTTTTTATCGGGACGTGCCCGCGGGAAGAGCGGGCTGCGGCGAGGTGTTTGGGGAAGAAACGAGACCTTGGCAGAAGTAAATCGACGGGAAGGTGCGGTTAAGGGTTTTGCTGTTGAAGTTGGCCATTTGCATGCCGGGGGTGAGTTCAACCTGCTGCCCCACCTTGACCCCGGTCTGCGGAATGGCAGCCCACCTGCGTACCCCGGAATTTTCAATACAGAGGTAGGTATAGCCGCCGCTGTCCATGGTTTCTACGATGGTGCCGGCGGTGAAATCAGCCGTCGGTGCAGTCGAAGATGCTTGCGCTGCTGCTGTCGGGGGCGGCGAGACGGAAGAGGAGGCGGCACTCGGGGGAGCGCAGCCGACGGCCAGAGCCAGCGGCACGGCTGTGGCAAGGGGTAAGAGGGATCTGGTTCGAATTCGCATACGTGGCATTCCTTTCAATTAAATTTATCTTAATTATAAATGAAAACTCACAAATTGGGAAGCCCTGAATTTAATTTGCAACGCCGCGGGTCCCATGCATGGAGGGATGGTGCTGGGCGGCAGCAACCGCTGCCGGGGGGCGACGTATCTCCTTCTTTCTTCCGGGCCGTCTGGCAGCCGCTTCCCCTCGCTTCGCTTTGATTCTCAGAACGATTTCCCGGGCTGGGTAAATCCGTCCGGATGACGCCTGAAGACCGCAGTTCCCGCCTTATTCCCCTTCTTGACATCCATCGGCGATTTCTTTACGCTACGGGCGGTTTATATCTCTCCCAAGGAAATCCGCCGCATGCGCATCACCGCTGTCATCCCGGCCCGTTATGCTTCCAGTCGTTTCCCGGGCAAGCCCCTTGCCGATATTCTCGGCCAGCCGATGATCCGCTGGGTCTACGAGCGAACTGCCCGTGCCGCCGCCGTCGACCGGGTGATCGTGGCCACCGACGACGAGCGGATTTTTCGGGCGGTGCGGGAATTCGGCGGTGAAGTGCAAATGACCCGGGTCGATCATGCCACCGGGACCGACCGCCTGGCCGAGGTGGCCGCCCGCCTGGAGACCGACCTGGTGGTCAATGTGCAGGGGGATGAGCCGCTTATCGATCCGCGGATGATCGATCAGGCGGTGGCGCCGCTGAGCAGCGATGCGTCCATTCCGATGGGCACCCTGATGACGCCGCTCTCTTCCCTGGAGGAGTTCCGCAATCCCAACGTGGTCAAGGTGGTTGCCGATAAAAATGGATTCGCCCTCTATTTTTCCCGCGCCCCCATCCCGCATCCGCGGGATCTGGCCGCCGACCTCGCCCTCTCCATCGGTGAGCCGGCGGCCTTCAAGCATATCGGCCTGTATGTCTACCGTCGCGATTTTCTTCTTGCCTACCCGCAACTGCCGGCGACGCCGCTGGAGAAGCTGGAAAAACTGGAGCAACTGCGGGCGCTGGAACACGGCTATCGCATCCGGGTTGCCGCTACTACTCTGGTCTCACAGGGGGTGGACACTCCCGAAGACCTGGAGCGGGTGCGGGGCCTGGCGGCGTTGGCCGGGAATTAAAAGGGTTTTCTTTTCAACGCCTTCCATGTAGAATCTCGTTTTTAATTTTCGATTGAAAAGCAAGGCCTTACGAATTGGACCAAGGAGTGCCAATGAAGACCAAGTTCCTGTTTGTTACCGGCGGCGTCGTTTCTTCCCTCGGCAAGGGACTGGCGGCCGCCTCCATCGGCGCCCTGATGGAAGCCCGCGGTCTGCAGGTCTCAATGCAAAAGATGGATCCCTACATCAATGTCGATCCGGGGACGATGAGCCCATTCCAGCACGGCGAGGTCTTCGTCACTGATGACGGCGCGGAAACCGACCTCGATCTGGGCCATTATGAGCGTTACACCTCCGCCACCCTCACCCGGAAATCGAATTTCACCACCGGGCAGATCTACGATTCGGTCATCCGCAAGGAGCGCCGTGGGGACTACCTGGGGGGGACGGTGCAAGTCATTCCCCACATCACCAACGAGATCAAGAGCAAGATCCTGGAGAATGCCCGAGGCGTCGATATCGCCATTATCGAGGTCGGCGGCACCGTCGGGGATATCGAGTCCCTGCCGTTCCTGGAGGCGATCCGCCAGTTCCGCACCGATCGCGGCCACGAGAACGTCCTCTACATTCATCTGACCCTGGTGCCGTATATCACCACCGCCGGCGAACTGAAGACCAAGCCGACCCAGCACTCGGTGAAGGAGTTGCGCGAAATCGGCATCCAGCCGGATATTCTCCTTTGCCGCTGCGACCGCGAGATCCCCCACGACATGAAAGCCAAAATCGCCCTCTTCTGCAATGTCCGGGAAGAGGCGGTTATCACTGCTCGCGACGTCGCCACCATTTACGAGGTGCCGGTGAATTTCCACGAGCAGGGGCTGGACGAGCGCATCGTCGATTTCCTGAACATCTGGACCAAGTCTCCCGACCTCTCTCCCTGGGAGCGGATCGTCAAGCGGGTCAAGGAGCCGGCTTCGGAAACCACCATCGCCATCGTCGGCAAATACGTGGAACTGACCGAGAGCTACAAATCGCTGTCTGAGGCGCTGATTCACGGTGGCATCGCCAACGACTGCAAGGTGATCCTCAAGTACGTCGACTCCGAGGCCCTGGAGCGGCACGGGATCAACGGTACTTTTGCCGGGGTCGACGGCATCCTGGTCCCCGGCGGCTTCGGCGAGCGTGGGAGTGAGGGAAAGATTGCCGCTATCCGTTACGCCCGGGAGAACAACATTCCGTTCTTCGGCATCTGCCTGGGAATGCAGATGGCAGTGGTGGAGTATGCCCGTCACGTCTGCGGCATCGAGGACGCCTATTCGGCCGAATTTCGCGAGGACGCTAAAAATCCGATCATCCACATGATGGAGGGGCAGAAGGTTGTCACCCGCAAGGGGGGCACCATGCGCCTGGGGGCCTATCCCTGCGAACTGCGCAAGGGAACGCTGGCGCGGCGCATTTACGGGCAGGAAAACATTACCGAGCGGCACCGCCACCGCTTCGAGTTCAATAATGGCTTCCGCAAAATCCTTAAGGAAACCGGGCTGATCATTGCCGGCGTCTGCCCGGAAGGGGACCTGGTGGAAATCGTCGAGTTGCCCGACCATCCCTGGTTCCTCGGCTGCCAGTTTCATCCGGAATTCCGCTCCCGCCCCATGGTCCCGCATCCCTTGTTCGAATCGTTCGTCGGCGCCTGCCTGAAACAGCGGGGGGCGAAGTAAAATGGTGCGGGAAGTCGCCATCGGCAATACCGTCTTCGGCGGTGGCCGGCCCCTGGTCCTGATTGCCGGACCCTGCGTGGTCGAGGAGGAGCGGCTGACCCTGCGGATTGCCGGGTTCCTCAAGCAACTTGCCGCGGACCTGGGGATTGGCCTCGTTTTCAAGGCTTCTTTTGACAAGGCGAACCGCACCTCGGGCTCCTCCTTTCGCGGCCCGGGAATGGCCGAGGGCCTGCGTACCCTGGCCAGGGTCAAGGCCGAGTTCGGCCTGGCCGTCGTCTCCGATGTCCATGAGATTTCCCAGATCGCACCGGCCGCCGAGGTTCTGGACATCCTGCAGATTCCCGCCTTCCTCTCCCGACAGACCGACCTGCTGGTGGCCGCCGGCCGGACCGGCCTGGCGATCAACGTTAAAAAGGGGCAGTTTCTCGCCCCCTGGGACATGCGCAATGCCGTGACCAAGATCGAGGCGGTCGGAAATCAACGCATTCTGCTCACCGAGCGCGGCGCCTCCTTCGGCTACAACAATCTGGTCGTGGATATGCGCTCGCTGCCGATCATGCGCGAGACCGGCTGCCCGGTGGTTTTCGATGCGACCCACGCGGTCCAGCTTCCGGGGGGCGCAGGCACCGCCTCCGGGGGGCAGCGCCAGTATGTCGGGGCGCTCTCGCGGGCGGCCGTGGCGACAGGAATCGACGGACTTTTCTGGGAAGTGCACGAGGACCCGGAAAAAGCCCTCTGCGACGGCCCCAACTCTCTTTATCTAAAAGACCTGCGGGAAATGCTGGAGGAGATCCTGGCGATTGACGCTATCGTGAAAAAGAAGAGCGTTATGTGTGATGTGTAATTTGTAATGTGCAAAGCAGAATTGGACTGTTTACTTATTACATATCACTTATTACGCTCTAAGGTTCCTGCATGATCGAAACTGCGAAACGTGTTCTGAAAATCGAAGCCGAAGCGGTGCTGGCCCTGGCGGATCGTCTGGACGGCAACTTTACCCTGACGGTGGAGATGATTCTCGCCTGTCCGGGGCGGGTGGTGATTACCGGCATGGGCAAATCGGGGCTGATCTGTCAGAAAATTGCCGCCACCCTGGCTTCCACCGGCACGCCCGCCTTCTTCCTGCACCCCGCCGAGGGAATCCATGGCGATCTCGGGATGCTGATGAAGGGGGACATCGTCATTGCCGTTTCCAATTCCGGAACCACCGAAGAGATCGTCCGCATCCTGCCGGTGATCAAGCGCATGGGAATGCCGCTGATCGCCATGGCGGGCAATCCGAACAGCCCGCTGGCCCGGGCGGGCGACGTATTTCTCGACATCTCGATTCGCGAAGAGGCCTGCCCTCTGGGGCTGGCGCCCACCGCCAGCACCACCGTCACTCTCGCTCTCGGCGATGCCCTGGCGGTGGCGCTGCTGGAGCGGCGCGGTTTCAAGGAAGAGGACTTCGCCCTGTTCCATCCTGGTGGCGCCCTCGGCCGCAAGCTGCTCCTGCGGGTTGAGGATCTGATGCACACCGGGGAGGACCTGCCGATGGTGCACCTGGCTACTCCCCTGAAAGAAGCTCTGTTCGAAATCACCAGCAAGAAGCTCGGCATCACCGGGGTGCGGGACGACGGTGGGGCCTTGGTGGGCGTCTTTACCGATGGCGACCTGCGCCGTTCCATCGAGAAGGGTTTCGAGGTATTCAATCGGCCGATCGGGGAGGTGATGACCCGCAATCCCAAGCGAATTCTCAGCTCCAACCTGGCCGCAAAGGCGCTGCAGCTGATCGAGGAGCATGCGATCACTTCCCTGTTTGTTTTCGAGAGCGAACAAAGCCGGGTGCCGGTCGGGATCATTCATCTCCACGATCTGCTCAAGGCCGGAGTCGTCTGATGGAGGAGCGTCTGAAGCGACTCAAACTCTTTTTGCTCGATGTCGACGGGGTATTGACGGATGGCCGGATCATCTTCGACAATAACGGGGTGGAGACGAAAGCCTTTGATGTTAAGGACGGGCATGGCCTGAAACTGCTGCAGCGGGCCGGGATACGGCTTGGGCTTATCACCGGCCGACAGTCCGAGGTGACCGGCATCCGCGCCAGGGAACTTGGCATCGACATCTTGTTCCAGGGGGTCAAAGATAAACTGGTTCCATACCTGGAACTGCTGCAGGTTCTCGGTCTGGCGGACGAGGAGGTGGCGTACATGGGGGATGATGTGGTGGATCTGCCGCTGCTGCGGCGGGTCGGGTTCGCCGTTACCGTCGCCGATGCCGTTGAGGAGATCAAGCCCTATGTACATTACATCGCATCCCGCAATGGCGGGCGGGGAGCGGTGCGGGAAGTCTGCGACCTTATCCTCAAGAAAACCGGCCAATGGCCGGTAGTTACCGCCCGCTATTTTTCCGGGTAACACGCCCGATTCAAATCTCGTGCCAAACGCGGGAGATTCGCCTTTACACCCCACCGAGACGATGTTATACTGACTGCACCTATGTTCGGGAAGTTAACTATCCGTAATCTTTTAGCTATTTCCATTCTCGTCCTGGCCGGGGGCCTGACCGTGCTGGTGGCTCGTAATTTCAAAGGGGCGGCCCCCCAGGAGATCATCGAAACCCTGCCGCGGAACGTCGATCTTTCCCTGAAACAGATCAGTTACACCGAAACCCGTGAGGGAACCCGGCGCTGGACCCTGGTGGCCGATTCGGCCGCCCATAACATCGGCTCCGGGACCACCCGAATCGAGAATATCCATATGACTTTCTACTCCGTGAACGGTCTGGGAGATCTCACTTTGACCGCCCGCAGCGGCGAGCTGAATTCGGAGACCCGCGAGGTGGTCGTCAACGGTGATGTGGTGGTCAGAAGTCCAAAAGGGTATGTTCTCTACACTGACTGGCTGCAGTACCGGGAAACTGATCGGGTCGCCCGGACCGATGCGCCGGTACGGTTGGTCTCCGATCGTATGGAAGTGACGGGCACCGGTATGCGTCTCAATGTCCAGGAACAGACCGTTGACCTTCTCTCGACGGTCAAGGCTCGAATTGCCGGTTACGGGAAGAAGGCGGGGTGATGCGAGCGGTATTGCTGCTTCTGTTTTCCCTGCTCCTGCCGGCGGTCGCTGCGATGGCGGCTCCGGCCAATGGTGCTCACCGCCAGGAGCAGCCGATCGATATCACCTCCGAACGCCTGGAGGCCGATGATGCCGCACGGCAGATCCATTTCATCGGCAATGTGGTGGCCAAACAGGGGGATGTCACTCTGTATGCTCGGGAAATGGTGGTTACCTTGCAGCCGAAGGGGCAGGAGATCGACCGTATCGAAGCTTTCGACGACGTGCGCATCGTCCAGGGAGAACGGGTGGCGACCGGGCAGAAAGGGGTTTATCTGAGTAAGAAAGGGCAGATCGTTCTCACCGGTTCTCCCCAGGTGCATCAGGGGGAGGACGTGGTTACCGGTGATGAAATCACCGTCTTCCTCGATGAATCCAGGAGTATCGTGAAAAGTGATGCAGGCTCCCGGGTCAAGGCAACTTTCCACCCCAAGGGGGAAAAAGGGTCGCCGGGAGGGCAGCAGTGAGCCGTCGGCTGGTCGCGCGCGGGCTGCACAAGTCCTATAAGGGGCGGCAGGTGGTCCGAGGGGTGGACCTGGAGGTCGCCTCTGGGGAGGTGATCGGTCTGCTCGGTCCGAACGGCGCGGGCAAGACCACCTCTTTCTACATGGTGGTGGGGCTGGTCCGGCCGGATCGCGGGCAGGTCTTTCTCGACGATCTCGAGTTGACCGGTCTGCCCATGTACCGACGGGCCCGGGCAGGGATCTCTTATCTGCCGCAGGAGCCTTCGGTTTTCCGCAAACTGACGGTTGAGGAGAACCTGCTGGCGATTCTGGAGGGGCAGCAGCTGACAGCAGGTGAACGCGCCGAGCGCAAGGATCGTTTGCTGGAGGATTTTCGCCTGACCCGAGTGGCACGCTCCCCCGGCTATGCCCTGTCGGGAGGAGAGCGGCGGCGTGTCGAGATCGCCCGTGCCCTGGTCATCGAACCTGCCTTCATCCTTCTGGACGAGCCGTTCGCCGGTATCGACCCGATCGCGGTAATGGATATCCAGAATATCATCGTCCAGCTCAAGGAGCGGGGGATCGGCATTCTGATCTCCGACCATAACGTACGCGAGACCCTGGGGGTCTGCGACCAGGCATATATCCTCAACCAGGGGGAGATTCTCGAGCACGGGGTTCCGGCTTGTATTGCCGCCAGTCCGCGCGCTCGGGCGATCTACCTGGGAGAGAAATTCAGTTTGTGAATCGCCCTTATCCGGCCGGTGGAGCACCGCCCTACAAATGACCTGAACCCAGTAACAGAGTGATGAATTACGCATGGCGTTAGAGATCCGGCAACAACTCAAGCTGAGTCAGCAACTGGTGATGACTCCGCAGTTGCAGCAGGCGATCAAGCTGCTGCAGCTCTCGCGGATGGAATTGGTGGACGTCATCCGCCAGGAACTGGAAGAGAATCCTATTCTCGAGGAGGGGGCGGAAAACCCCGATGAGAAGGAGACCCCTGAGGAAGCGGCGCCTTTCGAGGAAAACGCAGCACCACCTGCCTCGGAAGAGATCAAGGAAGTCAAAGGGGATGCAGAAGGATTGGCCGATATCGATTGGCAGACTTACCTGGAGGGCTACAATCTCGGTGGTACGGCATCTGATGCCTATGAGGAGGATGATGACCGCCCTTCTTTTGAAAGTCTCCTGACCCGTAAAAGCACCCTTACCGACCATCTGATGTGGCAGCTCAACCTTTCCCGCATGGGCGAGGGTGAGCGGCAGATCGCTGCCGAGATTATCGGCAATATCGATGAGGATGGATATCTGCGGGCCAGCCTGGAAGAGATTGCCGGAGCCACCGGCGCCGCTGTCGACCAGGTCGCTAAAGTCCTGACCATTGTCCAGGAATTCGACCCCCCGGGGGTCGCCTCCCGCAACCTGCAAGAGTGTTTGCTGCGGCAGGTGAGGCAGCTCGACATGGAGGGAACCCTGGTGGAATCCATCCTGTGCGACCATATTTCCGATCTGGAGTCGCGCCGTTACCAGGCGATCGCCAAAGCGCAAGGGGTCCTTCTGGATGAGGTCCTGGGCGCCGCCAAACTCATCTCCGGCCTCGACCCGCGCCCGGGCCGCCCGTATGGCCAGGAGGAAGTGCATTACATCACTCCCGATATCTTCGTCTACAAAATAGGCGAGGAATACATGGTGGTCCTCAATGATGAAGGACTGCCCAACTTGCGCATCAACTCCTTTTACCGCAATGCCCTGGCCAGCGGCAGCACGGTGGATGCAAAAGCAGGAGAGTATATACAAGAGAAGCTGCGCGGTGCTGTGTGGCTGATCAAAAGTATCCATCAGCGGCAGCGGACCATTTATCGGGTCACCAAGAGCATCGTCAAATTTCAGCGCGAGTTCTTCGATAAGGGAATCGAATACCTGAAGCCCCTCGTGTTGCGGGATGTGGCCGAAGATATCGAAATGCACGAATCGACCATCAGCCGCGTCACTACCAATAAATACGTGCAAACCCCCCAGGGCCTGTTCGAGTTGAAGTATTTCTTCAACAGCGGTATAAACACCACCGAAGGCGACTCTCTCGCTTCGGAGAGCGTCAAGAGCAAAATTCGCGAAATTGTTGCCGGGGAAAATTCAAAGAAGCCGCATTCCGACCAGAAAATTGTCGAAATTCTTCGCCAGAATGGCATCGACATTGCCCGCCGTACCGTCACCAAGTACCGGGAGATGCTCGGCATTGGCTCCTCCACCCAACGCAAGCGGTTTTTTTAATGGGAAAAAGCGGTATTGGCATGGCCGTCGAGACCGCTATACTTTAATTACCAATAACCCAACAGGGATTATCATCAGGAGGAAATATGCAGATAGCAGTTACGTTCCGCCATATGGAAGCCAGCGAGCCGGTTCGGGCTTATGCGGAAGAGAAAGTTTCCCGGGTAAAAAAATATATCGATGAACCTATCGATGCCCAGGTGGTCCTTTCCGTCGAGAAGAAAATTCGGCATAATGCCGAGGTGATCATCCTCGCCAAGGGAATAACCATCAAAGGCTCGGAGGAAACCAATGATATGTATGCGGCCATCGATGCGGTGGTCGATAAAATCGAACGCCAGCTCAAACGCTACAAGGAAAAGCTGAAGGACCACAAACCGACGGCCGGCCGCGAGCGGCGGGTGGAGAAGAGCGTGGTGGCGGCCGAGAGCCTGGAGGGTGGGCAGGTCCCGACCATCATCCGCACCAGCAGCTTCGAGGTGAAACCCATGTCGGTGGAAGAGGCGGTGATGCAGATGGACCTGCTGCACAAGGATTTTCTGGTCTTTACCGACGATCGCACTGAGGAGCTCAATGTGGTTTACCGGCGCAAGGACGGCAACTACGGTCTGATCGTGCCGCAGGCGAAGTAGTAGTACAGGCGCTGGGAGAGCTCTCCCCTTTCCCCCGATCCCGGAAAGATTTGCAGATTACCCTATGAAAATTTCAGACCTGCTGAATCCAGCCGCTGTCGCCGCCGACCTGAAGTCAACCGGAAAGAGCGAGGTGCTGGCCGAGTTGACGGATGCCATGCTGCGGGTTGAAAACAGCCTCGACCACGATGAGGTGGTCCGGGTGCTGCAGGAGCGTGAGCGCCTTGGCAGCACCGGGATCGGAGATGGCGTTGCCATCCCCCATGGCAAGCTGAAGAAGATCGAAAACCTGATGATCTCCTTCGGCCGCAGTCGGGCCGGAATCGATTTCGATTCCATGGATGGAAAACCGGCTCACCTCTTTTTCCTCTTGGTTGCACCGGAGGAATCGGTTGGCGTCCATCTGAAAATGCTGGCACGCATTTCCAAACTGCTGAAGAGTCCGATGGTGCGGCAGCTGCTGCTTGAGGCGAACGGGAGCGAGGAAATCTGCCGGATAATTGCCGAAGAGGAGGATCGACTGTAACGGCGCTATGGGCGGAATAAGTATCCAAGAGCTGCTGGGGGAACGGGAAGCCGGACTTGATCTGGAACTGCTGGCGGGGGAGCGCGGGCTGACCAGAACGGTCCAGGTGCCCCGCATCCAGAAGCCCGGCCTCGCCCTGGCCGGTTATTCCTTCAACCTGCACCCTGACCGCATCCAGGTCCTCGGATCCACTGAATTAAGTTATCTCTCGCATCTACCGCCCGCGCGGGCAGAGGAAAACCTGCGCCAGCTCTGCGCTCTGGATATCTCCTGCTTCATCATCACCAAAGGGCAGGTGCCTCCCGACTTCCTGCTGCGCGAGTCCGAGCGCAACAATACTCCCTTGCTGCGCACCCACCATCAAAGTTCCGCCTTCATCTCCCTGATCACCAAATTTCTCGAGGAGCGGCTGCTCCCCTCCACGACCATCCATGGCGTACTGGTCGATGTCCTGGGCGTCGGCGTCCTGCTGCTCGGCAAAAGCGGCATCGGCAAGAGTGAATGCGCCCTTGACCTGGTGCTGCGCGGCCATCGTCTGGTGGCCGACGACATCGTCCGGGTGCGGATGAAGCTCCCCTCTGTGCTCTTCGGCGAGGGGATGGACCTGCTCCATTACCACATGGAGATCCGTGGCCTCGGGATCATCAACATCAAGCACCTGTTCGGCGTCGCGGCGATTCGCGAACGCAAGAAGATCGACCTGGCGGTTGAGCTGGTGGCATGGGAAGAGAACCACGAATATGATCGGCTTGGGCTGGAAGAGGAAAAATATCCGTTGCTCGGCCTGGAGATCCCCCTGCTGAAGATCCCGGTGCGCCCCGGCCGCAATATCACCACCATCGTTGAGGTAGCGGCCCGCAACCAACTGCTCAAGGAGATGGGGTATCACAGCGCCCTGGAGTTTCAAGATCGCCTGGAGGAGCGCATGGCCGAAACGGCCCGTCTACATTCGCACCTGATCATCGGGGATAACCTCGAGTGAGTCGACTGCGCCTGATCATTCTCACCGGTCTGTCCGGCTCCGGAAAGAGCACGGCGGCCCGTGCCCTGGAAGACGAGGGATTCTTCGTCGTTGACAACCTGCCATTCGCCCTGCTGCCGCACTTCCTTGAACTGACCGGTCTGGAGGTGCGAGACAATCCAAACGTGGCCATTGTCATGGACGTGCGCAACCGCAATTTCCTTGCCGGCTGGGACGTTATCCTGCAGTCCGTGCGAGCCGCCGGGCACGAGGTGGAGATCTATTTCTTCGATGCCTCCGACGAGGACTTGATCCGGCGTTATTCGGAAACCCGCCGGCGACACCCTCTTGTGCAGAAGGACGGAGTCCCTACCGCCATTGCCCGGGAGCGGGAGTTGCTGACCGGTTTGCGGCGGGCGGCTACCGCGGTGTTCGATTCCTCCGGACTGACCGTGCACCAGCTGCGGCGCAAGGTCATTTCCTATGCGCACGGCAGTGAGGCTTCGGCGGCCGCGATGATTGTGCGGCTGCAGTCCTTCGGCTACCGCCACGGCATTCCCGCCGATGCCGACCTGCTTCTTGACGTCCGTTTTCTGCCCAACCCGCATTTTGTCCCCGAACTTAAGCCGTTGACCGGCCTGGACCGGGCGGTCAGCGCCTACGTTCTGGAACAGTCGGCCTGCCGCGACTTTCTTCGCCATTGCCGGGAGTTGCTCCAGTTCCTGCTGCCGCAATATCAGAAGGAAGGGAAAAGTTACCTCACCATTGCCATCGGCTGTACCGGCGGCCGGCACCGGAGTGTTGCCATCGTTGAGGAGTTGCGCCCCTCTCTGGCCGGTGAAGGGATCACCCTGGAGGTGATTCACAGGGACATAGCCAAGGAATAGAGCATGATCGGACTGGTAATAGCTACCCACTCCCGGTTGGCGGAGGAGTTTCTTAACGCTGCCGAAATGATCATTGGTCCAATGCGCGGCGTTCGGACCGTCTGCATCCGGACGGAGGACAACGTCGAACAGATCCGGGAGAATATCACCCAGGCCATGGCGGAGGCGGGGGCGGACGGGGACGGAGTTGTTATAATGACCGACATGTTCGGCGGGACTCCGGCCAATATCAGCCTGTCATTCCTCGATCCCCAGCGAATTGAGGTACTGACTGGGGTCAACCTGCCGATGATTCTGAAGTTCTTCAATACCCAGGAAGGATTGTCCTTGTCCGAACTGGCGGGAATGCTCAAGGCCTATGGACAGCAGAGCATCTCCCTGGCCAGCGAGTTCCTGCAGAAATAGACGTCCCTTCATGGAATGAAGCGATGAAAATCGTCCTGACCCGCATTGATAATCGGCTGATCCACGGTCAGGTCCTCGAGGCCTGGGTCCCCTCGATCCGGGCCAATTGCATCGTGGTCGCCAATGATCAGGTTGCCGAACGCACTTTTCAGCGGGTGTTGATGGAGGCGGCAGTGCCGCGCGGTATCCGGGTGGCCATTGTCACTGTTGAAGAAGCGAAAGAGGTTCTCGATTCTCCGGAACTGGCCACCTGCCGGGTCCTGCTGCTCTTCGCCAATTCGGTCGATGCGCTGAGAGCGCATCGACTGGGGGTGAACTTTCCTGAGCTCAACCTGGGGAATATGCATGCCGGTGAAAAGACCACGCGCCTGTCTTGCACCTTGGCTCTCGACCCGGAGGATATTGAAAATCTGAAAGGCCTGGAAGGGGAGGGGGTGCGGATCGTCTCCCAGTGCATTCCCGCCGATCGACCACAGGACTGGCACAAACTGATCCGTGGGCTGGAAGGATGACATGCTGGCAGTCGATTACCTGATCGCCGGTGCGGTATCCGTTTTCGCCGGGCTGGACCGCACGGCGGCCTTCCAGTTCATGGTTTCCCGGCCGATCGTCACCGCACCGTTAGTCGGCTGGCTGCTGGGAGAGCCGCTGACGGGTCTGCAGGTCGGCGCCCTGGTGGAACTGCTGTGGCTGGGCCGGTTGCCGATCGGGGCCGCCATTCCTCCCGACGATACCCAGGTGGCGGTCGGGGCCACCGCTCTGGCTATAGCCATGGGACATTATCTGGGGCTGGCCGGTTTTCCCTTCACCGTTCTGGCCGTGCTGACCGCCTTGCCCATCGGCAAAATCGGGCAGGTATTCGAGCGGCTGGCACGCCAGCGCAATGGTCGCCTGCTGCAGAGGTCCGAAGCTGCCCTGGCCGCCGGCCACCTGCGGGTGATCGAGCGCAGTCACCTGCAGGGGATTGGCCATTTCGCTCTCTCTTCTCTGGCCACTTATTCCGTAATCATCGCCGGCGGTTCACTTTTCCTCTATCTGTTGGCGCCGCTGCTGATCGAACCGGTCCGGGAGGTGGCGAGCTGGATGCGGCTGGCTTTTATTCTCATCGGCACGGCGGTCATTCTCGGTACGATCAATGTCAGCCGCGCCATGACCCTGTTTGCCGCCTCCTTTGCCACTGCTTTCCTGATGCTCTGGCTTATGTGAGAAAAATGGAAGAGAGGATTCTGCCACGCAAGCTGCTGAGCCTTATTCTGTTGCGTACGTTCTTTCTCCAGGCCAGCTGGAATTTCGAGAGGCTGCAGAACCTGGGAATATTTTACGCCCTCGCTCCGGCATTGCGTTTCCTTTACCGAGGGGAGGAGTTGACTGCCGCCTGCCGGCGGCACCTCGAATATTTCAACACGCATCCGTTCATGGCCTCGCCAGTTGTCGGTACCATCCTGGCACTGGAGGAAAAGCGATGCCGGGGGGAAAAAAGCTATCTCGGCGTCCAGGAATTCAAGCGCATGGTCATGGCACCCTATGCCGCTATCGGGGACGCTCTTTTCTGGGGGGGGATCCGTCCGGTCGCTGCCGGCATCGGCCTGTTTTTTGCCATCCGCGGCTCTCTCTGGGCGCCCATTGTGTTCCTGGTGCTGTTCAATCTGCCGCACCTTTTTTTCGCAGCGCAGGGCTGCTGCAGGGATATACCCAAGGCCTGAAAATCGTCGATCTGCTCCAGCGTCGGCGTCTTCCGGATCTGGCAATCCGCTTAAAGGAAGGTACGGTGGTTCTGCTGGGCGGCCTCTGTGCCTACCTGACCTTCTTCACTCTGCGGGCGGAATCGCTGCCGGCTGCCTGGGGGCTAGCCGTCGTGCCGGCGGTTCTCCTTGCCGGGCGGCTGACCCGCAGCGGAATCTCCACCCTGCTGCTGGTGCTGGCGGCGGCCGCTCTGCTGTTAGCTTTGGCTCTGTTTTTCTGAAGGGATTATGAATGCTCCGTAAAGAATTCATAATAAAAAACCGCCTCGGACTGCACGCCCGGGCCGCGGCGCAGATGGTCAAGACCGCCAACCGCTTCAGCTCGGAGATCAGCATCGAGAAGGAGGGGGTTGAGGTCAATGGCAAGAGCATCATGGGACTGCTGATGCTGGCGGCCCCCCAGGGCTCGCGCATATCGGCGTCGGCCACGGGCGCCGATGCCGAAGAGGCGCTAATGGCGATCGGACAACTGATCGATGACGGCTTCGGAGAAGAATAGCATCGCCACCGATACCTTCCTGATCGGCATCGGAGCCTCCCCGGGGATCGCCATAGGCGAGGCCTACCTGGTGAACCGCGCCCGCCTGACCGCTGTCGAGCGGCCGATCGCGCCGGAAGAAATTGCCAGGGAAAAGGAACTCTTTCTTGAAGCGGTCCGGGTCTCCCGCCACCAGCTGGAGGAGGTCAAACGCCGGGTAACCGACCAGCAGATTGGCGAACACCTGTACATCATCGACACCCATCTGCTGATCCTGGAAGACGAAATGCTGCTCGGTGAGACCTGCGCCACCATCGAGCGGGAGCAGGTCAACGCCGAGGGTGCCCTGAAGCGCGTCCTGCGCAAATTCCGCTCGGTATTCGATAGCATCGAGGACGAGTATCTGCGGGAGCGCCGCTCCGATATCGATTCCGTCGGCGATCGCCTGTTGCGCAATCTGATGGGGGAGGCGCAGCAGTCGCTTGCCGAGATTGATCGCAAATCGATTGTCGTTGCCCACGATTTCTCCCCCGCCGACACCATGCAGATGGATCGGGAGAAGATCATCGGCTTTCTGACCGATGTCGGCGGCCGGACCTCGCACACTGCCATCCTCGGCCGTTCTCTGGGCATCCCCGCGGTGGTCGGATTGGAGACCATCTCCTCAATGGTGCCTCAGGAGATGCCGTTGATCATCGACGGGACCACCGGTACCGTCATTCTCAACCCTTCCCCCGCTACCTTCCGGGAATACCTGAAGAAAAAACAGGCTTACGAGTATCAGGAAAAAGAACTCCTGTCCTACTGCGAGCTGGCGGCCGAAACCCTGGATGGCTCTCACCTGGTCCTGCGCGGTAATGTCGAGGTGGCGGCGGAGATCCCGCAGGTGAAGGCCCACGGAGGGGAAGGGGTAGGACTTTTCCGCACCGAGTTCCTGTTCATGAACCGTCTTTCCCCGCCCACGGAGGAGGAGCAGTTCGGGATCTACCGGGAGCTGGCGGAAAAAATGGCGCCCCACCCGGTCACCATTCGCACCCTCGATGCGGGAGGTGACAAGTTCGTCCCGGAGATCAATCTGGCCGACGAATGCAACCCGGCCATGGGTCTGCGCGGCATCCGTTTTTCCCTGAAAGAAGTGCGCTTGCTGCAGACTCAGCTGCGTGCCATTCTGCGGGCCAGCGCCTACGGCCGGGTGCGCATCATGTTCCCGCTGATTTCCGGGGTAGCGGAGGTGCGCGCCTGCCGTGGCTACCTGGCGGAGATCACGGCCGAACTGAGGCAGTCGGGGATTCCCTTCGGGCCGGAAATCCCGATCGGCGTCATGATCGAAACGCCGGCTGCAGTGCTGATTGCTGATCTGCTGGCCCGGGAAGTCGATTTCTTCTCGGTGGGAACCAACGATCTCATCCAGTACTGCCTGGCCGTTGACCGCGGCAACGAACATGTCGCCTACCTGTATGAGCCCCTGCATCCGGCGATTCTGAAAGCCCTGCAGGCGGTCTGCGAGGCCGGTCGCAACGCCGGTATCGAGGTGGCAATGTGCGGCGAGATGGCCGGCGAGCCCCTTTACGCGCTGGCTCTGCTCGGGCTGGGTTTTAATGAGCTGTCGATGAATGCCCCCAGCATCCCGCGCGTCAAGCGGGTCCTCCGGCAGGTGCGGCGGAACGAGGGAGAGGAACTGCTGCTGCAGCTGCGTCGGTTCTCCACCGCCCAGGAGGCGACGCGTTATCTGGAAGAAGAAATGAGCCGGCGATTCCCGGATCTGTTCGCTGCTCCGCTATTTTAGGACGCCCTTTTTCTTGACATGGACTGTTCTTCCCATTAAAGTTCCACCTTTGACTCGGACCATCGACCATCCCAAAGCACAGGAGGAGCGCGGCTCATGGCCATGACCGATTTTCTTTTTACCTCGGAATCGGTGACCGAAGGACATCCCGATAAGGTCGCCGACCAGATTTCCGACTCCATTCTCGATGCCATTCTGGCCCAGGACCCCAAAGCCCGGGTGGCCTGTGAGACCCTGGTGACCACCGGGATGGCCATGATCGCCGGAGAGATTACCACCACTGCCCGCCTCGACTATCCCAATGTGGTCCGGGAAATGATCAGGGACATCGGTTACGACGATTCCGCCATGGGATTCGACTGGGAAACCTGCGCCGTTCTCACTGCGATCGATCGCCAATCCCCCGATATTTCCCAGGGGGTGACGGAAGGGGAAGGGCTGTTCAAAGAACAGGGCGCCGGTGACCAGGGGCTGATGTTCGGCTACGCCTGCAATGAAACCCCCGAACTTATGCCGATGCCGGTCACGTTCGCCCACAAGCTCACCAAACGTCTGGCCGAGGTGCGCAAGAGCGGTCTGCTCCCCTTCCTGCGCCCGGATGGCAAATCCCAGGTTTCCATCCAATACATCAATGACAAGCCGATCCGTGTCGATACGGTCGTCGTCTCCTCCCAGCACAGCCCGGAAGTCAAATACGAGACGCTGAAAGAGGCGATCATCGAAGAGGTGGTGAAGCAGATCATTCCTGAAGACCTGCTGGATGAGAAAACCAAATATTTCATCAATCCTACCGGGCGCTTTGTTGTCGGTGGCCCGATGGGGGACTGCGGACTGACCGGCCGCAAAATCATCGTCGATACCTACGGCGGGCAGGGTTCCCATGGCGGCGGTGCCTTCTCCGGCAAAGACCCCTCGAAGGTCGACCGCAGCGCGTCCTACATGGCCCGCTATGTGGCGAAGAACATCGTCGCCGCCGGCCTGGCCAGGAAATGTGAAGTGCAGGTGGCCTATGCCATCGGTGTTGCCGAGCCGGTATCGGTGATGATCAACACCTTCGGCACCGGCAAGATCCCTTCCAACGACATTGCGCGTATCGCCCGTGAGGAGTTCGACATGCGCCCGCGGGCGATCATCGAAACCCTCGATCTGCTGCGGCCGATCTATCGGCAGACGGCTGCCTACGGCCATTTCGGCCGCGAGCTTCCCGAGTTCACCTGGGAGCGCACCGACCGCGCCGCTTCCCTGAGAAAGCGTGCAGGCCTGTAGAAATCAACCGGGGCGGGCCGCAAGGCCCGCCCTCTTTCGTCTCTTCCCCCGATGACAGCTCCCGACGCTCCCGCGCTTTCCGTTATCGTTCCAACCCTCGATGAAGCCGAAAACCTGCCGGACCTCTTCCGCATGCTCTTGGCACAGCGGCAGGTCGATTTCGAACTGGTGCTCAGCGACGGCGGTTCGACCGACGCCACCGCCGGCCTGGCCCGGGAGCTGGCCGATGGGGTCCCATTTCCCTGCCGGGTCATCAATAGCGAACCAGGCAGAGCACGCCAGCTGAACGCCGGGGCGGAAGCCGCCCGGGGGAAAACCCTGCTGTTTCTGCACGCCGATTCGTGTTTTGCCGACCCCCTCGCCCTGCAGCGCGGCCTGGCGACTCTGGACCAGCGGCTGCGACAGCGCGGCGACGGACGGGCGGCTGGACGCTTCGCTCTGCGCTTCCGGCGGGCCGCCGGACGGCCATCGCCGGGATATTATTTCTACGAATGCAAGGCGCGCCTGGACCGTCCAGGATGCATCCACGGTGATCAGGGATTTCTTCTGCGCCGTGCCCTTTTCGAGAAGGTTGGTCCCTTCGACGATTCCCTGCCGGTGCTCGAAGACGACCGCCTGGCGGAGCGGGTGCGCCAGATTGGGGAATGGCTGCTGCTGCCGGCCGAGATCTACACCTCGGCCCGGCGCTTCGAAAGCGAAGGGTTGCGGGAGCGTCAGATTCTCAATGCCCTGCTGATGAATTTTGCCGCTGTCGGCTGGCAGGGGTTTTTCGCCAAAGCCTCAGGCCTCTACCGCCGGCAAACCCGCACGAACCGCTTGCATCTGTACCCGTTTTTTCAATTGGTTCGAGATCTGCTGCGGCAAAACTCCTGGCGCCGGCGCTTTACCTTCTGGTATCTTACCGGCGGTTACGTGCGGGATAATGCCTGGCAAATCGCCTTAGCACTTGATGTACGACGTAGCTTCCGGCGCGGCCTGCCGCCCGGCACCGGCGATACCCCCATTCTTGCACATTTCGACCGCTGGCTAGAGCCTGTCATAGATACCCCGCCGGGACGTTTCGCGGGCACCTTGCTCGTCTGGTGCTGGTTTTGGACGACCTGGTGGCAACTGGTCCGGCGGGAAAAGGATCTCCTGCGCCGCGGCACCGGAAAAGGAGTCTGAAAGATGCAACCTGCCACCCTTGAATCGGCCAACGCCATTCCCCTGCTGCGCACTCTCGACATCCACTTGACCGAAATCGGGGAGCGATACGCGGTCATGGCGGTGGAAGTCAGTGAAAAGCACGGCAACTATCTCGGCGGCGCTCACGGAGGTCTGATCGCCGCCCTCGCTGACACCGCCTGCTTTTTCCCCCGCCCCCTGCTCCCTTCCGGAAAAGTGGTGACCACTGTCAACCTCAATCTCAACTATGTGCGGCCGGCCGGCATCGGTGACCGTCTGGTGGCCCGTTCGGAGATTCTCCACCTCGGCCGGCGCACGGTCAGCCTGAGTGTTCGGGTGAACAACGGTGAAGGTCAGCTGGTTGCCCACGGCAGCGCTACACTGATGGTTCTTCAGCAACCCGATGCCGCTTGACTCCAGGCGGGCCGTTGTCGGTCCGGGTCGCTGTGATAAACTATAGATATTCTTACCTTCAGGGGAAAGGGACAGAGCCATGAGACGAACCGCTCTTTGTACCGTGATCCTCTTTCTGTCAGTCATCACTCTGCCATCCTGCACCAATTACAAGAGCCGCGAAGTATCCTTCCGCCCCCCTTCCGCTTACCCCGGTATGCAGGTCGTCGCCGGGGCGCAGATCGCGGCCGCAGACTACGCCGACAAGTCGGCCGCCCGTGATGCCTTCGGCTTCGACATCCGCGGCACCGGCATCCTGCCGGTACAGGTCATCCTGGACAACAGGGGTACCCACCCGCTGGCTATCGTTCCCGAGCAGACCTTCCTGGTCGACAGCGAAGGGAATCTGTGGAACCTGCTCGACCGGCGCACCGCCTATGAGCGGGTGGAAAGCAGTACCGAGTCCGGCCGCATCGCCAGCGGGGCCGGTAAACGGTCCCTGCTCGGCGCGGCCGGGGGCGCCATCGTCGGTGCCGCGCTCGGGGTGCTGACCGGCGAAAACGTCGGCACCTCCCTGGCTAAGGGAGCGGCGGTCGGCGGTGCGGGCGGCGCCGTTTACGGCGGCGTCGAAGCCGGCACCTCCGCCGATGCCGAGCGCCAGATCGCCCACGATCTGGCGTCCAAGGAACTGGAGAATCGTACCATCCAACCCGGCTCGCTGGCGCGCGGTTTCCTCTTTTTCCCGGGCGAGGCGCCTTCGGCCGGACAGTTGAGGGTGCAGCTGAAGGAGACCGACAGCGGGCAGCTGCATACCGTTTTTCTGCCTCTCTGAATCTTCTTTGCTGAGGATAAAAGCGGGCCGCCCGGGTAGGCGGCCCGCTTTTTTTGGCGGTTGACGGACTGTAGGCGGCGTGTTATATCAAGAAAACCTGATAAAGAAAAACCGGAAATCCTGATATGGCCTTAGCCACCCTGAAAGCTCTTGCCGATCCCTGCCGCCTGCGGCTGCTCGCCATTCTCGGCCACGGGGAGTTTACCGTGCAGGAATTGACCGGTATCCTGAACATGGGCCAGTCCCGGGTCTCCCGCCACCTGAAGATCCTGAGTGAGGCGGGAATCCTCTCAGTCAAACGGCAAGGGACCTGGGGGTATTACCGCATTTCTGAGGAAAATACTCTCTTTGCCGATCTGCGACCGCTCCTGGAAAAGCGCCTGGATGATCTTACTAGCCGACAGGCCGACCTCGACGGTCTGGCCCGGGTGCTGGAGGCGCGACGTCGGCGAAGTCAGGAATTCTTCGATGCTCACGCCCGCCAGTGGGATGCCCTGTCCAGGGAGGTACTTCCCCTCGTCGACTATCATGAAGCGCTGCTGGCGACCATCCCTGTCAGTAAGAGACTGCTGGAGGTCGGGGTGGGGACGGGAATTCTGCTGACAGCGTTGCGGGGCAGGGCTGCCGAGGTGATCGGAGTCGATCATTCACCAGCCATGCTCGAACAGGCGCGAGCTCGGGTGGCTGGCGAGGGGCTGAGCGGCATCGACCTGCGCCTCGGGGAGATGTCCCATCTGCCGCTGCCGGATGGGGCCGTCGGGGTTGCCGTCCTCAACATGGTTCTGCACCACGCCCCCCAACCACCGGCCGTGCTGGCCGAACTGGCCCGGGTCCTCGCTGCCGGCGGAGTGCTGGTGATTGCCGACCTGCTGCGCCACGAGCAGGAGTCGGTGCGGGAGCGGATGGCCGACCAGTGGCTCGGCTTCGAGCCGGCGGAGTTGGCCGGCTGGCTGACCGCGGCGGGGTTCGAACCGGGAGCGCCGCAGACCGTGGCGGGCCGGGGAGAGGAACTGCCGGTCTTTATAATGATGGCAAGGCGCCCGGGCCGCCTCTGATCCGGCGGATCAGACCGATCGGACAGATCCGTCGGGATCCGCTGCGGCCGGGCTCATATCTGAAAAAGGAGCGAAAAACGATGGAGACTGCCGTGAAGCTGAAAAACGGAGATTTCAAAGTCAAGGACCTCTCCCTGGCTCGTCTGGGACGCAAAGAAATCGAACTGGCCGAGGTCGAGATGCCCGGTTTGATGGCCCTGCGGGAGGAATACCGGGGCACGCAGCCCCTCAAGGGGGCACGGATCACCGGTTCGCTGCACATGACCATCCAGACAGCGGTGCTGATTGAGACTCTGCTCGATCTGGGGGCGGAGGTGCGCTGGGCCTCCTGCAACATCTTCTCCACCCAGGACCAGGCCGCCGCCGCCATTGCCGTCGGCAGGGACGGTACGCCGGCCAACCCCCGTGGGGTGCCGGTCTTCGCCTGGAAGGGGGAATCTCTGGCCGAGTACTGGTGGTGTACCGAGCAGGCCCTGACCTGGCCCGCCGGGGAGCTGCCGAACATGATCCTCGATGACGGCGGCGACGCCACCATGATGGTGCTCAAGGGCGCGGAGTGGGAGAAAGCCGGCGTCCCCGCCCTGGCCGCCGACGATCCCGAGGACTGGATTGAGCTGGTCAACTGTCTGCGGGATTCCATCGCCGCCGGGCGCAACGCCTGGAGCGCAATCCGGGATTCGATCAAAGGAGTGACCGAAGAGACGACCACCGGCGTGCATCGCCTTTACCAGATGCAGAAAGAGGGCAGGCTTCCCTTCCCGGCGATGAATGTCAACGATTCGGTGACCAAGAGCAAATTCGACAATATCTACGGCTGCCGCCACAGTCTGGTCGATGGCATCATGCGCGCCACTGACGTCATGCTTTCGGGCAAAGTGGCGGTGGTCTGCGGTTACGGGGATGTCGGCAAGGGGTGTTGCCAATCGCTGCGCGGCCAGGGTGCGCGGGTGATCGTCACTGAAGTCGACCCGATCTGCGCCCTGCAGGCGCTGATGGAAGGATATGCGGTCAGGACCCTGGAAGATGTGGTGGAGGAGGCCGATATCTTCGTCACCGCCACCGGCAACCGTGATGTCATCGGCGTCGAGCACATGGCACGGATGAAGCACAATGCCATCGTCGGCAACATCGGCCACTTCGACAACGAGATCGACATGGCCGGCCTGGGCCGGGTCGCCGGAATACGCAAGATCAACATCAAGAACCCCCGAGAGCACGGCAATCAGGTTGATCAGTGGATCTTCCCCGACGGCCACGGCGTGATTATCCTCGCGGAGGGGCGTCTGCTTAATCTCGGCTGTGCCACCGGCCATCCTTCCTTCGTCATGTCCAACAGCTTCAGCAATCAGGTGATCGCCCAGATCGAGCTGTTCGGCAAACAGGGACAATACGAGAACAAGGTCTACGTGCTGCCCAGGCCTCTCGACGAGAAGGTCGCTCGCCTGCACCTCGGCAAGCTGGGGGGGAAGCTCACGCGCCTGACCCCGAAGCAGGCCGCCTATCTCGGTGTGCCGGAGGACGGCCCCTTCAAGTCCGATCTCTACCGGTATTAGGAGTGGGATGGTGAGGTAGCGAGATAGTGAGGTAGTGAGGTAGTGAGTAGACTAACTCACTACCTCACGACTTGCTATCTCACTGGTTGTTAAGGAATCGCCAGGATGTACACCGGACTCTGTTCGTTGCCGGGATTAACCACCTGCAGGCTCACCGTCTTCGGTTCGCGGGTAACCGGATGTCGGACATAGATCATCGTCCGGCAGTCGACATAGCGCACATAGTCCTCGCCGGCCAGGCGTTCCAGGGCGGAATAGGCGGGAACCGAGTCGACCTCGGCCACCTGATTGAGGGCGGTGCCGTTGACCACCAGGGTGGAATTGAACAGGAGGTTCTCGCCGTGGACGATCACTTCATAGGACGTGACGTGGTCTTCCCCCTGACTGACCGAGGCAATCTTAGGGACGCTGTTGACGGACAGCGCATAAGGTAAGGAGCGGTTCCGGTCGCCGCCGGCCACCTCCACCCGGTGGATGCCTCCCTTGAGCTGTGGGAGGGCAACAACGATCTCATTCTTCTCTGATTTTTCGGCGGGGACCACGGACCCGTCCAGCAGGATGCGTGGGTTCGGCGGAAATTCTCCACTGAGAACCAGGTTCTGTCCCTCCTGCAGGGAACAGGCATCGAGGCTAGCCGGGGACAGCGCGTCGATGCGAGGCGTGGTCTCGACGACTCGGAAGATAAACGCCTGGGAAACACTACTGCTCCCGGTGCCCCGAAGGGAAAAGGCATATTCCCCTTCCGCCAGGGAGGGGACGGTAAAGGTCAGCTGGTGCGGGGCAATGGTTTCCGGGATGATCTCGCGGTCGCCGAGGGTAACCCGTGTCCCCTGGTCAAAGGGGCCGCCGATGACGGTGACCGGGATTCCCGGGGCGGCGGCGGCCGGGGCGATGCCGGTGACCACGGCGCCGGCGGCGCAAGGCCAGAAAGCCAGCCAGACTATCAGCAGCAGACGGTGCATATCGCCTCCCTTGCAGGACAAACTCATTATAGCATTTCCACACGGACTGCGGTCCACGCGAAGGCGATGAAAAGCCGTTTTGCCGCCGGTCATTCCCTGACCGACAGCAGGAACCAGACGCCGAGCAGGCCGAACAGCAGGTTGGCCGCCCAGGCAGCCACCGGGGGCGGCAGGACCGCCGAGTAGCCGAAAGCCTGCAGCATTGCCTGCAGAATGAAATAGAGAATGCCGATCCCCACGCTGATGCCGATCCCCACGGCCAGTCCGGCGCTGCGCCCTTGCTGCAGGGCGAAGGGGATGCCGAGAAAGGCCAGGATGACGCAGGCGAAAGGAGTGGCGAGCCGCGCCTGCAGATCGACGCGATAGTGGGTGGCGTCATAGCCTTCGCTCTGGAGTTTGCCGATCAGGTGCTGCAGGTCCCGTATGCCGAGTTCGAGGTCTTCATCACTCGGTGCGGCAAAGTCCGCAGGGGTCTTGCCCAGGGCATAGGGCAGCTCCGGCAGACGCTTCAGGCCGATAATATCGCCTGTGGCCGGATTGAAATTCCGCTCGTCGACCTGGCGGAAAAGCCAACCGTGTTGCTGATAAATCGCGTGCGCGGCATCCAGCCGGGAGAGAAAGCGGAACTGGTCGTCGATGCGGAAAATAGTAATTCCTTCCAGCGATTGATCCTCGGGGACCGCCAGGCGGACGTGCACGATGGCATTGCCCTCCCGGAACCAAAGGTTTTCCCTCCGTTTTTCCAATTCAGGTTTGCCCTTGACCTCCACATCATAGACATGATTCATGGTGCGGGTGCTGGTCGGGAGGACATATTCTCCAAAGCCCAGCAGGAAAATGGCGGCCCCGACCGAGACGAGAATAAGCGGGGCGGAGATGCGCCACAGGCTGAGACCGCCGGCGCGCATGGCGGTCAGTTCACTGGTGCGGGAAAAACCGCCCAGGGTCATGAAGACCCCCATGAGGATGGCCAGGGGAAGAACCTGGACGATGATCATCGGCAGTTTGCTGGCGAAGTAGAGGAGATAGAGTGCCGGCGCCGCCTGGTTGCTGACGAAATGATCAACCCTCTCGAAGAAGTCGACCAGCAGGTAAATCCCGCTGAAAGCGGCCAGGGAGAGGGAAAAAATCCGGCCGAAGGTGGTCAGGATATAACGGTCAATGTGTTTCATCCAACCTCCTTCGGCTGCCGGCGAAAAGGGCGTCGCAAACAATCGAGGAGGCTGCCGAAGTGAGGCAGATGTCGTTCCCTGGCGGAGAGAACGAGGAGCAGCATGCCGCCGGCCAGGAAAAGAAGGTTGGGGAGCCAGAGAATGAACGCCGGCCACCCTCCCTCAACAAACAGGGTTTCTCCGAAGGAGAGGAGGAGATAGTAGGACAGGAAAACCAGCAGCCCCACGGCGAATCCGCCGCCTCGCCCCGAGCGCTGGGCCTGGATGCCAAGGGGAACGCCGATCAGGGCAAAGAGAAGGGGTGCCAGCGGCAGGATGAAGCGATGATGCAGTTCCGCAGTCATTTGCCGATATTCCCCCGCGGCGGCGCCGCGACGAGCGCGAATGATTTCGCTGGTGTCCATGTCGGCGACCTTTTTCCGGCGATTTTTCTGCTCCGCGAGCTGTTGCCCAAGGTTCAGATTGACATCATAGGTGTTGAAGCCGACGATCTGGTAAGCGTCCGATTGATCCTGCGGCCGCCGGTGGATGGTGCCGTTCTCCAGGCGCAGGTCAAGGGAAAGGGCGTCCCGGTCGGCAAGGATGCGGCCGGTGGCGGCCAGGATGGTCGAGGGGGTGTCGCCGACCCGCTCATCGTAGATGAGAACGCCGTCCATGCGCCCCGTGCGCTCATCGATGGCATTGGCGTAAATAACCAGGCCGTCGAAATCTTCGTTGAAGATCCTCTCCCGAATACCGATGCTGGCCCGGCTGCTGGCGATCTGGAAGATTTCCCGGCGAAATGCGGCATTGCCGGCCGGCTCGACGACCAGGGTGAGGGCAGCGGTGATCAGGCTGGCAACCAGGGCCGCTAAAAGGGCCGGGCGCAGCATGCCGTACAGGCTGATTCCGGAAGACTTCAGGGCGATGATCTCGCTGTCGGCGGACATGCGGCCGAAGCCGAGCAGAATTCCGAGAAGAAATGCCAGAGGGATGGTGAGCACCAGGAAGGTTGGCATCAGGAAAAGGAACAGCCTGCCGATCTCCGCCGGGGGCACCCCTTTGCTGATAACCATTTCCGCCAGCCGGAGGATGCGCCCCATGAACAGGACAAAGGTGAAAATGAGCAGGGACAAACCGGCGGGTACGGTGATTTCCTGCAGGATATAACGATGGAGCCGGTGAGTAAGCATGACCGCAAATTCTAATACAGTTGCGGCCCCTTGTAAACCGGATTCGGGGCATTTTCCCCTTGCCTTGCCGGGGGGCGCATGGTATAGAGACACGTTACTAAATCGCACGCCCCCGGACCTGTTCGGGAGGTCTCCGGCAAGGGTGCCGGAGTCCCGGCGGGAAGGAACGGGGCGGAGGCAGAAACCGAACGAGGAGAATCGAAACATGGCACAGATCACCATGAAGCAGCTGCTGGAGGCCGGCGTTCATTTCGGCCACCAGACCAAGCGCTGGAATCCGAAGATGAAACCTTATATCTTCGGGGCTCGCAACGGCATCTACATCATCGATCTGCAGAAAACAGTCCGATATTTCCGCACCGCCTACAATTTCATCAAGGAAACGGTGGAGAAGGGGGAGCGGGTCCTTTTTGTCGGCACCAAGAAGCAGGCCCAGGATTCCATCCGCGAGGAGGCCGAGCGGGCCGGTCAGTTCTTCGTCAATAACCGTTGGCTGGGCGGCATGCTCACCAACTTCAGTACCATCAAGGGGAGCATCGATCGGCTGAAGAAGCTGGAGACGATGGCCGAGGACGGCACTTACCAGTTGATCACCAAGAAGGAAGCCCTGGAACGGGAACGTGAGAGGGCTAAGCTGGAAAGGAGCCTCGGCGGAATCAAGGGAATGCACCGGCCGGCCGGTGCGATTTTCGTCATCGATCCGAAAAAAGAACAGATCGCCGTCAAGGAGGCTCGCAAGCTTGGCATTCCGGTGGTCGCCGTAGTCGATACGAATTGCGATCCTGACGACATCGATTACATCATCCCCGGCAATGATGACGCCATCCGGGCGATCCGGTTGTTTGCTGCCCGTATGGCGGATGCCTGCCTGGAAGGGGCACAGGCCCGTGAGGCTTCTCTGCGCTCCAGCGCGGAGGGGGGAGAGTCGGCACCGGAAGCAGCCGCCGCGCAAGAGGCCGAAGCTCCTGCCGAAGCTGCCGAGATCTGATCGGCTAACAGTCTTGATGAAAAGGCGGTCCGGATACCCGGCCGCCTTTTTCCCGTGGCGGTCAAGGCCGCTTCACCGAAAATGATGACGGGTTCGGCCCGTCAGCAGATAGAGGAGGTTGCACGTGAGTATTACCGCATCGATGGTCGCTGACCTGCGTGGCAAGACTGGCGCAGGCATGATGGATTGTAAAAAGGCCTTGACTGAGGCCAATGGCAACATGGATGAAGCTGTCGATATCCTGCGCAAGAAGGGTCTTTCCGCCGCCGCCAAGAAGTCCGGCCGCGTCGCCGCCGAAGGGCTGGTGGTCACTGCCGGTGAAGGGAATCGGGGGGCTGTCGTCGAGGTTAATGCCGAGACCGATTTCGTTGCTAAGAACGATAGCTTTCAATTCTTCGCCGCCGGAGTCGCCGAAGTGGTGCTGGAACAGGCCCCGGCGGACCTGGAGGCGCTCAAGATCCTGGCTTTCCCTGGCACCGGCCGCAGTATCGGCGAAGAGCAGATTCACCAGGTGGCAACGATCGGTGAGAACATCAATATCCGACGTTTCGCCCGCTTTGAAGTCCCTTCCGGTATAATCGCCTCCTATGTGCACGGTGCCGGCAAGATAGGGGTTATGGTCGAACTCGCCACCGCTCAGGCGGGTGATGAGCGGGTCGCCAGCGCCGCCCGCCAGTTAGCCATGCATGTGGCCGCTGCCAATCCCCAATTCCTTGACCGCCAGGAGGTTCCCGCGGCGGTGGTCGAAAAGGAAAAGGAGATCATGCGGGCCAAGGCCAAGGAGAGCGGCAAGCCTGAAAACATCATCGAAAAAATTATCGAGGGGCAGGTGAATAAGTTTTTCGGCGAAGTTTGTCTCCTCGAACAGGCGTACGTCATCGACCCGGACCAGAAGGTGCAGAAGGTAGTCGACAACCTTGCTAAACAGGTCGGCGGAGAGGTCCGGCTGACCCGCTTCGTCCGTTTTCAGCTTGGTGAAGGGCTGGAGAAGAAAGAAGACGATTTTGCGGCCGAAGTGGCCTCGCTAACCAAATAAGGAGTCCTGCTGCGGCAGTCGCTCGGAAATGAAATGGCTGAAGTGAAACCGATTTACCAGAGGGTTCTGCTCAAACTCAGCGGTGAAGCGCTGGCGGGACGGCAGGGATATGGCATCGACCCGGAAATCATCGGCAATATCGCCGATGAAATCCGGGAAGTGGCCGATCTCGGGGTCCAGATGGCCCTGGTCATCGGCGGCGGCAATATCTTCCGTGGGGTCGCGGCCGCCTCCCGCGGCATGGATAGGGCCAGCGCCGATTACATGGGAATGCTGGCAACAGTGATGAACAGTTTGGCCCTGCAGGATGCTCTGGAGAAGGTGAACGTCATCACCCGCGTGCAATCGGCCATAGAGATGCAGGAAGTCGCCGAGCCTTACATCCGCCGTCGGGCGGTGCGCCACCTGGAGAAGAAACGGGTGGTGATTTTCGCCGCCGGCACCGGCAACCCCTATTTTACTACTGACACTGCCGCCAGCCTGCGCGCTATGGAGATCGGCGCCGAGGTCATTCTCAAGGCGACCAAGGTCGACGGGGTTTACAGCGCCGACCCCCTCAAAGACAAGGACGCGGTAAAATACCCGACTCTTACTTATCTGGAGGTGCTGAAAAGCGGCCTGCAGGTTATGGATGCGACAGCCACCTCCCTGTGCATGGATAATAACCTGCCCATAGTGGTCTTCGACCTGACGCAGCGCGGCAACATCAAGAAAGTCGTTCTGGGTGAGCCGATCGGAACCATCGTCAAAGGAGAGTAATCCCATGGTCAAGGATGTTGTTGGCAGAACTCGTGCCGGGATGGAGAAGGCCATTGACGCTCTGAAAAAGGACTTCGCCAAGGTCCGTACCGGCCGCGCATCGGCGGCGCTGCTGGACGATATCCGGATCGATTATTTTGGTACCCCCACCCCCCTCAACCAAGTGGGTACTCTGGCTGTTCCCGAACCGCGCCTGATTACCATTCAGCCGTGGGAAAAAAAGCTGATCCCGGAGATTGAGAAGGCTATTCTCAAATCCGACCTGGGGCTCAACCCTGCCAATGACGGTCAACTGGTGCGCATTGCCATCCCCTCCCTGACCGAGGAGCGTCGCCGGGATATGGTGAAGTTGACCAAGCGGATGGGAGAGGAAGCCAAAATCGCCATTCGCAACGCCAGGCGCGAAGCCAACGAATCCCTGAAGAAGATGGGAAAGAGCAAAGAGATCTCGGAAGACGAGATGAAACATGGCGAAAAAGAAATCCAGGATCTCACCGATCTTTACGTGAAGAAGATTGATGAGGTCGTGGCCGTCAAGGAAAAAGAAGTAATGGAAATCTGATTCGGATTTCGCGACAGTACCCAAAAAACAAAGGAGGAACTATCATGGCTCTGAAAATCACTGACGAATGCATCGCTTGCGGTACCTGTGTCGATACCTGCCCTGTAGGCGCCATTGCCGAAGCGGGCGACAAATACGGTATTTCAGAAGACTGCACCGAATGCCGGGCATGTCTCGACAGTTGCCCGGTGAACGCGATTGTCGATTAACACCGCTGGCCAGGGGGCGCCGTTAGTGGGCGCCCCTTTCTTATTTTGCGCCGGGTGCGGCCTTGCCTGGGGCGACCTTTCGTGTTAAATTTTGTCTTTTCTCTGACTCGCGTCTCTCGTTAGAGCTTCCGCATGCGCATCCCCCGCCATCTGGCCATCATCATGGACGGCAACGGCCGCTGGGCCGAAAAGCGCCGCCTGCCGCGTATTCTCGGCCATCGCCGGGGAGTGGAGACTGTCCAGGAGGTTGTCAAGGAATGCCGCTCCCTCGGGCTTCGCTACCTCACTCTCTACGCCTTTAGTTCCGAGAACTGGCGTCGACCGGAGGAAGAAGTGAGTGCCCTGATGGGACTGCTCAGCCGCTACCTGCAAAGCGAATTGCAGACGATGCTGGCTCGCGGCATCCGGTTGAAGGTGATTGGCGAAACCGGCCGCCTGCCCGGCGAGGTGCGGCAGGTCCTCGAGGATACCATTGTCCGCACCGCCGACAACACCGAGATGGTTTTGACCCTGGCCCTTTCCTATGGGGCGCGCAACGAGCTGTTGCGGGCGGTCCGCCGATTGGCCGAGGCTGCGAGGAACGGGCTCATGGATCCGGCCAGCATCGATGACAAGGTTCTGGCCGGCGCTCTCGATACCGCCGAGATGCCTGACCCCGACCTTCTCATCCGGACCAGTGGCGAGATGCGGATCAGCAACTTTCTGCTCTGGCAACTGGCTTATACCGAACTCTATTTCACCGAAGTGCTTTGGCCCGATTTCGGCTGCCGTGAGCTGCACCAGGCTTTCCGTGAATTCGGCAGGCGACAGCGGCGATTCGGTCTGACCGGTGCCCAGATCGAGGGGGAGAACATGCCGGAAGGGGAGGAAAACCATTAAACGGCGGATCCTGACGGGAGTCATCCTGCTTCCCCTGCTGATACTGTTCATCCTCTTTGCCAGCGCGGAGTTCTTCTCGCTGCTGGTCTGCCTGGTCGCCCTGCTGGCTCTCATCGAGTTTTGCGGCATGGCACTTCCCGGGGAGCGGGTGAACGACCGCCTTCTGATTGTTGCCGGCGGCACTCTGCTGACCATCTGTCTGGTTTTCACCGGGCCGGTCGCAAGGATGTCCGCCGTTACTTTTTCCCTGTTGCTCTTCGCCATCTTCTTTCTGCTGCGCTATCATGATCTGAAAACCGTGGCGCACCGCCTGGCGCTGGCCGTCTTTGGTTTCCTTTACCTGCCTTTGCTGCTCAGCCACCTGGCACTGCTGCGTGATCTGCCGTTCGGGCGACAATGGATTTTTACCGTCCTTCTGCTGGTTATGATGGGGGATACAGCCGCCTATTTCGTCGGCATCAATTTGGGACGGCACAAGCTCTATCCCGCCGTCAGTCCGAATAAAAGCGTGGAAGGTGCGGTGGGTGGCCTGGCGGGGAGTCTGGCAGGCATTTTTCTCGCTAAGCTCTGGTTTTTCCCGGCCCTGCAGGTTGGCGACTGCCTGTTGCTGGGAGTGGTGGTAGGCTCCCTGGCCCAGCTCGGTGATCTTTTCGAATCAATGCTCAAGCGCAGTTTCGGGGTCAAGGATTCCGGGACGATGATCCCCGGCCACGGCGGTATTCTCGATCGATTAGACAGCCTTCTGTTTGCCTTTCCACCGATCTATTACTATGCTCTTTGGTCCTTTGGCACACAGGGAATGAGCAAATGAAGAATCTCGGCATTCTCGGATCAACCGGTTCTATCGGGGTTAGCACCCTTGAGGTCGTTGCCGGGAATCCTGACCGGTTCCGGGTGGTCACCCTTACCGCCGGCAATAATCTCGACCGGTTGGAGGAGCAGATTCACCGCTTCCACCCGCAGATGGTCGCCGTGCTGACCGCGGAACAGGCGAGCCAGTTACGCCGCCGCCTCGGCGCCGGCCGACCGGAGATTCTGGTCGGAGTGGAGGGGCTGATCGCCTGCGCCGCCTCGGGCGACGTCGACACCGTGGTGTCGGCCATTGTCGGGGCGGCTGGCCTGGTTCCGACCATGGCTGCCATCGAGGCCGGCAAGGACATTGCCCTGGCGAACAAGGAAACCCTGGTGATGGCGGGCCCCCTGGTAATGGCAGCGATAGCCCGCAAAGGCGGGCGCCTGCACCCGGTCGACAGTGAACACTCGGCCATCTTCCAGTCGCTGCAGGGGCATCGCCGGGAAGACGTGCGCCGCCTCATCCTGACCGCCTCCGGTGGGCCTTTCCGCAACCGGACGCTGGCCGATCTTCGGCAGGTCACTCCTGCCCAGGCGCTGGATCATCCCAACTGGCGCATGGGGCGCAAGATCACTATCGATTCGGCGACGATGATGAACAAGGGGCTGGAGGTGATCGAGGCCCGCTGGCTGTTTGATCTGCCGCCCGGGCAGATCTCGGTCCATATTCATCCCCAGAGCGTGATCCATTCCATGGTCGAATATATCGATGGATCGGTAATCGCCCAGCTGGGAATTCCCGATATGAAAGCGCCCATTGCCTATGCCCTTTCCTGTCCCGAGCGACTGCCGCTGAACCTCTCTCCCCTCGATCTTTGCGCACTGGGGCAGCTGACCTTCGAACAGCCGGATAACCTGCGCTTTCCCTGCCTGTCCCTGGCCTACCATGCCCTGCAGGAAGGAGGAACGGCACCGGCCGTCCTCAATGCCGCCAATGAGATTGCTGTGGAATCCTTTCTCACCGGTGGGATAGGTTTCCTCGATATACCCGCCGTCATCCAAGCCACTCTCGACCGGCATCAGTCCCGGCCCATCGGACACATCGACGAAGTCCTGCGCGCCGACCGTTGGGGGCGCAGCAATGCCCGCCGGGTAATCGACTCCATCCCCTGACCGGAGGTTTCATGCTTACTGTCATCGCAGGTATCGTCATGCTCGGCATCCTGGTCTTCGTCCACGAGTTCGGGCATTTCTGCGTGGCCAAGCTGTCCGGAGTAAAGGTCCTTAAATTTTCCCTCGGCTTTGGCCCCCGCCTGGTTTCCCGCCAGTGGGGAGAGACGGAGTACATGATCTGCGCCGTGCCCCTCGGAGGCTATGTGCAGATGCTCGGCGAAGGGGGCGGGGAGGAAGGCGAGGGTGCGGCAGCGGAGCTTTCGCCGGAAGAAAAGCGGCGATCCTTTGCCGAGCAGCCGGTTTCCCGCCGAACCGCGATCATCGCCGCCGGACCTTTCATGAACCTCGTTTTCCCTTTTTTGATCCTGCCGCTCGCCTTTCTGGTCGGGGTCCAGGTCCCGGCTTTTCTCGATCAGCGCCCCTGCGTCGGCTACATCGCCCCCGATTCGCCTGGTCGCCAGGTCGGATTCCATGCTGGCGACTGTATCGTTGCCATCAACGGCGAATCCGTCGCCACCTGGTCCGAGGCCAACCGGCAGTTGATCTCGCAAGCGGGGGCTCCCCTGCAGTTTGCCGTCACCAGGGACGGGAAGCAGGTAACGCTGACCCTGCCGGCAAAAGAGAACAGCATGGAGGGATTGCAGTCTCTCGGGCTGCTTCCGCCGCAGTCGCCGGTGGTGGGGTCCCTGGCACCGGGGATGCCGGCGCAGGCCGCCGGCCTGCAGGAAGGCGACCGCATCGTCGCCATCGACCATACCTCCATCTCTTCCTGGTATGATCTCAAACAGCTCATTCAGGAAGGCGACGGCAAGGCTCCAGACGTTTACCATCGAGCGGGACGGCCGGCAACAGCAGATCCAAATCCAGCCGATGAAGGAGAAAACGGATGGGGCCGAGTACCTGATCGGTATCGCCCCGGAGCAGGAAACGACTTTTAAGCGGTTCGGTCCGATCGAAGCGGTCAAAGCTGGATTCAATCGGAGCACGGAACTGATTGATCTCACCCTGATCTTCATCAAGAAGATGTTCTGCAGGCCACGTCTCGGCGCGCAATATCGGCGGCCCCATCACCGTCGTGCAGATCGCCGGACAGGCCGCGCAGACCGATCTGGCCAGCATCCTCTCGGTTCTTGCATTTCTGAGCATCCAACTCGGCATTCTGAACCTGTTTCCCATCCCTGTCCTCGATGGCGGCCATCTTTTCTTCAACCTCTACGAACTGATCTTTCGCCGCCCCCTTTCCCTGCGGACCCGGGAGGTCGCTCAGCAGATCGGGCTGGTGCTGATCCTGCTGCTCATGGTGCTCGCCTTCTACAATGACATCATGCGCCTCTTCGTCGGCGGCCAGTAAATGGCCGAACTTCTCCTCACCGTGGATTCCGCTTCGGCGGCGGGCAGTGTGGCGGTCAGCCGAGGCGAAACGCTGCTCGGGGAGATCTTTCTCAACCTGCAAAGCCCGCACTCCGACCGACTGCTCCGCAGTATTCGCCAGGTCCTGGACGATACCGAAACGGATCTGGCAGACATCGATGCCTTTGCCGTCGTCCTCGGCCCCGGTTCTTTTACCGGCCTGCGTGTCGGGGTGGCCACCGTGCAAAGGCCTCGCCCTGGCCACCGGTCGCCCCGTTGTCGGGGTCTCCTCCCTGCGGACCCTCGCCATGCAGGCCCCGTTCCCCCGTTTTCCGGTCTGCGCGCTCCTCGATGCACGGAAAAAGGAGGTCTATGCCGGCCTTTATCGGTGGGATGGAGAGCGGCCCATGGCCATGGGCGAGGAGGCGGTCCTGGCGCCTGAGGTCCTTCTCGACACCCTGCGGGATGAGGTGCTCTTTGTCGGTAGCGGCGCCGCCGCATATCGGCCTGTGATCGTCCACCGACTTGGCGTCCGTGCCCATTTTCTTCCCTGGCCGCAGCAGTCTCCGCGCGCCGGGCATGCCGCCGCCCTCGCCCTGGCCGATTTGCGGCTCGGTAACGTTGTTCCTCTTCGCCAACTGACGCCGCATTACATCCGTCGTTCCGAGGCGGAAAATCTCTGGGCCCGACGAGCCGCCGAAAACTTCAATGAATGTTGACATCAACCTGGGGTTTCGATATTTTAAAATGGCATTTTTCGCTCTTTGTCAACCCTTTCTCGGGAGGTGAACGATGGAGGAACTGGATCAGTCCAGGGTACGGCAGTTGGTAGACGAAAACCCGCGTTTTCGCTTGCTCTACGAAGAGCACCTGCTGCTTGAGAAAGAACTCCTGAGCTTCGATTCACGACCCTACCTGTCAGCGGATGATGAACTCGTGAGGAAAAAAATCCAGAAACTCAAGCTTGCGGGCAAGGACGAGATGGTCCGCATGCTGAAGAGCGGCCGCCAGTAATCAACGGCGCATAAAAAGGGCATTGGCCCGGAAAGTCATTCCGGGTTTTTCCCCTCCATACCGAATGTAGACGGTAAATTCAACTGCCGGGACGGCCAGGCTTCGGCAGACAGGGGCGAGTTCGCCCCTGTCTTTATTATCTGGCCGAAGCAGAGAAAGGGACAACGGATTTCATGACCAGCAAGCGCAGCGATCTTATCACCCAGGGTTTCGAACGCACCCCGCACCGCGCCCTCCTCCTGGGGACCGGCGTTCCCCGCGAGGAAATGGGCAAGCCCTTCATCGGTGTCGCCACTTCCTTCTCTGATCTGATTCCCGGTCATTCCGGGATGCGGGATCTGGAGCGGTTCATTGAGAAAGGGGTGCATACCGGCGGTGGCTATTCCTTCTTTTTCGGCATCCCCGGGGTGTGCGACGGCATTGCCATGGGTCACCGGGGCATGCATTACTCCCTGCCGACCCGGGAGCTGATTGCCGACATGATTGAATCGGTCGCCGAGGCCCACCGCCTGGATGGACTGGTGCTGCTCACCAACTGCGACAAGATAACCCCTGGAATGCTGATGGCGGCTGCCCGGCTCGACATCCCCTGTCTGGTGGTCACCGCCGGCCCGATGATGGCCGGCCGCGGCCGGGATGGCCGGCGGTTTTCCTTCGTCACCGACACCTTCGAGGCGATGGCCCGCTACAAGGCCGGGGTGATCGATGCCCAGGAACTGCTGGTGTGCGAAGACCAGGCCTGCCCCACCGCCGGCAGTTGCCAGGGGCTGTTCACTGCCAACACCATGGCCATTCTTACCGAGACCATGGGGATGAGCCTGGTGCGTTGCGGCACCGCCCTGGCCGTCTCTTCCCTCAAGCGGCGGATCGCCTTCGCCTCCGGGGAACGGATTGTGGAACTGGTGCGCGCCGGAATTACTCCCCGGCAGATCCTCACCCGGGAGGCCTTTGAGAATGCCATCCGGGTTGACCTGGCCTTGGGCGGCTCCTCCAATACCGTGCTGCACCTGCTCGCCATCGCCCGGGAAGCCGGAGTCGATCTGCCCCTGGACGCCTTCGACCGGCTGAGTCGGGAAACCCCCCAACTCGCTTCGATGAACCCGGGCGGGGTGCATTTCATGGAAGACCTGGACGCCGCCGGCGGTGTGCCGGCCGTCCTCTGGCAACTGCGCGAGCGGATCCTCGACAATCCCACTCTCACCGGACCGACGGTGCGGGAGATTATCGCCAGTGTCGCCGATGTCGACGCCGAGGTGGTGCATCCCATGTCCGATCCGGTACGTCCGGAAGGAGGAATCGCCATTCTGCGGGGCAATCTTGCGCCCGACGGGGCGGTGGTCAAACAGTCAGGGGTTTCGGAGAAAATGATGGTCTTCGAAGGCCGCGCCCGCTGCTTCAATTCCGAGGAGGCGGCCATGGAGGCCCTGATGGGCGGACACATTGTCGCCGGCGATGTCGCAGTCATCCGCTATGAAGGGCCGAAGGGCGGTCCCGGTATGCGCGAAATGCTCGCCCCCACCGCCACCCTGATGGGACTCGGACTCGGCGAAAGCGTCGCCCTGATTACCGACGGACGCTTTTCCGGCGGCACCCGCGGGCCGTGCATCGGGCATATCTCCCCGGAAGCCGCCGAAGGTGGGCCGATCGCTCTGATCGAGGAGGGGGATCGCATCCGTCTCGATATCCCCGCCAGGCGCCTGGAGCTGCTGGTGGATGAAAATACCCTGGCTGGCCGTCGGGCCAACTGGCGAAAGCCTGAGCCGAAGATCAAAACTGGCTGGCTGGCTCGCTACGCGGCGGTGGTTACCTCCGCCGGCACCGGAGCAGTGACTCAGGCATGATGTGCTTTTGTTTTAAGGAGGCCTTGTGAAAAAGACCGGATCTCAAATTCTTCTGGAGTGCCTGCGGCTGGAAGGGGTCGACACCGTTTTCGGCTATCCGGGTGGAACAGTCATCAATATTTATGATGACCTGATGGATTCCTCTATCCGCCATATCCTGACCCGTCATGAGCAGGCGGCCGTACACGCGGCCGACGGCTATGCCCGGGCGAGCGGCAAGGTGGGGGTTGCCATCGCCACCAGCGGACCGGGTGCCACCAACACCATCACCGGGATTGCCACCGCCTACATGGACTCGATTCCTCTGGTTGTGATCACCGGCCAGGTCCCTACTCCGCTGATCGGTAATGATGCCTTTCAGGAGGCCGACATCATCGGCATTACCCGACCGGTAACCAAGCACAATTATCTGGTCAAGGATGTCCGAGACCTTGCCCGGATCGTCAAACAGGCCTTCTATATCGCCCGGACCGGCCGACCCGGGCCGGTGCTGATTGACCTGCCCAAGGACGTACAGATTGCCACCACCAAGTTCGAGTACCCGGAAACGGTCGAACTGCGCGGCTACAAACCAACTTACAGCGGAAATCTGCGCCAGGTGGAAAAGGCGGTGAAGATGATCTTGGGGGCTCGCAAACCGGTGATCTATGTCGGTGGTGGAGCCTCTTCCTGCGACGCCTCAAAGGAACTTCTCCGTTTCGCCGAAACAGTGCAGGCGCCAGTCACCACCACCCTGATGGGAATGTCCTCCTTCCCTCGCCACCATCCCCTCTCCCTGGGAATGCTGGGTATGCACGGCACCTACTACGCCAACATGGCCGTCACTCATTGCGACCTGCTGATTGCCGTCGGTGCCCGCTTCGATGACCGGGTGACCGGGAAGATAGCTACTTTCGCTCCGGATGCCAAGATCATCCACATCGACATCGATCCGACCTCGATCAAAAAAAACGTGCGGGTTGACCTGCCGATCGTTGGCGATCTCAAGGATGTCCTGCAGAAGATGGTTAAAAAGCTGCGGGATCAGGATGAAGCGGTCCGTGAATTGACCGCCGAAGCGGCACCCTGGCTGCTCGAGATCAACCGCTGGAAAGAAGAGCATCCGATGGGATACCAGCCGTCCTCTTCGGTGATCAAGCCGCAGTACGTCATTGAGAAGCTCCGCGAGTTGACCGCCGATGACGCCATTGTCACCACTGAAGTCGGGCAGCACCAGATGTGGACCGCTCAGTTCTTCGATTTTCGCCAGGCGCGTACCTTCCTGAGCTCCGGCGGTCTCGGCACCATGGGTTTCGGCTTGCCGGCGGCTCTCGGGGCGCAGGCCGCCTACCCCGACCGGCAGGTGATCGACATCTCCGGCGACGGCTCCTTTCAGATGAATTCTCAGGAAATGGCGACCCTGGTGCAGTATCGTCTGCCGGTGAAGATTGCTATTCTCAACAATAATTTTCTCGGCATGGTACGCCAGTGGCAGCAGCTTTTCTTCAACCGCCGCTACAGCCAGACCTGCCTCGAACTCCCCATCGATTTTGCCAAACTCGCCGAAGCCTATGGTGCTGCCGGCTTGCGCGCCACCCGGCCGGATGAGGTGGAGGGCGTAATTCGCCAGGCCCTGGAGACTCCGGGGCCGGTGATCATGGAGTTCAAGGTGGCCCGGGAGGAGAATGTCCTGCCGATGGTACCCGCCGGCGCCGGTTTGAATGAAATGGTGTTGGCGTCCTGACCGTTTCTCTGCGATGGAGGAGATTACTGCGATGAAACATACCATTTCGGTGCTGGTGGAAAACGAATTCGGGGTTCTGGCCCGGATCTCCGGACTTTTTTCCGGGCGGGGCTTCAACATCGAGAGCCTGGCGGTCGCCCCCACCCTCGATCCGAGCATTTCACGGATGACCATCGTTACCAGCGGCGATGAACAGATTCTCGAACAGATTACCAAACAGCTGAATAAGCTGATCGACACCATCAAGGTCATCGACTTCACCGGACAGGATTACGTGGAGCGGGAAATGGCCCTGATCAAGGTTGCCGCCGAGGAGAGTTCGCGGGCCGAGGTCCTGCGCATCGCCGACATCTTCCGGGCCAAGGTGGTCGATGTTACCGCCCGCTCCTATACCGTCGAGATCACCGGTGCTCCCAGCAAGGTCAATGCCATTATCGAACTGCTGCGCCCGATGGGGATCAAGGAACTGGTGCGCTCGGGGCCGGTGGTTCTCGGCCGCGGTCCCAAGGGGTGGCGGGGGAGTGAATAAGCGGCCGGATGAATATTCTGGCCTGGAATTAAGGTGTGTGCTATAAGATCGGCTTATTTCCGGGACTTGATCCCGCGCAAAGGAGGTTCGACAGGAATGAGAGTCTATTACGACAAGGATGCCAATCTGGATGTACTCAAAGGGAAAAAGGTTGCCATCATCGGCTACGGCAGCCAGGGGCATGCCCATTCAAATAACCTGAAGGACAGCGGGATCGACGTCGTCGTCGGCCTGAAGAAGGGGAGCACTTCCTGGGCCAAGGCGGAAAAGGCCGGCCTGACCGTGCTGGAGACCCCGGAGGCGGCCCGCATCGCCGATGTCATCATGATCCTGACTCCTGATGAGATCCAGGGAGATATGTACCGGGCAGAGATCGAGCCTTTCATGAAGAATGGCGTCTATCTCGCCTTCGGCCATGGCTTCAATATCCATTTCGGGCAGATCGCTCCCCAGGCGGATGTCAACGTCTTCATGGTGGCCCCCAAGGGACCCGGCCATCTGGTACGTCACGAATATACCCGCGGCGGCGGCGTGCCGACCCTGATCGCTATCCACCAGGACCCGGCCAAGAATACCAAGGAAGTCGCCCTGGCTTACGCCAGCGCCAACGGCGGCGGCCGGGCGGGGGTTATCGAGACGAGCTTCCGCGAGGAGACCGAGACCGACCTGTTCGGTGAGCAGGCGGTTCTCTGCGGCGGCGCCAGCGCGCTGGTGCAGGCCGGTTTCGAAACCCTGGTGGAAGCCGGCTACGCGCCTGAGATGGCCTATTTCGAGTGCCTGCACGAGCTGAAGCTGATTGTCGACCTGATGTACGAGGGCGGCATCGCCAACATGCGCTATTCCATCTCCAACACTGCCGAATACGGCGATTTGACCCGCGGGCCGCGCATCGTCACCGCCGAGACCAAGAAGGCGATGAAGGAAATCCTGCGCGAGATTCAGGACGGGGAATTCGCTCGCGAGTGGATGCTTGAGAACAAGGCGAACAAACCGGTTCTCTCGGCCCTGCGTCGCAAAGGCGCTGCCCATTCCATCGAGGAAGTCGGGGGACGGCTGAGGTCGATGATGAGCTGGATCGGCAAGAACAAAATCGTCGACAAGGAACGCAATTAAACTGGAAAATCAGCCGAAGGGGTGAGGAGCCAAGGTTTTCCTCCTCACCCCCGGCTTCCCTTCTCTTATCCTTCCGGAGTCCCATGCGCAACCAGACTCAGCCGGTAGCGGTCGAAGGTTACCCTTTCATTGCTCTGTTCGCTTTCGTCACCCTGATTTTCGCCCTGCTCGGCTGGTCGGTGCTGACGGTTCTCAGCTTGGTGCTGTGCCTGTTTACCATCTATTTTTTCCGCAATCCCGAGCGGCACCCCCCGGTCGACCCGCTGGCGGTCGTATCGCCGGCGGATGGCAAGGTGGTTTTCGTCGGCACGGTGCGGGAAGACCGCTATTTCCAGGCCGAAGCAGTCAAGGTGAGCATATTCATGTCCGTCTTCAATGTCCATGTCAACCGGGTCCCATTCAGCGGCAAGGTTGTTGACATGTTCTACAACAAGGGAGAGTTTTTCAACGCTTCCCTGGACAAGGCGAGCCTGCAGAATGAACAGGCCGGCATTCTCCTGGAGACCGAAAGCGGCAAACGCCTGCTCTTCGTTCAGATCGCCGGTCTGATCGCCCGTCGCATCATCTCCTATCCGGTCGTTGGCGACCTGCTCCGGCGTGGCCAGCGCTACGGCCTGATCCGTTTCGGGTCCCGTGTCGACCTGTATTTTCCGCTGGGAGCGGAAGTAACGGTCCGGGTGGGCGATAAAGCCGTTGCCGGCGAATCGGTCCTGGGCTATATGCAATGATCGACGAAAAAATGGCCCCGGACCGGCGTGAAAGTCTGCGCAAAGGGGTCTATATCCTTCCCAATCTGTTTACTACCGGCAGCCTTTTTGCCGGTTTTTACGGAATAGTTGCCACCATGGGGGGCAACTATTATCTCGCTGCCTGGTTCATCCTGGTCTCCTCTATTTTTGACGCTCTCGACGGCAAGGTGGCGCGTCTGACGGGTACCACCAGCAAATTCGGGGTGGAATACGACTCCCTGGCCGATCTGGTGGCTTTCGGTGTAGCGCCGGGACTGCTGATGTACGCCTGGGCGCTAAAACCCTTCGGCAAACTGGGCTGGCTCGCTGCGTTTCTCTATGTGGTCTGCGGCGCCTTGCGCCTGGCCCGCTTCAACGTGCAGGTGACGACCGTCGAATCGAAGCGATTCGTCGGCCTGCCGATCCCGGCCGCCGCCAGCATGGTAGCCTCCTGCGTCCTGCTTTTTTATCATCTGGGTGGCTCGGGGACCATCAAAAAGGTTTCCATCCTGGTTCTCATCTATGTTCTGGCCTTTCTGATGGTGAGTAATTTTCGCTACTATTCATTCAAAGACCCGGAACTTGTCAAACGGCAACCATTCGGATTTCTGGTGCTGGCAATCTTCATCATCATCGTCGTGGTGGCGCAACCGGAGATCATGTTTTTCCTCCTCTTTTTCGCCTACATGATTGCCGGTCCCATCGGTTATCTGCTGCGCCTGCTGCGCAATCGGCGGCGAGGTTAACAGGCAGGGGCGGGACTGGAGATGTCCGGAAGGATGAAAAAACCGCTTGACAGGACCCGATGGGTCTGGTTAATTAGGCAGACATAACAAGGAAAGGCGTTGAAGAGGAGTAGTAGATTCTCCCCCCTGTCGCAGAGAGTCGGCGGTCGCTGCAAGCCGGTACAGGAAGGAATCGAACTCGCCTCGGAGCCGCATCGGTGAGTCTGCCAGTGGCAGCTTAGCCGGTGCCGTGAGTCTGCGTAAAGGACAACAAGGCCCGCTGCAGCGTGAGAAAGGCGGCGGGTGAATCAGGGTGGTACCGCGAAGCTTCTGCTCTCGCCCCTGGATGGGGCGGGAGTTTTTTATTTATGTCCTGCCTGCCCTCATGCGGGGCAGGTAGGGATACCCGGAAAGGGGGTGGTCGCATGGAATCGGACCTGGGAGAGCTAGGACTGCATTATCCGGACATATCGATCCCGCAAATGAACGCCACGGCCGCTCTTTCGACGGCGTGTTAAAAAGGAGGAGTCATGGACAAGCCGAAGATGATCCAGATTTTCGATACCACTCTGCGCGATGGCGAGCAGTCGCCTGGCGCCAGCATGAACATCGATGAGAAGCTGCGCATCGCCCATCAACTTGAGAAGTTGAATGTCGACGTGATCGAGGCAGGCTTTCCCATCGCCTCGGATGGGGATTTCGAGGCGGTCAAAAAGATCGCCCAGACCATCAGAGGGCCACAGATCGCCGGCCTCTGCCGGGCCAACGACATGGACATCGACCGGGCCTGGGAAGCCCTGAAATTCGCCGGTGAGCGCGGCCGCATCCATACCTTCATCGCCACCAGTGACATTCATATGCAGCACAAGTTGAAGATGAGTGAGGACCAGGTTGTGGAGACGGCGATCAAAGCGGTCCGGCGGGCCGCCCGCTACACTCCCAACGTCGAGTTCTCGGCAGAGGACGCCGCCCGCACCCGTCTGCCGTTTCTGGCCAAAATCGTCGAGGCAGTTATCGAGGCCGGCGCCAAGGTGGTCAACATCCCGGACACCGTCGGCTACACCATCCCCTTCGAATACTTCAACCTCATCAAGTACTTGAAGGAAAACGTGGCGAACGTCGAGCAGGCGATTCTCTCCGTCCACTGCCATAACGATCTGGGGCTGGCGGTCGCCAACTCCCTGGCGGCAATTCAGGCTGGTGCCGAGCAGGTGGAATGCACCATCAACGGTATCGGCGAACGGGCCGGCAACTGTTCTCTGGAGGAGGTGGTGATGGCCCTGCGCACCCGCCACGATATTCTCCCCTTTGCCACCAAGGTTATGACCGAGCATATCTATGCAGCCAGCAAACTGCTCTCCACCATCACCGGCATCGTCGTCCAACCGAACAAAGCCGTAGTCGGGGCCAACGCTTTTGCTCACGAAGCAGGGATCCACCAGCATGGGGTCTTGATGGAAAAATCGACCTATGAGATCATGACGCCCGAGTCGATCGGCCTCAATCAGAACAAACTGGTGCTGGGAAAGCACTCCGGTAGACATGCCTTTATTGACCGCCTGAAGGAGCTTGGTTATGAGCTCGGCAAGGAGGACATCGAAAAGGCTTTCGTCCGCTTCAAGTCACTGGCTGACCAGAAAAAGGAAATTTTCGATGAGGATCTGGACGCCATCGTTGCCGATGAAATCATCCGGGTGCCGGAACGCTATCGGCTGCGGCAGATGAATGTCGCTTCAGGCTCATTCGCCGCCCCGACGGCTACCGTCGAACTGGAGGTGGATGGCAGGGTTAGAAAGACCGCGGTCATGGGAGATGGGCCGGTCGATGCGACCTTCAAGGCCATCAAGAAGCTGACCCGGAGCCAGGCCCGACTGCTGCAGTTCTCGGTCGGGGCGATTACCGGTGGCACCGATGCCCAGGGGGAATGCACGGTGCGCCTGGAGGAAGACGGCCGCGAGGTCCTCGGACAGGGCGCCCACCCCGATATCATCGTCGCCAGCGCCAAGGCCTACCTCAACGCCCTCAATAAGATGGCTTCGGTGGTCAAACGCACCAGCGTTCATCTGTAGATATAAGGAAACAGGTAGCAGGTACAAAAATTCCTGATGAAATCCTGGCTCCTGATACCTGGCACCTGATACCTTCGATTTGCCAAGGAGAGAACATGGGAAAGAATATTGCGGAAAAAATCTTTGATGCCCATCTTCGGGACGAGCCCTTTCCCGGGACCAAGGTCCTCGATCTCGACCGGGTCCTCTGCCACGAGATCACCACTCCGGTGGCCATTGCCGATCTTGTCTGGCGCGGCAAGGATAGGGTTTTCGACCGCAGCAAAATCAAAGCGGTCATCGATCATGTGACTCCGTCCAAGGACAGTAAAACCGCCACCCAGGCCAAGATGCTTCGCGACTGGGCCCGCCGCCACGCCATCACCGATTTCTTCGATGTCGGCCGTAACGGCGTCTGTCACGCCCTCTTCCCGGAGAAGGGATATATCCGCCCCGGCTACACGGTCATCATGGGGGACAGCCACACCTGCACCCATGGCGCCTTCGGCGCTTTTGCCGCTGGTGTCGGCACTACCGATCTGGAGGTGGGGATCCTCAAGGGTGTATGCGCTTTCCGTGAACCGAAGACGATCCGCATCAACCTCAATGGGCATCTGGCCCCGGGGGTCTACGCCAAGGACGCCATTCTCTTCGTCATCGGCCGTCTCGGGGTGAATGGCGCTACCGACCGGGTGATCGAATTCCGTGGACCGGTCGTCGATGCCATGTCCATGGAATCGCGGATGACTCTGTGCAATATGGCGATCGAGGCCGGCGGTACTTCCGGCATCTGTCTGCCCGATGCAACCACGGTCGATTACCTCTGGCCGTTTATCCAGAACGACTATGCCAGTCGGGATGCCGCCCTGGCCGATTTCCGGCTGTGGCATTCCGATTCTGACGCCGCCTACGAAAAGGTTCTCGACTTCGATCTCTCCGACCTGGAACCGCAGGTCACCTATGGCTTCAAGCCGGACTGCGTCAAGGCGGCGAAAGAGCTGTCCGGTACTCCCGTCGATCAGGTATACATCGGCACCTGCACCAACGGCCGGCTGGAAGACCTGCGCATCGCTGCCGGGATTCTCCAGGGGCGGCGCATCGCCGATTCGGTGCGCGGGATCGTTTCTCCCGCCACCCCCAAGATCTTCGGTGATGCCCTGGCCGAGGGGATCATCCAGATTTTCATGGATGCCGGCTTCTGTGTCACCAATCCGACCTGCGGCGCCTGTCTGGGAATGAGCAACGGGGTACTGGCGGAAGGGGAAGTCTGCGCCTCCACCAGTAACCGTAACTTCAACGGGCGCATGGGCAAGGGTGGGATGGTGCACCTGATGAGCCCAGCCACGGCCGCTGCCACGGCGATTGCCGGGGTAATCACCGATGCCCGGAAAATTTGAAAGGAAGACAACTTATGGAAAAGACCTTCGGCGGACCGGCGATCTTCCTTGATCGCTCCGATATCAATACGGATGAAATCATTCCTGCCAAATATCTTACAGAGGTGACCAAGGAAGCTCTTCGTCCCTACATCCTGGAGGATATCAAGCTGGAGGGATTCGATCCCAAGGGGGAGCGGCTGAAGGCGGCCCGGGTGGTGGTCGCCAGAGAAAACTTCGGCTGCGGTTCCTCGCGGGAACATGCCCCCTGGGTTTTCGAAGTCAACGATATCCATACCATCATCGCCGAGAGCTATGCCCGGATTTTCCGCCAGAACATGTTCAACGGCGGCATGCTGGCGATTGAATTGCCGAAAGCGGAAATCGATCGCCTCTTTGCCCTGGGCGGGGAAGGGGAGGTGGAGTTCGATGTCGATCTGAACGGACAGCAGATCACCGCCCGGGCGGGCGGCCGAAGCGAGGTGTTCGCCTTCGATATCTCCCCTTTCGACAAGGCACTGGTGCAGGCGGGAGGTTGGGTGGAATTCGCCGACGCCCGCTACTGAGCGAAGTAGAAAACCATCTAGTCGTCGATGCCTGGCGAACCAACCCCGGGGGCCGAAGCCTTGCGAAGGCGGCTACATGATGTGAATCGTCCGGATTTCCTGCAGATCGACGGTGATGGGGACGTTCTTTTCCGTCGTGATGATATGTTGCCCAACAACTTCTGGCTGGCGCTGGTGACGGCTGAGCACCAGCCGGTGGATTTCGCTGCGGCGGGCGCGGAAGTAAACTTCATGTCCGTTCGCCATCTGCAGACGGACAGTAGCCATCAACATGATTGGTTCTCCCTGTTCGCCCGTCCCTGACCCGGACGGGCGAATCCTCTTTTCTGCAGAGGATGAAAGGAAAGGGGCCGAGCGACCCATGACTTACCTGCGGCTGTAACAACGTCCCGAATCAGCCATGTAATCGCATTCCTCCTCCGGAGCCTCCCGGACTTCAAATAACTCATACAGCTCCTTCGGGGCTTCCTTCAGGATGGAGAGGATGTCCTTGCGGCTGTGCCGTTCGTCGAAAATATACAGGTCATTGGTGCTGTCCTTGACCTGAAGCCGGCGCCCGATCTCGGCCGACCATCGGTCGTGCCAACGGATTTCGTCACGGATCTTCAGACCCAGCATAAACACCTCCGGTTAGCAAACCCACATTCATATAATTAGCGCAATCTGCCGGTAATGCAACTGCCAACCCGCAGCGTTTTCCCAGGGACCGTCTGCGATCTTCGGCCCCCCCGCAAAAGCCCGAAGCACCTGACGTTCTCGGCCTGTCGGTGGGGGATGAAGGTCGCGAATTTTTCTGGACAACTTTTGCTGCATATGGTATAGGATAAAACGTTTTTTTGGATTTTGTTGCGGTCAGCCCGGAACCCGTACCGGAGCGAACAGCCGCAGGTTTTACTGAACGAAACAATACCGCCTGGATCCGATGGGACCGGGACGGAAGGCAATAGCGGCACCGGCAAGGGGTGGAGAAATCTCCTTCTGGTCACGGCCTTTCGGACTCGCTCCTGGAAGGCTTTTCTGTTTTCGGGCGCCGGCGTGGAGCGAGAGAGATGAAAAAACGCAAAACCATTTTGGATATGCAGGAGATGAAGGCGAAGGGGACGAAAATTGCCGTTCTCACCGCGTACGACTACCCCCTGGCCCGCCTGGTTGACCAGGCGGGGATCGACATGGTGCTGGTTGGCGATTCGGTCGGCGTAGTGGTCGCCGGCTACGACACTACCCTGCCGGTGACCATGGAGGAAATGCTTTACCATACCCGGGCGGTCATGCGGGGGACCGTCGGTGCTCTGGTGGTGGCGGATCTGCCCTTTCTCTCCTACCAGACCGACCTGCGTGATGCCCGGCTCAATGCCGGCCGCTTGATCAAGGAGGCGGGCGCCCAGGCAGTGAAGCTTGAGGGGGGCGAAAACGTTGCGGAAACGATTCGTGCCATCGTCGATATGGATATCCCGGTCGTCGGTCATATCGGGCTAACCCCGCAATCGGTCCACCGCATGGGGGGATACAAGGTGCAGGGACGTCAGGAAGAGCAGGCGCGGCAGTTGCTGGCTGACGCGCGGGCGGTCGAGGCGGCCGGCGCTTTTTCCCTGGTCCTCGAGGGAATTCCCGCTACTCTGGCCAGGGAGATTACCGAAACGGTTGCCATCCCCACTATCGGCATTGGTGCCGGCGTGCACTGCGACGGCCAGGTACTGGTTCTGCACGACATTCTCGGCCTATGCGAAAAATATTCCCCCAAGTTCGTCAAAAAGTACGCCGACATTTCCGGCATCATTCGCCAGGGGGTGGAGGATTACATCCGCGAAGTGAAGGAAGAGATATTCCCGGGGGAAGAACATACGTTCAAATAGGGTGATCAGGCCTGAGGCCTGGCAAAGGCTATACTTTCCCCTGAACCTTCAACCTTCAAACTCTGACTCTTGATATATGAAAACCATCGCCGATATCCAGACCATGCAGAAGCTCTGCCTTGCGGCCCGCCGGCAGGGGAAAACCATCGCCTTTATCCCGACCATGGGATACCTGCACGCCGGGCATTGCTCCCTGCTGGAGGCCGGGCGGAACCGGGGCGATCTGCTGGTCCTCTCCATCTTCGTCAACCCGACCCAGTTTGGCGCCGGCGAAGATCTGGACAAGTATCCGCGCGATTTCGTCCGGGATGCCGAGATGGCCCGTGCGGCCGGCGTCGATCTCATCTTTGCTCCGGAGGCCCGGGAAATATACCCGGCCGGCTATGCTACCTACGTGAATGTCGAAGGGCTTACCGAGACCCTGTGCGGTCGCAGCCGCCCCGGGCATTTCCGCGGGGTGACGACGGTCGTCGCCAAGCTGTTCCAGATCGTGCAGCCGAGCGTCGCCTACTTCGGCCGCAAGGACTTCCAGCAGCTGGCGGTGATCCGCCGGATGGCGGTTGATCTCAACTTCCCCGTCGAGATTGTCGGCATGCCGATCGTCCGGGAGAAGGATGGGCTGGCGATGAGCTCGCGCAACGTGTATCTGTCGCCTGTGGAACGGCAGCAGGCTCTCGCTCTGGTCGATTCGCTCCGCTTGGCTTCCTCCATGGTCAAAAATGGGGAGAGGAATGCCGAGGCAGTCCGACGGGAGGTCCGTGAGCGGATCGGCCGGGAGCCCGACGCCAGAATCGATTATGTGCAGATCTGCCATGGCGAGACGCTGCAGAACATGGCGGAGATTACCCCCGATTCGGTCCTGCTGCTGGCCGTGCAGATCGGGAAAACCCGCCTGATCGACAACAGTTTTCTTCTTTGAGGCCACCAGACGATGTCAAAGAACAGGGAGACAGCTCGCGCCAACCTGGAGAATCTCTACCGGATCTTTACCGTCCCCGAGGCGCCCAATTCGACACTCGGGGCCATTGATCAGGCCATCAGCGGCGATGTAGCCGGTTTCCTGCAGACCCACATCGTCGCCCTGAAGCGCCAGGTTGAGGAGATCGAGGTTGATTTCTCCGCCTCCGCCATCCCCGAGGAACCGACCTTCGTCTCCGAGTACACCGAGTTCATCAAGGAGAAGCTGGTCGCGCATTCCGTGCATACCGCCGCCCCCGGATTCATCGGCCACATGACCTCGGCGCTCCCCTATTTCATGCTGCCGCTGTCGCGGATCATGATCGCCCTCAACCAGAATCTGGTCAAGGTGGAAACGTCCAAGTCCTTCACGCCGATGGAACGCCAGGTGCTGGCCATGCTCCACCGTCTGGTCTACCGGGGGGACGACGCTTTCTACGACCATTGGATTCATGACAGCCGGCATGCCCTCGGGGCTTTCTGCTCCGGCGGCACCATCGCCAACTTGACCGCTCTTTGGGTAGCGCGCAACCGCCTCTTCGCCCCGGATGGGCAGTTTCGCGGCATCGCCCAGGAGGGACTGGCCCGGGGGCTGAAGCATCTGCGTTGCGAAGGAATCGCCGTCCTGGTTTCCCGGCGGGGGCACTACTCCTTTGGCAAGGCTGCGGACCTCCTCGGCCTCGGCCGAGACAACCTGGTTATGGTTGACACCGATGCCGAGAGCCGCATCGATCTGAAGAAACTGAGAGAAGAATGCGCCCGGCTGCGGGACGCGAATATTCGGCCCATGGCGCTCATCGGTATTGCCGGAACGACCGAAACCGGCAACGTCGATCCTCTGGAGGCGTTGGCGGACCTCGCCGCCGAACTCGGCTGCCATTTCCATGTCGACGCTGCCTGGGGGGGGCCGACCCTGTTTTCCGACCGCCATCGCCATCTCCTGGCCGGCATCGAGCGGGCCGACTCGGTCACCATCGATGCCCACAAGCAGCTCTATGTGCCGATGGGAGCGGGGATGGTCGTCTTCAAGGACCCAACCGCGGTTTCGGCTATTGAGCACCACGCCGCGTATATCCTGCGCCATGGCTCCAAGGACCTCGGCAGCCATACCCTCGAGGGCTCGCGACCGGGGAAGGCGATGCTGGTTCATGCCGGCCTGTCGATCATCGGCCGCAAAGGGTACGAGCTTCTCATAAACATGGGGATCGAGCGGGCCCGGACTTTTGCCGAAATGGTGCGGCAGCATCCGGACTTTGAACTCACGAGTGCACCTGAACTGAACATCCTCACTTACCGCTACTGTCCGTTGGCCGTGCAGCAGCAGTTGGCCCAAGCGACGGCGGAACAGGCCGCGTGCATCAATGCCTTTCTCGACCAGGGCAATCAGCTGTTGCAGAAGTACCAGCGGGAAGCAGGGCAGACTTTCGTTTCCAGGACGCGGCTCCGGGTGGCTGCTTATGGCCAGGAAATTTCCGTCCTGCGGGTCGTTCTGGCCAATCCCCTGACCACGGATGAGATTCTGGCGGCCGTCCTCGCCGAGCAGTGCGCCATTGTCCAGCAACCGGAGATCCGCAATCTGCTGCAGCAGATCGAGAGCCTCTGTTCGGGCTCTGCCACTCCCCCTTCAACACCAGCTTGTGCCAGGGCGAGCTGATCTGCCCCTGGGCCATCGAGGTTCCATTAGAACAGATGCCAGAAGCCAGACTCTTCCGCGCCCGCTATCTGCTTCCCATCGGTAGGCCTGCTATCGAGGACGGCGCACTGCTGGTGCAGGCGGGGAGACTCGCCGCCGTCGGCCCGTGGCTGGAAGTGCGGACCGCCTCAGCCGGCGCCGCCGTCGTCGATTTCGGCGAGGCCGTGCTGCTGCCGCCGCTGGTAAATGCCCACACCCACCTCGAACTCACTCATTTCCCCCAGTGGGCAAGATCCGCCGGCGTCACTGCCCGGGCGACCTCCTTTGTCGACTGGATACGCCAGGTTATCCGGGTCAAGCGGCAGGTTTCCGGGGAGCGCTTCCACCTTTCGGTAGCGGCAGGGATTGCCGCATCACTGGCTGCCGGCACCGGTGCCGTGGGAGATATCCTGTCCTATTTCCCGGCCCGCAAGGCTTATGCCGGCACTCCTCTGCGCGGGCGGATTTTCCTGGAAACCCTGGGACAGGACCCCGGGACCAACCGGCAGGTCCTCATCGCCATCGAGGAAATCCTCCGTAAGAGGCTGGTCGGGGAGATGACTTACGGCTTCGCTCCGCACTCCCCCTATAGCCTCTCTCCCGACTATCTGGAAGAAGTGTTTGCCACCGCCCGCCGGCACCGGAGTCCCTTGACTATTCATCTGGCGGAATCGGCTGCCGAGGTCGATTTTTTCGCTACCGGTACGGGGGCAATAGCTGAGGAACTCTACCCTTTCGTTGGCTGGGGGGATCTGGTGCCGCCGCCTGCCGGTCTCTCGCCGGTCGCTTATCTCGCGGAGCGCGGCGGGCTGAAAAATGGGGTCCTGCTGGCGCATGGGGTGCAGGTGACGGCGGCCGAGGCCGACCGTCTGGCCCAGGTCGGGGCGGCGGTGGTCCTCTGCCCGCGCTCCAATAACCGGCTGAGCGTGGGGCGGGCACCGGTTGAGATGTACCGGCAGGCCGGGGTGACCCTCGCCCTCGGCACCGACAGCCGCGCCAGCAACGATTCTCTGTCGGTCTGGGATGAACTCGCCTTTGCCTGCAGCTGGTTTGCCGGTGCTCTCGATCCGGCCGCCTGGCTGGCCGTCGCCACCCGCGGCGGCGCACAGGCCCTCGGCCTGGAAAAGGAGATGGGGCAGCTCACTCCGGGACTGGGCGCGCATTTCCAGGTGCTGGTTCCGCCGTCACTGCCGCTTCGCCAGGATCTGGAGGAATTCCTCTGCAGCCCCGGGCGCACCGCTGAGGTGCGATTTCTTTACCTGGCCGGCCGCGAAGTCTTGCATTAAAACCCCATCGCCTTTACAATCGGAAACTTACGCCTGGGTCGTGACGGCGGGGAATCGGCTCTGTTATACTAAAAATGCAAAACAGGGAAGGGCAGGTGGCGCATGATCGTTGAAACCGGCAGCGTGGTCGAACTGAAGGGGAAATCCACCGCCGTCGTCCTTTGCCAGAAAGGCAGTTTCTGCAACCACTGTGCTTCAATGGAAAGCTGCCAGGTGGGAAACGACAATCGCTCCATGCTGGTCGAAGCGCATAACGTCATCGGCGCCAAGGTGGGGGACAAGGTGCGGGTGGTGACCAGTTCCAAGAGCTTCCTGAAATCTTCCTTTATGCTGTATATCGTCCCGCTGATCTCCTTGGTCATCGGCGGCATCATCGGGCAGGTGCTAGGGGAGAGACTGGATACCGGTCTCAATCCCAACCTCCTTTCGGCTATTTTCGGCTCAGCCTTTCTCGTCGGCGCTTTTCTAATCATTCGCGTCGGCACCCGGGCGCTGCCGCGGGAAAACTACATGCCGCGGATCACCGAAATCCTACCCGAAGACGAGACCTTCGTCGCGGACCTGCAGAATGGGCATTAAAATCATCGCCACCAACAAGAAGGCCTATCACGACTTCTTTATCGACGAGGTATACGAGGCCGGTCTGATGTTGACCGGCACCGAGGTGAAATCGGTGCGCGACGGTAAAGTCAACCTCAAGGAATCGTTCTGCCGGATCAAAAATGGCGAAGTCTTCATCAACAACATGCACATCAGCCCCTACGAGCAGGGGAGCCGGGAGAATCCCGCCGATCCGACGCGGATGCGCAAGCTGCTGCTGCACCGGGAGGAAATCGGCAAGCTGTACCGCAAGGTTGAGGAGCGCGGCTTTTCCCTCGTCCCCACCAAACTCTATTTCAAGGAAAACCGGGCCAAGCTGGAAATCGGCGTCGCCCGCGGCAAGCAGCTGCACGATAAGCGCGAGTCCCTCAAGCAGAAAGAGGCGGCGCGTGAGATGGGGAAAATCATCAAGGGAAAATACCAGGAATAGACCCAAAAACCCTTGATTTTCCGACGAAAATAGTTTATAAAAGAAGTCGGTTATAGCTTTTCAACTTTGCACTGCGAATTTTGGACCTGATTCAAGGGGGGTGACCTGGTTTCGACGGAGGTCGGAAGCGAAGGTGGCATGCCGGGGACGCCAGTTGGCCTCGTTAAAAAACTGGCACAAACACAAACGCCGACAACGACGTTCAGTACGCACTGGCGGCTTAATTGCCGTCACGTCTCATGTTCTATCGCCCGCGTAGGGCCTGAGACGTCAATTTAGTGGGCTAGTCCCGGCAAGGGTCTGCGGTGCCGGGGCGAAATAAAGCAGAATCGCCCGTCGGATATCCTGTCTGTGGGAGCTCCGGCGGGTTAAATCCAATATACAGACTAAGCATGTAGAAGCCTTACGTGAAAGACGTTCGGACGCGGGTTCGATTCCCGCCACCTCCACCAAATCGAAGGAAATCAGATAGTTACGTTGGTTTCCATAGCCGAGCCTCTCAAGTGTGACCCCAACTGGACCCCCAGAGGGTTACACTAGAGAGGCTTTTCTATGCCATACTTGCAGCAGCGAAGCGGTGTCTTTTACCTGAGAGTTAAAATCCCCTCCGACTTGTCCCAGTGGTTCCCAAGGTCTGACATCAGGAAGTCCCTGAAGACTACCGACCGCAAGCAAGCAAGGCTTCACTTCTCCAGACACCTCGAACGCTCCGAGAGAACTTTCGCTTTGATGAGGCCAGGAATAATGACAGCAACTCAGATCAAGAAACTTGCCGCTGACTACCTGAGAGACACTCTCGCTGAGAACGACAGGGAACGCCTTTGGCTTCGGGAACGGATGACCCGTGCCCGCCTTGAAGCGCGAAAGAAAACCCCAGATACAGGAGGGTCCGCATATGTCGATAACCCGCCCGCAATTCCTGGCCCTTGCCTCCGTTGCTCTGCTGGGCCTGCTGGCGCTCTCCGGCGCCCACCCCTATGACCGCACGACCTGGCTGCTGGAGGTTTTCCCGGTGTTCATCGCTCTGCCCATCCTGTGGGCGACCTGGCGCCGGTTTCCGCTGACCGGTCTGCTCTATGCTTTCATCTTCCTGCATGCCGTGGTGCTCATTGATGGCGGGGCCTACAGTTATGCCAGGGTGCCCCTCGGTTTCTACCTTGCCGACCTTTTCGATCTCGACCGCAATCCCTACGACAAGATCGGCCACTTCTTCCAGGGCCTCGTCCCCGCCCTGGTCGCCCGGGAGATCCTCATCCGCGGTCAGTACGTGCGCGGCAGAAAAATGCTCGCCTTCATCGTGATCTGCATCGTTATGGCGATCAGCGCCGCATACGAGCTCATCGAATGGGCGGCCGCCGTCGGGCTCGGGCAGGGCGCCGATGCGTTTCTGGGGACGCAGGGAGATCCCTGGGACACCCAGTCGGACATGCTCTTCGCCCTTATCGGGGCATCAGCGGCCCTGCTGCTCTTCTCGCGCCTTCACGACCACCAGATCCGGGGCCTTCAAGCGTGTTCCTCGGAACCGGGAAGTTAATCGCGACTTTCAGTGCGACGAACCTGCGACGCGAGACAGGTGAGTACAGGAGAATCGCCGAGCCACCAGAGATAGACATGGGTGTCGAGAAGCAGCCTCATGCGGCACCCTCGAAAGCGCGGATGATTTCCACTACCGCTCGGGAGCGGATCATGAACGCCGAGGCGGTCTTCGTCAGCGCCGCTTCCATCTGGGAATCGGTCATAAGATCGGGATCGGCAAGCTGCAAGCCGAGCCGGACGAGCTGCTCCGGGGGATCGGCGAAAGCGGTTTCGAGTCACTCGCCGTTACCCCGGAGCATGCCGCAGCACTCGTCCGGGTAGCGGACCACAAGGACTCTTCGACCGCATCCTGCGCGCCCAGGCCATGACGGAACCTCTCTTTTTTCTCACTGCCGATCGGCCGCTGGCGGCCTATTCCGACCTGGTAGTGCAGGTGTGAACCGGGTGTGACCCCTGTCATCTCCGGCCGGCAACCCGGTCGGCAAGAGTCCCGACCGCCACTGCAAATGATTTGGATCGGTTCCAGGCCAGAAGCACCCGGAAATTGTCATACACCAGGTAGGCCGGTCCCTCGGGGCCTTCGGGGGCGATCAGCGAGGCCTCGAGATTGCGCCGGGGCAGGGCGCGGCCGTTGCTGCGCCGCACCCCGAGGGCTTGCCAGCGAGAAAGCGGCAGACGGGTATCCAGTCCGGCCAGGGAGAAATCGAAATTTTTTGGCAACCGCACCGGACGCCCCCAGGTCTGGTCATCCTTCCATCCGGCACTTGCCAGGTAATTGGCGGTCGAAGCCAGCACGTCGGGAACCGAGTCCCAGATGTCGATGCGATGGTTGCCTTCGGCATCGACCGCAAAACGGCGAAAAGAGGAGGGCATGAACTGACATTGACCCATGGCCCCTGCCCAGGAGCCCTTCATGCGCTCCAATGGAATGTGGCCGGCGTCGAGGACCCGCAGAGCATCGAACAGCTCCCTGCGAAAATAGGGGCCGCGGCGCTCGTCATAGGCCAGGGTGACCAGGGACTGGATGACCGGGAAGCTGCCTGAGTGTTCGCCGTAATTGGTTTCGATCCCCCACAGAGCCACCAGGAAGCGTCTCTGTACCCGGTATTTTCGTTCGACCCTGCCCAGCCAGGTCGGATAGCGGCGCAGTCATCCTGCGCCCCTTGGCGATCCGTTTCTCATTGGCCCGGGCCGCGACGTAATCCGCAAAGCTCTGCAGGGACTCGGGCTGCTTCCGATCGAGATCGACCACCCGGGGGAGCGGCTCCTGGATGCCGGACAGGGCGGTCTGCACGGTTTTTTCCGAAATGCCGGCGGAACGGGCCGCCACGCGGACATTCTCCAGCCAGGCGGCGAACTCGCTTTCCGCCGCCTCGGCCGGGATACCGGGTGCCAGTAAACAGACCCACGTTATTAACAGAATCAGACTGCTGGGAAACTTCATTCTTGACATAAGCACCGGCGCCCGCATTTGGGAAAGGGAACATTTCTTGCTGGAATATTTCTCGCAGCTATGGAAGGGTCTTCGGGTATCGTCTGCAGTCGGCATGACTCAGAACGGGAGTGCAAATCCCGCGCCTTGCACCCGGACAGTTGCGAAATGAGTTGCCAGCTGTCCGCCGGGGCGCTACGTCGGCCCAAGAAGCTGAGAAATAAGCGGTATCGCATCCGGCCGTGACACAATGCGGCGGCCGCCCAAGCTTCCATGGCGGATTGTTGCGGCGTGTCCGTTCGAACCTCCCCGCCGGCTTCTTGGCTTTCGCATCTGCCAAAACCACAGGGAACTTTTTCCGGCTCCTCTGATGAGCGGAGGAAAAGCGGAGCAATCGCGGGGACGGACAAAACTAGGTGTTCGAATCAAAGAGCGAATGTGGTAGATTGAGGCCTTTTGAGGCTTCGGCAACACCGGGTCCAGGCCGAGAAGCGGCTTGGCAGAATTCTTTTCAAGGAAGAAAACGGGCCTCCTGCGGGACCTAGGAAAGACGATGGCTAAACGCCGGCATCCGAAAATAAGATTTCTGCTATTCTTTGCCCTGGCAGGACTGCTCCTTGCCGCTATCTATACAGTCTACCTGGACTTCACGGTGCGGGCACGCTTCGAGGGCAAGCGGTTCGCGCTGCCGGCGCGGGTCTATGCGCGGCCGCTGGAGCTGTATCCGGGCCTGGGCCTGCGGCCTGCGGAAATGAACACGGAACTCGCCCTGCTCGATTACCGCGAGACGCCGCATCCTCTGGCCCCTGGCACTTACCACTGGAGCAACGACACCCTGGATCTGGTCACGCGCCCCTTCGTCTTCGCCGACGGTCCCCAGGAGGCGATATCGCTGCGCGTCGAGTTCGGGAACGGCCAGGTGAGAGCACTGCGCGCTCTCGCCGGGGATAAACCGTTACCGCTCGTGCGCCTGGACCCGGCCCTGATCGGCGGCATCTATCCCGGGAAAAACGAAGATCGGGTTCTGGTAAAACTCGCCGATGTACCCAGGCAGGTGGTCGATGCCCTGATCGCGGTTGAGGACCGCCGGTTCTATTCCCACCACGGCATCGATCCGCGGGGCATCGCTCGGGCCACTCCTCGCGACGGCAAGCGGCGAGAGCGTGCAGGGCGGCAGCACTCTGACCCAGCAGCTCGTCAAGAATTTCTACCTGACCGCCGAGCGCACGCTGCAGCGAAAGCTCACCGAAATGGTGATGGCGGTCCTGCTGGAGATCCATTACCGCAAAGACGAGATCCTCGAAACCTACCTCAATGAAGTCTACCTGGGGCAGGACGGCAACCGCGAGATTCACGGATTCGGTCTGGCGGCCCCCTTCTATTTCGATCAGCCTCTGAGCCATCTCGATCTCCCCGAGGCGGCCCTGCTGGTGGGGATGCTCAAGGGGCCGACCTATTTCAGCCCGCGCCGCCATCCGCAGCGCGCCCTGGAGCGGCGCAATCTCGTCCTTGGGGAGATGGCCGAAGCGGGGGTCATTACCGCCGAGCAGGAGCGTTCGGCCCAGGCGGCGCCCCTTGGCGTGGTCGAGAGGCCGCCCCGCGGCACCTCTCCGTATCCGGCCTTTCTGAACCTGGTGTATCGCCAGTTGACGCGCGACTACCGCGACCAGGATCTGCGTTCAGAAGGACTGCAGATTTTCACCACCCTGGATCCCCGGGTGCAGCGCGCGGCCGAAACCGCTTTGAGCAAGCGCCTGGCGCGTCTGGAAAAGGACCGCGCCATAAAGCCCGCCACGCTGCAGGGCGCGCTGGTTGTCACCAGCACTCAGAACGCCGAGGTCCAGGCCCTGGTGGGGGGGCGCGACCCGCGTTTCGAGGGGTTCAACCGCGCTCTCGACGCCCAAAGACCGATCGGCTCGCTGATTAAACCGGTCGTCTACCTCACCGCCCTGGAGCAACCGAAGAGCTACACCCTGGCGACGCTGCTTGACGACAGCCCACTGGTTCTGCAGCAGGCAGGCACCGGCGACTGGGCACCGCAGAACTACGATAAGGAATTCCACGGCGAGGTGTCGCTGCAAGCCGCCCTGGCGAACTCGTACAACGTGCCGACGGTGCGGCTCGGCCTGTCCCTCGGCGTCTCCCGGGTGATGGCCAACCTCCAGCGGCTCGGGATTGACCGTGATCTGCCGGAGTTTGCCTCCAGCCTGCTCGGTTCGAACGCCCTTTCCCCCCTGGAGGTTACGCAAGTTTACCAGACGATTGCCGGCGGCGGTTTTCGCACGCCGCTGCGGGCGATCCGGGCAGTGCTGACCGCCGAGGGTGAACCGCTGCAGCGCTATCCGCTCAACGTGGAGCAGACCATCGAGCCGGCGCCTCTCTACCTGTTGACCACGGCCATGCAGGATGTGGTTCGCGAGGGGACGGCGCGCGGGCTCGCTGGTTATCTGCCGCCGGCGCTCGATGCCGCGGGAAAAACCGGCACCACCGACGACTTTCGCGACAGCTGGTTCGCCGGCTTTACCGAGGATCGACTGGCCGTGGTCTGGGTCGGACGCGATGACAATGTGTCGACGGGTCTGACCGGGGCATCCGGGGCCATGACCGTCTGGGGGGACATGATGGCCGGCCTGAACCCCGAGCCGCTGATCCTGCCCGAACCGGAGAATATCGAACGGGTCTGGATCGACCCGGTATCGGGCCTGCGCAGCGGCAAGGGGTGTCGGGATGCCGTCGAAATTCCGTTCATTGCCGGCTCGGCGCCGACGGAGTCCGCACCGTGCGGGCCGGGCTCCCTGGGCAGGTCGATCAAAGGCTGGTTCGAAAGGATATTCGACCGATGACCGGAATGCGCAGTGCTTCGATAATTGCCGCGGTCCTGCTTCTTGCCGGGTGTGCGGGGCTGCAGCCGGGTGCGCCGCCGCCACCGTCGCGGAACGAGGCGGTGGTGGCCCTGCTGGGCCAGGCACAAACCCAGTTGTCCGCCGGCCGTTCGGAGGCCGCCGGCGCCTCGCTGGAACGCGCCTTGCGCATCGAACCGCGCAATCCCCTGCTGTGGCAGGAACTGGCGCGCGTCCGACTGGATCAGGGACAATACCGGCAAGCGGAAAACCTCGCTGCCAAAGCCAATGCCCTCGGCGGGGATGACAAGCGCCTGCTGACTGAAAACTGGCGGATCATCGGCCGGGCACGAAGTAAACTCGGGGACCTGCCTGGGGCGCAAGCTGCCTTTGAAAGAGCCGAGCGTGAAAATTAGAGAAGGTCACTCAGGTATATGACACTGGCTTCTCTTGCCCTCTTATTCGGTCTGGCGCTCCTGGTCTGGAGCGCCGACCATTTTGTCGAAGGATCAGCCGCTACGGCCCGTTATTTCGGCATGCCCTCCCTGCTGATCGGCATGGTTATCGTCGGCTTCGGCACCTCGGCGCCGGAGATGGTGGTCTCGGCCCTGGCTGCCTCGCAGGGCAATCCCGGGATCGCCCTGGGTAACGCCTACGGCTCGAATATCACCAATATTGCCCTGATCCTTGGGTTGACGGCGCTGATCAGCCCCATTTCCGTCCATTCGCAGGTGCTGCGCAAGGAACTGCCGATCCTGATCGCCGTGACGGTGCTGGCCGCCTTTCAGCTCTGGGACGGGGAGCTTAGCCGCGCCGATGCAGTCGTCCTGCTGGGCGTCTTCGCCGCCCTGATGGCCTGGGCCATCCGGCAAGGTCTGAGCCAGGGGGCCGACCCCCTCGGCAGGGAGACGGAGCAGGAACTCCAACTGCATGCCATGCCTCTCGGCCGGGCCATCTTCCGTCTGCTGCTCGGTCTGGTGCTGCTGATCGTCAGCTCTCGTATTCTGGTCTGGGGGGCGGTGGAGATCGCCCGTGGCTTCGGGGTCAGCGACCTGATCATCGGCTTGACCATTGTCGCCATCGGCACCTCGCTGCCCGAACTGGCCTCCTCGGTGATCGCCACCCGCAAAGGCGAGCATGACATCGCCCTGGGCAACGTCATCGGTTCAAATCTCTTCAACACCCTGGCGGTGGTCGGCATCGCCGGAACGATTCACCCCATGACCGTTGCCCCGGAAGTGCTCTCCCGGGATATGTTGGTCATGGGAATCCTGACCCTCTCCCTTTTTGCCATCGGCTACGGTTTGCGGGGGGGCGGTCGGATCAACCGGTGTGAAGGTGCGGTGCTCGTGGCCTGCTATTTCGGCTACCTCGCCTACCTGGTGTTGAGCGTCTTTCGCTAAAGGGATGTGAACCGGAGCGTTCCGCCCCCGAGCCCGCATCCTCCACTCCGCACCCCGATATCCCGGATCCTGAGCGGTTCCCAATCGCGAGCTTATCTCCGGGCCGCGGCCCGAAGCGGAAATTTCAACCGGTAGTCGCCTGCTCCTCCTTGATTTGCACTTCGGAGGTGATCTCGATTCCCTTGTGCAGCGAACGGTAGACCGGGCACCCCTGATGGTGGATCCGTTGGACCCGGTCGATGGTTTCCTGCTGGCCGGGAGTGGCCGTGAGGTGATAGACGATATGGATGCGGCGGATGACCAGAACATTGTCTTCGAGTTCGATTTCACCGCGGACTTCGGCGGTTAGACGCCCCCCGCCGGCGGGGATCTGACGCGCTTCCAGCGCGCCGGCAAAAGTGCCGACCATTCAGCCGCCGGTCGCCGCCACCACGTAGTCGAGGGTAGTGGCGTGCGGCTCTCTTACTTCCTCCGCCCTGCGGCCGTAGTGCTCCGCCACCGGTCCGTGCATGCCGAAGACCACCGGTTCTTTTTCTGCTGGCAGATAGGCCAGGCGGATCGGCCCCTTCAGGCGTTCGATGCGTACCCGGGAAATGTAGGCAGGTTCCTGGTTCGTCATTTTCTCTCCATAAGTTGCTTGACCCTCCTGAAAGAATAAAACCTTTCTCCCGAATGTCTAAACTCGCAAGCAGAAAATTTCTCTGTTGGAGCAAAGCGGCCCGGAGATGGTTTTCTTGCTCTTCAACAGTGATAAACTGGAGATAATTCGCGGCCGCAGGTCGCCGGCCGCCTCCACCCGGGGAAAAATTAATGGAACAGAAAGCCGGTACCAGCGCAACGGTTTCCATCATCGCCGCCATCGCCAGTTATTTCCTCACCTTTACCGCTCACCCGGTCTACGGATTGATTGCGGCGCTGGTGGCCATCCCCCTCGGCATCATCGGCTTGGTCATGGCCGCTTCACCGCGCATCGGCGGTGGCCTGCTGAGCATCGCCGCCATTGTTCTGGCGGTGGGGGCCATCGGGGTGGCCGTTCTCGGGCTGATCGGGGTCATCCTGTTCTAGATAAACCACCGCCCCTGGCCGGAAGCGGCGGCAGCCCCGGCCCCGGTGGTCGATCTTTTCTCTTTCCATTCCTGGGGCTCAGGTGTAGACTCGGCGGGTCGTTGAAGCAAGTACTCTATAGGGAAACCCGAGATCCCCTGGTCGCCGCAAGGCCTGCTGACGCTCTCCGAACCAACCGGCATACCCGCTGTGAATGAATCCTCGAAGATCCGCAACCACGCTCTGATTATTCTCCTCCTGGCGGTAGTGTGGTTCAGTAATATCCAGTACCGCGACCTGTTCCATCCGGACGAAGGCCGCTATGCCGAGATCCCCAGGGAAATGGTGGCAAGCGGAGACTGGCTGACCCCCCGCCTGGACGACTTCAAGTATTTTGAAAAGCCGGCGCTGCAATACTGGGCAACGGCAACCGCTTACAGCGCCTTCGGCCTGCATAACTGGACGGCCCGGTTGTGGTCGTACCTGACCGGCTTCGGCACCGTCCTGCTGGTCTGGTTGGCCGGGCGCCGCCTTTTCGACCGCCGCACCGGCCTCTATGCCGCCGTCGCGCTCGCCAGCACGATCTACTTCGCCTCCTTCGGCCGCTTCAATACCCTCGATACCGGGCTGACTTTTTTCCTGACCGCAAGCATGGTCGGTATTCTGCTGGCGCAGCAGGCCGCCGCCGAGGGCGGGAAAAGCCGGTCCTGGATGCTCATGGCCTGGGGCAGCGCGGCCCTGGCGGTGCTCAGCAAGGGGCTGATCGGGCTCGTCCTGCCTGCCGGCGCCGTGGTGCTCTATACCCTGCTGCAGCGGGACTGGAAACTCTGGCGACGTCTGCATTTTGGTTCCGGGCTGACCGTCTTCCTGCTGCTGGGGGCGCCCTGGTTCATCCTGGTCTCTCTGAAGAACCCCGATTTCTTCCATTTCTTTTTCATCCATGAACACTTCGAGCGATTTCTCACCAAGGTGCATCATCGCTATGAACCCTGGTGGTTTTTTCTGCCGATCCTGATCGTCGGCAGTCTTCCCTGGATGCCGCAGCAGCTGGCGGTGCTGACCGAGGGATGGCGCCGGCAGGAACCGCGCGGAAGGTTTCGATGCGCAGCGTTTCCTCTGGTCCTGGGGGGGGGCCATCCTGGTCTTCTTTTCCCTCTCCGATTCCAAGCTGCCTCCTTACATCGAGCCGGTATTCCCGGCGCTGGCGCTGCTTATCGGCCTGCGGCTGGCCAGCCCGGCCCGGTCGCAACTGCGCTGGAACACCCTGCTCTCCGGCCTTTTCGCCCTCGGCGGTTTGCTGTTCGTGCTGACGTTCGGCCTCGAACGTTTCGGCCGGCCCAGTGCCCCGGCGGAACTCTATGCCGCCCTCACCCCATGGTTGACGGCAGGTTTAGGGCTGATTCTGCTGGGAACCCTGGCGGCCTGGCGGTGGCTTCGGCAGGCGAGATTCGAAAGGGTTATCGGGACCTTGGCCTTGAGCTGGTTTTTCGCCGTGCACCTCTGGCTCACCGGGGCGCAGGCCTTGACCCCTTCCTATTCCGCGCATGCTCTCGCCCACCAGGTTGCTCCCTACAATACCTCGGACATCCCTTTTTACTGTGTCGGCCGCTATGATCAGACTCTTCCCTTCTATCTGAACCGCACGCTGACCCTGGTCAAGAGCCGGGGGGAGCTGGATTTCGGGATTTCCCGGGAACCGCAGAAGTGGGTTCCGGATGTTCCCGGCTTCGTGGCCCGCTGGCTGGCGGAGCCGAAGGCCCTGGCGGTGATGTCGCCCGCCCTTTTACCGCGCTGCGCCGGCAGGACATCCCCATGCGCGAGATCGCCCGCGACCCGCGGCGAGTGGTGGTGACCAAACCATGAATCCGACCAGTTTCATTCTGATCCTGATCGGCGTCCTGCTGAACGCCGCCGCCCAGCTGTTGCTGAAGGCCGGGTGTGCGCAGCCTCGGCGCCATCCAGCTGAAGTGGGAAAGCCTGGTTGCCGCCGGCTGGCGACTGGCCTTCGAACCGCATATTTTCGGCGGCCTGGGCTGCTATGTCATCAGCGTCGTCATCTGGATTCTCGCCCTGTCCCGGGTCGAAGTCAGCATCGCCTACCCGATGCTGTCCATCGGCTATGTGGTGAACGCCGCCGCTGCCTACGTCCTTTTCGGCGAGGCGGTGACACCCTTCCGCCTGCTGGGGATCGGGGTGATTATTGTCGGCGTCTATATCGTCGCCCGCAGCTGCTCAGGCGGCCGATTAATAACCCCCTTCTGCGGCGTTGGGCGGCTTGTATCCTTCGCCAACGACGTACCCTCGGCCTCCCCTTATGCCGAAGGATAATCTCAGGCGGCCTTGCATCTGGGCATTTTTGCTCAGCCTGACTGGGTTTCCCCTTTCTTTTATCAGGGCATCGGCATTTTGAAGAAAGAAGAGCAATGACCGAGTTTCTCCCCTTTACCCGGCCCACCCTCGATCAGGAGACGATCGAGGGGGTGGTGGAAGTGCTCCAATCCGGCTGGCTCGCCACCGGCCCGCAGGTGAGCGCTTTCGAGGCGGCCCTGGCCGATTACCTGGGCGGCGGGCGGACGGTGCGGGCCTTCAGCTCCGGTACCGCGGCGCTGGAAGTGGCCCTGGCCCTGTGCGACATCGGGCCCGGGGACGAGGTGATCGTGCCGGCGATGACCTTCGCCGCCACCGCCAACGTGGTCGTGCGCGCCGGCGCCCGGCCGGTCTTCGTCGATGTCGAGCTCGCCTCCCGCAACCTCGACCTGGAGCAGGTCGAAGCGGCCCTCTCCCCGCGCACCCGGGCGATCATGCCGGTGCATTTCTCGGGCCTGCCGGTCAACATGGACGCGCTCTACCGACTGGCCGAGCGCCGCGGTCTGCGGGTCATCGAAGACGCCGCCCACGCCATCGGCAGCGCCTGGCGGGGAGCGGCGGATCGGCGCCTTCGGCGACCTGGTCGGCTTCAGCTTCCATCCCAACAAGAACATGACCACCATCGAGGGGGGAGCGCTCTCGGTCGGCGATCCGGCGCTCCTCGCCCGCCTGGACAAACTGCGCTTCCATGGCATCTCCCGCGACTCGGCGGGAGAAATGGACGTCACCGTCGCCGGCGGCAAGATGAACCTCTCCGACGTCGCCGCCCGCGTCGGGCTGGGACAGCTGAAACGGCTGGAGGAGTTCAACGCCAAACGCCGCCTGTTGGCGGCCCGCTACCTGGAAAACCTTCCGGGAGGAGCCGCCGGGGGTACTGCCGGCGCCGGGCGATGCCGGGCACAGCTGGCACATGTTCACCCTGCTGCTTCCCTTCGAGCGGCTCGGCCTCAGCCGGACCGCCTTTCAGCAGGCGATGAAGGAGCGGGGGATCGGCATCGGCATCCATTACCCGGCCCTGCACCTGTTCAGCCTGTACCGCGCCATGGGGTACCGGGGAGGGCAGTTCCCCAACGCCGAGCGCATCGGCCGGGAGACGGTCACCCTGCCGCTCTTCCCGGGCATGGAGACGGCGGATGTGGACAGGGTCTGCCGCGCCCTGCGCGAGGTGCTGTCCGGGGGCTGAGGTGCATGAGCCTTCGACATACCACGTTGGGGCGCCGCTTGCTGCGCCCTGGTGGATTATCCCCGGCAAATCGGGCGCAGCAAGCGGCGCCCCTACAGGATTGACGCCCATATGGCAACCAAAAGTAAAATCAAGGGGGAACCGCTACCGGAAATTTCGGTGGTGATCCCGGTCTACAACGAAGAGGCGGTGCTCCCCGCCCTGTTCGATCGCCTCTACCGGGCCCTCGATGCCACCGGGCGCTCCTACGAATGCCTGTTCGTCGAGGACGGCAGTGCCGACCGCTCGGCCGCCCTGCTGCGGGAGCAGTACGAGAAGCGGCCGGCCGAGACCCGGGTGATCCTGTTCAGCGGCAATTTCGGCCAGCATGCCGCCATCCTGGCCGGCTTCAAGCATTGCCGCGGCCGGCGGATCGTGACCCTGGATGCCGACCTGCAGAACCCGCCGGAGGAAATCGGCAAGCTGCTGGCGAAGATGGACGAGGGGTTCGATTACGTGGGTACGATTCGCAACAAGCGCCGGGACATCTTCTGGCGCAAGGCCGCCTCCCGCCTGATGAATAAGGTGCGCCAGCGCATCACCCGCATCCGGATGACCGACCAGGGCTGCATGCTGCGCGCCTATGGCCGTGCCGTGATCGACGCCATCAACGCTACCCGCGAGCTCAATACCTACATCCCGGCCCTGGCCTATCTCTATGCGGCCAGGCCGACGGAAATCGTCGTCGAGCATGCCGAGCGCGAGGCGGGGGAGTCGAAATATTCCCTCTACAAGCTGATCCGCCTCAACTTCGACCTGATGACCGCCTTCTCGGTGGTGCCGCTGCAGATGTTTTCCCTCGCCGGCATGGCCATTTCCCTTCTCTCCGGCATCCTGGTGATCTACCTCGTGCTGCGGCGGCTGATCATCGGCCCGGAAGTGGAGGGGGTCTTCACCCTCTTCGCCATCACCTTTTTCCTCATCGGCATCCTGCTTTTCGGCATCGGCCTGCTGGGGGAATACGTCGGGCGCATCTACCAGCAGGTCCGGGAGCGTCCCCGCTACCTGATCAGCGGCATTCTCGAGGAGGAATCGCCCGTGTGTCAGCCGCTGCAGGAGGCCGGGAAGTGAACCGGTGCGTGGTCTTCGCCTATCACAACGTCGGCTACCGCTGCCTGTCGGTCCTGCTCGATGGGGGGATGGAAGTTTCCCTGCTGGTCACCCACCGGGATGACCCGGGCGAGACCCTCTGGTTCGCCAGCGTCGCCGAACTGGCGCAGCGGCACGACATCCCGGTGATCACCCCGGAGGACCCCAATACCCCTGAAGTGATCGCCAGGGTGCGCGAGCTGCAGCCCGATTTCATCTTCTCCTTCTATTACCGCAAGATGCTCAAGGAGGGGCTGCTGTCCATCCCCCGCCGCGGTGCCCTCAACATGCACGGCTCGCTCCTTCCCGCGCTACCGCGGCCGGGTCCCGGTCAACTGGGCCATCATCAACGGCGAGCGGGAGACCGGTGCGAGCCTGCACTACATGGAGCTGAAGCCGGACGCCGGTCCCCTGGTCGATCAGCAGGCGGTGCCGATCCTGGGCGACGATACCGCCCTGGAGGTGTTCCACAAGGTCACCTGGGCGGCCGAGCTGGTCCTGCACCGCTCCCTGCCGCTGCTGGTTGCCGGGCAGGCGCCCCGCATCCCTCTCGACCTGCGGCAGGGGAGCTATTTCGGCGGCCGGCGGCCGGCGGACGGGCGCATCGACTGGCAGCTCTCCGCCGAACGGATCCACAACCTGATCCGGGCGGTGGCCCCGCCATATCCCGGCGCCTTCACCACCCTGGCCGGCAGGACCCTGCGGATACTGCGCAGCCGGATCGACAGCGAAGCCGCCCGTCATCCGACTGCCGCCCCCTGCCTTTACCTGGAGGGCAACAGGCTCTATGCCGACTGCCGGGACGGCCGTCGACTGGAGATCCTGGCCCATGAATTCGCTCCGGCCTTGCCGGCCGGTGAGCTGTCCACCCTGTTCGGCGGGCATTTATTACAACCTGGAGCAGAAGCATGAAGAAGGTATTGATCCTGGGCGTCAACGGTTTCATCGGCCATCACCTCAGCCAGCGCATCATCGATGACACCGACTGGCACGTCTACGGCATGGACATGAACCAGGAGCGGGTGGCCGACCTGCTTGCGCATCCGCGTTTCCATTTCTTCGAAGGGGACATCACGATCAACCGGGAATGGGTCGAATACCATGTCTGCAAGTGCGACGTGGTCCTGCCCCTGGTGGCCATTGCCACCCCGGCCACCTATGTGAAGGATCCGCTGCGGGTCTTCTCGCTCGATTTCGAGGCCAACCTGCCGATCGTCCGCCAGTGCGTGCAGTACGGCAAACGCATCGTTTTCCCCTCCACCTCCGAGGTCTACGGGATGTGCCGGGACGAATCCTTCGATCCCTACCAGTCGGAGCTGGTGCTCGGACCGATCAACAAGCCGCGCTGGATTTACTCCTGCGCCAAGCAGCTCATGGACCGGGTCATCTGGGGGTACGGCATGGAAGGGCGGCTCGATTTCACCCTCTTCCGCCCCTTCAACTGGATCGGCCCGGGCCTGGACAGCATCCACACCCCCAAGGAAGGGAGCTCCCGGGTACTGACCCAGTTCCTCGGCCATATCGTGCGCGGGGAAAACATCAGCCTGGTCGACGGCGGCCGCCAGAAGCGGGCGTTCACCTATGTCAGCGACGGCATCGACGCCTTGCTGCGCATCATCGAGAACCCGGACGGGGTGGCCAGCGGCAAGATCTACAACATCGGCAATCCGGTCAACGACTTTTCCGTGCGCGAGCTGGCGACGATGATGCTGGACCTGGGGCGCAGCATCGAAGAGTACCGGGAATCGGCGGAAAAGGTGCGGCTGGTGGAGGTGCTGTCGCAGGAATACTACGGCGAAGGTTACCAGGACGTGCAGACCCGGGTGCCGAAAATCGACAACACCTGCGCCGAGCTCGGCTGGCAGCCGCAGGTGGACATGCGCCAGGCGCTGCATCTGATCTTCGATTTCTACCGGGGACAGGTGGCGGAAGCCCGCGGGCTGATCTGACAACAAGTTTTCAGTTAGCAGCTATCAGTGGAAGGCTGAAAAAACTGAAAACTGCTAACTGATAACTGAAAGCTCTAACTGGTTTCTATGCAGATCGCTCTGAAAATCGACGTCGACACTTACCGCGGCACCCTCCAGGGGGTGCCGGCGCTGGCGGCGGCGCTGCGGCGCTGCGGCGCCCAGGCCACCTTCCTGTTCAGTCTCGGCCCCGACCATACCGGCCGCTCCATCCGCCGGATTTTCCGCCGCGGTTTCCTGCGCAAGGTGGCGCGGACCAGCGTCGGGGCCAACTACGGCTGGAAAACCCTCTGTTATGGCACATTGCTGCCCGGTCCGGACATCGGCCGCAAATGCGCCGGGATCATGCGGCAGGTGCGGGATGCCGGCTTTGAGGTCGGCATTCACTGCTGGGACCATGTCCGCTGGCAGGATCAGGTGACCGCCAGGGACTACGAGTGGACGCGGCGCGAACTGACCCTGGCCGCCGACCGCTTCCGGGAGATCTTCGCCGCTCCCTCCCGCACCTGCGGCGCTCCGGGATGGCAGACCAGCGCCGCGGCGCTGCGCCTGCAGGACGCCATGGGCCTTGCCTGCTGCAGCGACACCCGCGGCAGCCATCCCTTCCTGCCGGCCATGGGCGGGACGGTCTTCTCCTGCCCGCAACTCCCCACCACCCTCCCCACTCTGGACGAACTGCTCGGCACCGGCGGCCTGACGGAAGCCGGCCTGGCCGCTCACCTGCTGCAGCTCAGCAGCCGTCCGGCGCCGCACGGCCACGTCTACACCCTGCATGCCGAACTGGAGGGGATGCGCTATCTTCCCTTCTTCGAGGAACTTCTGCAGGGCTGGCGGGAAAGGGGAGACGAGCTGGTCTCCCTCTCCGGCCTGCACCGCACCCTGCGCGATGAAGCGCTGCCGGTGCACGAGGTCGTCATGGCGACCATCCCCGGCCGCTCCGGCCGGCTGGCCGTCCAGGGCGCCGCCATCGCCTGACCGATTTCTCCCCCACTGAGCCGTCCTGTCTACGGCACCAGGATGATCTTGCCGTACGACCCTGACGCCATTACTTGCTCATGCCCCCGGGCGGCTTCCGCCAGGGGCAGCTCCCGGCCGACCACCGGGTTCAGGGTGCCGTTCTCCAGGCCGGCGACGAGGGCGGCGTGCAGGGTGCGCTGCTCGCTTTCGGTGGCGTTGAACAGCACCATGCCGAGGATGGCGGCATTCCTCCCCATCGCCTCGCGGGGATCGATTTCCACGGTGCCGCGGCTGCCGATCACCACCACCCGCCCCCCGGGGGCGAGGATCTGCAGGTCTCGCCCGAGATTGACATTGGCCAGCATCTCCAGCACCACATCGGCGCCGTGCCCGCAGGTGAGGCGGGGAATGGCCTCCAGGTAACCCTGCTGCTGGTGGTCGAGGACGTGGTAGGCGCCCTGGGCCAGGACCAGTTCCCTCCCGCGGTCGCTGCCGGCGGTGCCGATCACCTGCAGGCCGGCGGCCCGGGCGATCTGCACGCCAGCGGTTCCCACGCCGCCGCTCGCTCCGTGCACCAGGACGAATTCCCCCGGCAGGGCGTGCGCCCGGAAAAACAGGGCGTACCAGGCGGTGCCGTAGGGGGTGCCGATTCCCGCCCCCTGGGCGAAGGAAACCCGCTCCGGCAGCGGGTGCACCTGCTCCTGCCGGCAGAGCACCAGCTCGGCATAGGTGCCGCTGAGGCTCCCCGCAACGTAGACCCGATCCCCTTTGCGCAGATGACCGACCCCTTCGCCGACCTCCTCCACGGTTCCCGCCGCGTCCTGCCCGGGGGTGTAGGGGAGGGGGGGCTTGCGGGCATAACTCCCCGACGCGGATATAGGTGTCCACCGGGTTGATCCCCGCCGCCCTTACCCGCACCACCATCTCCCCGTGGCCCGGCCGCAAGTCGGGAACCTCCTGGATTCGCATCACCTCCGGACCACCGAATTCCTCTACCCGAATCGCTTTCATTGTGTGCCTCCATTGCCCGCCGAGGCGGGCCGTCCTTTTCCTGCAAGCATAACTGCAACGGCCCAGGATGCCAGTGCTGTCCTGGGACCAGGGAACCGCCTCGCCAGGGGCCGGCCCGCTCTCATTTGCCAAAGTCCGGGTTCTGCGATATAAATATTAATTAATTAAACTCCGATATCACAAGTCTGTCGTCGCTGTGCTGCTCCGGCGGTTGCCGCTGCAGCCAAAATGGACCGCTTCCGGGAAATGCTGCAAACGTCTGTTTCCGCCATCGCCATTCTGCTCGTTGCCGCTTACTGCCTTTACCTGCTGGCAACCGCCAAGGGCAAGGGCCCCTCCCACTGGGCGCTGCTGGCCGGGTTGTCGGCGGCCCTGTCGCTGGAGATCTGCGACCTCCTGGGCTGGCTGTATCCGGCCGCCTGGACCGCCTGGGAAAAAGGGGGGCTGCTGGCGTCATCGTTCCTGCCGGCCACCTGGCTCTTTTTTTCCCTGACCTTTTCCCGGGCCGACGGCCTGAAAAAGATCTCCCGGCTGCCGGGATCGTTCCTTGCTCGCTTCCTCGGTTTTCCCTCTGGCTGCGGCCCTGTTGCCGGTCGAACGCTTCTATTACTCCCCCGATTTTGCCGAGGAGCACCTGCTGTTCCTTGGCCGGCCCGGATTTCTTTTCAGCATCGGCATCTTCGTCTATCTGACCTATGCCCTGATGCAGCTGGAGCGCACCCTGGTTTCTCTTCCCCGGCATGCCCGCTGGCGGGTCAAATTCAAGGTCCTTGGCGCCGGTACCCTGCTTTCGGTGAATCTGGTTTATTTCAGTCAGGGGATGCTGCATCGCAGCCTCGATCTCAACCTGCTGCCGGCGCGTTCCTTCGCCCTGGCGGCGGCGGTGCTGTTGATGGCGTTCTCCAGCCTGCGGCGGGGCGAAGAGTCCCGCATCCAGATCTCCCGCACCCTGGTGTTCCGCTCGGTGGTAGTGCTGGCAGTCGGCTGCTACCTTATCGGCCTGGGGCTGCTCGGCGAGGGGATGCGTCTGCTGAACCCGGCATCCCAGCGGGTGCTCCTGGTGCTGGCCGGGGTGATCGGCGGCATCGGCGTGCTGGCAGTACTGCTTTCGGAGTCGGTGCAGCGGAAAATCAAGGTCTCCCTGCATAAGAATTTCTATCAGGACAAGTACGATTACCGCGATCAATGGCTGCGCTTCTCCCGTCGTCTGGCCGCCACCCGCAGCCAGGACGAACTGCATCAGGCCATCCTCGCCTTCTACGGCGAAACCTTTGCCGTGCAGGAGGTTCTTCTGTTCCTGCGCGACCCGGAAGGGGAAGCCTACCGGCCTGCCGCCGCCCACGGCACCCCGGCACACGGGGAGACTCTCGCGCGCGACAACTCCCTGGTACGCTATTTCGTGAAACCGGGATGGATTTTTGCCCGCCGCGACGACAATCCCGAAATCTGGGCGGAGAATCACTCCTTCCTGGAGCGTTACAGCGTCTCTTTCGTGGTGCCGTTGCACTTCGATCGGATTCTGGAGGGTTTCCTGGTCCTCGGCCGCCCCATCAACCGCCGGGAAAAATACACCTATGAAGATTTTGACCTGATGCGATTGCTGGCGGGCCAGGCCGCCTCCGCCATTCTCAGCGTCCGCCTGGCCGACCAGTTGGCGAGTTCCCGCGAACTGGCCGCTATCGGCAAGGTTTCCGCCTTCGTAGTGCACGATCTGAAAAATCTCGTCTCCAGTCTCGCGCTGGTGGTCGAAAACGCCCGCCACAATCTGGACGATCGGGAATTCCGCGCCGATATGCTGCAGACCCTGGCTGCTAACGTGAGCCGCATGAACGGGCTCATCGCCCGCCTCCAGGACCTGGAGGAAAAATCGAGTCTCGCCATCGTCCCCGGCGACCTGGCCGCTGTTGTGCGGGAGAGCGCTCGGCTGGCCGGCAGCCGGAACATCGTGGTGAGTTGCGTTCCGACGGCGGCCAGCTTCGATCCGGAGGAGATACAGAAAGTTGCCATCAACCTGCTGCACAATGCGCTGGAGGCCGGCTCCGGCCGTCTGGTGCAGGTCGAGGTGGGGGCGGGGGGACGGCCGGGTGTTCTTCCGGGTGCGCGACCAGGGATGTGGAATGAGCGAGGAATTCGTTCGCAAGCGGCTGTTCCGCCCCTTTGAGACCACCAAGAAAAAAGGCTTCGGCATCGGCCTCTACCAGTGCCGCCACATCGTCGAGGCGCACGGCGGGACGATCGAGGTGAAGAGCTCCCCCGGTGCCGGTTCGGAGTTCACCGTCTGGCTGCCGGGCGGACCGCTTGACAGCGGCAAGGTCCCTGCTAGAGTCCATGATGAATTAAGGTTAATCTCTGCCGGGAATTTATTTCATGATCGAAGCAATCAAGTTCTGGAATGAACCGAACAACCTGTCCCACTGGGATTTCCAGCTGGATCAGGAATGGCGGGAATTCAGTCAGATGACGAGTCTGGCGGCCGAGGCGGTGCGGGAGTTATGCCCCGGAGTGCACCTGGTGCTCGGCGGCATTTCCCCCATCGACGAGCGGTTTATCCGCCTGCTGGCCAGCTACGGTCTGCTCGAGCGTCTGGACGCGGTGGCGGTGCATGGTTTTCCTCTGGACTGGAACCACTGGCGGATTGACGAATGGCCGGACAAGCTCGCCGAGATCGAGGCGGTCACCCATCTGCCGGTGTGGGTCACCGAGGTGGGCGTCTCCACTTTCGGCGCCGACGAAGTCCAGGTGTTCGGCCTGCAGCGCACCACCGAGCTGCTGCTCGGGCGCACCGAGCGTATCTTCTGGTACAGCCTCTTCGACCTGCCGCCGGCCTGGGGCGCCACCACCCGGCACAAGGAGAGTGAGGGAAGCGCCTATTATCGGCACTTCTACATGGGGCTGGTGCGTGCCGACGGCACCCCGAAGCCGGCCCTGCGGCATTTCGACCCGGCCATGGGGATTTGCCAGTGGTTTCATTTCGAGGACCACCGGCTGGCCGACGCGGTGCAATGGCTGCGGCGGCTGGGGGTGAAAAAGCTGCGTACCGGCATCAGTTGGGCCGACTGGCACCGGCCGAACGCCCTGGCCTGGTTCGATCGGCAGATGGCGGCGTTGAGCGAGTTCGACCTCACCCTGACCCTCTGCTTCACCCCGCCCTCGCGGGGCCGGCGCGCCTGCCATACCAGTCCGCCCCTCGACTTGCGGGAGTTCGCCTGGTTCGCTGCGGAAGTGGTGCGCCGCTATGTCCTGCCGGAGGCAGAGCCGGATGTCCCGCCAGCCGGGGCAGCGCCTGCGGAGAAGATTTTATGCCCCTCTTCCTGTTGATCCGCCATGGGCATAACGATGCCGTCGGCCGGACGATCGTCGGCCGGACGGCCGGCATCCACCTGAACCAGCAGGGCAGCGAACAGGCCGAACGGCTTGCCGAGCGGCTCGCCGAGGTGCCATTGGCCGGCTATTTTCAGCAGTCCCCTGGAGCGGACGCGGGAGACCGCTGCGCCGCTGGCTCGGCGGCACGGGCTGCAGGTGGAGATCCGTGAGGGGCTGCACGAGGTCGACTTCGGTGACTGGGCCGGCATGTCCTTCGAGGAGCTGGGGGAAATTCCCCGCTGGCGGCAGTTCAACACCTTCCGCAGCGGCACCCGTATTCCCGGCGGCGAGCTGATGGTCGAGGTGCAGGCGCGCATGGTGGCGGAGATCGAAGCAATGCGCCGGGAATTCCCCAAGTCCATCCTGGCGCTGTTCAGCCACGGTGATCCGATCAAAACGGCCATTGCCCATTACGCCGGCTTCCCCCTGGACCTGATGCTGCGCTTCGAGATCGGTCTGGCCTCCGTCAGCATCCTCGATATCCGCGACAGCGGCCCGCGGCTGCTCTGCCTTAACCACACCGGCGACCGGTTGCCGATCCAAGCCTAGCCATCAGCTCACAGCTAGCAGTTCGCAGCTTGAACCTTGAACCTGCTCGTGGCTCTAGCTTGCAGCTGATAACTGACAGCTGATAACTGATCTCATAGGACACGCGATGCAATCATCATCCGAGAGCCGTACCGCCGGTGCGGATTTTCAGCAGGTCATCAGCGACCTGCGGCCGTGGTTCCACAACCTGCACCTGCCGGACGGCAGTCAGACCGCGCCCGATCATGTGCTGGGCGATTTCCCCACCTATAAATGGCAGGAGATCGCCTGCCACCTGCCGCTTGACCTGCATGGCTGGGAGGCCCTGGATATCGGCTGCAATGCCGGGTTCTACAGCTTCGAGCTGGCCCGGCGCGGTGCCCGGGTCACCGCCATCGACAGCAATCCCCACTACCTGGCTCAGGCTCGCTGGGCTGCCGGCCGGTACGGCCTGGAGAACCGCATCGAGTTTCGGCAGATGCAGGTCTATGAACTGGCCGCCTGTCGGGAGAGTTTCGACCTGATCCTTTTTCTCGGGGTCTTTTACCACCTGCGCTACCCGCTGCTCGGACTCGATATCGTCTCCCGGCTGGTGCGCCGCCTGCTGGTCTTTCAGACCCTGACCATGCCGGGCGAGGAGGTCTGCGAGACTGCCGACCTGGGGATTTTCGAACGCTCCGCCATGAACGAGCCCGGTTGGCCGAAAATGGCCTTCATCGAAAACCGGCTGGCCGATGACCCGACGAACTGGTGGGCCGCCAACCATGCCGGGGCCGAAGCGATGCTGCGCTCGAGCGGCATGCGGGTGACCGCCCGCCCGGGGCGCGAGGTTTACCTCTGCGAGCCCGATCCCGAGAACCCCTCCTGCAGCGCCTCCTGGAACCGGGCGGAATTCGAGGCCGCGACCGGCGGCGGCTGCCGCCGCCCCTGACCGGCACCGATGAGCACCCGCATCCTGGACCTCGACCTCGCCGAACCGTTGCCCGATACCATCGAGATCGGCGAGTGCGACCGCCTTCTGCTCATCTTCTGGAGTCGCGGCGTACCGCTCGGCACCCGGGAGATCCGCAATAGTTCTGGTCGAATCGACTCTCTGGAACTGGCCGCCGCCCTCGGTCGGACGCTGGGGGAAGGGGAGGGGCAGGGTGGGTGTCCGTTGCCGGTGCCGGGCACTTTCCCCCTGGCTTCGGTAGTCGTCTGCACTTGCCGCCGCCCCGACGAACTGGACCGCTGCCTGCAGGCCCTGAAGGACCAGGACCATCCCCGTTTCGAAATCGTCGTGGTGGACAACGACCCCGGGCTCTCGGCCGCCGCCCTGGTCCGGGAACGGTACCCGCAATGCCGTTATGTCGCTGAGACGCGTCCCGGCGTCCGTTATGCCCGCAACCGCGGTCTGGCCGAGGCGCGAGGGGAGATCGTGGCCTTCGTCGATGACGATTGCCTGCCGGTCGCCTGCTGGCTGCGGGCCCTCGCCGGCAATTTCCTTGCTCGGCCGCGGCTCGGATGCTGCACCGGGCCGGTGCTCCCCGCCGCCCTCGACACCTCGGCGCAGGAATGGCTGGAACAGCGCGGCGGCTTCAACCGGGGATTCGTGCGGCGCATTCACAGCCGCCTGTCCGGCATTGCCCAATGTCCTGCATGGCCGCTGCAGGCCTGGATGTTCGGCAGCGGCGGCAACATGGCATTCCGCCGTTCGCTGTTTACCGTGATCGGCGCGTTCGATGAAGTCCTCCCCACCGCCGAGGATATCGAGATCTTCTCCCGGGTGCTGCGCGCCGGCTTCGAGCTGGCCTACGAGCCGGCGGCGGCCGTCCGCCATCGGCACGTCAGCGACTACGCCGCCCTGCGCCGGCGTCTCTATCTGTGGGGATGGGGTTACATCGCCTACCTGCTGAAGGTCGCCTGCGACGATCCCCTCTACCGGCGCCGGGCGCTGGCCGAGATCGCCAACTGGTTTTTCCCCTATCAGGTGCGTGAGCGGCTTTTCGGGCAGCTAACGCGCCGAGCGCGGGATTTCCCTCTCGAACTGATCCTGGTGGAAATCGCCGGCGGCCTGGCCGCCATCCCTGGTTATTGCTGGCTGCGGCATCGCGGGCGACGGCAGGCAGCGGAACTGCCGGCCTCGTTCACGGAGGAACGGCGATGAGGCTGCGGCAGCCACAGCGATCCGGAACCCATTTGCTCCGGCATTTTCCTCCCTGATGAACCTTTCCGCGTCCCGCAAGATCCTGCTCTGTCTGCGCTACGGTATCGGCGATCTGGTGATGGAGCTGCCGGTCCTGGGGGTCTTGCGGAGCGCCGCTCCGGCGGCGCGGATCACGGCTCTCGGCGCGCGGCCGGCCCTGGAACTGCTGGCGGGCGATCGGCGGGTCGACCGGTTGTCCTGCGTGCAGGACTGGGGCTTTCGCCACTGGGGGGATTACGGCACGCCGACGATCAGGACCGCCATCCGGGAATGGTTCGCCGCGGAGGCATTCGACCTGGTCCTCGATCCTTCGCATGCGGTCATGGGGGCCGGGGCGGCGATCTGGGACAGCCGGGCGACTATCCTCGATGCCGGCAGCGACCTGCAGGATCGGGCGCTGGCCACCGGCCTGGACGGACTGGCGGCGATCAACGCCGCCGTCCAGGCCGGCTGGGGGATCAGCATCCCGGCCGCCGCCGTTCCCCGCCTCGAACTGGCGGCGGCGGAAATTTCTTTTGCTGCCGGCTTTCTGCGCACCCACGGCCTGGCGGGGCGGCCGGTGGGGTTCTCGCCGGTCGCTTCCTCGCCGCTCAAACGCTGGCCGGTGGCCCGCTTCGCCGCTCTCGCCGACCGGCTGATCGAAAACGGCGAGTCCCTCCTCCTGTTCGCCGGCCCGCAGCGGCAGTTCGGTGAGGATATACGGCGGCGGCTGCGCCGGCCGGAGCGTGCGGTCGCGGTCGGTCCCCTGCACCTGCGGCGGGTGGCTGCCCTGCTGGCACGCTGCCGGCTGTTCCTCGGCCACGATACCGGACTCATGCACCTGGCGGCGGCGGTGGGAACGCCGCTGGTCGCCCTTTTCGGTCCCACCAGCCCGCAGATCTATCTTCCCGGCCAGGTGCCGGCGATCGCCTGCGGCGGCCGGGACGGCTGCACCTGGCGCAAGACCAGGGCTTTCGGACCGCCCAAATGCGTGATGGAAGGGCGTTGTCTGGCCGGGAAACGCAGCTGCATCGACGAGGTGGATCTGGCGCAGGTCTGGGATGCAGTCGCCGGAGTATTGGCATACGCGTTGCCGAGAATGAGGTGTATCCAGGGGGTACAGCCTGTGGTCGGGAGAAAAATCATGAGGGAAAACAGGGCCCCCAGTCGGGTGCTGGACCTGGCAGAGCTGGAGTCTCCCCCTTTTCGGCGGACCGCGGCGGCCATGGACGCGATGGCGGCGCGGGAAACGGTCTCCTACCTGCACCCCAGCAAACGCTGGGAGTACCCCTGGGCACTGGAGCAGGCGGCGCTCAGCCCTGGCGACCAGGTGCTCGATGCCGGCTGCGGCGCCTCCATCTTCCCGGTCTATCTGGCCGCTTGCGGCTGCCCGGTGAGCGCCTGCGACCTGGACCTTCCCGGACGGCTCGACCGCCTGCACGGGGTGCGGGTCAATTACGCCCGCGGCGATCTGGCCGCCCTGCCTTTCGCCTCCGGCCGTTTTGCCGCCGTCTTCTGCATCTCGGTCCTCGAGCATCTGCCCTGGGAGCGGATGCCGCTGGCGCTGGCGGAGCTGCACCGGGTCCTGCGCCCCGGCGGTCGTCTCCTGCTGACCACCGATTTCTGCCGGCAGGCGGGGGAGGAGATGTGGTACCAGGGGCCGGGCGAACCCTTCCGCGTCGACTGGAACGTTTTCGACGAAGATCAGCTGCGCCGCATCGTCCTGGCCGCCCCCGGTTTCCGCCTCACCGGTCCCCTCGACCTCACTGCCGACTGGCCGCACCTCACCCGCAGATGCGCCGTTTCCACGGCTATCCCTACACGGCGGTGGGGATCGCGCTGGAGGCGGAATAGAAGGTCCGGGACGCGGTGCGCGGTGCGCGGTGCGCGAAGGTCAAAATATTTTCGCGTACCGCGTCCCTCGCCCCTCGCCCCTCGGTTTCCCCTTTGCTCCCCGCTTCCCCCTGTGTTACTCTTGGGCCGCTTCTGAAAGATGGAATTTCAACCGCCTTGCGCTTTCCTGTCCCCGCCCATGCCCAGAAAAGAACGCCTCGACAAGCTGCTGGTGGAACGCGGACTGGCTCAGTCCCGGGAACGGGCGCGCGCCCTGATTCTGGCCGGCAAGGTGGTGGTCGGCGAGCACGCGGTGGACAAGGCGGGGGCGCAGGTCGAGGCCGACTGTGCTCTGCGCCTGAAGGGAGAGGATATCCGCTTACGTGTCGCGCGGCGGCCTCAAGCTGGAGCGGGCACTGGACGAATTCGCGGTGGCGGTAGGCGGGCGGGTTGCCATCGACGTCGGCGCCTCCACCGGCGGTTTTACCGATTGTCTGCTGCAGCGGGGGGCGGCGCGGGTCTATGCGGTCGACGTCGGCTACGGTCAACTCGCCTGGAAGCTGCGCGAGGACCCGCGGGTGGTCAACCTGGAGCGCACCAACATCCGCGACCTCACGGCCGACCGTCTCCCCGAACGTCCGGACCTGGCGGTGATCGACGCCTCGTTCATCTCCCTCGACAAGGTCCTGCCGCCGACCCTGGCGCTGCTGGCCGCCGATGCCGAGGTGCTCGCCCTGATCAAGCCGCAGTTCGAGGTGGGACGCGGGGAAGTCGGCAAGGGGGGCGTGGTGCGGGAGAGCGGAGAAGCACGCCCGGGTGGTGAACAAGGTCCGGGAGCTGGCCGCGGAACTCGGCTGCGCGGTGCTGGGAGTCACCGAAAGCCCCATCCTCGGCCCGAAAGGGAACAGGGAGTTTCTCATCTGGATGCGAAAAGAAGCTACAAGCTGCAAGCTGCAAGCTAGAAAAAAAATTCAAACTTAAGCTCTTAGCTTGCAGCTTGCAGCTTGCAGCTGGTTGTGGAGTGCGGATGAGTAGCCGCGTCTACTTCATCGGCGCCGGACCCGGCGACCCCGACCTCCTGACCCTCAAGGGGGCCCGGCTGCTGGCCGGCTGCCGGACGGTCTTCGCCCCTACGCCCTACGAGACGACCTTCGCCGCCCTGCTCGCCGGCAAGGAAATCCTGGTCCCCTTCGATTTCTATTTCGCGGAGCTGCTGGAGCAGGTGGAGGCGCGGCTGCGGGAGGGGGACGTGGCTTTCCTGGTCCCCGGCGACCTCACCTTCTATTCCCCTTTTCAGGCGCTGATCGATCCCCTGGGGGAGCGGGCGGTGGCGGTCCCCGGGGTGGGGACGGCCAATGCCGCCGCGGCCTGGCTGAAGAAAACCCTCGACCTTCCCGGGGCCTGCAACCGGGCGATCATCGCCTCGCCGCGCCTGCTGGCGGAAGAGCCCGGTGCCCCGGCCCTGCGCGAGCTGGCGGCGCCCGGGGTGACGCTGCTTCTTTACATGAACGATCTCCCGCTGCCGGAACTGGTGGCGGAACTGCGCGCCGGCTATGGCCGCAGCGTGCCGATCGCCATCCTGCACCGGCTCTGCCTGCCCGGGCAGGAGGTGTTGACCGGCACCCTCGACGATATCGTGGAGAAAGCCGGCGGCCGGGATTTCTTCGAACTCGGCGGCCCGAAGAAACGGCCGGCCCTCACCCTGGTGATCGCCGGCGAAACCCTGTCTACCCGCATCGACGCCAGCTGGTGGGACTTCCGCCGGGAGACCATCTGGCAGTTTCAGGAATGAAGCAGATAAAGCGCGGGACGCGGTTTGCGGTTCGCGAAAATCTTTGACCTTCGCGTACCGCGTCCCTGGTTTTACGCCTTTCGCGTACCGCGTACCGAGTGATTTATGATCCGATTTCTGCATACCGCCGATCTGCACCTGGGTGCCCCTTTCCCTGCTCTTGACGGGCAGGAAGGGGCGCGTCGGGACGCCTTCCTCAAGACCTTCGAGCGCCTGCTGACTCTGGCGATCAAGAGCGAGTGCCAATTGTTTCTGGTCGCCGGCGATCTGTTCGACAACCCCCGCCCCGAACCCGCCCTGGTCGGTCGGGTGCAGGCCGGCCTCAAACGCCTGGCCGACCGGGGAATTGTGCCGGTGCTTCTCCCCGGCACCCATGACAATCTGGTGAGTGCCGATTCGGTGTATCGGCAGGCCGATTTCCCGGGGGCGGTGGTGCTCGCCGCGCCGACCGTCGAGGCCCCGGCGATGCTCACGGTGGGGGGAGAGCAGGTGTTCCTCTACGGCTTCGCCTACCGCTCCTTCGCCTCTGCCGACGCCCTGGCCGGCATGGCCCGGCGCGCCCCGGAAGGGATCCATATCGGCCTGCTGCACGGCTCCCGCCAGGGAAGTCCGGAGTGGGAATACCGAAAGAAGGATCTGCCTTTCTCCCTCGCCACCCTGCGCGAATGGGGACTGGACTACGTGGCCCTGGGGCATTACCACGGTTTCGAGCTCCTGGAGGAGGCCGGGCGGGTCTGGGCCTGCTATCCCGGCTCGCCGGAGGGGAAGCGCTTCGGTGAGAACGGCCCCCGCTACGCCGCCCTGGTCACCCTGGCGGCGGGGCGGGCGACAGTGGAAAAAGTGACGGTCAACAGCCAGGAACTGGCGGCCGAGAGCCTTGATCTCTCCGGCTGCGAGGATGCCGGGCGGGTCGCCGAGGCGATTGTCGCCAAAGGGCGTCCCGACCTGCTGCTGCGCCTCGCGCTGACCGGCATCGTCGAGGCGCCGCTCGATGTGTCTGCCCTGCTGCGCCCGCTGCCGCGATGCCTTCTTCCATCTGGAACTGGAGGACCGCACGCGGCTTTTCGACAGTGCCTTCGCCGCCCGCCTGGAGCAGGAACAGACGGTGCGCGGCGTTTTCGTCCGGCGCGCCCGGCGTCTGCTGGCGGAGGCGCCCGCCGGCGCAGCGGCCGGTCATCGAGGAGGCGTTCCGCGAAGCGCTGGTGCGCTTCCGGCTGTTCGGTGGAGGCGCCGCATGATTCTGCGCACCCTGGAGCTGCGGCACTTCGGCCGCTTCGCCGAGCGGACCCTCGAGTTCCGCCGGGGGATGAACCTGGTTCTCGGTCCCAACGAGGCCGGCAAGTCGACCCTGATGGAGGCGATCCCGGCGGTCCTCTTCGGCTCCCGCAACAAGGAGCGTTTCCGGCCCTGGGGCCGGCAGGGGAGCTGCGAGGCGGCTCTCGTCCTGGAAAAACCGGGGGGAACCGTCCGCCTGGAGCGGGATATCCTGACCGACCGGGTGCGTCTGAGCGAGCACGACGACCTTTACCAGACCCTGTATACTTTCGAGGGAAAGGCCGCCCCCCAGGGGCGCTCCTCGGAACGCAGCGAGTACCTCGAACAGCTGCAGCGGCTGCTCGGCATCACCGAGGAGGAGATCTTCCGCGCTTCCCTCTTCTTCGGCCAGGGGAGCCTGGAGATCTCCGGGCAGGGGCTGGCGGGGAAGATCAAGGCTCTCCTTTCCGGCTTCATCGAGGTCGATTACGACCGGGTCCTGCAGTCGCTGCAGGAAGACTATTTCGCCCTCACCCGGGAGAACCCCTGGGGGAAGGACAAGACGCGCGACCGTGAACTCGACGAGGTCCGCCGGCGCATGGGCGAGCTGGAGCGGCGCTGGTTTGCCGCCCGGGAAGGGGTGCAGGAGCTGGCAGCGCTGCGCGCCCGGATCGCCGGCCTGCAGCAGGAGATCGAGGCCGACCGGGGCGAATTCGGCAAGGGCGAGCGCTACCTCGCCTGGGTGCGCCGGCAATGGCATCTGGAGGAGAAGAAGGAATCTCTGGCCAAGGACTTCTCCCGGGTCAACCGCCAGTCGGAGAAGGTGGGGGAACTGGAACAGCAGCGGCAGGACCTGGAGAAGGAACTGGCCCGCACCGGCCTGCCCCGGCAGGTGCCCGAGGAACTGACGGCGCTGCTGGTGGAGGCCGAAGAGATCCGCAAAGAGCTGATCGGTCTGCAGGGGGAGGCGGCGGCCATGCGCCAGGAACTGCTGGCGCACGCCAATCCCTCCTGGAAGCCGTGGGCGGGACTTACCGCCGCCCTGCTCCTGGCCGGCGGCCTGCTCGCCTGGCTGCGTCCCGCCTGGCTGCTGTCGGTCTCTCGCCGGCGCCGGGGCGGTGGCTGCCGGCGTCTGGGGGGTGCATCTCTGGCGGGTCTTCCAGGCGGGGAGCGAGCGCGGGCGGATCCAGGGCCGGGCGCAGGTGCTGGAGAATCGCCGGGAGGAGGCGCAGGCGCGCCTGGCGGCGCTGGACGAACGTTTCAAGCGTCTGGGCATCTCCCCGTCGGCGGTGGAAATCGCCCGGATGCAGAAGAATCTCGGCCGGCATCGGGAGCTTTCGGCGCGCCTGCGGGAGGTGGCGAGCGCCCTGCAGGTACTGGAGAAATCGGCGGAGCTCTCCGGCGAGAAGGCGCAGTTGACCCGCGAGCTGGCGGTGCTGGATGAGCGGCGCGAGCGGGACCGTCCCCCCGTAGCCAACCTGCTCCCCCCCGAGGCACTGCCGGAGGCCGAAGAGAAGCTGGCGGCTCTCGGCGAGAGTCTGCGTCAGCGGGAGCAGACGCTGCTCGAGCTCACCCGGCAGGAAGCGGCTCTGCAGGGAGAGTTGGGGCACCTGGAGGAAATCGAGGAGGAGGGGGAGCGGCTCAAGGAGAGGGAGGAGCGCCTGGTCCGGCGCAAGGATGCCCTGGCCGTCGCCTTCGATCTGCTCGCCGGGGCGGTGGACGAGTTCCGCCGGACCTACCTGGACCACTTCGCCGCCGAAATCGGCCATTATCTGCAGATGACCACGCACGGCCGTTACGACGGCATCCGCCTGGGCGAGGATTTCTCCCTGCAGTTGCCGACCCGGGCCGGAGGCTGGCAGCCGGCCGAGCATTTCAGTCGCGGCACGGTGGACGGAATCTATCTGGCGGTGCGCCTGGCCCTGACCCGGCACCTGTCGCAGGGACGGCATCTGCCGCTCTTCCTCGACGATCCCCTGGTCAACCTGGACCGGCTGCGGCTGGCGGAGACCCTCAAGGCCCTGGAGCGGCTCGGTGCGGAGCATCAGATCATCCTCTTCACCCACGACGAGAACCTGGCCCGGCGGGCGGCCCGCGACCGCTGGCATGTGGTCCCCCTGGAAGAGGTCAGAAGCGGAGCGTCCGCCAAGGCGGAAGAAAGGAGCGAAGATGCCGGACAGCTGTATCTTTTGTAAAATTCTGAACGGGGAGATCCCGGCCCGGGTCGTCTATGAGGACGATCAGGTGGTGGCCCTGGAGGATGTCAACCCGCAGGCCCCGCACCATTACCTGCTCATCCCCCGCAAGCACATCCGCACCACCCTCGACCTGACCACCGCCGACAACGCCCTGGTCGGCCACATTTTCCAGGTCGCCGGCAAGCTGGCGCACGATCTCGACTTCGCCGCCGAAGGCTTCCGGGTGGTCAACAACTGCAACGAGGGAGGCGGACAGGCCGTCTGGCATCTGCACTTTCACCTCCTCGGCGGCCGGGAAATGGGCTGGCCGCCGGGATAGATAAAAATCGGAACGCGGTGCGCGGGACGCGGGCCGCGAAGGTCAAAAGCTTTCCGCGAACCGCAAACCGCAAACCGCCTCCCGGCCCTTAAGCTTTCCGCGAACCGCGAACCGCAAGCCGCGTCCCGGCCCTTAAGCTTTCCGCGAACCGCGAACCGCAAGCCGCGTCCCGGCCCTTAAGCTTTCCGCGAACCGCGAACCGCAAGCCGCGTCCCGGGTTTTTTGCCATGTCATTCGATGCAATCTTCACCCTGATCATCGTCGGCCTGATGCTCGCCGCCCTGGTGGCCGAGATCCTGGCGCCCGATGTCATCGTCTTCGCCGCCCTGGGGATTCTGATGATCGGCGGCATCCTCCAGCCGCAGGAGGCGCTGGGCGGATTCTCCAACCAGGGGATGCTGACGGTCGGCATCCTCTTTATCGTTGCCTATGCCGCCCAGTCCTCCGGAATCCTGGAGATGCTGGCCAACCGGGCGATGGGCGACGGCCGGGGGTTGCGCCGCAGCCTGCTGAAGATGATGGCTCCCGTCATTGGCCTGTCCGCCTTCCTCAACAACACCCCGATCGTCGCCATGTTCACCCCGACCCTCCGCGAGTGGGCGCTGAAGAAGGGGTTCTCCCCCTCCAAATTCCTCATCCCGCTGTCGTATGCCTCCATTTTCGGCGGTGTCTGCACCCTGATCGGCACCTCCACCAATCTGGTCGTGAACGGCCTGTTGCAGCCCCTCGGGCTTTCCTTCAGCATGTTCGAGCTGGCCTACGTCGGTCTGCCCTGCGCCGTGGCGGGGACCCTGTACCTGCTCTTCTGGGGGCACCGGCTGCTGCCGGCCAGGAAAGACCTGGCGGAAACGCTGGTAGAGAGCGGCCGCGAATACCTGATCGAGATGCGGGTTCCCGACGGCAGCCCGCTGGCGGGGAAAACGGTCGAGGCGGCCGGCCTGCGTAATCTCGACAAGTTGTTTCTGGGCGAGATCGTGCGCAACGGCGACAGCCTGATCCCGGTCCGGCCGACCGATCCCCTGCATGCCGGCGACCGCCTGGTGTTCAGCGGGCTGGTGGAAGCGATCCTCCAGCTGCAGAAGATCCCGGGCCTGGAACCCGGCCACGGCCGCCACTTCTACCGGGAGCTGCGCCGCAGCGGCAAGGGACGGGTCATCGAAGCGGTCGTCTCGCGCTCTTTCCCCATGCTGGGAAAAACCATCAAGGAGGGCAACTTCCGGGGCCAGTACGATGCCGTCGTGCTGGCGGTGCACCGGCATGGCGAGCGGCTGCGGACGCCGATCGGCCAGCTGCAGCTGCATCCGGGCGACACCCTCCTGCTTCTGGCCGGGGACGATTTCCTCAAGCGCTGGGGGCGGTCGCGCGATTTCTACATGATCTCCAAGGTCAGCGACGTGCCGCTGGTCAATCGCCGGAAATCCGTGATCTCCCTGCTCTCGATCCTCCTCATGGTGGGGCTGGCGGCGACGGGCGTCCTGGATATCCTGGAAGCCGCCATCCTGGCGGCGCTGGTGCTCCTCTTCACCCGCACGGTGACCGTGGTTGAAGCGCGGCGCTCGCTCGAGCTGAATGTGCTCATCGTCATCGCCGCTTCCCTCGGTATCAGCCGGGCGCTGGAGAAAACGGGCGCCGCGGCCTTCATCGCCGGGCATCTCATCGAGATCGTGCGCGGGGTGGGGCCGGTCGGGCTGCTGGCGGCCGTCTATCTGGTCACCACCATCCTGACCGAGGTCATCACCAACAACGCCGCCGCCGCCCTGGTCTTCCCCATCGCGGTGGCCGCCGCCGCGCAGGCCGGCCTCGATCCCAAACCCTTCGCCGTGGCGGTGGCGATCGCCGCCTCGGCCAGCTTCTCCACCCCCATCGGCTACCAGACCAATCTCATGGTCTACGGTCCCGGCGGCTACCGCTTCCGGGATTTTCTGCGCATCGGTATTCCTCTGAACATCCTTTTTATGGTAGTTTCGCTGGTAGTGATCCCGTTGGTGTGGAAGTTTTAGGGGAAAACCGCGGCGGACGCGGGATGCGAAGTTCAAAGGCTTTCCGCGTACCGCGCACCGCGTACCGCGTCCCGGATTTCAAACAGAAAGTGAACTTATGCCGAAAACCCTGACCCACCTGCGCCAGCTCGAGGCCGAAAGCATCCACATCCTGCGCGAGGTGGCCGCCGAGTTCGAAAAGCCGGTGATGCTCTACTCCATCGGCAAGGACTCCTCGGTCATGCTGCACCTGGCGCGCAAGGCCTTCTACCCGGGGAAGATCCCCTTTCCCCTGCTGCACGTCGACACCACCTGGAAGTTCCGGGAGATGATTGAATTCCGCGACCGCATGGCGCGCGAGCACGGCTTCGAGCTGCTTGCTGCACACCAACCAGGAAGGGGTGCGCCAGGGGATCGACCCCTTCACCCACGGCAGCGCCCTGTACACCGACGTGATGAAGACCGAGGGGCTCAAGCAGGCGCTGGACAAGTACAAGTTCGACGCCGCCTTCGGCGGGGCGCGCCGCGACGAGGAGAAGAGCCGGGCCAAGGAGCGCATCTTCTCCTTCCGCACCGCCAGCCACCGCTGGGACCCCAAGAGCCAGCGCCCCGAGCTGTGGAACCTGTACAACGCCCGGGTCAAGCCCGGCGAGAGCATCCGCGCCTTTCCCCTGTCCAACTGGACCGAGCTCGACATCTGGCAGTACATCACCCGCGAGCAGATCCCCATCGTGCCGCTCTACTACGCCAAGGTGCGGCCGGTGGTCGAGCGCGACGGCATGCTGATCCTGGTCGACGACGAGCGGCTCCAGCTCAAGCCCGGCGAGCAGGTGCAGTATGAAATCGGTGCGCTTTCGCACCCTCGGCTGCTACCCGCTGACCGCCGCCGTCGAATCGACCGCCGCCACCCTGCCGGAGATCATCCAGGAGATGCTGCTCACCCGCACCAGCGAGCGCCAGGGACGGCTGATCGACCACGATCAGGCGGGGAGCATGGAGAAGAAGAAACAGGAAGGGTATTTCTGAAAAGCAGGGGCGCGGTACGAGGGACGCGGTACGAGGAAGTCAAAACCCTTTCGCGTCCCGCGCCTTTGATTGCCGCTTTTGACCTTCGCGTCCCGCGAACCGCGTACCGCGAAACGGAGTTTTTCAATGTCCCACCAATCCGAACTCATAGCCTCCGACATCCACGCCTACCTGAAATCGCAGGAAGAAAAGTCGATGCTGCGCTTCATCACCTGCGGCAGCGTCGATGACGGCAAGAGCACCCTGATCGGGCGGCTGTTGTGGGATTCGAAGATGATCTTCGAGGACCAGCTGGCGGCGCTGGAAGCCGACAGCAAGCGCTGCGGCACGCAAGGGGAGGCCATCGATTACGCCCTGCTGCTCGACGGGCTGCAGGCCGAGCGCGAGCAGGGGATCACCATCGACGTCGCCTACCGCTTCTTCTCCACCGACAAGCGCAAGTTCATCGTCGCCGACACCCCCGGCCACGAGCAGTACACCCGCAACATGGTCACCGGCGCCTCCACCGCGCAGGTGGCGGTCATCCTCATCGACGCCCGCAAGGGGGTTCTGACCCAGACCCGGCGCCACAGCTACCTGGTCTCGCTGGTGGGGATCAAAAAGGTGGTGCTGGCGGTCAACAAGATGGACCTGGTCGGCTACGCTGCCGAGCGCTTCGAGCAGATCCGCCGGGAGTACGCAGCCTTCGCCGCCGCCCTGGGGTTCGAAGAGATCGCCGCCATCCCCCTCTCCGCCCTGCAGGGGGACAATATCATCGGCCACGGCGACAATATGCCCTGGTACCAGGGGCCGACCCTGATGGACTACCTGGAGAGTGTCGAGGTCGCCGAGGAGATGCGGGAGAAGCCCTTCCGCATGCCCGTGCAGTGGGTCAACCGGCCCAATCTCGACTTCCGCGGCTTCGCCGGCACCATCGCCTCGGGGACGATCCGCGTCGGCGATGAGATCGTCGTGCCGGCCTCGGGGCAGACGAGCCGGGTCGCGAGGATCGTCACCCTGGACGGCGACCTGCCGGAGGCGGTGGCCGGCCAGGCGGTCACCCTGACGCTGACGGACGAGATCGACATCAGCCGCGGCGACCTGCTGGCCGACCCGGCGGCGCGGCCGGCGCATGCCGACCAGTTCGAGGCCAAAGTCGTCTGGATGCACGAGGAGCCGCTGCTGCCCGGGCGCAGCTACCTGCTCAAGACCGGCACCACCACCGTCTCGGCCCAGGTCAGCGATCTCAAGTACCGGGTCAACGTCAACACCCTCGAGCACCAGGCGGCCAAGACCCTCGAACTCAACGAGATCGGCGTCTGCAACCTCGCCCTGGGCAAGGCGGTCTCCTTCGATCCCTACCGGGAGAACCCGGCCACCGGCAGCTTCATCCTCATCGACCGCTTCAGCAACGCCACCGTCGGCGCCGGGATGATCGACTTCCCCCTGCGCCGGGCGACCAACATCCACTGGCAGGCCCTCGACGTGCACAAGGAAAGCCGCGCCGCCCACAAGGGGCAGAAGCCCTGCGTGCTGTGGTTCACCGGCCTCTCCGGCGCCGGCAAGTCGACCATCGCCAACCTGGTCGAGAAGAAGCTGCACTCCCTCGGCAGGCACACCTACATCCTCGACGGGGACAACGTCCGCCACGGCCTGAACCGCGACCTCGGCTTCACCGACGCCGACCGGGTGGAGAACATCCGCCGCATCGCCGAAGTCTCCCGCCTCTTCGTCGAGGCCGGGCTGATTGTCCTGGTCTCCTTCATCTCCCCCTTCCGCAGCGAGCGGCGCATGGCGCGCGAGCTGCTGCCCGAGGGGGAATTCTACGAAATCTTCGTCGACACCCCGCTGGCCATCTGCGAGCAGCGCGACCCGAAGGGGCTTTACAAGAAGGCAAGGGCCGGCCAGCTGAAGAACTTCACCGGCATCGACTCCGCCTACGAGCCGCCGGAAGCCCCCGAGATCACCATCAACGCCGGCCAGACCCCCGCCGCCGACCTCGCCGAGGAGATCGTCCGGAAGATCCTCGGCGAGGAGTGCAGGGGGGAACTGCCGGACGGGTCGCTTTAAATCCTTAACGGAACACGGATTTACGCAGAAAAGGCTCTGATAAAAATCTGATTTAAGATCAGACCTTAATCCGTGCGTATCAGATTTGATCCGCGTTCAATTGGTTATCGGATTTTTCGAAGACATCAAAAGCAATGGAACATGTGCGCATCAGATTTGATCCGCGTTCCATTGGTTAGGGCATTCTTTCGAAGATATCAAAGGCAATGGAACACGGATTCACGCGGAAAAGGCTCTGATAAAAATCTGATTTAAGATCAGACCTTAATCCGCGTATGCGAAGCATCAGATTTGATCCGCGTTCCATTGGTTAGGGATCTTTCGAAGATATCAAAGGCAATGGAACACGGATTCACGCGGAAAAGGCTCTGATAAAAATCCGATTTAAAGATCAGACCTTAATCCGTGCGCATGCAGATTACGCGTATTGCAGATTTTGAGTCCGCGTTCAATTGGTTGGGGCTTTTTCAAAGATGTCAAAGCAATGGAACACGGATTTACGCGGAAAAGGCTCTGATGAAAATCTGATTTTAAGATCAGACCTTAATCCCGATGCGAGCATCAGATTTGATCCGCGTTCAATTGGTTAGGTGTTTTAAAGACGTCAAGTGCAATGGGACACGGATTTACGCGGAAAAGTCTCTGATAAAAATCCGATTTAAGATCAGACCTTAATCCGTGCATGCGAAGCATCAGATTTGATCCGCGTTCAATTGTTAGGTTTCAAAGACTTCAAGAGCAATGGAACACGGATTTACGCGGAAAAGGCTCTGATAAAAATCCGATTTTTTAAGATCAGATCTTAATCCGCGCATGCGAAGCATCAGATTTGATCCGCGTTCAATTGGTTGGGATTTTTAGAGATTAAAGTGCAAGGGAGGGGGAGGGAATGGACATCAGACATAAAGAGATTTCTGATCAAGTGATTTGCTGTTTTTACAATGTCTATAATCGCCTTGGCTCAGGGTTCCTTGAAAAAGTCTATCAGAATGCCTTATTGATCGAGCTCAAAAAAACTGGATTGAGCAGCTGTCTCCCAGCACCCAATTTCAGTCTTCTATGAAGGAGATAACGGTTGGCGAATACTTCGCCGACGTTTTGGTGGAAGATAAGATAATTGTAGAAATTAAGGCAGCCAAAACTCTCACTGTCGAACATGAAGCGCAGCTATTGAATTACCTTAAGGACGTCAAAGGCAAAGAACACGATTCCGGAAAAGCTCGTAAAATTCGATCAATGCTTCAGATTAATGCGTTCGAGCATCAGATTTGATCCGCGTTCAATTGGTTGGATTTTTCAGACGTCAAGAGCAATGGAACACGGATTTACGCGAAAAGGCTCTGATAAAAATCCGATTTAAAATCAGACCTTAATCGCGCATGCGAAGCATCAGATTTGATCCGCGTTCAATTGGTTGGGATCTTTTAAAGATATAAAGGGCAATGGAACACGGATTTACGCGGAAGGGACTCTGATAAAAATCCGATTTAAGATCAGACCTTAATCCGTGCATGCGAAGCATCAGATTTGATCCGCGTTCCATTGTGAATGATTTTTTTTATGTGTTTTTAAATTCTCGAGTCGCTCTTGCATCGAAGCGGCAAAGGCTTAGCCTCCAGCCAAAACCGTAAATTATGAATGTCCATTATTTAATGGAATCCCAAATCCGTCATTCTGCCGTAACTTCCCGCCGCCGAACGTCATTCCAGCTAAGTGGGCGCCGCACAATATTTTTTAAAAAATTTTATGTTGTTTAACCCATGCATCGGCTGTATAAGAACAGGCCTGAACCGAATATTGTTCTGATTAAATTCGAGTTCTAAGGAAGGGATTTTTTGTGGCAGGGGGACTTCGAAAATACATCTGGGGAGGAATCCTTTTCCTCTGCCTCTTCCTGCCCGCCGCCACTTCCCTGGCCTTGCCGGCCTCCGCCAACGTTCCCCTCGACAGCTGGGTCTATCCCGCGCTGGACAAACTCGCCGGCCTCGGCCTGATCGATTCCTCCCTGCAGGGCTCCCGCCCCTACACCCGGCTCGAAGTCGCCCGGCAGATTACTGAGGCGCGGTCCCACCTTGGGTTGTCCGCTTCCCCGCCGGTGGCGCGGCAGATCATCCGCCGGCTGGAGGCGGCCTTCACCTCCGATATCGCCGATGCCCGGGGGGAGGGGGGCGGCTATTTCCAGCCCCTGCGCGAGTTCCGCCTCGACTACATTTATCAGGAGGGCGTGCCCGCCGCCATCGCCGGCCCCGGCATCGAATCCCGCCAGTTTCCCCTCAATTACAACAACCTCGGCCTCGATTACGAGGAGCATCACAACGGGCAGGCGTCTTTCATCAGCGAGGCGCGTTTCGGCCGTTTTTTCCTCCTCACTGGCCCGCCCGCTGCTGCAGGCGGACGCAGGACGACAATGTCCACCTGCGGCGCTGACCGGCAAGGCCGCCCTCGCCCTCGGCCCCTTCGAGATCTCCGCCGGCCGCCAGTCCCTCTGGTGGGGGCAGGGGCGGCACGGCAGCCTGATTCTGACCGACAACGCCCAGCCTCTGGACATGGTGCGGATCACCAACCCCTCGCCGGTGCTCCTTCCCTGGTTTCTGAAATATCTCGGTCCTTTCCGTTTCGACGTCTTCTGGAGCAAGCTGGAGAAGGACCGGGTCGTTGCGGAGCCGTACCTGGCCGGCCTGCGGCTGAACATCAAGCCGCTCCCCTGGCTGGAGATCGGCGGCTCGCGCACCGTGATCTTCGGCGGCGAAGGGCGGCCCGACGTCAATTTCTCCGACTTCATCACCATTCTCGGCGGCAAGAATCTTTCCGGCGATGAAGACGACAGCGATCAAATCGCCGCCCTCGACGCCCGCATCCGCCTGCCGTTCCTCGGCGGGGCGGAGCTCTACGGGGAATACGGCGGCGAGGACGAGGCGGGGCACTTCCTCTCCAACCTCTCCTGGCTGGCCGGACTCTACCTGCCGCGCCTCGAGCCGACCGGCCGGCTCTCCCTGCGCGCCGAGTACGCCGACCTCTCCCACATCGACGACAACTCACCCGCCTGGTACCGGCACGGCATCTACCGCTCCGGTTACACCTACGAGGGGAAGATCCTCGGCCACCCCGCCGGCGGCGCGGCGAAAGACTATTACGGCGAGCTCGGCGCCTGGCTGGGCGACGGCCTGCTGGCGAAGGTCTTCTTCGACTACCAGGAACGGGGGTTCGACCAGCCGGTGCGGGAGAAGCATTATCAGCCCGGCCTGGGCTTGAACTGGCTGCTTACCGACCAGGTTTCCCTGCGACTCGATTACGCCTTCGACCGGGCGAAGAACTTCGGCTTCGTCGAGGGGAACGAAATGGATTTTCACTTCGCCCGGGCGGGGATGACGTTTGATTGGTAAGTCCGGAACGCGGTTCGCGGGACGCGGGGCGCGGAAGGCTTAAAATCAGGGACACGGTTCGTGGGACGCGGGACGCGGAAATCTTAAAATCCGGGGTGCGGTTCGCGGTTCGCGGTACGCGGAAATCTTAAAATCAGGGATGCGGCATGTGGTTTGCGGGACATAGAATTCTTTTGATCTTCGCGTACCGCGCACCGCGTCCCTGCGTCCCCGCTCTTACAATTCGGAGGCTACACTCTTGATCCATCATGGCATTCGACTGGCTCGCATCCGACGGGCCGTCCTCACCGGCTTTTTCATTTCCCTTCTTGCCGCGGCACCTGTCTTTGCTGAGGGCGGCGGCTTCCTTGGCGCAGGGGGGCTAAGTGGGGGCGGTACCTCTTCCGCCTCTATCCCGCCGGATGCGGCCCGCATTCTCCAGGAAAAGGGTTTAACGCCCGCCGACGCTGCGGCATTAATGAGCAACAGGAACGCATCGATTCCCAGCGCCCTGCCAGAATCCGTCCCCGCCGCCGATGCCGCGACTACGAAGGGCGCCGGCACGGCGCCGGCCAAAGACGCTGCAGCCGCGCCGGTGGAGGCAAGGGAACCCTCAACCGTCGAAAACTATTTCAATGCCGAGCGGTCGACCGCGGGCGAGGACGGCGAGTTCATTCGCCGGCAGGTTGCCGAGCCTGACCTGAAACTCCAGCAGTTCGGCTACGACTTCTTCCGCAGCGGTTTCCAACCGGACCAGCAGGCGCTGGTCGGGCCGGATTACGTCATCGGCACGGGCGACACCCTGCGCATCGACGTCTGGGGGAATATCGAGGGGAACTACCAGGTCACCGTCGACCGCAACGGCGAGATCACTCTCCCCAAGGTCGGCGTCATCAATCTCTGGGGGCAGACCTTCGAGCAGGCCCGGGAGACGATCCGCAAACAGATCCGCAAGTACTTCAAGGACTTCGAGCTCAACGTCACCATGGGCGGCCTGCGCTCGATCCAGATCTTCATGGTCGGCGAGGTGAACGCCCCCGGAACCTACCAGGTCAGCTCCCTCTCCACCCTGGTGACGGCGCTCTCCTCCGTCGGCGGTCCGGCCAAGACCGGCAGCCTGCGCAAGATCGAGGTGCTGCGCGGCGGCAAGACGATCAGTACCATCGACCTGTACGATTTCTTCCTGCGCGGGGACAAGAGCGCCGATGTCCGCCTGCAGTCGGGCGACACTATTTTTGTTCCGCTGGCTGGCCCGCAGGTCGGGGTGGCCGGGAACGTCCGCCGTCCCGCGATCTACGAGTTGAAAGGCGGGGAAACGCCTGCAGCAGGCCCTCGATCTTGCCGGCGGGCTGATCCCCACTTCCTACCTGCAGAAAATTCAGCTGAACCGGGTGCAAGCCCACCAGCTGAAGACCGTCCTGAACCTCGATCTCACGGACGGACGGGGCGGACCAGAAAGACCTCCAGATGCCCCTGCTCGATCGCGATCTGATCAAGGTCGCTCCCATTGCCATGGCCGGCGGGTTCGTGCGGCTGGCGGGCTACGTGGTACGCCCCGGCGACTATCAGCTCACTCCGGGGCTGCGCCTGGCCGACCTGATCACCCCTTACGACAACCTGCTCCCCGAGTTCTATCCCGACATGGCGCAGGTGATCCGGCTGAATCCCCCCGAGTACCGCCCCGAGATCCTCACGGTCGACCTGAAAAAGGCGCTTAAGGGGGATCCCGTCCAGAACCTGCGGCTGCAGGAGTATGACACGGTCAAGATTTTCTCCCGCAAGCAGATGGAGGAGATGCCGCAGGTGTCGGTGACCGGCGCCGTGCTCAACCCGGGGGCCTTCCGCCTCTACGACCACATGACCGTCAAGGACCTGGTCGCCACCGCCGGCAATCTCAAGCGCAGCGCCTACCTCGCCCAGGCGGAGATCACCCGCTACATCCCCTCCGGCAAGGAGACGAAGACGACGCGGCTGCTCATCGACCTGGATAAGGCCCTGCAGGGCGATCCGGCCAACAACCTGAAGCTGCAGGAGGACGATCACCTGTTCGTGCGCGGCATCCCCGACTTCGGCGAGCGGCTGACCGTCGACCTCAAGGGGGAGGTGCTCTTTCCCGGCACCTATGCCATCGCCAAGGGGGAGACCCTCGGCTCGGTGCTGGCCCGCGCCGGCGGCTTCACCGAGCGCGCCTACCTGCGCGGCGCGTTATTCACCCGCGACTCCCTCAAGGAGGTGCAGCGGCAGCGGGTGCAGAAGCTGCTTCAGGAGCAGGAGGAGGAGATCGGTCGCCTTGCCTCCGAAATGGCCCAGGGGGCGATGGACGAGGAAGACCTGAAGGCGGCCCAGGCCGTTCTCGCCAGCCGCAAGGAGCTGGCGGCGAAACTCAGGCAGGCCCCGGTGACCGGCCGCATGGTCGTGCACCTCGCCAGCATGGATACCTTCCGCGGCAGCGCCGCCGACTTCGAGCTGACCGCCGGCGACACCCTGACCGTGCCGCAGAACCCGCAGTCGGTCACCGTCCTCGGCCAGGTCTACAACCCGACCTCCATGACCTATCGTTCCGGACGGCCGGTGGCCTTCTACCTCGACCAGGTCGGCGGTGCCACCAAGAATGCCGACGAGGACGAGATGTTCATCGTCCGCGCCGACGGCACCGTCGTCAGCAACCGCCAGTCCGGCTTCGGCCTGCGCTGGGACAAGGACAACCACCGCTGGCTGATGGGCGGCTTCCAGACCACCGAGATCTACCCCGGCGACGCCATCCTCGTCCCGGAACAGGTCAAGAAAACGGACTGGATGAAAGGGACCAAGGACATCACCACCATCCTCTATCAGATGGCGCTGGGCGCGGCGGCGATATCCGTCCTTTAGGACGGAGGAACGAGGGACGCGGAAAAACAGAGGGACGCGGGACGATCCAAGAGACGCGGGATACGGTTCGAGGGACGAGAAAGGCGTTAAGGAAGTCCTCATACCGCGAACCGCATATCGCGTACAATGATCAGTGGCGGATCTGCTTTGTTTGGCTGGAAGGCGATGCCCAAGGGGTGGAAATCGTCGACTACCACTAGGAGGTGACCACTGGCCAGCAAATTGCCCAACATTCACCCTGGCGAGGTGCTCCTGGAAGAGTTTTTGAAGCCTATGGTTATCAGCCAGAACAAGTTGGGCCGGGAAATAGGTGTGCCGCCCCGGCGAATCAACGAAATCGTACTTGGTAAGCGCGCCATTACTGCGGACACCGCCCTGAGACTGGCCCGATACTTCGGAGTAAGCGAAGGTTTCTGGATGGGTTTGCAGGCCGATTTTGATCTGGAGAACACCCGTCTGCAACTTGGCGACCGGCTGGACAATGAAGTCCGCCCGCATGTGGCAAATAAAGCGAGGGACGCGGGACAAGGTTCGCGGGACGCGGAAGGCGAAATCCCGAAGGAAGGTGGTTGAGGAAGTTCGCGAACCGCGTACCTCGCATTTAGGAGGGATAAATGGCCGGAGTTTCCAGGATCAAAGTTCTCAGGGAGGGGTCCCATGACTGAAGATGATTTGAAGAAGATCGAAGGAATGCTGTCGTTTCACTTCGGGGTGATGTCCGGCGATTTCCAGCGAAAGATCGATCTCGTTGTCGAGGGGCAGCAGACGCTGGGCGAAGGGATGGGCGGACTGGAAGAGCGGATGGACAAGCTTGAGAACCGCATGGAGCGGGTCGAATTGAGGGGGACCGCCCTGGAGAAGAAATTCGATGGGCTGGAAAAGAAGGTCGACGGTCTGGACAAGAAGGTCGACGGGCTGGACAAGAAGGTCGACGGGCTGGACAAGAAGGTCGACGGGATTGCCGCCGATCTGGCCGCCCACCGGGCCGACACCGAGGCGCATCGGAAGGGCTGGCGGGTGCGGGAGGAGTAGAAGCGAGGGGCGCGGTTCGCGGGACGCGGGACGCGGAAAAGACCTGGGACGAGGTACGAGGGACGCGGAAAAGACCTGGGACGAGGTTCGCGGGACGCGGGACGCGGAAAGACGGACGAGTACGAGGGACGCGGGACGCGAAGATCAAAAGATTCCCGCGCAACGCGTACCGCAAACCGCGTCCCGGATTTCAGATTTCCGCGAACCGCATACCGCGCACCGCGCACCGGCTTTTGAGAATTCCCGTCCCGCCCCGGAGCGTAGCGGAGGGGGCTCATGCGATTTGAGGATCTGGAGGTTTGGAAGCGTTCCGCCCGCCTGAGTGCGGAGATTTACAAGAGACTTAAGGACCTGCGGGATTATGGATTCAAGGATCAGATAACTCGGTCTGGCCTATCCATCCCCAGCAATATATCAGAAGGAATTGAACGAGGGTCTGCTGCCGATTGCATCAAATTCCTTCTATACGCCAAAGGGTCATGCGGCGAGCTGAGGACCCAAACGTATATCGGAATGGATATTGACTACATCGACCGAGAGACCGGCAAACAGTGGGTCTCCGAAACTGAAGCGATCTCGTCGATGTTGGGTGGATTGATCAGGAGTAAGGGAAAGTCGTTAAAACCGTAACGCGTGACGCGGTTCGCGGTTCGCGAAGGGCCCCTCATAGAATTAGTTTGGAGAAGTTCGCGTACCGCGGTCCGCGCTAGAAATAGGGGATCTGCTGCAAAGAGGTCATAGGATGGTTGCAAGCGAATCATCCGGAATTGATTTAAAGGCTGGCTCGCGGAACGAGGTGCGCGGGACGCGGAAATCAGCAGACCCGCGGGACGCGGGGCGAGAAAGACAAAGGCGAAAGTCGTTAAAACCCGTAACGCGTGACGCGGTTTGCGGTTCGCGGAGGGCCCCTATGGAATTAGTTTGGAGAAGTTCGCGTACCGCATACCGCGAACCGCGCCCCTGATTCTAAGATTCCCGCGTACCGCATACCGCGAACCGCGCCACTGTCGACGGACCCCATGACTGAAAACAGAGAAGTCAAAACCGAAGAAATCCAGAAGCAGGTAGATATCTCCCGTCGGCCGATGTCCGTCGACGACGACGAAATCAACCTCCTCGACTACCTCCTGGTCATCTTCAAACACAAGAAGATGATCCTCAAGGCTATGGTCGCTGGCGGCCGTGCTGTCCACCCTGGTGCGCCTGCTGCTGCCGAATATCTACATCTCCACCTCCCGCATCATGCCGCCGTCAGCAGGACCAGGGGCGGGCTGTCCAGCATGCTGGCCAGCAGCGGCATAGGTGATCTCGCCGCCCTGGCCGGGGTTTCCGTCGGTTCCTCGCCGGGGGACCTTTATGTCGGGATGCTGCAGAGCCGGACCGATCTCCGACGCGATCATCGACAGGTTTCATCTGATGGATGTCTACGACCAGGACTACCGGACAAAGACCTACGACAAGCTGGCCGACACACGTCACCATCTGCAGCGACAAAGGACAGCGGCATCATCTCCATCGCTGTCGAGGACGAGGACCCGCAAACGGGCCGCCGCCATGGCCAACGCCTATATCGATGAACTGAAAAAGATCAATATCCGTCTCAATCTCGCAGCGCCGGGCGGGAGCGGGTCTTCCTGGAGGAGCGTCTGGCCAAGGTCAAGGTCGATCTCGCCAATGCCGAGGACCGCCTCAAGGACTTCCAGGAGAAGAACAAGGCGATCCGCATCGACGACCAGGCGACGGCCATCATCGAGGCTATTGCGGACCCTCAAGGGGCAATTGGCCAGCCAGGAAATGGAGCTGGGGGTTCTCCTCACCTCGCCAGACGGAGCAGAATCCCGAGGTGAAGGCGGCCCGGGAGGGGATCGCCCAGCTCAAAGGCCAGCTTCGGAAGCTCGAGGAGACGCCGGCCGGGAAGAAGGTCTCCGACGACATCTTCATCGCCACCTCCGCGGTGCCCGAACTGGGGGTCCAGTATGCCCGGCTGATGCGCGATTTTAAGATCCAGGAGACGCTCTTCGAGCTGCTGACCAAGCAGTACGAGGTGGCGAAGATCACTGAGGCCCGCAATACCTCGACTCTCCAGGTCCTGGACGAGGGGGTGCCGGCGGACAAGAAGAGCAAGCCAAAACGCAGCCTGATTATCCTTCTCGCCGTCTTCGTCGCCGGGTTTTTTGCCGTGCTCGCCGCCTTCGTCCGGGAGTATTTCTCCCGCATGCCGGCTGAAGACCGGCAGCGCTGGGAGGAGATCAAAATGGCGATGAGGTTGAGAAGAAAGAAAGCTTAAGGAAAGGCCCAAGGTTCAAGGTTCAAGGAAATACACATCAGGAGCTCCACCTGAACCAGAGGACTTTGAACAGGTTTTACCTTGGGCCTTGCACCTATAACCTGCAACCTGGATTTTGTTATGCAATACGAAACCAAAAGCCGCTCCGTTCTGAAGGCCCTTTCCTGGCGTACCTGGGCGACCATCACGACGGCGATCATCGTCTTCATCTTCACCGGCAAGTTCGCCCTGGCCCTTACCATCGGCTTCCTGGAGGTCTTCGCCAAGATGGGCCTCTATTTCTTCCATGAGAGGCTGTGGCAGCGCATCCGTTTCGGCAAGAAGGAAATCCCCTCCTTCGTCCTCTGGTTCACCGGCCTGCCCGCCTCGGGGAAGAAGGCGCTGGCGAACCGGGTTTTCCAGCAACTGAAAAAAGACGGCCTGCGGGTGGAGCGGATCGACAGCCGCGACGTTCGCCCCCTCTTTCCGGAGACCGGCTTCTCTCCGGCCGAGGTCAACCGGCACGTGAAGCGCTGCGGCCACCTGGCCGCCATGCTGGAGAAGAACGGCGTCATCGTCATCGCCTCCTTCGTCTCCCCCTACCGGGAGAGCCGCGCTCTTCGCCCGGCAGATGGCGCAGAAACTTCGTCGAGGTCTACCTCAAGACCACCACGGAGGCCTGCGAGCAGCGCGACACCTTGGGGCGGTACGAAAAGGCCAGAAGCGGGATATCCACCAACTTCCCCGGCATCGACGTCCCCTACGAGGAGTCCGACCATCCGGAGATTACCATCGATGTCGACCACACCTCCCAGGAAGAGGCCGTGCAGGAGATCGTCGGTTACCTCCGGAAAAGCATCCTCAACGGAAAGCAGGCGAAAGCCCTTCGTGCCACGGAGCCGAGGACCAGCGAAAGTCCTGCTTTATAAAAAGGCTATTTACCACCCGTTCGCTGTGCTCACTAGAGGCACAGAGAACACAGAGAAGACGCAGAAAACAAGACTTTGATTTTAGAGATTTCCTCTGTGATCTCTGTGGCTCTGTGGTGAAAAAGATTTTGCATTGAAAGGTGTTTTGCTCCATGACCGCTCAGGCCATCCGCAACGCTGAAAATCCGCATGAGGCGCCGGCGCCGCTGACCCACCTGCGCCAGCTCGAAGCCGAAAGCATCCACATCCTGCGCGAGGTGGCCGCCGAGTTCGAGAAGCCGGTGATGCTCTACTCCATCGGCAAGGACTCCTCGGTCATGCTGCACCTGGCGCGCAAGGCCTTCTACCCGGGGAAGATCCCCTTTCCCCTGCTGCACGTCGACACCACCTGGAAGTTCCGGGAGATGATCGAATTCCGCGACCGCATGGCGCGCGAGCACGGCTTCGAGCTGCTGCTCCACACCAACGAGGAGGGGGTGCGCGCAGGGGATCAACCCCTTCACCCACGGCAGCGCCCTGTACACCGACGTGATGAAGACCGAGGGGCTCAAGCAGGCCCTGGACAAGTACAAGTTCGACGCCGCCTTCGGCGGGGCGCGCCGCGACGAGGAGAAAAGTCCGGGCCAAGGAGCGCATCTTCTCCTTCCGCACCGCGACCCACCGCTGGGACCCGAAGAGCCAGCGCCCCGAGCTGTGGAACCTCTACAACGCCCGGGTCAAGCCCGGCGAGAGCATCCGCGCCTTTCCCCTGTCCAACTGGACCGAGCTCGACATCTGGCAGTACATCACCCTGGAGCAGATCCCCATCGTGCCGCTCTACTACGCCAAGGTGCGGCCGGTGGTCGAGCGCGACGGCATGCTGATCCTGGTCGATGACGAGCGGCTCAAGCTCAAGCCGGGCGAAAAGGTGCAGATGAAATCGGTGCGCTTTCGCACCCTGGGCTGCTACCCGCTGACCGCCGCCGTCGAATCGACCGCCGCCACCCTGCCGGAGATCATCCAGGAGATGCTCCTGACCCGCACCAGCGAGCGGCAGGGACGGCTGATCGACCACGATCAGGCGGGGAGCATGGAGAAGAAGAAACAGGAAGGGTATTTCTGAAAAGCATGGCCACCAGCGCGGTTCGCAGGGACGCGGAACGAGGAAGTCAAAGACCTTTCGCGTCTCGACGCCTTGATTGCCGCTTTTGACCTTCGCGTCCCGCGAACCTGCATACCTGACGAAACGGAGTATTTCAATGGCCCACCAATCCGAACTGATCGCCGAAGACATCCACGCCTACCTGAAAGCACAGGAAGAAAAATCGATGCTGCGCTTCATCACCTGCGGCAGCGTCGACGACGGCAAGAGCACCCTGATCGGGCGGCTGCTGTGGGATTCGAAGATGATCTTCGAGGACCAGCTGGCGGCGCTGGAGGCCGACAGCAAGCGGGTCGGCACGCAAGGGGAGGACATCGACTACGCCCTGCTGCTCGACGGGCTGCAGGCCGAGCGCGAGCAGGGGATCACCATCGACGTCGCCTACCGCTTCTTCTCCACCGACAAGCGCAAGTTCATCGTCGCCGACACCCCCGGCCACGAGCAGTACACCCGCAACATGGTCACCGGCGCCTCCACGGCGCAGGTCGCCGTGATCCTGGTCGACGCCCGCAAGGGGATTCTGACCCAGACCCGGCGGCACAGCTACCTGGTCTCCCTGGTCGGGATCCGCAAGGTGGTGCTGGCGGTCAACAAGATGGACCTGGTCGGTTACACGCCGAGAGCGTTTCGAGGCGATCCGCGAGGAATACGAGCTCTTCGCCGCCCGCCTCGGCTTCGACGAGATCGCCGCCATCCCCATCTCCGCCCTGCAGGGGGACAACATCCTCGCCCACGGCGACAACACCCCCTGGTACCGGGGCCGGACCCTGATGGACTACCTGGAGACGGTCCAGGTCGCCGAGGAGATGCGGGAGAAGCCCTTCCGCATGCCCGTGCAGTGGGTCAACCGCCCCGACCTCGACTTCCGCGGCTTCTCCGGCACCATCGCCTCGGGGACAGTCCGCCCCGGCGACGAAGTGGTGGTCCCCGCCTCCGGGCAGAAGAGCCGGTCGCCCGCATCGTCACCATGGACGGCGATCTGGAGGAGGCGGTCGCCGGCCAGGCGGTCACCCTGACCCTCGAGGACGAGATCGACATCAGCCGCGGCGACGTGCTCGCCGATCCCGAGAACCGTCCGACCCATGCCGACCAGTTCGAGGCCAAGGTGGTCTGGATGCACGAGGAGCCGCTGCTGCCCGGGCGCAGCTATCTGCTCAAGATCGGCAGCCGCCGTCCTCCCGGCGCAGGTCACCGCCCTGAAGCACAAGGTCAACGTCAATACCCTGCAGAACGAACCGGGGAAGACCCTGGGGCTCAACGAGGTGGGGGTCTGCAACCTCAGCGCCAGCAAGGCGATCTCCTTCGATCCCTACCGGGAGAACCGGGCCACCGGCAACTTCATCCTGATCGACCGCTTCACCAACGCCACCGTCGGCGCCGGGATGATCGACTTCGCCCTGCGCCGCGCCGACCAACATCCACTGGCAGGCCCTCGACATCCACAAGCAGACGCCGCGCCGCCCACAAGGGGCAGAAGCCCGGCGTCCTCTGGTTCACCGGCCTCTCCGGCGCCGGCAAGTCGACCATCGCCAACCTGGTGGAGAAGAAGCTGCACTCCCTCGGCAAGCACACCTTCATCCTCGACGGCGACAACGTCCGCCACGGCCTCAACCGCGACCTCGGCTTCACCGACGCCGACCGGGTGGAGAACATCCGCCGCATCGCCGAGACGGCCAAGCTCTTCGCCGAGGCCGGCCTGATCGTTCTGGTCTCCTTCATCTCCCCTTTCCGCAGCGAACGGCGACATGGCCCGGCGACTTGATGGAAGAGGGGGAATTCTTCGAGATCTTCGTCAACACCCCGCTGGAGGTCTGCGAGCAGCGCGACCCCAAGGGGCTGTACAAGAAGGCCAGCGCCGGCCAGCTGAAGAACTTCACCGGCATCGATTCGGCCTACGAGCCGCCTGAAAACCCGGAGATCACCGTCGAAGCCGGAATCACCCCGGCGGAGGAGCTGGCGGAGCAGATTGTGCGGCAACTTCTGGGGGAAGAGTATAAAGGGGAGATTCCAGATGGTTCTCTTTAAAAGGGTACAAGGTTCAAGGTGCAAGGTTAAGGTAAGTCAAAAGCTTTGAAACTTTGAACCTTGCACCTTTTACCTGTTTTTTCTAGGAGGGGAAAAGTGAATTTTGAAGATTTGGAGGTCTGGAAGAGGTCTGCTCGGCTCAGCGCTGAAATTTACAAAACAATATCCACTCTCCGGGATTACGGGTTCCGAGATCAAATTTCAAGGGCCGGTTTATCGGTTCCGAGCAACATAGCCGAGGGATTCGAGAGAGAATCGTCTAAGGAATGCATCCAATTCCTCTCCTATGCAAAAGGGTCTTGCGGAGAATTGAGGACACAAGTCTATATTGGACAGGAAATCGGATATCTACAAAAGGATTTCGCAATAAAGTGGATACAGGAATCAAAGGAAATTTCCTCCATGCTCAAGTCTCTAATTGAGGCCAGAAGAAAATTTAAATAAATTTTTACTTGAACCATTCAATTTGAATCTACAGGAGTTTTACCTTGAACCTTGAACCTTGCACCTTGAACCTGATATGCGAAATTGCCCGCCAAGCCGGCGCAGCCATCATGGCCATATATGACGGCGACCATGCCGTCGAGTTCAAGGATGACAAATCGCCGTTGACCGCAGCCGATAAGGCCTCGCACGAAATAATCGCAGCGGGCCTGAAGACCCATTTCCCCGAAATTCCCATCCTCTCCGAGGAAGGCAAGAACATCCCTTACGCGGTCCGCAAGGATTGGCGCCGCTTCTGGCTGGTCGATCCCTTGGACGGGACCAAGGAGTTCATCAAGCGCAATGGCGAGTTTACCGTCAACATCGCCCTGATCGAGGACGGCGTACCGGTGCTGGGGGTGGTGTACGTGCCGGCGCAGGACAAGCTTTACTGCGGGGTGGCAGGGGAGGGGGCGTGGGTGGAAGGCCCAAGGTGCAAGGCCCAAGGTGCAAGGAAAGAGGCCAAAGGGGAAAACCTTGAACCTATCCACGTGCGCAGGCCTGACGCGGACAAGGGACTGACTGTCGTCATGAGCCGCTCGCATCCTTCGCCCGAGTTGGAGGAATATCTTAAAGACATTAAGGTCGCCGAGGCGTTGCCGGTGGGGAGTTCGCTGAAGCTCTGCGTCGTCGCTGAGGGGGTGGCTGATCTCTACCCAAGGTTAGGACCAACCATGGAGTGGGATACCGCTGCCGGCCAAGCAGTCGTGCTTGCGGCGGGAGGAACGGTGAAGACGCCTGAAGGCACCTCGTTGGAGTACAACAAGGAGAACCTACTGAATCCCTACTTCATTGTAAAGGGATCTTTTTAGAGTTACTGCCGTCACCTTGGGCCTTGAACCTTGGGCCTTGTGCCTGGATTCTTTGGAATGGGATACGGCGGCCGGCCAGGCGCTGGTGCTTGCCGCTGGCGGAACGGTCAAAACGCCGGAGGGGATGGCGCTGGCGTACAACAAGGAAAATCTGCTGAATCCGTATTTTATTGTGAAGGGAAACTAAATTCGGCGAACGGCTCGCGGCATAAAGCGATCTGTTTACCATCCGTTCGCGGTGGCCCATCCAGGTTTTTGTACCGTACAACCATACAAATGTATGGTAGGACCATGCAATATGAACCTTCTAGCTGAACTTCTTTCATCTCGTGTGCGCGCAGAGGTTTTCCGCCTTCTCTTCGATTCGAAGAGAAGAGGAGCTACATAATGCGGGAATTTACCCCTCATCTTGGGGAGCAACAGGCAGGGCGACGCCGATTACCTGAATGCCTGCCGGGTTAAAAGGAATGCGGCAGAGTATGATCGGACAGGGGTTGTGAGCATGACAGAGGCGCAGGAGTTGGTCGGGTTTGTGCGGGAGCTTCGGGAAGAGGTTCTTAGGTGGTTGAGGACTGAGCATCCAGAGTTGACCTAGACGGCTGCGGCTGGTGCTAAACATCCAGACACAGAGATCACAGAGGAAGGCAAAGGATTTTCTTGGAAGAATTTCTCTGTGTCCTCTGTGGCTCTGTGGTGAAAAAGTCTTTTCTGAGGATTTGAATTTGCATTCACCTTTTGCCTTGAACCTTGAACCTTGAACCTACTTGAACCCATGGTCCAACTCTTTCGCCGAAAATTAAATAACCTCCTCTCGGACAAGAAGTTCTCCGAGATCCTCACCGGGTCCGCCTTTACCTTGGTGGGCAGGGTGATAGGGACGGGCCTGGCGCTGGTGGCGAGCGTGCTCGTCGCCCGGGTGTATGGGGCGAAGATGATGGGGGTGCTGGCGATCGTTCAGTCGTTCATGATGATGGCTTCGATCTTCGCCGTCATGGGCACAAACGTCTCCATCCTGCGACTGATCCCCGAGCATCTGGCCAAGTATTCGGTAACTTCGGCTTTTCGGGTTTACCGAAAATTTTGTATGCGGTGGTTCTGGTATCGATCCTGGTCGGCGGGATACTTTTTCTCTGCGCCGGTCCTATCGCGGACAAGGTCTTTTCCAAGCCCCACTTATCCTTCTATATCGGACTGACTGCGCTTTGCGTGATTTTCCGGGTGTTGATCGATTTCAATACGCAGGCGATCCGGGGGCTGCGCCTGATCCGCACCTTCGCCCTCATGCAGATCGTCCCCAACGCGGCCTTCATGCTCATTCTGCTGGGAATGGTGGCGGTTTCGCGGCAGGCGGAGATCCCGTTTATGCCCAATTGGCAGGCTGGGGCGTGGCCGGGTTGATTGGGGCTTTTGATCATGGACCGGGCTTTTCGCCGGCGGATGCAACCGGGCGATGCCGTGCAGTCGATGCCGCTTCGCAGCCTGCTCGCCATCTCGACCCCCATGATGATGACAGCTTCGATGAACTTCATCATCGCCCAGATGGGGGTGCTGATCCTCGGCATGTATCGCCCCGAAAGTGAGGTGGGATATTACGCCGCCGCGGTCAAATTGGCGACCTTGACCTCCTTTATTCTGCAGGCGATCAACTCCATGGCGGCGCCGAAGTTCTCGGAGCTGTTTCATACCGGGCGGATGGACGAACTGTTTTATGTGGCCAAGAAATCGACGAAGCTGATCTTCTGGACGACCGCCCCGATCCTGCTTTTGCTGGTCGTGCTGGGCCGTCCCGTGCTCGGGCTTTTCGGGAAAGGGTTTGCTGTTGCTTATCTTCCCATGTTGATCCTCGTGGCGGGGCAGTTCGTCAACTCGATCTCGGGTTCGACCGGGTATTTCATGAATATGACCGGGCATCAAGGGACCTTCAGGAACATCATGGGTGCTGCTTCCGCACTGAATTTGTCCCTAGCACTTGCACTGATTCCGCACTTTGGTCTTTATGGCGCGGCGCTTGCCGGGACTGTGAGTCTGGCGCTTTGGAATATCTGGACGTTGGGCTATATCAAAGCGAAATATGGGAGAACGATCGGATATGTGCCATTCTTCGGTTGTGGGACCGGCTCTGCTACCGTTGGGCCAGGCATCGGGCAACCGCTGAAGGGGAGGATAGCCTGGTAAAACCCCGACAAGCGGACGCGGCACGCGGCTCTCGGTAAACCACTCTCCGCTTTCTGAATCGGCGGGAAGCGTATTTTTTCGATGGGTCCGGAAAGTCGCGTGGACGGAATCGCCAACCATTTGGCAGCGCACTGCCGCGCTACCGGGGTGCTCCGGAGGGGCGGAGGGTGGAGAAAGCGTAGGAAAGGGCTGCGAATAGCAGAAAGTTAATCCTGACCCCACAGATTCACACTGGACCTGTAATGGGGTTATTTGGACCAGATTTCAGAGGAGGAAGCATGTTCTTGACCATCTTGGCAGTGGGTCAGTTCATAAATGTTGTTACTGGCTCGGTGGGTTATCTGCTGATGATGACAGGGAATGAGAAATTGATGCGAAATAATACGCTAGTTGTCGGAGGGGTTTCCATTGTAATTGGTTCAATTGCCATACCCTTGTGGGGTAGAGTTGGTGCAGCGCTAACGACTTCTTTTAGTTTGGTCACCTTGAATGTTGCGGCTTTTTATTTAGTGTGGAGAAAATTAAGAATTTGGACGATCCCCCTCTCGATTTAGTCTTAATAAACGTATAAATTTAGATATTACTTTTTGATTGTCTGATACCCTTATAATGGTGTGATTTAAAAATGAAAAGAGAATTGGACTTTATAATTATCGGCGCCCAGAAATCAGGAACGACATCTCTATATAAATACTTGCTCATAAATGAAGAAATATACCTACCTCCAGAAAAAGAAGCTCCATATTTCTCTTCCCCTGAGAGGATGAGCAGAGGGTGGAATTGGTATCTTGAAGAATTTTTCAAAAATTCTCCGGATGAAAAACTCTGGGGTAAAGCCACACCACAATATATGGCCTATCCAGGGGTATCGCTAAAAATAAAGAGGCAGTTACCAAATGTCAAACTTATAGCTTTATTGAGAAATCCAGTCGATAGAGCTTTATCTCATTATAAAATGAGCAAAAAACGAGGTTTGGAAAGTCGGGGATTTTATGAGGCTATAACGGACCAACTGAATAATATCGAATTTTATAGAAAGAACCCTAGTGAAGTTGACAGTTATATCTGTTGGGGCGAGTATGGAAGGATATTGACAGACTATTATTACCATTTTAACCAAAAACAGATCCTTGTTCTTTTCACAGACGATCTAAAAGCGAATCCACAACATGTAATGAATAGGATTTTCGACTACTTAGAAATTGAAAGAATTGAATCTAAAGAGTTTATGAAGAAACACCATATTGGAAGTGCAAATCCAAAATTCGCGATTCTTAATGATATCAAGAGGATTAGAATTGCAAAGGCAATATGGAGAAAAATGATCCCATTTAAGTTCCGAAGGCGTCTCGGCTACTGGGTTGATCAATGGAACACCTCGAGTGAGGGCGACCTTATAGAAATTGATAATACCCTAAAGTCAGCAATGATGGAACATTTTAGAGAAGACTTTGAACCCCTTTCAAAAAATAATCTTGTTGATTGGCGCTGGTGAAAATTTGGTAGGCTCTACGGTAATGCTTGGAAGGTATCCACAGCTTTTAATATTTTTAGATGCTTTCATATTTGGAATTTCCACTTTCCTTATTTGGAGGTCAAAAATAAAAATCATCAGGATGACTCCGCCATCTGCCTTCATAATCTTCTATTTTTTTTATGTTCTATTTGGACAAATATTCTTCGCTTTGTTTCTAAACGGATTTGGTGGACAAGGGAACATTCTCTCGCAATTATTACAATATGATAAATATTTAGTCGATATAAACATCCTCACATTTGTATTTTTCCTATTTTTCTGTGCAGGAATATTTTTCTCAACGATTATTATAAAAGAAAGTACTAGAACTGAAGGGGTAGAATACAACAGGATTGAAAGCCCGAGTTGCTCTTTTATTGTACATCTTTTTATTGTTGTTCTAATTCTAGATTTCTTGCTTTTGCTTGTCTTTATTCATAAGTATGGGTTGATAATAGCGACGGGAAATGTAGATGACGCGAGATATTATGCAATTGAACATGGAGGTTTCCAATTCATATTGCCTATTTTTGCCTACACCAATCCTTTTATTGGTGGAATCTGCTTTTGGAAATTGATTTCATCTGACAAATCACATGTCTATAAACGATACAAAAAAGTGTTTATGCTATCCTTTATCCTTCAATCCCTCTCGGTAATTACTGGCTTTAGAAATTATCTGGTGGTTTTCATTTTGATACTACTATCAATTTATGGAATAAAATCCTCTCTCAAGCTAAGCAAAATATTGAAGATATTTTCTTTTTCCGTTTTGTTTGTAATATTTATTACCTTTATAAAATATGGGAGACAAGTAATTGAATCTCCACAAATTCTTATTGTAAAACTTCTTCATAGATTTGTTTTCGACAGCGCATATTCGCTGAAAATTATATTTCATATTTTCGAGAAAAAGAATTTTCTTCTAGGCTCTTCGTATATATGGGATTTAGTGGCCAAGTTACCTGGCAAGCAAATGACTTTTCAAAACTTTCTCTCGCAGGAGTGGGGGGGAACCGCTTATTTTATGGCATTAGCTCCTACTTTGCCTGGCGAATTGTATGCTAATTTTGGCTACTTTTCCTTATTAATAGGGTTTTTTATTGGGTTACTTCTGAATCTGCTCTCCATGCTTTTAACAAGAAAGATATTGCGCCAAAGCGGAATGTTTTCGGTGTTTACATATATTACTTTATTCGTTTTTTCTATAAGAATTGTTACCGTAGGTATTGGCGGCGTATATTTCTTGATAATCATTTCTTTTCTTCTTTTTTTCGGAATTTTTTCTTTTTCTACAATCTTGAAAAAATCGCTGTTATCTAAAGTTTGAATACCTTCTTACTTGATCGAGATACCAGATGTCTGATAAAATTTTTTTAATATTTAATTTTACTTGCCTCTTGGCCTTTGTTTTTAGCACATCAGCAGGCGCGACAGCAGCAAATGCGGAGGGATTTCATTATTTCAATGCGCCCGGAGATATTGTCCTTACTGATAGATTCTCTGAAATGGAATCTGGGATTTTCAGGTCTAATGATCAATGGAAAAATTTTAGGCAATCTTCATCAGGTGCCAAAATTGACTCAAATCCAAATATTCTTTTGAATCTTACCGAAAAAGCCCTTTCGCTCAATGGATCTGATAGCTCTGATCTTTTTTGGCTATTCGCTAAATCCCTCCAAGGACCGACTTGTATAACACTAAATTTAGCTTTTATTGCTGACACCGCGTTCCCTTTAACCTCATTCCAACTTGCCGACAATCAAGGAATCGACTTCTTGAGCCTTTCAATTATTCCTGAAAAAGGAGGTAATGTTGGGGTAGACCCAATCTTGCGTGTTAACAATGGCGATAAAATACCTCTCCAAAGATTTAGACCTTCTAAAAGTGCTGCATTTTCAAAAAGAGATTTTAACGTATGGTTCTCAACAATTCGTATCATAATTGACCCTAAAGCGAATCTTGCGTTTCTCGACCAGAATCTTTCTGCAGGACTAAAAGAGTCCCAAAAACAACACATGAGGTCTTACTCTTTTACCCACTCTAGTAATGAGATCTCCGGGCTGCACATAACTGCAGCAAAGAGTAAAGGAGAGGGACGCCTTTATCTCTTCAATCTACGAATTGAAAGTGGCTTGAAAAGTAAAGAGAATTTAGATGAACTAATTTTCGCTCGGCGCAAGAAAATGGATCGGGCTCGCAACCATCCATCCCTAAGCACCAATAATATTTTGTCTGCCACTCTCAATAAAAGTCTCATTTGGGAGACAAACCCAGTTGCCCATACTCCAAATGTAAAAGTTTTGGATTACCTAAAAATTATTCCCCATCTTAGAAAACTTGGCATTAATTGGATTTATTTTTTACCGCTTTGGGAATCCAGCATTTCACCTGTCGGTGGTTGTATCGGTTACCCAATATCTGATGGATATACATTTAATCCTGTTTTTGGAACCCCTGATGATTTTAAAAAACTGGTTTCCGAGCTTCACCATAACAATATTAAAGTGATGGTTGATTTCTGCCTTCACTCTGCTTCCTGGTCGAGTCCTCTACTACGGGATCATCCGGAATGGTTTATTAAGATCCCTGGTTCATATTTTTACGACGGCTATGAGTCTGAGAAGCGAGTGAGATTTATTTATATGTATCGCCTAGATTTCTCTTGGGCAGAGGTTCAGTCGTTTACGACCAAAGTTATTAGTCACTGGGTAAAAGAATACAACCTAGATGGCGTGAGATTGGACCTGGGACAGGCAATGTTCACTAGCAAAACCTTGCCAATCGCTTATCGAATCAAATGGGGGAGCGAATTTTCCGCTTTCGATGTTTTGGAAAGGATAAAAGAAAGTTTGTTGTTAATTAATCCAGACATTATCGTACTAACCGAATCAGCGAATCGGGGGATGACATTACACGGGGCTGATATAGAATACTCTGGTTTCTGGCGATTGAGGAAGAATCTCAAAATGGTCAGCCGTGGAGAGATGTCTTTCCGAGAGATAACTGAAGTGGTTCGCCAAAAAATTCCGAAAGAGTTTCCTCACACCCAAGTTTTTCTTTGGGGACTTGAGACACACGATTACGAGCCTGCAGATATCAAAAATGATTCAAACCTTAAAGGTGGATTCGGAGAGCAGGCAACCAAGATTTACATGTCATTAATATCAACCTTGCCTGGTCCGATCATTTTGTTCGGAGGGCAGGAGCTGGGGAATCGCTTTGCTTTTAAAGAGGCTATTGTGGGAGACGGCGTGCCCGCGCTTACTCAACGCGAACAGCGTTTCCTGGATTTTTATGAGAGCCTGTTCAGGCTACGAAAGGATCTTCATCTCTTCGAAGGGCATCCAACAGAAATAGAAGATGCACATCCTTCTTCGCCAGATGTTGCAGCCTTTTTCCGCAACACCAGCGCTGGCCATTTCCTCGTGGTCATTAACAGCTCATCAGAGGCACAAAAGGTGACCTTTGGCGTCCGCTCGAATTTGCTTGGGTTTGCAAAGCAAAGTTGGACTATTTCTACAGGGCTTACCCATAAGAAAATTCTCGATCTTAAATCGGGTATCGAAGTTCCTGCTTATGAGGGTATTATCATCAGGCTTGAGGAATAATAGTTGTTCAAGAGATTCATACATGAATTGCCTTTTTTTATTTTAGAATTTTTTCAATTTCTTGAGGATGGCAGCGACATGGACAAGTCTATAAAGAAGCTATCTCTGCCCAATTTTTTTGTCGTTGGTGCGGCAAAGGCAGGTACTACTTCACTTTATCACCATCTAAAAATTCATCCTGAAATATACATGAGCCCTATCAAAGAGCCACATCACTTTGGCACAGACATCGATCCCCACAACTTTAATAGCGATTACAAAAAAACTTTCCCATCAAACCTGGATAAATACTTAAATAGTGAATTTTCTAAAGAGATTCTTCTGGCATATATTAAAAACTGGGAAGATTATAAGAAACTTTTCAAAAATGTAATTGAGGAAAAAGCTATTGGAGAGATAAGCAATTCTTATTTATACTCCTCTGTGGCTGCTAATGAGATTAAACGGAAGATACAAAACCCGAAGATAATTATTATCCTTAGAAATCCAGTAGAAAGGGCATTTTCTCATTATGTAATGGACCTAAGGATGGGCTTAATTAAAGTTAATTTCAGAAAAGCTCTTGAGGATGACCTTAATAAAGCCTTGAAAGGATGGGGAATCTCACATCTGTATATTGAACTTGGTCTTTATTTCGAACAAGTAAAAAGATTTCTAGATGTCTTTCCAAGAGAACAGGTTTTAATTCTGCTTTTCGATGAGATTAAGCATAATCCAGAAAATGTTTATGGTGAGATTTTCAACTTCTTAGGCGTTCAATCTAACGTCTGCTCTGATCTGAGGAAAAAACACAATCAGGCAGCCTTACCAAAAACCGGAATATCTTATTTGAATTATCTTGCGACCAAGCTAGGATTCAGGAAATTTGCAAACCAATATTTTTCAGAAGGCATAAAGAATTCTATAAAAACAATGATGTATTCAAAAAACAAAAAGGTTTTCCTTCGAGAGAGTGACTGGGAATTTTTAATGGACGTTTATAATAAAGACATTGAAAATCTTTCTGGCTTGATCGGCCGTAATTTAAGCCATTGGAATGAGCAATAAGATGGATACGGCCATTATTATCGTAAATTGGAATTCTTGGGAAGATACAATTTCTTGTATCGCTTCACTCCTTGAAAAGCGGTGGACTAATTCAAGGATATTTGTTGTTGATAATGGATCAACAGATAACTCAATTTTATACATTGAAAATTTTTTTAAGAAGAATAATGTTAACTATTTAACCATTAATCTCAAAGAAGAATTGATTTTGGCACCAGACGTTCAAGTCTATTTAATAAACGGAAGGAATAATGTTGGGTACGCTGGTGGGAACAATTGGGGGATAAAGTGCTGTTTAATGGTCTATAATCCAAAATATTTCTGGCTTCTTAATAACGACACGGTCGTAGACGAAAACAGCCTTCCGGCTATGATACAAGAGATGGAATCTGACAAATTATATGCATTTGTTGGCTCTGTTATACATTATTACGATAATAGAAATATTATTCAATGTTTTGGAGGTGGCAGAATATATCCTCTCTTAGGTAAGAGCAGACTTTATCTTAAGAATAAAAATATTGACGAAACTAATGAAGCGGATATTGATAAGCTAGATTATCTAATGGGAGCAAGCCTGCTAATCCGATCCGAGATAATTGATAGGGTTGGATATATGTCAGAAGAATTTTTTATGTATTCTGAAGAGGCCAATTGGATATTAAGGTCCCGGAAGAATGGATGGAAGTTTTCAGTTGCCAAGGGTAGTCACATTTACCATAAAGATAGTGCGAGTACATCAGGGAAACGACATCTTTATCATTTTTATCGGAATCGATCAGCGATTATTTTTTCAAAGATTCATTTCGGACCATTCTATGCTTTAATCACCTCGCTAAATCTGTTAATTATAACTTTAATCCAAGAGATTAAAGTTCCTTCAAACGTCTTTTATGGGTGGAAGGGAATCATGGAGGGAATAAGATGGAAACCTTACAAATCCTAAATTTGAAGGTTTTAAATGTAACTAACCATGAATTACTTGATATTTTTAAATCAGGGGTCTTGGTACCGGTCAACACTGATGTAGTGATGAAGGTTCAGAAAGATGAACATTTTCGCAAGTTGATAAAAATGAACTCCGATTGTTTATTTGTAATGGATAGCCAAGTTATTCGAATCCTGCATTTTTTATTTTTCCAAAAAACATTCAAGGCAAAAATTTCAGGATCCGATTTTTTGCCAATGTTTTGTCAATACCATAGAAATAATCCCGAAATTAAAATCTTCCTGCTGGGCGCAGCTCCTGGTGTTGCGGCGCTTGCTCAAAAAAACCTTAATAATAAGGCTGGTCGAAAGGTGGTAGTTGGAAATCTCTCCCCTAGTTTTGGATTCGAAGGTAATCAGGTGGAGTGTGAGCGGATTATCGAAGAAATTAATAGCTCTAATGCCACAGTATTAGCCGTCGGGTTGGGATGTCCGAAGCAGGAAAAGTGGATTTTGAATCATCGCGATCGCTTACCCAAGGTGAAAATGTCCATTGCGGTTGGGGCTACCTTGGATTTTCAGGCCGGGGCCGTAAAACGCGCTCCTGACTGGATAAGTAAAATTGGATTGGAATGGGCATTCCGCTTTGCAATGGAGCCAAAAAGACTTTACAGGCGATATTTTGTCGAAAATTTCCCTTTTATTTGGCATATTTTCAGACAACGCTTAGGTTTTCATTCAAAATCCCTTTGAAAGGAAATGCGAGAAATGTTTTTTCGCTCTAGGGCACCCTTAAGGATAGGATTAGCTGGTGGGGGAACTGATGTTTCACCATATTCAGATATCTATGGCGGAGCAATTCTTAATAGCACCATCAATATGTATGCTTACGCAACAATTTTTCCAAGGGTGGATAATAAAATAATTCTAAGATCGATAGATCAAGGAATTGTGCAAGAATTTCAATCTACCGATTTTATTCAACCTGATGGATCTCTTAATCTGCTAAAAGGGGTCTACAATGGAATTGTCTCACTATTTAACAAAAAAAATCTTTCTTTTACATTAACCACCTATGTCGATGCCCCTGCCGGCTCTGGGCTTGGTACTTCTTCTACTCTTGTTGTTGCCATTCTTGGCGCATTTATCGAATGGCTGAATATTCCCCTCGGTGAATATGATATTGCCCACTTAGCTTTTGAAATAGAAAGAAACGATTTAGCTATGAGCGGAGGGAAGCAAGATCAATATGCCGCCTCTTTCGGTGGTGTTAACTTTATGGAATTTGGGCACGACGATAAAGTAATAGTGAATCCATTAAGGGTAAAGCGACAATATCTTGATGAATTTCAATTCAATTTATTGCTATACTATACAGGTACGAGTCGACTATCATCACTGATCATAGATTCACAAGTCGACAATGTCTCGAAGAACATGAGCAAATCGATTGAAGCAATGCATCAACTTAAAAATCAAGCGATAATGATGAAAGAGGCATTGTTAAAGGGTGAGCTTGGGAAGATTGGTGATATTCTTGATTTTGGGTGGAAATATAAAAAGCTAATGGCAGAGAATATTTCAAATCCAATTATCGATGAAATTTACGAAAAGGCCAAAGCCAGCGGAGCAAGTGGTGGGAAAATTTCTGGAGCCGGCGGCGGAGGGTTTATGCTCCTATACTGCCCAGGGGTGTCCAAATACGCTGTCGTGAAGGAGCTTACGAAATTCGGTGGTGAATTCCGAAGGTATCACTTCGTCGAGGAAGGGTTAACAACTTGGAGAGGACAATGATTAAAATAAAAAATGCTATAAAAGAATCTATTTTAGTCAAAAAAACTATTTTAGATAATGAAAAAATTATTCGAGTAATTAGAGTGATATCTTCATTGGTCTCGGAAGCTTTTAAAAATAATAGAAAGGTATTTTTTTGTGGGAATGGTGGAAGTGCTGCTGACGCTCAACATTTGGCTGCAGAGCTTTCTGGTCGATTCTACCTGATAGGCCACCTCTCGATGCAGAAGCACTTCATGTTAATACCTCATATTTGACTGCTGTTGCAAATGATTATTCCTATGACGAGATTTTTGCGCGACTTGTTTTGGCCAAAGGGTCAAAAGGCGACATATTGTTCGGCCTTTCAACCTCTGGAAATTCAAATAATATTCTTAAAGCATTTGAAATTGGCAATAGAAAGGGCCTGATTAACATTGCTATTACTGGGTCTTCTGGGGGGAAGATGAAAGCATTAAGTCAGTACTTGATTAATGTCCCCTCCGTAGATACACCTCGGATTCAGGAAGCTCATATTCTCCTTGGACATATCATCTGCCAACTTGTCGAAAACGATCTTTTCGGAAAATCTCATGGTATCTGAAGCAATTATCCTTGCAGGTGGTTTCGGCACTCGATTAAAAGAGGTCATATCAGATATTCCAAAACCTATGGCCCCCATCAATTCCGTTCCTTTTCTTCAATTCCTAATAGAGTTTTTGGTTAAGCAAGGAGTTCGTAAGATCATCCTCGCCACTGGATATCGTCATGACTTCATTGAAAAATTTTTTGGCTCTGAATTTAATGGGGCGACGATATCCTATTCTATTGAACAAACCCCCCTTGGAACCGGAGGCGCTATAAAGAAGGCTTTATATTCTGCTGTCAGCGAAAATGTTTTTGTAATAAATGGAGATACCTTCTTTGGAATAAACCTTAAAGAGATGGAAAAATGGCACTTTCAAGTTAACTCTGACATAACCATTGCCCTTAAATGCATGCATGAATTCGACAGATATGGATCTGTTAAATTGGAGAACAGTCGGATTATAGGCTTTGAAGAAAAAAAATTCACTAAACTTGGTTATATCAATGGTGGTATTTATTTAATAAAAGCCGATATATTTCAAAGAGTTTCACTAGGGGAGTATTTCTCTTTCGAAAAAGATCTACTAGAAAATCATTTAAATGATTTTGATATTTACGGACATATCGAAAATCGATTTTTTATTGATATAGGAATTCCTGAGGATTACGAGAGGGCAAAAATTGATCTGCCAAAATTCTATGAACAAAGCCGTATTTCTTGATAGAGATGGGGTAATTAATAGGGAAAAAAATTACCTTTTTCGGATTGAGGAGTTCGAATTTTTACCTGGTGTGTTTGAGTCTTGTAAATTACTTGAAAAAATTGGCTTTTTACTTGTTATAATTACCAATCAATCAGGAATTGGCAGGGGGTACTATTCCGAGAAAGAATTTCATGTATTAAATTCATGGATGTTAAATAAATTTAAAGATAATGATACAGAAATAAAAAGGGTCTATTTTTGTCCTCATCATCCGCTAGAAGCTTTTGGTGGTTACAAAATTCCTTGTAAGTGCAGAAAGCCTAATCCAGGTATGGTCTTGCGAGCTTCTCATGAATTAAATATCAACCTTGAAAAATCGATAGTTATCGGAGACAAAGAAACGGATATTGAAGCAGGTAAAGGTGCAGGTGTAGGCTTGAACATACTAGTCAGGAGCGGGCACAAGATAGTGGAAAACTCAACTAAAGCGGACTACATAATCGACAGTCTTGGTTGCATTGAGGATCTTATGAAAATTGAAAAAAAATTCCTCCAAATTTGACATGTGCCTTGGTTGGTTAATTCGGTTAATTCTTTTCTGAATTCGTCTTCGCGCTATCAATAATCAATTAACTTAACGCCCCCCAGCTAATACCGGGGGGCGTTAAGATAAATCAATTACCAAATACAATAAATCCAGTCGATTCTGCGTTGGTGTGACTCATGTCTTGACTTACAGATTTTTCTTCAACAACGTGTACTTCTACACTAGATTGGCCTTTTTTGCGATAGCGAAGATTACACGGATCGATTCCTTTAACCGTTTGCATATCCATTATCATTGCGGGGATTGTTGCAAATGGGGTAAAATTAATAGATGTCCAAGCATCAGTAACGGCAAATCCTGAGGCTGCCTGGAATTTCAACCCATTTATGTTTCCGACACCTGGTTCCCATGCTAAGAAACCAATAGTTTCATTCACATGTATCTGATCGCCAGCTTTCTCTTCCTGTAAACTAATCTCGAAACTACTCTTAGTAACTGCCCTGTTACGAGTTACGACTGCATGTAGACCATTCTCGGTCATAACCGAGGTAGTTACTACGGGAACCACTCCAAATGGAGCAAACGCGATTGTCGGCCAAGGCGTAGCCTTGACATTGGCATGGTTTGTTTCGATGAGCCCGCCTCTACCACTTTGCCGTTTGGGAGTTTGTAACGACCAGCATCTATTACTAAGTAGCTTACTGTCTCTGGATTGGTGTGGATTCCATCCAGATAATCCCATTCCTGCACTCTGACTTCGAAAGAATTACTAGTTACCTTGCGGATACGAACTGTTGAAGGATCGGACCCATATTCACTGAGAGGCTTGGCAATAACTACCGGGTGGTTATATGTATTGATGAGAGTGACCGTTTTCCAGGTGTGAGTCAATCTGTGTCTGCCCGACCTCGAAAGTGGTCGTAGAAAGAGAAGAAATTAGGGACGTCCAGTTTGTTGTGGCAGAGGGCGGAGAATCTCCTGCAGCGTTATAGGCCACTACGCGATAGGTATAGGACTCTCCTGTTAGAATGGTTTGGTCGGAATAACTAGTCACATTCGCCAAGGCTGTTCCTATGGTAATGAAAGCTCCGGTACTGCCGGGGGCCCGCTCAATCCGGAACCCAATCTCATTCGCAGGATTGCCGAAATTGGTCTGATTGGGATCGACATAGTTGATCGGCGTCGGATCGGTCCAGGTGAGATCCACCTGATTCCCGTTCGGCGTCGCAACCAGGTTGGTCGGCGCAGCGGGGACCACTTCCGCGAATTGGAAGCTCTGCGCCCGCATCATGTCGTTCTCTTCGTGGCTGAGGATGTGGCAGTGCCACACGTATTCCCAGTCGAAGTTGAACAGGCGGTTGAGGTTGGGTCGCCAGGCGTTGCCGGTGTACGGGTCGATCTGCGACAGCCCCATGTAGGTCGCCGAGGGGCGTCGCCGGGTTCAGCGGCCGGATGCTCTCCGGAACCCCGAAAGGTAGCCCGCGGGGTCACCGGCTTGAGGGCGACGATGGTGTCCTCGAGGGGGCTGACGCGGACGGTGTCCTTCCAGCCCAGCTCCGTCGGGTCGGGGAGGCGGATGAAGCCGTCCCAGCCGACGCGGTTGAGCACCTGCACGTCGTACAGGTGGAAGTGGATCGGATGGGTGTCGACGCCGTTATGGGTGATCTTCCAGACCTGGATTTCGTCCGGGTTGATGATCTCCGTGGATGGGTCGGTGTAGTGCTGCATGATGAAGTTCACCTGCCCGGCGCCGGCATCGGCCAGCTCCAGGCCGAGGGAGGCCTGCATCCGGCCGTAGTCGTCGAAGGTCTCTCCCTGCTCGTCCTGGATCGCCTTGGTCTTCATGGCGACCGTCTCGATGTTCCCGGACTCAGGGTTGAGGAAGCTGATCTGCTTGTCGTAGATCCGCGAAATCCCCCAGTTGGGATAGGCGGAGGGGAAGGGGTGGCCGGGTTGTAGGCCTTGGTGTAGGCGCTGAAGTCCTGGGTGACGGGATAGGCCTCGTAGTTGGCCGGGTCGCCGCTGGGGTTCATGTTCCCCTGGGCGGCGATGATCGGGTCCTGGCCGCGCTCGAAGACGCCTCGGGTTCCCGGAGGTCGAGGTGAAGGCCGCGAAGAGGGGAGCCGTAGTTGTAGGCGGTGCCGTTGGCCGCCCCGGCGACCTTGATCTGCATGACGGTGCGCATGTTGGGACCGATCCCGGCCTTGGTGGAGGGGGCGCCGCCCATGTCCTGCCGGTCCGGGTCGTCCGTGTAGTAGTCGTAGTGCGGGTCGAGGGCCGGCCAGGGCGCCGGGGCGTCGTTGTAGAGGATCAGCGTCTTGCCGGCGTACTGGGAGAAGTCGACGATGACGTCGGCGCGCTCGGCCGGGCCGAGGATCAGGGAGCCGCCGTTGATGTTGCCGGCGTTGAAGGTGGTGACGTCGAGGTTCCAGGGGACCGGCTGCGGCGGGGATGACCACCGGCTGCGGCAGGAAGCCGCTTTCGGCGCCGATCATGACCCAGTTCGGGCCGGCCCAGCTCCAGTCGGGCACGCCCGCCTTCGCGGCCGTCGGCCGGCCAGGTATCCGGGCTTGGGCAGAACCGTGCCGCCGGGCGGGGCGGTGCTGACCGCCGAGGCGGCGGCGTCGACCATGCGCACCTCCGTCCCCTGGACGCAGCCGCCCATCTGGTCGCACAGGCGGGATTGGCGACATTCGGATCGACGGTGGTATCGGCCTGATAGAACGCCAGGTTGAAGAAGCGGTCGTGGGCCGCATTGAGGATCCGGAAGCGATAGGCCTTCGGTTCGACCGTCATGGACGGGATAGGCGGTGCCGTTGACGGTCGGGGTGTCCATGAAGGCCTCGGCGCCCCAGGAGGTGTTGGGGGTGCCGGGGATCTCCGGCGGCTGGCAGAAGCCGCCCTTGCTCCCCGGGGTCGCCTCGTCGGCTCGGGTCGCAGTAGCGGGCTGTAGTAGGGGTTGGCGACCGGCTGGTACAGATTGTTGGTCGGCGGCCAGAAATAGGGGCCGTAGGCCCAGCGTCCCATCGGCGCGATGCCGGAGATGTCGAAGGGGTTTTCGGCCGGCATGTAGACGTGCGGCCACCACAGGTCACCGGTTTTCGGCTGGTGGACGTCACTTGCTGTCGCCGCTCTCCTGCACCTGGCCGATGACCGGCCCCGTCCCCCAGCGCCAGGTGGGATCGGTGGTCTGGATCGTACTGGCATCGACGAAGGTCTTGTCCATGAGGACGAGGGGAATCTCGCCGCCCATGACCGCCGTGCCGTCGGCCTTGGTGCCGGGAATGACGCCGCTCTCGACCAGCTGCTTCTCGACGTCGTCGCGGATCAGGTAGCCGGCGGCCTCGCCGACGTAGACGTTGAGGCGGGTGATCCCCAGGGCGTGGTCGTGGTAGAACATCATCCGCGAGCTCTGCTGGTTGGTCCAGTAGTAGGTATTGGCGCCGGGGCCGGGATCGGGCATGTCGGGGACGTTCTGCATGCTGACGCCGGTCGGATAATCGGTGACCTCGCCGGCCGGCGTGATCCACTGGTGCGGCGTGCCGTCGCTGATCCAGGGGGTGCGGCCGCCGTGCAGGTGCAGCAGTCCCCGGTTCTCGGTGAACTTGCCGCTGGTCAGGGGCTTGGGCTGCTTGGTCACCGGATCGTAGTCGACGGTGAAGGGGCCGGAGCCCATCATCGTCTCGTCGACCGGGATGAACAGGTCGCCGCCGGAGCCGGTGGGCAGGCTGTTGATGAACTTGACGCGCACCGGCCGGTCTTTCTGGGAGACGATGATCGGTCCCAGGAAATGCGCCGCGCCGGTGGGCGCCAGCGTATTGTCGGCGGCGCTGCAGGCGTGCCGGTCGCTGCCGCAGAGCATCTCGCTCGGCAGGGTCCCCGGGGCGAGGTCGGTCCCGGCGTTCACCTGCCGGTAACCGCGCAGGGTCGTCGGGTTGGCCAGGTCCTTGTGCATCTGCTCGGTAAACTGGACCAGCTCGATTTCGTAGTAATCGGACCCGGGATAGGTGGTGGTGTCAGGGACCGCCACCGGGATACACTGCCCGAGGTCGTTGGCCTGAGCGCAGCCCAGGGGCGGAAGCGAGTCGACGAACTTCCGCAGGGGCGGGCTGAAGGCCCAGTTCGGGGTAGAGAGATAATCCGGTACACTTCCCGGAGCGACGACATAGTTCGGGTCGTCAACGGTGCTCGAAATGACCCCGGCGCTGACGGCATCGGGGTTCAGCGGGCTGAGGTACGCCATGGCGTTCCCCCCCCAGACCAGGGCCAGGGCAGCCGAGGCCATTAAGAAAAAGTAGGATGTCCGCCTGTGCATGTGCTCCTCCTTATGAACTTGGTTATTCTTCTTCCATTGAAATCATGGCCGGGGTTCTACTGGGCAGCCGGCAGTTGCTGCTGACGGGGCGGTGGCGACCCCTGCTCCGCCGCCTGGATCACCTCCAGGCGTTTCTTGATCATTTCCTGGTGCCGCATCATTCTCTCCTCGCGCTTCTTGATCAGGTCCAGCTGCGCCTGCGATACCGGCCCGGCCGTCACGGCCTGGCCATTGGTAGCCGGGGTGCCGGCGTCCTGCGCCAGCGCCGGCGCGACCAGCAGGACTGACAGCAGCAGCGCCGCCAGCAAGGTCAGGGGTTTTCGGGTCATGGTTGCCTCCTTTGTTGGGGTCTAGGGTCAAGCGGCTAGTGGCTAGTGGCTAGTGCTAGTTTTTTAATTCAAAACTCAAAGCTCCCCCGCGTTTCCATCTTCGGCTTCTCCCCCTTGCCGAGTTGCACGATCGAACAGCTGTTGGCGACGTAGCGCTTGCCTGGCGCTAGATCGAGCTTCCGGTAGAGCGGCGGGTCGGGCGCTTTGAGGCGGTCGATGGTGTCGAGAAGGAAGTCACGATTGTATTCGCCGTGCAGGGCGAGCATGGCTTCGCTGAAGATCACCTGGGTGATGTAGGACTGGCGGAGAATCCGCGGCTCGAACCTGTCGAGCGGCCTGCCGCTCAAGGTGCCGCGGACGACGCCGTCGAAGCGGGCGTCTTCCTGCGGCAGCCGGTAGGGCCAGGTCAGGTAGAGCGACTCCCGCAGGGGTTGGGGAATCGACCACAGGGCGCTCCCCAGAGAGGTCCCGGAGGCAAGGAGCAGCTTGGGGCCGTCGGCCCGTCCCGGCAGGGAGGCGAGGGCGGGGAGGGCGGAGGCGCCGTCCCAGACGACCAGGGCGGCCGGTTTCTCCCCGGCGACGATCGACTGCAGGCGTTCGGCGGTGAGCGTTTCGCCGGCCGCCAGGACGATCTCCTGCGCGGCGGCATGGCCGGCGCTTTTCCACTCGGCGCGGAAGCCGTCGGCCAGCGTCCGCCCCCGGCGATTGTCGCGGACGATCTGCACCACCGGCCGGTCGCCGGCGATTTCGGCGCGGCCGTTCAGGTAACGGGCGGCGGCCGCCCCTTCCAGGCGCACCCCGCGGGAGAAGTAGAGGGTGTACCGGTCGGACGCCGACTGGACCGGGTAGTCGACGACGGGAAAGAGGTCGGGAAGCGCCATGTCCTCGCAGAAGCGGTGGACCGGCTCCCACTCTCCATTGGAGATTCCACCCAGCAGGGCGAATACCGGCTCCTGGCGGTAATACTCGTCGAGCTGGGCTCGCCAGGTCGCCGCGGGGCCCTTGAGAACCCAGCGGGCCAGAGAGAATCTGACCTGGTACAGGTCGCCCAGCTGGTTGTAGGCCTTGCGGGCGATCCGGTCGCTATGGCGGGCGGCAGCGACCAGGCTGTTTTTCCGCTCGATGTTGAACTGCAGGGGGGCGAGCATCGACTCGACCTCGGCGGGGTCGGTCCCCTCGACGATCACCGTGGCGAAGCGGATCTCGTTGTCCCCGACCCCGGGGGAGGGCTGAGCCGAGAGGGTTTTCAGATAGGCAATGAGGATCGCCGCGTCCCGGTCATCCAGCTCGTAACGGGGCATGGCCGGGTCAAGGGTACGGCCCCCGGGATCGACGCCGGTGGTGAGCAGAGTGGCCAAGGTCTCGTCGCTGTAGGCAGGCCTTATCGGCAGGCGTGAGGCCAATTTATGGATGGAGGGGACAAACTCGTCCCCCTCTTTATAAGGCTTGCGCGGCTGGTAAAGGGACTCGCCGGTGACCGGTGGGATGACCGTCTGCCCCTGGATGAAACCGAGGCCGCTGCGCAGGTGGCAACCGGCACAGGCGGCGGCTTGCCCCTCCATTGAAGACGCGCCGGCGGAAGACGCCTGCAGCGGCTTGCCCGACGGAAGAATCCCCTCGCGGTACATCCGCTCTCCCAGTCGATGGACTTCGGCTGCGGCAAGCTCGCCCCCGAAGGACCCGGATGGCGGCAGGAGCAGGGAAGCGGCCAGAAGGAAGAGCAGGGTTCGCGGCAAAGTAGTCCTCGGGAATTTCATCAAACCTCCGTCTGTCGGTTTGTGCCCGCTGCGGCACGGGGCGGCACCAGCCGGCCAACGTTTGGAAAAGTTTTCAGGGGGAAAAGGCAGTGGAGCGGCGGCGGAAATGGCCGCGGTGATAAACGCGCCAAGCAGGCGAGAGGGGTGACGAAGAGCTTCATGGTTCCCTCCTGAGAGGCAGGCCCGCATTCCTGGTCTGCAGGCGAATAGAAAAATTAAAAACGGCTAAGTTATGCTAACTCAAATGAATTCTGACAATCAAACCTGAATTTAATCGGAAGTCTAACCGAGGTTGTAAGAATTTCAACCAAAGTGATGAAACTTTTTTTTAGACACAGGCTAACCAAAAGTTGGAGAGAGCGTCTATGGGGAAAACCTTTATTTTCCCGGTAGGAAATTCCTCAAGGGACGACCTGGGAGAGGATGGCTGCCGCAATGAAAGAGGAGGGGTTTTCTTCTAGCGGCAGGAGTTGTGCAGCGTCTCCGGCCTGGTCTGCGCCGGCGAGTTGATAACTGGGGACTGGTGGCTGGTGGCGGGTCCTTCAGATGCGCAGGCCGGCCTCGATCTGCCGGAGGAATTCCTCCACTTCGGCGAGTTTTTCGAGGGGAAGGAGGGGGACGTCCTTGATTTCTGAAGTTTTCGGAGGGGGGAAGAAAGGCTCGGTAGGAACTGAGGCCGGGGCGGGTGGTTTTGCTGCCGGGCTCGAAATTAGCCGGCGACACCCAACCATAAGGCGATCAGCCTGGTGATTTCCTGCATCGGAGGTGCTGACGGGACGCTGGAGGTGCTGACGGGACGCTTGTGACTTGTTGACTCTGTGCTCCGCCGACGCCCATGTTGTCGGAGAAGCGGTGGGAGGGCACCTGGGATGGACAGTTGGCCAGCCCCCCGGGGGGGGCTTTGCAGATGGTGATTTTGCAGTTGGCAGACATGTCAGACATTTCGGTATCGGTGTCCGCCCCAGGGGCTTCGTTCGTGAGACAACGGGTTGGAAGCTGATTATTGCTGGGGAGAGTAGGGGGGATCCTGAGATTTTGTCCATTCCGGGCCGGAGATGGCGTGGCCTAATCCAAGAGCTTGGCCAAGCTGGTTTTGAGATTCGGCAGATCTTCCTGGATAGTCTTCCAGAGCACTTCAACATCGACGCCAAAGTATTCGTGGATCAGCAGATTTCGAATTCCTTTCATTTTTCCCCAAGGCACATCGGGGAAAAGAACCTGCACATCGGTTGGGACATGCGTTGCAGCCTCGCCGAGAATTTCAAAGTTGCGGACAACGGCATCGATTGTCTTTTGGTCCCTCTGCCACTCCTCGTATTGAACCCCGGCGGTGTATTGCTGGATTCGCGCAATTGCTTCCAGGATATCCTCGATCCGCAACTTCCACTCTCTAATGGACACGAACTGACTCCTGGAGGATTTTGTTGCGAAGCTGCCTCTTGAGGGCGTTTCTCGTCACCAGATCAACCGGACAACCCAGCAAACCCTCAAGATATTCTTTCAAGTCCAGAAATCCGAAAAGGCCGGGAGTTCGTGTGTAGGCCACAAGGATGTCCAGGTCGCTTACCGGGCCGGCCTGATCCCGGGCTACAGAGCCGAATAGAGAGAGGGATTCCACGTCGAATCTCCGACGGATTTCATCCAGGTGGTTGGACAGAAGCCGAATAGCTTGTTCGCGTCGCATGGCATACCCCCTGAGACTGGTGAGGACTCCGTAAATATAGGTTAAAACGCAAATTCTGGCAACCGGAATTCCTGGGAATATTGGCTGGTTGGGCAAGTTGCGGTGTCGGGTTTGACTTTCTGCTATTCTCACGGGGGCCGGTTCCGGAGCGGGGATCGGGGTGGGGCAGGCAGGCACTTGAACCGGGAACCTGTGTGGACCTGAGGGGACGCAGTCAAGTTGTCAAATAGGACTGCGAATCGGGTGGTCTTGAAGCAGGTTGCCGGAGGAAACAAGTTCGAGTTCTTGCTCACGATAAGTGTCTTGGGGGTAAGATCCCTTCGGAACATCAAAAGGGGCTTCGGGACAGCAACAGCTTGTCAAATTCAACAACTTGACTCCGTCCTCTCACCTCATGCAGGGGAGGTCATCGGATTTACTTCCGGTACGCTGTGTCGTGCTGGGTGTGCAGACTGACCAGAACGATGGTCGGGCCGTTGACCAGGCAGGTGATGGCGCGGACGCTGCCGGTGACGCGCAACGAATAGAGCTGTTGGCCGGTGGTCGGCTCGATCATGCCGTGGAGCTTTTCGAAGTTCAGGCCGGCATTAGAAGGAGGGGGACATTCTTGATTTTTGAAGTTTCCGGGGGGGGAAGAAAGGCTCGGTAGGAGCCGAGGCCGGGGCGGGTGGTTTTGCGCTGCCGGGCGCGAAATTATCCGGCGATACCCAACCATAAGACGATCAGCCTGGTGATTTCCTGCATCTGGCGATCCGTCAAAATGCCTATCGTTCGCCACAGCTTCGTTCGTGGCAGGGTCATCACCTTATCTATCTGGACTTGGGAGATTGTGGTCAGGCCGTTTTCGGGCGAGGGATCGACGTTATATCGGAATAACGGGGTTGGCTGCAGGTGGCTGGTCAACAAACAGATCGTGACGCTTGGATGTTCGGTAAACAGATCTGACTGAACGATCAGGGCCGGTCGCGGCTTGCCATAAGCGCCCGGTACCGCCACCAGGGCAAGATCTCCCCGTTTCACTCGCCGTCCCAGTCGGCAATCTCCGCCAGTTGCTCAAGGTCATGGGTTTCCACGGGATCATTGCGGATAATGAGGGACTGCCTCCGGCACTCTTCTGAAAAGCCGGGGGAATGCGGATCCGGCACCCAGATCTGTACCGACTTGAGTCCCGCCGCCCGCATTCGCCGCCGGTGCGTCATCACCCGTTCCTTTGGCGATTTTGCATGTGGTTGCATTTGAAACTCCCTTTTCGAATGTTACCTGTAACGCTAACACGTCAGTGGTGCAGGCGCAAGCAACTTATGCGCATTGCCCTTGAAGCTCCGCCCTGGGGTCGGACCAGATTAAGTTGTTGGAATATAAGAGAAAACGTCTAAAAAATGCCTGTAAAAATGGCTTATAGGCCACTTTTGAGGGTTGAAATTGGCTCTTTAACGGCCATTTGTCGGGATACTGAGAGGTGCGGGCACCTTTTGGGGCCGGAGGGGGACAGTCCTTGATTTCCTAGGGCGGGATGGAGGCGGAAGATCTCAGGGGGCGTGGGGGCAAGCGAAAATCCATGCGGTCGGCCTTATCTTTTAAGCTTGAAATCAGACCAGAATTCAGTCTAAATTCAGTATAGATTTTGAGCTAAACAAAAGAAAGGGAGGATTTTGTATGAAAGATATCCGCGTCTCCGAAGGAGTTGTCCCTCTCGGGGAATTCAAAGCCCACGCTGCCCGTTATCTGAAGCAGTTGGACGGACCCGTTGTCATCACCCAACATGGTCGTCCTGCCGGTGTTCTGGTTTCCCCTGTCGAATATGATCGCATCAGGGATCAGCAGCGGTTTTTCGAGTCTTTGGCTGCCGGCTTGTCTGATGCCCAAGGCGGACGGATCATGGATACCGAAGAACTGCAGACGAGGCTGGCCTCTGCCCGTGGGCAGAGGGGCTCGCGATGAAAGTTTTCTGGACAGAACATGCCCTTGCATGTCTGACCGAAATCGAAGATTTCATCGCGCAGGATGACCCGGCGGCTGCTGTTCAGCTGATTGAGAAACTCATTGCTCGAACGGACATCCTCCAAGAACATCCCCACGCTGGTCGTCGAGTGCCGGAGGTACCTAAGAGCGCTTTCAGAGAACTGGTTGAGGCGAATTACCGGATTGTCTACCGAATTCAGGAAGGTGCAGTTGAGATATTAACAGTATTCGAGGCTCACCGTCTCTACCCCGGGACAAAGGCGCCGTAGTTGTTTGGGGAGGACCAAGGGGACGTTCTTGAGCAATCTACGGTGTCTACCATCGGAATTAGCAGATGGCGGGGCACCCCTTGATTTGGTAATCTTTCTATGACGGGGGTGCCGCCTCCAGCACCCGTCGAGCCCCCGGCTATCCACCGAGGGAACGTGAGCCGGCATCGTCGGAGCATTCGACTCCTCAAAATTTGACAAAAAGTTATAATAGGTTATTATCGCTCTATGAAGAGCGTTGTCTGGCAACCAAAAGCGTTGAAGCAGCTGAAGAAAATCGGCGACCGCTCGGTGCAGGAACGTATCCTGACCGCCACCCGTGGTTTAGCTGCTTTTCCCGGATGTCCCAACGTTAAACCTCTGGTGGAACATCCTTATTCGCACCGGCTCCGGGTCGGTAGCTGGCGTGTCCTGTTTAACGTTTTTGAGGAAGTCAGCATCGTCAGCGTCGAGGAGGTCAAAAAACGCGATGAGCAAACCTATTGAGTATCAAACGATTGAGCATGATGGACAGCCTGCCTTCGTCCTTGTCCCCTGGGAAGAGTGGCATCGTATCAAACCTCTACTGGATGCCGAAAAGTCGAGCGCCAGCGGTATTCCGCAGGAAGTCGTCGAGGCGCATGTTTTGCGGGATGAACCCCTTGTCAAAGCCTGGCGGGAATATCTCGGCATTACCCAGGAAGAACTCGCCACCCGTATGGGCGTATCGCAAGCTGCGGTCGCCAAATATGAGCGCCCAGACGCCCGCCTGCGGACCGCCACCTTGAAAAAAATCGCCGCAGCTTTGGGGCTCGATGGTGTAGGCAGCGGCCCAAAGCAAGTGAGGAAAAAGAAGAAAGGCTCGGTAGGAGCTGAGGCCGGGGCGGGTGGTTTTGCTGCCGGGCCCGAAATTAGCCGGCGACACCCAACCATAAGGCGATCAGCCTGGTGATTTCCTGCATCTGGCGATCAGTCAACATGCCGATCGTTGGCCCCAGCTTCGTTCGTGGCAGGGTCATCACCTTATCTATCTGGACTTGGGAGATTATGGTCAGGCCGTTTTCGGGTGAGGGATCGATGCTATATCGGAATAACAGGGTTGGCTGCAGGTGGCTGGTCAACAAACAGATCGTGACGCTTGGATGTTCGGCAAACAGAACTGACTGAACGATCAGGGCCGGTCGCGGCTTGCCATAATCGCCCGGTACCGCTACCAGGGCAAGCTCTCCCCGTTTCACTCGCCGCCCCAGTCGGCAATCTCCGCCAGTTGCTCAAGATCATGGGTTTCCACGGGGTCATTGCGGATAATGAGGGACTGCCTCCGGCACTCTTCTAAAAAACCGGGGGAATGCGGGTCCGGCACCCAGATCTGCACCGACTTGAGTCCTGCCGCCCGCATTCGACGCCGGTGCGTCATCACCCGTTCCTTTGGCGATTTTGCATGTGGTTGCATTTGAATCTCCCCTTTCGAGTGTTACCTGTAACGCTAACACGTCGGTGGTGTAGGCGCAATACAAATGTGGAAGTTTCGTTGGGGTCAACGGTATGCCACAAGTAAGGCGCGCTTACGTTGCATTCATGGCTGCTGGGGCCGAGGAGGAATACCGGAAGGAGTTTCATTCCGGAAGCCATCAAGGGAGGATTTTTGGAAGACGACCGGTTTGCAGACAAAGTGCTTGCGCAGGCTGAGGGGGCGCCCTGCAAGCCGATGGGTGTCGCTTACCTGAAAGAGATCGTGCTTCGGGAGTTCGACTGCACGCTGGCGGCGCTAGGCACACGCAGTCAGCGGCGGTCCACTGGCTCTGGCGCGCGCTTCGCTGGGGTGGCTTGCGGTGCAGACGGGTGCGGCAACCCTGACGGAGGTCGGGAAATGGATCGGGCGGGATGTCGTAACCATGAGCGCGGCGGTGCGCCGGCTTGGCGAACGAGCAAGGCTAATGCCGGAGGTGCGCGAATTGAGCGAGCGCTTGCTGAAGGAATTGTCAAGGCAGGAAGCTTGACCCCTTGGGAGAACACTGCGCCGGCGAGCTGATAACCGGGGACTGGTGGATGGTTGCGGGTCCTTCAGATGCGCAGGTCGGCCTCGATCTGCCGGAGGAATTCCTCCACTTCGGCGAGTTTTTCGAGGATAGGACCGCAGACCATCTCGCCATCGACTCTTTCATAGTCGTGAGCGAGAAAATTCCGAAAGCCGGCGATTCCGGCGAAGCGATAGGCGAAGTCGCTGTCGAGCACTCGATTTTCCGCGAGGATATCGAAGGATTCGGCATAGGACTGCGGAGGCCGCAACCCTTTCTCCTTGATGACCAGTTCGGCCAGGACGATGCACCCATCCGCCAGCAGGTAGAGATAATGCAGCAGCGCCCCGCGGTAGATCGGATCAGCCGTGAAGCGTTCGCGGCACTCCCCCCGGATAGACCGGATCAGGGCCATGTTCTCCCGAATCCGTGCGATCTTTTGCCGAATGCGTTCCATCAGATCCCCATCACCTGAAAACGCTGCTGCTTGAAATCGATCGCACCGTGCAGCACCCGCTGTTCGAAATCCAACCGGAAACCCGGCTGGCGATCGTAGACCAGGATCCCCCTGCGGATGACTTCATCAAGGATGAACAGATTGTCCAACGTATTGAGAACTGTCAGGTCGATCCGGTCGTTTCCCAGTGCCCGTCTGAACTCAGCGTACAAGGCAAAGCGAAGCTCAAAAAAATCAGCTGCCTCTCGCGGATCGATAAGGACCGCGAGATCGATGTCGCTCAGCGGCGATGCCTGGTTCAGCGCCCGGGAGCCGAACAGGTAGACGGCTGCCAGGCGCTTCCCATAATGCTCAGCGGCAGCAGCAATTTTTTCCCTTATCCGGTCTACCTTCAGCGGCATTATTCATCCTCCCGAAACATCCCCAGATTAATCGCTCCCGATTAGAGTCGCAAGGGACAAAATCGAGGTGTCAGGTCTTGCTCTTGCCACTTTTCAATCGAGGCGAATGGGGTTGAGCCAGAGACGGGACCGGCTAAAGGATATTCTTTCAGGAATCCCCTTGGTTTCAGTACTCTGACTCCACAGTATCCATTTACTTTCAGGAGGTGCTTGTCTCCGCTGACGATTACGCCTGCGCCCGCGGCCAAGGCACAGCCGGGTACTTGTCATCATCCCGGTCGGCACAAATTCGCTCCGGCAGGGAAGAGCTTCGATTGCTTCCGAGTCTTCACAACGGAAGGCGCAGAATGCCCGCAAGCTTAAGATTGACTTTTCTGTCGAAGTATGTAAAATCCGATAAGATCACATTTTACGAAGAGGCAAGGAAATGAAGACGATAACTGCGACTGAGTTGGCTCGAAATTTACGGCAGGTGCTCGATCGCCTCGCCATCGGGGAGGAGATCGAGATCGAGCGCAACCATCAAAGGATTGCTCGCCTTGTCCCCGGGCCCGGCAAGCAAACGGCCATGGAAGCCATGGCGGATCTTTATCGGACCCTTACACCGGGAGCTGCCTCAGGATGGGCCGAAGCCGGCAATAGATGGACGAAAGAGTTGAGAAGGGGGTTCGTGACCCATGGGATTCCTGATCGATACCTGCATCTGGATCGATGTTGAGCAAGGTGCCCTGTCCCCGGCCATGTCGCCATGGTGACGGGTGAATAGCCGGTTTATCTTTCGCCGGTGACGGTTGCGGAACTCGCTTTTGGTGCTGAATTAGCCCCTGACCCGGGTACTCGGGAAAGGCGCCGCGCGGCTCTGCGACGCCTCCAGCGCAAGCCGCAGCTGACCATCGACGGGGGGACTGGGGAAATTTTCGGCCATCTGGCCGCTCAAATTAAAGCCAATGGCCGAAGCCATCGGTATCGGGTTCAAGACCTGTGGCTGGCCAGCCAGGCCATTCAACACGGATTTCGCCTGCTCACGCGAAATAAAAGGAAGATTTTGAGTATATTCCAGGGCTGGATCTGGTCATTCCCTGAGGTGCACGACATTCTTGGGGAAGAGATGGATCAGCAGCGAAACCTAGAAAGAGCGTCGCGGTTGCGTGGCAACTGACTCGTGCAATATTCTGAATTTTGAATGGAATCCAAAAGGAAGTAATCATGGAAAAAGTGCTCGGTACGGGAGGAGCCGGATACATTGGCTCACACACGGTCGTTGAATTACTTCGACCAGGCTATGGGTGGTACGGAGGGGACGCTGCTTGTTATTTTTCTATTGGGAGGACGGGCATAAAGCCCGGGGGGTGAGCAGAGAACAGCGAGGTCAGAGGGATATCCTACTGCAGGAAATGAAGGGGCTGTCAGCAACTAAACCTGCCTCGATCTGCCGGAGGAATTCCTCCACTTCGGTGAGTTTTTTCGAGGATAGGGCCGCAGACCATCTCGCCATCGACTCTTTCATAATCGTGAGCGAGAAAATTCCGAAAGCCGGCGATTCCGGCGAAGCGATAGGCGAAGTCGCTGTCGAGCACTCGATTTTCCGCGAGGATATCGAAGGATTCGGCGTACGACTGCGGAGGCCGCAACCCTTTCTCCTTGATGACCAGTTCGGCCAGGACGATGCACCCATCCGCCAGAAGGTAGAGGTAATGCAGCAGCGCCCCGCGGTAGATCGGATCAGCCGTGAAGCGTTCGCGGCACTCCCCCCGAATAGACCGGATCAGGGCCATGTTCTCCCGAATCCGTGCGATCTTTTGCCGAATGCGTTCCATCAGATCCCCATCACCTGAAAACGCTGCTGCTTGAAATCGATCGCACGGTGCAGCACCCGCTGTTCGAAATCCAACCGGTAACCCGGCTGGCGATCGTAGACCAGGATCCCCCTGCGGATGACTTCATCAAGGATGAACAGATTGTCCAACGTATTGAGAACTGTCAGGTCGATCCGGTCGTTACCCAGTGCCCGGCTGAAATCAGCGTACAAGGCAAAGCGAAGCTCAAGAAAATGAGCTGCCTCTCGCGGATCGATAAGGACCGCGAGATCGATGTCGCTCAGCGGCGATGCCTGGTTCAGCGCCCGGGAGCCGAACAGGTAGACGGCTGCCAGGCGCTTCCCATAATGCTCAGCGGCAGCAGCAATTTTTTCCCTTATCCGGTCTACCTTCAGCGGCATTATTCATCCTCCCGACGCATCCTCATATTAATCGCTCCCGATTAGAGTCGCAAGATGTAAATGGGAAAGCGGCACCTGGGCCTTCCGGCGCAAGGCTCTTTGGCGGACGAGAGGGCAGGGCGAGCTCAGATTTTCCACAGGCCCGGGTCGATGATACCGATCCTGACGGCGTACTTCACCATCCCGAGCAAATCGGCGATTCCCAGTTTCTTCATGATGTTGGCCCGGTGCTTTTCCACCGTTTTCGGACTGATGAAGAGATGCCCGGCAATCTCCCCGGTGTTTTCCCCTTCCACCAGCAGGCGGAAGACCTGCTGCTCCCGTTCGGAAAGGTGATCGTACGCCTCCTTCGGGCCGATTTCATTGCGGCAGCGGATATACAGGTCGATGATGTCGGCCCGTACCCTCGACGAGAGGAAATAGTCGCCGCGGGCAACCGCCCGCACCGCCTCGACGATCTCATCGGCGGCCGCCCCCTTGAGGACATAGCCGAGAGCACCCGCGGTCAGAGCCCGGTGCACGTACTCCTCCCGGTCGTGCACGGAAAAGACCACGACGCGGGTTTCCGGCGCCTCCTGGCGAATGGCGCTCACCGTCTCGAAGCCGCTCATCCGGGGCATGGACAGATCGACTAAAGCCACATCCGGGGGGGTAGGCCGCAATAGCTTCAGGGCTTCCGGGCCGCTTGCCGCCTCGCCGACCACTTCCATGTCGTCCTGGCCGGAGAGCAATAGCCGCAGACCCTGGCGGACGATCGGGTGATCATCCACCAGCAGCACTTTTATCCGGTTCATCGATTTCCTCCTGGATCGCCGGCAGCTCGGCTCGCAGCACCGTTCCCCGCCCCTCGCCGGTGAGAATGGCCACCTTGCCCCCGACCGCGGCGGTCCGCTCGCGAATGCCGATCAGGCCGACTCCCCGCAGTTCCCCCAAACGGCCGGTGGCGGGCCAGACGAAACCGCTTCCGTTGTCGCGGATGGTCAAAATGATTTTCGGATGGACCTGCGTCAGCAGGACTTCAGCTCTGGTCGCGCCGGAATGCCTGACGATATTGTTCAGCGCCTCTTGGGCGACGCGGAAAAGGACGGTTTCAATTTCGGGTGAAGGCCTCTGGCTGAAACCGACAACCCGGAAATCGACCTGCAGGCCGTGGCCCGGTCCGACGAACCGCCCGATGTGCCAGCGCAAGGCGGCCTCGATCCCCAAGTCTTCGAGAATCTCCGGACGTAGGGCGGTGGAGATGTCGCGCAAATTCCGCCCCAACTCGTGAACCCGGTCGATGACCCGGTTGAAAAGCTCTTTCCTCCTTCCGCCCTCATCCGATCTCTGCAGATCCTGGAGATCCCCCCGCAGGGCGGTCATCGCCTGACCCAATTCATCGTGCAGATCTCTGGCCAGGCGCCGCCGCTCCTCCTCGGTGGACCGCAGCAACTGCTGTGAGAGTCTGCGGACTTCCTCCTCCGATCGGCGACGCCAGCGCAGATGATGGTCGAACGGGCGGAACCATAACCAATAGAAGAGGGGGGAAATGACCAGGATCAGCACCGATGCATCCAATAACGCCTCGGCCGGTGCGGGGATTTCGGGGAGAGCCGCGAGAAGGGCCATCACCCCCGTCTCGGTTATAAAAACGGCCGCCGCCATGAGCAGCAGCAGGCGCAACGGGGATTGCCAGAGAGGCCAGGTTTTTTCCTCTTCCTCCTGCCGGTGCCGCAGAGCCCGGATTTTCGTCTTGGCATATTTATCCTCCTGGATGGGCATAAATAATATAACCATCTATGTAATAATTATAACACCTCCGCATCCCGCGTCACGATCGGGTTCCCGATCTCGGAGATGATGACCTTTTCGATGATCGTATTTTGGGGGGCGGAATTTTGTTGAGCGGCTCATGAAGATGGCGGGGCATCTTTTTTGGGGGGAGCAAAGGTCTCTCGCTCGGCGAACTGATGACATCGACGAGGAGGGAAGGGGATGGACGTGGCCCGGGCCTGGACTGCCGGGGGGACGTGCATACAAAGTGTTTCCGGTAGAAAGAAGAGGCAGTTTCCTAATAGTTACTTGCTTTGGTCCGACCCCAGCGCTACGTCTTGGGTTACTGCGCAATCACCTCGCCAGTGGACAGCCCTCTTTCCGTCTTCCCCATTTCGATCATTCGTTTTCCTCCACGAAAGGGAGAAGCTGACGAAGTGCTTCTATTACTTTTCTCTTATCTGGGTTAGCGAGTTTCCCAGCTTTTCTGATGATCAACTTTTCATCCAGGGTGAATAATTTCATCCGAATGATTGAAGGTGAAGGCAGCCCTGCGGAATCCAAATCCAGGATTTCGATATCGAGCGGCCAATCCGAATTTTTGGCACTCGTGATCATCGCCATGACAGCCTGGCCTACCTTCAGATTAAATGCCTGTGCGTCGGACAGAATCAATGCGGGTCTGCGCTTGGTTGTGGTTTTGTCGGTGAACGGAAAGGGCACAACAACGACATCGAAGGCATTAAAGGTCACGGTATGCCTCCTCGTCAGCGGCCGATTCCCATTCATTCAGCGTTCCTTCAAGTGCCTGTGCAAAGGACAGATCTAAAGGCCGCGCTTTCCTGATTCGGATCTGGTCGTCCTCAATGTCAAATGCAATGGCATCTCCAGCACTCAAATGCAGTATTTTACGGACCGGTTCCGGAATGGTTGCTTGATACTTCGATGTGATTTTGCTCGTCGCAGTTGGCATGGTTGACCTCCTTTTGGTAATACTAGCATTACCTGTTCCGTTTCACAACAACTCACCGCATCCTTTCATCGGCTCTGGCTCTCCAAGTTTCAGCATCCCCTGCTGTGAGGATTGATCACGGAGATCGATTTTGCAAGTTTCTGTTCAAAACTTAATAAATGCCTCGGCACGGCAACCCGTCTTGGGAATGTGTGAGTAAGCCCAGGGGGACGTTGCCCTTGACTGCGAAAAGCCTTCAATGATACTGTCAATCGTGTTGTTTACGGTGCTGATGATCGCAGAAGAGGAGAATGGCCATGAAGACGATCCCTGCAAACGAACTCAAAACAAAAGGCGTTGCAGCCATCGATGCGGCACTGGCGGAGCAGGAAGAGGCGATTATTTCGGTACGCGGGAAGAACCGCTATGTGGTCGTGGACATGGAAACTTATAACCGGCTGCGGGTTTGTGAGCTGGAGGCCGCCCTTTACCAGGCCAAACGCGAAATCCCCGAAGTAAAGGGGATCGAGGAAAGTGTGGATGAGCATCTCGCCCGCCTTCGGAAACTGGAGCCATGAATTTTCGGATCGTCTATACCCCGGCTTACAACAGGCGGGCAGCCCGCTTCCTCAAAAGGCACCCCGATCTTCTCCCCCAATACGAAAAGACTTTAAAACTCCTGGAACTCGACCCCTTTCATCCCTCTCTCCGCCTGCAACTGCTGAAAGGCTCTTTGAACGACCTTCATTCCGTTTCCATCAATATCACCTACCGGATTATCTTGTAACTGATCCTGAAGGAGGGGCAGATCATTCCGATCGATGTCGGCAGTCACGATGAAGTTTACGGCTGATTGGCCAGGCAAGCCGCGCCGGGGACGTAGGTGACTTGTTGACTTAAACGGTCGAGATATTGTGATTTTTCTAACCGGATACTACCGATACAAATCGATTGTCGTAAACCTTGCTTCGGTGACCTACCATCAATACCAGAATGAGTATCTTTTCGTCCTGAATCTCGCAGATCAGCCGATAGGCCCCAACGCGATACTTCCAGCGACCTGCCAGTTCTTTTCTCAACGGTGCGCCATATCGGCGCGGATCATCGTCGGTGCCGATCCTCTCCCGCAGATAGCGCACGATCTCTGTTTGGACCTGACGATCAAGCTTGGACAACTGCTTTTTGGCGGTATTGGTGATCTCAATCCGCCAAGCCAAGTTCTTTCTCCAGATCATCGAGGGTATACGTCTGTTCCTGGCCGGATTCGACGCGTTTCAATATCTCGTCGGAGAGGTAAGCCGCTTCCAGGTCATCCAGATGTTCGAGGATGGCTTCGCGGGCATAAAACGATTTTGAGCGACCTGAACGCTTCGCCAGCGCTTCCAGGCGGCGTTCGATATCTTCCGGTAGACGAAGTGCTAGCATCTCAACCTCCTTTGCTATACAAGTATAGTAGCCGAAATCCGCTGCCATGCAATTATTTTCAAGGGGCTTCAGGCCAGACATCAGGTCTCCCTGCCTGATTGCCTGGATCGAAGCCTCGGCAATGCTACAGAATGCGCGGTTGGTCCACAAGGATCCTGAATTCGATGGCCTTGACAGCGATCAGGTTCGTTTGCCGTACAAGAGGCGGAGTTGAGGGACAAAAGGGAAGTCTACGCTAGGGGCATCGTGGACGGTCTTCATTCCTCTGCAAAGGGCGAACCGCGGGACGTTTTTTCTGCAAGAAAACTCTTGTCCTTGCCAGGGACATTGGGTATTCTATCTTCTCAATTAATCCCGCTTTTGCAGGATTTTTTGGCTGGCTCTGCGGGAAGTATTTTACTGGTGATTTGAGGGGAGGCCGCCTCCGGGGCGGCATTTGGTTTTATGCTATGCGGCGGGGTTCTACCTCCTGCTCCATCCTTCCATATGAGTCCAGTACAGCCGGTAGCTCTTCCTTTCCTTCATTCTCTCTCACTACCTTTGATTTGCATGTGAGTCGGTCCCACGCCAAAGTCAAGCGGTTCCTGTGAACGGTTGAAAACCGCAGATTAGGATTTAATGGCCGGGCTCTTTTAAGCCGGCTGGAAACGCTATGGGAGAAGGGGGAGGCTTCGGCTTTGCCTCCGACGTGGCATTACTGAAAAAATACTCAGGGGGGTATTCATGCTGAAGGAACAAGCATCCTTCTTCCGCAAGGCCTGCATTCTCGCGGATTTCCTCGTACTCATCCTCGCCCTCTGGCTCGCTTATCTGACCCGCAGCCAAAGCGGAGATTTGTTGCGCCCGTTCTCGGGCTATTTCTGGATTCTGCTGATCGCCGCTCCCATCTGGTATTTTCTCCTGACGCGCTATCAATTCTACTCTTCTCTTCGCCGGATCAGCACTTACGAGATCATCACCCGGATGGTCAACGTGCATCTGCTGGGTGGCCTCCCCGTCGCCGCCTTCATCTTTTTTCTCGACCGGCAGGCATACAGTCGCGGTGTTTTTCTCGGCTTTGTCTTTTTTTCCTTCCTTCTCCTGACGCTGGAAAAGGTTTCCCTGCGCCAGATCCTCGGTGTTCTGCGGCGGCGCGGCTACAACATCCGCCACCTGATTATCGTCGGTACCAAAGAGAAAGCACGGCGCTTCTGCGAGCTGTTGGTCGATCACAGTGACTGGGGGTTGGAGGTTCTTGGTTTCGTACAGGTGGCCGACCATCCGCCGGTCGAAGAGATTGCCGGCCACCCCGTGCTGGGGCAGGTGGCCGACTTGGTGGAAATCTGTAAAAAACACCCTGTCGATGAAGTCGTCTTCTGCCTGCCCAGGGACTTTGTTCTCAATGCCGAAGATTACCTGCGCGACCTGGAAGAGCTGGGGATTACGGTGCGCATGCTGCTCGATTTCTACGACGTCTATTACTCCAAACGCGAGCTGAGCCTGTTCCATAACGAACTCCCGTTCCTGACCTTTCACAGCAAATCACTCGATACCCAGCAGCTCTTCCTCAAACGCCTGCTCGACATGACGGGCGCCTTTGTCGGACTCACCCTCTTTGCCCTTTTCTTCCCTTTTATCGCCTTGGCCATTCGCAGGGACTCCCCGGGACCGATCTTCTTTTCCCAGGACCGCGTCGGCGAGAGCGGCCGCATTTTCAGATGCTGGAAACTCCGCTCGATGTATGTCGATGCCGAGGAGCGAAAGAAGGACCTGATGGCCCAGAACCAGATGAAGGGAGCCATCTTCAAGATCAAGGACGACCCCCGGATCACCCGAGTCGGAAAATTCCTGCGCAAGACCAGCCTCGATGAGTTCCCTCAATTCTGGAACGTCCTCAAGGGAGAAATGAGCCTGGTCGGCACCCGCCCCCCAACTCCCGCCGAAGTGGCCGAGTACCAGAACTGGCATCGCCGCCGCATCATTATCAAGCCCGGCATCACCGGCAAATGGCAGGTCAGCGGCCGCAACCGTATCGAAGACTTCGATGAAATCGTCCGACTCGATCTCGACTATATCGACAACTGGAATGTCTGGCTGGATATCCGGATTCTGCTGAAGACATTTTTCGTGGTCTTCAGGCAGGAGGGAAGCTGTTGAAGATTCAGTAAACCAATCACCAATCACCAATCATGTTTGTGAGTTGAAAAGTATGCTAAGAGAACAGGCTCCTTTTTTTCGCAGGGCGAGTATAATTTTCGACTTCCTGATCCTGTTCCTTGCCCTCTGGCTGGCATACCTGATCCGCAGCCGATTTGCCGGCCTGTCGCGCCCCTTTTCAGGTTACCTCTGGATCCTGGCTTTCGCTGCACCGGTCTGGTACGCGTTGATGGCTCGCTACGGTTTTTTCGGTTCGATCAGACGGCTGAGCATCTATGAGATCACCACCCGGATGATCAATGTTCACCTTGCGGGCGGCTTCATGGTCGCCGCCGCCATTTTCTTCCTGGACAAAGACGAGTACAGCCGGGGGCTCTATCTAGCCTTCGGATTTTTTTCCTTCCTGCTTCTGACCCTGGAAAAAATCTCGCTTCGCCTGATCCTCGGCGCCTTCCGCCGCCGGGGCTACAATATCCGCAATCTCCTGCTTGTTGGAACCAGGGAAAAGCTCCTGCGCTTCTGCCAGGTGGTGGAAGAGCAGCAGGACTGGGGGCTGAACCTTCTTGGCTTCATCCAGGTGACTGATTGCCCCCTGGCACTGGAGTTCAACGGACATCCGGTACTGGGGCATATTGACGATATTGTTTCGATCTGTAAGGGGTATCCCGTCGATGAGGTCATCTTCTGTCTGCCGAAAAGCTTGGCTCTCCATACGGAAAAATACCTGCGCGAACTGGAAGAATTGGGCATCACAGTGCGTATGCTTCTCGACTTTTATGAGGTCTCTTATGCCAAAAAAGAGATGAGCCTCTTCCAGGAGCTTCCATTTCTGACCTTTCACAGCAAGTCCATGGATGCTCAGCAGATATTTCTCAAAAGAGTTATCGATATTGCCGGCGCTCTTGTCGGGCTCGGCCTCCTTGCCGTACTCTTCCCCTTCCTTGCCCTGGCCATCCGTCTTGACTCCCCTGGTCCGATTTTCTTTGGCCAGGAACGTGTCGGCGAAAGCGGACGTATCTTCAGGTGCTGGAAATTCCGCTCTATGTTGGTGGATGCCGAAGAGCGCAAGCAGGAATTGATGGTCCGCAATGAGATGAGCGGGGCGATCTTCAAGATCAAGAACGACCCCCGCATAACCCGGGTCGGCAAGTTCCTGCGCAAATCCAGCTTGGACGAATTCCCCCAGTTCTGGAACGTCCTCAGGGGAGAAATGAGTCTCGTCGGCACCCGCCCGCCAACTCCCGCCGAAGTAGCCGAGTACCAGAACTGGCACCGCCGGCGGATCAGCATCAAGCCGGGGATCACCGGCAAATGGCAGATCAGCGGCCGCAATCGCATCGACGACTTCGACAGGATTGTGCGGCTCGATCTCGATTACATCGATAACTGGAGTGTCTGGCTGGACCTGCAGATCCTTTTCCGGACGGTGGTGGTGGTGTTCAGGCGGGAGGGGAGCTGTTAGAGGACTGAGGCCAAAGGTTCAAGGTAGGGCTGTAAACCGATAGCCATACCGATAGCCTTGCCCCTTCTTCAAATAATTCGTTCTTTCTCCCTTTCAAACTCTTTCCAGAAAGGGGTGTCTTCGGCGCGAAGTCGGGCGAATTCCTGCGGCGTGTAGATCAGGAGGTGGACAGGTAGGCCGAGGTCGAAGATTTCGGTGAATTCGCGGGGGCGGTCGAGGAAAGGAAGATTGCTGGGTTTGATGGCGACGATGTCCAGATCAGACCAGGGCGAACACTCGTCGCGGGCGAAGGAACCGAAAAGGTAGGCTTCCTGCACCCCAGTGGCGATCAGTTTCTCCTGGAGAAAGCTTTTGACCCGGGCGGGGTCGAAGTCGAGAACACTGACCCGTGGCCGGCTGCGTTCAAGGATTTTCGACGGCATGGCCCAGGCGGTCCCGGATGGCGGTGATTATTTCTCTCGCTCCCTGCAATGCGCGTTCAGCCTGCTCGGCCGTGATGATCTCGAACGGTGCTCCGGCGGGGAAAGCATCGGGATAACGGGCGGTAATGTAATAGAGATCCAGTTCCCGCGCGCGCATTTCCAGAATGCCGTTTTCCCCGAGGGTTTTCACAATCTGAAACAGGGAATGGGTGCGGATGACATCGTACCCTCGCGCGAAGCAGTAGGCTTTCAGTGCTTTTTCGCCGGCCTGCTGGGCAATAAAACAGCATTGGGCGAAAAAATTCCCCACCAACGAATGCTGGCCCCATTCGAGGTCGTTTTCCGCCTGCCGCAGCCAGTCCAGGTGTCGATCCATCATTCCCCCTGCAGTTCTTGATCAAGGTTCAATATAGAGAGGGGATTTCCGACTGTCAACTAAAGTAAAGCCTGTCAGTCGTGGAGCCTGGCCCCAATCTGATTTACATTCTCGTTGAGCCTTGATAGAGTGCCGGTAAGATCATTCCTTTTGCGGCCGTTGCCATGATTTACTCGAAAGAAAAAGATTACTTTGCAGCCACTGTAACATTCCTTCGGGAAGCCGTGCCCGGACTGTCGGCAGTATATCGCTTCGGCAGCGCGGGCACTCCTTTTGAACGCCCGGGGAGTGACCTCGATATCGCTTTTCTTGCCGAGAAACCACTTCCAAACGTCCGCCGTTGGGAACTGGCGCAGGAACTCTCAATACTCCTCGGGCGGGATGTGGACCTGGTCGATCTGCGAAAATCGAGTACCGTCATGCGCCTCCAGGTCGTTGCCCATGGGGAACGCCTCTACTGTGCCCAAGTGCTCGAGGTCGAGCGGTTCGAGGACCTGGCGTTGGTGTCTTACGCCCGTTTGAACGAAGAACGCCGCGGCATCCTGGATGATATCCGGCGCCGGGGGAATGTGCATGGCTGACGATGTCCTGCTGAACAAGGTCGCCGTCATCGAGCGCTGTCTCGGCCGTATCCGGGATGAATACGAGGGGCATGAAGAGGAACTCGAAACCAACTTCACCCGCCAGGATGCTATCGTTCTCAATCTGCTGCGGGCCTGCGAAGCGTCAATAGACGCTGCCATGCACCTCGTCCGGGGGCGGCGCCTGGGTATCCCCCAGGAGAGCCGGGAGCCGTTTGCCATGCTCGCCGAGGCGGGTCTGCTGGATCAGGAACTCTCTTGCCACCTGCAGGCGATGGTCGGTTTCCGGAATATCGCCGTCCATGACTACCAGAAGCTGAACTTCGATATCCTGCGCAATATCCTCCGGGAGAGAATCGGCGATTTTCGTAGTTTCTGTCGCCTGTTGGTGGAGCTTGCGGGATAATTTCAAGCCACAAGCCGCAAGCCACAAGCCACAAGCCACAAGCCACAAGCCACAAGCCACAAGCCACAAGCCACAAGCCACAAGCCACAAGCCACAAGCCACAAGCCTTAAAACTTCACCCGCAACACCACCCCGTATTTGTCGTAATCCCCCGCCGCGACCACATCCGCCCGGATCTTGCTGATCTCGGGAAAATCGAAATCGATCTTCCGATAGAAACCGTAGAGGGAGATCCAGGGATTGAACCGGAAATCCGCGTGGAAGATGGTGCTGCGCTCGATGCTGTCCAGGGCCGTGCTCTGCGGATCGCACTCGGCGACCTCATACCAGACCAGCGAGTCGACCCGGTCGATCTCTTCGTAGGTCACGTACAGCCCCAGCCGCTCAAAGAAGCTGAGCCCGCCGGTCGCAAACCAGCCGTCCTTGTCCAGGTCGCGCGAATCGCGTTCGGTGTGGTTGCCCTGCACCCCGTCTTCCGTCAGCCCCACCGTGAATTTGGAATATTGCCCCAGCGCCAGCACCCTGAGACCCGCGGGGCCGATGGGGGTCGGTCTGCAGGCGGGCATTGAAGACCAGCCGGTCATCGTTGTGCTTGCCGCTGTAGATCGAACCCGGAGCGCTGCCGGTCTTGCCCGTGTGATAGCCGGCGCTCAGCAGGAAATTGTCCCGCCAGTGCAGCTGCGCCTCTCCCTCCAGTTTGAGCCAGCTGTTGTCGCTGGTGTTGGGATCGGTCTTCCCGTCCAGGTACCAGTTGTAATCGCTGTCCGGCCGACCGCGGCCGCTCAGGGCGGCGATCTCGATCCGCAGCCAATCAGTGCGGTAAGCGATGGCGGCGCCGTTGAGGATCTCCTTGGTGAGGAAATGCGCGTGGGGTGAGTCGAGCCGCCCCCAGAAGGGAACCTCGTCCTCCTCGAAGCCGATGATGTTCACCATGCGCCCGAAGCGCAGCAGCCAATGCTCCTCGGGACTGAGGTAGCGCAGATAGCCGTTGCGGACCTTGAAGTCGCCGTAATAATAGAGGTCGGTGCCGAGATTGTTGTACCAGTCGAAGTTGGTGCCTGCCTTGTCGTTCGGGTCGCGTCGGGCCTCGTCGGGAAAGACGTCATATTCGAGCAGTCCGCCGAAGCCGCAATGGTGCTGGACGTCCAGGGAGAGAATCCCACGCGACATCTTGAACGACTGGGTTTCCCTCCCCCAACTCCCCATGAGCGCCTCATCGTGGAAATAACCGCCGATGAAGTCTCCCCCGATCCTGACCCGGACATCCGGCCACAGGTTCAGTTCGGCGGCGGAGGCCAGCGGCGGCAGCAGCAAGGAGGAAGAGCCCCAGTAAATGCATTCGAAAGAGGCGCATGGTCTTTTCCTAAGATGGATGTTTAATTGGATTGATACCATTAAAAATCTCTTCTGCAACTGGTATTTAGGGGTTTTAAGCTTAATGAAAAGGAAAAAGCCCGCGGGTCGAAACGTAGGTTGAATGGGATTTGAAACGGAGGTTTCAGGGAGGGTTGGACACAGTTCCGCTTAGCTTACCGCTTCGCTTGCCGCTTGCCGCTTGCCGCTTACAGCTTGCCCAATTCGGGACGGCCGGAGCGCTGGGCCTCCTGCAGCTCCAGTTCTTCCTTGCAGTCGACGCAGTACGGGGTGTAGGGCTGCACTTCCAGGCGCTCGATGCGGATCGGCTCGCCGCATCTCTGGCAGGTGCCGTAGGTTCCTTCCCGCAGGCGCAGCAGCGCTTCATCGATGCTCATGATTTCTTCGCGCTTGCCATCGCTCAGCAGGTGGAGGAAATCGGAGAGATAATCGTTCAGACTCTGGTCTCCGGGGTCGGGCACCCCGGCATCGATCAGGGCGGCGGCTTCCTCATTGCCATGCCGGACCTCCATCAGCAGGTTTTCCCGCATCTCCATCAGACGCTTGCGAATGGTCTCGATCCGTTCATCTCTCATGGCCGGCTCCCGTCGCGGATATTTGCTTCCGTCATCAAGGTTAATGCGGCCTGCGGGGTTGTCAATCAACAGGCTTGCTGGCTACGCCGATCTCATCTAATATAGACTTCCCGGCCGGTCGTTGACCGGCCGTGGTCATCTGTTCCGCCGATGGAGAGAAGTCTGGTGTCTACCCTCGATAAACGCTATCAACAGCGGCTGGTCAACGAAATTATGGAGCTGCTGGTCACCCATTACGGAGGGGGGCTGAGCGAGCAGGAACTCGATCGGGGGATCGAGACCCTGCATCAGGCGGTCGCCACGGCCCGCAAGTCGCATGCCGGGCAACTGCGCAAGTCGGGGGAACCTTACATCATTCATCCCCTGCGGGTAGCGCATCTGGCGGCGCGGCACTGGATGGATTTCGCTTCGGTGATTGCCGCCGTGCTGCACGATGTGGTGGAGGACAGCCCGACGACCCTGGCCGAGATTGAGACCGCTTTCGGGCGCGAGGCGGCTCTGCTGGTCAACGGCCTGACCAAGGCAACCGCCGATGATCTCAGCCGCGAAGCCTTGAAAGCCGAGACTTACCGTAAACAGCTGCTGGTCGCGATCCAGGACGTGCGGGTGCTCTGTCTGAAATTCTGGGACCGGATGGATAACCTGCAGACGATCAGCGCCCTCAATCCGGAGAAGCAGTCACTGATTGCCGAGGAAACGCGTTCAATTTACGTTCCTCTGGCCCGCCATCTGGGGATGGGACATGTCGCCTCGGAACTCGATGCGCTCTCTCTCAAGTGTCCTCTACCCCCGGCGCAGCGCCCGCTATCAGTCCGTCATCTCCCGCCTGCAGAGGGAACTCGAACCGGACCTGCGCCGGGTGCGCACGGCCCTGCACAACGGCTTCGAGCACCACAAGATACCGGTACTGCTGATGGACCGCTGGCGCCCCTTCTCCATTGCCGCGGCTCAGGCGATGAGCCGCGGCCTCGCCACCCTCTATACGCTGGAGATCCGCGTCGACCGTACCATGGATGCCTACCTGGCTCTCGGTCTTTTACACGGGATCTTCCCGCCGATTCCCGGGAAGCTGCGCGACCATCTCAACGTCTCTTCCCAGTTCGGCTATCAGTCGTTGAAAACAACGGTGCAGGCCGGGGAAAACCGGATGCGGGTGGAGATTACCACCCGCAAGCTGGCGCGCTTCAACGAAGCGGGGGTCCTGGCCCCCGGTTTCGAGTTCCGCAAGGCCAATTTTCAGGAGTTGATGCGCTCTCTTCTGGAGGGGGAATCGGCCTTCGATACCGAAAGTCTCCGGCTGGCGTCGGCCTCGATACAGGTTTATACTCCGCGCGGGGAGACCCGTACTCTGCCGGAGGGGAGCAGTGCCCTTGATTTTGCCTTCGATATCCACGAGGAACTCGGCTTGTGCGCCTGCCGGGCGCGGATTAACGGGCAGACCCGCCTGCTCAAGTCTCGGCTGATGGATGGCGACCAGGTGGCGATCGAACGCGCCGCCTCCCCCCAGGTTCTGCCCAAATGGCTGGAATGGGCGGTTACTCCGAAAGCGCGCAACAGCATCCGGCGATATCTGCGCAGCAGGGTAAAGGAAGGCAGCGGCTGAAGAACCCGGTTACATCTTTTCGGATCGGGCGACTTGGTCGGTGCCGGGCGGCAGGTAGGAAAGGATACCGGCTCCGCCCGCCGTTTCGGGGGCAGGGGAGGGGAGGCGGAGGCTGACCGAGGAGAGCAGGGCCAGTTGGTTGCGCCGGATAATGGTGCGGATATCCTCGACGTAAGCGCGGCCGCGTTGCGAATACTGCTCCAGGCCGCGGGCCAGATCGGTGGCCAGCAGGGGCTGACCTTTGGCCCGCAGCCAGGCCCTGCGGCTGCGGAAGAGGCGGTAAGCCGCATGGGAGTTGAGATTTCGCATATACGACTTAACCGAGTCGTAGACGCTGGCGAAGCGCCGGACTTCGTACCATTCCCCGGCCGGGCGCCGCAGGGGAATCATGCCCCGGCCCCGCTTGAAGGTCCATTCTCCGAAGAGATTGTTGCCGGACAGGGTAAAGCGGGAAGTGCCGTATCCCGATTCGTTGGCCGCCTGGGCCAGGACCAGGGCGGGGGGGATGACATCGAGCCGGCGCAGCAGAGCCCGCCGCCCCTGAACGGTCAAAGGAGCGGCCTCGATCTGGTAACGGTCGGCCAGCGCCGCCAGCCGCCGCAGCTCTTCACCATTCGGCAGCTCTCCCCGGTCGCACGCGGCGAAGGCGGCCTTTAGCTCGCGGCGCTGTCGACTGATTTCCGCGTTCTCGAGGAGCACCATCGGCAGCAGCGAGAGGAAGAACAGCCTCTTTCTCTCACCGACTTCGGGAATTCTGGGAGAAATCCGCCGGAAAGCTTTTCAGGATGATGGGCGGGACGCCGGCAGAGACCGTTTCCCAGTCGTAATCACGGGCGGCGAAGATTTCTTCCAGGTCCCGGTGCGAGGCGGGGGTGAAGACTTCCGCAACGGGTCGGGAGAGGCTGTCCTCGCGGTTTTCCCGGGTCTCCGGGAGGTGCAGCAGCAGCAGGCCCAGCACGGCCGAAATCGCCAGAGTTGGTTTCAGTATTCGCATGGGGCCAGATTATTATCATGAAAGTCCCGGTCTTGGCAACCGGGAAGCAAAAGATCGGGCCACTGCTGGCATCGATCTGCGGGCGATGCCGATGAAACGAGGCCGATAAAGCGGTTGTGAATCTTCCCCCGGTATGATAAAAGAGGCCGTCGTGGAGGGTGCATTGGAAACAGTCAAGACTGCCAGTTTCGAATATCTGATCAGCCTGACCAGGGAAGAGCCCGATGGCGGCTACACCTTCGTTCTTGACGGTTCAGAATACCGCCTGCGGGATGTCCTGGAAATTTCCCGTATTGCGGAACGGCACGGCTACATCGTCATCTACTAGCAGGATGTAACTAGGGTCCATCCGGAAACCCCGGATGGACACAGAGCAGTTTCGTCGGAAAGGAACCGTTTCCGGTCGAATAAATAGGATCGGCAATATGACGCAGGAACAGGCGTGTTATACCTTTGAGGCCGCCGTCGAGATGGCGGTTAAAATGGAAGAGGATGGCTTCCGAAGTTACCAGCGGGCCCTGCGCATCCTGAAGGACCGGAATGCCCGGCTTATCCTCCGGGATGCCGCTCTTGACGAGTTGGAACATAAGCACCAGCTGGAGAAGGCCCTGGTAGATGGAGAACTGGCCATGCACCTTCTCGACCAGCCGGTGCCGACCATGAATCTCGATTACGTTCTGAAGAAGACCGAGCTTGCCCCTGATGCCGATGGGCGGCAGGCGCTCGCCTACGCCATTCACCTGGAAAAGGAATCCCTCGAGTTTTATCGGCGAATGGCCCAGGGATGCGCCGGCGCGCCCATGGGCAACCTCTTTGAGCGCATCTTCAACGACGAAACCAGGCATCTGCAGTCGCTGGAGGATCTCTACGAGCAGCACTTCCTGCCGGAGAACTGATTCCTGGCGGCAGCCGGCTACCTGGTAGAGCCGCAACCGGCTGGTGGAGTGGTCGGCACGAAATGAAAAGAAAAAAGGCCTGCGGGATTCCTGCAGGCTTTTTTAGTTGTCAGTTGTCAGTTGTTGCAGATGTGTACTGCAAACTGTGAACTGCAAACTGACAACCTCCCATCAGGGCCGGTGAATGTGTATTTCCCCTCGTTCGATCATCCGCTGCAGAAGATAACGGACGGCTCTCTTGAGGCAGGCACGGCTCCAGGGAACGAGAATGAGAAAGCCCAGCAGGTCGGTGCAGAATCCGGGCGTCAGGAGAAGAATCCCTCCGGTCAGGACCATGGCACCGTCGAGGAGTTCTTCGCCAGGGAGCCGCCCGGCATTGAGTTCCGCCGCAATGCGCTGCAGAATGGCTATCCCCTGGGTACGGGCCAGGTAGGCGCCGGCAATCCCGGTCAGCAGGATGAGCGCGATGGTTGGCGCGGTACCGATGAGGTGATGGACCTGCAGCAGGACATAAAGTTCGATGGCCGGTATGCAGATGAAGATAACCAGCAGTCTTATAAACATTTTTCCATCTTCTGGTGACGAGGCATGGTTAGAAAAATTTACAGATCTCGAATTTTTCCATGGAAATATACAAACCACCGAAAAACATAAGGAAAATTTATTGTTCAAAAAATGGGCAAGTTGTCAGTCGGCCTGAAAAATCCCCGCGCGAAAAGGCTGTCCACATGGTTTTCCACATGTTCTCCACAGGTTTTGTGGAAAAGGGCAGGAGATTATTGAATGGCCGTTGTTTTTATTCAAATGACGGGGTCCGGCCCTGTTCAATCGCCTTGGCTTCCTGCCATAGAATCTCCATTTCCTCGGGGCTTGCATCCTGCAGAAAGCGCCCCTGATTGCGGACGGTTTTCTCGATATGAGCGAAGCGCCGCTGGAAGCGGTCGATGGTTCGGCGCAGAGCATCCTCGGCATCTATGGCGAAAAAGCGTCCCAGATTGACCAGGGAGAAGAGCAGGTCTCCGAGCTCCGCTTCCGTTCCTGTACGGTCTTGCGTTTCGAGCGCCTGTTCCAGCTCCTCCAGTTCTTCCCTGACTTTGTCCAGGATACCACGGGCGTCCGGCCAGTCGAAACCGACTCGACTGGCTTTTTCACTCACTTTTCGCGCTCTGCGCAAAGCCGGCAGGCTGCGCGGGACGCCGGCCAGGGTGCTGCACTGTTTCTTCCCTCTGCGGCTTCTCGGCAGCCTTGATCCGTTCCCACTGGGCGGCGAGGGCCTGCGGGTCGCGATCGGTCTGGTCGGCGAAGACATGCGGATGGCGCCGGATCAGTTTCTCGACGATCGTCTCGCTTACCGCCGCCATGTCGAATTCACCGCGTTCCTCGAATATTCGCGCCTGGAAAACGATCTGCAGGAGCAGGTCGCCGAGTTCCTCCCGGATGGCCGCCGGATCGCCCGTCTCGATCGCCTCCAGGACCTCGTGGGTCTCCTCCACCAGATAGGGAAGGAGGCTTTCCGGGGTCTGCTCGGCATCCCAGGGGCAACCTTTTTCCGGGGCGCGGAGAAGGGCCATGATTTCCACCAGACGGCCAAGTGCCTGGCTTGCTCTGAGCGTAGACATCGGTTACTCTCGATTGGCATTGAACACCTTTCTACTCCATGGCGGCAGGGAATGCAAGGGCGGGCCGCGGGGGGAATTAATCACTTGCAAAATGGCGGGGAATAAGCTAATACAGGTTGCGCGTCGGGCCTGGGAAGGGAACTGTTTTCTTCTTGACAAAGAGAAGGCACTTCTTATACTAACCGTCTTCGAGCGGACCGGAGAAAGCCATGATGCGCCTGCGCGTCGATGACATCAAGGAAAACGGGCTGTTACTCGAATTCAGCGAACCGCCCGAGGATTTCCCCGCTCTCGCCGAACTGACAGCGGAAGAGGAAGGCATCGCCTTCCTGGCACCGCTGCAGATCAGGTTGCGGGCCATTCGGGTCCAGGAGCTGGTGGAAGTGGAAGGGTCGCTGGATACCAGGCTGCGATACCCCTGCAGCCGCTGCCTGCAGGCATTCGAGGCGCCGCTGGCTGTCTCATTCGATCTTACCTATGCCAGGGATATTCCCGAGGCTATTGACTCCGAGGATGAAGAGGGGATCGAGCTGACCCCTGAAGACCTGGGCCTGATTCCCTTTCAGGGGGAGGAAATCGACCTTCGGGAAGGGCTCCAGGAACAGGTGGTTATGGCCTTGCCGCTGCAGCCGTTGTGCAATGTCTCCTGCCGGGGGCTCTGCCCTCACTGCGGGGCCGATCTGAACCGAAAGCCATGCGGGTGCACGCCGCCGGTCTTCGGAAACAAATTTGCTGCCCTGAAGGACCTCAAGGTAGAAACGAAGAAAGAGTCTTAGTACGTTCCGCCATTCAGGGCCGCTTTCCTCGGCTCAGGTGAGCATTCATTATCAACCGGACGGCGAGGGCCGGTCGGTGTCAAAGGAGAAACGTTGCCATGGCAGTGCCCAAGAAGAAAACCTCCAAATCGCGGCGTGACATGCGTCGGGCTCATGATGCTCTGTCGGCCCCCGGCATCTCCATCTGTCCGCAGTGTAAAGAGCCCAAACAGCCCCACCGTGTCTGCCCCAGCTGCGGGACCTACAAGGGTAAAGAAGTCATCGGCAAGGAAGAGTAAGGGGTCCCTCGATTGAAGGAGCGGATTATCGTCGCGGTCGATGCCATGGGCGGCGATTACGCCCCTGCCGCTGAAGTCGAAGGGGCGGTGGCTGCTGCCCGGCGCTGGGGGATTCCCGTTGTTCTGGTCGGTCAGTCGGACAGAATCGAGGAAGAACTCAAGAAACATTCGACCGACGGCCTGGATATCGCCGTCCGGCACGCCAGTGAAGTCGTCGGAATGCACGACTCGGCTTCGGATGCCGTCCGAAAGAAGAAGGACTCTTCCATCCGGGTCGCTTTCAACCTGGTCAAGAACGGCGAGTCCCATGCCGTGGTCAGCGCCGGGAATTCGGGTGCCACCATGGCGGCGGGAATGTTCGTTCTCAAACGGATCTGGGGGATCGACCGCCCGGCGATCGCCACCATCCTGCCAAATCTCAAAGCCGAAACCCTGGTCCTCGATGTCGGCGGCAATGTCGACTGCAAACCTCACCATCTGGCACAGTTCGCCCTGATGGGAGAGGTTTATGCCCGCCACGTACTGGGCAAACCGAATCCCCGGGTCGGGCTGCTCTCCAACGGCGAGGAGGAGAGCAAGGGGAATGAACTGACGCGCGAGGCGCACCAGCTGCTGAAAGGGGCGTCCTTCAATTATCTCGGATATGTCGAGGGCAGGGACATCTATAACGGAACCGCGGATGTCGTGGTCTGCGATGGTTTCGTCGGCAATGTTGTGCTCAAGGTTTCCGAAGGGCTGGCCGAGTCGCTGGCCACTATGCTGCGCCGGGAATTCGGCGGCCGTTTCCTGTCCAAACTCGGCTACCTGATGGCTCGCCCCTCTTTCGCGGCGTTTCGCCGCAGAGTCGATTATGCGGAATATGGGGGAGCACCCCTGCTCGGCATCGAAGGTACGGGGATGATCTGTCATGGCGGTTCCAGCCCACGAGCCATCATGAACGCGATCCGCCTGGCGCATGAGTATGTCGCCAAGCGGGTGAACGACCAGTTGGTGGCCCAACTGCAGCAGAACGGTCAAGGCTTGGCAGGGGCTATTCCCGGCCGGGGCCGGTGATGCGGCCTGAGGAGGAACTCTGATTTCATGATTGCTTTTGTTTTCCCCGGTCAGGGGTCGCAGTACCCCGGAATGGGCAAAGATCTCGCCGACAATTTCGCCATCGCCCGACAGGTTTTCGAGGAGGCTGGCGACGCCCTCGGCATGAACATGGCAAATCTCTGCTTCAACGGTTCGGAGGAGGAGTTGCGGTTGACCACCAATACCCAACCCTCTATCCTGACCGTCAGTATTGCCGCTCTGCGGGTCGTCCAGCAGGAGTCCGGGCTGGTGCCCGGTTTTGCCGCCGGTCACTCCCTCGGTGAGTATTCGGCTCTGGTCGCCGCCGGTTCCCTGACGTTTGCCGATGCCGTGCGCACGGTGCGTCGTCGGGGTGCCTTCATGCAGGAGGCGGTGCCGGTTGGCGCCGGCGCCATGGCGGCGGTCATGGGTTTGGAGAGCGGGGCGATCGAGGAGCTCTGCTCGGAAGCGGCGCAGGGAGAGGTCGTCTCGCCGGCAAATTTCAACTGCCCCGGACAGGTGGTGATTGCCGGGCATGCCGCCGCCGTCGAGCGGGCGGTCGCCCTGGCCCGGGAACGCGGTGCCAAACGGGCTCTGCCGCTCCCGGTCAGCGCCCCTTTCCATTGTGCCCTGATGCGGCCGGCCGGTGAGCGGCTGGCTGAGGTGCTGGCGGGGATCGAAGTTTCTCCTCTGGCGGTGCCGGTGGTCACTAATGTCGAGGCGGAGCCGAACCAGGAGCCTGCCAGGGTCCGTGAACTGCTGGTCGCCCAGGTGAGCGGGCCGGTCCGCTGGGAAGAGTCGGTGCGCCGGATGGCCGCTCTGGGATGCGAGCGCTTTATTGAAATCGGGCCGGGCAAAGTACTTGGTGGCCTGAGCAAACGGATCGCCCGCGAGGTCGCCGTGCAGAGCATCGAGGATACCGCCGGACTCAAGGGCCTGTAGCCGCGGGCGAAGCCCCGGGGCAATTTAAATGAAGGAGTTCTTTATGCCGAAGGATAAAGTAGCCGTGGTCACCGGTGCTTCACGTGGTATCGGGAAGGCCATTGCGTTGGCCCTGGCAGGGCAGGGGGCGCGCATCGTTGCCGTCGATATCGACCTGGAAGGTACCGAGAAACTGGCAGCGGAGATCCAGTCCAATGGCGGGCAGGCGGTTGCCGTGCAAGGCAACGTGACGGTGGTGGCGGATGCTGAGCGGATTTTCGAGGAGTCGGTCAAGGCCTTCGGGCGGGTCGATATCCTGGTCAACAATGCCGGCATCACCCGCGACGCCTTGCTGCTGCGGATGAAGGACGCAGACTGGGATGCGGTGCTCTCCGTCAATCTCAAGGGAGCCTTCCTCTGCACCAGGGCCGCCGCAAAGCTCATGACCAAGCAGCGTTACGGTCGGATCATCAATATCGCCTCGATCGTTGGCCAGATGGGCAATGCCGGCCAGGCCAACTACTGCGCCAGCAAAGCCGGCCTGATAGGGTTGACCAAATCGAACGCCCGGGAGCTGGCCCGGCGCAATGTTACCGTCAACGCCGTCGCCCCCGGATTCATTGCCACCGACATGACCGAGGCGCTGCCGGAAAAAACCCGGCAGGAACTGGCCGCCCAGATTCCCCTGGAGCGTCTCGGGACCGCCGATGATATTGCCAATGCCGTTCTCTTCCTGTCTGCCGAAGCTTCCGGTTACATCACCGGTCAGGTCCTCGGCGTCAACGGCGGCATGTACATGTAAAACTCTTGTCCGTTGGAACAAACATTTTCGTCGATCCAGAATCGGCCCGAAAACAACCAAGGAGGTGAAGCAAATGGCTTCGATTGCTGAAAGAGTGAAACAGATTGTGGCGGAACAGCTCGGCGTGGATGAGGATCAGGTGACCAGCGAGGCGTCCTTCATGGAGGACCTCGGCGCTGATTCCCTGGACACCGTTGAACTGGTCATGGCTCTCGAGGAAGAATTCGATATCGAAATTTCCGACGAGGACGCCGAGAAAATCCAGACCGTGCAGGACGCCGTCGATTATATCAGCGAACATGCCTGATCGACACACCGGGGAGGAGGAATCGTTTTTCCTCCTCCCCGCGTCTGTTTCGCTTCCCCACTCATAAGCTATCCCTGTTCCGGCAACTGTGGCATAATGCCTGAGTAGCCGGGTTTAACTATCCACATGGAGGAACAAAACAGCCATGCGCAGAGTTGTGGTGACGGGTGTCGGGGTGATTTCTGCCCTCGGCACCGGGGTTGAAAAGAACTGGGCCGCCCTGATGCAGGGCAAATCCGGGATCGATCGCATCACCCGCTTCGATGCCTCCGGGCTGCCGACCCAGATTGCCGGAGAGGTCCGGGATTTTGACCCAGAGGTCTTCATCGACAAAAAAGAAATCAAGAAGATGGACCTCTTCATCCAGTTTGCCCTCGGGGCTGCTGACCTGGCGATGCAGGACTCCGGCTTCCAGGTGACAGAAGAGAACGCGGAACGCGTCGGCGTGCTGGTTGGCGCCGGACTGGGGGGGCTGCCCGCCATCGAGCGCTATCACAAGGCCCTGCTCGAGAGCGGTTACAAAAAACTCTCTCCCTTTTTCATCCCCATGCTGATTATCAATCTGGCGCCGGGACATATTTCCATCAAGTACGGGGCCAAGGGGCCGAATGTCTCCTCCGTCTCCGCCTGCGCGACCGGCACCCATTCCATTGGTGATGCCTTCCGCATGATTCAGCGCGGCGATGCCGATGCGATGATTGCCGGCGGTACGGAGTCGACCATTACCCCTCTGGGGGTCGGCGGCTTCAACGTAATGAAGGCCCTCTCCACCCGCAATGAGGATCCGGCCGGCGCCAGCCGCCCCTTCGAAAAAGGCCGCGACGGTTTCGTCATGGCCGAGGGCGCCGGAATCGTCGTCCTGGAGGAGTACGAGGCGGCCAGGAAACGCGGGGCCAAGATCTATGGGGAAGTCTGTGGCTACGGGCTGACCGCCGATGCCTACCACCTGACCGCCCCGGCGCCCGACGGGGAAGGCGCCGCCCGCTGCATCCGCATGGCCCTGAAGACCGCCGGCGTTAATCCGGAAGAACTCGATTATATCAACGCCCATGGCACCTCGACTCCTTTCAACGATCTTTACGAGACGATGGCCATCAAGACCGTCCTGGGCGACCATGCCCGCAAGGTGATGGTCAGCTCAACCAAGAGCATGACCGGCCATTGCCTGGGAGCAGCCGGCGGGATCGAGGCGGTCTACGCTTTGCTGGCGATGGACCGCGGCGCCGTGCCGCCGACTATCAACTACCAGGAGCCGGATCCCGAGTGTGATCTCGATTATGTGCCGAACGAGGCGCGCCAGGCCGAGGTGCGGACTGTCCTCTCGAACTCCTTCGGTTTCGGCGGCACCAACGCCACCCTGCTTTTTCGCCGGGTCTGAGACATCATGTATATTATTGCCAGCGATCATGGCGGATTTGAACTGAAAGAGGCGATCAAGCGTTACCTGCAGGCGCGCGGCATCGAGGTCAACGATTCCGGCACCCTGAACAACGATTCCGTCGACTATCCCGATTATGGGGAGAAGGTTGGCAGGGCCGTTTCGCAGGGGGAGGCGGAGAAGGGAATTCTGATCTGCGGGACGGGGATCGGTATGTCGATCGTGGCCAATAAATTCCCCGGGGTGCGGGCTGCTCTGGTCAGCGACGAATTCACTGCCCGCATGTCCAAGGAACACAACAACGCCAATGTGCTGGTCATGGGGGGACGGACCCAATCGCCCGAGCAGGCCTGTCGGATGGTAGCAGCCTGGCTCGATGCCGAGTTCGAAGGCGGGCGGCACCAGAAACGCCTGGACAAGATCGCCCGACTCGAACGGGAATTGCGGGATAGGCGGGACTGAACCTTCGCCGGACAGGCAGGCCGCGAGCCTGCCTTTTTCCTTTCGCACTGCAGACTACGCGGACTCGGGTCCGCTGCCGGAGGTTACGCATGTCGGAAATGCTTGAGAAATTCGATCCCGAAATTGCCGGGGCCATTCGCCGGGAAACTGAGCGCCAGGAGTACAGTCTGGAATTCATCGCTTCCGAGAATTTCGTCAGCGAACGGGTTCTCGAAGCGCAGGGCTCGGTCCTCACCAACAAATATGCGGAAGGCTACCCGGGCAAGCGCTATTACGGCGGCTGCGAGTTCGTCGATATCGCCGAGCAGGTTGCGATCGATCGGGCGCGGGCGCTCTTCGGTGCCGAACATGCCAACGTCCAGCCCCACTCCGGTTCGCAGGCCAACATGGCAGTCTACTTCTCCATCTGCCAACCCGGAGACACCATTCTCGGCATGAACCTGGCGCATGGTGGCCACCTGACCCATGGTTCGCCGGTCAATTTCTCCGGCAAGCTGTTCAATATCATCCCCTACGGGGTGAAGCAGGATACCGGGACAATCGACTACGAGGAGGTCGAGAGCCTCGCGCGGGAGCACCGGCCGAAGATGATCGTCGTCGGGGCGAGCGCCTACCCGCGGATCATCGACTTCGTGGCCTTCCGCCGGATTGCCGATGCCGTGGGAGCGGTCGTCATGGTCGATATGGCCCATATCGCCGGGCTGGTAGCCGCCGGCGAGCACCCAAGCCCGGTTCCCCATGCCGAATTTGTCACCACCACCACCCATAAGACCCTGCGCGGCCCCCGGGGCGGGATGATTCTGTGCCGGGAGGAGTTCGCCAAGAAACTCAACAGCAACATATTCCCCGGGATTCAGGGCGGGCCGCTGATGCACGTGATCGCTGCTAAGGCGGTGGCACTGCAGGAGGCGCTGCAGCCCGAATTCAAAACCTACGCCGGGCAGGTGGTGAAAAACGCCCGAGCCCTGGCTGCCGGACTGGTCAGTCGGGGGTTCCGCCTGGTTTCCGGTGGCACCGATAACCACCTGATGCTGATCGATTTCACCGGCACCGAAATCACCGGTAAAGTGGCCGAGGAAACCCTGGAGAAGGCCGGCATTACCGTAAACAAGAATGCCGTTCCCTTTGACACCCGCTCGCCCTTCGTCACCAGCGGCATTCGTATCGGCACCCCCGCGACCACTACCCGCGGTCTGCGTGAACCGGAAATGGAGCGGGTGGCCGGCTGGATCGCCCGGGCTCTCGAACACATCGGTGACGATGCGGAGCTGACCGCGATTCGGGAAGAGGTCAGGGGACTTTGCCGGCAATTTCCCCTCTACGCGCATCGCCTGAGGTGAGATGAACCGCCCGTCCTGGGAAGAATATTTCATGGAGATCGCCCGCCTGGTGGCCAGGCGCTCCACCTGCCTGCGCCGGCAGGTCGGAGCGGTGGTGGTGAAGGAGAAAAACATTCTCGCCACCGGCTACAACGGTACCCCTTCGGGAATCGCCCATTGCTCCGAGGTCGGCTGCCTGCGGCAGAAACTCGGCATCCCTTCGGGTGAGCGGCACGAGCTGTGCCGCGGGCTGCACGCCGAACAGAACGCCATCATCCAGGCGGCCAAGCATGGCGTGAACATCGGCGGCGCTACGCTCTTCAGCACCCATTCCCCCTGCCTTATCTGCACCAAGATGATCATCAATGCCGGGGTGGAACGGATCGTTTACCTGGAGGGCTACCCCGATACGCTCTCCCTGGAGATGCTGCAGGAGGCCGGGATCGAGGTGGCTCTTTGCGAATGGCCGGCGGCCGGAAAGTCCGGAGGTGCGCCATGAAATGCCCTTTCTGTGACTTCTCCGATACCAAAGTTATCGATTCGCGCCTCGGCAAGGAAGGGAACAATATCCGGCGCCGGCGCGAATGCATCGACTGCGGACGGCGCTTCACCACCTATGAACGGGTCGAGGAAATCCATCCCCTGGTGGTGAAAAAGGACGGGCGCCGCGAGACCTTCGACCGCTTGAAAATTATTGCCGGCATGCAGCGCGCCTGCGAGAAGCGGCCCGTTTCCATCGCGACCATCGAGAAGGTTGTTGACCGGCTGGAGTTGTCGCTGCAGGAAAGTGGAGAGAAGGAAATCGGCTCCAGCCGCATCGGAAGAGCCGTTATGGAGGCGCTGCACGGCGTTGATGAGGTCGCCTACGTGCGCTTCGCGTCGGTCTATCGGCAGTTCAAGGACATCAACGAATTCATGGCGGAGCTCAAAGATCTTCTCGCCAAGGGAGAAGAAAGGGAAGGCGCGAAATAGGGGAATAACCCAGGGGGCGAAAACCAACCCCCCGGTTATCCACAAATGTTCCGCCTGCTTTTCTCTGATTTCATGACGGATCACGAACAATTCATGCAGCGCGCCCTCGAGCTGGGGCGCCGGGGAGAGGGGCGCACCGGACCCAACCCGGCAGTTGGGGCCGTGGTGGTTCGCGCAGGAGAAATCATTGGCGAGGGCTTTCACCCACGGGCCGGTGAGCCGCACGCGGAGATTTTCGCCTTGCGCCAGGCGGGAGGGGCGGCCGCTGGCGCCGATCTCTATGTAACCCTGGAGCCGTGCTGCCATCAGGGGAAAACCGGCCCTTGCGTTACGGCGGTGCTGGCCGCCGGGATCTCCCGCGTCTTTGTCGGAACAACCGATCCCAACCCGCGGGTGGCGGGAAATGGCATTGCCGCTTTGCGGGCGGCCGGGGTGACGGTTACCGTGGGGGTGCTGGAAGGGGAATGCCGCCGCCTTATCGCTCCCTTCGCCAAACACATTACTACCGGACTGCCCTACCTCATTCTCAAGGCAGCAATCACCCTGGACGGGCGCACAGCCACCACTACCGGTGATTCGCAATGGATCTCCGGAGAGGAGAGCCGGCTGGCCGTACACCGCCTGCGCGATACCGTCGATGCGGTGATGGTGGGGATCGGCACAGTTTTGCACGATGATCCGCGGCTGACCACCCGTCTGCCGGGCGGCGGCCGGGACGCCATGCGGATCGTCGTCGATGCTGATCTGCGAATCCCGGAGGCGGCGGCGGTTCTCACACCGGATTCGTCAGCGCCGACCCTGATTGCCACCACCCGGCGCGCATCGCCGGAGAAGATCGAACGCCTGACGGCACGCGGCGTGCGGGTACTGACGGCGACGGAACAGGAAGGGCGGATCGAATTGACCGAGCTGCTGCGGAAGTTGGGGGAACTGGGTGTGCAAAGCATTCTGCTCGAGGGGGGAAGCCGGCTCAATGCCGCCGCCCTGCAGGCTGGGGTGGTCGACCGGGTGGCGATCTTCATCGCTCCTCTGCTGCTCGGCGGCAGTCGAGGGGCCGGGGCTGTTTGCCGGGCCGGGAGTGGCGCGACTGACGGAAGCCTTTCGCCTTGAGCAGGTCCGGGTCATGCCGCTGCGGCGACGATACTCTCATCGAAGGAGAGGTCCAGCGATGTTCACCGGCCTGATCGAGGATCTCGGGACCATCCGCGATTGGCGAAAAAGTGCCGACAGCGTCCAGGTTGACCGTGGCCACTGCCCTGCCCACGAAAGAACTGGCCATCGGCGACAGCATCGCTGTAAACGGTGCCTGCCTGACCGCAATTGCCTGTGGCGAGGGGCTGTTCAGCGCCGAGGTTTCTCCGGAGACCCTGCAGCGAAGTACTCTGGGGGACCTGGGGCCAGGTTCGCCGGTCAACCTGGAGCGGGCGCTGCGTCTCTCCGACCGTCTCGGCGGTCACCTGGTCACCGGTCATGTCGATGCGGTGGCCAGGGTCCTTGAACGGGTCCGTGACGGCAATGCGATGCGTTTTGCCTTTCGCCTCGATCCGGCGGTCAACCGTCTACTTGTGGAAAAAGGCTCGGTGGCGATCGACGGCATCAGTCTGACGGTCAATGTCGTTACTGCCGATACCTTCTCTGTTGCCGTTATCCCTCACACACTGCAGGTGACCACCCTCCGAAACCTCCAGGTGGGAAGCCGGGTGAATATTGAAACTGACCTGATTGGCAAGTATGTCGATCGCCTTCTGCGACCCGATAAGGGAGAGAACGGCGGTGCTCCACTCGACCTGCAATTTCTTGCCAAGCATGGGTTTCTGTGACATAGTTCTAAGTCCACCAAGGAGTCCAGGGCATGCCGATTGCCAGAATTGAAGCCGCACTTGAAGATATCCGCCAGGGAAAGATGGTCATCCTGGTCGATGATGAGGACCGGGAGAACGAGGGGGATCTGACCATGGCGGCCGAGATGGTCACCCCCGAGGCCATTAATTTCATGGCCCGCGAAGGGCGCGGACTGATCTGCCTTTCGCTGACCGAGGAGAGGGCCGATTTTCTCGATTTGCCGCTGATGGTCCGGGAGAACACCTCTTCCTTCGGTACCGCTTTCACCGTTTCCATCGAAGCCCGACGGGGAGTAACCACCGGCATTTCGGCGGCCGACCGCGCCCGCACCATCCAGGTAGCGATTGCCGAGGAAACGACGGCCAAGGATCTTGCCCGCCCCGGCCACGTATTCCCGTTGCGCGCCAAGCGCGGCGGCGTGCTGGTGCGCGCCGGGCAGACCGAGGGTTCGGTCGATCTCGCCCGGCTGGCCGGTTTGAAACCGGCCGGAGTGATCTGTGAAATAATGAATGCCGACGGCACCATGTCCCGTCTGCCGCAGCTGCAGGAATTCGCTGCCCGCCACGGGCTGAAGATCGTTACCGTCGCCGATCTGGTCGCTTATCGGATGCGCAAAGAACTGCTGGTGCGCCGGGCCGCGGAAACTATCCTGCCGACCCCCTACGGCGGCGAATTCATGGCCATCGCCTACGAAAATGACGTTGACAACGCCCAGCACCTGGCACTGGTCAAGGGCCAGATCGACCCGGATAAACCCATCCTGGTGCGGGTTCATTCCGAATGTCTGACCGGCGACGTGTTTGGTTCCCAGCGCTGCGATTGTGGCGACCAGCTGCAGGCGGCCATGGCCCAGGTATCCGCAGAAGGTTGTGGAGTCATCCTCTATATGCGCCAGGAGGGACGGGGAATCGGCCTGATCAACAAGCTCAAGGCTTATGCCCTGCAGGACCAGGGCCATGACACGGTCGAAGCCAACGAACTCCTCGGGTTCAAGGCCGACCTGCGCGATTACGGAATCGGCGCCCAGATCCTTGCCGAACTGGGCATCCGCAAGATTCGCCTGATGACCAATAATCCGCGAAAGATCGTCGGCCTGGAGGGGTATGGACTGGAAATCGTCGAGCGCGTCCCGCTCCAGGTAGCCTCTACCGGGACCAATCTCAAGTATCTGAAAACAAAACGGGAAAAGTTGGGACATCTATTGGAAAATCTGTAGTAGGGCATTGAAATACTCGGGTTTTCAGGCTGAGCAAAAATGGCCAGATGCAAGGCGCCTGAAATCCTGAGGAATAAGGCGTACCTGGAGGGTACGTCGTTGACGAAGGATGAGGGCAACGCCGCAGATGGGCGTTTTTCATCAGCATGGGATGGAGTTGAGGATGACTAAATACTTTGAAGGAAAGCTCGACGCTTCGGGGCTGAACTTTGGCATTGCCATCAGCCGGTTCAACAGCTTTATCAGCGAGCGGCTGCTGGAGGGGGCTCTCGATGCCCTGGTGCGGCATGGGGCGGCACCGGAAGCCATTGAGGTCCTGCGTGTTCCGGGAGCTTTCGAAATTCCCCTGGCAGCCAAAAAAATGGTGGCTTCCGGACGTTACGATGCGGTTATCTGCCTGGGCGCGGTCATTCGTGGCTCCACTCCCCATTTCGACTACGTCGCGGCCGAAGTCTCCAAAGGAATCGCTACGGTCAGCCTGGACGCGGAAGTCCCCGTCTCCTTCGGCGTGCTTACCACCGACAATCTCGAGCAGGCGATCGAAAGGGCTGGCAGCAAGGCCGGCAACAAGGGGGCGGACGCGGCACTGAGTGCTGTCGAAATGGTCAACCTTTTGAAGAATTTCTGAAGCGATGAAAGGTGCCAGGCGCACGGGGCGGGAATTGGCCCTTAAGATCATTTACAGTCTGCAGGACCAGGAAACCAGCGTTGAGCCGGTCCTGCAGGATTTCTGGACAAACTTTCATTTTCATGACGACATCCTGGGTGAGCCTCTGGAGGAAGTCATCGGCCAAGTCCCTTTCGAGATCCGCCGCTTCGCCGAGGAACTGGCGCGGGGGGTGGCGACACATCGGGAGGAACTGGACGCGATAATCGGTGAGCTGTCAACCAACTGGGCTCTTGAGCGCATGGCCCGGGTCGACCTCTCGATCCTGCGGCTGGCCTCTTTCGAACTTCTGCACAATCCGGAAGTCCCCGCCAGCGTAATCATCAATGAAGCGATCGAAATCGGCAAACGTTACGGGACCAGGGAAACGCCGGCTTTCGTCAACGGCATTCTGGACAAGATTTCCCGCCTTCACAGGCAACCGACGCCATGAGCCGGTTGCGCGTTCTCGATCTCCCCGCTGACAGAATGGAGGGGGAGGCGGTGGCGGTCTTATTTTTTTCTGACGACCGCCCTGCCCACGGGCCAGCGGCATTGCTCGACTGGCGGCTCAATGGATTCCTGACCGGGCTGCTGCTGCGCGGGGAGGCGGGCGGCAGGGCTGGGGAACATGTGCTTACCCGAAATAACGGTAAATTGGCCGCGGACTGGGTGCTTTTCGTGGGCGGCGGCTCGCAGCACGATCTGGATCGATTGCGCTACCAGGAACTGATTCGCGACCTCCTGGCTACCTGCCGGCGGGCCGGTTTCTCCCGCATCGCCATTTCCCTGGCGCCGCTCGAAGGCATGGGAAGCGAAGAATTGGAAAAACTGGTTGCCCGGATTCTGACCGAAGAGGGAGCTGATGGGTTCGAATGCCTGCTCTCGCCGGCGGTTCGCGAACGGGGACCTGAAGTGGTTGCGGGCGAACTGATCGAACATCAATCCTGCCGGCGGTTAACAATTTTCAATCGAGTTGATGGGGAAGGATGGATATGAAAGAAATCCGAGTTGGGCTCCTCGGTTTCGGTACCGTCGGGGTTGGCGTGGTCAAGCTCTTCCAGCAGAATGCCGAGGTGATCGCCGACCGTCTCGGAGTCCGCCTGCAACTGGTGAAAATAGCCGATCTGGATATCACCCGGGATCGGGGGATTGCCGTTCCTTCCGGGCTTCTCACGACGCGGGCCGAGGAGATTCTCGACGATCCCGCGATTGATGTTGTGATCGAACTGATCGGCGGTTATGAGCCAGCCCGTTCCTTTGTCTTGCGTGCCATCGAGAATGGCAAGCAGGTGGTGACCGCCAACAAAGCTCTGCTCGCGCTGCATGGGGAGGAGATCTTTGCTGCCGCCGCCCGCCAAGGGGTGGACGTTCTCTTCGAGGCAGCCGTGGCAGGGGGGATTCCGGTCCTCTCCGCCATCAAGGAAAACCTCTGCGCCAACAATTTCCGCACCGTTTTCGGTATTCTCAACGGCACCTGCAACTATATTCTAACCCGCATGACCAACGAGGGGGATGGTTTTGCCGAGGTTTTACGCGATGCCCAGGCCCAGGGATATGCCGAGGCCGATCCGACCTTCGATATCGAGGGTATCGATACCGCTCATAAACTGGCCATTCTTATCGCCCTCTGTTTCGGTACCCGGGTGAAATTCGAAGACATCCACACCGAGGGGATCGGTGGGATTTCCGCCCTGGACATCCAGTTCGCCCGCCAGTTCGGCTATAAAATCAAGCTCCTGGCCATCGGCAAAATGGCAGAGGGAGAAGTTGAAGCGCGGGTTCATCCGACCATGATCCCTTTGAATTATCCCTTGGCCGACGTCGATGGCGTATTCAATGCCGTTCGTCTGGTGGGGGATTTCGTCGGGCCGGTCATGCTTTATGGCCGCGGGGCGGGTATGGAACCGACTGCCAGCGCGGTTATGGGGGATGTCATGGCGATCGCCCGCAACCTGCCGAAAGGGGCTGCCGGCCGTACCCCGGCCATGGGCTATCGGCGCGAAGCGATCCGCGATTTGCCGATCAAGGCCATGAACGACATTGTCAGCCAGTATTACCTGCGCTTTGCCGCATTCGATAAGCCAGGCGTGCTGGCGCAGATTGCCGGCATCCTCGGCCGCCATGACATCAGCATCAGCTCGATGATTCAGCCGGAGCGGCAGATCGGCGGCGCTGTTCCCATCGTCCTGATGACCCATGAGGCGCGCGAGGCGGACATCCGCACCGCTCTGACCGAAATCGACGGTCTGGAGGTGGTGCGCGACGGGAGCCGGTTTATCCGCATCGAAAGCGAATTGCTCTAGAACCAGGAATGAATGGGAGGTAGCGAGTTAGTCGATGCTGCCTTTCTCTCTACCGAGCTCACGATCTGACTATCTCACGGTTTTTCAGGCGCCCTTTCCGGGCGCCTCTTTCATTTGCGCGCCCTGCCGTCGAGCCGGCCGGTTTGCCGAAGCGCCTCGTAAAGGAGGATGCCGGCGGCGGTGGAGAGATTGAGACTGCGCACTACCGGGGAGAAAATGGGGATGCGGATGGTCTGTTCGCGGTGGGCGGCGAGGAGTTCTTCCGGCAACCCCTCGGTCTCCTTGCCGAGGACCAGAAAATCCCCGGCACGAAAATCAGCCTCGGTATAAACCCGATCCGCTTTCTTGGATGAATACCAGAACCGGCCGTTGGGAAAGGCTAGCTGCAGATCGTCCAGCGTCTCCCAGCGCCGCAGGTTCACCGCCGGCCAGTAATCGAGGCCGGCCCGCCGCAGGTAGCGGTCCTCGAGAGAGAAGCCGAGACGGCCGACGAGATGGAGAATGGTGCCGGTGGCGCCGCACAGGCGGGCGATATTGCCGGTATTGGGAGGGATCTCCGGCTCGATCAGCACAATGTGAAATGGGTTTCCCTGCATGGCTGCGGAATATACCATGCGCTTCGGCATGGAAACAAGCGGGGCGGACTGCAAGGGTCCGCCCCGCCTGTCGAGCTGAGAAGAATCGATCTCTCCGCGAGGAAGTTACCAGGTCTCCCTGCTGTGGCAGCTGGGGGAGCAGGAACGGGTGGCCGGGGTATAGCTGGTGACCCGGGTAGCGCCGCCGCCGATGGTGGCGGACGCCGGCCCTTCCATATCGGTGGTTGCCAGACTGGTAAAGTGATTCACCGCCAGTTTGCCCGTTTCGTGGCAAACGGTGCAGGCAAAATGCCTTTGGCCGACGTGCAGGCTGTGCCGACCGGATGAATAACTGTTGAATTGAGCCGTGCCATAGGCATGGCAGGACTCGCACTGGGTATTCACATCGATCGATCCGCTCCCCCAGAAGGGAGTTGTCTGCCCGCCGTGACAACTCACGTTGGCGCAGGTGGCCGTGCCGTCAGGACTGTCGGTAGCGGCGCCGCTCTTGGCATTGAAACTGGCGAGGATGCCGATTTCCACCGCGCCGTTCTGATGGATATGGTCGCTGTGGCAGGTATCGCAGTTGGTGCCCACGTCGGCTAAAGCTTGGTGAGCAGAATGGGCGCCTGCCGTATTGGGAACGCTGGTGCCATCGGGAGGAAGCCCGTGACAGGAGCCGCAGGCCGGCGTAGTGCCGCCGTCGGTGGGCGGAGTCGAAGTGGCGAGGGCGTCGGCGATGGCCTGGACCTCGGCGGCGCTCAGGGTGGCAAAGGACTGCATGGCGCCGACGCTGGCGATGGCGCCCTGGATCTGGGCGGCGGTGGCGCCGGCCTTGGCGCTGCTGGCGAGGGCGCCGTGGCAGGCGGCGCAGTCGCTGGTGTACAGGGCGGCGCCGTCGACGGCCGGGGCGGGGGGAGTGGTGGTGCCGGCGAGGGCGTCGGCGATGGCCTGGACCTCGGCGGCGCTCAGGGTGGCAAAGGACTGCATGGCGCTGACGCCGGCGATGGCGCCCTGGATCTGGGCGGCGGTGGCGCCGGCCTTGGCGCTGCTGGCGAGGGCGCCGTGGCAGGCGGCGCAGTCGCTGGTGTACAGGGCGGCGCCGTCGACGGCCGGGGCGGGGGGAGTGGTGGTGCCGGCGAGGGCGTCGGCGATGGCCTGGACCTCGGCGGCGCTCAGGGTGGCAAAGGACTGCATGGCGCTGACGCTGGCGATGGCGCCCTGGATCTGGGCGGCGGTGGCGCCGGCCTTGGAACTGCCGGCGAGGGCGCCGTGGCAGGCGGCGCAGTTGTCGGCATAAAGCGCGCTGCCGTCGGGAGTCGGGGAAGGGGACGGGATCCCCAGCCGCGCCAGCATGTAGTTGCGGGTGGTCTCGACCGCTGTTGTTAACGTGCCGTCGATCGACATCATAATAGCGGCTGTGCTGGGAATGGTGCCGCTGTCGGCCAGGCTGGCCATCGTCTGCATGGCATCTGCGGCCATGTGAATCGCATCGGCGAGAAGCATTGGCTGCCCGGCGGTGCTCTGATCGCTCGCCAGGGCGGCGGCGAGCTGCTCGAACTCAGCCTGGTTTAAAGCTTTCTTGGCTGCCCCCACCAGATCGGTCATCAGCAGGGCATTGGTCGAATTGGTCAAATCCATGGGGCCGGCTGCATAATTGTTGATGATGTGCATGAAGGCATTGACAGCCATTGCAGCCTGAAGCAGCTGCAATTGGTTGTCGGTGACCTCTCCCGAATGAAGGTTCTCAAGGCCGGCCATGGGGTCGGAGCGGAGATCGGCTGTCGTGATTCCAGTCATGCCGGCAAGGCCCAGAAAAGAGACCACCTCCTGTTCCGTGGCGCCGTTGGCCAACAGCGTGGTCAGGGGGGAGACGACAAGAAGATTCCCGGTAACCGGTACTTTTGCTTTGAGCAATCCCTGATAGCTGATGCCGTTGTGAGTTCCCCGGTCATTAACCTTCATCTCGACGATGGAGCCGGGGTGCAGGGGGAGGGGAAAAGAAAAATTGCCTTGGGAATCGGAAGGGGAGGAGGCGTCCTGGAGAACGCTGCCCGTCGCGGTCACTTCCTGAAAGACAGCCCCGACAATGTAGGGATCGACGGCTTTTCCCTGGGTCGGCGGCGCACCGTCGGCAGAAGCGGGTGAGTTGCTGCCGCCGGAGCTGCAGGCGGCCAGAAGGACCAGGGTTAACAGGGTGAGCAGGTATGATTTTACATTTAATGGGCGCAAGTTCGTTCTCCTTTTCGTTGCGGTGCCGTAAACTGCTTATCACCAGGTGAATGAATAAAAGGCGGCGATTCCCGGTGCCTACAGTAAAAAGATGGGAAAAGTAAGCAAATTTTCATTTGCTGCATGATGCCAAGCTTGGTTCGGAAGTCCTCCTTTTCCGATTAGCAATGCAGGTGGTATCAGAACAAGGTTGAGAACCCAGGGATTTCTCCTTCATCCTGGGGGAACGGCGCCCTGGCATCCGGATGCCGGAACGCAGTCACATGAGAAATGGCTCTGAGCTCAGCGCCGCAGAATGAAATTATCCATCTGCAAATCTTTGGCCAACCCTTTTCATTAAAATTGAGAATTCTATTGGCAACAAGGATTCCGCATGGTTAGATGTGCCACGGAGAGGGGCGGGCTCTGAGTCCTCTTCGCAGCAACTGTTGCAGATCTTCAGCAATCCGGTAGCAGAGTGCCACACAAAAAAAGAGGCGGCTCCCTGCAGGAAACCGCCTCTCGAATTTGCTGCAGTTTTCGTTTTATTCTTGACTGGCCTTCAATGCCTGGTCGAGATCGGCAATGATATCTTCGACGTCCTCGATCCCTACGGAGACCCGAACGAAATCGGGACTGACGCCAGCCGAGCGCTGCTCCTCGGGAGAGAGCTGCTGATGGGTGGTGGTGGCCGGGTGGATCACCAATGTTTTGGCATCGCCGATGTTCGCCAGATGACTGGCCAACTCGACGCTGTCGATGAAACGGGCACCTGCTTCGGCTCCGCCGCGGATGCCGAAACCAAGGATGGCACCCTGCCCGGCCGGTAGGTATCGCTGCGCCCTTTCGTAATCCGGATGACTCTTCAGCCCGGGATAGTTGACCCAACTGACCTGCGGGTGGGCTTCCAGGAATTCCGCCACTCGAAGGGCATTAGCGCAGTGCCGGGGCATGCGCACGTGCAGCGTTTCCAGCCCCTGCAGGAAGAGGAAGCTGTTAAACGGCGAGAGAGCAGGTCCCATATCGCGCAGCAGGGTCACCCGCATCTTCAGAATATAGGCGAGATTGCCCAGCGCCTCATGGTAATTCAGCCCGTGATAACTGGGGTCGGGAGTGGTGAATTCGGGGAAGCGGCCGCTGCTCCAGTCGAATCGGCCGCTGTCGACCACAGCGCCACCGATGCTGGTGCCGTGGCCACCGATAAACTTGGTCAGTGAATAGCAGACGATATCGGCGCCGTAATCGATGGGCCGGAAAAGGACGGGGGTGGCTACGGTATTATCGACGATGAAGGGAAGGCCATGATCGTGGGCAATCTTGGCGATCGCCTCGAAATCGTCAACGTTGTTCCTGGGATTGCCGATCGTTTCGGTGAATACCGCCTTGGTATTCGCATCGATGGCGGCAGCCACATTCGCTGGATCAGAGGTATCGACAAATTTGACCTCAATGCCCATGCGGGCAAAGGTGTAGTGAAACAGGTTATAGGTGCCGCCGTAGAGGAAAGAAGCGGAAACGATGTTATCGCCGGCCTTCGCCAGATTAAGGATAGCGAGGGTGATGGCTGCCGAACCGGAAGCGACAGCCAGGGCACCGACGCCGCCGTCCATGGCCGCGAGCCGCTTCTCCAGTACATCCGTGGTGGGGTTCATCAGACGGGTATAAATGTTGCCCATCTCCTTGAGGGCGAAAAGGTTTGCCGCATGCTCCGAGGAGTTGAAAACATAGGAACTGGTCTGATAAATAGGCACTGCCCGGGAGTTGGTGGTCGGATCGGGTATGTGCCCGGCATGTACGGCCTGGGTTCCAAGGCGATAATTTTTCTCTGTCATTTGAGTCTCCCTCTTTAAAAAACAGGTGCTTAGGTTTAACTTACAAGTTGAATACTAAAGAAAAAGTGGTGGACAACGGGTATCATGATACAGTCAAGCTGTCAACAATAAACCCCTTGTTGGCTCAATTTTAACTGAAAATGAGGGAACTGCAGAAATGCATGATAGCAGATCCTTTTGCGCATGAAAGCAAAACCCGTTTCCGGAAAATCCCTTGGCTATTCCCTCGGCGGGAAGGCAGGTGAACATGGATAATTTCTTCATCGAAGCTGTTACCCTGGAAATCACGGAAAAGCTGGCCGGCGCGCGCATCGACAAGATCCATCAACCGGAGCCGGAGCTGCTGCTGATGCGCCTCTGGAACGGCCGGGAGGAGCTGCGCCTGCTGCTGGACGCCACCGGCGGCAACGCCCGGCTGCACCTGACCAATGGCGCCTGGAACAATCCTTTTACCCCGCCCCGCTTCTGCCAGTTGCTGCGCTCGCGGCTGACGCGCATTCTTTCCATCGAAAAGAGTCGGGAAGAGCGGATCGTGCACCTGCGCTGCCGCGGCAGGGAAGGGGAGAACTACCTGCTGATTGCGGAGCTGCTGGGCATGCAGGCCAATCTGCTGCTGGTAGATAATAATGGGAGAATCATCGATGCCCTTAAACGGAGTGCCGCCGGCCGTGAGATTGTTCCCGGCCGGCTTTATGTCCCGCCGGTTCCCAAGGCGCCCTTTCCCCTAGCCGGAGAATTGCCGGAGATCCCCTCGGAATCGACCGATCCTGCCGTTTTCAAGAGGTTTCTGATGACCAATCTGGCACCGATGTCCCCCCTGGTAGCCAGCGAACTGGCGGCAGCGGTTGCTGCCGGCGTTCCCCCCGGGAAAGCTCTCGCCGATTTTCGTCGGTGCTGGTTGGCCAGGGAATTCCGTCCGGTCGTCGGCATTCTGACCGGCAAACCGGTCCTGAGCGCTTTCCCCCTGCCGCATCTGGGCCTCGATGAGAGTTGAGGAGTTCGCCTCCCCATCCCTTGCCGCAGACCGTTTTTATTCCGATTTTTCAACGGCCGGGGAAAGACAGCGAACGGTCGGTGCTGGCCTCCTCTATCCGCCGTGCCTTGCAGCGTCTGGAGGCTCGGCGGCAGAAGATTGCCACCGACCTTCAGGACTCTGAAGCGGCCGATGCGGGGCGGCGGAATGGAGACCTGCTGCTGGCGAACCTGCATCGACTTCGCCGGGGGATGACAGCGGTGACGCTGGAGAATTTTACTGTCGAGCCGCCGGTACCGGTCACCATTGTCCTTGATCCTAGTCTCTCACCCCAGGAAAATGCCGAACGTTATTTCCGCGGCTATAAAAAAAAGAAGAAGGGAGTGGACCACGCGGCCCGCCGAATGAAGGAGACAGGGGAGGAAATCGCCTGGCTGGAAGAGATGGCCCATTATCTGGAAGAGGCAGAAAGCCGGGAAGATCTGCAGGGGATCAAACAGGAATTGGCAGAGGCGGGGCTGGTGTCGGCAGCTCCTCGCAATACTCCCCGGACCCGGCCTCTAGCGGTGCGTGACACCTTGCGCCGGATTCTCACCCCTGGTGGTTTTCAACTCTGGTGGGGCAAGAGCAGCCGTACCAATGACTACGTCAGCCGGGAACTGACCGGACCCGAGGACCTGTGGTTCCATGCCCACCGTCAGCCGGGCTGTCACCTGGTATTAAAACGTGGCGGAGGCCGGGAAGTCCCGGAGGAGGATCAGCTCTTTGCCGCCGCCATAGCCGCCGGCTATTCGCGAGGGCGCAACGAAGGAAAAGTGGAGGTAATGGTGACGGAGGGAAAATGTGTACGCCAGCCGAAGGGGGCAAGACCGGGTCTGGTCACTGTGGAGCGCTACCGGACTCTGCTCGTAGTGCCGCAACGGGTTGCAGATGAAAGCTGCAAGCGGTAAACTCGGAGCTGGTTTACAGGATTATTTGCCCAGGTTGCGCAGCAGAAACCAGAGGTTGGCCGGGCGTTCGGCCAGTCGTCGCATAAAATAACCGTACCAGTCCGAGCCGTAGGGCAGATAGATGCGGACGCGATATCCAGCCTGGCGCAGTTTTTCCTGCAGATCGCGGCGGATGCCATAGAGCATCTGGAACTCGAAATCCGTCTCCCCGAGGCTGAAGATGAAGGCCATATCGACGGCATAATCGATCAGCTTCTCGTCATGGGTGGCGATGGCCGGGCGGTATCCGTCGCGAAAAAGAGACTCCAGCAGGCGCATGAAATAGAGGGAAACCTCTTCTTGATCCTGAAAGGCGATTTCCTCCGGCTCCAGGTATGCCCCCTTGACCAGACGCACCGAAATTCGCTCTTGATTAAGTAGGTCGATGTCGTGATTGCTGCGCCGCAGATAAGATTGGATAACCGCCCCGACGTTGTCGGAGAGCCGATGGACCCGGCGCACCATCGCCAGCGTCTTGTCGGTGAGATCCGACCCTTCCATATCCACCCGCACGAAACGGCCGACCGCCGCTGCCCGCCGGCTTATCTGCAACAGGTTGGAGAAGGCCAATTCCTCATCGATGCGGATGCCCAGGTGCGACAGCTTCACCGAAATTCCCGCTTCCAGACCACCGGCGGCCGCCTCCTCGAGGGCGCCGGCGTATTCCTCGGCTGCGGCTTCGGCCTGCGCGGCATCGGCAACTTCCTCGCCCAGGTAGTCGAGTGTGACTTTGAATCCCTCCTGGTTCAACCGACGGGTCGCCTCCAACGCTTCCGCCCGACTGTCGCCTGCCACGAAACGCCGGCTGGCGTGCACGGCCAGGGGATTGCGGCGGAGGAATTCCTCCAGTTCCTTGCGGCGGGAAAGAAAGAGGAGCGTCTGCCGCAGCAGCATGGGATGGCCTTTCCTCGGCGAATGACGCGTTGCTCATTTAAAGTATAAACTTCCATGACCGCTATAAGTCAATGAGAATGGGGCCTCCCCGCATGGATTTTTTTGTTGCATTGGCATTATCCATCTGCTATAAAGTGCTTCGCTTCAGCCGAAGTGGTGGAATTGGTAGACACGCTAGGTTCAGGGTCTAGTGTCCGTAGGGACGTGGGAGTTCGAGTCTCCCCTTCGGCACCAAAAGACGAAAAAGGCCGCAATCCTCAAGGATTGCGGCCTCTTGTTTTTTCCGGTTGCGTATAGGGTCGGCCGGTTGCGCCTGCGCCCAGCCCCGGAAACGGAACGGCCACCTTCTCAGGTGGCCGTTTTGCCTGGTCCCGTCGGCTTGGTAGGGGGCCGTTTCGTAGGCGGCCCTCTGGGCTTCGGCTGTCCCTGCATCTCGGGGTATCAGAGACCGCTCTCATCTTTGGCCTCTCGGGACGTCTGCCAGGTGGAGGGAAGACGACGGCCTGCGCTTCGGCTTTTATGATCAAGCTGGAGATTCCGGTCCAGTTTGACTTTCCCCTTCCCCCCCATAAACTTCACGCATCGGCACTTACTCGCCGCCGATTGGCGGCCTCTGGGGTCTGAATCCAAAAGAGTTGCGAGGATGAAGATAATATGGGGCAAACCACCAGACCTCTTGAGCGCATACCCTTCGCCCGAAACCGCATGGGGAATGAGAACTGATGGGCGAATGTCGCTGCCGAGAACCAGGAGCGTATAAAAGCATTTTTCAGGTGATGTTAAAAGAGGACACGTAGAGCATGTCCATCACTTCGGGAGGTCGGCGGGCGCAAAGTGGCCGCGAAAGAGGGCGATTGGCCTGGTTGAACGGCTGGGGTGGTTCTCATCCCCATGATACGGCGGACCAGAAATCGCCAGCAATTCCCCTTGATGCATCTGGCCGGCCACCACCCGCCCCGGAAAAGACCTTCGAAATAGAAAACTCCCTCGATGGTGAAAAAGAATCGCTGGATCAGAGAGACCCCGATCCAGATAGCAAAGGGAAGTTATCTGCTGCCGACCCAGAAAATCGGTGACAAACAGGAATCTAATTCATCCAGCCCGGATTCCGGTCAAACAGCAGATGAGTCACGGAACCCCTCGATTCCACTGCATAGGAGCAGCTTTCAAACAGGCGGGGTAGTTAACTCTTTCGGAGTCAGGCCGTGAATGACCTGAGTGCGGAGCTGCGGGAGCGGGCGCTAGCTTTTATGAAGAACGTGGCGCAGCGCAGCGCTGACCCGTTCTACACCTGCGACCCTGAGGACGATTTCCGCTTCGTCTTCGTCAACGACGCCGCTTGCACCCATTTCGGCCGAAGACGTGAGGAGCTGCTCGCGACGAGCTTGACCGAGGTCGATGCCCGTCTCTCCCGAGCCCAGTGGAAGCGGCTCTGGGAGGAGTTGCAGGAGAAGGGGGCGCTCTTTTTCGAGACGGTTCATCGTTATGCCGACGGGCGGGAGATCCCGGTGGCGATCTCGGCAAACTTCTTTTCTTTCGCCGGGCGCGACCTCTTTGGCGGCTGCATCCATAACCTGGAGGCGAGGGAGGAGGCGGAGCAGGCGCTGCGCGAATCGGAAGAGATGCTGCGCCTGATCTTTAACTGCTCCCGCGACGCCATTGTTCTGCACGCAGTCGACGGCAAGATCATCGACTTCAATGAGCCGTTTTTGCGCCTGCACGGGGTCAGCCGCGACGAAGCACTGCGCCTGAGCATCGATGATTTCGCCGCCAATGGCACCGCTGAAGTGGCTCAGCAGGCGCGCATCTATTGGGAGCGCACCGTGGCCGGGGAGCCGCAGCTTTTCGTCTGGCCGAGCAGGCGCGCCGGCGACCACTCGCTCTTCCTGGCCGAGGTTTCCCTGCGGCAGGTCACCCTGCGCGGCGAGTCGGTTATCCTCGCCCAGGTGCGCGACCTCTCCGAACAGCGCCAAGCCGAAGAGGTACTGCGCCATGGCGAGAAGCGCCTGCTGCAGACGCGCGATCTGCTGCAGAGCCTGATTGACGGAAGCCCCAATCTGGTCGCCGCCGTCGATCCGGACCTGCGCTTTCTTATTTTCAATCGCGCTTTCGTCGACATCCTGCAGCAGCGCTATGGGATCACGCCGCACCTGCGCCAGTCTCTTGCCGAACTGCTGGTCGATCACCCCGCCGAACTGGCCCAAGTCCAGCCGCTGTGGGAGCGGGCGCTCGGTGGAGAAAGTTTCAGCGTCACAGTTCAGTTCTCCGATGCCAGCAAGGCGCGCCGCATTTACGACATGCGCTTCAGTCCCGTGCGCGCGCCGGACGGACACCTGCTGGGCGCCGCCCATATCAGCACCGAGGTCAGCGAGCGTATCGCCGCCGAGCAGGCGCTGCAGCAGGCGAAGGAAGCGGCCGAGGAGGGTAATCGGATCAAGAGCGCCTTTTTAGCCAACGTGAGCCATGAGCTGCGCACGCCACTGACGGTGATTCTCGGTACTCTCGATCTTCTGGTCGACAGCGAGCCGACCGAATCGCAGGGCATGCTGCTCGATCTGGCGCAAAACGGCGGCCAGCAGCTCTTGTCGATCATCGAGGACCTGCTCGACTTCAGCCGGATCGAGGGGGGACGGATCACCCTGCACAAGGAATCCTTTAATCTCCCCGGCTGCCTGCGGCAGGTACGTGAAATGTTCCTGCTGCCGGCCCGTCGCAGGGGTCTCGCCCTGCACCTCACGATCGATCCCGAGGTGCCAGAATTGGTGGTCGGTGACCCCAACCGGCTCACCCAGGTGCTGGTCAACCTGGTCGGCAACGCCCTCAAGTTTACAGAGCAGGGGGAAATCGTACTGGCGGCAGCGCCCGCTGGCGGTGAACAGGTCCTGCTCTCGGTGCGCGACACCGGTATCGGCATCGAGCCGGACAGACAGATGGAAATTTTCGAGCCATTCACCCAGGCCGACGTCTCCAGCACCCGGAGATTTGGCGGCACTGGTCTCGGTCTCGCCATTAGCCGCGAACTGGTGCATCTGATGGGCGGGGAACTGGGGGTCGAGAGCCGCCCCGGTGCCGGCAGCACCTTCATCTGCCGACTGCCGCTTCCCCCCGCCGAGGTCACCCCGTACGAAGCGCCCGGCAGCAAGACGCCGGCCCCAGCCCCTGCCGCCGGGCGCTTGCTGATTGCCGAAGACGACCCCGCCATCCGCGCCCTGCTACGCCTGATGCTCGCCCCGTCCGGCTGGCAGGTGGAAATGGCGGCCGATGGCGAGGAGGCAATTGAGAAATGGCAGAGTGGGCATTTCGATCTCGTCCTCATGGATCTGCAGATGCCGCGCCTTGACGGGCTGGCGGCGACCCGGCGCATCCGCGCGCTGGAGCAAGGGCAGGTGCGACACACCTGCATTATCGCCCTGACTGCCCATGCTGGGAGTGAGGCGCGCGAGCAGTGTGAGGCGGCCGGCATGGACGACTTCATCGCCAAACCGGTGCGCGCCCCCGACCTCATGGCCGTGCTCTCCACCTGTTTGGCCGATAGGCCCGAATAGAAAAGCTTCGGCAGCAAGAGACAAAAAGGGCTGCAATCCAATAAGGTTGCAGCCCATTTTGTTTTTTGCATTCGGTTTGGGAGAGGTTATAACAAGAGCAAGCAGGTTCCCGCGTCCCGTTTATTTCTCACCGCACCTTTTCTGTTCTCTCCAGCAATGGCGCGCTAACGGACGCCGATGCAGGTCTGTCGCTTTCAAGAGTTTTGCCTGGCTGAATGCAAAAAAAGCCCGGGCCTGAACGGCCGGGCTTTGCAATTTTTACTGGTGCCGAAGGCGAGACTCGAACTCGCACGACCAATTGGTCACCACCCCCTCAAGATGGCGTGTCTACCAGTTCCACCACTTCGGCAAGCGGATTGTATTTATACTGATTTGCCCCGGTAGTGTCAAGGGTAAATGCCGGGCGAGGATTCGATTATTTCTGCCCGGGAGCCGACTGGACCGGTGCGGCCGGTTGCTCGGCTGGCGTTGTCTGACCGGGGACCGGGGTGGCCGTTGTCTGCCCGGGCGCGGGCACCGGAGTGGACCCCTGCTGGGTCTGTGATACGGTGGACGGCATAACCGTGCTCGGCTGGCTGTAGAAGTAGGTGAGAGCGAGGCTGGTCAGCATGAAGACAACGGCGGCGCCGGTCGTCATTTTGCTCAGGAAGCTTTTGCCGCCGGTGGCGCCGAAAACGGTCTGGCTGCCGCCCGACCCGAAAGAGGCGCCGATCTCTGCCCCTTTGCCGCCTTGCAGCAGAACTATAATGATCAGGGCGATCGAAACCAGAATGTGCACGGTAATCAGAAAGGCAGTCATTTCTAACCGAACTCCTTGACTTGCGGCTGAATTTTTTAGACCCGGAAATTTAGCACAGATCGGCCCGGGTGCAAAGTAGAAAATATCAGGCGCGGCGGAATCTGATGATGCGAGCGAAGTCGTCCGCCTTCAGACTGGCGCCGCCCACCAGCGTACCATCGATATCGGGTTGGGCCATCAGGCCGTCGACGTTGTCGGGTTTGACGCTGCCGCCGTAAAGGATGCGCACCGCTGCCGCGGTCAGCTGACCGAAATTTTCCTGCAGAAGCCCGCGGATGAAAGCGTGCGCCTCCTGGGCCTGGGCATCGGTGGCGGTTTTGCCGGTACCGATGGCCCACACCGGCTCATAGGCGAGCACTACCCGCTCCATATCTCCGGATTCCAGGTTCTGCAACCCCAGGCGTATCTGCCGAGTAAGGACCTCGAACATCCGGCCGGCCTCCCGTTCCTCCAGCGTCTCGCCGATGCAGAGGATGGCGGTGAGCCCCTCCCCGAGCACGGCCTTTACCTTGCTGTTGATGAACGCGTCCGTTTCCGCCAGGATCTGCCGCCGCTCGGAATGGCCGACGATCACGTAAGCGCAGCCAGCATCCTTGAGCAGAAAAGGAGAGACCTCTCCCGTGAAGGCGCCGGTCTTCTCCGGATAGCAGTTCTGGGCGGCAAGGGCGATATTGCTGCCGGCGAGGGCTTCAGCAACCCGGGAAAGGGCTGTAAAGACCGGGGCGACGACGATATCGGCATCCTCGATCTCCGCCACCTTTTCTTTCAGGCTACCAACCAAGGCGAGGGCCTCGGCCACCGTCTTGTTAAGCTTCCAGTTGCCGGCGATCAGCGGTCTGCGCATGAGAATCTCCAAAAACGTAAAAAAATGGCGTAAGAAGTGATGTGTAAAATGTGATGTGGAAGACACATTACTATACTGTTTACACATCACGCCTTTCTGTCAGTAAGGGCGGCTACCCCTGGCAGCGTCTTGCCCTCGAGGAATTCCAGGGAGGCGCCGCCGCCCGTGGAGATGTGGGTCATCTTCTCCTCCAGCCCGGCCTTGTTCACCGCTGCCACCGAATCGCCGCCGCCGATGATGGTCACCGCCCCGGAGTCTGCCAGGGCGCGGGCCATGGCAAAGGTGCCCTGAGCGAAAGTATCGAATTCGAAAACTCCCATCGGTCCGTTCCAGACGATCGTTCCGGCCCCTTTGACCGCAGCGGAAAATTCGGCAGCGGTGCGGGGACCGATATCCAAAGCCATCCAATCAGCGGGGAAATTGTCATTGGTGCAAATCTTTGATTCGGCGTCGCCTTTGAATTCGCGGGCGACCACATGGTCCAGTGGCAGGAGGAGTTTCACCCCCCGCTGCTGCGCCTGCGTCATCAACTCGCGGGCCAGCGTGATGCGATCCTCTTCGACCAGAGATTTACCCACCTGGATCCCCTGGGCACGCAGAAAGGTATAGGCCATGCCGCCGCCGATGATCAGGGTGTCCACTTTTCCCAGGAGGTTCTCAATCACCGGGATTTTATCGCTAACCTTGGCGCCGCCGAGAATGGCGATAAATGGGCGTTTGGGATCGGTCACCGCCTGACCGAGATAGCGAAGTTCCTTCTCCATCAGAAAGCCGGCGACCGCCGGCTGCAGAAAACGGGTAATGCCTTCCGTGGAGGCGTGCGCCCGGTGAGCGGAACCGAAGGCATCGTTGACGTAGATATCGGCGAAGGCCGCTAGCTGCCGGCTGAAATCGGGGTTGTTCTTCTCCTCTCCGACATGGAAGCGGACGTTTTCCAGCAACAGGACATCGCCGTCATGCAACGAACTGACCAGCGACTGCACTGCCGTGCCGATGCAGTCCGGAGCCATGGTCACCTTCTTGCCGAGCAGACCGACCCAGATGGGGGGCCACCGGGGCGAGGCTGTATTTCGGGTTGGGAGCACCCTTGGGCCGCCCCAGGTGAGACGCCAGTATCAGTCGGCCGCCGTGTTCGATGATGTGGCGTATGGTGGGGAGGGCGGCAACGATCCGCGTGTCATCGGTAATATTCCGCTCATCGTCGAAGGGGACGTTGAAATCGACACGGCAAAAGACCCGTTTGCCCTGGAACTCGACGTCTTTTACGGTCAGTTTTGTTAAACATGAACTCCTCCGCCCTGAGCTGTAAAAAAATCAAGGGGCAGGATCTGCTCCTGCCCCGGGGAAAACGACGGTGGGACCTTACTTGATTTTTCCGGCTACGTATTTGACCAGATCGAGCAGGCGGTTGGAGTATCCCCACTCGTTGTCGTACCAGGAAAGTACTTTGACCATGCTGCCCTCGATAACCGCCGTTGATAGCGCGTCGACAATGGAGGATGCCGGGTTGCCGTTGAAATCATGGGAAACCAGGGGCAGTTCGCAGTACTGAAGAATCCCCTTGAGCGGACCCTCGGCCGCTTTTTTCATGACCGCGTTTACCCCCTCGACGGAGGTTTTCTTTTCCGTCTGTACCACCAGGTCGACCAGGGAAACGTTCGGTGTGGGGACGCGTACCGCCATCCCGTCCAGCTTCCCCTTGAGTTGGGGCAGGACCAGGGCAACGGCTTTGGCCGCGCCGGTAGTCGTGGGAATCATCGATACCGCGGCGGCGCGCGCCCGCCGCAGGTCTTTATGCGGCAGGTCAAGTATCTGCTGGTCGTTGGTGTAGGAATGGATAGTGGTCATCAGGCCGCGGACAATGCCGAACTCTTCCATCAGCACCTTTGCCACCGGCGCCAGGCAGTTGGTGGTGCAGGAAGCGTTGGAGAGTACCTGGTGGGCCGACGGTTGGTAATCCTTTTCATTCACCCCCATGCAGATGGTGAGATCGACGTTCTTGCCTGGAGCGCTGATCACCACCTTGGCAGCGCCTGCCTTGAGGTGCTTTTCGGCATCTTCGCGGTTGGTGAACCGCCCCGTCGATTCCACAACTACCTGGACTCCAAGGCTTTTCCAGGGGAGAGCGGCCGGGTCTTTTTCCTTGAGAACAAGGATCTTCCTGCCGTCGACGATGAGGTTCTCAGCATCCGCCTGGACCGTGGCCGCAAAAGTACCGTGCACCGAGTCAAACTTGAGCAGGTGGGCCAGGGTGGCCGGGTCGGTCAGATCGTTGACGGCAACGATCTCGATGTCCGACGAGCCGGCAGCGGCGCGAAACATATTACGCCCGATACGGCCAAAACCGTTGATTGCGACTTTCACAGCCATGGATTTTTCTCCTTAGGTAAAAAAGGAATTTGATCGGATATACCCATCCGCACGGAGAGCGTGCCAGGCCGGTACACTCCGACCCGCGGGATGATATCCAATCAATGAAGGTCCGTCAACCCCTTAAAAGGGTTAAAACTATTTGTTCTGTTGCCCTTTCAGGGCCGATATGTTATGTAGGGCTGAATCCGACACCGACAAAGATACACCACCTTTTTGAAAACGCAAATGCGGCGCGTAACGGAGGCATCCTTTCCGCGCCGCGGCACTTGGATGGTATCGCCCGCCGTCTCACCCGGCGGGCGTTTTACCTCCGCGCTGCCCGCCTTTCTACCGGAAATCCCATGGACAGCACCCTCGAAAAGCGGATTCTGATTTTCGTCTTCCTGATTCTCACTGTTACCATTACGGCCAATACCGCGTTCAATATCGAATCCTTTCGCCGCAGCTACCGGGACGGGATTGTTCTTCGTTGCCAGAACCTGATAGCAGAATTGAAGTCTTCCATTGAAGGCTCTCTGGCGCAGGGGCAATCGCTGCCGGAACTGCAGGACCTGAATGCCCGCTGTCAGAAAATTGTCGGAGGCGATCCCGAAATTGCCTACTGCCTGGTCGAGGACAGCCGCGGTACTCCCCTCTTCTCCAGCGATCCCTCCCTAAAGACGGCGGTCGGGGGAGAACTGGTCTCTTCCCTGAGCAAAACCACTACCCAGTTGAATCTCCCTACTCTCGGGCGAGTGTTCGATGTGTCCCAGCCGGTTTATGCCGCCGGTGATCGCCTGGCCGGCCGGGTGCGGGTCGGATTTCCCGTCTCGGTGCTCAAGGACCGGGCGATGCGCATGCTGAATCAATCCCTGGTTGTGCTGGGTGCAGCCTTTCTGACCGTCTTCACCCTGGTTTTTCTATTCACCCGGCGGCATTTGATCGGTCCTATCCAGAGACTGTGTGTGGTGGCCAAGGAGATCGCCAACGGCAATTTTCGGGTCGGCATCCCCAAAATGCCCACCCGGGATTTCGCCGAATTAGCCGATGCTCTGCAGGAGATGGCCCGCTCGCTGCAAACGCACGACGATGCGGTATTGCAGGGATATCAGGAATTGGAGCAGACAAACCTGCTGTTGCAAAAGTCCTATGAGCAGCAAGAGAAAACCAGCAGCGAATTGAGCCGCAGCCAGAAGATGCAACGGGCGCTGTTCGAGAACGCCTCCGACGCCATCGTCATTTCCGACCATAACGACCGTATCCTGCTATTCAACAAACGGGCGGAAGAATTCTTCGGCATTTCCCGTGATCAGGTAATCGGCAGCAACCTGTTCCAGACGATCGAGAAAATGCGCGGGGATGCTCAAGCCCAGTATCGTCTCTATCGGAGGCTGCTGGAAAAGGAACGGGGCGAATCCGAACTGAAATACGTGCGCGTCAGCGACGGCGAGCCGGTGGTCGGCTGGGTCAGCGCTTCGCTGGTGCGCGAGCGCAAGGGGAAATTCTGGATCCAGGCGATTATCCGCGATGTCACACGGGAAAGGATGGTCAAGGGCAACCTGGAGAAAAGCACCCGGGAGCTGCAGCGGCTTAACCAGATGAAGGATTCGTTCCTGGGACTCGCTTCACATGAGCTGAAGACGCCCCTTACCGTTATTGTCGGTTATGCCGATCTTATTCTCAGTGAAATGACTCTACCTGTTGACGATCCGGTCCGGGGCATGGTCCGGAACATTGCCGAGGCTGCCGAACGTCTGACCGGCATCGTCCACGACATGGTCGATGTCTCGATGCTCGACAGCCGGCGCCTGCCTGTGGAAGTTCGGCCAATTGATGTCAATTCTCTGATCCGGCAATTGGTTGCCGAATCCGGTGATTTCCTGACCCAGCGGCAGCAGCAGATTATCCTGAAGCTGCGGGAGGATCTGCCGCCTATCCAGTGCGACCCTGAGCGACTGCGGCAGGCCTTCGGCAACCTGCTCGGTAATGCCATTAAATTCACTCCGGACGGGGGCAGCATAACTTTCGAGAGCCGAATGCCGGAAAGATCGTCCGGCGACACACTCAACGGCGGCGTGGATATGGTCGAGATTCTCATTGGTGATACCGGCATCGGTATTGCCGAAAGCGATCTGGAGCACATTTTCGACAAGTTCTATGAGGCTGGGCAGATCGAGGAACATTTCACCGCCAAAGTAGCATTCAAAGGGAAGGGGACCGGACTCGGGCTGACCATCGCCAAGGGGATCAGTCGACCTGCATGGCGGTCGCATCTGGGTGGAGAGCCCGGGTTATGACCCGCAAAGCTGCCCGGGCAGTGTTTTCCATATCGAGTTGCCGGTCAGCCCGCCAGCCTGAAAATTCCTGTCCACAGGCGGATGTGAGAATGCGGCGAGCGGAAAGTCAGTTAGGCAAGTGCCTTGGGAATTAGTACCCACCGCTTCGCACTCCTAGGGCTGGGGCTGCAGAAGGATCAAGTTCTTGGCCGGCCTGTCAGGGCGATTTCCCCTTGCAGGTACGGGTTATTTCCGGTATATACACGGCGCTCATGAAATCTCAGGGAGGATTGCATTGCGGGTTTGTCTGCTGGCCAGCGGCAGCAAGGGAAATGCTGTATATATTGAAAGCCGGGAAAGCCGCATCCTGATCGATGCCGGTCTCTCGGGACGCGAACTGACCGACCGCCTGGAGGGGATCGGGGTGGCGGGTAGCGATCTGCATGGCCTTCTGGTTACTCACGAACACCTCGACCATTGCCGGGGGCTGGGACCGCTTGCCAGGCGCTTCCGCCTGCCGGTATATATCCACCCGGAGACCCGTCGCGCTTTGCCCGGGCTTGGACGGATTGACGAACTGCGTGAATTCGATACGGGAACGGCCTTTCAATTCCGCGACCTGCAGATACAGGCCTTCCCTCTCACCCATGATGCGGCGGCGCCCGTCGGCTATGTCATTGAAACAGACGAAGGGAAAATCGGCATCGCCACCGATCTCGGGATCGCCACCCGCCTGGTCGTGGAAAGGCTGCAGGGCTGCCGGGTACTGGTGCTCGAATCCAACCATGATGAAGAAATGCTGCGCGACGGGCCTTATCCCTGGCCACTGAAACAGCGTATCCGCAGTCATCACGGGCATCTCTCCAATGCCGCCTCCGCCCGGCTCCTCCAGGAACTCCTGGGGGAAGGACTCGAAGCCGTTTTCCTCGCCCACCTCAGTGAAGTGAATAATCTTCCGACCTTGGCCGAATCGTCCGCCAGCGAACTCCTGGGCAGGCAGAGTATCTGCCGGCCTCAGCTCATCCTCGGCATCCAGAGCCGCGCCAGTTGCTGCTTCCAGGTCTGAGAAGGATTCCCGGGCAGCCGGCCGTTTGACACCGGTCTGCCGAAAATAGGAGAATGTCAGCATGATCGAACGCTACACCCGTAAAGAGATGGCCCGCCTCTGGGAGCCGGAGAACAAATTTCGGATCTGGCTGGAAATCGAGACCTTGGCCTGCGAGAAACAGGCGGAACTCGGGGTCATTCCCCGCGAGGCGGTCCGGGTCATCCGCGAGAAGGGCAATTTCGATATTGAACGGATCAACCGGATCGAGGAGGAGGTCAAGCATGATGTCATCGCTTTCCTCACCTCGGTCGCCGAGTTCGTCGGCCCGGAGGCCCGCTTCATCCACCAGGGGATGACCTCCTCGGATGTTCTCGACACCTGTTTCTCGGTGCAGCTCGTGCAGGCTGCCGATGAACTCCTCAACGACCTCGACCTGGTGCTCGAGGCGATCCGGACGCGGGCTTTCGAACATAAGGATACGGTCTGCATGGGGCGCTCGCACGGCATCCATGCCGAGCCGGTGACCTTCGGTCTGAAACTGGCCGGCTGGTACGCCGAAATGGCGCGCAACCGGCAGCGCCTGCAGGCGGCACGGGAGAATATTGCCACCGGCGCCATTTCCGGAGCGGTAGGCACCTTCGCCAACATCGACCCGGCGGTGGAGGAGTACGTCTGTGAAAAGATGGGGCTGAAGCCGGAGCCGGTCTCCACTCAGGTCATTCCCCGCGACCGCCACGCCGAGTATTTCTGCACCCTGGCGGTAATTGCTTCCTCCCTGGAGCGCATCGCCGTGGAGGTCCGGCACCTGCAGCGCACCGAGGTCTTGGAGGTGGAGGAATTCTTCAGCAAGGGGCAGAAGGGTTCCAGCGCCATGCCGCACAAGCGCAACCCTATCCTTTCCGAGAATCTCACCGGCCTGGCGCGGCTGGTGCGTGCCTGCGCCTTGCCGGCCCTGGAAAACGTCGCCCTCTGGCACGAGCGCGACATCTCGCATTCTTCTGTAGAGCGCAACATCGGCCCCGATGCCACGGTGACCCTCGATTTCGCCCTGCGCCGGCTGAACGGACTGATCGGCAACCTGGTGGTCTATCCCCAGAATATGCTGAAGAACCTCAACCAGATGAAGGGGCTGGTTTTCTCGCAAAAAATTCTTCTGGACCTGACCCAGGCCGGGGTCTCTCGCGAGGACGCCTATCGCCTGGTGCAGCGCAACGCGATGAAAGTCTGGGAGCAGGGGAAGGATTTCCAGCAGGAATTGCTGGCCGACCCTGAGGTGGTCGGCGCCCTCGGTGAGGCCAAGATCCAGGAATCCTTCGATCTGAATTACCATCTGAAGCACGTCGATACCATCTTCAAGCGGGTGTTCGGAAAAGCATAAGAACCAGATATCAGGCTTCAGGTAGCAGGTCCCAGGTTCAAACCTGAAACCTGAAACCTGTTTTTTAAGGAGTTTGCATGCCCTGGAGAATCGAAGTCGGGCTGAAATTGAGCGTCCGGGATGCCCGCGGCGAGCGGGTGCGCCGGGAAATTCGCGAACACCTGGGGATCGAGGTGACGGCGGTACGCACCATCGATGTCTATACCATCGACGCCGAACTGACGCGGGAGGAGGTCGCTGCCGCTGCTTACGGTCCATTTTCCGATCCGGTAATCCAGGAAGTGGCCATCGATCGACCGCTCGCCCGCGATTTCGATCTGCTGATCGAAGTCGGTTTTCGCCCAGGAGTTACCGACAATGTCGGGCGCACCGGTCGGGAGGCCATTCAGTACCTCGTCGGCCGTCCCCTCCTTCCCGGCCAGGGGGTTTACACCTCGGTGCAGTACCTGCTCAGCGGAAAACTCGAGCAGGCGGACGGTGAACGGATCGCCGCCGGCCTGCTTGCCAACGGCCTGATTCAACGCTGGACGATCGTGCCGGCGGCCCGTTTCGATCGCGAGCGCGGTATGCCGGCCAGCGTGCCGAAGGTAGATGTTGGCGCACAGCAAGCCGGGCCTGTCCAGGAGATCGACCTGAATATCGCGGATGAAGAGTTGCTGCGTCTCAGCCGGGAAGGGATGCTGGCGCTCAATCTGGCAGAGATGAAGGCCATTCAGGCCCATATTGCCGAGCCGCGGGTGCAGCAGGCCCGTTCGGCTGTCGGCCTGGGGGCAAAGCTCACCGATGCCGAACTGGAGGCGCTGGCCCAGACCTGGAGCGAGCATTGCAAACATAAGATTTTTGCCGCCCGCATCGAGTACGAGGATGAGACCGGGAAGCGGCAGACGATCGACTCACTGTTCAAGAGCTATATCGTCAGGGCGACCCGCGATATCCGCGCCGCCCGCGGCGAACGCGACATCTGCCTGTCGGTTTTCAAGGATAACGCCGGCGTGATCCGCTTCAACGATGAGTGGAGCCTGGTGTTCAAGGCGGAGACGCACAACTCTCCCAGTGCCCTCGATCCCTACGGCGGAGCGCTGACCGGCATTGTCGGGGTGAACCGCGACTCCTTCGGCACGGGGCAGGGGGCGCGCCTGCTCTTCAACACCGACGTTTTCTGTTTCGCCTCTCCCTTTTACCGCAAGCCCCTGCCGCCGCGTCTGCTGCACCCCCGGCGCATCTTCGAGGGGGTGGTTGAAGGGGTGGAGCACGGCGGCAACAAGAGCGGTATCCCAACCGTTAACGGCTCGCTCCTTTTCGACGAGCGCTATGCCGGCAAGCCGCTGGTTTACTGCGGCACCGGGGCGATCATGCCGGCGGTGGTCAACGGCCGCCCCGGCCATGAAAAGAAAGCGGAGGTCGGCGACCGTATCGTTATGGTCGGCGGCCGCATCGGCAAGGACGGCATTCATGGCGCCACCTTCTCTTCCGAGGAGCTGCATGCCGGCTCGCCGGTAACCGCCGTGCAGATCGGCGACCCGATCACCCAGAAGCGGATGTTCGATTTTCTGCTGGTGGCCCGCGACCGGGGCCTCTACACCTCGATCACCGACAACGGCGCCGGCGGCCTCTCTTCCTCGGTGGGGGAGATGGCCGAAGACACCGGCGGCTTCGTCATGCATCTCGATCGAGCGCCCCTCAAGTACCCTGGTCTGCAGCCGTGGGAGATCCTTATCTCGGAAGCTCAGGAACGGATGACGGTGGCGGTGCCGCCGGAGAAAATCACCGAATTCACCACCCTCGCCCGGGAGATGGACGTTGAGGCGACCGATCTCGGCGAATTTACCGATTCCGGCTATTACCATTGCCTCTACGACGGGCGGACCGTCACCTACCTGGAGATGGATTTCCTGCACGGCGGCGTGCCGCAGCTCGTCCTGCCGGCCCGCTGGGAGGTGCGCGACCGGCGCGAGCCCGACTTCCCGCAGCCGCTCGACATGGAAGACACCCTGCGGCACATGCTTGCCCGGCTCAACATCTGCTCCAAGGAGAGCGTCGTGCGCCGCTACGACCACGAGGTCCAGGCCGGCACCGTGATCAAGCCGCTGACCGGGGTTGCCAACGATGGACCCTCCGACGCCGCCGTCCTGCGCCCGCTGCCCGGTTCTGACGAAGGCGTGGTGGTGGCGCACGGCATCTGCCCCCGTTACAGCGATCTGGACACCTACCACATGATGGCATGCGCCATCGACGAGGGGCTGCGCAATTTCGTGGCGGCCGGCGGGGACATCGACCACGTGGCGGGGCTGGACAACTTCTGCTGGTGCGACCCGGTACAGAGCGACAAGACCCCGGACGGCGCCTACAAGGCGGCCCAGCTGGTGCGGGCCAACCAGGCTCTGTACGATTACTGCGTGGCCTTCGGCGTCCCCCTGATCTCCGGCAAGGACTCGATGAAGAACGACTACCAGATCGGCGACACCAAGATCTCCATACCGCCGACGGTCCTTTTCTCGGTGATCGGCCGGATCGACGATGTGCGCCGGGCGGTGACCATGGATGCCAAGTGCCCCGAGGATCTGGTTTACCTTCTGGGGCGCACCGGAGACGAGTTGGGCGCCTCCGAGTATTACGACATGCACGGCAGCCTGGGAAAAAACGTGCCGCGGGTCGATGCCGCTGCCGCCCTGGCCCGCTTCCGGGCGGTGAACCGGGCGCAGCGGGAGGGCCTGCTCGCCTCCTGCCACGACCTCTCCGACGGCGGTCTGGCGGTTGCCCTGGCCGAATCCGCCTTCGCCGGCGGTGTCGGGATGCACGTCGACCTGCGGCAGGTGCGGACCTCTGCCCCCCTGCGCGAGGACAAGGTCCTCTTCTCCGAATCGCAGAGCCGCTTTCTGGTGACGGTACGGCCGGCCGACCGGCAGCGCTTCGAAGCGGTCTTTGCCGGGCAGGACCTCTCCCTGCTCGGAACGGTCAGCGACGACCGGGAACTGCGCATTACCGGTCTGAACGGGGAGATTCTGCTCCGGGCCGCCATCGACGATCTGAAGGCGGCCTGGCAGGCGCCGCTGAAAGATCTTTAGCCGCCAGCCGCAAGGGCTTTTAACGCGGAGACGCAGAGACGCAAAGAAAATAAAAGCATTTTGTTTGCTTCTCCGCGCCTGCGCGCCTCCGCGAAGGTCATATTCATAGGCCTTGTTTATACAGTAAGGAGCATCATGGCAAAGCACGTCCGGGCCATCGTTATTGCCGGCAATGGCACCAACTGCGAACGGGAAGTGGCCAACGCCTGCCGCCTGGCTGGCGCCGATACGGCGGACATCGTCCATATTGCCGAACTGCTGGCCGGCCGGGTGCGGCTGGACGACTACCATTTTCTCAACCTGGCCGGCGGCTTTCTCGATGGCGACGACCTGGGGAGCGCCAAGGCCGGGGCCAACCGGCTGCTGCATGCGCCAGTGGCCGGCAGCAGCGAACATCTCGTCGATCAGCTTCGGCGCTTCATCGCCGGTGGCAAGCTGATTATGGGGGTATGCAACGGTTTTCAGCTGATGGTCAAGATGGGGCTGCTCCCCGATCCGCAGAGCCTGCGTCAGACCACCACCCTGACTTTCAATGACAGCGGCCGATTCATCGATACCTGGGTGCACCTGCGGGTGGACCCCGCTTCCCCATGCGTCTATACCCGGGGAATTCGCGGTCTGTACCTGCCGGTGCGGCACGGGGAGGGGAAATTCGTCACCGAGAGCGAGGCGGTGCTGGCGGAAATCGAAGTACAGCACCTGGCCCCCCTGCAATATTCCGATCCTGAGTATCGGGCGCCTGCCGTCGATTTCCCCTTCAACCCGAACGGCTCAATGGGGGCAATTGCTGGCCTGTGCGATCGGAGCGGCCGGCTCTTCGGCCTGATGCCCCATCCCGAAGCCTTCATCTGCCGTACCCAGCATCCCCGCTGGAGCCGCGATCCGGACCTGCCGGAAGAGGGGATGGGGCTGCAGCTCTACCGCAATGCCGTGCGGTTCATCCGGGATGAGCTGTAGCGGGATGAAAGGGGGGGATGGTCCCTATCTTTTCCCCCTGCGGGTATGTTAAGCTTTTCGAGAAAAATGGCGCAGCAGTGAAGTTCTCAATATCCCGTTTCTCCAACGAAAAGTCTTACTTTTCCCACGTAGCGGAGTAAAAAATAGATGTTGGATAAATTCAAGGATGAATGCGGCGTATTCGGGATTTACGGCCATCCCGAGGCTGCCAACCTGACCTACCTCGGGTTGTATGCCCTGCAGCATCGTGGGCAGGAAAGCTGCGGTATCGTGGCATCCGACGGGCATAAGCTCCGTTCCCATAAAGGGATGGGCCTGGTCGCCGATGTCTTCAAAAACGATGCCGTGTTCCAGAATCTGCCGGGGCCCAACGCCATCGGCCATGTGCGCTATTCCACCGCCGGCGGCAACGATCTGAAGAATGCCCAGCCGATCATGGTCGATTATGCCCGTGGCTCGATCGCCGTCGCCCATAACGGCAATCTGGTGAACGCCCAGGAAATCCGCAACGAGCTGGAGCACCGCGGCTCCATCTTTTCCACCATCGCCGACACCGAAGTGATCGTGCATCTGCTTGCGCATGCCCGCAGCGATTCTCTGGTCGATCGCATCACCGAGGCTCTGCAGACGGTGAAGGGCGCCTACAGCCTGGTCTTTCTCACCGAAACGCGGATGGTGGCGGTGCGCGACCCCTACGGTTTCCGGCCTCTGATCCTCGGCAAGCTGGACGGCGCCTACATCGTCGCCTCGGAGACCTGTGCTCTCGACCTGATCGAGGCCGAGTTCATCCGCGAAATCGAGCCGGGAGAGATGATCCTCGTCGACAAAGAGGGGCTGAAATCGTTTCACCCCTTCGGCAAGGTAACCCCCACCCCCTGCATCTTCGAGTTCATCTATTTTGCCCGGCCCGACAGCACCATCTTCGGAAAGCAGGTCTACAGCGTGCGCAAGGAATTCGGTCGGCAACTGGCGCGCGAGCACGGCATCGAGGCGGACGTGATCATTCCCATCCCCGATTCGGGAACGCCGGCCGCCATCGGCTTCGCCGAGGAGTCCGGCATCCCGTTCCAGTTGGGGCTGATCCGCAATCATTATGTCGGCCGCACCTTCATCGAGCCGCAGCAGTCGATCCGCCATTTCGGGGTGAAGATCAAGCTCAATCCGGTGCGGGAAGTGATCGAGGGGAAACGGGTGGTGGTGATCGACGATTCCATCGTCCGCGGTACCACGGCGCGCAAAATCATCAAGATGATCCGTAATGCCGGCGCCCGGGAGATTCACATGCGTGTCTCCAGCCCACCGACCAGTTTCCCCTGCTATTACGGAATCGACACCCCCACCCGCAAGGAGCTTATCTCCTCCTCGCATTCGGTGGAAGAGATCAACCGCTATATCACTTCCGATTCCCTCGGCTATCTCTCCCTGGAGGGACTGCTGCAATCGGCGAGCAAAACCTTGGGGGAGAGCGGACAGTTCTGCCATGCCTGCTTCAGCGGCCAATATCCCGTCAAATTCCCCCGGTTGAAGGCGGACAGTCAGCTGGGACTGTTCTAAGATCCTGCAGGGGCGGCCTTGTGCCCTGCCCTGCATAGCGAACGAAGGGCACCCCACAATGCGGCCCCTACATTTCATACCCATGGAGGAATTTTATGACGAAGGCGGAAAGAGACGAACTGATGCGCATCATCCGGGAGCTGTCCTATGAGGAGCGCGAGGTTACGCTGGCTTCCGGGCGCAAAAGCAACTTCTATTTCGATGGCAAGCAGACCACCCTGCATGCCCGCGGCGGGCTGCTCGTCGGCAAGGCCTTCTGGCAGGAAGTACAGCAGTTTCCGGGGCCGATTCAGGGAGTCGGCGGGCTGACTCTCGGTGCCGACCCGATCGCCACCGCCACCAGCATTGCCGCTCAGCTTGAAGGCCAGTCCGTGGCGGCCTTCATCATCCGCAAGGAGGCCGAAGGGGCACGGCACCGGCCAGTGGCTGGAGGGGCGCAAGAACCTGCCGGCCGGTTCCCGGGTGGTGATCGTCGAAGACGTCACCACCACCGGCGGCTCCTCGATGAAAGCCGTGGAACGGGCCCGCCAGGAAGGGCTGGAGGTGGTCGGCATCGTCACCCTGGTCGACCGCGAGGAAGGCGCCCGGGAAAACATAGAAGGGGAGGGGATGGCCCTGCGGGCGGTCTTCACCCGGACGCAAATCGTCGGCTAGAGGCTAGGGGCAAGAGGCTAGAGGAAATGCGAAAGGGCGCCGTTTTCGGCGCCCTTTAACATTCGCTATCGGGGTTTTGGATTGTCCCTCTAGCCGCTAGCCTCGTGCCTCTAGCCTACGCTTCACTCCTCTTCCGGAATCTTGAATACCTCCAGCACTCCCGGCAGGCTGCGCAACTCCTGACGGTTGATGGCGGCGGTGTCGCCGATGACGCCCAGGATGACCCGGTCGGCGCCGGTTGACTGGTGAAAATCGTAATCGCGATCGATCAGGTATTTTTTTATTTCCTGCAGGTCCTGTTCGCCGGCGGTTCTTTTCATGACGATCAGCATGCTAGTATCCTTTGGTCCGGATGCGCTCCAGGCGTCGTGATTCGTCGATGACGCGCTCGAAAAGCCGGACAATGGCCCCATTGTCGAGCGGGCCAGGGTTGCCCGCCTGCATTCGTTCGAAGATTTTCTTCTCCCGCCCCGGATCGTAGACAGCCAGACCTCTTTCCTTCTTGATCTCCCCTATTTTCAGTGCCAGAGCCGCCCGCTCATTGAAAATCCGCAACAGTTCACCATCCAGTCGGTCGATCTCCTGGCGTATGGCATCGATATCCAAGAAAGACTCCCCTTAAAAATTCTTGCGGATGATCGTGTCGTGCTGCCAATGGATATCGTCGGACTGCGGGTAGTCGATGGTGTAGTGCAGCCCCCGGCTTTCCTGCCGTTCCAGGGCGCAGCGGATGATCAGTTCCGCCACTACGGCGATGTTGCGCAACTCGATGAGATCGGATGTGATGTAGAAATCCCAGTAATAGTCGGTGATCTCCTCCTGGATCATCTGCACCCGCCGCAGGGCGCGCACCAGGCGTTTGCTGGAGCGGACGATCCCGACGTAATTCCACATGCAGCGGCGAATTTCATCCCAGTTATGGGCGACCACCACTTCCTCATCGCTGTTGCGGGCGCTCCCTGGATCCCATGGTTTGATGGGCGGGAAAGGGGGGACGGATTCCGTCAGCCGTTCCCGGGAGCGTCTGGCCGCCCGATCGGCGTATACCACCCCCTCCAGCAGACTGTTGCTGGCCAGGCGGTTCGCACCATGCAGACCGGTGCAGGAGACCTCGCCGATGGCAAAAAGGTTGCGGATATCAGATTCGCCCCAGAGGTCGACCTTGACCCCGCCGCACAGGTAATGAGCGGCGGGAACCACCGGCAGCGGTTCGCGGGTCATGTCGATACCGTAGCCGAGGCAAGTTTCATAAATATTGGGAAAACGGTCCCGGATATAGTCGGCGCCGCGGTGGGTGATGTCGAGGAAAACACAGTCGTCGCCGCGCACCTTCATCTCGTTGTCGATGGCCCGGGCGACGATATCCCGTGGAGCGAGATCCTTCATTTCGTGATACTGGTCCATGAAGGCCGTGCCGTCGCGGCGCCGAAGGACCGCTCCTTCGCCCCGCACCGCCTCGGAGATGAGAAAGGACTTGGCATGCGGATGGTAGAGGGTAGTGGGATGAAACTGCATGAACTCCATGTTGGCGATGGTGGCGCCGGCGCGATAGGCCATCGCCACCCCATCCCCGGTGGCGATATCGGGATTGCAGGTGTAGAGATAAACCTTGCCGGCACCGCCGGTGGCGAGAACGGTGATGTGGGCGCCGAAGGTAACCACCTCGTTGGCCCGGGTGTCGAGCACGTATGCGCCCAGGCAGCGGTCGGGACGCAGTCGCCGGTGGGTGACCTTGGCTTCGGTGATGAGGTCGACCGCCACATGGTGCTCGTAGATGGCGATGGCGGGATGCCGGCGGACCGCTTCTACCAGAGCGCGTTCGACTTCCCGGCCGGTGATGTCCTGGGCGTGCAGGATGCGCCTTTGGCTGTGGCCCCCTTCGCGGGTGAGGTCGTAGGTATTGTCATCCTTCCTGGTGAACTGCACGCCCCAGTTGATCAGGTCGCTGATCGCCTCCGGCGCGCTTTCCACGATCATCCGCACCACCTCCGGGTGCGAAAGGTAGGCACCGGCGACCATGGTATCCTGGACATGCGCCTCAAAGGAGTCTTCGGCCGAGGTGACCGCGGCGATGCCGCCCTGGGCCAGGTTGGTAGCGGTTTCCGCGATTTCGCGCTTGGTGATGATGGCGACGGTACCGTATTCGGCCATTTTCAGAGCATACGAAAGGCCGGCAATGCCGCTGCCGATGACCAGAAAATCCGACTTGGTTTTCATAGGAACAGCCTCGCTGGTAGAGCCTGAGAGCTTTCGCCGAAGAAATTGGTCTTTCTCTTGCAAGGTTCCGCCCAAGAGAATCCGGTGGCGGATCGGGATCGGTAAGCGCCCATTATTATGCCCGCTCCGAGGCTTGTCAAGCCTTTTGCCTTTGCTAAGCCGGTTGAAATACAGGTTTTTTTCAGCTATAGTCTGACCCTGTCATTACGGGAAATTCAATGAAATGTAAGGCGAAATATGCCCTGCTTGGCCTCGGTCTCGGCCTGTTGCTCGGGATGCCGCAAAACGGGTGCGCCGACATTTATCGGTACGTGGACGCCAATGGCACCGTCCATTTTACCAATACGCCGAATGGCCCCCAGTTCTCCCTCTACCGGAGAGAAACCCACCACGGCAGCACGGTGGCGGAGACCATCAGGCACTGTGCCTCTCTTTTTCAGTTGGAAGAGGCCCTCATCCGGGCCGTGATCAAGGCCGAGAGCAATTTCGATCCACGGGCAGTTTCGGAGAAAGGAGCCGTCGGCATCATGCAGCTGATTCCGGAGACTGCCCGCGAGATGCAGGTCGCCAATCCTTTAAATCCGGAAGAGAATATCCGTGGCGGCAGCCGCTACCTGCGACAGATGCTCAATGAATTCGGAGGCGACCTGGACCTCGCTCTCGCCGCTTACAACGCCGGCCCCGGCACTGTGCACCACTACGGCGGGATTCCTCCTTTCGAGGAGACCCGCACCTATGTGGAACGGGTGAAGAAGTTCCTGTTCGATTACCGTCAGGAAAAAGATACCCTTTTATGAATTTCCGCACGGGTCTGCTCAATCTTCCCAACCTTTTGACTTTAGCTCGCATCGCCGCCGTGCCGGCCGTGGTTATTCTCCTGCTTTCCGACAGCCGGGCTGCCGGCTTCTGGGCGGCGGTCACCTTCGGGGCCGCCGCCATGACCGATTGGCTCGATGGCTGGCTGGCGCGGCGGTGGCAAATCGTCACCGTCCTCGGCAAGTTCCTCGACCCGCTGGCTGACAAGTTGATCGTCATGGCTGCCCTGATCATGCTGATACCCCTTGGCCGGGTTCCCGCCTGGGCCGTTTTCCTCATCCTGGCGCGCGAGATGGTTGTCACAGGATTGCGGTCGATTGCCTCTTCCGAAGGGATCATCATCGCCGCCAGCGACCTGGGAAAATACAAAACCATTTTTCAGATGGTGGCCATTGTCGGGCTGCTGCTGCATTACGACTATTACTGGCTGTTCGGCCTGCGGCTGGAAATCTTTCATGCCACGATGCACCACATGGGAATTTTTTTCTTCTGGATCGCTCTGGTGGTGACCCTCTGGTCGGGAGTCGACTATCTTGCTAAATTTTTTAAGGTTTTTGCTCGCTGACAGCGACACCGGAAAGCGATTTTTTTCATAATTTCCTGTTGACTTGCCCGAGCCCTTTTGTTATTAATATCGGCGCTTGCGAAACATCCCAAGCGGGAATAACTCAGTGGTAGAGTGCAACCTTGCCAAGGTTGAAGTCGCGGGTTCGAATCCCGTTTCCCGCTCCAGTTAAAACAAAATGTCAGCTCCGGTTTCGCAGGGATTCCCCGCGACCGGAGCTGCTTTTTTTTCGTGAGGCGGGATGTTCGCGAGAAGCTGGACACTCCCCGCCTTTTCCCATTTTCCTTCAGCCGCCCCGCAAATTCCTCAGCCGCCCCGCTCACCCATCATTTCCTGCTCGCCCGACACCAGCCGGCCTGATGTTCCTCCGGATTCAGGTTCAGGGGTTGAGTAACCTGTTGAGTAACGAGAATACCAAAATCGGCATTGCACAGGCGGTCGGTCTATTGGATTAAATTATATTTTTCCATTATGAATCGGCCGGATAGATGTTACCTGTGAAAAAATAGGCAAATTGGCACACATTCTGGATAAAATTTAGGCTCAGCTGCAAATAAATTAGACAACAGGGAGGCATTATGATGATGACGCAGTTAGATGAGAAGGTGGAACCGATTTATCAGGAAGTGCTCCAGCGAAACCCGGGTGAAGTCGAATTTCACCAGGCGGTGCGCGAGGTGCTCGAGTCTCTGGGTCCGGTTCTGGTCAAGCATCCCGAGTTCGCCCAGCACAAGATTATTCAACGCATCTGCGAACCCGAGCGCCAGATCATCTTTCGCGTGCCCTGGCAGGACGATAAAGGGCAGGTGCAGATCAATCGCGGTTTCCGTGTTGAATTCAATAGTGCCCTCGGCCCTTACAAGGGCGGTCTGCGCTTCCATCCCTCGGTCTACCTGGGGATCATCAAGTTTCTCGGGTTCGAACAGATTTTCAAGAACTCCCTCACCGGACTGCCGATCGGCGGCGGTAAGGGGGGGAGTGATTTCGACCCGAAAGGGAAGTCCGATGACGAAATCATGCGCTTCTGCCAGAGTTTCATGACCGAACTCTATAGGCACCTGGGGGAGTATACCGACGTCCCCGCCGGCGACATCGGCGTCGGCGGCCGGGAAATCGGTTTCCTGTTCGGCCAGTACAAACGCATCACCAACCGCTATGAGGCCGGTGTCCTTACTGGCAAAGGGCTGCATTACGGAGGCTCTCTGGTGCGCACCGAGGCAACCGGTTACGGCGCCACCTTCTTTGTCAATGAGATGCTCAAGGTCCGCGGCGACTCCTTCGAAGGAAAAACCTGCGTCGTCTCGGGCTCGGGGAATGTGGCCATCTACACTATCGAGAAGGTCAACCAGCTTGGCGGCAAGGTAGTGGCCTGTTCAGACTCCAACGGAGTTATTTACCACGAAAGGGGAATCGACCTTGAACTGGTGAAACAGTTGAAAGAACTGGAGCGCCGGCGCATCAAGGATTACACGGCCTACCACAAGGATGCCAAGTACATCGAAAAGGGGAACATCTGGGAGATCCCCTGTCAGGTGGCAATGCCTTCGGCCACGCAGAATGAGATCAACGGCAAGGACGCAAGGACTCTGGTGAAGAACGGCTGCATCGCCGTCGGCGAGGGGGCGAACATGCCCACCGCTCCCGAAGGGATAAAAGTGTTTCTCGACGCCCGCATCGCCTACGGCCCGGGCAAAGCGGCCAATGCTGGCGGCGTGGCCACGAGCGCCCTGGAAATGCAGCAGAACGCCAGTCGCGACGCCTGGAGCTTTGAGTTCACCGAGAAGAAACTCGAGGATATCATGGTTAACATCCATCGTGTCTGCTACGAAACTGCCGAGGAATATGGCGCGGTCGGTAATTACGTGGTCGGTGCCAACATTGCCGGCTTCATTACAGTGGCCGAGGCCATGGTTTCCATGGGTCTGATCTGAGCAAAAGGTGGCCCGTGCTTTAAGCAAAAGGCCCGGCGGTTTGCCGGGCCTTTTGCTTTTTTCTTCTTAAAATCACCAATGCATCAGCCTAACAATCAATCCTTTCATCCTGCCGGAAACAGAGGACTTCCTGGGAGACGATATCGGCCATCAGGCGCATGCCTTCTCCGGGAAACTGATAGACTTTTACCACAGTTTTGTACCGGCTGCTGGAGGGCATGAAACCTTCAAGGGCGTTAGGCAGGGTATCCAGCCATCTGCGGTTCAAGAAGCAGGTTTTCAGATCCGGGAAAAGTGCCAGGTAAAAGATGTCCGCTTCCACCAGATCCTGGAAGAAATGGGTGCCGAAGGAGAGGTCGGGCATCAGGCCGCCGCCGCTGAAGGCAATTTCCCCGAGGGCGGCGAAATTGTTTATTTCAGAAAAGGTGACCGGTACGCCGAGGGAAGGGGTGGAGGTTCCCCAGCGACCAGGTCCAAGCAGCATGGCTGAAGTTTCTGTCCGGTTGAGTCGTTTGTTCAACCTGCCGACCAACCGCGCTACATCGTATTTTTCGGTCAGGGGGAGACGGCTGTAGGCTTCCGGGTCGACAAGGATAATACGGCCTATCGGCAGGGAGACGCTGCCCCCCATGAAATATCCTTCAGAGCGGAGGAACAGATTATTCTCCGGTACCTCCTTGGGCAGTTCGATCCTTTGCTGTACTTCTCCTCTGGTCTGCAATGGGCGACATTGTACGAGGCAGATGCGAATCTGGTCATCATGGGAGTAATTGAGGGTGAATTCCACGTCCACCGGGTACTGGTACGCGGTCTCCAGGGTCTTGAGCAGGCGCTGCATGAGCTCGGGGAAATGCGTGTTGGACAACAGCCAGTCGAAGGTGAGCAGCCAGACCTGTTGCCCTTTGGCGCCGCGCTCCGCGAGCTTGCGGATTGTTTCGTGGTCGCGGACCGCATAACGATCCAATTCCAGCCCGATGCCTTCATTGGTCAAATCCCGGAATGGAACGGTCTCCAGGGAATCGGTTTCAATGTTGAGCAGGTCCACTTCCCGTTGGCAGAAACGGCGGGTATCTTCAAAGCCCTTGTGAGGCCTTTTCAGTGGAGCATCCAAGGCGACAATCCGGGGGTAATCTCCTTCCACCCGGTCGACGGCCCGGGTTCCCAGACCGAGGACCAGGCGCAGCATGCCCGCCCGAGGGTCCATATCCCGGCTCCAGACGAAAGTGTTGTAGGAAACCCCAACTCCCGCCAGTTCCGGAAAGTAGAAGTGCTTCCGATAGGCACCGGAAACCCGCTGAATGAGCAGGGCCATCTGCTCCTCCTGGCGGTCGAGCCCTCGTTGTAGGCGGTAAGACAGTGCGTCTTCACTCATGGTGCTGGCGAAAATGTTGCGTACGGCCTCTTCCAGTTGCGCGTAGCGCTGTTCGGGCGAGCCCTGGTTGACGCAGAAAAAGCTTTCGTACTTGCCGGCGAACGCATTGCCGAAGCTGTCTTCGAGAAGGCTGCTGGAGCGGATGATAATGGGATATTGGCCGAAATATTCGAGCATTTTCTGGAACTCTTCCCGGATTTCTTCGGGAAAGGTCCCTTGCCGCATTTTTTCCCGCAGTTCCGCGGCGACCTCAAAATAGCCATCGGGAGATTTCTGCTGCATCAGCAGTTTCCACCAGCCGTTGTGGACGAAAAAGGAATAGTAGACATCTGAGCCGACGTAGAAGGAATCGTGCGCTTCGAGGTGACGCCCCCAATCGAAGGAAGGATCATGCAGCAGGATATTGCGGGCCAACAGCATGCCGACGGCCTTGCCGCCGATGAAGCCGGTTCCGATCATCCGTGATTTGATGTCGAGGAGGTCGGATAGGGAGAAGTTTCTTTGGGCCAGGGTAAGTATGCGGTCCTCCCGGCCAATCAGGACCCGGCAGAGACGACCGAGCATCTGCCGATATTCCTCGCTCTGCGGTGGCGCCTCCGCCAAGTCTTCGGCCTGCAGGAAGAGGCGGTCCCAATAGTCGAGCTGACGCCTGGCGCTTTCCGTCTCCCGCCGGCGGATGTTGGCCAGCAGGTTAGTCGCTTCATAGCTGTCGACGACCGGTATGAATTCTTCTCCCTTTTTGAAATGGGGCAGGAACATGGTAGGGGAGTGCCGTTGCCAGACCTTCTGGGGATGGATGTAGGTATCCCCCTGGTTGCTACGGATAGCGAGCAGTACCTGGGTGGTTTCCCGAATGCGGGCAACCGTCTTGTAGGAATGGCTTCCACGCATCACCGCGAAGTATGCCACGGTATCGAGTTCGAACAGGTAAGGGCAGGTGACCTGAAAAAAGTTGCCGATCATCAAGTCCGTCGCCCAGGCAGAAAGCAGGTCGGACAGACAGTCGAACACATAGAAGGCGCCGCGTCCTTCGCTGGTGATGATGGAGTGGACCCTGGCGGCAAAGGACTCGAAACCACGGTAGGCGTCCAGTTTATAAACGATCACATTGGGACCGGCATTTACCAGGGGGTCATGCTGACCGAAACGCATGTAAACGATTTTTTTTTCTTCCCGCAGGGCGTTGCGGACGAAAGGGCCGACAAAAAAGCGGTAGTCGCGAATACTGTTGATATTCCAGACAACGTTGTCGCCGATCCGTAAACCGTCAAGTATACGGTCCAGCCCTTTTAGTCCGGTCGAGAAGTGAGATGGCAAGTCCATGGTTTCCCCTGGAATTAGGAAAAATGCATTTTCCTTATAGCATGTTAAATTCAGCAGTTTCAAGGTATTTCGGTCCCTTTTTGACCATTTAGGCCATTTGGGGATCGGCCGGTCCCTGATCCTCAGCTGGTCCTTTTGCCCTGGCACCGGCAAGGGTTTATAGTTGTAGAGACAAGCAGGGGCTTTACCGATGCCAAACCGCAGCGATCTCGCTAAAATCCACATCGCCATTAAGGAACTGGGGCTGGACGACGCCACCTACCGCGGTGTGCTCTGGGATCGCTACCACAAGGAGTCGGCTGCGGAGCTCACCGGCAGCCAGGCCGCCGACTTAATCGACCTGTTTAGGCAGAAGGGATGGCGCCCCGCCTCTTTCGGTCAGCGCGGCCTCATTCACGTCCTGTGGAATCGGCTCGCCGCCGTCGGCGCAATCGGACACCACGATGAGGCGGCGTTAACGGCGTTCATCGAGCACGCCACCGGCAAGGATGACCTGCGGCGGCTCAATGTGCGCGAGGCGAGCCGGGTGATCGAGATGTTGAAAAAATGGCTGGAGCGTCTCGGGGCAGGGGAAAGAAGGCACTGAAAACATTAGAACCGCTAGTCGGAAGCGGCGGCTTTTGCATTGACAGCAGCGATCAGGGAACGCTATTTTCATTAATCCTCCCCATGGATTTGAATTTTTGAGAAGAGAGGAAGCTCTCCATGAGTGATCTTGTTCAGGACCTGCTCAGCCACCTCAGTCTCGAGCGACTGGAAGACAATCTGTTCCGCGGGGAAAGCCGGGATATCGGTGGAAAAAGCGTCTTCGGCGGCCAGGTCCTCGGGCAGGCCCTGATTGCCGCCGAGCAGACGGTTGAGGGGCGTCAGGCCCATTCGCTGCATGCCTATTTCCTGCGTCCCGGTGATCTCCAGGCGCCGATAATCTACGAGGTCGAACGGATACGGGATGGCCGAAGTTTTGCCACCCGTCGGGTAGTCGCCATTCAGCATGGCCGGCCAATTTTTAACATGTCGGTTTCCTTCCAGGTCGCGGAAAAGGGGTTTGAACATCAAGCCCCCATGCCGGAGGTCCCAGGCCCTGAGGGCCTGCTCTCGACCCTCGAACTGCGTCGGCAGGTGATGGACCGGATTCCCGCTCGCCTGCGGGAGACCCTGACCGCTGAAGGTCCTGTCGAGCTGCGTCCGGTACAGGTACTCGATCCTCTCAACCCTGAACGGCACGCGCCATTTCAGCATGTGTGGCTTCGCACCGTGGGGGCACTTCCCGATCCGATCGCTGTTCACCAGGCCATCCTGGCCTACTGTTCAGACTTCACCTTGCTCGGCACCGCTCTGCTGCCGCATGGGGTTTCTTTTTTTCAGCCGGAGGTGCAAGCGGCCAGCCTCGATCACGCCATGTGGTTCCACCGCCCTTTCCGCATAGATGACTGGCTCCTTTATGCCATGGACAGCCCGAGTGCCGGCAATGGCCGCGGTCTGGGGCGGGGGAGCATCTTTGCTCGCGACGGCCGGTTGATCGCCTCGGTTGCCCAGGAAGGGGTAATCCGCTTGCGGCGGGAGAGTATATCGGGGTCCGTTTGATTGAAGAGACGGAAGGGAGAGCGAAGGGCGTGACCATCTTCCTGCTGACAGTGGTGCTGGCGCTTGACTGGATGGAGCCCAGTCCGGGCGCAGAAAATAGGGAAACCCTGAACCATCGCGTTCACTGCGACTGGAGACTGTGATGAACGACCGCTACATCATGACCGCCTTTGGTAAGGACCGACCCGGGATCGTCGCCGAGGTCAGCAGATTGTTGTTTGAAAACGGCTGCAACCTGGAGGATACCACGATGGGACTGCTGGCCGACGAGTTCACGCTGGCCCTCCTGTTCACCTGCCCGGGAAAAGACGTTGAGGAGCGGTTGCAGCGGGAATGCCGCAGGCTGGAGTACGAGAAGGGGATTTCGGCCTTCCTGCGCCCGCTGCCGAAAAGCCAGGCGGCAAAGCCGGCTGGCTTCGTGCCTTGCGTGCTGCACGTCGAGGGGGTGGACCAGGCGGGGATCGTCTACAAGGTCAGCCAGTTCCTGGCGGATCGGGCGATAAACATCTTTGATCTCAAATCGACCGTACGGTCGGAACCGGGCAGCGGCACTCCCTTTTACGTGATGGACATCCATATCCAGATACCGGAGGGAGCCTCTCTGGAGCAGGTCGAAATCGGGCTGTCGGCGGTAGCCGACGATCTGCACGCCGACATCACCCTTACCCGCTAACCGCGCTCTGTTCCTCAGAGTTCGGTCTCACCCGCGAGCCGGGAAACTGCCCGGCTACCAGATGCCGGGCGCCAGGGTTCTCCCGAAGGCCTCACCCTGTCTGCCGATGCAGGAAGACGAAGAGCGCTTTCCGACATCGGCCATCCATGAGGAGCGATCATGACGATCAAGATCGGCTACAAGGAACTGGTCGCCCGCGCCGAGCGGGAAGTCGAGACCATCCCGGTGGCGGCGGCGCTGGCAGCGGCCGGGGAGGAGAATGTGCTGTTCATTGACCTGCGTGATATCCGTGAGTTGCAGCGGGAGGGGAAGATTCCCGGGGCACGGCACGTACCCCGGGGGATGCTGGAGTTCTGGATCGATCCGGAGAGCCCTTATCACAAAGCCCTCTTCGATGAACCGAAGCGATTTATCTTCTACTGCAATCTCGGCTGGCGCTCGGCCCTGGCGGCGCAAACCGCCCAGATGATGGGGCTGGCGAACGTCTGCCATATCGGCGGGGGATTTGACGCCTGGGTCAAGGCCGGCGGGGCAGTGGAAGGATCGAAGAAATAACCCGCCACCCCCCGAACGCCTGACTCAGGTCCATTTCCCTATTTGCTCTTGTCCAGCCGGGTGAACTTGGACCCTTTGAGCGACAGGTCCGCCATCAGCCCCTTGACGCCGAAGACGAAACCGACGATGGGATCCCTGAGGGTGGTCGTGTCCAGGCGTCGTCCGCCGCCGACGTCGATCAGGGCTATATTGCCGTCGACTCCCGCTTCCCATCCTTGGCTGGCGCGGAAATTTTCCAGCGCTTTTTCCGTCATGAAAGCAATGATGATGTCCCTGGCCTCGGCGCCGATCTGCAGACCATAGGAGCCGGCGACGAGATTGTAGTAATCGACGGTCTTGCCGTTGACCAGCAAGGCGCCCTCGCCATATTCACCGCCAATCACGAAGCCGGCCTTGATCACCCTCGGCATGACCAGCAGTCCTTTGGCCTGCCTGGCGAATTCCCTGGCTCCCTGGACCTCATTGTAAAAGCGCCCGAGTGCCACCTCGACACGGGGGTCGATCTCCCCGGCCGTAGCCGCCGGGGAGGTCTTCACCGTTGCCGCCAGCAGGGCCGGCAGCAGGAAAATAAGAAACAGGTTTACTGTCTTCGCCCGATTAAGAAATTTCTTCATATCTTCTCCTTCCTGATCGCCCGTTAAAGGAGGTATCCTCCAATGTTCATTAATCCTCTCCACTTCATTTATACCTCTAATCTGCATTTAAGCAATCCCTGCCGCTGTGGGGAAGGCCTGGTAGAATTCTGCCGCGAGACTGGCGGTCGTCGCAGAAAATGGTTGTCGGGAGCCGGGAAATGGCATTTAATGTCCGCCTCCGACTAATTGAGCCCCGGCGGCTTTTTGTGCTAAATATAGAAAAACGTAAGAGCAAGGAATTCGTCGCATGACAGAAAAGAAGATTTTCCGTGTTCCCTGTCCGCGCTGCGGCAACCGCACCGCCTGGCAGGACAATCCGCACCGCCCCTTCTGCTCCGAGAAGTGCCGCCTGGTCGACCTGGGTCGTTGGGCGACCGAGGAGTACTCGTATTTCCGGCCGCCGGGTTGACCCCGAAGAAGTCGCCGAGGTGATTGAATTCCCCCGCAAGTCCTGACCCCTGGAGGGCCGATGTACCGATTGACCATTCACACGCATTTCGCCGCCGCCCATAACCTGCGCAATTACCAGGGGGACTGCGAAAATCTGCACGGGCATAACTGGAAGGTGGAGGTGACCGTCGCCGCCCGGGAACTTGACCAGGCCGGCCTGGGGATCGATTTCAAGGTTCTCAAGCGGGAGACCAAGATCGTCCTCGACCTGCTCGATCATAAGTACCTGAACGAAATTCCCCCGTTCGACGTCATCAGCCCATCCTCCGAAAACATGTCTCGATTTCTCTTTGAGAAATTGGGCGATCGCCTCAACAACAGCAATGTTCGGGTGGAAATGGTCACCGTCTGGGAATCCGATTATGCCCGCGCCAGTTACAGCCTCGACTGAGGCCCAACTCCTGGAGATTTTCTCCTCTATCCAGGGGGAGGGGCTGCTGGTCGGTTGCCGGCAGATCTTCGTGCGGCTCGCCGGCTGCAATCTTGCTTGCGACTACTGCGATACGCCCTTTGCGCCGCAACCCGACTGCCGGGTGGAAGATGCTCCCGGCTCGGGCCAGTTTCGCAGTATCCCCAACCCGGTGGCGCTGGAGATCCTTTACAATATCCTTTTCCAGTGGCGGGAAGAACTCCCTGGGCTCCACCATTCGCTCAGCCTGACCGGCGGAGAGCCGCTGGTGCAGGCACCGGTTATGGCCGAATGGCTCCCGATGCTGCGGGAAATCCTGCCGATTTACCTGGAAACCAACGGTACCCTGCCGCAGGCCCTGCCGCTTCTTTTGCCGCTATCTCGACTACATCGCCATGGACCTCAAGCTTGCCTCCCAGACCGGCCAGCCTACCCCCTGGGCAGCCCATCGCGCTTTCCTGACCCTGGCCCGCGAGCGGCAATGCCAGGTGAAGATCGTCATCGGCGAGGAAACCCCCGCGGAGGAAGTGGAAGAGGCGGCGCGCCTGCTGCAGGATGTGGCCCCGGGCGTGCCGCTGATCCTGCAGGCGGTGACCCGAGATGGAGAAATTGCCGTCTCGGGCAGTTCGCTGCTTTCTCTGCAGACCCGGGCCGGCCGGATTCATCCGCATACCCGGGTTATTCCGCAGACCCATCGGCTGCTCGGAATGCCTTAAAAACAGTGAGATAGCAAGTAGTGAGGTAGTAAAAAATATCTCACTATCTTGTATCTCACTATCTCACTATCTCACTATCTCACGGGGCGAGAAATGATCATCGAAAACCTGACCATGCCTGAATTCACGGCGGGGCTGGAGAAGACCCGCACCGTTCTCATCCCTTTCGGCTCTACCGAGGAACACGGGGCGCACCTGCCGCTCAGCACCGATACCCTGCATGCCGTCGAGGTCGGCCGCCGGCTGGCCGAGCGGCGGCCGATCTTCATCGCGCCGCCGATTCCCTATGGGGTCTGCCGCTCCACGGCAGACCATCCGGGAACCCTTTCCATCACCACCGCCACCCTTCGCGCCCTCGCCATAGATCTTGTCAGCACCCTGTATCGACAGGGACTGCGCAACTTCATTCTGCTCACCGGCCACGCCGGCGGCACGCACACCTCTACCTTGATCGATGCCGGCGAGGAGCTGCTGCAGCGCTTTACCGATCTGCGCATTGCGGTGCTGACCGAGTTCATGCTGGCCAGCCGGGAAGGGAAGGGGATCATCGAGACGCCGGACGATGCGCACGCGGGAGAAATCGAGACTTCGCGCCTGTTGCACTCTCACCCGCAACTGGTGAAAGGGCAGGGGGTGAGGGAATATCCGAGTTTTCCGTCGGGGATCCTGGTGCGCGACAAGCGGAAATACTGGCCTGGCGGGGTCTGGGGCGACCCCACCAAGGCGTCGGCGGAGAAGGGTGCCCGCCTGGAGGCGGCGGTGGTCGAGGCTCTGGATAGGCTTGTGGAAGAGGTTGAGAAATTTTGAATTTTGGATTTTGAATTCTAAATTAAAAGGCGAACCCATCGCTCGATGGCAGGGGCTCCTGATTTTGACCTTAATTCAAAATCAAGAATTCAAAATTCAAAATTGAATCACCTTATTCAACTCACGTAATAACTCCTCAACATTGACCTTGTGCACCCCTGCGCCGTGTCCGACCTGTTCGAACTGCGCGATCTGGCAGTCCATACAGTCCAGACCGAAGCGGCGGAAGATGGCAATGGTTGCGGGATGGCGGCGGATCACTTCCTCGATGGTCATTTCCCGGGTGATCATGTTTCCTCCTTTCGCCGGCCGAATTTTCCTTCCAGGGCCACTCGCACCACCGGCGGTACAAAGGCCTCGACCGTCCCCTGCAGGGAAGCCACTTCTTTGACGATGGATGAGCTCAGGTAGCCATATGGCACCGCCGTCATCATGAACAGGGTCTCGACCTGCTCCTGTACGGTGTGGTTCATCTGGGCGATCTGGAACTCGTACTCGAAATCGGATACGGCCCGCAGCCCGCGCAGAATGACCCGGGCGCCTTGCGCGGCGACATAGTCGACCAGCAGCCCTTCGAAAGTATCCACCCGCAGGCGGGGGGTATTATCGACGGTCCGGCGGATCATCTCCAGCCGTTCCTCAGTGGTGAACAGACTTCTCTTCTCCGAATTGCGGGCAACGGCGATGATCAGCTCATCGAATACCTGCAGCCCGCGATGGATGATGTCGAGATGACCGTAGGTGATGGGATCGAAGGAGCCGGGATAAACTGCAATGTGCTTATTCATCTCACTCAGGCCTCGGGCTTGGGATGGGTGAAAATGTGAACAGCGGTCCCTCCATAGGAACGCAGCTGGCAGCGCTCGAATTTGCCAATTTCCCCCGGGATTTCCTCGTCACGGGCGGTCTCCAAACAGAGCACGCCGCCGGCGGCCAGGAGCTCCAGTCGGGCGAGATCCGCCACAGTTGCTCCGGCGAGGCCGCGGTCGTCGTAAGGCGGATCGACAAAGATCAGGTCGAAAGCTTCCGGCTTCAATCGGGGCAGTGCCTCAAGCACATTGGCACGCATGAAGTCTGCTTTCTGCTCCAGATGGCAAGCCCGCAGATTGGCCGGTATCAGGTGCGCGGCTTCCTTCCCCTGGTCGATCAGCACCGCCCGTCGCGCCCCCCGGCTCAGGGCTTCCAGCGCCATCGCCCCGGTACCGGCATAAAGATCCAGGACCGATTTCCCCCAGCAGGAGCCGATGCGGCTGAACAGGATATTGAAGATCGATTCCCGGACCCGATCGGCGGTTGGGCGGATCTGCAATCCTGAAAAAGAGGCCAGTTTCTTTCCTTTTGCGCTACCGCTGATGATCCGCACCGCGTCCCGCCTGCCGCTGCCGTGAGTTGGCAGATGGCCGAAAATACGGGGAAAAACTAGCACAGGGGGTAACGCGGCGTCAAGGTTTTCCACCATGCACCGTCACTCGTCCGGCATTGCCAGATCCGCGCAAAGAGGCTAAAGTGGGTGCAGATTGCCTGTTCCCCGGGAGAATTGTCATGGAACGACCTGATCTGGCCGTTTACGCGACTCGCAGCAGCGAAAGCCGCGGCCGCCGTTTTGTCGAGGTACTTAAAGATTCCCGGCCCGGGTTCGAACGGGACCGCGACCGGATCATCCATTGCGCGGCCTTTCGCCGGCTGGAATACAAGACGCAGGTCTTTGTCAACCACGAGGGGGATTACTACCGTACCCGCCTCACCCATTCTCTGGAGGTCGCTCAAATCGCTCGCGGGATCGCTCGGCGCCTGCAATTGAATGAAGACCTGACCGAAGCGCTGGCGTTGGCCCATGACCTCGGGCATACCCCTTTTGGCCATACCGGCGAGGAGGTGCTCAATCATCTGATGACTGGCTTCGGCGGCTTCGAGCACAACAGCCAATCGCTGCGTATCGTCGAGGTGCTGGAGGAGCGGTATCCCGGTTTCGACGGGCTCAATCTCTGCTGGGAAACCCGGGAAGGGATCATCAAGCATTCTTCCGATTACGATTGCCCCGGGAAGGCTGACTTCGCCGAATACGAGCCGGAGCTGCGCCCCACCCTGGAGGCCCAGATCATCGATCTGGCCGATGAAATCGCCTATAACAACCATGATATCGATGATGGCCTGAAGGCCGGCCTTATCACCCTGGAGGAGCTCGCCGGGGTCGAACTTTGGCGCGACACCTTTGCCTTGGTCGGTCGTAAGTACCCAGGGCTGGATGCGCCTCGTCAGGTCTACCAGACGATCAGTCACCTGATCGGTACACTCATCGAAGATCTGGTGGTCACCACCCGCGGAAACTTGCATGAGCGGCGGATTGACAGCCTGGAGGCGGTGCGCCGTCAGCCCCGACAGCTGATCGCGTTCAGTGACGAATTCCAAGCTAAAAACAGCCACTTGAAGGTGTTTCTGCGGAAACGGCTTTATCGCCATTACAAGGTGGAGCGGATGCGGGTCAAGGCTGAGCGCTTTTTAACCCAGCTCTTCGAGAGCTATCTCCTCCATCCCTCCCTTCTTCCTCAGGATTATCAGGAAAAATGCAAGGTCTTCGGGAAGGAACGGGTCATCTGCGATTATATCGCCGGCATGACCGACCGCTACGCGCTGGAAGAGTATAAGAGGCTGTTTGACCCGTACGAGAGGGTCTAAGCTGAAGTCAGAAAATCAGTGAGGTAGCAAGTAGTGAGATAGAGAGATAGTAAACCAGAAAAATGGTGCATGAGCAGGAGTTTTTTTCTGTCTCACTACCTGACTATCTCGCTATCTCCCTATTGAAATTGGATTTTGTTCTGGTCACTCGGGCGGTAAAGCAGGATGGTGCCGCCGAGAATCTGCACCACCGAAGCGCCGGTCCGGTCGGCTAGAGAGACCGCCACTTCCCGGCGATCCAGATCGCAACCCTCCTGCACCTTCACTTTGATCAATTCATGGGCCTCCAGGGCCTCTTCGGTGGATCGGAGCACGTTTTCACTGATCTGCTCCTTGCCTACGCGGACAACCGGCGTCAGGTGATGTCCAAGGCCGCGCAGGTAACGAAGCTGTTTCCCGGTGAGAGTCGGCACGGGCGGGTTTCTCCTTCAAAAGAGCAGTGAGGTAGCAAGTAGTGAGACAGGGAGATAGTAGATACCAAGAAGCAGTGAGGTAGCAAGAGTCCTCACTACCTCACTATTCCTGCGGCCCTTCATCGGTTCTGCCGGACGATGTAGGCGACCGCCGAGGCGACCTGCTGGTTGCTGAGACTTTTTGCCCCTCCCTTCGGCGGCATCACGCCCTGGTTTCCCTGGTAACCGTTGATCGAATTTTCCACCAGCGTCGGGAGCCCCTTGGCGATGCGCGGCTGCCAGGCCTCTTTGTCCCCCATCTTCGGCGCGCCGGCGATCCCTTCGCGGTGGCAGGTGGCGCAAACTTCCCGGTAAACTTTCTCACCCTGCTGCAGATCGATAGGGTAGGGAACTTTTTCCTCTCCGCCCTGCTTCTGCCCTGTCCGCCCTGCGGTACCTTTCTCCACGGCCGCCTGTCCGGCCGAGGTCTTCGGCGTCGTATCTTTTTCCTGCCTTTCACAGGCAACCAGTGGCAGCAGGAGTATCAGCAGGAACAACAGCCTTGTCATCTCGCCTCCTTCAGCCGCCGAGCGGGTTTGTTTCAGATGCCACGAACGGGGCGGAGCTGCTGATCGGCAGTTTTCCCTTCGTCGTCTGGTGCAGGCGCTCCTCGAAATAAGCGGCAGTCAGAACCAGTCCTTCCCGCAGCCTGGTCGTCGGCTGCCAGCCGAGAACCCGTCGGGCCAGGCCAATGTCCGGCCGACGTTGCCGGGGATCATCCTGGGGGAGCGGCTGGAAAACCGTTTGCGATTCCGAACCGGTCACTTCCAGAACCTTCTCGACCAGTTCGAGGATAGTGAACTCTTCCGGGTTGCCCAGATTTACCGGCCCGCAGAACCCGGGCGCAGACGACATCATTCTGATCAAGGCTTCCACCATATCGTCGATATAGCAGAAGGAGCGGGTCTGCGATCCCCGACCAAAGACCGTGATCGGCTCATTGCACAGGGCCTGCACGAGAAAGTTGGAGACCACCCGGCCGTCGGCCGGGTGCATGTGCGGCCCATACGTATTGAACAGGCGGCAAACCTTGATATCTACACCGTGCTGCCGATGATAGTCGAAGAAGAGCGATTCGGCGCAGCGTTTCCCCTCGTCATAGCAGGAGCGCTGCCCGATCGGGTTGACATGGCCCCAGTACTCTTCCGTTTGCGGATGCACGGCCGGGTCGCCGTACACTTCGCTGGTGGAAGTCTGCAGAACCGGAACTCCCAGCCGACGGGCCAGTTCCAGCGCATTCAGTGCGCCTAGTACGCTGGTGGTCGTGGTACGGATCGGATCGCGTTGGTAATGGACGGGAGAGGCCGGGCAGGCAAGATTATAGATCTGCTCCACCTCCAGGTGCAATGACTTGACCATGTCGTGCTCGATCAGGCGGAACCTGCGGTTGGTGAGCAGATGGGCAATATTGGCGGGTGAGCCGGTGGAGAAATTGTCCACACAGATCACCTCGTGTCCGTCGGCCAGTAGGCGTTCGCACAAGTGGGAGCCGATGAAGCCGGCGCCGCCGGTGACCAGAACCCTTCCCGCCGGTACCGAGCCGGTCCGCTGGGCCGACCCTTTTCCCTGGGCGATCATCTGCGGATGGACGGATGGCATGGACTGCCTCCTTGGTTGTTGAATAGTCCTCTGCCGGTGGCCAACTGCAGCGGCTTCAGACTCTGGCGGCGACGGGCGGGGCTGCCGCGCGGCACTGTGCCAGATAACCCTCCAACTCTGCTGCCCGGTGCCCGGCGGTATGGTTGCGGAGGATACTCCGGCGGCCCGGCAGCGCCGATTTCCCGCCGTTCCTCTTCCGGCATCTGCCGCAGGAAAAATTCCACCTCCGCCGCCGTGCGGGCGATGAGGATCTCCCGCCCCGGTTCAAACAGGCTGTCCAGCCCTTCCCACCAGTCGCTGATGATCGGAATACCGCAAGCCGCCGCCTCGAACAGGCGCACGCTCGGCGACCAGCCGGCACGGCGCATATCGGCGCGGGTCAGGTTGAGGGTGAAGCGCTGGGCGTTGTAGAAGTCCCGGTGGCGGTCGGGGGGAAGGTGATCAATGCGGCTGACGTTCGACGGCCAGGCGAGGTTCGCCGGGAACTGGGGGCCGGCGACAACGAAGCGCCCGGCCGGCCACAGACGGGCTGGGTCGAGCAGCAAATTTTCCAGACCCGCCTGGCGATCGGGACTGTAGGTGCCGAGATAGCCGAGGTCCCAGTCGCTTGCCGCCACCGTCGGAAAATACTGCGCGGGGTCTACCGAGCAGTACAGGGGAAGGGCGCGCCGGGCGCCGAAATCCTGTTCCAGCCGAAGCAGGGTGGGACCGCCGGTAAAGCTCAGATAAAGGTCGAAGTGCGGGATAAGCTCGGCCGAGAGGTACTCGGTGTCCCCGATGGCCAGCTTGGCCAGGGTGATCGGGGTATCGATGTCATAGAAGGCGGTCACTCCCCGGGCGGTCTCCAGGACCCAGGCGGCTACCGCCGTCCCTTCGGGGACATAGGAGCCGACGATCACCAGGTCGGCGCCGCTGACGACAGCGGTGAAACGCTCGCGCAGCTCCTCCCGGGAGGCATAAAGCATGGGTGCGGGCGCCGGGCGGCGCCGCCTGATCACGGTGGGCGGCGTACCAGGGGACATCCCGCTCGAGGAAGATCAGCTCGTGGCCGCGCCGGGCCAGTTCGCGTACCAGCCCGCGATAGGTGGTGGCGTGTCCGTTGCCCCAGGAAGAGGTGATCGACAGCCCGAGGATGACGATCGAACAGCCGCTCATGCCCGCACCTCCTGCCTTCCGTCGCGCAGCAGACTGTCGACCAGCGCCGCGCGGTGAGCGTAGGTGTGCTCCGCCCGCACCCGGCGCAGGGCCGCCCGACCGATGGCGGCGGCGCGTTCCGGGGTGAGGGCGTCGAGATGGGCCGCCACTTCGGCGCCGTCAGCGGCAATGAGGACCTCCCGCCCGGGTTCCAGGAACTGCCCGATTCCCTGCCAGGCATCGGTAAGCAGGCAGGCTCCCGCACCGGCCGCCTCGAATACCCGGGTCGGCGGCGAGAAGCCGTAGCGCGCCATGCTCTCGCGATTGATGTTGAGGACGGCCAGGGCCGAGGAGTTCAGCGCATTGTGGTCGGCGGTGTAGACATGCCCGAGGTAGCGAACATTGGCCGGCAGCGGCTTATCCCCCCAGCCGTTGCCGCCAAGCAGGAAGCGGCGCTGCGGCCGGAACGCGGCTGCCGCGAGGAAGAATTCTTCCACCCGCGCCTCCCGGTCGGGAAGACGGTTGCCGAGGAACGCGAGATCGGCGGCAAAGCGCGCCTGTCGGGGCACCGGGAAGTGGGTGGAGGTATCGAGGGCGTTGTAAACGGGAATGCAGGTTTCGCACCCCCAGTGTCCGGAAAGCCTGCACAACCGGCTCCCCCCCGCCATAGGTAAGAACCAGGTCGAACTGCGGCAGGAGACGACGCAGCGGATCGTCCGGGTTCTGCGCCAGGCGGTCGAGGGTGGCCGGGGCATCGACGTCCCAGTAGATGATGCGGGTCCCCGGCCCCCGCAGGTCGAGGACGCCCGCTTCCAGCAAACTGTCGAACACCCCGACGCCGCTTGCCTTGACGACGACGTCGGCGCCGCGTGCCGCCTCCAGACAGCGATAGACGCCGGTCTCATCGGCCGGATAAACCACCACCCGCGCCCAGGGCGGATCGGCCAGATCACGATGGCGCTGGCGGTCGAAGGCGTCCGGTTCATAGAAGGTGATGTCGATACCCGCGCTCGGCCAGAGCCCGGATGATCCCCCGGTAATAGGTGGCGGCCCCGTTCCAGTAGGCCGATACCAGGCTGGATCCAAAAAAGGCGATCCGCATCAGGCCACCTCCATCGTTTTGCTGGCCGGCCGCTCTTCGGCGACCCCCAGTTCGGCACAGATGGCCAGCAACTCATCCATCCGGTGCCGGCAGGTGTGCCGGCGGCGGATAGTCTCCAGCCCGTTTCTGGCCAGCGAGGCAGCCAGCGTGCGGTCATGCAGCACCTGGCTGCAGCAGATCGATCATGCCGGCCCGGTTTTTCGCCACCAGGTAGTCGGTCCCCGGTCGGAACAGCCCCTCGGCATCCTCCCAGGGGGAGCAGAGCAGGGGAATGCCGCAGGCGAGCGCCTCGAAAACCCGGATGGTGGGAATCCCGGGCAGGCTTTCCACGTAAGGACGGCGCGGCACATGGATGGTGGCCCGATAACTGGCGAAGACCTCCGGCACCTGATAATTGGGCAGCCAGCCGCCGTAGCCGAAGCCGGCCCTTCGAACGGCGGCAAGTGCGGTCTGCGGATAGCGAACGCCATAAATGCGGGCGCTCAGTCCCAGGACGCGCACCGGATCGAGGAGAAATTCCTGCAGTTCGGCAGCTCTCTCATCGTCCCCCCAGTTGCCGATCCAAACCACATCCCCCCGCCTGGGGCGGTCTGCGAGAGGACGGAAAAGCGCGGTGTCGGCAGCCTCATGCCAGGTCCAGGCCCGCTTGCTCCAGCCCCGCCGCAGGTAGATCTCGCGGATCACCTCGCCAAAGGCGAGCACGCCGTCATAACCGTCCAGATCGTAGCGGGCCATCGTCTCCGGCAGAGTCATCGACCGGTGATGGGTATCGTGGAAGAAGAGGAGATAATTACCGCTTCCGGCGCGGTGGCGGCCGATTCGGGCCACCAGTTCCGGGTCGTTCCATTCGTGTACCAGGACGACCTGCGCCCCGTCCAGGACCCGATCGAGGTCGAGTCCGGCGGGCTGGTAGCAGAACGATTTCATGCCGGGAAAGGCAGCGGAAAATCCAGCCTCGGCTGCCGCCCCCTCCTGCGCCCGGAGATTGGCGCGACTCCAGCCGTCCGCCGGTTCGTACACCACGGGGGTATGTCCCCGCGCGGCCAACTGGCGCACCAGGCCGCGCAGAAAGTGGGCATTACCGTTGTTCCAGTCGGAAAGCAGGGAATGGTAGAAGAATACAAAGCGCATGCAGCTTTCCTTTCTCAGGTTTTAGCCGGCGGTGCCGGTTGGCCGCCGAGGCGCCTGCCGGTGCGAAGCGCCGGCCGCAGGTGCAGCAGGTCGCAGTAGAGAGACAGGTAGGCTGCGGTCATCCGTTCGGCGCCGTAGCGGTAGGACCGTTCCCGGGCGGCGCGGCTGAGAGCGAGGCGCAGCGTCTGATCGTCGATCAGTGCCTGCAGGGCGATCCGCAGCCGGCTGTGGTCATCCGGCGGGACGAACAGGGCGGCGCCGTCCCACAACTCGCGCAAGCTCGGGATGTCGCCGAGCACCAGAGCGCAGCCGGAGAGAGCGGCTTCCAGCACGCTCAGCCCGAACGGCTCGTAGAGAGCCGGCAGGGCGTAAATCGGCGCCCGGCTGAGCCAGCCGGTCATTTCCGCCGCCGACAGTGTACCGAGGTATTCGACTGGCGCGGGGAGTTCGCCGCCGCCGTTCGGGTGACGCCATTCGCCGGCGGCGATGACCGGCCACTGGAGATCGGCGGCGACCGCCGTCAGCGCCCGCAGGTTTTTCGCCTCATCCCACAGGCGGCCGGCACTGAAGATGAAACTTCCCTTGATGCCGGGGCGGTAACGCTGCGGACAGCGACCGTTCCAGATGACGGAGGCATGCGGCAGTCGGCCGTAGAGTCCCTCCAGGGAGTGCAGCAGGGCGCCGGTGGGTGCGACCACCGCCGAGGCCTGGGAAAGGCCCCTCTGTACTCCGGCGGCATAGCCCTGCCACTCATCGGGCGCCGGTTCCCCTTTGACCGCCAGCCACCAGGAAAGCACGCAGGAGTGCGCCACCGCCAGGCAAGGGGCGCGCCAGGGGAGGCCGGCATGAACATAGCCGTTCAGATGCACGAGGTCGGGAGCGAACCGCCGCTCCAGCTGCAGCAGCCATTCTCCGGCGCGCAGCGGGTCATCCCCGGCATCCGGCATCCATTCCAGCTTGAACGGGCTCTCCTGCAGCACCAGGTCGGGGATGGCGGCGGCCGCCCGCCTTTGATCAGCGGTGGGTAAACGGCCCATGGTGGCCAGCACGATATCGACCTCGTTGCCGGCGAGCTGCGCCGCCAGTTCCAGGGCATAATCCCAGATGCCGCCCAGGGTATCGGCGGTCATCAGTACCCGCAGGCCCCGGCGCCCTTCAGCCATGGAACCCTCCGGCCCGGTCGAGTTCCTCCAGGGGCAGCGGCTGGCAATCCTGCAGCTCACTGAAGACGGCATGGTGGCCCAGATACCAGGCGTGCGCCCGCTCCCAGGCCAGATCGTCCGGGGCTCCCCAGCGCTGCCGGTAGGCTGGCGAGCCGGGGAAAGGGAAGAGGGGCACCGGGTCGTTGGCCCAGACACCGGCGGCAATGAGGCTGCTCCCGCCAGGCGGCGACGGCGGCCGGATCGTCGAACTCGGTCAGCAGCAGGTTGGCCTGGACAAAGGGGACGTGCGCTTTGGCCAGGACCAGACGCCCGGCAATTTCCTCGTTCGTCAGGCGGCACGGTTTTGCCAGCCGGCGCCGGCCCTCGATGGAGAGACTTTCCACCCCGGCCTCGATCGAGACGCAGCCGGCCCGGCCGAGCAGTTCGAGCATTTCCGGCCGCCACAGGTCGATGCGGGTCTGAATGCCGAATTTCAGCCGGCGCTCGTTCAGTGCGCCTAGCAAGGGGGCATCCGGGAGAAAAATCTCGTCGATGAAATAGAGGTATTCCACCCCCTGGCGGAGCAGACCATCGATTTCCCGCAGGACGATCGCCAGAGGCCGCCGGCGGTAAACACCGCGGAAATTTTCCTTGGCGCAGAAGGTACAGCGGTAGGGGCAGCCGCGGGAGGCCTCGATCTCCGCTCCAGGACCCAGCGGTTGGCCATCGAAGCGGTGGTGCTGGTGGCGATGGCGGCCGATCCACTCGTCGGGCCAGGCAAGCGCCGGCAGATCCTGCAGCGCCGCCCGCCAGGGTTCGCCCTGCACCTGCAAGTTCATCGCCGGAACGGTAGGCGATGGCCGGAATACGGCGCCAGTTCGGATCGGCGAAGCGCGGAAGGATTTCCTCGAACTCGCCGCGGATGACGGCATCGACTCCGAGCTTGTCCAGGGTGGCGCCAGGGGTGGTGGAGGCGTGCGGGCCGACCGCCAGCAGCAGGCCGCCAACTTCCCGCAGCAGCCCGGCCATGGCCCGCGGCAGGCGCAGCTCGGGCGGGGGACAACGCCAGAACAGATAGGTGGGGGCGGTGGCGAGCACGGTAAAATCAGGGCGCAGACTGGCCACCCGGCTCTGCACCTGCGCCGGGGTCAGATCGCACAGGTGGGCATCGACAATCTCCGCCTGGTGCCCGGCACTGGTTCAGCAGCGCTCTGGCATAACCGAACTCGATCGGCAAATGCGGCTCAGGGCAGCCGAAAAATATGCTGCCCCGATAGGTCCAGTTGGGATTGACCAGGGCGAATTTCACGACACCGCTCTCCGCGACCTGGAGGGCAGACGCCGGTTTTCCCGCAACCAGGCGTGCAACCGGGCTATCCCCTCGTCGGCAGTCACGGTCGGGCGCCAACCGGTCAGCCGGGCGAAGCGACCGGTATCGGAGACATAATACATCTGGTCGCCGGGGCGTAATGCGGCCAACCGGACTGCTGGTTGCCGCCCCTCCAGATCGCCAATGCGGGCCAGTACCTCCAGCAGGCTCACCGCATTGGCCGGGCCGCCGCCGATATTGAAAACCTGCCCGCGCAGCCGGTCGGTGTGGCGGGCGGCCAGCAGCAGCGCCTCCACCAGATCTTCGACAAAGAGGATGTCGCGTACCTGCTTGCCATTGCCGTAGATGGTGATGGTCTCCTGGCGCAGGGACTGAAGGAGAAAATGGGCCACCCATCCCTGGTCCTCGCTGCCGCACTGGTGGGGGCCGTAGATGCAGCTCATGCGGAAGACCACCGTCGGCAGGCCGTAAATGCGGGCATAATCGCGCACATACTGGTCGGCGGTGCCTTTGGAACAGCCATAAGGACTGTAGAAATCAAGCGGCTGCTTCTCGCCGATGCCGGCCGCATGAACGGCCGGCTGCACCGGCCGGTAGTGTTCGGTTTCCTCGCGCAGTTCGAGCCCCTCCAACTGACCGTAAACCTTGTTGGTGGAGGTGAAGACCAGGGGCGGAGGGGCGGCGAGGGCGCGCAGGGCTTCCAGAACGTTGAGAGTCCCTCTGGCATTGATCTCGAAATCTTCCGCCGGGTCGGCCAGGCTGGTGGTGACCGCTACCTGGGCCGCGAAATGGTAGACCGCCGAGACCTCGGCGAGGACCCGGCGGACCGCCAGGGGATTGCGTATGTCGGCGGTCTCGACCGTTATCAGGTCGCCGTGCGCGGCCCGCAGCCAAGCGAGATTGTGTTCGACCCCAGGCCGACTCAGATTATCGAAGACCAGCACCGGCTGCCCTGTCCTGGCCAGCCGGTCGGCCAGATTGGTGCCGATGAAGCCGGCGCCGCCGGTGATTGCCACCGGCCGGCCTGTCCGGCCGCTCATACGGTCAGACCCCGACAGCTGAGTTCGTGTCTGGCGGTCTCGTAATTATCGGCCGCCTCCTGATCGGTAAGCCATTCCGCCAGTTCGACCAGACCGTCTTCCAGGACCACTCGCGGACGGTAACCGAGCATCTCGCGGGCCAGGAGGATGTCAGCGAAGCAGTGGCGGATATCACCGACGCGGAAGCGGCCGGTGATTTCCGGCAGCAGATCCGGCCGACCGAGGATTTCCGCCAGGCGAAGGGCGACGTGCCGAACGGTATAGCTGCTGCCGCTGCCGATATTGAACACCCGACCGGCCAGACCAGGGGTTTCCATGGCCAACCGGCAGCCTCGGGCGACATCGCTGACGTGGACGAAATCCCGTTTCTGCAGGCCGTCCTCGAAGATGATCGGCCGATTGCCGTTCAGCATCCGGGAGGCGAAGATCGCCAGGACGCCGGTATACGGGTTGGAGAGCGACTGACGGGGGCCGTAGGCGTTGAAAAACCGCAGGGCGACTGTCGGCAGGTTGTAGGCCTGGCCGATCAGCAGACACTGGCGTTCCTGGACATATTTGGTCAGCGCATAGATGGAGGCGAGTGCCGGGCGCTTCTGCTCCGGGGTTGGCAGCGGGGTGAGGTTGCGGCCGTCCGCGCCCCGCAGCTCCCATAGACCCTGCTGCAGTTGGGGCAGTTCCCGGTCGCGGTCCTCCACGAGAGTTCCCTCGGAATCCAGGTAAAGACCCTCGCCGTAAATGCTCATGGAGGAGGCCACCACCAGTCGTTCCACCGGACGGTCGACGAGCAATTGCAGAAGGTTGGCGGTCCCCAGGTCGTTGACCTCCACATAGTCGCGGACCCGATACATGCTCTGGCCGACTCCCACCTGAGCGGCGAGGTGAAAGATTACCTCGATTCCTTTTAAGGCCTTTTCCAGCGCGCCCCGGTCGCGAATGTCATCGATCTGCAGTTCGACCTCGGGCGGCAAATAAGCAGGACGGCGGCGCTCGGAGCCATGCACCTGCTCGGCAAGATTATCAAGCACCCGCACCTGGTGGCCGGCCGCAAGCAGTTCGTCAGCCAGGTGGGAACCGATGAAACCGGCACCGCCGGTGATAAGGACTTTCTTCCCCATTCCAATCTCCAGTTAATGTTAGATAATTTTTTTTTATTAATGTTTAACACCGGATCCGGAAAAGGCAAGCGCCGTACTGCGCATGCGATAAGCGCCTGCAGCAAGACAAGTCGCTCCAGATGATCAAAGCTTTTCCTACCGAAATGGCTCCGCTCTGTCGGGGTCATTTACAGGTTTTCGACTCTGGCTCTATTTCCTTTGTAAAATTGAGTGGTTATAGTCTGGCATGGGTTTGGCATAAACAGGAGAGAGGTGCCACTTTTCATTACCGCTGGCGGAGAGCCTTTCTTGAACACGGTAAAATCAGGGGAAGCCAGCTTCTCCCTCATCAGAAGCTGGCCGATGCGGTAAAAGAAATCGACAATCTGGCGGCTTTTGCCTCCTATCGTGATCGATTTCGCCATTGCTTCGATTCAGGCGGAAAAGGGTTCGCTCTGGCTGCAGGACGGCACGCAGCAGGACCTTTACATTGTGTGTGCCCGGGGCATCCCCCCGAGAAATCATCCGCAATTGCCGGACCCGGATGGGCGAGGGGATTGCCGGGCTGGTGGCCAGTGGCCGGCGTCCGGTTTTCGTCCCCTATATCGAACATGATCGGTCGTTTGGCAGTTGGCGGAGTTACCGGGGGCACACCCCTTCCTTTATCGCCTGCCCGATCATTAGCCGCAGCCGTCTGCTGGGCCTGCTCACCCTGAGCGGCAGGGGCGACGGGCGCCGTTTTCCGAACAGGACTTTGCGCATGCACGTCGGATTGCCGAAGAGGCTGCCGTCCCTTTGGATAATTATCACCTGGCCGAGCAGTTGCGGGACTGCTCCGTCACGCCTCCGCTCGGGCTGGAATGGCTGCCCCGACTTTCCCGCGAATGGCGCAATCCGCTGAATTCAATTAACGGGGCGGTTTATTACCTGCGCAGCACACGGCAGATCGGGGAGAAGGAGAAGGACGATTTCCTGGCAATTATAGCCAGGGAAACGCGGAAGCTGATCGATCTGACGGAAAAGCAGCTCGATCTGCTGCAGCGGGGGCGGGCGGATGCCGGAGCGACCAAGTCAGGTGGCGCCGATCAGGGCGGAAATGACGCTGGGGCCGGCCATCGGCAAAATGATCAAGGCTGATTTTCCCGGAGTGTCGGGAAAACTGACGCAAAGGCCGCGGTGAAAAAAAGAGGCGGTGTCTCCCGGACACCGCCTCTGAGTTTGTGATCTTGTTGCCGGATCAGACTTTTTTGCCTTTCCGGCAGGAGGCCAGGCCGAGCAGGCCGGAGCCAAGCAGGAGCAGGGTGGCCGGTTCCGGCACCGGCGCCGGTTGCGTGCCTAGGGACAAGCCCGTCGACGCGGAACACCATGTCGTCATAATCCTTGTCGCCGCCGCCGAGCAGATCTTCAAAGCCAAAGTACATTTCGCCGTTGTCGTTGTACGCCAGCATGTGATCGATGCTGTCGGAGTTCAGGGAACTATCGCTGTAGAAGGTCTGCCCGCCTTGGTCGGGGGAGACGAGGTAAACGCCGAATTTCGCGAACCGAGCTGTGTTTTTCACGTCCGCCAGATTGATCGTGATCTGGTCTGGTACCTCATTGGCACCCGTGAACAGCTGCAAGGATTTGTCGCCGCTGAATAGCCACAGCTGATTTCGGTGGCATACGCGGCAATCTCTTCCGTCATCGTCATACAGCCGTCCCGGAACTGCCGAACGTCCAGTAGGAGTCGCCGCTTCCTTCGGCCAGCAGCGAACCCTGGAATGGCGCGCCGATCGCCTGTCCCGCCGTCACCAACATGATGACGCACAGGACCATCAACATCCGATTCCAACCCTTCTTCATTTGTCTCCTCCTTTTCCTGGTGTAGTGTTGCAATTAAATTTCCCTCATAGAATAGCAAATCCCATGCCAGCCTATAACCGATTGGAAATGCAGAATAAATTCGGACAGGGGAGGGGTGCTGGAGAAGTCTGTAAAGTTCTCCGACAAATTTATACTTCCATCCGTTGCATTGCAAATTGCTTCCAACTTGATACCTTAATATACACTAATTTAGTAGCTCAGTTAACTTTCCCCACGGACCACATAGATCCCCCGAACCGATAAAAATCGAAAAACTCAGCGCGAATGCGGCTGTGGTTGTGTAACGTTTTCGAACCCATTGAAAATTTTATGAGGTGGCAAATGCGGGGAAGCCCCGGCGGCAGGATTATGATCGTGGACGACGACGCCAGTGCGGTCCGGGTCCTGTCGGCGATTCTCGCTGATGAGGGGTTCGAGACGTTGCTGGCGGCCAGCACCGCCACGGCCAGGAATATCCTGAAGGCCGAAGATGTTGATGTTGTCATCACCGACCTGAAGATGCCAGTCGATCGATGGGATTCAGCTGCTGGATGAGGTTCAGCGGAATTCTCCAGATGTGGCGGTGATTTTTCTGGCCTCTTACGGATCGCAGGATGCGGCGTCCTGGGCGTTGTCCCTGGGCGCCTACTACTATTTTCTCAAACCCCCTGAGTACTCGCTGCTGAAAGGGATACTCGTCCGGGCAGTCGAATACAAACGGCTTCGGCGTGAACTGGACATCCTGAAGCGGGCGCAGGCCTGGGAGGATACCTGCCGAAGAATCTTCCCCGACGCCGGCAAATCCAACGAACTGCGACGGGTCATGGAAACCAGCCGGGACCAGGAAAAAAGCGTGCTGCTGTGCGGTGAAGTCGGAGTGGGAAAGAAACGGCTGGCCAGAGCACTGCACCACTGGCTCTTAGGAGCGGAAAAGCCGTTTGTCATTTTTGAGGGGCAGTCGGGATGGCGATCGGCGGTCGGCTCGGAGGGGCTCGACTGGCGCCGCTTTTTTAATGAGGCCGACGGTGGCAGTCTGTACCTGGACGGAGTGGAATATCTTGATCCCGAGTCACAGGCCAGACTGGCGCATCAGCTGTCGGCGGAGAAACAGAGCCGGCGAGCGGATGGACGGTCAGGCTTCCGCCTGCTCGCTTCGACCAGCCTGGACCTGAACGAGGCGGCAGCGGCCGGGCAATTTCACCCACCTCTCCTTTCAATGATCGGTCGTTTTCGGTTCAGCATCCCTCCCCTGCGCGAGCGACGTTCCGACATCCCGCTGTTGGCCTATGCCTTTCTCCAGGAGATCGCCGCCCGGGAGAGGCGGGACCTGCTCATTTCTCCGGCGGCCGTCCGCCTTTTGCAGGATCACCCCTGGCCAGGCAATATCCGGCAGTTCCATGCGGAGTTGGAACGGGCGGCCGGTCAGGCCGGAGGTGGTGAAATCCGGGAGGAGCATCTGTCTATCGGGCAGGCTTGCCGCCCGGCGGCTGTCGTACCGTGCACGCTGAAGGAGATCGAGGCCAGCGCTATCCTGATGGCTTTAGAAAGATCTCGGGGTAACAAATCCCGCACAGCGAAAATGCTCGGACTTTCCCGAAAAACCCTCTACAAGAGACTGAAAGAGCTTGCCCCCAACTCAAGAGTCGATTCCAGCTTGTCGGAGTCCTGCCGATTCGATCCGCGGCCGTGATATAAACCCGCCCTCCTTTCCTGGATTTTCTCCCTCGTCTGAATTTCTTGTTACCAAAGGAAACACTTTGGGCGGGGAGCAGGCAGACCGGTGTCGAAAAATAAAATTAATTGCTTCTTCTCATTGAAAAACCGGCAAGCTTTGCTACAAATTAGAGGCAATTCACAAAATCCGGGAAGCCTTCCGTTTCTTCCTCCCGGAGCGCAAGGCAAAAGTACACCTGTCGGAAAAACATAGAATCCACTCAAATTCAGGAATTGAGATGAAAAAGTTGTTCTCCGCCGCCATTTGGGCCTGCGCTGGTCTGCTCCTTTTCTCGGCAGGGTGCAGCAGGTCGAGCAAGGAAGATCTTTTGCAGCAGGGTCTGGAACAGCGACTGGCGCAGAACCATCACGGGGCGATCGTGTTGTTCAAAAGCGTCCTGGAGAAAGATCCAAACGATTACCGGGCCAGATTCTACCTGGCCGATGAGTACCTGCAGTTGGGAAAGTTTGAAATCGCCGAAAAGGAATTCCATAAAGTGGCGATGCAGTCCCCGTCCTTTCCGGAACTGCCGCTTAAATTGGCGGAACTGTACAACCGGACCCGGCGACCTGAGCTGGCCGTACAAGAAATAGGCAGTTACCTGAAGGCAAATCCGGACAGCGTAGACGCCCTGCAGTTGATGGGGAAAGCCTGCATGCTCAAGGGGGATACGGATGCCGCGGAAAAAAGTTTCCGCCAGGCGCTTCGGCTGGCTCCGCAAAAGGCACCGCTGATCCTCGATCTGGCCGATTGTCTGCTCCACATTGGCAAGAGGGAAGAGGCCCGAGTCCTGCTCCGTGAGCTCACTGCCAGGGAACCCGACAATGCCGCCGCCAATTTTCTCCTCGCCAGGGTCGAATCTTCGTTCGGTCAACGCGAGCAGGCGCTGCGGTTATACCGGCGGGTGAGTGAACTCGATCCCGGCAACTCCACCGCCCTCTACATGGCCGGGCTGCTGCTTCTGGAAAACGGAAAGACCGACGACGCCGACGCCCTGGCCGGACAACTCCTGGAGAAATTTCCCGGGCAACCGCAGGGCCGGCAACTGAAAGGGTACGTCTGTTATCTGCGGGGGGATATCGAGGCGGCGGTTAACGATCTGCAGAAAGTTGCCGAACAGCGGCCCGACCTGCTGACCTGGTACATGCTGGGGATGAGCTACTACAAGCTGGGGCACCTGGAAATGGCCATCAACCAGTTCCAGCGGATACTCGATCACCAGCCCGATGCAGCGCAGCCGAGGATCGTCCTGGCAGCAATCCTGTTGCGGCAGAAGCGGGTCGACGACGCTATTGCCGCCCTCCGCCGGGTACTGGAAAAAGATGGGAAGAATGCCCTGGCCCACAGCACCCTGGGGAGCGCCTACCTGAGCAAGGGGCAACTCGATCAGGCGATGGAGGAGTTCGACCGGGCGATCGACCTCAACCCGACCCTTGCCGAGGCATACCTCAAAAAGGGGTTGTCCAATCTCTCGGCGGGAGACTTGGAACAAGCCGAGGGAAACATGGTCAAAGCCTTGGCGATCGCACCGGAAATCCCGGATATCCGCCTCGTTCTGGCCCGGTATTATCTGCAGCAGAAGAACTATCCAGAAGCTATCCGGATCCTCCGGGAAGGGCTGACCGGAAAGGAAAGTGATGCCCTTTTCTACAATTATCTGGCTGCCTCCTATTTCGGTGAGAGAAATTTCGATCAAGGGGTCGAGTGCCTGCTGAAGGCCAAAGAGCTGAAACCGGACTATCTGACCCCCTATTACAATCTGGCGGCCTATTACGCCGGCAAAGGCGACTTCCCGAAGAGCATAGCCGAATATCGGAGCATTCTGGGCAGGCAACCCGGTGCGCTTAAGCCCCTGCTGCTGCTCGGTCTGACCTCTGAACTTGCCGGGCAGGAAGAGGCGGCGGCAGGGTGGTACCGGCAGGCCAAAGATTCCGGCCAGGCCGCTGGCTATCTGGGCTTGGCCAACTATCTCCAGCGAGCGGGCAAGACCGCGGAGGCAATAGCAACTTTAGATGAATTAATCCGGAAAGATCCCAAAAACACCTCCGCCTGTGAGCTGAAGGGGAGGATACAGTTGGCTGCCCGACAGTTCCAGGCGGCAATTGAAACCTTTACCCTGCTCGACCGGCTTGCCCCCGGCAGAGGGGCGGGGCTGCTGACTGAAGCCTACCTTCAGCAGGGCGACAACGAAAAAGCCGCGGAGGTATCGCAGCGACTGATCCGGCAATTCCCGGGGGTGCCTCTCGGATACCTTTGTCTCTCGTCCGTACAGGAAAAGGCGGGGCAACTCGGCGAGGCGATCACCCTTCTCAAAGAAGCCGCCCGGCGTATCGACAATAACCTTCCCCTCCGCCTGCGCCTGGGCGAGCTGTACGAGAAGAGCGGCAACCTGCAGGCGGCGGTGCAAACCTATGAAGGGATTTCCCAGGCGCAGCCGGACTGCTACCCAGCCCTCTTTGCCCTTGGCGCGGTGTATGAGCGGCTAGGTAAGCGAGAGCAGGCGATCCGTCTCTATCGGCAGGCCTTAGCGCACAATGCCGATTTCGCCCCGGCCCTGAACAATCTTGCCTACTGCTACGCCGAATCGTCCGAGCACCGGCAAGAAGCCCTGGAACTGGCCTCGCGGGCCTACCGGATGCAGCCGGAGAATCCCTGGGTTCTCGACACCATGGGGTATGTCCTGTTCAGCAACGGACGCACCGCCGAAGCCTGTCAGGTGCTGGAAAAGGCTGCGACCCTCCTCCCCGACATGCCAACCATCCAGTACCATCTGGCCCTCATTTATGAGCGACAGGGGAAAATCGAACATTCTCTCCGGTCTTTGCGCTATGCCTTGGCCAAAGGGTCGTTTCCGGAGGCAGACCAGGCAAGAGCCATGCTGCAAAAGCTCTCGGGGAAAGTTTCGGCTGGCAAATTATGAGCAAGACCCTGCTGATCCTGATGGGAGGAGATGCCTCCCTGGCCGTCCTTGCCTATGGCTGCGGATGGCCCTTGCGGTCGCGGATTTCGCTGGCCGGGGGAGAATTTTTTACCGGCAGACCTATGGCAAATCGTCCTCTTTATCGCGGCGGTCATAATTACCGGTTACCTGGCGGAGCTTTACAACGGAGGCATTCAGCAGCGCAAGAGCGAACTGTTCCTGCGCATCCTCGCCGCCCTGGGCCTGGCCTTTATTGTTCTTGCCGGCTTCTATTATTTCCTCCCCCGCCTCGGTCCGCCGCGGGTTGCCTTTGCCCTTGCCCTCATCATCTTCGGGGTGCTGCAATTTATCTTCCACAGCGGTTTCCATCTGCTGTTCAAGATTCCGGGGATGGCCGAGAAGATCCTGATCCTGGGCGGCGGACCAGTGACGGACCAGATCGCCAGACTGCTCGCCGCCGGACCCCACGATTACGTGCTGGCCGGGCTGATACGGCCGAGCAATGAAGCGGACGGGGAAGGCGGGAAATTCGGTGACGAGTCCCTTACCAAACTGGCGATCCGGGAGAAAGTCGACAAAATTGTCATTTCACTCACTGAGCGGCGGGGAGTTCTGCCGGTTCGGGAAATTCTCGGCTGCAAACTGAGCGGCATAGAGATCGTTGATGCCATGTCCTTTTATGAACAGATCACCGGCAAGTTGATGGTGGAGAAAATCCACCCCAGCTGGTTCATCTTCTCCGGCAACGCGCGGTTGACGCTATTTACCCGCTTTTGCAAACGCGCCATCGACCTGGTGTTCGCCAGCATCGGCATCCTTCTGGGCGGGCTGCTGCTGCCCCTGGTTTCCCTATTGATCAAGGCCGATTCGGAGGGACCGGTGTTTTTCAAGCAGGTAAGAGTCGGCAAAGGTGAGCAGAACTTCACCCTCTATAAATTCCGCACCATGCACCGGAATGCCGAAAAAACCACCGGCGCCGTCTGGGCCGTGGAAAACGATCCGCGGATCACCCGGGTCGGGCGCTGGCTGCGTAAGACCCGCCTCGATGAAATGCCGCAGTTATTAAACATCATACGCGGCGACATGAGCCTGGTCGGTCCACGTCCCGAACGACCTGAATTCGTGGAGAATCTCAAGAAGGAGATTCCCTACTACTCCAACCGGCACAGCGTCAAGCCGGGCGCCACCGGCTGGGCCCAGATCAAGTACTCCTACGGCGCCTCCATTGAGGATGCCGTTGAGAAGCTGCGGTATGACCTTTACTACATCAAGAACTATTCGCTCTTTCTCGACCTGATGATCATCCTGGAGACCATCAAGGTCGTTCTTTTCGGTCGCGGCGCCAGGTAGTTCCCATCCGGAGAGGTCTCTGGATGGTAAGAAACAAGAGGAGGCAACAATGAAGTTACGTTTTCTGGCGGTCATTCTGCTGCTCCTGGTCACAGTGGTTCCGGGGGCCCGGGCCGGTGATTACGTCATCGGCGACGGCGATGTACTCGATGTCTCCGTCTGGGGAGTGAAGGAACTGAGTTTTTCGGCGATCGTCCGGCCGGATGGGAAGATCACGGTTCCTGGTCTGGGCGAGGTTACCGCCACCGCAAAAACCCCCCACCGGTTGCAACTCCTGCTGGAAGATGGGTTGAAGACCCTGGTCAAAAACCCCATCGTCACCGTTTCGGTCCGGCAGATCACCAACAATCAGGTGCACATTTTCGGTGGCGGTGTCTCTTCCGGTGTCTTTGACCTCACCCGCCGGACCACTCTGCTGGAGCTTCTCTGCCAGATCTCCGATTTCACCAATGCCGATCTCAAGAGGTCCTATGTTCTGCGGGACGGCAAGAAGATCAAGACCGGGTTCGAGCAACTCTTTCTCAAGGGTAATGCCGCCGAAGATATCGTCCTGGAGAGCAACGATGTGATCTTCATTCCGATCGTCGAAGAAAAGAACGTCTATGTCCTGGGCGCTGTCAATTCTCCCCGCTTCATCGAATACCGGGAGGGACTGACGGTGATGGAAGCGATTCTTCAGGCGGGAGGGTTCAACAGATTTGCCAAGCCGAACGACACCCTCATTCTCAGAGATGCGGAGGGACAGAAGAAGTCGATCGCCGTCAAAATGAAGGACCTTATGGAAGACGGCGACCTGAGCCAGAACGTCAAGCTTAACGTCGGGGATTACATCATCGTTAAAGAAGGTCTTTTCTAAGGGAGAACGGGAATGGCCGGGGAAATCGATTACAGGACGTATCTGAACATCATTCTGCAGAAGAAAATTCTGTTCACCATCATTGCCATTGCGGTTTGCACGGTAGGAATCGTTACGACCTATCTTTGGCCTCAGAAGTATGAAGCCCAGTCGACGGTTTTCATCGAGAAAAGCGTCATTAACGATCTTGTCGAAGGGATCGCGATTACCCAGTCACTCGAGGGACGTCTCAAGGTCCTGAGCCAGATGCTGGGCAGCCGGAATCTTCTGCTGAAAGTGATCGATGCCCTGGATGTCGATCTGGTTGACAAGAACAACACCAACAGCTTGATCAAAGATTTTCAGAAGAACACCAAAATTACCATCAAGGATAAAGATCTATTCATTATCCAGTACGCCAACAGTAATCCGCGCCTGGCCAGGGATTACGTGAACACCCTGATTCAAAAGTACATCGAGCAGAACCTGTCGGCCAATCGACAGGAATCCTACGGCGCCAACCGCTTCCTGTCGGAACAGATGGAGCATTTTCGCAGCAAGATTCAGGAAGCGGAAGGCCGTCTGGCGCAGTTCAAACAGCAGGAGAGTTACGCGGTATTCAACGACGACAGCTACCTGCTGACCGAGATTCGCCAGGGCGAGGCGATGCTGAACGAGCTGGAAACCCAGAAAACGGCCCTGCAGGCCAAAAAGTCGCTGCTCAATCGGGGAAGCACCCAGGGCGGAACCTCGGCGGAGCACCTGGCGGATCTGCAGAGAAGGCGGGACCAGTTGCTGCTGGTCTATACCGATAACTATCCCGAGGTGATTCTGATCAATGCCGAGATAGAGCAGATCCGGCAGGCGATAAAGGCCAGCGGGAAAGGAGAGAAAGCCCCGCGGATTGCCGAGGACGCCAGCATGGAAGGGACGCTGCTCAATATCGAGCTCAATGCCCTGGTGCGCAAGGAAGAGACCCTCAAGAAGAGTCTGGAAGAGAAAAAAGCCATTCTCGCCACCTTGCCCGAGAAGCACAAGATCTACAACGAACTGCTGCGTGACCGCGACACCTACAAAAATACCTATGACCAACTGGTGCTGCGCTACGGCAAATCCGAGCTCTCCAAGCAGATGGAGATCCAGGACAAAGTCGATGCCTTCCGCATCGTCGACGCGGCCATTCTGCCGGAGCGGCCGGTCAGCCCGAACCGGGTGGCGATCCTTCTGATGAGCCTGCTCGCGGCCCTGGGCGCCGGCTTCGGCGTCATCTACGCCCTGCATTACTTCGATTCCTCGGTCAAGAGCATCGATACGGTGCAGGAGCTGGGCCTGCCCGTGCTCGCCCTTATCCCCCAGTTCACCACCACTGAGGATCAACTTCGCCAACGGCAGCAGGCCGTCACCCTGACGGTATGCGTGGCCGTCTATCTGCTCGGCTACTTCCTGGTGCTCGGTTACGAGTTCCTGCAGATGGTCGATGCGCCGTTGATGGACAAACTCCTGCGATCTATGCACTTCCGGCAGCAGGTGGCTGATCTCGGCGGACTGTTCCGCAACATTCTCTAGCAGGAGGAAGCCGTGAGCCGAATCGATGAAGCACTGGAAAAAGCAGCTGAGTTGCGGGGAGGGAAAGAGTCCGGCGCGGCTTCCTCCCGGCTTGAGCAATCGATGGAACGGGTTGCCGAACTGCGTGGGGAAGGGGAGGCGGTCGCCGCCAAGGCCGCCGCCGCGAAAAGGCCAGAATGGCTCTCCCGTGCAGAATCTGCAGATCGATCATCCGATGATCGTCACCTATAACGACCCTCGCTCGCCGATTGCCGAGGAATTCCGCAAGGTCAAGTCCACCATCGTCAACATGGTGCGCCAAGGGGATATGAAAAAGACCCTGATGGTCACCAGTTCGCTCAGCGGAGAAGGGAAGAGCCTGACGGCCATCAATCTGGCCATTACCCTGGCCCAGGAATACGACCATACCGTTCTCCTGGTCGATGCGGACCTGCGCAAGCCGAGCATTCACAAGTACTTCCATCTCAGCCCAAAAGCCGGGCTGGCCGATTGCCTCTGCGACGGACTCGATCTTTCCAGCGTCCTTATCCGCACCAGCATCGGCAAGCTCTCGTTTATCCCTGCCGGGCGAGAAGTGGAAAACCCGGCGGAGCTGCTGGGAGCCCAGCGGATGAAGGCGCTGGTCCATGAGATGAAGACTCGCTATCCCGACCGCTTCGTCATCATCGACACGCCGCCGGTGCTGCCGGTGGCCGAAACCCGTTCCCTGAGCACCTATGTCGACGGGGTGATCTTCGTCGTCAAAGAGGGGTCGGTTTCCCTGCGGCATATCGATGATGCCCTCAATGCCATCCACCGGAAGAAGGTGGTCGGGCTGGTCTACAATCACGTCCGCAACGAATCTCTGAGCGGCCGCTATCACTACTACTATCACGGTTACTGAAGATGTATGAGCCCTTTTTCGGCCTGGAGAAGAAGCCGTTCGAACTGGTGCCCAACCCGGAGTTCCTGTATCTGAGCCGGACGCACAGCAAGGTCGGCGTCTACCTGGACTATGCGATGAAGGAGAATTCCGGCTTTGTCCTGCTGACCGGAGAAGTGGGGGCGGGGAAGACGACCATCATCCGGAACCTTCTCCGCAATCTCGGCCCGGACGTCCAGGTCTCCAAGGTATTCAACACCAAACTGAGCTCGATTGAACTGCTGGCAACGATCAACGACGATTTCGGCCTGCCGACCGAGGGGCGGAACAAAGTCCAGCTGCTCAAGGACCTTTATCATTTTCTCATCGAGCAGTTCGGCATGAACCGCAGGTCGGTGCTGATCGTCGATGAGGCCCAGAACCTCAGCATCGACTCCCTGGAGGAGCTGCGCCTCCTCTCCAACCTGGAGACCAACGATGCCAAGCTGCTGCAGATCGTTCTGGTCGGGCAGCCGGAGCTGAAAAAGATCCTCTCGGTACCGGAATTGCGCCAGCTGCGTCAGCGTATCGGCATCCATTGCCACCTGCAGTCGCTGCACCGGCAGGAGGCGGAAAACTATATCTTCCATCGTCTGGAAATTGCCGGTAACCGGGAAGCGGTCGTCTTTGCCGGCGCCGCCCTGGATCTGATCTTTGAGTATACCGGCGGGGTTCCGCGGTTGATCAATATTCTCTGCGATTTCCTCCTGCTGTCCGCTTTCGCCGAAGGGACCAGGGTCATAGAGGAAGAAATGGTAGCGGACCTGGCGGACGATCCCCAGTTCGAGGGCCAGTTCTTCCCCAGGAAGTCACCAGTGCGGCCGGCGGCGGCGAAGCCGACCAAGCCGGCGGAAAAGGCAACCGCTTCCCCCACTCCGCCAGCGGTAGAACTCTCTCAGCCGGAGACGCAAACGCCCCCGGCCGGGCAGGCGGAAATCGACAGTCTGAATCGGCAACTCGATCAGTTCGAATCCTCTGTGCGGGAAATCAGCAATGCCGTAATGGCCGCCGGAACCGGCACCAGAAAAAATCCGGAGATCGACGTCGTTCTGAACATGCCCAGGTTCGATGTTCCCGTACAACGGAAAACAGGCTTCCTCAGTGGCTTCCGGAAAATTTTTCTCAAGTCAAACCAGTGATGGGCTGACCATGAAATCGATGTGCAAACTGGCGTTGGCGTTGTTGTTTTTTTCCATTCTTTTCAGCCATCTTCTGGGCACCGATTGCCGGGCTGATCTGAAGGTTTATCCGGCCCTCACCCTGAGCGAAATTTACGACGACAACATTTTAAATGCCGAGAAGGACAAGGTCTCCGATTTCATCACCCGGCTCATGCCTTCGCTCTCTTTTGACTACCAGGGGAGCAGGATCACCATGAATCTGGCCTATACCCTCGATTACCGTCTTTATGCCAAGGGGGAACAGGATGACGAAACCGTGCACTTTCTCGATACGGTTTCCTTGCTGAACTGGAAGGACCGGTATTTTCTGGAACTGACTCGATCGGCTCTCCCGGGTCTCCCTGAGCACGTCCCGGGATTACCGGGAGCAAAGCCTGTTCCAGAACCAGACCGATCAGAACATCCTCTCGCTCAGCCCCTACGCTCAGTTCAGCCTGTCGCCGCGCAACTCGCTGAGGACCGGCTACCAGTTTGTCCAGACCACCTACAGCGGCGATAGCACAAACGACAGTACCGGCACAAACGACAGTACCGATCACATCCTCTTTGCCGAGGGGACACATGAGCTCACCTCCCGCACCAAGGCGCAGGCCGGCTACCGCTATCTGCATGAAGACGCCGATCTGCTCGATTACGACAAAAACGACGTGTGGACCGGGCTGCGCTACGAGTATGGGGAGAATTCCTATATTTTCGGCACCATCGGTTATACCTGGATCGATTTTTCCGACGGGATGAACCAGGACGACCCCTACTGGAATGCGGGGCTGTCCCACGCTTTCACGCTGCTGACCGCCACCCTGGCGCTGGGTGTTGACTATATCGAGGATCCAGAGGGAACGGTCCAGCGTGAAGAGTACTACCGGGTTTCCCTTGCGAGGGACTGGGCCCGTACGCGGGTGAGCGCGTCGGCCTCCCTGTCCGATTTCTACGATCGTCGATGTCGATGAGCTCGATACCCGTCGTTATGGGGGGACCGGCAGTTTCTACCATGAATTCACCGAGCGGCTGAATGGCACCCTCACGTTCAGCGGCTTCCGGTATGACGAAGAGGTGGATGATACCTGGACCCAGGTCCTGATCGGCAGCGCCACCGCGGCCTACCAGCTCATGGAGGACCTCACCGCCAGTCTGATCCTTTACCGGGTCGACTCGCATTCGCCGCAGGTTCAGGAGGACCGTTTCGAAACCAACCGGGTCTTTCTCGAGTTGAGGAAGGTTTTCTGAGCGACAGTCGATGCGAACCGTGACCGCATGCGCAATGCACTGACCATCGATGTTGAGGATTACTTCCAGGTGGCCGCCTTCCGCCGGGATATCCGCCCGGATGAGTGGGATCACTATCCGTTGCGGGTAGCCGGCAACACACGGCGCCTGCTCGACTGGCTGGAAGAGCGCGATCTTCGGGCGACCTTTTTCGTGCTTGGCTGGGTCGCCAGGCGGCTGCCGGATCTGGTCCGGGAGATCCAGCGCCGCGGTCACGAAATTGCCAGCCATGGTTTTGGCCATCAGCTCATTTACGAGATCGGACCGACGCGTTTCCGGGAGGACGTTCGAAGCGCCCGCCGTCTGCTGGAGGATATCAGCGGCTCTCCGGTGACCGGCTATCGAGCGCCGAGTTATTCGATAACCGCCCGCTCCCTGTGGGCTCTGGACATTCTGATCGAAGAGGGGATCACGCATGATTCGAGCATTTACCCGATTTACCATGATCTCTACGGGATTCCGGGCGCGCAGCGCTTCCCCCATCTCATCTGTCGCCCTTCGGGGTCGATCAGGGAATTTCCGATCTCCACCGTATGTCTTGCGGCCTGCGGGCGGCAATGGCGACTGCCGGTGGGGGGCGGCGGCTACCTGCGCCTGCTGCCGGCAAGCCTGGTTGCCCGGGCCTTTCACCACATCAACCAACGGGAGGGGCAACCGGCTGTTCTCTACTTCCACCCCTGGGAGATCGATCCGCTCCAGCCGCGGGTGCGAAGTAACTGGAAGTCGCGTTTTCGCCACTACCACAATCTGGAGAAAACCTTCGGCAAGATCGATTACCTGGTGAAAAAACTCCCGTTCGCGCCGCTGCGAGACGTCCTGGCCGATGTCGACTGGAAAGCCGCCGCGGTAGCCGATCCGGGAATTGACGGGAACTCCAGCCACCACATCCGGAAAAGAATGGCAGGGAAAGCGTAATGACGAAACTGCTGATCGTGGAAGACGATGAAGGAATCCAGAAGCAGCTGAAATGGGGTCTGGGCAGGGACTACCGGATTCTGGCGGCGATGCACGCCAAGGAGGCGGTGACGCTGTGCAAGCACCACCGGCCGCCGGTCATGACTCTCGACCTCGGGCTGCCGCCCGATCCGGGTGGGACGCAGGAGGGTTTCCGCTGTCTGGAAGACGTGCTGCGGGAGCGTCCTCTGACCAAGGTGATCGTCGTTACCGGCAATCAGGAGCGGCAGCACGCCCTGCGGGCGGTACAGATGGGCGCCTACGATTTCCTGCAGAAACCGATCGATCTGCATCAACTGAAGATCATCCTCTCCAGGGCGGCCCACGTCGCCTCCCTGGAAGTGGAAAACCTCCGCCTGCAGCGCTCGGCCGACCCGGCAATGCCGGGTATCTCCGGGATCTTCGGCCAGTGCCCGGAGATGCAGGAGATCTTTAAACTGGTGAAGAAGATTTCCAGTTGCGATGTCCCGGTGCTGATCCTCGGCGAGAGCGGCACCGGCAAGGAACTGGTGGCCCGGGCCATCCACGAGAAAAGCCTGCGCAAGGACGGCCCGTTCATTCCCATCAACTGCGGCGCCATCCCGGAAAACCTGCTCGAATCGGAACTCTTCGGGCACGAAAAGGGGGCCTTCACCGGTGCCCAGCTGCGGGTGCAGGGCAAAGTGGAGTTCGCCCATCGCGGCACCCTGTTCCTCGACGAGATCGGCGAGCTTTCCCCGGCCCTGCAGGTGAAGCTGCTGCGTTTTCTGCAGGAAAAGGTGATTCAGCGTGTCGGCGGCCGGGAGGATATCGAGGTGGACGCCCGGATCATCGCCGCCACCAATGTCGATATCGCTAAGGCGATCGCCAGCGGCAGTTTCCGCGACGATCTCTACTACCGGATCGGGGTGGTTACCCTGCAGCTGCCGCCGCTGCGCGAACGGGGGGAGGATATTCGCCTGCTGGCCCATATCTTCCTGCAGCGCTTCAGCCGGGAGATGGGAAAGAAAGTACGGGGCTTCAGCCCCGAATGCCAGGAGATGATCGAATCCTATGCCTGGCCGGGCAACGTCCGGGAATTGGAAAACAAGATCAAGCGCGGCGTCATCATGTGCGAAACCCCGGTGATCAGCGATTATGAGCTGGGTTTCACTGAAAGACCCAGGACCAAAGCCGGCCGGGGTGGAGAGAGCCTGACCCTGCGCGAAGCGAAGAACCGGCTGGAGAGTGAAATGGTCATTTGCGCCATCCAGAAGTACACCGGCAATGTCGCCAAGGCGGCGGAGGCTCTGGGGATCAGTCGGCCGACTATTTACGATCTGATGAAGAAGCACGGCTTCCATCATTTTTCATCCGAAAAGGCCTGACGATGCAGAGAAGTGGAGAAGCCGCCGGCGGCAAGCTGCTGCCGATCGATATGCTGCTCGCCGGCGCCGTGCTGCTGGCCTACCTGGCGGCATTCTGGCCCGTCTGGCGGAGCCTGCTCGCCGCCTGGCAGCATTCCGAGGATTATTCGCATGGCTTTTTCATCGTGCCGATAGCCCTTTTCGTGTTGTGGAGAAAGCGGGAAAGACTGCGCAGGGTGCCGGTTCGTCCCGGCCCGCTACGGCTTGCTCCTCGTCATCGCCTCCCTGGCGCTCTACCTGGTGGGCTTTCTGGCCGGTATCTGCCACCTTGAGTTCCCTTTCCCTGGTCTTCGTCCTCGGTTCCGGAGTGCTTTTTCTCTTTGGCCTGGCCGCTCCTGAAGGAATGCCTGTTTCCCCTTTTTCTGCTGCTGTTCATGATCCCCATCCCGGCCCAGATCTACACCTCTCTGACCGCGCCGCTGCAGACTCTTCGTTTCCTGGATGACGGTGGTCCTGGTCAAGCTCGGCGGTATCCCGATCCTCCGCGAAGGCAACGTCCTGCACCTGCCGCAGCACAGCTTTCAGGTCATCCAGGCCTGCAGCGGCCTGCGTTCGATTATTTCCCTGCTGACGGTCAGTCTGCTCTTCGCCTATTTGACCCTGCGCTCGAACCCGCTGCGGACGCTCCTCTTCCTCGCCGGACTGCCGGTGGCGATCGCCGTCAACGTGCTGCGCGTGCTGCTGATGGTCCTGGGTTTTCACTTGTTCGGCATCGACCTGACCCAGGGGCGGGTCCATGAGCTGTTCGGCCTCGGTGTCTTCATGGCCGCCATTCTTCTTATCATCTGCATCCGGAGATTGTTGGCGAAATGGGACGTGGATTGCGCGGCAAACTGATTCTTCTGCTGCTCTGCCTGGGACTCACCGCGGTGCCGGTCCTGCGGCATTCGGCAGCGGCAGGAAAAGGCAAGACCCAGCGCCTGGAAACCGTCCTGGCCGTCTATCCCGGGGTGGGAGGTGATCCGGCGGATCCCCCTCGATCCGCAGGTGGTGGAGGACCTGAAACTCGGACGACTACGCCTTCCTCTCCCTGAGCAACGGCCGTGAGGTCGTCTCCCTCTATGTCGGCTACTACTTCTCCGCCGACAAAGTCGGGCGCACCGCACCATCCGCTGGTCTGTTTCTCCGGGCAGGGATGGCAGCTGTCGCCGGTGACCGGGGACCGGCTGACTCTGGCCGGCGGTGAGCGACCTGTCGTTCGCCACCATGACGGCCAGCCGTGATCTCGAGACGTCTATCTCGCCTACTGGTTCCAGGCGCATGACGAGACAGCCGCCAGCCCCTTCATGCAGAAACTCCAGCTGGCCCGAGACAGGCTTTTCAACGGCTTTGAGGACAGCGCCTTCGTGCGGGTCAGCGTGCCGGCAGGTGGAAAGACCCCGGCCGAATGCCGGCGCCTGGTGGAGGATTTTCTGCAGGCGTTCTACCCGGTCTTTCTCTCCTATGTCCGGGAGCGACGCCTGACCATGGCCGCCGCTTTGTTTTTCGGATCGATCCTCATGGTTCTGTATGTTTTTGTCGGTTATCCGCTGCTCGCGGCCCTGCTCGCCAGGATGCGCCCCAGGCCGGTTCGGACGGCGCCGATCGAACCTGCAGTGAGCATTCTGATCGCCGCCTACAACGAGGAGGCTGCCATCGAGGCCACGGTGAGAAACAAGCTGGCTCTTGATTATCCTGCGGGCCGGCTGGAGGTCATCGTCGTCTCCGACTGCTCGACCGACCGCACGGAAGCAGTCGTGCAGCGAATCGGCGATCCACGGGTGCAGCTGATCCGGCAGGAGGTGCGCGCCGGGAAGACGGCGGCGCTGAACCGGGCGGTGCGCCAGGGCCCGGGGCGAAATCATCGTCTTCTCCGATGCCAACTCCCTCTATGCCCCGGATGCCCTGCGCAAACTGGTGCGCAATTTCGCCGACCCGGAAGTCGGCTATGTCACCGGCAGGATGGTCTATGTCGACCGGCAGGGGACGATCATCGGCGATGGCTGCAGCGCCTTCATGCGTTACGAGAACCGGCTGCGCCGATACGAAACCGCCCTCGGCTCGGTGGTCGGCGTGGATGGCGGCATCGATGCCGTACGCAAGTCGCTCTATCGTTTCATGCGGGCCGACCAGTTGCCCGATTTTGTCCTCCCGCTGATGGTGGTGGAGCAGGGCTACCGGGTCGTCTACGAACCGGAGGCGGTTCTTCAGGAGCCGTCTCTGCAGAATCCGGCTGACGAGTACCGCATGCGGGTGCGGGTATCCCTGCGTGCCCTCTGGGCACTGAAAGACATGCGGCAGCTACTGACCCTGCGCCTGAATCCGCTCTTCGCCTGGCAGCTGTGGTCGCACAAGGTGCTGCGCTACCTCTCGTTCCTCTTCCTGATCGGCGCCTACCTGGCCAACGGCGCCCTGTGGGATGCCGGCGCCGGTTACCGGGCTGCTGTTCGTCATCCAGAACCTGGGCTATGCCGGTGCGCTCCTGTTTCATTTCGCTCGTGCCGGCGGTGAGCGGCTGCGCCTGTTGCGTTTTCCCTACTATTTTCTGCTGGTGAATATCGCCGCCGGGCATGCTTTCGGTAAATTTCTGCTCGGTCGCAAGCAGGTCGTCTGGACCCCGAGGAAGGGTTAGGGGATGAAGATCCTGCACGTCATCGACAGTGGCGGTTTCTACGGGGCCGAGAACATGCTTCTTGATCTGGCTTCGGAGCAGTTGGAAATGCGGCTGTGTTCCCGTCATCGCCAGCATCGGCAAGAAAGGGGAGGGGGAAAAGGACCTCGAGCGCGAAGCCGGGGCGCGGGGAATCCGGGTCAAGTGCTTTCGCATGCGGCCCGGGCCGAATGTTGCCGGTGCCTTGGCCATTGTTCGCTTCGCCCATCAGGAGAATATGGACCTGCTGCATTCCCATGGCTACAAGGGAAATATTCTCCTCGGCGCCATTCCCCGCCGCTGGCGGCGGCTGCCCCTGCTGACCACCGTGCATGGCTATACGAGCCTGGACCGGTTCACCCGGATGAAGATGTATGAATGGCTGGACGCCCGCCTGCTGCGCCGGCACGACGGGGTTGTTCTCGTCGACAGGTCGCAATTGCAGCATCCGTTTCTGCAGAACTGTTGCGGAGTGCGTTTCCACATCATCCACAACGGCCTGCGACTGCCGGCTCCAACCTCCGGTCCCCCTCTCGACCCCGAGCTGGCGGCGTTCTGCCGGGCGGGGTATGACGATCGGCGCCATTGGCCGGCTCTCCCCGGAGAAGGGGTTTATGCATCTGCTTCTGGCAGTCAGCCAACTTCGCGATCTGATAGCGGATGTCAGACTGGTGATTTTCGGCGAAGGGGGAGAACGCGAGCGCCTGCAGGAACAGATCGGACGATTGGGGCTGAAAGGTCGGGTGCTGCTCGCCGGATATCGACCGACCGCGCGCAATTACCTGCCGCTGCTGCGGGTATTTGCTCTCTCCTCCTTTACCGAAGGGCTGCCGATCACCGTTCTGGAAGCGATGTACGCCGGCGTTCCGATCGTGGCCACCCGCGTCGGAGCTGTGCCTGAAATACTGGAGAACGGCGCGGCGGGCCTGTTGGTTGAAGCCGGCGTCGGCTGGAGCACTGGCCAACGGTCTCCAGGCGCTGTTGCAGAATACGATGCAGGCGAGAGGTTTAGCGGACAGGGCCAGAACCAGGGTTGCCGAGAGATACTCCAGTTTGCGGATGGCCCGGCAGTACGGAGATTTCTATCGGCAGCTGCTGGCGGCCGGAAAGGTGGCCTATGTCTGAAGGCGGCGGCCATATTCGCTCCACTTTGAAGCACGCCTCCATCTACAGCTTCGCCGGTATCCTGGGGAAAGCGGTGGGATTCATCATGCTGCCGATCTATGCCCATTACCTGCGGGGCGAAGGATACGGCATACTCGGCATGATCGAAACCGTCCTGTCGATGATGACCCTGTTGATCGGTTACGGGATCACCGGCGCGATGAGCCGTTTCTACTACGAGAAGAACGACCCCGAGGAGAGAAAGACCGTGGTCTCCACGGTGATCATCCTGATGTTCTTTATGGTCATCGCTGTCGGAACTCCGGTCCTCTTCTTTTCCCGGCCGGTGGCATATCTGGCTTTCGGCAAGGCGGATCTCGGCCCCTATATCCAACTTGCGGTCCTGGCCTTTATGGCCGAGATGACCTCCAAGAACGCCCAGGCCTACATCGTCATCAACCAGCAATCCATTTTTTTCTCCATTCTCGCGCTGCTTCGGCTCGTCATCGGTCTTGCCCTGAACATCCTCTTTATCGTGAAAATGGAACTTGGGGTTTACGGGTTCCTCTACAGTTCTCTGGCGGGTTCGGTCTTGTTTTCGATGATCATGCACCTCAATGCACTTTGCCAAGGTGGGACTGCAGTTTCGACCGGTCGGTGGCAAGGCAGACTTTCGCCTTCAGCCTTCCGCTGATGCCCGGGTATGTGGCGATGTTCGTACGCAGCAACGCCGACCGTTATCTTCTGCGGACATTCCTCGGCCTGGCACAGGTTGGAGTGTTCGAGATGCTCTACAAATTTGCCACATTGATCGGCTTCCTGGTTGGCGAACCTTTCTTGCGGACCTGGACCATGCGGCAGTTGGAGATCTGCGAGAACGAGGAGGGGCCGAGCACAATGGCCGAGGTGTTCACTATCCATCTCGCTATCATGCTGTTCGCCGGCTTGGTTCTAGCCCTGGAGATCCCGCTCCTCCTGAAGTTCCTGACTCCGCCGGAATTCTGGGTTGGCGGAAATATTGCCTTGCTGGCGGTTCTCTCGCTGATTCTTGGTAATTCCTACTACCATTTCAGTTTCGGTCTGGTCTACACCAAGTCAACGATGCAGATTTCCTGGATTCAGGTGGCCACCGCCATCGTCGGACTCGCTTTCAATCTCCTGCTGATTCCGCAGTATGGGATTGCCGGGGCAGTCGTCTCCTCATGTCTTGCTGCCGCATTCCAGTGCATGGCAGCCCTGAAAATCGCCCAGAAGCACTACTTCATCCCGTATCAATGGAAGAGGGTTGGATATCTGGCAACCCTGTTCACGATCCTCTATTTACTTATTGCTCCCCTCGATCTTGGCCGGATTGGGCTGGGGCCCTTTTTCCAGGCCAGGGTATTCCCGGTGGCCAGCGAGTTCCTGCATTCCATCCATTTCGATACCTTCCGCGGCGGGAAGTACCTGGATCAAATCGTAGGGAATTTCGACCTTCTGGCTGAAGGGGGGATAAAGCTGGTCCTGTCACTGGCCTTCGGCCTCGGCTCATTTTTTATTGTTCGTTTGGTTGTTCAGATTCGATCTCGGGGACGGATTGCACCTCTTGCCTGGCCTTCGAATCCGACCGATTCAGGAGGAGATTCGATATGAGCGGTCTGGTTGGTGGCCATGGGTGAAAAAATGGTTGAAAAAGGTCGGGTTACTGTTGTGGTCACCTGCTACAACTATGGATGTTTCCTGGCCGGGTGCCTGGAATCGATCCTCGGGCAGACCTATCGAAATTTCGAGATTATTCTCGTCAATGATGGCTCCACTGACAATTCGGAGGCAGTGGCGGCGCCTTTCCTAAGCGATCCGCGCATCACCTACATTCGCCAGGAGAACCGCGGTCAGGCTGTCGCCAAGAACACCGGGCTCGCTGCTGCCATGGGGGAGTTCGTCGCTTTTCTCGACGCCGACGACCGTTGGAAAGCCGATAAATTGGCAAAGCAGATGTTGCTATTCGAGGACCAACGGGTAGGGGTCGTCTTCAGTCTCGCTGACCTGATTGATGCAGAGGGGATTCAAATTGGTCCATCCTCTCCGGGAAAATACCTGCAGCCGCGCTCCGGCAAGGTAACCAATTTTCTGTTCATGGATAACTTCGTGCCGTTTTCTTCCTCGCTAGTACGTAGGGAATGCTTCAAGCGCGCAGGAAACTTTGACGAATCTCTGCCGATGGGAATCGACTGGGATCTCTGGCTGCGGATTTCTTTGCATTATCAATTCGTTTTCGTCGATGAACCCTTACTTTTGTACCGCATTGGGCATCCGGGGCAAATGTCCAAAAAGATGGAAATCCGGCAGAGCTGCTCCGATCGAATTATGGCGAAATTCATCGACGAAAACCCCGGATCTGTATCTAAAAGAACCATTCGGAGAGCTTTTGCTTATTCATCTTTGAACAGAGCCTATTATTTCCGCGAGATAGATTTAGGAAAATCCTTTTATTTTTATTTGAGAGCTATAATTTTACTCCATTTGCTTTTCCCCCATACAAGGGGTTATGCAAGTTATTGCTCCTTAGAATGCTTCAAGAAATCAATAAAATGCAGAATAGAACCAAAATCGCATATTTGATTGACATTATCTTCTCCGATCAAGCTGGTACGGAGAAACAACTCATGGGGATTCTAAAAAGAATCGACCGGACCAGGTTCGAACCCCATCTGATATGCCTGCAGAGTTCTTCCTGGCTTGAGCAGCAAGATTTGCCATGCCCTTGTTATGTCCTAGGATTTCGGGGCTTTTTAAAGGAAAATTTCCGGGCCGTGGTACGCAAATACACCGCATATATTGATCGTGAGGGTTTTCAGATCGTGCAGACATTTTTCGAAGATGCGGTTTTTGTGGGGATTATGGGTAGGCTCCTCAGCCACCATCCTTACCGACTTCTCGCCAGCCGCCGCGATCTTGGACTCGGTGCAGAAGAGCCTTGGTACCATCTCTCTTTTCGTTACTTCGGCCGGGAGTCAACCGCTTTTCGATGGCATCGTCGTCAATGCCGAAGCCATCCGCGATCATGTGGCCGGTGTGGAAAGATTCCCGTCGGAGCGTATCCGAGTGATTCCTAATGGGGTGGAACTCCCCTGTTCGACGAAGAGCCAGAAATTTATCAGGACGACTCCTCTAAGCCTTTTAGAGTGGTGATCACCGCCAACCTGCAGCCGGTTAAAAGGCATGACATTCTTATCGATGCTTTAGCCCGGCTGCAGAATGACCTGTCCGAACTGGATGTACAGGCATACTTGTTAGGAGAAGGGAGTCTGAAACCTGAGTTGGAGCGGCAGTAGAAATCGCTTTGGACTCGTCGGGAAAAGTTCATTTCCTTGGGGCGCGAGGAGATGTCTGGGACTTTCTGAGATACGCGGATGTCGGAGTTCTTTGCTCCGACCGTGAAGGTTTGTCCAATGCCATCCTCGAATATATGGCTTGCGGTCTTCCGGTAGTAGCTACGGCCGTGGGGGGGACCCTTGAAATGATCAATGAGGCTAATGGCATCCTCATCCCTCCCGGTGATCCCCGGGGCCTTGGCCGAGGCGCTGGCAAGTTAGCACGCTCTGCCCGTCTCGCGCCGGGAAATGGGAGGCGCGTCCCTGGCAAGATTCAGGCAGGACTACCTATGGGAGCGGGTGATGCCGCAGTGGGAAGACTACTACAACTCTCTTGTAGATCATAAATCCGCATATGACGGAGACTCGCATGCTAGCTCTGGCCAGGCGCAATATTCTTGAGACCCTTGTATTTTCGGGTAAGCGGCAGTCCCAGGCTCGCTTATTGGAGGGAACTGGAAAAAACTCAATTCCTTCCTGAAGCCGCCCTTCGGCAGAAGCAATGGGAGCGGCTGCGGGAACTGCTGGAATTTGTCTATCAGCAAAATGGCTTTTACAGGAAGCGGCTTGATTCTGCAGGGATAAACCCGGAGCAGGTCCGGACTCCGGAGGATTTCGGCCGCATTCCGATCCTGACCAAAGAGGAAATTCGCCGCTCTGCTCCAGCCATGATCAGCAAGGATTCATTGCTTCAGACCTGCTGGAGTTCAAAACCGGCGGGTCCACCGGCAAGCCACTGCAGATCTACATTACCGAGGAATGCAGTGAACTGCGCAATGCCTGCGCTTGGCGCCACGATCGCTGGGCCGGCTGGAACTCCGGGAGAGCCTATCGGCGCCGTCTGGGGAAATCCGAAACTGCCGAAAACTTTGAAGGAATGGTTGCACAATCAGATTCTAGGCCCATTTATCTTCTTTGGATACCATGGGGGTGGATGACCGATGCCGTCCTCAAATTCGCACGGGACTGGGAGAAAATACAGCCATCTTTGCTATTCGGACATGCGCATTCCATTTTCCTTCTCGCCTGTCTGTGTCCGGGATCTGAGTGATCAAATCCATCAAGCCGAAGGGTATTATCAGTTCCTCCATGATGCTTCTGGAGCATGAACGGCAGAAGATCGAGGAAATGTTTTCCAAGTTAAGGTGACTAATCGGTACGGATGCGAGGAAGTCAGTTTGATCGCCTCGGAATGCGAAAAGCATGAAGGGCTGCATCTCAATATCGAGCATCTGTTCATCGAGTTCATTCGGGCGGACGGCAGCCCCGCCGGGCCGGGGGAAGAAGGAAAAATCGTGGTCACCGACCTGTGAATCGGGCCATGCCCTTCATTCGCTACCAGGTGGAGGATATCGGTGTCCCCACCGACCGGAAATGTTCTTGCGGGCGCGGACTGCCACTTATGGAGTCGGTCGTCGGCAGGACGGCGGATTTTCTGGTCCGTATGGATGGCAGCCGAGTCGCCGGAGTTTCACTGATCGAAAACACCCTGACGGTCTATCCAGGGATCGAGCAGATGCAGATCGTCCAAAACCGGCGGGACCATCTGCTATTGCGAATGGTGGTGAATTCCGCGTTTGTAAAGGAAGTTGAAAGGAAATTGCTAGATTATTTTCAGAAACAATTTCCCGGCATTCTGGATCGAAATCCAAAGGTGGATAGAATTGAGCAGGAAAGATCTGGGAAATTTCGCTTCGCGATCTCTCGTTTCTGATTTCGCTGGCAGGTGTTAAGTTTATCCGGAAAATCCGCCCGGAAGCGATGGCAATAAACAAGGGATGAAGACGATGGAATACGCGAGATTGCCGGGAAAAGAAATCGATTATCCACGGGTCAACCGGGCCGCCCTGCTTTTATTCTGCATCTATGTCATCATCTGGTATCTGCAGATCGGCAACCGGTGGACTTTCCTGGGAGAGATCCGTTTCGAGTTTATATTTGCCGCCTTCCTCTCTATGGTTGCCATCCTTGCCACCGATAAGCGGAATTTGGCTTGCCCTCTGTATGGGATACATTGCTCTTTTCTTTATCGCCTTGATCATTCAAATCCCTTTTTCTTATGACCCGGTGATATCGTGGAATATTTTTCTGGATCGTGTGGTGAAATTCTCTTTCATGGGAATCTTTATCGTCCTTTTCGTTCGTAATCCACGCGCTCTTGACCCTCTTTCTGGCAGCCTTTCTTCTTGCCTGCATGAAAATGGGGCAAGAGGGATTTATCGGAAGACTGACCGGCAGCATGGTTTGGGAGAATCAAGGCATTATGCGGCTTCATGGCACCACCGCTTTGTATGAGCACCCAAATTCTTTCTCGGGAATGGCCCTCGGAACGGTCCCCTTTATACTCGCTCTTTGGCCGATCGCCAATCGCCGGTTCGATCTTCCTGTTCATTCTTTTTCTCCTTTCTCTCAATATCATCATATTTACCGGTTCTCGTACCGGCTACGTAGGTTTTGCCATTCTGGCACTTTACGCATTTTTTCGCAGTCCGAACAAAAAGCGCTATTTTCTGGTGGCGGAACCCTTTGCCTTTTTTTCATGCCACTCATCCCCAATAGCTATTACGAGCGTTTCGATTCGATCTTCACCCTAAAGGAAAAAGAAGGGGCCTCGGAGGAGGCGCGTATCCAGATCCTCAAAGACAGCATTCAGGTTTTCGAGGAACATCCTTTCGGAGTTGGCGTAGGTGCTTTTCCGCAGGTACGGATGGAAACATTCGGTCGCAACCAGGACACCCACAATCTGTACATGCAGGTCGCAACCAATCTCGGAGTACAAGGATTGATCATCTTTCTGCTCCTGCTGGGCAAGGCCATTCGCATGCTAAAGGAGTTGATCGGCGATTTACGCAGCCAGGCTAAAGCGGTTCAAGAAGTGCTGACATTGCCGCAAGTCGAGGGAGAAGCGCGGAAGCTTCTGGAAAAACATGTAGCTGGCGTGAACCTTCTGGCTGCCACCGCGCAGGCCGTCCTCCTTTTTCTTGTGGTCCGGCTCACCATTGGTCTTTTCGGGCACGATCTTTACGAGATTTATTGGTGGTTTGGGCTCGGACTAATTATAGCTCTTTTCAATATGAACAAAGCTGCCTCTATAAAGACTCGAAAGTTCCTTAATTCGTACAACGGAGGTAGAAATATTATTTCGGAAATTTAAATCACGAGTATTTTAAATAAACATCTTACAGCTTTTAAAAACTTATTCACAATATAAGAGGTAATTTGAGTGTGCGGAATTGCAGGTAAATTTTATTTCAATAAAAACATTTTTTATGATGATATTGGCTCTATATTGCAGTCAATCGTTCACCGTGGACCTGATTCAGAAGGGCGATTCAGCGACGGTAGAGTATTGTTTGGATTCCGACGCTTAAGTATAATCGACACATTTTCTGGAGATCAGCCTCTTTTTAGTGAGGGAGGGGAAATTATCCTAATCGCCAACGGAGAAATTTACAACTACAAAGAACTGAAAAATTTTTTGAAGTCAAAGGGGCATCAATTCCGAACGGGCAGCGACTGCGAAGTCATTGTGCATCTTTACGAGGAGTTCGGCCAAAACTTTGTTCATCGTTTGAATGGGATGTTCGCTTTCTGCCTATACGACCGTCGCCAGGAGAGGCTTTTCCTATGCCGCGACCGCGTCGGGATCAAACCCCTCTATTTCGCTCGCCGGGAGGGCGTATTGATCTTTGCTTCCGAAATTAAGGCCATTCTACAGGCTGCGGAGGTTGATTCAGTTGAAAACCAGGGGGTTCTTGATGAATATCTCTGTTTTCGTTCATTAGCTGGCACCCGCACCTTCTTTGCCGGGATAAATCTTCTTGGTCCCGGAATGATCATGGAAGTTAACCCGGCCGGCACGAAGTCGGAACGGTTCTGGAAGCCCTCTCCTCAGGCTTCCCACGTCCACTGGCGTGAGACGGTGCCCTTGATTCAAGAAACCCTTCATGCTTCTGTTCAGCGGCAGTTGATGGCCGATGTCCCCCTCGGAACCCAACTCAGCGGCGGAGTGGACTCCAGTTGGGTCAGCGTCCTCGCCTCGCGTGAAGCCCCCGGGATGAAGTCGTTTTCGGTCGGGTTTTCGGAGCAAGGATTTGATGAAACTCCAGAAGCGAAGGAAGTTGCAGCCAGCGCGAACCTGGAATACCACGAGGTAGCCTCTAATCCTGCTGTATTCTGTGCATCGTTGCCCCGAGTTATCTGGCACAACGATGAGCCGCTTACGCATGCCAATTCGGTGGAAATTCACCATTTATGCCGGTATGCACAACATCATGTTAAGGCCCTTCTCACCGGTGAGGGAGCGGACGAATTGTTCGGAGGGTATCCGCGCTATTATCTCTGCCGGCTTGGAGAAACCTATGGACGTCTGCCCGCCATCCTAAGGCCGTTTTTCCGTTTGGGTCTGGACTGGGTTTCCCGCGAAAGGGGGAAAAAACCAGGGAATTTTCTGGGGATGAGCAAAAATGACCTGGTTTTCTGGAATCCGGTATTTGCCATCTCTGAAAAGGTGGCTTGGTTGTCGGACCGAAATGAGCTCGACCTCAGGGAACGACGAACTCTATTGGACGACTGCTGGCGGGACTCACGGTCGCTTCTCGACAATTTGCTGGTGTATGAATTTGAGACCTACCTGCAGCCGATTCTCCTTCGCCAGGACAAAATGAGCATGGGAGCTTCTGTGGAGGCGCGGGTGCCGATTCTGGATAACGCCATGGTAGACCTGGCTTTCAGCATTCCAGCATCTGAGAAGATCCGAAACCTGCAACCGAAATACCTGTTCAAGCTCGCGGGCTCTCGTGATCTGCCTAAGAAAATTGTTTACAAACGGAAAGTTGGTTTTGGGGTGCCGGTCGGGGCTTGGATGCGGGCGAATGGTTCCCTGGAGAAGGGACTGGACCATATCCTGGATGCGCGTCACTCTCTCCTCGGGATCAACCCGCATAAACTGGAGCGCATAATCCTCGAGCACCGCGAAGGCTTGGCAGATCACCAGGATCTTCTTTGGCCTCTTCTCAACTATCTAATGTGGAAAGATATTTTCCTGAAGGGGTAAGGAACGCCATGAGTGCTGCCCCCTCCAGATCGAAAATGCTCTGGATTACCTGGGAGAAACAGCTCCGCAACCGGTCGATGTCAAGTGCTCTTGGCGCCCCTTTATGCGAGGTTTTCTCCAGTCATGGCCGAATAATTCGCTATATGGCATGTATCAGCAGGACAGTGGTCCTTCTACTCAGGGAGAGGCCGGCCATTGTCATCTGCCAAAATCCTTCAGTGGTACTTACATTCTTCTTGCTCAAGATTCGGCATTTTCTTGGTTTCCGAGTGGCAATCGATGCTCATTATGGCGGGATCGAGGCTTACAATGGCAGTAATACTTTTCAGAGGGTCCTGGACCACTGCAATCGATCAGCAGATTTGGTGATCGTCACAAATAAGAATCATGCAGAGCGTATTCGCCGCCTGGGAGGAAGGGAATTCGTGTGTTCGGACCCGCTTCCTGATCTCTCCAGGTATCGCTTCCAAGGGGCGGATGTTGCACGGAAGGTATTTTTCATCTGCTCTTTTGACGTGGACGAACCCTATACGGAAGTATTCCGGGCTGCCGAGATGCTCGCACCCGAGGGATTCCGCTTTTATGTTTCCGGAAATTACCGAAAGGGAGGCATTTCGCCCGCCGATTTTGCCCACGTGAAGCTCCTCGGATTCGTTCCGGAAGCCGAGTTTTACCATCATCTTTTCACCTCACAGGTTGTCATCGATCTGACCGACAATGAAAATTGCCTGGTCTGTGGCGCCTACGAGGCGCTCGAAGCCGGCAAGCCACTCGTTCTGTCGAAGAAAAAAGCCCTGCTGGAGTTTTTCACCGGCGGCACGGTTTTCACCGAGAATCAAGCGACGGCGATCGCTTCCGCTGTCAGGTGCGCTTACGCCGATCGTTCAAGGCTGGCCACGGAATGCGGCCAGTGGGTTTCCCTGGCTCGGGCGGAAATGCGTGAAAGAATTTCTAACTTGGGACGAATCCTGGAGAACCTCTGATCCATGCGAGATAAGGATACCGCTCTGCAGCTGGCGTTTGTCGGGGATATCGCCCTGGGAAACCACCCCAAGGCTCCTGGTTTTGGATTCTACTCCCGATATCGCAAGGAAATTCCAGGGAACCTCGGCAGCCGATTACTGCCGCCGACCATCCGTCCGGATCTGTTTTTCGGCAACCTCGAATTTGCCCTGGCATCCGATTCGGACCACCCGGGTAATGAAACCTGCTGCCTTGGAGTAATCAATTACATCCCATTTCTCAAGCAGGCCGGACTGACGGTCCTCAATGTCGCCAACAATCATGCGTGGGAGCATGAGAGAGAAGCCTTCTGGACAACGGTCAGATCTCTGCAGGCGGCCGGAATTAAAGTCGTGGGGATCCCCGACGATTTCGAGCCGGCTGATTTTCTGCGGATCAAAGGGAAAATAGTTGCCTTTCTGGGGTGCTCCGCGCGCCCGCGACAGGGTTTCTCGGCCCAGCCCGGTTACAATGAGTTTGATGGAAATCATTTTCTCGGGCGCATTCGAGAGGCTAGACGGCATGCCGACCTCGTGTGCGTTTCAATCCACTGGGGGGAGGAGTTCATTGTCATACCCAGCGAGGAAGAGAAGGATCTTGCCCGCGCGATGCTGGAGGCGGGTGCGGCAGTTGTGGTCGGACATCATCCTCACGTTCTCCGTGAGATCGAAACCTGCCGGGAAGGGGTAATCGCTTATAGCTTGGGAAACTTCATCGGCGACATGAGTTGGAATCCCGTGACGCTTCAAACGGGGTGTCTGCTGGTGGAAGCGGAAGGGGGCCGGATTCGCGGCCAATCTTTTTTCCCTGCGGTGATCGAGAAGGATTTTTTCCCCCGCTACCTTGATAGGATTGAAAGCCAGAGGTTCCTGGCGGAACAAACGGAAAATCGCTTGCGTTTGCAGAGGAAGCTGCCAGATTCCGGCTACGAGCTTTTCGCGCGTAAGGCACTTCGGAAAAATCAATGGCTGACTATGGGCTTTCTGCTGCAAAACCTCTTTAGATACAAGATCGCCATTCTTTGGCAGATCCTGGCCCACGGCATCCGTGTCCGCCTGCTGAAGGACAGATGAAAATATGAACAGAGCGTTTTCCAGGAAATCAGTGCTGCTGGAAAAGTTTATTCTCCCGGTCGGCGACAGGCTGTCCCGGCAGAAGGTGATGGAATCTTACCGGTATTTTCGGGATGCTCAGTGGTGGTCCTTGGACCGACTGCTGGAAGAGCAGGAGAAGCGTCTTCAGGAAACATTGTTGACCGCTTACAATCAGGTTCCCCTCTACCGTGAATGTTTCGACCGGCATGGGATTCGAGTCGGGGATATTTCAAAGCGGGGGGACTTGGTTCATTTTCCTCCCATATCCAAGGATGATCTGCGGGAAGGTTATCCAGATCGTTGCGTGCGAAAAACACCTTATCCTGCTCGGGAGTCCTTTACCAGCGGTTCATCAGGGCGTCCCTTCGCCGTAAGAGTGGATTCACGCACCCTGAGTGATGCCAGAGCGCTGATGCTTTTAAGGGCGAATTTCTCCGGATGGGAAATCGGCGATCCCATGCTTCAAACCGGGATGTCCTTGAGCCGTGGACTGGTGAAAAGGGTGAAAGACCATCTGCTGGGGGTGCAGTATGTTTCCGCCTTTGATCTCTCGGATTCTGTTCTGGACCGCTATCTTTCCATCATCGAAGAACGCGGTCTGAAATATGTCATGGGCTATCCTGGAAGTGTCTATTTTTTGGCCCAGAGGGCACGCCGGCTGGGCTTTAACCATCGATTAGATGGCATCGTCTGCTGGGGAGATAATCTTTATCGGCATTACCGGGAAGAAATGGAGAAGGCTTTTGGGTGCCGCGTTACCGATACTTATGGCTGTGGCGAAGGTATTCAAGTCGCGGCGCAATGTGAAGAGAAAGCTTATCATGTTTTTATGCCGCACGTTATTGTGGAGGTAGTCGATGAGGCTGGAAAGGCCGTTCCCGCCGGCATGCCGGGCAATATTCTTCTAACGCGTTTGGACGCCGGGGCTATGCCCCTCATCCGGTATAGGGTAGGAGACATGGGCCGAATGGCACCGGCGATCCCTTGTCCGTGTGGCCGCGGCTTCGAGACGATGGAGGCCATAGAAGGAAGGGATACCGACGTAATCATTACCCCGCGAGGTAATCGGCTAATCGTCCACTTCTTTACCGGGATTTTCGAATACTACCCTTCCATTGATACTTTCAAGATCACCCAGAGGCAACCTGGTGCCATCGGCGTCGAGATCGTGCCTCGGGCAAATTATCTCCCAGAACACTGGGAGAAAATAAAAAGCGAGATTCTAAAAAAAGGGGATCCGGATCTGGCGATTGAAATGGAGTTGGTTCAGAGATACCACTGGAATCCTCCAACAAAAGAAGGTTTGTGGTTTCTTATGTCGCCACAGAATAATTTTAATCTAAGAAATATTTCTGTAATAGAAAAACTTATTACGTCTACCAAAGACGAGGAAACTGATGAAAAAAAGAATCCAAGTCGATGGTTCTGGTACAGGGGATGTGGTATGGATGTCCTCTATTATCAGTAATCCAGAAAATGAGGAATAGTTACAAATCGAATCATAAGCTCCTGTTGAATAGAACCCGAATGACCCGCCTGTATGCCATTCCTCTGGCGACGGAAGTATGTCCATAATCGCCAAATAAGAGTCTTGAGAGCCTAGTGCCAGCCAGCCTTCAAACCAGTCTCTATTTAGTGTCTCTAAATCACCAATATTACCTCTAGTACCATAATCGTATTCAAGAATGTCATTTTCTCCATTGAAAATGCCGCCTTCCTTTTCATTGAGAATATCACCTGATATAAATCTTGTATAGAAGTCTGGATTGCCATCCGGGTTTACATAATCAATAATGCTTCCACTATTGGTAGTAAAGGTACCTGGTCTTTGGAAATCAATGGCGAAACTAAAGCTGACTGGAGTCCCATCTCATATCCGTGATCAGCAATGATACCTGCAGAATCGGAATTAATAACATCAACATGCCCCATCGCCGTGATGTAAATAGGCGCTGAAATGGCTGCTTCTGGGAGAACAAGAGATAATATCATGCAGACGATTAAGAAGATTTTTGATTTCACTCGCCCCCCTTTGTTTGATTGGATCGCTGGAGAGATAAGTACTCATTGTGATGGAACAAAACCCCCCATCCCCTTTGGGCTTAGCAAAAAATAGACCAATATGCAAAGACTTGAAATATAAGTCCTTACGCTAACGTAAATTTTTTAGATTACGACAGTAAAGAAAATCGACAGCCGTCATTTTCATTAAATTCCATGGCCAATCTTCCAATTATATGTCAGCGCAGCGCAGTTTGACTTCTGCGGATTTGGAGATACAAGGTTTCGAGGAGAGAGGGCAGGGAGGAAATTGTCCTTGCCGATCCGGAAATCCATAATTAGTTTGCGGCAGTTCTCAGGCAGCAATCCTCGTGGAAAATGGATGCGCTTTTCCTTTGCCGCTGCCTGGGATAAAGCATCTTCTTCATACGACAGCCTACGACAGACCGATCCAGTTTATTCCTCCTGCATTCGGCAATCGGTACGGCAAATTCCAACTGGCACCGGGTTATGTCTTGATGCAGGGTGTGGTACAGGACTGCCGACAATAACACTTAGCGCCCGCTGCAATACAGTCGTAGCTGTGGATTTATCTAGAGATAGCCTAAAAGTTCTGAAGGAGAAAAGCCTTTCCAACGTGATCGTTATTCAAGCCGACTTGAATTCACTCCCCTTCAAGAACTCTGTCTTTGATTGTTGTGTCTGTGCTAATGCCCTGCAGCATCTCAGACCAGGTGGACCGCAGGAGCGAACCGTTGCTGAACTTGCGCGGGTCACGAAGGAGGAAGGCATTTTAAGTGTTTCGGTTCACCATTATTCCAAAAGCAAACGAAGGGCTGGGTGGGTAAAGGAAGGTAAGCCCGGCCAGGCCGGAGTTGATTATATTTTTCGATTTACACGAGATGAACTTCTTACACTATTCCCTGAATCCGTTATTAAGGGTGTAGGATATTATAAAATTCTGTGGATTCCATTCTTCGGTAGCCGATTACAGAACGTGCTGGCTAACTTCTTCGGTACGCTTGCGGCCTTGCTTGGATATGGCCACATGTTGGTAGCGGTCGCCAATAAGGGGAAAGCTTCGCCCACAGGTAATCAGGGCAAAACTCCACAATCCTTATGATACAAAAATCCCCGCCTTTCAGCGGGGATTTTGTATGAACCGTGCTTGGAAGCTCAATAGCTCCCTTGTGTTTTCTTGGAAAAAAGAATCATCAATTTACAATATGCAATCCTGCCGGCGGAGGGGGGGGGAGGGTGCCGCTGGTTTGCGTGTTTGTAATGGTGATGGTCGCGGACGATGTTTGACCGCTAGTATCTGTTGCCGTAACCGTAATAAGGCTGCTGCCAGCCTGAAGGTTGAGGTTGTCAATGCCCCAAGAGGACCAATCGCCTGAAGGATTGGCTGCGGAACCGCTATCGCCGTTATTGTTCGTCCAGGAAATGCTGGAAATTCCCACATCGTCCGATGCATTGCCCTTAATGTCTATTTGCCCGTTGGTAGAGGAGGCACTAGCCGGGTCGGGAGAGATGATCCCGATCGATGGCGGATTGTCGACAAGAATCGGGGTCGGAACCGGGTCGGGGTCGGAGCCGGACCGCTTCCGCCGCCGATTGTAATGGGATAACCGTTAGAATTCACCGCACCACTGGCATCTATAATGTAGATATATGCGGTTGCACCATTAGCAAAGGATCCTTGGTTGAATTTCGCTGTAATGCTTCCTTCTGACCACGAAGAGAGCGGTTGCATTTCAAAGTGGGTAGAGGAATCATAAGTTGGTGCATTACCCAGCATTACTCGAGAAAATGAATTGTCAACATAGATATCATCCATCCACCAGGTAATACTTGGAGGGGAATTTCCACCACCATCAAAGCCAATTTTCCATAGTTCGTTAAAAGATGTCGTTCCTGGTGAGTAGGAAGTAGTTCTTATTTTTGATCCATTCATCCTAAGTGTGTACGTTTGATTTTTGCTATTGAACCAAGCCTCAAAAAATACCCAGGTATTCACTGGTTGCGAATATGTGTAGCTGAAATCTGAGCAATAATTCTGAAAATCAACTCCATATTGGTTGACAAAATCACACGAAGAAGAAGTATCATATACGTAATCTTGTCTTTGCGTCCAAGAAAAGGTTCTATTTACCTCGTCTGAAGCATCCGACATCCTCAAAAACTTTGAAGAATGGTCACCGCCTCCGACGTTGGTGTCTGTCTTCCACCACCAGGAAACATAAGTGTAACCTGTTGCGGGCCAAGTCAGACCGTCAAGGTATGCAGTTGTTTGATTTGTTGCTTTGTATTGCGCACTACTTACACCGCGTTGTCCATCGTTTGTATTATATTTGACATAGTTTTTTCCGCTTGAATTTCCATAAGGGCTTGGCCATGGATTTGAACCTCCCACAGGAATCGAATTGCCATCGGAAAGCCCTGAATAAGAAGGAATATTATCTACTGTATCCCATAGTACAGGTGCAGCAGTTGGCTTTGTACCGAAGCCTGAACCAGAAATATTAATGGACTGCCCTTGGCTGAAGGTTCCATCGGCCGAGTTGACAGACGGTGCCGCCCATCCGTAATTGGTTACGGCCAATACACTAATGACTGCAAACATAAGGGAAAAGAAATTGCTTTTCATTTGATTTTCTCCAGATCCTTTTCATTCCCATACCAAGACAACCATTTATTTCAGGCAGGGGAATGCCTTAGCACGATAGGGCGCTAAAGGAATTTAATAATTATACACTTAGTCGACACGCGGGAGTACTGTTGTGTTGAATTGGACCACCTTAGAATTTATCGGTCGTAAAACTCCCGCTGACGCTCTCGTAGGAGTTCCCCTTGGCATCCGTCGCGACGACCTTCCAGTAGTACTGGGTGGAGGGCTGGAGATTCGAGGCGGTATAGGTGGTATCGGTGAGGTTCGAGACCACCTGGACAGTTCCAGGGGTGGTCGTGGCGGAGGAGCCGTCGCTGACATTTTGGGGGGGGCGGAATCGCTCCCGCCACCGCCACCACCGCCGCCACCGCCGCAGCCGTAGAAGAAGAGGGGGGTCGCCAGCAGTGCGAGGAGCAGGACCTTGTGCATCCGGCGGCGGGATGCCAGGCCGAGTCCGAGAAGACCCATGAAGGCGCCGCCGGCCAGCATCGCAGAATTCGCGGAGGTGGTAGAGGCCAAACCGGCCGGCTTCAGGGATGGATCGGTTCCGTAGCTAAGCGTATAGGTCACATCGGTGCCGGACGGAGCGGCTCCCCAACTGAAAGTCACTTCATTCGGGGCGACAGCATCGCCATTCGCCGGGTAGTTCAGTTGCGGTACCCATTCGCTGGCGACCACGTTGGAGTAGGAGCTTTCCTGCCCCGCGGAATTGTAGGCGGTAACCGCGAAATAGACGACCTGCGCCATCCGGCAGGCCCGTAAGGGTGGTCGTCAGTTGGTTGCCGACGTCGATCGGAGAATCGCCTTCGATAGCGTCGGTGCTGTCGAACGGCTGCGAAGAGGAATTGACTTTGTAATAGACGTGATAGCCGGCGACATCGGCGTCGGTACTTGCGTCCCATGCCAGAGTGATGTCTTTAGCAAAGGCATTGTTGCCGACAAGATGGAAGAAACTCACTAATAGAAACAAGAAGCATATTTTTTTTATCATTTTCCGTCCTTAAATTCTGTTTGTCATTTATTTATGTGTTGAATTTATTTTCCATTACAAAAATTTTTTTCTTACAAACTTTAAATAATCACCACCCTTCAAAATTATTTTTATTTTGATAATTTAATGGTTCAATAAATTGCAGAAATCGAAAACGATGACAGCCCTTAAGGCAATCTCCATACCAACTCGATAAATTTCGAAAATTATTGATTTATTGAAGGAAAGTGAAATTTATGACCGTGTCTTTTAGTCTGCACAAGTGATGCAACAAAGACACATTTTATGGTCATAAACTAGTTTTAAAAGAAAAAAATTAAGATAAATTCAAGGTATTGCCAATATCAATCAACAGCAATCCATATGCCATCCAGGTAAATATTGAAAATCCTTGAATCCGGAAGGAATTTTACGCAGGAGGGAAGGGCTAGTTGAGGGATGACGAGGACCAAAAATGTTCGCGGCCTCCGTCTTTTTGCAGGCTATTGATTTTGCGAGGGAATGTTCAGAAGAAGAGAGGGACGGAGTAGACGAAGAGGAAGAGGGGAGACGGGGGCTTGTTGCGCAGGGTAGATATGGAGGTAAAATTAAGCTAATTAAACATTGACCGAGGTGCAGCAGCTATTAGCGGCTTTTTCCGGACCCCTGAAATTTTATGCATCTTTTTTACATTACCGACATTTTCCCGGCAGTTTCTCAGATTTTCATATCCAGGGAGTTGGCTGGCCTCGAGCAACTCGGGGCAAATATCACCATGCTCTCCCTGCAAAAACCGCAAGATGTCGTTGATCATGCACTTAACAGACAACTCCGGACCCGCTGCTATTGGTGCCCCGATCTGGCGGTAACCAGAGTCGGAAAGGCGGTCGGACATTTGTCGACGTTTATTGCCAGACCAAACTCCTATCTGGCGACCCATACATGCGCCCGGTCCGCTGGCCTGCCACCGTTGCGGTACATTTTCCGGCAGCTTCCACTCTATGGCCGGCTGATCCGGGAATCAGGCGCCCAGCGCATCCATTGCCATTTCGGCCGGCAGGGGATGCTGGTCGGATGGCTCGCCAGTCGCCTGCTTGGCCTGCCGTTTTCGGTCACTCTGCACGGCAGTGACATCCTCGTTTCTCCCTATAAGAATCTCGGTGCAGTATTGGCTGATGCGGACCTGGTCATCTGCGTTTCAGAAAAAATCCGGACGGTGGTGCGGCAGAATTACCATATCGATCCCCAAAAACTGGCGGTAATCCGGTGCGGAATTCCTTTGGCCGATTATCAACTTGCCCCCGTATTGCCGGGCATTCTGAAAATTCTTTGCGTTGCCCGCCTGCACCCGGTCAAGGGGATCAACGATCTCATCGCGGCCTGTTCTCTGTTGCGGGAACGGCAGGTGAAATTTGAATGCCTGATCGTCGGGGATGGAGAGCTGCGGCAGGCCCTCCAGAAGCCAGGTTGAAAATCTTGGGCTCAATGCCTGTGTACATTTTGCCGGCGCCCTCCCCAATGAGAAACTCGCCGGAGATTTATGCGAAAAGTTCGGTTTTTGTCCTGCCCAGTCATTCGGAAGGGCTGGCGGTAGTCTTGATGGAGGCGATGGCCAGTGGGCTTGCCTGTCGTGGCGACTGACGTCGGCGGGATCCCCGAACTGGTTACCAGTGGCGAAAACGGGTTGCTGGTCGAGGCTTGTCAACCGAACGCGCTGGCGGATGCCGTACAGAAAATTGCCGGGCTCTCTCAGACCGAAAAAGAGCAAATAGGTCTGAAAAACCGGCAAAAGGTGCAGGAATTTTTCAACTTATCGACTGAAACAGGCAAGCTTTTCCACCTCTTCAAGGAAAAGGCAAACCCTTTAAACGAGCGGCCCACCCATGACAAAGAATTTTTCCATATCCCGCATGGAAGCGTCTGAGATTGATGCCTTGTTTGAATTCAGGAGGAAAACCTTTCCTGAGAACAGAAAGCAGATGGACCAGGCGCGCTGGCGCTGGCTTTACCTCGCCAACCCGGAGACGGGCGGTTCCCTGCCGGTATGGTTGCTTAAGTCCGAGGGGAGAATTGTGGGCAGTGTTGCCGCCGTGCCCACCCGCATCAAGGTCGGGAAGGGCGGTTGCGTTGGTTTTTTCGGCGCGGATTATTTCGTCGAGCGGGAATATCTGGGGCTTCCCGCCCTCCGGCTGCTCAAGACCATGCTGGCCGAATCGCCCTTGAATATAGGGACCAACCTGTCTCCTTCCGCACAACGTCTTTTTGCCAAACTGGGCTATGCGGACCTGAGTACCAGCCTGGTCCAGGTCAGCGCTTTTATCCCTTCGGGGATAAGCAGGCGTAAGAGGTCTTCCATCCCATCTGAAGGCCGTAACCCGTAAGGCCATCAGAAAAATAGCCTGTCCGCTGCCTTACCAGATAGAGATCACTCCGAAGCTGCCTGATTCATATCAGAGTCTGTGGGATGATATCGCTCCCTCTCTGGAGGTTTCCGTCGTAAAAGATGTCAAATATTTGAAGTGGCGTTATGAACAATACCCCTCAATCGATTACCGATTTATTCTCTTGAGCCGGGATGGCAAAATTGCGCAGCCTGGCGGTGGCAGGAATTATTTCCGAACAGGAACTCGCACGGTGCCAAACCACGGCATCATTCTCGAACTGCTCGCCCGACCTGGAGACCACTTGGCCGCCCGCGGCGCTATCAATGCCTGCCTGGAATATTTTGCCAATCACGGTTGTTGTTCATGTACTTCGCACCTGTCTGAATCCTGGGCCAGTCGATGTTTTTCATCCATGTGCTTCAGCAGAGAGCCCAGCAAGCTCGGCTTGATGGTTCTGGCCTCCAAGGCCAGTAATGACCTGCTTGATACCAGAAATGCTCAGTCCTGGGCTTTTTCTCTCGGCGATACCGATCGTTACTGATTGACTTCGCAATCATTGCGGGAGCCCAACGATATTATGAATCTGAGAGTTATAGCTCAAATTACTTTTGAGGAGCGGCGATATGAATCTGCGGGACTGGAAGAAGAAATTCAAAACAGAAATACATCGGTTCCTGAATCGGAATTTCGGCACCATTCTGACTTATCACAGCATTGTCGATGTGCCGCTCCCTTTTGCCATGTGGACCCATCTCCCTCTGCAACTATTTGCCGAACATATGGCTCTCCTCCATAAAGAAGCCAATGTCATTTCCCTTCAGGAAATGACCCAGGGCATCCTGAACGGCAGGCTGCCGAAATACTCGGTTGCCGTGACCTTCGATGATGGATTCCGGAACAATTTCACCAGGGCTTATCCGATTCTGCAAAGATATCGCATTCCGGCAACTGTTTTCCTCAGCACTGCTTATATGGATCGTTCCGAATTGTTCTGGCCTGAAAAAATTGCCTACCAGGTGATGCGGACGGAACGGCAGTCCCTGGAAACCGCCTCATTCGGCCATCTGGACCTGGAGACCCGGGAGGCGCGAAGGGCAGCTTTTGACAGACATCAAGAATGCCGTAAAAGAAATCCATCCTTACAGGATTCCGGAAAAGGTGGCCGAACTGGAAGAAATGCTCGGGGTTGGCTACAGGGAGACGGATCCGCTTTTCCAGGAGTGGCTGCCCCTGCGCTGGCAGGACGTGAAGGATATGGAAGCGGAAGGGTTGGTCTCGTTTGGCGGCCACACGGCCAACCATTCGATCCTTTCCCGTCTCGACGCCACGCAAGCCTTGCGGGAGATCGTCGATTGCCGGTCTGCGCTGGATAGGCATCTCTCCCGGCGTACAACATTCTGGGCCTATCCGAACGGTACCCGCCGCGATTTCAACGACAGCCATGTCGAAATGCTCAAGGCCAATTCTTTTCAGACGATTCTGTTGGCAGAGCCAGGCCATATCTGTCGTCAATCCGATATAAGCATGCTGCCGCGGATCGGGGTGAGCAACAGGATGGACGCCCGCGATATCGAAGAATTATTGGCGAGAATGGATCACCCGAAGCAGCAGCAGGGGAGGGCAAAGAAAAGCCCCGCCTGGGCGGGGCTTGGGAAGGGTTCCATGACCTGAAATTTCAAGTTTTCTTGTGGCAATCCGTGCACTTGGTCGGGCCTGCACCTCTTTTCTGATGGCAGCCGCGGCAAAGCTCGTGCGCCTTGTCCTTGCCGAACCCTTCGATCTTGCCGGGACCTTTTTCACCGTGGCAGGTCGAGCAGGCCATCATATTCGCCGTGCATCTTGTGAGGGAAGGTCACATTGCCGTTTTTAGCCTGTAAGGTGATGGTCTCCGGAGCATTGCCGAATGGGGGGGCCTGTCCCATGTGCTCTGCGGACTGGCCTTCCTGTGCCGTTTGCTGCTGCTCCGTCGCGCCCTGCTGTTGTCCGGCCGCCTGCTGCTGCTCCGTCCGCCTGTTGCTCACCGGCCCTTGTTGCTGCCCGCCCATCTCCTGTTGCCCGGCGGGTTGCTGCGCCTCGGGTCCCGGGGCCGGCGGCGGGCTTCCCGGTAGACCCGGCGCTGAGCGGCTGCCCACCCATTTCACCGGACGGCTGCTGCTGTGCCGTTTGCTGCCCCGTCGTTGTCGAGGGCTCCGCGGCCGATTGCTTCTGCTCGGCAGGCGGCTGCGCCGATTCTTTCTCCGCCGTCCCCGGTTGGGCGGCTGGCTGCTGGGTGGCGGGTTCCCCGGCGGGCTGCTGCTGCGCTGAACCACTCTTCGTCTCTGGTTGTGCTCCCGGGCCTTTGGTCCCCTCCTTCTGCTGGCAAGCGCCCAGGAAAAAGACCAGAGACAGTAAACTCAAGGTTATCGCCAACTTCTTCATTCCTTGCCTCCTTTTGCGTTTGTCCCTGCCCAATGCCTCCTGAAGCGGTATTCTGCCCGTTCGGCGCCTCCCGAAAAACCAATGACAGCAGGGATATTATGCCTTCCTAATAACCTACTCCAAGCTATTTGCAAGACAAAATTACATGAAGCCCGTCCTTTCCTCCATGGAAGGCGAGGGAACGACTATCCGATCCAGATTCTCCGGGAAGAAGCCGAAAGACGATTTCCAATGCGAAAATATTAGATAGAGTGATTTCCAAGAAATAGAATGGTTTTCCGAGAAATGTCGTCAGCTCAGGATCATTTCGCGACGAAATAACTCTCCCAGGCGGCATCGAGGGCCTCCCGGTTCAGTCGGGGCGGTTGCCGCAGGAAGGCGGCGCGGTCGAGGACCTGCTCGACGATGTCGCGCGGATGGCAGGCGTCGGGGGGAACTTCCAGGGGACGGAAATAGTGCTCGAGAAGATATTCGACCGCGGCCGATTCAAAGGGAACGCCGCGTTTCTCGCAGACCTGGCGAAAGATAAGTCCGAAAGCCTGCTCGCTCGGCCGGTCGATGCGGATCTTATAGCGGATGCGCCGCAGAAAAGCATCATCGATCATGGTGTGCGGATGGCGGTTGGTCGCGAATATCACCAGTTGGTCGAAGGGGATGGCAAATTTCATCCCGGTGTGCAGGGAAAGGAAATCGATGCCGCGATCGAGCGAGACGATCCAGCGGTTCAGCAGTTCTTGCGGGTCGATGGGCTGACGGCCGAAATCATCGATAATGAACAGGCCGTGGTTGGCTTTGACCTGCAACGGCGCTTCATAGAATTTGGCGATGGCGTTGAATTCGAGATCCAGCAGGCGCAGGGTGAGTTCGCCACCGGCCTTGAGCACCGGCCTCCGGACCGGCACCCAGCGCCGGTCTCCCGGTTCGGCGGCGGAGGTCTTTCGGTGGGTGACCGGATCGAAGACGGTGATGATCTGCCCGCCGACCAGCAATGCATGCGGCACAATGATGATACCCGGCAGGAGTTCGCCAATTTTCTCGGCTACGGTGGTTTTGCCGTTCCCAGAGGGACCGTAAAGGAAAATTGGCTTGCCGGCACCGATAGCCGGGCCCAGGCGAGCCGGCAAGCCGTCCTCCAGAACCAGCCCGGCAAATGCCCGGCGAACTTCCTCCGGCGTGACGGTGATGTGCTGAACTCTCTGGCGGGAAGCCTGCTGACAGTAACTTGCCAGGGTAACCGGCGCCGGACCGGTATAGCGGCAGATCTCCATCAGTTCGCTGCCCCGGGCCCGGCCGAGCTCGGCCAGCCCGAACCGGTAGGTGGTCTTCAGATAGCGGGCGGTCCCCTTGACCTCCACCAGCTTCTCCCGCCGCAGCACTTCGACTGCCGCATCGACCACCGACACCGGCAGGGCGGTGCTGGCCGAAACGTCGGCAAGGGTGAACTCGCCGGTAAAAAGGACCTGTTTGAGGATGAGTTCGGCGATGAAGGAGAGCTCCAGACCCGTTTCCTCTACCGTGCGCGGCGCTGCCGGAGGGATCGGCTCGATCCCTTCACTCACATTGACGGGCGTCGACAATTCCTGGATGGGTGCCTCGGCCATATCCCTACCTTTAATTTGTTATCGCTAACATAAAATCATTTGATCAGGTCATCCGGCAAAGTCAAGGCAGTGTGCAGAAAAATGCCTTTCGGTCGTCGGCAATCGGCAAAATTGCCTCGAGTCGAACAGCGCCTCTCAATCCCCTCATCGCCCGGACACGCCACGGGTTGATCTTTATCCTTAATCCGGGATATGTTTGGGGTAAAGTAATTGAAATTGCGGATGTACAAGAAAAAAAGAAGGAGATCAGGTGACAGAAAAATCGAGTGGGGAAACCCTGTGCCAACGTTTCGATGCGGTGCTCTTTGACCTTGACGGTGTACTTACCGCGACGGCGAGCATCCATGCCGTCTGCTGGAAACGGATGTTTGACGAATTCCTGCAGAAACGATCCCTGGCGAAGAATGAAATCTACCAGCCGTTCGATCTCGACAGTGACTACAAACGCTATGTGGATGGCAAGCTCCGCTACGATGGCGTCAGGAGTTTTCTCGAAGGGCGGGGCATCCACCTGCCGCCGGGCAGCCCCGACGATCCGCCGGAAAGGAACACCGTCTGCGGCCTGGGCAACCGCAAGGACGCCATGGTCAAGGATGTCCTGGAAACCCAGGGGATCGGGGTGTTCGAGGGATCGCTGGCGCTGCTTCGCCAGGTGCGCCAGGCCGGGCTGAAGACGGCCGTGGTCTCGGCCAGCAAGAACTGCGAGGCAGTTCTGGCGGCGGCCGGAATCGGCGATTTGTTCGACTTGCGCATTGACGGGCTGGTTGCGGAAAGACTCGGACTGGCTGGCAAGCCGGCCCCCGATACCTTCCTGAAGGCCGCCGAGCTTCTGCAGGTGGCACCGGCCAGAGCCGTCGTTGTCGAGGACGCGATCAGCGGCGTCCGCGCCGGCCGCGCCGGCCGCTTCGGCCTGGTGATCGGGGTGGACAGGGAAGGGAATCCCGATGAACTCCGGAACAACGGCGCCGACATCGTGGTCAATGACCTTGCCGAACTGCTGGAGGCGTAGAATGATCCGCCATAAAACCCTGAATCCGCCGCCGCACATCTACCCCGTCAACGAGTGGAAAATCATCGAGACGTCCTTCTATCCCCGCTTTCTTGCCCAGACCGAAACCATCTTCTCCATCGGTAACGGCTATCTGGGGATGCGGGGCAATTTCGAAGAAGGGCGACCCTCGTTCCAGAACGGCACCTTCATCAACGGGTTCCATGAGACCTGGCCCATCATCTACGGCGAAAATGCCTATGGGTTCGCCAAGACCGGCCAGACCATGCTGAACGTGACTGACGCCAAAACCATCCGTCTATTCGTCGATGACGAGCCGTTCCATCTGCCGGATGCCAGCCTGATGCTCTTCGAGCGAACCCTCGACATGCAGGCGGGGACTCTCGACCGCAAACTGCTTTGGGAGACGCCCAGCGGCAAGCAGGTCTTCATCGAGTCCCGGCGGCTGGTTTCCTTTGAACACCGGCACCTGGCGGCCATCTCCTACCAGGTGACCGTGCTCAATGCCGAGGCGCCAGTGGTGATCTCCTCCGAGCTAGCGGGCAACCAACTGAACCAGATCGGCCAGAACGACCCCCGCCAGGCCAGAGGCTTCAACGGCTCGCCCCTGGTGCCGCGGCTGCACTACGGTTCCGAGTGTCGGATGGTATTGGGTCATCAGGCCAAAAACAGCGCCATGACCCTGGCCTGCGGCGTCGATCACGTGATCGAAACCGAGTGCCCGTACTCCCTCGAAATCGAGTGCGGGGAAAACCTCGGGAAAATGGTGCTAAGCGTCGATGCCCAGCCTGGAAAGCCGATCCATCTGGTAAAGTTCATCGCCTATCACACCTCCGGCAGTGCGCCGGCGGCGGAACTGTGTGAGCGGACGGAGTGGACATTGAATCGTGCTCTGAAGCATGGCTTCGACGCACTGGTGACCAGTCAGCAACGGTATATGGACGACTTCTGGAGCCGCAGCGACGTTCAGATCGAGGAGAATCCGTCTTCGACCCGGCGGCCGAAGGGCGAACTTCAGCAGGCCCTGCGCTGGAATCTATTCCAGATCCTGCAGGCGGTAGGGCGGGCGCAGGCGGCCGGCGTACCGGCCAAGGGGCTGACTGGCCAGACTTACGAGGGGCATTATTTCTGGGACACCGAAATCTACCTGCTGCCCTTCCTGATCTACACTTCCCCCCACCTGGCCCGCAATCTCCTGCTGTTCCGGCACAGCATGCTCGACCGGGCCCGCGAGCGGGCGCAGGAATTGAACCAGAAGGGCGCGATGTTTCCCTGGCGCACCATCAGCGGCGAGGAAGCTTCCGCCTATTATGCCACCGGCACCGCTCAGTATCACATCAATGCCGATATCATCTACGCCCTGAAAAAGTACGTGGATGTCACCGGCGAAAAATCGCTCCTGTTCCGCGAGGGGGCCGAAATGCTGGTGGAAACCGCCCGGCTGTGGGCCGACCTCGGCTTCTATTCCGAACGCCGGAACGGCAAATTCTGCATCCACGGCGTCACCGGGCCCGATGAATACAACACCGTGGTCGACAACAACACTTACACCAACCTGCTGGCGCGGGAAAACCTCTGGTTCGCCGCCGGGACGGTCCGGCGGATGCAGGAGGAAAACCCGGACCACTACGCCACCCTGGTGCACAGGACGGGGCTTGATCCGGCGGAAGTGGAAGAATGGCAGAAAGCCGCCGACCGCATGTACATCCCCTTCGATGAAGAACTCGGCATCCACCCCCAGGACGATACTTTTCTCGATGGCAAAATCTGGGATCTGGAGAATACCCCCAGAGACAAGTTCCCCCTTCTTCTCCATTTCCACCCCCTGGTCATCTACCGGCACCAGGTGATCAAGCAGGCCGACGTGGTGCTGGCCCTTTTTCTTCTCGGACACGAATTCTCCGCTGAGCGAAAGAAACGCAATTTTGATTATTACGATCCCCTGACCACCGGCGATTCGTCTCTTTCGGCCTGCATCCAGGCCATCGTTGCCGCGGAGGTGGGGGACACGGCCAAGGCCATGAAGTATGCCCGGTACGCCATGCTCATGGACCTGGCGGACAACGGCGGCAACGTCCGCGACGGGGTCCATATCGCTTCAATGGGCGGGACCTGGATGATGATGGTTTACGGATTGGCCGGGATGCGTGATTACAACGGCCGAATCACCTTCGATCCGCGCCTGCCGCCGCCGATTACTCGCCTGCGTTTCCCTTTGGAGATCCGGGGCCAGAGCCTGGAGGTGCTGGTGGAGGCGGAAAGCGCCACCTATCTGCTGAAATCCGGAACGGAACTGGTCATCACCCACCAGGGTCGGGAGATCGCCCTGCGGCGCGGGGAAGCCGTTGCCGTACCGATTCGGCCCGGTGCGTTCCGCGGCTGAGGATGCAGGTCTGCACAATCTGCCAAGCGTGAAAAGGGCCGGGCGAACCGGCCTTTCTCATGGTCTGGGCTTGGTATCGGTTGACGAAATTACCGGCCGGTCTTCTTTCTCCATCTTACTTCTTGACGATTACCCAGATCGCGTGGATGATTCCTGGAACATACCCCAGAAGGGTCAGCAGGATGTTGATCCAGAAGTGCATGCCGATCCCCACCTGCAGGAAGACCCCCAATGGCGGGAGAATGATGGCGACGATGATGCGCAGAACATCCATGGTTGCCTCCCGGTTCGGATTCTTCTGACCTGCATTTCCTACTATATGCCGGTTCCGGAAAACCACAACCGGCGCCGGAAGTAGGCGGATTTAGTTGAAAATCAGTTCGTCGAAGGCATGGTTCTGCCGCAGGAGGGAGCGCGGTCGGTGAAAAAATTCAGGATCGGCCTGGCCCTCGGCGGCGGCGCCGCCCGGGCCGTCACTCACATCGGGGTGCTGGAAGCACTTGCAGAGCATGGCATTCCGATCGATGTCATCGCCGGCACCAGCATGGGAGCGATTATCGGCGCCCTGTATGCCATCGCACCCGATACCCGGGCCATGCGGGAAAGGATACTCCTTTACACCGAGGAGCGATGAATTCAGGGAATCCCGGTTCGATTTTATGAAGGGCCGGGCCGAAATGGAAGGAGGGGGCATCTTCTACCGCTTTTCCCAGATCGCCCGCAAAGGGATCTTCTACTCCCTTTCCATGACCCGGCATTCCTTTGTTCTCGAAGAAACTGCCAAAAGGAACTTTGCCTTCCTGATTCCCGACATCGCCATCGAGGAGATGAGGATCCCCTTCAGCGCCACCGCTACCGACCTGCGGACGGGCAGGGAATTTCTCTTCACCGCGGGGAATTTGCGGCAGGCCATTGCCGCCAGTTGCGCCCTGCCGGGGATTCTGCCGCCGGTCGAACTGGACGGTCGCTTGCTGGTGGACGGTGGCTGGATCGATGCCGTCCCCGTTCTGCCGGCTTTCGGCCTGGGCGCCGATTTTGTGATCGGGGTGGATATCGATCATGAGTTCGAGCATTTCGATGCGGCGGCGCGCGGGCTGGATATCGTCTTCCGGGCTGATATGGTGACGCGCAATGCCCTGGCCCAGGAGAGATTGAGGAAGGCCAACATCATCCTGCGGCCGAATATCGGGAACAGTCACTGGGCCGATTTTTCCCGGATCGACGAACAGATCGAGTCAGGTCGGAAGGCAGTTGCCGAGCGCATCGACGAGATACGCCGGGCCATCCGGGTCAAACGCCGCAACAGCTGGTGGCCGGCAAAGCGGGCGAATCAAAATTATTGAAAATACATGGTGTATTTTATATAAAAGGCATGGCGAGCGAAAATCGCCGCTCATGTTTTCACATTATCCGGAGAGAGGACGCCGCATGAAGATCGTCGACATCCGCGAAGAGACTAAGCCCATCAAATCCCCCATCCGCAACGCCTACATCGATTTCAGCAAGATGACCTTGAGCCTGGTCGCGGTCATCACCGATGTGATCCGTGACGGCAAACCGGTGGTGGGTTACGGCTTCAACTCCAACGGCCGTTACGGGCAGGGAAGCCTGATCCGCGAACGCTTCCGTCCGCGCCTCATGGAGGCCGACCCGCAATCCCTCATCAACGATCAGGGCGACAATCTCGACCCGCACAAGATCTGGGCGCGCATGATGACCAACGAGAAACCGGGCGGCCATGGCGAACGTTCGGTGGCGGTCGGCACCATCGACATGGCTGTCTGGGATGCCGTCGCCAAGATCGCCGGCAAGCCCCTCTTCCAACTCCTTGCCGACCGTTACGGCGACGGCCGGCCGAGCCGGCGCGTCTTCGTCTATGCGGCCGGCGGCTACTACTACCCCGGTAAGGACCTGGAAGCGCTGAAGCAGGAAATGCTGAGCTACACCGGCCGCGGCTACACGGTGGTCAAGATGAAGATCGGCGGCGCCCCGCTTGACGAGGACCGCCGCCGCATCGAGGCGGTGCTGAGTATTTTGCAGCCCGGCCAGAGACTGGCGGTGGACGCCAATGGCCGTTTCGATCTCGAAACCGCCGTCGCCTACGCCAGGGCGCTCTCGGAATATGACCTTTTCTGGTATGAGGAAGCCGGGGACCCGCTCGATTACCAGCTGCAGGCGGAACTGGCCAAGCATTACCAGGGGAGCATGGCCACCGGCGAGAACCTCTTCTCGATGCAGGATGCCCGCAACCTGATCCGCTACGGCGGCATGCGCCCCGACCGCGACTGGCTGCAGTTCGACTGCGCCCTGAGCTACGGCCTGGTCGAATATCTGCGCACCCTGGACATGCTGAGCGAGTACGGCTGGTCCCCGAGCCGCTGCGTCCCGCACGGCGGGCATCAGATGTCCCTGAACATCGCCGCCGGCCTGGGCCTCGGCGGCAATGAGTCGTATCCCGACCTGTTTCAGCCGTATGGCGGCTTCCCGGATGGAGTCCAGGTCGAGGACGGCCACATCACCATGCCCGACCTGCCGGGGATCGGCTTCGAGGGGAAAGCCGATCTATACCGCGAAATGCAGGCGCTGAGCAGTTGACGGACTGAGACCGGTTGCATAGGAACCGGCATCCAAGTTCAATCCCTACTATTTTGACCAGCGGCCAGCCGCTCTCCCTTACTTTACAAGGGCCGAGCGGACTGGCCGCTTTTCTTTGTTGCTTGCGAAAGTGGATACGGGGCGCAACTCCGGCAATCTGTTAGACTTTCTCCCTGTCAGACGGGGGCTTCCATGCGCATTTCCGCAAAGCTGAAGGAAATCGGCCGGGCCGGCCGCCGGCTCCTGCGCCTGCTGGCCCGGCCGGTGCGGATCGGCCACGGCCGCGGCGGTCTGGTCATTCTGCCGTACCGCGGCTATGGTTCGCGGCGGGAAATTTTCCTCATGGGACGGGTCTTGCGCCAGGGGACCGGTTCTCTCCGGCGACTGGGGCCGCTCGGCCGCGACCTGGCCGATTTGGGGCGGCGGCTTCTGCGGAGGGGGGTTGCCGGCGCCTCCCTGGACGCCCGCTTCGGCGCCGCGCAGCAGCGGGTTTTCACGGACCAGGACGGCTATTTCCGGATCCGGCTGCAGCCGGCCCAGGCGCCGCCGCCGGACCGTCTCTGGCACCGGATGGAACTGGAACTGGTCACCCCCGCCGCCGGCGCGGGGGCCGAAGGGGAATTCTTCGTGCCGCCGGAAGGCGCCCGCTTCGTGGTGATCAGCGATATCGACGATACGGTGATCTTCACCGGCGTCGCCGGCAAGGTGAAGATGCTCTGGCGCCTCTTCGTCCAGGGCGCCCGCAGCCGGGTCGCTTTCCCGGGCGTGGCCGCCTTCTACCGAGCGCTGCATCGCGACTCCGGCGGCCTGCGCCGCAACCCGCTGCTCTACGTGTCGCGCGGTCCCTGGGGCATTTACGAGGTCCTCGATGAGTTCTTCCACCGGCACGCCATCCCCGTCGGCCCGATCCTCTTCCTGCGGGAATGGGGCCTGACCCTGCGCCACCCGTTCCCGCGGCGGGCCAGGGGGCATAAACTCGCTCTGATCCGCCAGATGCTGGCGCTTTACGCCGAGCTGCCGTTCGTCCTGATCGGCGACAGCGGCCAGCGCGACCCCGAAATCTACGCCCAGGTGGTGCGGGAGAACCCCGGGCGAGTGCTGGCCATCTATATCCGCAACGTCAGCCGCGAGCCGCAGCGCCAGGCAGCCATCGAGGACCTGGCGCAAGAGGTGGCGGCAGCCGGCAGCTCCCTGCTGCTCGCCGCCGACAGCTTCGCCATGGCGGAGCATGCCGCCAATCATGGCCTCATTCCGCCTGAGACCCTCGCCGGGGTTCTCGCCGAGCGAAAAGCTCAGCAGGGAAGGGCGGATCTCAAGCCAAAGCGCAAGGTGAAGCAGCCGACGCCGTCGGCAACGCGCAAGGCGGTTGCCCGGGGCGAACTGCGGAAGGCGCTGCATGCCGATACCGGAGACCAGTCGCCACCGAACATCGTGGTGGAGCCTGAAGAAAGGAAGTCCGCGCCCCGTAGCTCTCGGCAGCAGGCGGGGAAGAACGATTCCACCAGGTAAAATGTATCGGAGTGGACGATTTTTCATGCTATAATTCTCACCTCGATTTTTAATCTTCAGCCGGCCCTCTCAGCTTTCCGCCCGACGAGGTCCGCTGCATGCCCTCCTTCATGACCTCCATGCGCCCCCAGGGGCTCTACGATCCCTGGTACGAACATGATTCCTGCGGCGTCGGGTTCGTCGTCAACGTCAAGGGCGTCCGTTCCCATTACCTGGTGCGGCAGGCATTGGAAGTGCTGGCCAACGTGGAGCATCGGGGCGCTGTCGGCTGCGACCCGGACAGCGGCGACGGCGCCGGCATCCTGATGCAGATTCCGGACGAATTCTTCCGCGAGGAGTGCGCCGAGGAGGCCATTGCCCTGCCGCCGCCGGGGCAGTATGCGGTGGGCATGCTTTACCTGCCGCGGGAGCGGGTCGAGCGGCACCGCTGTGAGCGGCTGGCCGAACAGATCGTCGGTGAGCACGGTTTCGGCTTTCTCGGCTGGCGCACGGTGCCGACCGACAACAGCATGCTCGGCGAGGGAGCGCGCTATCTGGAGCCGGTGATCCGGCAGGTATTCGTCAAACGGCCGCGAGGGGTCGAGGACGACCTCGATTTCGAGCGCCGTCTCTATGTCTGCCGCCGGCACCTGGTGAACCGGGTCCGCGCGATCGGGCCGCTGCAGGAGGAAACCTTCTACATCTGCAGCTTCTCCGCCCGGACCATCGTCTACAAGGGGATGCTCACGCCGCGGCAGCTGCCCGAGTACTTCCTCGACCTGCGCAATCCGGAGATCCGCACCGCCCTGGCGCTGGTGCACTCGCGCTTTTCCACCAACACCTTCCCCAACTGGCAGCGCGCCCATCCCTACCGCTATATCGCCCACAACGGCGAGATCAATACCCTGCGCGGCAACATCAACTGGATGCATGCCCGCCAGTCGCTGCTGGCGAGCCGGGTGCTGGGCGATGACTGGGCGAAGATCCTGCCGGTTATCGACGAAAGCGGCAGCGATTCATCGATGTTCGACAACTGCCTGGAGTTTCTTCACCTCTCTGGACGCTCCCTGCCGCACGCGGTGATGATGATGATCCCCGAGCCATGGTCCAGGCACCGGCAGATGAGCGACGAAAAGAAGGCTTTCTACGAATACCACGCCTGCCTTATGGAGCCGTGGGACGGTCCGGCCGCCATCGCCTTCACCGACGGCGTACGCATCGGTGCCGTGCTCGATCGCAACGGCCTGCGACCCTCCCGCTACTACGTCACCAGAGACGATCTGGTCATTCTCGCTTCCGAGGCGGGCGTGCTCCCCATTGCCCCCAACCGCATCGCCAGCAAGGGGCGGCTGCAGCCTGGCAAAATGTTCCTGGTCGACACGGATCAGGGGCGTATCGTCCCCGACGAGGAGATCAAGGCGCAGATCGTCAGCGCCCATCCCTACCGGCAATGGCTCGACCGGCATCTGGTGCGGCTGGAAGAGCTGCCGGCCGTGCAGTACGCTCCCGCCGTCGAGGCGGCATCGCTGCTGCAGCGGCAGCAGACTTTCGGCTACACCTTCGAGGATCTGCGCTCGGTGCTGGCGCCGATGGCCGCCAACGGCGTCGAGGCGGTCGGCTCAATGGGCAACGACGCGCCCCTGGCCGTCCTCTCGGAACAGCCGCAGCTCCTCTCCGCCTACTTCAAGCAGCTCTTTGCCCAGGTTACCAACCCGCCGATCGACAGCATTCGTGAAGAGATCATCACTTCCACCGGAACGACTCTGGGGGCGGAGCGCAACCTGATCCATCCCGAGCCGGAGTCCTGCCGACAAGTCAAACTCCAGTCCCCGGTCATCGATAATGATGCGCTGCAGAAGCTGCGCCGGATCGATCGGCCGGGGCTGCGTGCCGTCACCCTGCCGATCCTCTTTGCCGCCGCCGACGGCGCCGCCGGTCTGGAGGAGGCCTTCGCCGAGCTGTGCCGCCGGGCCGACGCGGCCCTTGCCGAAGGCGCCTCCCTGCTCATTCTCTCCGACCGGGGAGTCGGCGCCGAGCAGGCGCCGCTGCCGGCGCTGCTGGCGGTCGCCGGCCTGCACCACCACCTGATCCGCCGGGGCACGCGCACCCTGGCCGGCCTGGTGCTCGAATCGGCCGAGCCGCGCGACGTCCACCAGTGCGCTCTGCTCATCGGCTACGGCGCCGGAGCCGTCAACCCTTACCTGGCCCTGGAAACCCTCGATGACATGATCGCCCGGGGCCTGCTTGCCGGAGTCGATCGGCCGGCGGCGGCGCGGAACTATCTCCAGGCCCTCACCAAGGGGGTGGTCAAGACGATGGCCAAAATGGGGATTTCCACCATCCAGAGCTACCGCGGCGCCCAGATATTCGAGGCGGTGGGGCTGAGCCAGGAGATCGTCGACCGGTATTTCACCCGGACCTCGTCGCGGCTGGGAGGGATCGGCATCGAGGTCCTCGCCGAGGAAGTCCTGCGCCGCCACCGGCACGCCTTCGCGTCTCGCCGCGACCCCGCCGAGGGGCTGGCCTCCGGCGGCCGGCATCAATGGCGTCAGGGCGGGGAATTCCACCAGATCGGGCCGATGACCATCCACCTGGTGCAGGAGGCCGCCCGCCGAGGGGATTACCGGCTGTTCAAGGAGTTTTCCGCCCGAGTCGACGACCCGACGCGGCAGATGTGGAGCCTGCGCGGCCTGCTCGAATTCAAAACCGCGGCACAGCCGATACCGCTGGAAGAGGTGGAGTCGATAGAGGCGATCGTCCGCCGTTTCAAGTCCGGCGCCATGTCCTACGGTTCGATCAGCAGGGAAGCGCACGAGGCACTCGCTATCGCCATGAATCGCCTCGGCGGCAAATCGAACACCGGCGAGGGAGGGGAGGACCCCGCCCGCTATGTTTCGGACCGCAGCGGGGACAGCCGCAACAGCGCCATCAAGCAGGTGGCTTCCGGCCGCTTCGGCGTCACCAGCTTTTACCTGGTCAACGCCCGGGAACTGCAGATCAAGATGGCTCAGGGAGCCAAACCGGGGGAGGGGGGACAACTGCCCGGCGAGAAGGTCTACCCGCCCATCGCCCGGGTCCGCCACTCGACCCCCGGCGTCGGCCTCATTTCGCCGCCGCCGCACCACGATATCTACTCCATCGAGGACCTGGCGGAGTTGATCCATGACCTGAAGAATGCCAACCATGAGGCGCGCATCAGCGTCAAGCTGGTCGCCGAGGTCGGGGTAGGCACCATCGCCGCCGGCGTGGCCAAGGCCAAGGCCGATGTGGTGCTGATCTCCGGACACGACGGCGGCACCGGCGCCTCGCCCCTGACCAGCATCCACCATTCGGGGCTGCCGTGGGAACTGGGGCTCGCCGAGACCCACCAGACGCTGCTTCTCAACGGGCTGCGCGACCGCATCACAGTAGAAACCGACGGTCAGCTCAAAACCGGCCGGGACGTCGTCCTCGCCGCCCTGCTCGGGGCCGAGGAGTTCGGCTTCGCCACCATACCGCTGGTCGTCCTCGGCTGCATCATGATGCGCGCCTGCCACCTGAACACCTGCCCGGTCGGCGTCGCTACCCAGGACCCCCGGCTGCGCCACCGGTTCCGCGGCGATCCCGATCACGTGGTCAACTACTTCCGCTTCGTCGCCCGGGAGGTGCGCGAATGGATGGCCAGGCTCGGTTTCCGCACCTTCGAGGAGATGGTCGGGCGCTGCGATCGGCTGGAGATGCGGCCGGGGATCGACCATTGGAAGGCGCGCAGCCTCGATTTTTCCAAGATTCTTTACCGGCCGGCGGTCGGCCCTGAAACCGGTGCCACCTGCCGCTCCCGCCAGGAGCACGGGCTGGACCGCTCCCTCGACCGCACCGTTCTGCTGAAACTCTGCGAGCCGGCCCTGGAGGAAGGGCGGCCGGTGCATGCCACCCTGCCCCTGCGCAACGTCAACCGGGTGACCGGCACCCTGCTCGGCAGCGAGGTGACCCGCCGCTACGGCGCCGAAGGGCTGCCGGAGGATACCATCCGCCTCAAGTTCAACGGCTCGGCCGGCCAGAGCTTTGCCGCCTTCACCCCCCGCGGGCTGACCTTCCTCATCGAGGGGGACGCCAACGATTACTGCGGCAAGGGGCTGGCCGGCGGGAAAATCATCGTGGTGCCGCCGCGCAGTTCTTCCTTCGATCCGCAGAAGAACATCATCGTCGGCAATGTCGCCTTCTATGGCGCCACCGCCGGCGAGGCCTTCATCCGCGGCATGGCGGGAGAGCGATTCTGCGTGCGCAACTCGGGGTTGACGGCCGTGGTGGAGGCGGTGGGAGATCACGGCTGCGAGTACATGACGGGCGGCCGGGTGATCATTCTCGGACCGACCGGGCGCAATTTTGCCGCTGGCATGTCCGGGGGGATAGCCTACGTCTACAATGCGGCCGGAGACTTCCCGGCGCTGTGCAACACGGCCATGGTTGAACTGGAGCAGCTGAGCGACCCGGCGGAATGCGCCGAAGTGCGCGAGCTGATTGAAAAGCACCGGAAGTTGACCGGCTCGAACCTGGCGGACGCCATCCTGGCGGGATGGGAAGCCAACCTGCAGCGTTTTGTCCGCGTCATGCCCCGGGATTACCAGCGCATGCTCGCCGCCATTGCCCGCGCCCGCGAAGCCGGCCTGTCCGGCGACGAGGCGCTCGAAGCCGCCTTCGAAGCCAACGCCCGGGACCTGGCGCGGGTGGGGGGGAATTAGAAAAGGCGATGCCTCGCCGCACCGGCAAAACCGGCCGGTCGTCTGACCGATCGGACGCGGCCAAAACAAGGGCTCCAGCAGATGACCAAACTCGGCGGCTTTCTGACATACCCCCGTGAACTCCCTCCCGACCGCTCTCCCCTGGAGCGGCTCGCCGACTGGCAGGAATTCCACCTGCACCACCCGGAGGCAAGGCTGCGGGACCAGGGAGCGCGCTGCATGGAATGCGGCACCCCGTTCTGCCATACCGGCCTGACCATCGCCGGGGCGGCTTCCGGCTGCCCCGTCTACAACCTGATCCCGGAATGGAACGACCTGGTCTGGCGCGGCCTCTGGCGGCAGGCGCTGGAGCGGCTGCACATGACCAACAATTTCCCCGAGTTTACCGGCCGGGTTTGCCCGGCCCCCTGCGAGGGGGCTTGCGTCCTCGGCCTTATCGAACCGCCGGTGACGATCAAGGCGATCGAACAGGCGATAGCCGACCGCGGCTTCGCCGAGGGCTGGATCGTGCCCGCGGCCCCCGGCCGGGCGCAGCGGCAAGCGGGTGGCGGTAGTCGGCTCGGGACCGGCTGGGCTCGCCTGCGCGGCACAGCTCAACAAGGTCTGGCACGAGGTCACCGTCTTCGAACGGGCTGACCGCGCCGGCGGCCTGCTGATGTACGGCATCCCCAGCATGAAGCTCGACAAGACGATCGTCCAGCGCCGGATCGACCTGCTGGCGGCGGAGGGGGTGCGCTTCCTTAACGGTATCGAGGTGGGGCGCGATCTGCCCCTGGGGCAGTTGCTCGAGGAATACGATGCCGTGGTCCTGTGCTGCGGCGCGACCCGCCCGCGCGATCTGGCGATCCCGGGACGGCAGGCCGCCGGCGTTCACTTCGCCATGGATTACCTTACCCACAACACAAGGCGGCTGCTCGACGGCACCCCGCTGGAGATCGACGCCGCCGGCAAGGACGTGGTGGTGATCGGCGGCGGCGACACCGGCACCGACTGCGTCGCCACCGCCTTACGCCAGGGCTGCCGGAGCATCACCCAGCTGGAGATCATGCCGCGGCCCTCGCAGGAGCGCGGCGCCGACAACCCCTGGCCGCAGTGGCCGCGGATCTATCGGCTTGACTATGGCCAGGAGGAGGCGAAGGAGAAGTTCGGCGGCGACCCGCGCCAGTTCCTGGTGACGGCGGAAGAATTCATCGCCGACCCGACCGGGCAGCTGCGGGAGATCCGGATCCATGATATCGAGTGGCGGGAGGAGGCGGGGCGGCCCTGGCCGGAGAAGATACGGGGGAGCGAAAGGAATCTGCCCGCCGATCTGGTGCTGCTCGCCATGGGATTTCTCGGCCCGGAGGAGGCCGTGCTGGCGGGCGCCGGGGTCGAACAGGACCCTCGCAGCAATATTCAGGCGGATTACGGCCGCTTTGCCACCAGCGTTCCGGGCCTTTTCGCCGCCGGCGACGCCCGGCGCGGCCAGAGCCTGATCGTCTGGGCGATCAATGAAGGTCGCGGCGCCGCGCGGGAGGTCGATCGCTTCCTGATGGGGGGCACCGAACTGCCGTAGTGCCCGTGCCGCTGCTTATGAACAGGTGAGGCCGGGGCTGGCCCGGCTTTTTCGATAAACTGTGTATGGGAGGGGAGAATGAAAGGTGTGTCGATCTTCTGTATTCTGTGTCTGGGCTGCGGCTGCGCCTCGGCGGAAATCTATCGCTGGGTGGACGGAAACGGGCAAACGCACTTTTCCGACCGGGCTTCCGGGAGCGGCGAACCGGTCGAAATTCTTCGATTCCCGGCATGACGGAATCAAGCCGGAGAAAGTCTCCAGGTCGGCGGCGAAATCCCGGACCGGGCAGTCCCGCCAGGGGGAAAAGGTCATCACCGCGGAGGATTACCAGATCTCCGCTGCCGTCAGCCAGAGCCAGGATCTTGTTTGTCTCTCCGGCCGGATCTCCGACGGGCCGGCCTGCAAGAGGCTGAAAGTGGATTTTTACGTCCAGGACGGCGACGGCCATCTGGTTCACCTGATCGATATCGCCGAGGATCTGGGGGGATTCATGTCGGACCTCCTGGAGACGAGCAGACGGGTCAAATACGGAGATTCGCGCAGCCAGTGGAGTATCCTGTCGATTTCCGCCACCTGCCTGCGGCCGGAGTGATCTGCGCGGAGTGATCCGCGCGAATGTCAGAGGTGCTCCTTCAGGAGGGGCTAGCTTAATTTATGCAGCGCCAGCGCCAGCGCCAGCCGGACTTCCTCGCACGGCTCACTCCTTTGGGCAATTTTCAGGGCGGTTCGGCAGCGCCAGCGGGCCGCGCCGCCAACCTCCCCGAGCGCCCAGGCCGCCAGCAGGCGCAGGCGCTCGATCTCGCTGCGCAGGCCGTGTCGCAACCGCTTCAGGTTCTCGCCGGTATTCACCGAAAGGCGGACAAAAGCATAGGCGGCCGCCAGGCGTACCGCCGGGTCGCTGTCCTCCGCCAGCCGGCGCAGGCGGACCAGGCTGTCATTTCCGGGAATCTGCAGATCGCCAAGGGCGATGGCGAGATTGCACCTGACCTCGGCGCTCTCATCGCGAAACAGGGAAAGCAGGTGGGAGGGATCGGTTCCTTCCTCCAGCCCGTTGCGGACCATGGAAGCTACCGCGGTGGCCCGCACCATGTCATCCTGGTCGTCCAGGGCCAGCACCCGGGCATCCTGGGCGGTATTGATGGAGGGGTCGATCTTTTTCATCACTTCCAGGTAGTGGGCACGCAGGGGATCTTCCGCATGGTCATGCAGGTCGGCCAGTTTGACCAGCGCCGGCCGGGAGTGCAATCCCCAGTTGCCCAGGGCTTTGGCCGCATACCCCTGCACGTTGCCGTCCTCGGCATCCAGGGCATCCAGCATGGCCGGCACCGACTGATCGACCAGGGGCCGCGACAGGTTGTCATAGCGGCCAATGGCCCCACAGGCCAGGCGCGACCATTCGTAGCGGCGCAGTTCCAGGGTCGAGGCCAGGGTCACCAGCAGAACCGGCACCGCCTCGCTTTCGCAGCAGGCATGACAGGCCAGGGACTCGGCGGCAAAGATACGCCCCCAGCCGTCCGCCTGGTGGATCAGTTCCCGCAAGGCCTTCTGCCAGCCGCGGACCGAAGGCCCCATGTCCCGCACCTTCTCCCAGGCATCGATGCCGCTCCGGCCAGTCGGACGAATCGCGCAGGGTTCCCACCAGGCGCAGCATCTCGGGATCGGAATCGAGACGGACCGCATCCGCCAGCCCGCGTTCGGCCAGCTCAGTGCCCGCCGTTTGCAATTGGGCGGTACGCGACTTGACCAGCTGGCCGATCTTGTCCATGACCATCAGCTGTTCTCCTCCATTTCTTCAAGTTCCCGGCGGGCCAGCTCGATCTTCAGGTCGAGCTCCGCCGCCAGTTCGTCCAGGAGATCCTTTCCGCGGGCAGCCGCCTCGCGAACCCGCCGCAGAAGCCGACCCATAGGAGAGGCCTGAAGCCGGCCGATTTCCTTTTCGATTCGCCCCAGCCGCCGTTCCATCCGAATCAGTGCCCGAGTCAGCCGCAGCAACTCGGCTTCCGGCCCTTCGCCGGCGATCGATTCCGGGCTCGATTGCCACTCCTCCAGGATCGTCTGCATGCGGATCGTGTCGCCCGCGGCATAAGCGGCGTTGAGTTCGGCCATCAGGGCGGTGCGGATCGCCCGGGATTTTTCCGTTTTCGCCCGATCCGGATGGATCTGCACGGCGATGGACCGGTAAAGTTTCTTGATTTCCTCGGACGCCGGTTTATCCTCGCGCCGGCCTCTTCCCCCTCTTCGCTGGGATTTCGGTAGCCACGAGCGGTCCTGTCGGCCCGGTAACGGAAATGCCAGGCCTTCGCGCGCCGCTCTTTCGTCGGCGGGAGCCCGCTCGGCGCGCTTTCGGGCAAGGCGGGCCCGCAGTTCGTCCATTTCCGCGTATCTGCGGCCCACGACCTGAAAATAGCGATGTTGAAAGCGGATGAGAGTAGAGCGAAGTTCGGCCAGTTCCAGCTCCTGCTCCGCCAGCAGATCAGCCAGCCGTGCCATTTCCCGGCGCCGGGCGGCCAGTTCATCTCCCACCTGTGAAACAATCAGATGCAATGCACTGTCCATCGGTTGAAGGTCATCGCTCCCAGAAAAGGTACAGTGGGTGTTCGGCGAGGAGCCCCAGGCATTCCTCAATAGTTCCGGTAAAATCGACGATCTCCCATTCTTCGGTATCTCGAAATACCTCGATTCGCCACAACTCCTTCTCGCCGGCGGGGATCAGGCGGGCAAAACTGTCACCGCCCTTCTCCAAATGAATTTCTCCCTCTTGCCGGCGGACGGCGAAACCGGCCAAGCGGGGATCTTCCTCGAGTATCTTCCTGACTTTTCGCAGATCAGCAGTCATGACGGGTGGAAGCCTCCATGCTGTCGGTGAACTCTGTTGCCACCCTTTGCTTCTTTCAATATAGGTGAAAAAGGGGAGGGCGCAATCGGGAGGAGACAGTACTCGGAAGGTTTCCCCGGTGACTGGGGGTTCGACCGGGCGATATAAAATTTGCAGAAGGCGCCTGAGGATTCCGGAGTCGACGCTCATGGAGGAATCGGCACAGGCAGCTTGCATCGAACCGAGAAACGGTCACAATGGAAGTATCAATCGGACGGCTTAGCTGCCAGGGATTAAGGTTGCATGTGAACCTCAGACCCTGGGTCACTCGCCGGGCAGGATAAATAAAACTATGTTTTACTATTCTTCGGAAGAAAATCGTTGCTTTTCGAGTTCTTCACTGGAGTTTCCTGGGCGCTTGGCCCGAACAAGAAAAACTCCAAAAAAATACCAAAATTCAGTATAATGACCAACGATAGTTCACAAGACTGGCAGGTTCGGAGGAGCAAATGGCTGAAAAAATAGGCACAAATTCCCTTCAGTTTCATCTGGCAGCTGTTCGCAAGGGGGAGCGGCGCTTCGAGAACGCGTTTCAGGGCGTGGCCCGGATGATTCTGGAGGATGAGATCGAGAAAGTCGTGGCGAACGGCAAAACAACCTACGATTTCAAGATCTTCCGCAATGGCCGCAAGCACGCCATCGGCATGTATGACGAAATCAACAGTTTGGTTTCCTTCGTCAAGGACGCCGCCGAGGGGGGCTCGAGCAAGGAGATGGCCTTCGTCCTGGTGGGAGAGCCGGGAAACGGCAAGACATTTTTCGTGGAATTTCTCTGCGGCAAGTATCGCCAGTTCCTGATGCGGGACGGAAACCGGAAATATACCTTCCGTTTCACCGGCATGGACCGCCTCGGCAGCTACGGGCGCATCAGCACCATCGAGTCCCAGACCTATGAAGACCCGATGATCCTGGCGATGAACATCCTTGAAGAGCCGGAGAGGAGCCGGGAATTCCTGGCCAAGGAAGGTGGCCTCAAGGATCGGGAAATTGACCGGCTGTACGAGAATTACCGGCCCCTCGGCGCCTGCAGCGGCTACATGTGGAACGATATCCGCAACCATACCGGCGGCGACCTGCAGGAGATGCTGAAGTTCATCGAAGTCATCCCGGTGCCGCTGACCGAAAGTCTGGGAACGGTCACCGGCAAATACGCGGCCAAGGACAAGATCACCTCCTCGGCCGTCGATTTGCTGGGAGAGGAATCGATCCAGCGCCTGCTGCATATCACCGACACCAACAACCCGTACCGCTTCGACCTGCGGCGCGGCGCCCTGGCCCGGGTGGCCGGCGGCGGCATCCATTTCTCCGACGAGATCTACAAGAACAAGAAGGACCTGGTGCAGGTCTACCTGGGAGTAATCCAGAACCGGGTGATCGAGATCGACGGCTACAAGTGGCCGATCGACACCCTGATCATCGCCACCAGCAACAACTCGGAATTCAACCGTTTCCTCGCCGAGAAGGAGGAGGCGCCGATCGTCGATCGCTGCCGTATCTGCTACGTTTCCCACAACACCAATTACCTGATGCAAGGAAACCTCACCGGTTATGCCATCGGCAGCGAGACCAAGACGACCCTGAGCAAGGAAAATCTGCACCAGGATCCGAATCTCAATTACGCCGCCTCGGTGGCGGCGGTTCTCTCCCGCCTGCCCCGATCGGAAAAACTGACCGGGGTGGAGACGATGAAGCTGGCTGCCGGCGAGGTGGCTGGGGAGAAAAGCATCAAGGCCCTGGCGGAGGTGATCGACACCCTCAACCAGGACCCCGACATCACCAAGCGTTTCGGTCAGAAGGGGCTCGGCCAGCGCAATCTGGGGCGGGCCATCCAGCTGCTGGTGGAAAGTTCGGAAACCAACGAGGGGCGGTGCATGTTCGCCTACGATGTTTTCAACGCCATCGAACGGGTCATTCTCGATTACGTGCCGGACGCCAATGACCGGGCGAAATACCTGGAGGACCTGAAGACCGCCAAGGGGCTCTACCGCGAACGGATCATGACCGAGATGTTCAACGCCTATATGGACGAGCCTTTTGCCATCCGCAAGGACGTGATGAACTACGTCAACATGATCATCGGCGTCGATGCCGAGAATCTCGGCCCGGACAAGATGTGGAAGTACAAGGACCCGCAGACCCGGGAGCTCAGGGCGCTGAAGATCGATGAGCGCTACATCCGCAATATCGAAGACCGCCTGGGATCTGAAGACCGATGAGCAGATCGAGACCTTCCGCACTTCCATCCGCAAGATCTACGGGCAGAAGATCTCCGTCGATCCCAACTACGACTTCATGGACAACCTGGAACTGGTCAAGGCGGTCACCGACGTGCGGCTGAAGAGCGATATCGCCGGCGCCGGCAGCCTGATCGGCGCCCTGGCCAACCGCACCAACGAGGAGAACCAGAAGCTCTACGATCGCATGATCGACACCATGCTCAACAAGCTCAAGTACTGCCAGACCTGCGCGCAGAAGACGATCGAATACTTCTGCACCCAGGAAGACGAAGTGTAGAAGAGCAGGCTAGAGGCAAGTGACAAGAGGCTGGAGGCAATACGAATCATAGGCCCTATATGTCCAATTCGTCCGATCACAGACTCTATCTCGCCCTGAAACAGAAGGGGCTTTCTCCGTTGCAGGAGGAAAAAATTCTGGCCGAGCTGCGCGGCGGGGGGACGCACGACCTGCCGCCGCAACCCGGGCCGCAGGGGATAGCGCCCCTTTCCCTTTATGCCTGGGACGACCTGTCGGTGCTGCTGAAGCTCGACAAGCCGCATCCTCCCTATACCACCAGCATCCGCTCCATTGACGAACTGCTGGAGCGCGACAAACAGCGGGAGAAGGACGGCTTCCCGCGTAAGATCCGCGTCGGGAAACTGGTCCGCCCGGGGCGGGGGAAACAGGGGAAGGTAGTGATCGTCCCGACCACTGTGGAGGAAAAGCTGCTCCATGACAGCACCTTCCTCAAAGGAGGACGGCGGCGGGGGCTTCCGGCGGGTCCGGCGAAGGTGAGGAGGGGGAAGTCATCGGCGAGCAGCCGGTGCATGCACCGGAGGAAGCCGGCGCCGGCGGGGCCGGGCAGGGGGAGGGCGGGGCGCACGAAGTGGAGTCGAGCGCCTATGACCTGGGGCGGATTCTCACCGAAAAATTCGAGCTGCCCAACCTGCAGGAGAAGGGGAAGAAGCGCTCCCTTACCCGCTACACCTACGATCTTACCGACCGGCATCGGGGGTTCGGGCAGATTCTCGACAAGAAAGCGACCTTGCGGCGGATTCTGGAAACCAACATGAGCCTGGGCAACCTCCCGGATCTCGGGGATATCGATACCACCAAGTTTCTCATCGGTCCCGACGACAAGGTTTTTCGGGTCCTTTCCCGCGAAAAGGACTACGAATCGCAGGCACTGGTATTCTTCCTCCGCGACTACTCAGGGTCGATGGCCGGCAAGGCAACCGATCTGGTCGTCTCCCAGCACGTGCTGATCTACAGCTGGCTTCTCTACCAGTACGACCGGCAGGTGGAATCGCGCTTCATCCTGCATGACACCGACGCCAAGGAAGTCCCCGATTTCTACACCTACTACAACTCCCGGGTGGCCGGCGGCACGCGGGTGGCCTCCGCCTTCCGCCTGGTCAACGAGATGGTGGAAAAGGAGAGCCTGGCCCGCGATTACAATATCTACGTATTTCACGGCACCGACGGCGACGACTGGGATGCCGACGGCAAAGAAATGATCGCCGAACTGAAGAAGATGCTGACCTATGTCAGCCGGATAGGGGTCACGGTTGCCGAGCACATGCACGGCGCCGCCGGCGGCACGGAGGTTGAGCGGTACCTGAAGAAATCAGGGCTGCTCGAAACGAAGTCGGGTCATCTGCGCCTCGATACCATGGACGACGAGGCCGAGGAGGCACGGGTGATCGAGGGGATAAAGAAACTGATTTCGTAGGGGCGCGGTATGCGTGATGCAGGTACGCGGAAATCTATGGTTCTGACTTTCGCGAGCCGCGAACCGCAAGCCGCGAGCCGGTAATTATGGAACTAATCAACCAACATACAAAACGCATCATGGAAGGGTGCAAGGAGCGGGCGCGGACGGCGGGGCTGCGCTTCGAAGACGAGACCCTTGAATATATCGTCACCAATCGCGACCTGCTGGAGCTCACCCCCAAACTGATGATCCCCACCCTGTACGATTACTGGGTGCACGATGTCGAGGTACTCAAGGAAAAGGGGCGCTACGAACTCTATCCGGGTAACCCCTATGAGACGGTCATCAACACCCGCCCCGCCATTTCCTTCTACAACGACAACAACCCGGACTGGCTGAACGTGATGATCTTTTATCACGTTCTGGCGCATATCGATTTCTTCCAGAACAATCTTTTCTACCGCCACACCTGGGATTACGACCTGGCGGGGCAGGCGCTCTCCGACAAGCGCCTGATCGCCGGTCTGCGGACCAAGCACGGCCGCTGGGTGGATTACATCATCGAATTCGGCCGCAGCATCGACAACCTGGTAGGGTATTTCGAAGAACTGGGGCGGCTCGACCCCCCCGCCGGTGACGCCCGCTCGCGGCGCCTCGATTTCTATTTCGACGTCTTTCTGCAGACCACCCGCAAGGTGCGCATTGCCGAATACGTCAAGGAAATCAACCGCTACAACGAGTGCCTGCGAGCCGACGGTGAAACCGGCGAGCAGACCTTCTTCGCCGAGACCTTCAAAAAATACCCGGAGTTCGAGGCGGTTTTCGAAAGAAGCCTGGCAGAGAAACCCCGCCGCGGCAGCGACCTGCTGCAATTCCTGATGGAACGCTCGGATTTCCTCAATCGGGACGAGAACAAATGGATGCAGTCGGTCCTGCAGGTCGTGCGCAAAACCTCCATCTACTTCCAGCCGCAAATCCGCACCAAGATCATGAACGAAGGATGGGCCAGCTACTGGCACGAAAAACTCTTTCTGAGGGATGAACGCATCCGCGGCCATGAGGTGGAATTCGCCCGCGTGCATGCCGGGGTTGCCTCTCTGCCGCGGGTCGGGCTTAATCCCTACGCTTTGGGCATGCGCCTGTTTCAGGTGGTCGAGGAAGGAGCCGATCGCGGCCGCTATACGGAAGCGTATCAGCGCCTGCGCGACGCCCATGCCCGAGAGCGTTTCGACGCCGGCACCGGACAGGGGCAGGCGAAGATATTTCAGGTGCGTCAGCATTATTCCGACTTCCTCTTTATCAATTCTTTCGTCGATCAGGACTTCATCAGCCGATATGACTTGTTCGTCGCCGGCCGGCGGCTGAACCAGAGCCGCATGGTCTGGGAATATTTCGTCAAGAGCCGCAAAGCCGAGGATTACCGGGAAATGCTGCTGAGCTCACTCTACCATCCGCCGCGCATTGATATCGATCCCAAGAAAAGCACCGGCAACACTCTCTATCTGGTGCACCGCTTCGAGGGAAAACCTCTGGTGCGGGAATATATCGCCAATTCTCTTCTGGGGGTTGAATACCTCTGGGGTGGTCCGGTGCGTCTGGAAACCAGCGAGATAGTGCAGGACGCCCCGCGGGATACCGGTCGGGAGGAGGAATTGACATGGGAGCGGGTGGTTTACGAGATGAAGGAACGGCAGCTTTATCGCAGGATAGTGTCATGAGCACAAGTCAGAAAATGAAGCTGGAAAACGGCCGTCAGGCCGATCCCATCGCCTGGGCACTGCAGAACGTCGAGCAGCACATCACCGACTGGGAACAGCGCCATCCCATCCCCTTCGAGGAATTTCTGAATGTCCTCCATGCGCGGCCGGAGCGGGTTCTGCGCAATGTTTTCCAGGTCTTCCACGATCTTGTCAGAAACTTCATTTCCGAAGGAATGGACGAATATCCCGACGATCCCGAGTCAATCCATTTCGTCTACTACGACTGCAGCCGGCTGTTTGTCGAGGGGGCCGACCAGCCCTTCTTTGCCGACCGCCTTTTCGCCAACCGCCTGGTCAACATGGTGGAGGCGCTCAAACGCGGCGCACAACAGAACAAGATTTACATTTTCGAGGGACCGCACGGCTGCGGCAAGAGCACCTTCCTCAACAACCTGCTCAGCAGGTTCGAGCGTTTCGTCAACAGCGAGAAGGGTGCCCGCTACGAGACGATCTGGCGGCTCGACCGGAGGCTGCTGGGGAGCGCCAGGGACCCGGACGGGCTCAGCCTGAAGGAACGGCTGAGCAATCTGCTGCAGCATTCACCGCAACTGCAGCAGGAAGTCATGGACGCCCTTGACCTGCACCGGGGAGAGGACGATATCGTCGAAGTCCCCTGCCCCAGTCACGACAATCCGGTACTCATCGTTCCCAAGGTGCACCGGCGGGCGTTCCTCGAGGATCTTTTCCGCGACCACCCGTTCCGGGAAGATCTGTTCACCCGCAAGGAGTACGAGTGGGTTTTCCGCAGTCATCCGTGCACTATCTGCAGCTCCCTGTACAGCGCCCTGCTCAGCCGTCTGCAGACCCCCCGGGAAATCTTCCGCATGCTCTATGCCCGCCCCTACCTGTTCAACCGGCGTCTGGGCGAAGGAGCCAGCGTCTTCAACCCCGGCGACAAACCGTCCAAGCAATTCGGTACTCACCAACGAGATGCTGCAGAACAGGATTAACGAGACGCTCAAGGACAGCAACCTGGTCCGCTATATTTTCTCCCGTTTCGCCAGGACCAACAACGGCATCTATGCCCTGATGGATATAAAGTCGCACAATGCCGAGCGGCTGATCGAACTGCACAACATCATCAGCGAAGGGGTGCACAAGGTGGAGGACATCGAGGAGAACGTCAGCTCTCTCTTCCTGGCCTTGATGAACCCCGAGGACAAGACGAGCATCCAGGATTTCCCCTCCTTCTCCGACCGCATCGAGTTCATCAAAATCCCCTATATCCTCGACCTGACTACCGAGGTGGAAATCTACCGCAACATCTTCGGCCGGAACATCGATGACAGCTTTCTCCCCCGGGTGCTGCACAATTTCGCCCGGGTCATCATCTCTTCACGGCTCAACCTGCGCTCCGAGGCGCTGCTGGACTGGATTCAGGACCCGGAAAAATACAGCTTGTACTGCGACGACAACCTGCAGCTGTTGAAGATGGAGATCTACACCGGCAACATCCCCAAGTGGCTCGACGAGGAGGATCGCAAGGGGCTGACCGCTCGCCGCCGCCGGCAGATCATCGCGGAATCGGAAACGGAAGGGGAGCGCGGCTTCTCCGGACGCGACTCGATCAAGATCTTCAACGATTTCTACTCGGCTTACGCCCGCAAGGACCGGCTGATCAACATGGCCGTGCTCTATAATTTCTTCACTAAGGTACACAAGGAACTGAGCGAGGGGATCCCGCGCGGGTTTCTCGATTCGCTGGTGCGCCTGTATGATTACACCGTACTGCAGGAGGTCAAGGAATCCCTCTACTACTACAACGAGGAGCGGATCTCCCGGGACATCCAGAACTACCTGTTCGCCGTCAACTTCGAACCGGGGGCGGTGCAGACCTGCAAGTTCACCCGGGAACGGCTGGAGATCAGCGAAGAATTCTTCCATAGCCTGGAGACCCGTTTCCTCGGCTCCGATGCCACCCGCCTGCAGCGGTTGAACTTCCGTAAGGAAACCCAGAGGGAATACACGGCCGACACCCTGACCAGGGAAATCATGGCCGAAGGCAAGCGGATCGTCGAAACGCGGCTTTATCAGGCGATGCACGAGCGCTATGTCCACAATCTGAAGGAGAAGGTTCTCGACCCCTTCCAGGAAAACGAAAACTTCCGGCGGGCGATCAAGGACTACGACAACAAGGAGGCGTTCAAGACCTACGACAAAAAGATCCGGGCCGACGTCAGTTTCCTGATGAACAACCTGTGCAAGAACTTCCACTACACCCGCCAGGGAGCAAAAGACATGTGCATATACGTCATCGACAGCAATCTGGCCCGCAAGTTCGCGCACGCCTGAACAACGGTTTCACCCTTTGCGCACGGAAAGACCGGCACCCTTCGGCTGCCGGTCCTTCTTTTCCGCTTCCCTCTTGCCGCTAGCCCTGTTCTTTCGCAACCCCGGTCTCCCGCAGGCGCTCCACCTCGATGAACATTTTGCCGGCGCGAAAGACGGTGACGTTGCCGGTCGATTCACTGACGACGATCGCCACCGCGTTGGTGGAGGCGGTGATTCCCGAGGCCGACAGATGACGGGTGCCCAGTCCCCAGGGCAGCTTATCCCCCGGAACGACCGGTTTGAGATAGACTCCGGCCGCCTCGATCAGTCCATCCCCGCGGATGACGAAGGCACCGTCGATGGTGGCGAACTCCTTGATCGTCTCTGCCAGGGAAGGGTCGAGGACGTTGCGTTCATCCGGCGGGTGCCCCTTGAACGGGTTGAGGACCAGGGGGATGCTCTGGGAGAGGACGTTTTCGGCATCGCCGATGACGAAGATGGTGCCGACCGGCTTTCCTTCCCGCCCCTCGGCACCAAGGGAAACGGCGATATCCAGGACCCGTTCGAAAACCTCGGGAGTTAGATGGGTGCCGATCTCGTCCAGCCTGGCCCCGGCGAACATCTCATGCTCCTGCCCGACCTCGATGAAAAGGATGGTATCCAGGGTCTTCTTCTCCGCCATCCCGGTGAGACAGACCAGGCGGTCCCCCTGCTGGAATTTCCCCTGTGAGAGACCGAGCAGGACGGCGATCTTGACCTGGCCCATGCGCGTCAACTGCAGGCTGGGCACCTGAATCGCCTCCACCCCCTCTTCCCGCAGTCGCTGCATGTTTTCCCGTACACGGGTGACCATGACCACCGACTGCTCGCCGCTTTCCTGGAGAAAAGAGCGGATTTCCCGAAAGCTGGTGAAGACGTCCGCATAGACCATCACTGCCCGGGCGGTGATCTTGCGCGCTATCTGCAGAGAATACGACAGGATATCCTCGGTAATATCCATGACCCGGCAACACTCCAGCAGCTACGAGGATGGTTCACCTCGAAATTGCGACCCCTCTGCCGACCTCCGGACTTTTCCGGATAGGACGGTATTATTGTACCAGCGAGCCGCGAGAAAACAGGGGTGGGCGACTCCCGGATTGGTCCACTAACCGGAAACCACCGTGGAAGATAGACGGAGACTGAAGCATAGGCGCCTGGAAAGACTGGCCTGGTTGCTCGACAGCTCGATACCGCTGCCGGGGCTCAATTTCCGCATCGGCCTGGACGGGCTGCTCGGTCTCCTGCCAGGATTCGGCGATACCCTAGGTGCTCTTGCCTCCAGCTATATCCTGGCAGAAGCGGGGCGCCTGGGCGCCCCGCGGCCGGTGCTGCTGAAGATGGCCTTCAATATTGCGCTGGACGCCATTCTCGGCGCCATCCCATTTCTCGGCGACCTGTTCGATTTCGCCTGGAAAGCCAACCTGCGCAATGTCCGTCTGCTCGGTGAATTTCTCGAGCGGCCGCGGCGCACGACGGCGGTCAGCCGCATTTTCATCTGGGGGCTGTGCGCATTGGTGATCGCTTTCGTTCTCTTCGTGGTCATTCTTGGCGCGCTGGCGCTGCGCTGGTTGTGGCTGATGCTGAACCGCGGCCAGGTACAGGGGTGACTGGAAGCCACCGTAAAATTCATGGATAAGGCGGAAGTCACCTCGCCGCTACCCAGGATTTGATCAAGACAAGAACGCCCTGGCGGGCAGCCCTTCCCACAATTCGTTCTATAATTCATAAAGTAAGCTCATAAAACTGAAGGTACTTTCTCGCTAAATCGGCGATTGTGCAAATGTCAACTCCGACCCTGTCCCGGAGAACGGCCGGGGCATTTTGACTGGTGCAGAATTGGGGTAAGATTGAGAGGTAAGCACCTTCATAGCCATTCTGTCTGGAGGAGATCTCCTATGGCCAAGAACGCCGATGAACTGCAAAAGGATCGGGAAGAGTTGATCCGAAAACTGATGCAGGTTCTGGATAAACGGGGCTACTCCGATATTCGCGCCTCGCGCCTGGAAGAATTCGCCGGCAATCGCCCAGTTATCATTTACTGGGAAAATTCCGACGAAGGCTTTATGCCGGATATCATGGCCCGCAAAAACCGAACGGACTACCTGTTTCAGGTCGAGACTGCCGATACTCTGCGGAGCCAGATTGCCGGGCGGCAGATCGCCCTGTTTTCCGCCTACGCCAGACACTACCGGAAACAGTTCTGCCTGGCGGTGCCCCAGCCGTGCCGGGCGGAGGCCAGGGAAATCATGCGCCGGCTGCAGGTTGATGAACAGTTCACTTACCTTCTCGAGCTTTTATAAAAGTGGGGTAGAGAGGGGGAGATAGACCAACTGTTCCTGCGGTCTGTCGCTGTTTTTGCAGGGAGTGGGAAATGGAAGCAGGAATAGTGGCCGGCAATTCTCTTTTGGAGCAGATACGCTGCGCCTGCCGGGAGGTGGCGGCGCAGGCGCAACTGGTGCATATCGATGACCGGCGGCTCCCCGACTACGCTGCCGAGCTCTCCACGGAAAAGCTGGAGGTACTGCAGATGGACGCGGCCGTTCACTACCTTGAGCAGGGTGAGGGGACGGTCGCTTTTTTCCTCACCCTGGACAGCATCAATTTCGGCTCCGGCTACTTTCCCTCGCTGGTGAAACCGCCTGGCCGGTCCGGCTATGCAATGGTAGCCTCCGCTCTCGCTGAGCGCTTCCGCCGCCAGGGACCATTCAGCGCCGCCAGCCTGGCAAACCTTTCGGCGGCGGAATGTGCCGCCCTGTTCGGCCAAAAAATGGAAAATCCCCACGCCGGCACGCTGATGGCTCTGTTTGCCGGCGCCCTCAACGACCTCGGACACTTCCTGTTGCGACGCTTTAACGGCCGGTTCGCCGAGGTGGTCGAGGCGGCCGGCGGTTCGGCCGAAAGGCTGGTGCAGATTCTCCGGGAAATGCCCGCCTACCGTGATGTGGCGGAATACCGCGGGCACCCCGTCCCATTCTATAAACGGGCGCAGATCACCGCAGCTGATCTGCACATCGCTTTCGCCGGCCAAGGCCCAGGCTGCTTCGATGATATCGATCGTCTGACCATTCTCGCCGACAACCTGGTGCCGCACGTCCTGCGGGAAGACGGAGTGCTGCGCTACCGGGAGGATCTCGCTGCGCATATCGACAGCGGCCGGCAATTGCCGGCCGGCAGCATAGGGGAAGTGGAAATCCGTGCCTGCGCCGTGTGTGCCGGCGAATTGCTGGTAGCTGAACTGGCCCGTGGCGGACGGCCGGTGAATGCCCTGCAACTCGATAATTTCCTCTGGCATCGAGGCCAATGGCCGCGCTACCGGGTCCGACCGCGGCACCGCACCTGCTCTCTTTTTTATTGAGAATTTCCCGGCAAGCCAACTCGCTTGCAGCGCGCCGGGGAAATGCTACGGTTGTCGGAGAGGTGCCAGGATGGTTTCCTGGCGCGCACCAAAAGGAGAATGCCGCTTTATGGCCAAGACAGTTCACATGCTTCCCGATCCGCAGGGTGGCTGGATCATCAAGAACCTGGGGGCCGATCAGGATGCGGGCCACTTCACCTCCCGGGGAGAGGCGGAAAAATTCGGCCGCGAACTGTGCCGGCAGATGAATGCCGATTTTCAGATCCATCACCTGGACGGTACGGTAACCCGCGAACAGATCCGGCGGGAGCGGCCGGAACGCCATTGAGCGCGTTCGGCACAGAATGGCCGACAGGGTTGCGGCGGATGCTGGCGGCACTGGTATTTGCCCTGGTAATTGCCCCGTCAGTCACGCCGGCGGCGCTCCTTACCGCCGACCGACTGCGGGGTTTCACCGTACAGAGTGCTGAAGGCGCCGAGGTGGGGAAGGTGGTGGCGATTCTGGTCGATTTGGCAGAGGGGCGCGTTGGCTATCTGCTGGTGGCACCTGCCGGAGAGGGTGATCGTCGCATCGTCATCCCGTGGCTGGCGACCGAGATCCTGCCGGCCACCCAGGCGGTTCGCCTGCGGATCGATGCCGAGCGGTTCGAGCGAACGCCTTTCGAAGCCCAGGATGTCACCGACCGCGAAAGGGGACGGGCCATCCACCGTTATTTCGGCGTTTCTCCCTACTGGGAGATGGATAAGGCTCCGCGGGCGCCGAGCGCTCCGCACAACCTGCGGATCGTGCATTGAGAACGATTACATTCCTGATGAAGCAGGTGGCGTTTCTCTCACCTTGAGATAGACTGATTTGAAAAGGCAACAAGCATTGGAAAGGAGAAATTTTTATGATCAAGAGACTTCTGACCGCGATGGCCTTTGCGCTCCTGGCGCTTACCAGCATCTCCGGTTGTTATTCTACAGGCAAGGCGACAGGAGAGGCGGCGCAGGAGGTAAAACAGGGCGCCCATGAGTTCCATCGGGGCTATGAACAGGGAAAACAGTAAGAGAAGGAGACCGAATGACCAATCAGGGCCGCCAAACAGGCGGCCCTTTTTCGTGGAGGATGGTGCGAATCAGGAGAATGGATGGCATTGATACTGGCTTTGAATTACCTGATTTCCAAGGAGGCTTGACAGCTGTGGGTACCATGTTAAATTTCACCAATCTCAAATTTGCCTCGACGAGAGATCGAGGTCACAGGAGGCACCCAGCGTGAAAGATCAGCTAACGGATGAATATCGTCCCTCGGAAGATGAACCCTATATGTGTCGGCAGCACCTGGAATATTTTCAGGAGAAACTGCTGCAGTGGCGCCGCCAGCTTATGCAGGAGTCGCAGGGTACCTTGGAGCGGATGCGGGAGGAGAAGACCAGGGAGGCCGATATGGTCGACCAGGGATTGCTCGAGGCCGATCTCGCCTTCAATCTCAAGAGCCGTGAAAGGTGCCGTAATCTGTTGGTGAAGATTGACAGCGCGTTGGTCCGGATCGAGGAAGGGACCTATGGCTATTGCGAGGAAACGGGGGAGGAGATCGGACTGCGCCGTCTGGTGGCGAGTCCGCTGGCGACTTTGTCCATCGAGGCCCAGGAGCGGCTGGAACGACTGATGAAACTCCAGGGCGTTCAGGAACGGCGATAGCCGCGATATCAGGGAGAAGACCGCGACTCCTTTCACCATGTCATGGGGGGAGATAGGGAACAAGCACGGTGGAGGCGGTGACCGGCGGCCGGACCGGGTGGCAGCCTGGAAGACTGATTTCGAGTTCCGGCGGGGTCCCTCGCCATGCTGCTTGCCAGCGGATTTCCACGCCTTCCGGCCGCGACTGCAGGAAGATGCCAACCGGGCCGAAGTCGGTCGGGGCCGGGCCGAAGGAAATCGGCTGGGGAGAGCGCAGCCATTCGGGGAAGATTCCAGAGGCTAGAATGAGGCGGTCTCCCTCTTCGCGCAGAAAAGCATTGCGCAGCCACATCACCCACTCGGCGGCGGCCCAGACGTGCTGCCCGTCGCCCATGCAGCCGCCGCGGGTGCGAGGATGGACCGCTTCCGGCCACTGTCCGGTCGGCGAGGCTAGATCCGCCACCGCCCGCACCAGATGGAAACAGCGGTCGTCGCCGGCCCGCAGAAGTATCTGCGCCAAGTGGAGAGTGAGATAGGGATTGATTCCGGAATGCTTGATGCTCTGGAAATACCCGCCGTCTATCAGACAGTTTTCGTACAGAAAGGAAGCTGTGGCGAGCAGACGCGGGTCACGGGGCGAGAAGAGCTGCAGGGGGTAGCCGGCGGCCAGTGAGCCGACGGCTCCCGAATCCATTCTTCGATAGGGGGAGGCCGGCATGCCGGATTGGTCGGAGCAGGCCGGCCAGCGCCAGGCTGCGATCGATTGCCTGCAGCAGTTCCTCGGCCGCTCGGCCGCTCGTGTCCCCCCCCCGGCTGTCGCCGTAACGGGCCAGGAGGTCGGCGGCGGCACGCAGACCAGAAACCGCCCAGAAATCGTCCCAGTAATAATAATCGCTCGGCCCCAGGTGCTCGGCGCTGAAACCGGCCGGCAGCAGACCGCCGACCCGCTCTCCGGCGCTGGCCGGCAGCCGTTTGCGCTGCAGCCAGCGGGCGCCGCGCCGCACCGCCACTTGCCAGGCCGCTGCCGGTGGCTGTCCGGTCAGCTGGCAGTAGCGGGCAAAAATCCACAAGGCCTCGCCGTTGGCATCCCATTCCCCTGCCTGGGAATAGAAAAATCCTGTGCCGGTCTGCCGGCCGGGAAACGTGTCGAGGATGCGCCTGGCGCGCTCGGTCAATCCCAGACAAAGCAGGGCGTGCAGGATGAATGCGGCATCGCGGAACCAGAAGCGCCGATAGGTATAAGGGCCGGGGAAAACGGTGCCGGGGGAATGCAGGATGAGAGTACGCACCGCCGCATCGAACAGTGTCTGGAACTTCCCCTCCGGCAGGGTGGCCGCGACCACTCCCCGCAAAGCCTCTCCCCACGTCGGAGTTTCTGCAACTGAAGGGGTTGGGGAGAGGGGCACACTTCACTTCAAGACGGCGGGTGCCGGCGGGCGGAACGGAGAACAGGGCGGCGGCGGTGGCCATACCCACCTTGCAGTCGATCCGGTCGACAGTCGCCGGCGAGAACAGGCGCGCGTGCACATCTCCCTGCCGGTAATTGGAAAAGTGCCAGCTCTCGGCCGGTTCGCTGAACTGGACCCGCCGGCCGCGTTCAAGATGCCAGCCGCCGCGGTCCGCCTCCATACGGATGGCATGGAGGAAGCTGACCCCTTCCGGGTTGTAGGGGCGAAGAGCAACGACCAGCCTGGCCGGTGCGGCACTGCTGGCGGTCACGGTCAGCCGACACTGCGGCTGACCTCCCGTCGAACAGACCTCGGCGCGGGAAATGATCTCCAAGTCCCCGTCCCGGCAGCGGGTGATAGACCGCCAGGCCGTCCGTTGTTTCCAGGTGCTGTTCCACTGCGGGCAGGCGCGAGGGGTAAAGGCGACGGCCATCCTCGGCCGCCAGCCAGAGATCCAATGACCAGCCGTCCCAGAAGGGCGTGAGCAGGCCGCTCGGGTCGACAATCGGCAGCTCGGGAAGGTCGGGCAGGCCGATAGCGGTCCAGTTGCGGTGGGTGAGATTGATGTGGGTGAGAGAAAAAGCGAGGGGAATGAAAGCCGGATCGTGCGGATCATACTGCCGAACCACCCAGAAGGGCCAGATCCAGTCCAGGTTGTGCTGAATGGCGCCGGTATTGAGCAGGCCGCGGGCATGGAAGAGCATACCCGCCCGCAACAACTCCAGAGGCTCCTTGACTTCCGCCGGCTGGGCAAAGTTCTCCAGACGGGAAAGGATCTCAAGCGGATCGATGAAGCCCCCTGAGCGAGCCATCCGGCTGACTATCCATCGCCAGAAAAAGCGTTTCAGCCACATGATCCATTTCCGCCGTCGCCGGTCCAGCTCCCTTGCATATACCCCAAGTAAAGCGTAGTGGGCGGTTATTGCAAGAAACAGGAGGTCGGGCAAGCAATTGTGCTTTCCCCTGGATGCTGCTATGATTGCGGAATTCATTAGTTTCTGTCCGGAAACGGCCCTTTTTCGCAATCTCTGCGTCAATCTGCGGCCTTGCTTGTGCGGCGTACGATGACGCCTCCGCGCAATGCCTTGATTTCCTTGACCTTGCGAAAAATTGCTCGTTTCCGAATCGAAACGCGCCAGTGTTTAATTCCCGTCTGGAACGAAGGCCATCCATCCATGTACAACGACCATTTCGGCCTGCAGGACAATCCTTTTTCCATCGCCCCCGATCCACGCTATCTCTTTATGAGTGAACGCCACCGGGAGGCGCTGGCCCATCTCCTCTACGGCATCCGTCACGACGGGGGCTTCATCCTCCTGACCGGGGAAGTGGGAACGGGAAAGACCACGGTCTGCCGTTGTCTGCTGGAACAACTGCCGGCGGACACCCGAGTTGCCTACATCATCAATCCCCGGCTCTCCACTCTCGAGCTGCTGGCGACCATCTGTGACGAATTCGGTATCGACTATCCGCCGGGGAACACCGGCCACAAGCTGTTCATCGATCGGCTGAACGCTTTTCTGCTCGAATCTCACGCTGCCGGACGACGAAACGTGCTGATTATCGATGAGGCACAGAACCTGAGCGCCGACGTTCTTGAACAGCTTCGTCTCCTCACCAACCTGGAGACCAACCGGCGCAAACTGCTGCAGATTGTCCTGCTCGGCCAACCGGAACTGCGCACCCACCTGTCACGTCCCGAACTGCGGCAACTGGCGCAGCGCGTCACTGCCCGTTATCACCTGGAACCGCTGGCGGAGCGGGAAGTTGCGGAATATGTCAACCATCGTCTGGCAGTGGCCGGGAGCCGGCAACCCCTTTTCCCGAACCGCCTGATCCGGCAGATTTACCGCCTGAGCGGCGGCATCCCGCGGCGGATCAACATCCTCTGTGACCGCGCCCTGCTGGGTGCCTATGTGCAGGGCCGGGAGCGGGTTACCTTACGGCTCCTGAATCAGGCAGCCCGCGAGGTCCGGGACGGTGGCGCCGCGCCGGCACCTGCGCTGGAATTGGGCGGCCAGTCTACTGCTGATCGGCGGCCTGGCGCTGCTTCTTCCCTCCTGGATTGACCGGGGGACACCGCCGAACCCGGCGCCGGCGACTGCTGCATCCCCACCTCCGCCGGCACCGGCTGCTGTCCCTGAGCCATTCTGGACGCAGCTCGATCTGCCGGCGGGCGCCGGCAGCGAAGAAAGCGCCTACCAAGCCGTGTTGGCCGCCTGGGGGGTGGCCTACCTGCCGGCGGAACCGGGCGGGGCCTGCCGGTATGCCGAGTCCTTCGGCCTTTCCTGCCTGTTCCGGCGGGGGAGTCTGGGCAGCCTCCGGCTGCTCAACCGTCCTGCCGTGCTGACTCTGACCGGCGCCCCGGGAGAGCAGTTCCATGCCGCCCTGATGACGCTCTCGGAAGAATCGGCGAGCATCGTCCTGGAGGGAAAGAAATTGACTATCCCCATCCAGGAACTTCAAGACCGCTGGTTGGGGGAATTTTCCGTCGTCTGGCGCCGGCCGCCTTTCGCGGGCATCCTTCGTCCGGGCGACCGCGGCCCGGGGGTGGCGTGGCTTGAACGGCAATTGGCCGCTCTGCGAAGAGAACCGGCGAAGAAGCGGTCGGGAATGATACTGGAAGGGGACCTGCTGGAACACCTCAGGGAATTTCAACGGGAACGGGGATTGGCGCCGGACGGAGTGGTCGGGCCCAATACCCTGATTCACCTCGACTCGGCTCTCGGCGGCAGTTCGCCGCAACTGATCAAATTACCGGAGGACCGGTAGAATGTCTTTCATTCTCGAAGCTCTGAAGAAGTCGGAAGAAGAGCGGCGGCGCGGTGAGCTGCCCGACCTGCAATCGGTGCCTGCCGGTGCGCCAGGCAAGCCGAGCGGCCGCAGGCGCTGGTCGTTTATGCTATCGGCGGTTCTGCTGGCGAACGCCGCCTGTCTGCTCTGGTGGCTGCACCCCTGGCAGCCTGCCGGCATTAAATGCATCGCCAGCAGAAAATGCCGCGGGATCGCCAGCGACCGTTCAGCCACGACCGGCGGCTCCCCAGCCGGTGGCCACTCAGGGGATTCCCGACCGACCGCAGACCGCGTCCCCGCCGGCAAAGCCGCCCGCCCTGGCCGCCCCGGCCGGTTGGGCGGATCTGCCGCGCACGGCTCCCGCAAAAATCGCCCCGGCCACCCCGCCGGCCGGCAATCAGCCCCGGCAGGAGACGCTCCCCCTGTTGCAGGACCTGCCGACCGCCATCCGCGGGGAACTGCCGGAACTCAACATCAGCCTGCATTACTACACCACCGACCCGGCCGCCCGCATGATCCGCCTGAACGGCCTGATTCTGCGGGAAGGGCAGGCGTTCAATGAACGACTGGTGCTGCAGGAGATCACCTCTTCCGGGGTAATTTTCCGTTTCGGGGAGACCCGCTTCCGCATGCGGGCGATCTGAGAAGAATCCTGGGCGGACGAAACAGCGACGGCAGCCGAAATCGGCTGCCGTCGCTGCTTTCAGGCGGTTGTTTCGACAATCGCCTCCCGGGCAATGGTGAGCAACTGCGTCAGCTCACTTTCACTGATGGTCAGCGGCGGCATGAAATAGATGACGTTCCCGAGCGGGCGCAGGAGGGCTCCCTTGGCCAGTGCCCGGCGGTAGACTTCCAGGCCGCGACGTTCCTGCCAGGGGAAGGGGATCTTGCCTTCTTTCTCCTGAACCATTTCCACCGCCGCCACCAAACCGCAGCGGCGGAATTCGCCGACGTGCGGCAGCGCTTCGAAACCTTCGGCCCAGGTATCGAGAAGGCGCATCTTTGGCGGCAGGGTGTCCAGGATCCGTTCCTCTTCGAAGATATTCAGCACCTCCACAGCCACGGCGCAGGCCAGGGGGTTGCCGGTATAGGAATGGGAATGCAGAAAAGCCTTCCGGGTGTGATAATCGTCGTAAAAGGCCTGATAAATTTCGTCGGTAGCAAGGGTCACCGAGAGGGGCAGATAGCCGCCGGTGATCCCTTTGGAAAGGCACATCAGGTCGGGGGCGACCCCGGCATGCTCATTGGCGAACATCCGACCGGTGCGGCCGAAACCGACGGCGATCTCGTCGGCGATATAGTGTACCCGCACGGCATCACAGAGCGTGCGCAACTTTTGCAGGTAGACGGGGGGATACATGCGCATGCCGGCGGCCGCCTGGATCAGCGGCTCGATGATGACTGCGGCGATCTCGCTGTGGCGATCGGTCAACAGCCGTTCCATCGGCGCAAAACATTCGGCGTTGCAATTCCCCCGGTCCTGTCCGTAGGGACAGCGGAAACAGTCGGGGCCGGCCACCTGAAAACCTTCACGGAGAATCGGCCGGTAAACCTCCTTGTACAGTTCGCAGCCGCCCACCGCCAGCGCCCCCAGGGTCTCGCCGTGGTATGCCTCGGTGAGCGAGACGAAGCGGGTCTTTCCCGGCCGCCCCGTCTGCTGCCAGTACTGGAAGCTCATCTTCAGGGCGACTTCCACCGCCGCCGAGCCGTTGTCGGCGAAAAAGACCTTATTCAGACCGGCTGGAGCCAGGCGACAGAGGCGGCTGGCCAGTTCGACCGCCGGCCCGTGGGTGAAGCCGGCGAAGATGTGATGGGCAATACGGGAGGCCTGCTCCTGCAAAGCGCGGTTCAGCCGCGGGTGGTTGTGGCCGAAGAGATTGACCCACCAGGAGGAAACCCCGTCGATGTAGCGGTTCCCCTCCATGTCCTCCAGGTAGACGCCCGCCCCCCGCGCGATGGGGATCGGCGGCAGGAACTCATGGTCCTTCTGCTGTGTACAGGGATGCCAGACATGCTCGCGGTCGAGGCGGAGAATTTCTTCTTTTTCCATGGCTCAAATCAGTGGGATGGTGAGGTAAGGTCAAAAGTTGTGAGGTAGCAAGTTAGGAACCTGTCTCCCTACGGCACGCCAGCGCGCTGAGCAGCCAGGGGAGGGTGGGAAGCCTGGCGATCTCCTCTGCCAGACACTGCACCTTCCGCCGGTCGTCGCCCTCGACCCGCGGCAGCACCCCCAGCAGATCGGCGGAAGCGAAAGAGGCCAGAGCGTGGGGTGCGGAAGCCTCCGCCTGATCCGGATCAGCGGGCATGCCATTGATCAGGAATCCTGCCAGTGGCAGGCCCATGGTCCTGGCGGCGAAAATAGTGAGCAGGGTGTGGTTGAGAGTCCCCAGCCCCGGGCGGCAGACCACCAGTATGGGAAAGCCGATCTCTCGGGCCAGGTCGGCAACCAGCAGCCCACCGGAGAGGGGAACCATCAGCCCGCCGACGCCTTCCACCAGGAGGAATTCGTGGCGACTGGCCAGTTCCCGAGCGGTCTCCGCCAGGTGGGAAAAAGGGATCGGCTTGCCTTCATTCTCCGCCGCCACGGCCGGGGCCAGGGGCGGCCGCAGGCGGACGGGGCAGATCATCTCCGCATCATCCTCGACGCCGGCCGCCCAGCGGAGCAGTTCCCCATCCCGACCGAGTGATGCCGTCTCCGGCACCCCTGTCTCCACCGGCTTCATGACTCCGACATCTACTCCCCGGCCGCGCAGAAAACGCGCCAACGCGGCGCCCACGGCGGTTTTGCCGACGCCAGTATCGGTGCCGGTGATGAACAGCCCTCGCGCCTTTTCAGCAGGCATGCACCACTACCTCGGCATCGCGGAACATCTGCAGGTCGCTCTCCCGGTCGCGGCCGGAGGTGGTCAGGTAATTGCCGACCATGGTTCCGCTGGCCCCGGCCATGAAGATCCAGGACTGAAAATCGCGCAGGTTCTTCTCCCGGCCGCCGCAGACGCTGATCCGTTTTTCAGGCAGCAGATAGCGGAAGAGGGCGATGATGCGCAGGCAATCGAAGAGGCGACAGGTCGTTTTTTTGCTCCAGGGGAGTCCCGGGGATGGGATTGAGAAAGTTCAGCGGCACCGAATCGATATCCAGCTCCCGCAGAGTGAAGGCCATCTCCGCCCGCTGTTCCAGCGATTCCCCAAGGCCGAAAATACCGCCGCAGCAGACCTTCATGCCGGCTCGCTTGGCCAGCCGAACCGTTTCCACATCCTCTTCGTAATCGTGGGTGGTGCAGATCTCCGGGAAAAAAGAGCGGGCGGTTTCCAGGTTGTGATGATAGGTGACGCAGCCGGCGGACGCCAGGGCGGCGGCGGTTTCGGCATCGAGAATCCCCAGGGAAGCGGACGGCTCGATAACGGTGGTTTCCCGAATCGTGCGAAGGGCGGCAAGAATGCGCTCCAGTTCTTCGCCGGGCTGGACTCGGGTGCCGCTGGTGACGATACCGTAGCAGTGCGACCCTTCCGCCTGCGCCCGGTGCGCCCCGGCGATGATCTCCTCTAGCGGCTTAAGGGGATAGACGGGCGTCGAGGTGCGATTATGGGCCGATTGGGCGCAGAATGAGCAGTTCTCCGCACAACGTCCCGATTTGGCATTGATGATTGAGCAAAGTTCGACCCGGTTGCCGAAGAAATGCTCGCGCAGGCGGTGGGCGCCAGCCAGGACAAAGGTCAGGTCGGCACCGCCCGCCCGCAGTATGGCCATGGCTTCCTCCATGGTCGGCCTCTCGCCAAGCAGAACGCGGCTACTTAAACTATCCAGCGAATGCATATAGAACCTCTCCGAAACGGGTAAGGAGCACAGGTTACAGATGGCTCGGGGAATTGTCAACCACGTCTTAGGTGGAGGTTGACAAGCAAAATGAAAAAATACCATTTATGCCGGACGATGTCTCATATCGTATTGACAGAAAAACCGGATAATGGTAGAACATCTTTTCATTTCTATCAGGAGAGGCGATCGTGGTAAAGAAACTGATCGGGAAAAAACTGAAGGCGACACGACTGAAGAATGACATGACCATTCAAGAACTTGCGGTGCGTTCCCGCGTTTCCTCCAACATGATTTCCCGCATTGAGCGCGGACTCACCACCCCCTCCGTGGAAATCCTGATGAAACTTGCCGGTGCCTTCGGCATGAGCATCAACTATTTCGTTGAGGAGGCGGAGAAGGGAATGACGGTGGTCCACACGCCCAAAGGGCAGGGTGAGCCGATCTTCTTCTTTGAGGATAAACACCAGATCACCAGCCTTACTCAGGGGATTCGCGATCCCAGTTTCTCGGTCTTCTACGATACTCTGGAAGAGGGGGTGAGTAGCGGCGAGGGAGGAATGGTGCATACCGGCGAAGAATTCGCCCTGGTCCAGCAGGGACGATTGGAATTTAGCATCGACGGCGACACCTATCTACTCGAGGAAGGGGATTCCCTGGTTTTTAAAGCCTCCCTGCCGCATCGATGGCGAAACCGCTACGACGGGAAGACGATCGTTCTTTGGGTCGTTTCACCTGCACCAAACGTTTCACAATGAAGAGTCCTGATAAAATAAAACATTTTTATATTTTTTCTACTTCTTCTCTGCGCTTTATCGCGGCACCGTCCGGAGAATGATATGAGGATCAAAAAAATCGTCGGAAAAAAGCTTAAGGCCATTCGCTTGAAGAATGACCTGACTATTCAGGAGCTGGCGGGAAAATCCAAAGTTTCCTCCAACATGATCTCCCGCATCGAGCGCGGACTGACTATCCCTTCAGTGGAAATCCTGATGAAATTGGCCGGGGTGTTCGACAAAAGCATCAACTATTTTGTGGAAGAGGTAGTCACCACTCACGAGATCGTCTTTTCCACCCCGGGCAAAAGAGATACCAACGTCTATGAAGACGAGCGGAACATGCATACCGAGTCCTTCACCTCGGGCCTGCGCGATCCGCAGTTTACCTCTTTTTTCTGTACGGTGCCCAAAGGGGGTCGAAGCGGGCTGCAGAACATGTATCATCCAGGCGATGAGCTCCTCTTTGTTCTACAGGGCAATATGAAAGTGGTCATCACGGGAGAAACCTACCTGCTGCAGCCAGGAGACAGCCTCTCCTTCAAATCGCATCTTCCGCACCGCTGGGAAAACGTTGGCGATGACGAAGCCAAAATCATCTGGACCCTGTCCCCCTTCACCACGATCTGACCCGGTTTACCCTGGATCGCCAATGAGTTTTCTGAAAAAAATATTTGCTCCGAAACATCGTCTTGGCGGCCTCCGGCAAGCCGTCCAGCAGCAGCGTTGGGCCGATGCCCTGGTGGAGGGAGAATCTCTGCAGCTATCCTCCATTACCCTCGAGGAGCGAGTGGAAATGGAGGAGTTGCTGGCCGCCGCCGGCAATTCGCTGGCCGAGATGAATCTCGCCGAGGGAGAGGCTTTTCTGAACGCCGGTGATCCGGTGCGGGCGCGGGAGCATTTCACCCTGGCGGCCTCCCAGGCCCACGATCCCCACCTGCAGGAACGAGCGCGGGAGAGATCGATACCGGCCACTGTTTCGAATCCTTCACCCGGCCCACCGGCCACGGTCGACCATAATTCGGCAGGCTGCTGCCCTGAGGGTTGCGGAGACAGTAGAGTAGCGGTGCCGGAAGAGCTGCCGGCCTCCGGTCTGGATGACCGGACCCGTCTCGATCTGCTCCTGTCCGCTTATCCCGATCAGATGTCCGCGCGCTACGAATCCCTGCAAGGTCCTTTTCTCACGGCTTTCCTGCTGGCACATGAAGGGCAGGAGGCGGAGGCGCTGGAGAACTTCGCGCAGGTGCCGCCGGGAGAACGGAATGACCTTTTTCATTTCGAGCGTGGATCCCTCCTGGCCCGTATGGGTAATTCCGAGGAGGCTTCCGTCGACCTCGAACGCGCCGTAACCATCAATCCCGAGCTCGAACTGGCCCGGGAAACCCTGGTTAACCTGGATCTCATTCGAGGCCGGGTAGGGGAGGCGGAGGCGCGCTTACGTCGAATGCTGGATGAGGGGAGCAACACCGCCTTCTGCCAGGGGCGGCTGGCCGCCATTTTCGCCGGGCGAGGCGAAATTTCCGCCGCCCTCGACCTCGCCCTGGAAGCGGTGGCAAACGACGGCGCTGACCCGGAGACATATCTTCTCGCCGCCAACCTGCTGGAACGCAGCGGTCGCCTGGCCGAGGCAGAGGATTGTTTGAGCCGTCTGACCTCTCCGGGCTGCGGCGGTTTAAATCCGCACCTGGCCGAGTTCTGGCTGCGGCACCGAAAACATGCCGAAAAGGCGCTTGAGACCTTCAAAGGCGCTCTCCGGCAGGAACCCGGCAACCCCCGGTGGAGACTACGCATAGCCCAGGCTTACCTGGCCTGTGGCTGGCGGAAAGAAGGGATCTCCCTGCTGGAACAGGCGCTTGAGTGCCCCCGGCCTCGATCCCGATCTGTGCCGGGAGGGATCGGAATTGCTGGAAAAATCCCGCTGAACGCTTATCCTCATTACCCCGCCCTCTATTGACACGCCGCGGTACCCTTGTATATTCTTTGTAAGTAAAGAAAAATACTGGCCAAAGGAGATTAACAGAAGCAGAGACAACTTCCCAGGGGAGGCTTGTCATCAATGAATAAATCGGAACTGGTAGAAGCTTTGGGCAGTCGGAAAAACCTGACTTTCAAGAAATCGGAAGAAATCGTCAACATCATCTTCGATTCCATGTCCGAGGAACTCGCCCAGGGAGGGCGGATCGAGATCCGCGGCTTCGGCAGCTTCATGGTGAAGGATTACAAAGCCTATATGGGGCGCAACCCGAAAACAGGCGAAGTCATTCGGGTCAATCCGAAAAGGCTCCCCTTTTTCAAGGTAGGCAAAGAATTGCGGGACCGGGTCAACACGAGTAACGAGAAATAGCATAAGCCATAGGCTCCGCCGCAGGGGAAGGCGTAGGGTCTTCGCTCGCCATGCGCCTTTCGATACGCATCTCCCCTTTGGAGGGCTATAGACCTTCCAAAAATACTTCCCTCGCCAGGTGCTGGACGCAATTCCTCGGAAATTCTGCATGTTGCTGCCTCATCATGATAAATATCCGCTGATTGCCCCCTCCGCTTTTATTGAAAAGAGCGCCCAGCTGATTGGGGAGGTCACCATCGGCGATGAATCGAGCGTCTGGTTCAATGCCGTCGTCCGGGGCGACGTCAATTTTATCCGCATAGGCAACCGCTCCAACGTGCAGGATAGTTCGGTCATTCACGTCACCCGCAACCTCCATCCGACATTAATCGGCAACGAAGTGACGATCGGACATAGTGTCACCCTGCACGGCTGCACCATCGGTGACCGCTGTCTGATCGGTATCGGGGCGATTGTGCTTGACGGTGCGGTTATCGGTGAAGAATCGATTGTCGCGGCAGGCTCCGTAATCGCCCCGGCAACGGTCGTTCCGCCACGCATGCTGGTCATGGGCACTCCCGGGCGTCCCCGGAGGAGCCTGACGGATTCGGAAATCCTCCAGCTGCGGCAATCGGCCGAAAATTACGTACAATACCGTCTGGATTTTGTGAAACAGGCAGATAGCAAGGAGTGAGGTTGTAAAATTGGGCGTATGATCGACAAAGCCGAATTGAGAAATTTGAAGGACAGCCCGCTTCTTGCGGGCATGACGGAAAATGATTTTAACGGGCTCTCGGCCATTTTCCAGGAAAAGGAAATTGCGGAGGGGATGACCGTTTTCATTGAGAACATGCCAGGAGAATCCCTTTATCTGATCAGGGAAGGAACTATCAAGATCTCCAGGATGCTCGCGGAGGGAGAGGAAAAGATCCTTGTCATTCTCGGCCCCGAGGATGTCTTTGGAGAAATGGCCATAATAGGTGAAGCACCACGTTCAGCCACCGCCCGGGTGGCGGAAAAAGCCCGGCTGCTGAGCATCCGGAAAGACGATTTCGACCAGTTCTGCGAGGAAAATCCGAAACTGGCGCTCAAACTGCTGCGCAACCTGATGCGGGTATTCAGCCAGCGCGTCCGAGAAAGCAACGATGAATACAGGGAAATGCTGCTCTGGTCCCTCAACCTGAAATCCTGAACCCACAGATTTCCCAATTCTCCCGCTGATTACCCGGCGTAACGGGATTGCAACCCGTCCTCGCCCCTTTTCCATTGAAAAATATCAATCCCTCGGTTATATTCACCCGGGCCTTCGCGGGCTTAATCCCCGTTCGCGGCGATCCTCAGCCAACATCCAAAACACGAGGAAATCATGTCCGTTTTGCTCAACGAGTCGATGCTTTTCGGCCTGATTGGAGGTCTCGGCCTCTTTCTCTTCGGAATGAAAATCATGTCCGAAGGGCTGCAGAAAGTGGCCGGCGACCGGATGCGGCAGATCCTCGCGGCCCTGACCAACAACCGGATCATCGGCACCCTGGTCGGCCTGGCGGTGACCGCCATCATCCAGTCCTCGAGCGCCACCACGGTCATGGTGGTTGGCTTCGTCAACGCCGGCTTAATGTCCCTGGTGCAGTCGATCGGGGTAGTCCTCGGTGCCAACATCGGCACCACCGTGACCGCCCAGTTGATCGCCTTCAAGATCACCAAATACGCCCTGCCGGCGATCGGAATAGGCGCCGGCCTCAAACTTTTCTCCCGCAATAAAAAATGGGTCTACATAGGCGAGATCCTCCTCGGTTTCGGTATTCTTTTCTATGGCCTGACCAACATGGAGGATGCTTTCAAGCCGATCCGGGGAAGCGCTGAGTTCCGGAATTTCTTCCTGGCTATCGGCGACAACCATCTGCTTGGCGTGTTGATTGGGGCGGTTTTGACCATCATCGTCCAAAGCAGCAGCGCCACCATCGGCCTCACCATCGCCCTGGCCTCCACAGGCCTGCTGACCTTCGACGCCAGCGTTGCCCTTATTCTCGGGGAAAATATCGGCACTACCATAACTGCCAACCTGGCGGCCATCGGCACCAATCTGGCGGCCCGGCGGACTGCCTTGGCCCACTTTCTCTTCAACATCATCGGTGTTGCCTACATGCTGCTGCTGTTCCCCCTTTTTCTGCACATTGTAACCGCCATCACACCCGGCAACCCCGATTTCGTCGTTCAGACTCAGCAGCAGGCGGCCAGCATGGCGGCGACTATTGGCGACAAGCCGTTTATTGCCCGCCATATCGCTAATGCCCACACCCTTTTTAACATAATAAATACCATCATATTTCTGCCTCTTGTCGGATTATTGGCCAAGCTGGCGACCATGCTTGTCCGTGGCAAAGAAGAGGAGATCGAATTCCATCTCCAGTTTATCGATACCCGGGTGCTGAACACTCCGCCGATTGCGCTGGGCCAGGCCCGGGCGGAAACCAAGCGGATGGCCCAGATTTGCCTGGACATGCTGGATGAAACCGTCCTTTTCATGCAGGATATGGATGAAAAGAGGATTCCCGGCCTGGAGAAGAAAGAGGACATGGTTGACCTTCTGCAGAAGGAAATCACAGATTTCCTGGTGGCGCTCTCCCAGATGTCGATCACCCAGGAGACGTCCAGAGATATTGCCTCGATGATGCACATGGTCAACGACCTTGAGCGGGTCGGTGACCACTGCGAAAACCTTTGGCTGCTCACCCAGCGCAAAAAAACGCAGAAGGTCATCTTTTCCGATGTCGCCGGCGGCGAAATTCAGGAACTGGCCGGGAAAACCCGTGATTTCCTGGATTTCGTAATTGCCGCCATGGAACGGCGCGACCGGACCATAGGCCAGAAGGCCGATTACATGGAGGAGGGCATCGATCAGTTGGAAAACCTCCTCCGCAACAACCACATTTCCCGTCTCAATACCGGCGAGTGTGGAGTTCAGCAGGGGCTCATCTACATAGACATGCTGCATAATTTCGAAAAGATCGGTGATCATACCTTCAATGTGACGAAGGCGATTATCGGAGCCAAATAAGTGTATGCCGCCGTCGATGTCGGCACCAATACGGTGCGGTTGCTGATCGGTTCAGTTCGTGAAGGTAGAATCGAACCGCGGCAATATTTCCGCCGCGTCACCCGCTTGGGCGGAGGCTTTTCTCCGGAGCGTGGACTTCACCCGGCAGCAATGGAACGGACCCTTGCCGCTCTTCAGGAAGCTGCTGCACTCCTGCAGAGGGCGTCGGTCCGGAATTTGCGGGGGGTCGGGACGGAGGTCCTTCGAGCTGCCGCCAATGGCCCCGAGTTCGCCGCACTGGCCGCTGACCACACCGGCATTCCCCTTGAAATCATTGACGGCGCAGAGGAAGCCCGGCTGAGTTGCCTCGGGGTTCTGAGCGCGCTCGCCCCCCCACCTGCCACCTGCCTGATCGTTGACATCGGCGGCGGAAGCACCGAGTTTATTCTCTGGCATCAAGGTCGAGCCCGACTTTCCCGCAGTTATCCTCTGGGGGTGGTGCGTCTGGCTGAAGACTTCCCCGCCCCTTCCCTGCAAAATTCCGAGATCGATCGTATCCTGACTCTCTTTCAAGCAGATCTGGCATCTGCAGGTCTGAGTTCCCTGGCCAGCTGATCCCTCCTGCCTCCTGGTAGGCACTGCCGGCACGGTGACCACCCTGGGTGCACTGCACCTCGGCATGTCCGAATACGACTGGCAACGGATCAACAATCTGGTACTGACCATTCCTGATCTTCGAACCCTGAACTCTCTCCTTGAGCCACTCTCGGTGGCGGACCGCGAAGCGCTGGCCGGGATGGAAAAGGGGAGGGGGGATTTGATTGTCCCCGGGTTGCGGATCGTTCTCGGCATCATGACCAGGTTTCGCCGCAAGGCTCTTACCATCAGTGATTTCGGTCTGCTGGAAGGCATCCTGCTCAGCCTTGAGCAAATATCCTCAAAATAACTACAACTCTGCTTGACGGCCCCTGCGTAATTTTTTATCTTATGAGGTATTGCTCCGTGCCGATCACCTCCGAGACGGTCTGGTTGCCGCATCAGGAAGCGCGCGTAGGAAACCCTCTCTCCGGCAAGGCTATTGCCGGATGCGCCTGGGATGCCTGGGCGAAAGGTGAATTGTGAATGATTTTTCAAAATTCAGGTTTATAGTTTAAGGATGGAAAACCAAGTGGAGCAGGGAACCGACAACTTGCGCTTGTGAGGTTTTTATGTTGTGGAATGACGAATTCGAAACTTTGCCGCGAGAGGCGATCGAGTCGCTTCAATTGAAACGGTTGCAGCAGACGCTGCAGCGGGTCAATGCTACCGTTCCTTTCTATCGGGAGAGTTTCCGCCGGGCAGGGGTCGGAACCGGAGATGATCAGAAGTCTGGACGATCTGCGCCGGCTTCCCTTCACCCTCAAACAGGACATGCGGGATAATTACCCGTACGGTCTGTTCGCGGTACCTCTCGACCAGATTGTCCGCATCCATGCTTCCTCGGGTACCACGGGTAAGCCGACAGTCGTCGGCTACACCCGCCGCGACATTGAACTATGGGCCGAACTGATGGCCCGCTCCTTCGTTGCCGCCGGTGCCCACCGGGGCGACATCATCCATAATGCCTACGGTTACGGCCTCTTTACGGGCGGCCTGGGAGCCCATTACGGAGCAGAAAGACTTGGGGCTTCGGTTATTCCAATCTCGGGGGGGAATACCAAGCGGCAGATAATGATCATGAAAGACTTCGGTTCAACCGTTCTCACCTGCACCCCCTCTTACAGCCTTTTTCTTGCCGAAACGGCGGCCGAGGAGGGGATCAGTTTCCGCGATCTCAAGCTGCGGGTCGGCATCTTCGGCGCCGAGCCATGGAGCGAGTCGATGCGCCGGGAGATTGAAGAGAAGCTGAATATCAAGGCGATCGACATTTATGGTCTTTCCGAAATCCTTGGTCCGGGGGTGGCGATCGAGTGCATTGAAGCCCAGCATGGCCTGCATATATGGGAAGACCATTTCATCCCTGAGATCATCAATCCTGAAACCTGTGAAGTGCTGCCGGCAGGGGAGACCGGGGAACTGGTGATCACCACCATCACCAAAGCGGGGATCCCGATGATCCGTTATCGAACGCGCGACATCACCCGCCTGATCCCCGAGCCCTGCCTCTGCGGCCGCACCCATGCTCGATTGGCGCGCATGAGCGGGCGTAGTGATGACATGCTGATCATCCGCGGGGTCAATGTCTTCCCCTCACAGATCGAGAGCGTGCTGATGCAGATTGACGGAGTCGAGCCGCACTATCAGCTCATCATTACCAGGGAGGAAAATCTGGACACCCTGGAAGTGCAGGTGGAAGTCAATGAGCGGACATTCTCAGACGAAATCAAGGTCCTGCAGGATCTATCGGGGCACATCAACAAGGAAATCAAAGATTTGCTCGGCATCAACTGCAAGGTACGGTTGGTTGAACCCAAAACAATTGCCCGCAGCGAAGGGAAGGCCCAGCGAGTGATCGACAACCGGCCCAAATGAAGGATTGAAAATTGGGCTCAAAGCTGAAATCCATACCGCGGTAAGGGGGATCCGATGAAGGTGGAGCAGATTTCGATTTTCATTGAAAATAAATCCGGGCGGCTGGCCGAGGTGACCAGGGTGATCGGAGAGGGCGGGATCAGCATTCGAGCACTGTCTCTGGCCGACACGTCCGACTTCGGCATTCTGCGGTTGATCGTCGACAAAACTGATTTGGCCAAGACCGTTCTCAAGGAACACGGTTTCACGGTCCGCAAGACCGAAGTCGTGGCGGTCGAGGTGCCGGACCAGCCCATGGGGTTGAATAAAATCCTCAAGATTCTGGATAAAGCTAAGGTCAATGTCGAGTACATGTACGCCTTCGTCGAACGTTGCGGTGAAAACGCGGTTATCATTTTCCGCTTCGATGATGCGGAGGAAGCGATTCAGGTGCTGCTCCGCAATGGCATCACAGTCCTTCCCGGAGAGCGGGTTTATGGCATGTAACTTGTGAGCGAAAAATGCGTGAAAACGGCCAGATAAAAGGCCTTTCCTCGAAAAATTTCCGTGGTCCGCTATCAACCAGTGATACCTCCCACTTCGATGCACGTTGCGCATGCATGCGGGCGATCCCTCGTCCGCGTGCAGCAGACCATAGCTTCCGGACTGGTCGTACATTCCTCGCACGAAGAAAAGGCGAAACGGGATATCGATGGTCATCCGCCTACAACCACCGGCGGGATGTAATCCATTGATGTTTCAGGTGTTTTATTAGCAGGCAGAGGCCCATTTAAATCAATTTTTCCTTGACAATCATGTACGAATCAACCATACTCCCTCGCGTTGACTGACGGGGCGTAGCGCAGCCTGGTAGCGCACCAGCATGGGGTGCTGGGGGCCGGAGGTTCGAATCCTCTCGCCCCGACCAACGAAGAAAAACGGAAGGGACCGAAAAGTCTTTTCCGTTTTTTTTTTGCATAACGCGGCGCCGCAAAATGTACGCGCTTCCCATTCCTTCGATGGGCGCTCCCAGTCACTTTGTCGTTCCTGGTTCAGACGGTTAACTTCTCCACCCCAGTAAACCGCCAAGTCAGTCCGGCCATGGATATGATCAGGACACAGCACCATCCCTTGAGAATAATCCCACCCAATGCCATCGAGGATTTCCTCCGGCACAAACCGTCACCACCACCGTGTGCTCAAACCAGGGGAACGGCAGTCTCAACGATTCGCGATCGGGTGTAGCATGCCGGTGTCCTGGGATAGCTTCATGCCTAAGAAACCAGACCACTGCGCCTCTCACTAATTTCAAGATGAACAGAACATCTCAGTCGGTCCAGGCGCCGAATATCTATTCCGGATTCCTTAGTTTACATAATATATCTTATCCGACGTTAAGTCAAAGCCGGCGACAGTGGCTCCCATGAGGCGTACCCCCGCAACCTTTCGGCCATCGCGGTAGAATCACCATTGGCGAAAAGACGATTTAGTGCCGGAGCACAACGTATAACAATATGGCAGTGTAGTGACTGGCGCTCGCCGCGAGAACGAAGAGATGCCAGATGGCGTGATTGAAGGGAATCTTGTCCCAGGCGTAGAAGATGACTCCTATGGTGTAGAGGCATCCGCCGGCGAAGAGAAAGGTGATGCCCCCTGCCGGAACGGTGGCGAGGAGCGGTTTGATGGCGATGATGATAAGCCATCCCATGGCAATATAAAGGATCGGTCCGATGATAGGCAGGCGACCGGTCATGAATATCTTCATAATCACCCCGCCCAGAGCCAGCGCCCAAATGACCGCGAAGATTGACCAGCCCCATGGGCCGCGCATGTTGACCAGGGTAAAAGGCGTGTAAGTGCCGGCAATCAGCAGAAAGATGCTGGCATGATCGAGAATGCGGAAATAATACCTGATTTTTGGTGTACGGACACTGTGATACAGGGTCGACATGAGATAGAAGAGGACCAGGGTTCCGCCGTAAACGGCACAGCTTGCCAGGCGCCAGGGGTCATGACGGGCGGCGGCCAGCCATAGCAGAACAATCATGCCGACCAGACTGCATAGCGCCCCGAAGCCGTGCGTCAGCCGATTGGCCAACTCCTCCTCTTCCGTATAGGTAACCAGGCGATAACGCTTATGCATGACCAGGATGCGCATCCGGGCGACTTGGCCAGTCCCCTGCTGATCGTCTATTCCACCTGGGCCAGCCCTCTGCCTCTGACATAGATATATCCCATTATTCCAACGCGTTTACTTGCAATACTTTATCCTTTTTCTAATCACAGACACGGCGGACAAGTATATTTAGCCACCTGATCGCTTGACACTGAAGCCGCGCTTCTGCAGGTCGGCGACGAGAAGATCGGCATGATCTCCCTGGATCTCGACGGTCCCGCTCTTAACCGTGCCGCCGGTCCCGCAGCGTCGCTTGAGCTTCCCCGACCAGTATTTTCAGCGCTTCATCCTCCAGAGGCAGACCGGTAATCACCGTCACCGTCTTGCCTCCCCTTCCCTTCGACTCCCGGCGGATGCGAACGATGCCGTCGCCGGATGGCTCCCTCCGCCGGGCACAGGTGCATGCGGGTGCCGGTTTACCTGCACTCGGGGCAAATTCGCCCCTGATCGGATGAGTACACAAGTCGCGAGTTTTTGTCCTTCATGGATCAGGTTCCAGTTTATCGATTCCATATGTCGGTCGCAACCGGTCAGAGTATTCCTTCCTCGGCAGTCGCCCACCGGGGTCTCTAACCGATGCTCGCCAATTCCAACCGGTTTCCCCATCGGTCGATGAGAGCCTGACGCAATTCGGCGTAGGCGGGATTAGTCAGGAACGCCGGTTCCTCCGCCAGTCGAAATGCGTCCTCCCTCGCCTCCTCCAGAAGTCGACCGTCACGCAGCAGATTGGCAACGCGGAAGTCGGGGATTCCTGCCTGGCGGGTACCGAGAAATTCCCCTGGCCCGCGGATCTCCAGATCGGCTTCGGCAATGCGGAAACCGTCGGTGGTCTGTTCCATCACCTGCAACCGGCGCATCCCCTCATCGCTACAGCGCTGCGAGCGCACCAGCAGGCAATGGCCACCGTCACTCCCCCGCCCTACCCGGCCGCGCAGTTGATGCAGTTGGGCCAGGCCAAAACGCTCGGCATGCTCGACCATCATCACTGTCGCCCGGGGAACATCGATTCCGACCTCGATTACTGTGGTAGCCACCAGGATGTTGATATCGCCGTTCCTGAAGGCAACCATTACCGCCTCCTTCTCCTCCGGCTTCATCCGGCCGTGCAACAGGCCGACCTGGGAATCGGGGAAGACCTCGCGCCGCAGACGCTCCGCGCCCTCGGTGGCATCGAGGAGGTCGCTTTTTTCCGATTCCTCCACCAGCGGATAGACGATATAGGCCTGTCGACCGGCGGCAAGTTCGCGGGCGATGCGAGAGTAGGCCTGCCGGCGTTCCCGCTCGGGAAGAACCCGGGTCAGCACCGGGCGTGCGCCCGGGCGGCAGTTCATCGATCACCGACAACGTAAGGTCGCCGTAGAGAGTCAGGGAAAGGGTGCGCGGTATGGGGGTGGCGGTCATCACCAGAATATGCGGGTTTTCCCCCTTCTTGCGCAGAAGGCCGCGCTGGCGAACGCCGAAGCGGTGCTGTTCGTCGATGATCCCCAACCCCAGCCGACCGAACTCGACCCCCTCCTGGAGGACGGCATGAGTGCCGACCACCAGGTGGATGCTTCCGTCGCGGATCTGCTGCAGCATTTCCGCCTTTTCCCGGGCCGCAGTCGAACCGGAGAGCAGAACCGCGCGCAGGCCGAGCTGCGTCAGCCAGTGACGGAACTGCAGGTAGTGCTGTTCTGCCAGGATTTCGGTTGGAGCGACCACTGCCACCTGGGTATCGTTCTCGATGGCCAGCAGAGCGGCCATGAGGGCAACGATCGTTTTGCCGCTCCCCACGTCCCCCTGCACCAGACGGTTCATCGGATGGGGCGCCATCAGATCCTGCTTGATCTCCCCCAGCACCCGGCGCTGGGCATCGGTCAAACGATACGGGAGCATCTGCGCCAGCGGCCGGGTATAGCGGTGGGAAACCTGAAAAGGGAGGCCCTCCTCGAGCACCACCCCACGCCTTCTGAGGGCAAGGCCAAGCTCCAGGAAGAAAAACTCGTCGTAAACCAGAGTACGCCGGGCCTGGTCACTTCCCCGTTCCAGATCGACCGGAGAGACATCACCAGGCCAGTGCACCTGCTCCAGGGCGGTTGAAAGCGGCAACAGACCGCGGCGCTGGCGGGTGGCAGCCGGCAAAGGTGAGATGGCAATCGGCGCGAAGCGCTCCACCACTTCTCTCCAGACCCGTCGGGCTACCTTCTGGTGCAGTCCCTCGGTCAGCGGATAAACCGGCAGCAAGCGGCCAAAGTTCAGAGGATCGGCGGCCATGGCCTCTTCCGGCGATTGCCCCGGATTAAGGAACTCGGCATCCGGATGGTGAACCTCCCGAACCGCTCCGAAGCGCTTGACCTCGCCGGTGAAGAATGCCCGGCGGCCGACGGCGAAGCGCTTTTGCATCCATTCACGGCGGAAATGGAACCACTTGAGGCTGATCTGGCCAGTACCGTCGCCGACGATCACTTCATACAGCCGCCGACGGTTTCTAGCGGTAACCGTCTCACCGGAAGCCAGGATTTCGCCGCAGAAGACGTCCCGGGCGCCATCGCGCAGGTGGGCGATCCTGTGGACTTGGCGCCGGTCCTCATAGCGAAGAGGAAGCGTGTAAAGGACGTCTTCGACGGTGGAAAGTCCCATCCGGATCAGCTTTTCCATGAGCTGCGGGCCAACACCCCTGACCTCGGTCAAGGGGGTGTCGAGAAGTTCCCGACTGCGCTGATAGGTGGGAGTCAGGGGCATGGCACCCTGGCAAAAAGGAGAATATCGGAGGGGACTGGTGGCAGTGCGGAATGAGGGGAAAAACAGTGAGATTGGTTCGCCTCACCTCTCAATCCCGCACCTCACTTCTGGAAGATGGCGTTCAGGTCGCGGAGAAGGTCGTTGACGTCCAACCCATGGTTGATGGCGCCGCGTTCGAGGGTCTCATTTATCGCTCCCAGGCAACCGATGCAGCCGAGGTTATATTTGCCCAGGACGGTTGCAACTTCCGGGTTCATCTGCAAGATCTGATGCAAGGTCATGGATTTTGTTATTTTTTCGGCCATGGATTCCTGCCTGTTTTTTGTTTTTGTTTCTGGGCTTAGAGTCTTTCAGGCTTTGGCCTGATTTCCTAAAGCGATTTCTATTCATATTTGATATCGATGATCTCGTAAACTTTAAGTCCCGATGGAACCTGGATTCGAACTTCGTCGTCAAGACGGTGACCGATCAGCGCCTTGCCGACTGGAGAGGTAACCGAAAGCTTGCCCGCCTTGATTTCGGCTTCGTCCTCGCCGACGATCTGATAGGTCACCTCATTGCCGCTATCGACATCGAAAAGAGTCACCTTGGCGCCGAAGACCACCTTTTCACTGTCGAGTTCAGCCGGGTTGATGACCTGGGCGCGAGCGATCTTGTCGTTTAACTCCTTAATCCGCCCTTCAATGAAGGCCTGGCGCTCCTTCGCCGCATCATATTCGGCGTTCTCCGACAAGTCGCCGTGGCTGCGCGCTTCGGCGATCGCCTGCACCACCTGCGGACGGGCGACGCGCACGAGTTTCTTCAGCTCCTCCTGAAGGCGCTGATGCCCCTCGCGGGTCATGGGAATCGACTGGGACATGAAATCTTACCTCGTCTGACGAAAATCATCGGGCGGGTTGCCCCGCCCGAACTGGGTTTACATGATCATTCCCGCGCAATAACACAGCCTCACCCTCAGCATAGCTCAGGATGTTTGCGGATAATACTCCTGGAGCGGAGTGACGTCAAGAGTTTCCCTGCGCATGGCACGAATGCCGTCCACCGCCGCGATCATCCCGGAAACCGTCGTATAATAGGCCACGTTATAGATCAGAGCCGAGCGGCGGATAGAGTAGGAATCGGCCACCGACTGGGCGCCAAAAGTGGTGTTGAAAACCATGTCGATTTCATGACTCTTGATGGCGTCGACGCAATGCGGCCGGCCCTCCTTCACCTTGTTGACTGGCTTGACCGGCAGCCCCTTCTCCATCAGAAAAGCAGCAGTACCCCGGGTAGCGACCAATTCGAAGCCGGCTTCCACCAGCTTCCGCGCCGGTTCGATGATGTACTTCTTGTCGGTATCCTTCACCGAAATGAAAACCTTGCCGGACAATGGCAGCCTGACGCCGGCCCCAAGCTGAGCCTTGGCGAAGGCTTTGCCGAACTCCCAGTCGATTCCCATCACCTCCCCGGTGGACTTCATTTCCGGTCCGAGCAGGGTATCCACCCCGGGGAACTTGACGAAAGGAAAAACCGACTCCTTGACGGCAACATGCCGGGGCACGATTTCCCCGGCGATTCCCAATTCCTTCAGGGTCTTGCCGGCCATTACCCGGGCGGCGATCTTGGCCAGCGGACGGCCGGTGGCCTTGGAGACAAAGGGAACGGTGCGGCTTGCCCGCGGGTTAACCTCCAGCAGGTAAATGGTATCTCCCTTGACGGCGTACTGGATGTTCATCAGTCCGATCACCTGCAACTCCAGCGCCAGGGCGATGGTCTGCCGACGGATTTCCTCGATCACCGACGGCTTGAGGGAAAACGGCGGCAAGGCGCAGGCCGAATCGCCGGAGTGGATCCCCGCCTCCTCAATATGCTGCATGATGCCGCCGATGACCACCTCCCGGCCGTCGCAGAGGGCATCGACATCGACCTCGATTGCCTCCTCGAGAAACTTGTCGACCAGGATCGGATGTTCGGGAGAAGCCTCCACCGCATGCTTCATGTAGGCCCGTAGCTGTTCCACCTCGTAGACGATTTCCATTGCCCGTCCGCCGAGGACGTAGGACGGACGCACCACCACCGGATAGCCGATGCGGGCGGCCACTTTTTCCGCCTCATCGAAGGAGCGTGCCAACCCGTTTTCCGGCTGCAGCAGGTTCAACTTGTGCAGCAGAGACTGGAAGCGCTCCCGATCTTCGGCACGGTCAATGGCGTCCGGTGAGGTGCCGATGATCGGCACTCCGGCCTTCTCCAGGGCAATCGCCAATTTGAGTGGGGTCTGCCCGCCGAACTGGACGATCACCCCGTCGGGCTGCTCCAGATGAACGATTTCCAGCACGTCCTCCAGGGTCAGCGGCTCAAAATAGAGTCGGTCGGCGGTGTCGTAATCGGTGGAGACCGTCTCCGGATTGCAGTTGACCATGATCGTCTCGAAACCATCTTCGGCCAGCGCGAAGACGCCATGCACGCAGCAGTAGTCGAATTCGATCCCCTGGCCGATGCGGTTGGGGCCGCCGCCCAGGATCATGATCTTCTTACGGTTGCTTGGCTGAGCTTCGCATTCCATTTCATAGGTGGAATAAAGGTAGGGGGTATAAGCCTCGAACTCAGCGCCGCAGGTATCCACCCGTTTATAAACCGGGCGGATACCCAGCTCATGCCGCAGTTTCCGTACCTGTTCTTCATCGGTATGCCAGAGGACGCCCAGGCGGCGGTCGGAGAAGCCGTACTGTTTGGCTTCCAGCAACAGATCGGAGATTTCCCGGCTCCCCTTCCCTGCCAGATCAGCCGCGGCCGCCAGCCGCCCCTCCATATCGATGATCTGCCGGATATTGTGCAGAAACCAGCGGTCAATACCGGTCAGTTCATGGATCTCCTCCAGGGAGAAACCGGCGCGCAGAGCGTCAGCGATATACCACAGGCGTTCCCAGTTGGGGGTGCGCAGCTTTTCCCGCAACAGGTCAAGCTCCGTCCCGGTGAGCACCCGCCGGGTGTCCTCGGGCATCCGGAAAAGACGCCCTTCAAAACCGTAGGAGCCGATTTCCAGAGAACGCAGGGCCTTCTGCAGGCTTTCCTTGAAGGTGCGGCCGATCGCCATCACCTCCCCCACCGATTTCATCTGGGTGGTCAGGACGGCATCGGCCTGGGGAAATTTCTCGAAGGTGAAGCGGGGGATCTTCGTCACCACGTAATCGATGGTCGGCTCAAAGGAGGCCAGCGTCTCGCGGGTGATGTCGTTGGCGATCTCGTCCAGAGTGTAGCCAACCGACAGTTTGGCGGCAATCTTGGCGATGGGAAAGCCGGTCGCTTTGGAAGCCAGAGCCGACGAGCGGGAAACCCGCGGGTTCATCTCGATCACCACCAGCCGGCCATCCAGGGGGTTGACCCCGAACTGGATGTTGGAGCCGCCGGTATCGACGCCGATCTCGCGGATGATGCGGATGGCCGCGTCACGCAGAATCTGGTATTCCTTATCGGTCAGGGTCTGGGCCGGTGCCACGGTGATCGAGTCGCCGGTATGCACTCCCATGGGATCGAAATTCTCGATCGAGCAGATGATGACCACGTTATCGGCCACATCGCGCATCACCTCCAACTCGAATTCCTTCCAGCCGATGACCGACTCCTCTACCAGAATCTCGCTGGTCGGCGAGGCGTCGATGCCGGCCAGCGTCATCTCCTGGTATTCCTCCAGGTTGTAGGCGATGCCGCCGCCGGTCCCTCCGAGAGTGAAGGAGGGACGGATGATGGCCGGGAACCCGACGTGCTCGACGATCGCCATCGCCTCCTGATAATTGTGCGCCAGCCCTGATCGGGGGACGGGAACACCGATCCGCTCCATCGCCGCTTTGAACAGGGTACGGTCCTCGGCCTTCTCGATAGCCGGCAGTTTGGCGCCGATAAGCTCCACCCCGAATTTCTCCAGGGTGCCCATCTTGGCCACCGCTACCGCCGTGTTCAGAGCAGTCTGCCCGCCCAGGGTCGGCAGGATGGCGTCAGGTCGCTCCTTCTCGATGATCCGCGCCAGCGCCTCGGGGGTCACCGGCTCGATATAGGTGCGGTCGGCGAAATCCGGGTCGGTCATGATGGTGGCCGGGTTGGAATTGAGGAGAATGACCGTGTATCCCTCCTCCTTCAGGGCCTTGCAGGCCTGGGTGCCGGAATAGTCGAATTCACAGGCCTGGCCGATGACGATCGGTCCGGCGCCGATGATCAGGATCTTCTGGATGTCGGTACGTTTGGGCATAGACACTTCCTGAGCTGAGGCGAGAGGCAAGAGGCTGAGAGGACAAAGCAGGGAGTATACGAGGTCTTAACCTCTTCGCCTCTTGCCTCTTCGCGCTACGCCTCCTTTTCTTTCTCCATCATCTCAATAAACTTCTCGAACAGATACCGGGCGTCGTGCGGGCCCGGGGGAGGCTTCCGGGTGGTACTGGACGGAGAAGGCCGGCAGAGTCTTGTGCACCAGACCCTTCGACGGTGTTGTCGTTGAGGTTGATATGGGTGAGGACCGCTTTGTCGTGCAGGGAGTCGGCATCGACGGCGAAGCCGTGGTTCTGGGCGGTGATCTCCACCTGCCGGCCGTCCTCGCGGCGCACCGGCTGGTTGCCGCCGCGATGGCCGAACTTGAGCTTGTAGGTTTTACCGCCGAGGGCGATGGAGAGCAACTGATGCCCCAGGCAAATGCCGAAAATCGGCTTCTTGCCCAGCAGTTTGCGGATATTCTCCTGGGCATAGACGATCGGCTCGGGGTCGCCGGGACCGTTGCTGAGAAAAACGCCATCGGGGTGCATGGCCAGAACCTCTTCGGCCGGGGTATCCGCGGGAACGACGGTGACGTCGCAGCCGGCGGCGACCAGGTTGCGCAGGATATTGCGCTTGATGCCGAAGTCGTAGGCCACCACCTTGAATCTGGGGGCATCCCCGTTCGGGCGATATCCTTCGGCAAGGTCCCAGGGCCCTTCGGTCCAGTGGTAGGGCTTGCTGCAGGTGACCTCCCGGACCAGGTCGCGGCCGACGATGGAGGGGGCCCGCCGGGCTTTCTCGACCAGGGAGTCGGGATCAACATCGACGGAGGAGAGAATCCCGGTCTGCGCCCCCTTGTCGCGGATGTGCCGCACCAGTGCCCGGGTGTCGATGCCTTCGATGCCGACGATGCCGTTCTCCTTCAGGTAGGCATCGATGCTCATCTTCGAGCGCCAGTTGGAGGGAAAATCACTTGCCTCCTTGACCACAAAGCCGGCCAGTTGCGGCCGGGAAGATTCGACATCTTCGAGATTGACCCCGTAGTTGCCGATCAGAGGATAGGTCATGGTGACGATTTCACCGGCATAGGAGGGATCGGTGAGGATCTCCTGATAACCGGTCATGCTGGTGTTGAAGACCACCTCGCCGGTGACCTCCCCAGCGGCGCCAAAGGCCTTGCCGTGGAAAACCTTGCCGTCGGCAAGGGCGAGAATTGCTTTCACTGCTTCACTTCTCCTTAGGAACTAGATGAATAGTCTGTTGTGATAGGTTACTTAAATCCGCTTTTTTCACCGTCGCTGAGAGACGCATGAGGAAAAGACAAGATTCGAATTCTGTCCTCTGCGTTAAATTGGCCTTATCGCTTCCACACCACCTTGCCGCCGACGATCGTCACACCGCCGCGCCCTTCATCTGCCAGCCGGCGAAGGGGGTATTCTTGCTCTTGGACTGAAGCTTCGCCGGCTCGACGGTCCAGGCCAGTTTCGGGTCGATCACCGTCACGTCAGCCGGGACTCCGGTCTCCAGGGTACCGCGGGGGATGCCTAAGGCCCGGGCTGGACCGATGGTCAACCGGGCGACGGCATCCGCCAGGGAAAGAACCTTCTCCTCGACCAGTTGCAGGGTGAGCGGCAGCGCGGTCTCCAGCCCCACTACCCCGTTCAGGGCGATATTGAACTCCACATTCTTCTCATCCAGGTGGTGCGGCGCGTGATCGGTGGCAATGGCGTCGATGGTGCCGTCGGCCAGCCCGGCGCGTATTGCCGCCAGGTCCTCGGCGCTGCGCAGCGGCGGGTTCATCTTGGCATTGGTTTTGTAGCCGCGCACCGCCTCGTCGGTAAGAGTAAAATGGTGCGGCGTCGCCTCGCAGGTGACCCTTACCCCTCTTTTCTTGGCGGCCCGGACTATTTCCACCGATCCGCGGGTGGAAACATGCGCCACGTGCAAGCGAGCGCCAGTGAATTCGGCGAGCATGACATCGCGGGCGACGGCGGCGTCCTCGGCCACCCAGGGGATCCCCTTGAGGCCCAGTTCGGTGGCGACGAAGCCGTCGTTCATCACCCCTTCGCCCACCAGCGACAGGTCCTCGGCATGGGAGATGACGGTCAGACCGAAGGGGCGCGCGTATTCCATCGCCCGCCGCATCAACTCGCCGCTGGCTACCGGCTTGCCATCATCGGAAACAGCCAGACAGCCGGCTTCCTTCAATTCTCCCATTTCCGAGAGGGATTCCCCTTTCAGCCCCTTGGTGATGCTGCCCACCGGGAAAACATTGACGGTCCCCTCTTCCTGCGCCTTGCGCCGAATGTAAAGGGTGATCGCCTTGCTGTCGTTGACCGGGCTGGTATTGGGCATGCAGGCTATTGAAGTGAAGCCGCCGGCAGCGGCCGCCCGGGTGCCGGTCACGATGTCTTCCTTGTATTCGTAGCCCGGATCTCGCAGGTGAACGTGAAGGTCGATCAGCCCTGGTGTCACCAGCATGCCGGCGGCGTCGATCGTCTCTCCCTCCCCTTTCAGATTTTTGCCGACCTTGGCGATCTTCCCGTCCGCGATCAGCACGTCAAGCACATCGTCGATCCCCTGCGCCGGATCGATGACTCTCCCTTTTTTGATAAGTATGTTCATGGTAAGACCTCGTCGGAATAATTTTGCATTTTGAATGTTGAATTAATTTAAAATTTGATATCCAGAACTCAAAATTTAGCCCTCTTTGCTCTCTCCCCCAGCCACCAGATACAGTAGCGCCATGCGCACGGCCACACCGTTTTCCACCTGGTCGAGAATGACGTTCTGCGGCCCGTCGGCGACGAAGGAGGAAATCTCCACTCCGCGGTTCATCGGCCCGGGATGCATGACAATGGCATCCTTCCGGGCCAGCTTCAGATTCTCCGTATTCAATCCGTAGAATCGAGCGTATTCCCGCAGCGTCGGCAGCATCGTCTTGCCCTGGCGCTCAAGCTGAATGCGCAGCATCATCACCACGTCGGCGCCGCTGATCGCCTCCCTGATATCATTGTACACTTCGGCGCCAAGCCGCTCGATCCCCGGCGGCACCATGGTGCCGGGACCTGCCAGGCGCACTTTCATCCCCATCTTTTTCATCGCATAGAGATTGGAGCGGGCCACCCGGCTGTGGGTGATGTCGCCGATAATGGCCACTGTCTGCCCTTCGAGCCGCCCCTTCTTTTCCCGGATGGTCAGCAGGTCGAGCAAGGCCTGGCTGGGATGCTCATGGGCGCCGTCGCCGGCGTTGATTACCGAGCAGTCGAGCCGCTCCGCCAGATAGTGAGGAGCACCGGAGGCGGCGTGCCGCATGACGACGATATCCGGCTTCATCGACTGCAGGTTCTTCGCCGTGTCCTCGAGGGTTTCCCCCTTCACCACCGAAGAAGACGAAGCGCTGATGTTGATGGTATCGGCGGAAAGCCGCTTCCCGGCGATTTCGAAAGAAGTACGGGTACGGGTGCTCGCCTCGAAAAAGAGATTGATGATCGTCTTCCCCCGCAAGGTGGGGACCTTCTTGATTTCCCGGGTGTTGATCTCCTTGAAGCTTTCGGCGGTGTCGAGGATAAGCTGGATATCCTCCCGGGAGAGATATTCGGTACCGAGAATGTGCTTATGCCGGAATGCCATGGAACCTCCTGAAAAGAGGCTAGGGGCTATAGGCAAGAGGCTAGAGGGAAAACCCAAGGCGAGGCAGGTCTTGCAATTCCTCTAGCCTTTAGCCTCGTGCCCATTGCCTATGGTTTAATAAGCCTGACCTCGATCGGCTGCAGGTTGCCGTCGAATTCCACCTGGATCTGCTCCTCCCGGGAGGTCGGCACATTACGGCCGACGTAGTCCGGGCGGATCGGCAATTCCCGGTGGCCGCGGTCAATCAGCACCGCCAGTTGGATATTGCGCGGCCGGCCGAGATCAATCAGGGCGTCCATGGCGGCGCGGATGGTACGGCCGGTATAAAGGACATCGTCCACCAGCACCACTTGCCGGTTTTCCAGCGGGAAGGGAATGTCGGTCTTGCCGATCGGCCGGCTGCCGCGGGTGCCGAGATCATCCCGGTACATGGTGACGTCAACGGCACCGAGCGGCACTTCCTCCCCCTCGATTTCGGCGATGCGGGCGCCCAACTGAGAGGCCAAATGATCGCCGCCGGTGCGGATGCCGACCAGCACCAGGCCGGCGGTACCCTTGTTGCGCTCGAGAATCTCATGGGCAATGCGGGTCAGGGCGCGGTTGATGCCGGCCCGATCCAGGATTACCGTTTCTCCTTTGGCCATGCCATAACCCTCCTCATGATTGGGGTCCGGGCACAAAAAAAGTACCTTGCGGCGCCCGGGCCGCAAGGTACTCTGGATATTCTGATGGTCTGGTATGCATTCATGCCCGCCGCCTTTGCTGACCTCACAGGGCCAACTTAAAAGGGACTGAAATAATCCGAGGCACTATAGCAAAAATTCCAGGCAGGAGGCAATAGGCAAAAGGCGAGAGGGATGAAAAAAGTGGTTTAGCAGTTCCTCTTGCCGCTACCCTCTTGCCGCAGCTTCCGTCTAATTTATGGGCCGGCCGATACGATTCCAGCGCGGCAGGTGCCGGGAGGAATCCCATGACCAATATTTGATGAAGGCCAGGCCCTTGATGTTCTTTTGGGGAACAAAACCCCAGAAACGACTGTCATAGGAGCGATCCCGGTTGTCCCCCATGACGAAGTATTCTCCTGCCGGCACCTTGACCGGTGCCAGGAAATCGCGCGGAGCGATATTGGGCGGGATCACGTCGGCGTCTTTGTGCAATTCCTGGGGGATGGCGTATAGCTGGCCATTGACATAGACGTGCTTGTCGCGGACCTCCACGGTATCACCCGGGGTACCGATCACCCGCTTGATGAAGTCGCGTTGCTGAAAAAATGGCTTCCCTTCGTCTTCGGGAAATTCGAAGACGATGACATCCCCCCGCTGCGGATGGCGGATGGTGAGGAACCGGGTATCAGTGAAAGGAATCTGCGTGCCGTAGATGAACTTGTTGACCAGCAGGTGATCACCGATCAACAGCGTGTCTTCCATGGAACCGGAAGGGATCTTGAAGGCCTGGACGACAAAGGTGCGGATGATCAGAGCCAGGATGGCGGCAACGATCAGGGCTTCCGCATATTCCCGGTACCAGGGCTTATTCACCTTCTGCATTTCTTTCACGTTTTCCATATTTTTAGCCATTATTTCTGCTCTTTCACTTTAAGGATGGCCAGAAAAGCTTCCTGGGGCAACTCAACGCTCCCGACCTGTTTCATCCGTTTCTTTCCCTCCTTCTGTTTTTCCAGCAACTTGCGTTTGCGGGTGATATCGCCACCATAACATTTGGCCGTAACATCCTTGCGCAGCGCCTTCACCGTTTCCCGGGCAATCACCTTGTTGCCGATTGCCGCCTGAATCGCCACCTCATATTGCTGACGCGGGATAAACTCTTTCATCCGGGCGACCAACTCCCGCCCCCGATACTGGGACTTGTCGCGGTGAACGATAAGCGAAAGGGCATCGACCACTTCGCCGTTGATCAGCACGTTCAGCCGCACCAGATCACTTCCCCGGTAATCAAGGTATTCGTAGTCAAGAGAGGCGTAACCGCGGCTGATCGATTTGAGGCGGTCGTAGAAATCGAGCACGATCTCATTGAGCGGCAGTTCGTAGACGACCATGACCCGGTTAGCGGTCAGATATTTGATCTCGCGCTGGACTCCGCGTTTCTCCTCACACAAAGCCAGCACCGCCCCGACAAATTCGTTGGGGACATGGATCGAGGCGAGAATGAAAGGCTCTAAAATCTGGTCGATAAATTGGACATCCGGAAGCTTGTTGGCGCTTTCCACCAGCAGATGCTCCCCTTTTACGGTGGTGACCTTGTAGCCGACCGTCGGAGCGGTGGTGATCAGGTCAACCCCGAACTCCCGCTCCAGGCGCTCCTGAATGATCTCCATGTGCAGCAGGCCGAGAAAGCCGCAGCGAAAACCGAAGCCGAGGGCGAGCGAGTTTTCCGGTTCGAAGGAAAAAGACGCGTCGTTCAGACGCAGTTTCTCCAGAGCATCGCGCAGGGCGTCGTATTCCCCGGAATCGACCGGGTAGAGACCCGAAAAGACCATCGGTTTAACCACCTTGAAGCCGGGAAGCGGTTGCTCCGTGGGGCGGTGCAGATGGGTGATGGTGTCCCCGACCTTGGCATCCTGCACCACCTTGATGCCGGCGATGACAAAGCCGACCTCTCCGGCCGCCAGGGAGGGCATTTCCACCGGATGCGGAGAGAATACACCGAGCTTCAGGACCTCGTAACTCTTGCGATTGGCCATCAACTGGATCTTGTCGCCCTTTTTCAGGGTACCGTCGAAGATCCGGACCAGGATAATGACCCCCTGGTAGGAATCGTACCAGGAATCGAAGACCAGGGCCTTGAGGGGCGCCTCCTGCTCTCCCTTGGGAGGAGGAATCTTGCCGACGATCGCTTCCAGGATCTCGTGAATGCCGATCCCTTCCTTGGCGCTCGCCACCACCGCATCGCCGGTATCGAGACCGATGATTTCCTCGATCTCCTCCTTTACCCGCTGCGGTTCGGCGCTGGGCAGATCGATTTTGTTGAGGACCGGAAAAACTTCCAGGTTCTGGTCGATGGCGAGATAGACGTTGGCCAGCGTCTGCGCTTCCACCCCCTGGGTGGCATCGACCACCAGCAGAGCACCCTCACAGGCGGTAAGGGAACGGCTGACCTCATAGGTAAAGTCAACGTGGCCTGGGGTATCGATGAGGTTCAACACGTATTCGCGACCATCGTCCGCCCGGTAGTTCAGACGGACCGCCTGCGCCTTGATGGTGATCCCCCGTTCCCGCTCGAGTTCCATTTTATCGAGGAACTGATCTGTTCTCTCCCGAGCAGTCAGGGTGCCGGTTTCCTCCAGCAGGCGGTCAGCCAGGGTCGATTTGCCGTGGTCGATATGAGCGATAATGGAAAAGTTGCGGATCAGACTCTGATTCATGGAGGCTCTGGGTGTTCGGGAGTAGGCATCGATTTCAGCCAAAGACATTCAGATATACCAGAATTTGCGAGAAGTTGTAAAGAGGTCTTTCCAGGGGGCATTGTGCAAAAAGTCCACGGCACTGCCAAGGCAGCGGTTTTGGGGCGTGAGGGAGGAAATGAAAAAGCCGGGGGAGTGCCCGGCTCATATCATAGGGTGGATTGCTGGGTGACCTGTTGATAACGGGTTATTATTTGCTCCCTTTGGATGGTCCCATCGGCTGTGGTCCCATTTGCTCTCCGCCGAATTTCGGCGACAGACCGAAGAACTCCTGTTCCTTGGCGCTTGGCGCCAGAGCCCTCAGGGTTTCTTCATCGGGTTTTCCGGTGGCGGCGATCCCTTGGGATTCCTGAAACTGACGCAGTCCCTGCTGGGTTTTGGGTCCGATGATGCCATCCACCGAGCCGACATTATAACCCTGATCATTCAAGAGCTTCTGCATTTCGCGAACCTGCTTCTTGTTCAGATTCTCAATCGCTAATTTCTGGTGTTCCCTTTGAACCTGAGGAGACTCCCCGGATGCCGTACCAACGCCCAGTTCCCCCGGCGTCTTGACACCGTTTTCCTGTGATTGGCCGTATTCCTGCTGACCGGCTCCCATAGCCAGGCCGGCGACGAATAGCCCTACTATTAATGCTGTTGCTGAGGATAGAACGATATGTTTCATGTTTCTTTCCTTTTAAATAGTTTCGTTCGGTCACCCCATTTTACTCCATCCTCACTGCAATCATCGGCAAAAATGAATTAGAGTCCGACGGTTTTTCTTGCTTCTATATTCTTTTTTTAGCAGGTTCCGCTGGCTTGTCAAATTGGGAAATATCGCAAAAACAGCAACTTGGAATGGCGAGTTCCACTGGCCGCGATCGGAATCAACTGGCCTGGAGGACCATTCCGTGGGGGAGGGAGTGGAAGGAATTATCTGTCAAGGACTTGCGCAGCATCAAAGGTTAAATCAATCAGATGGACGCAGCCCTGACTTTTACCGAGCAGGTTTGCAAGCTCCTTTTTGCTTACCCCCTTTAACCTAAGCCCAAGGAGGTCTCCTAGAAAAACAGTGGATTCCTTGCAGACCGCATCGGGTGCCCTGAGCAGAAGGCCTTCGGCTTTCTGCACTGCCATGTCTCGGTCAAGGGTAAAGGCGACCGAAATCTGGTGAAAGGAATCGTTGAAATTGCCGCTGAGCAGGAATGTATCATTTCCCAGAGAGTAGAGGGTCTGAGTCTTGAAGCGAACAAACAGACTTCCCTCACGCTTGGTTTCACCCACATTGTGGAACCAGGCATGGGTCACCCGGTCCAGATTGCTGTAATAGCGGCAGGAATCCTGGTAAAATTCCCCCCAGCTCTGTTCATATTCCTCAGCAGAGGAGTAACCGCGTTCTTCCCAGAGAAAAGTCTCTGCCTGAATGACTCCCTTTATCGTTTCAGCGAACAGAGGAACGACCAGGGGATCATCCGTGACAGCTGCCAGTTCGCGTAATGCCGGGCCAGAGTTAAAATACGCCTCCTTTCCCACGCAAGATCTGGACAGGACGAACCTTTCTCCCGGCGGGCACAGGTCTCTGTTCTTCCCACTCTGCGCCCTGGATGACGAAATCCGGCAACCCGATCCGAAGCCGCGCCATAGATTCCCTGTCCGTGTCCAGATAGCTGGTCTCAGCCACGAGGACTTCACCATTACCGCGGCGGACGGACGTATGCCAATTTCGTCTGAACAAGCATTCCATTTCGCTCACCTCTTTAAGTTACTGATTTTAGATGAGTGCCAGGCGCCCAAACTACTCAAATCTCCGGTCCCGGCTCTTAGGGCACTTGTCAATCACCTGTAAATCATCGGGCGACATCGTTAATTTTTCCAGCCCTCGATTGTTGACCAGAAAGCAGTTTTCGATCCCGATGGCCCCGATGCCGGGCAATGCGAATTTGGGTTCAATGGCAATAACATTACCTTCCTCCAGCATTTCCTTTGAGCCGCGAGCAAGTACCGGGAGTTCGTCAACTTCCAGGCCGACACCATGCCCGAGGAAAGGCACTCCCCCTTTGGTTCCCATAAAAACCTCAATGAGTCCGGCCTTTTGGGCTATCAGCTCTGGCCCGTTCGAAAAGCTCGCCACAGCAAACGCCGGGTTTAGCAAGTAAAATCATTTCCTGCTGGATAGCCGATGCGGCGTCAAAGGCCTGCCAGGCCTGGTCGGGTAAATAATCAATGGCAAACGTTCGGGTATGGTCCAGGATATAGGCAGCATAACAACTACCGAAATCGATGGTCACCGACCGGCCTGACTCCAGTGTGGCTCCTGCCGCACCGAAGGGAAAAGCTGAATTCAATCCTGCACCGGAGATGGGAACGTCATAAGAGCTGATCATAGCGGCTGGCTCCCCGGCCGCGACGCAGGCGAAGGCCATTTCCTGGTTAAAACCACGCAGCCGGAGAACCCCTTGTTGTCCCAGTTCCCGGGCCTGAGCTTCAAACGCAATGGCCAGTTCCAGGTCCGTGCTGGCCTTGCTTATCATCTCAGGCACCCGTCCCCACAGGTAAAGGTCCTTTTCGGCATAACTCCGCATGATATCGACTTCCCAGGAACTCTTAACCGCTCGTACCTGACGAATTAAACGACCTACGTCGACCAACACCTCTTCCGGGAAGGGCTTCCTGCAGGCGATTAAAAAACATGACGGGCAGTATGTCCAATTCAAGTCCGATACTTCCCGAGGCTGGCATGCCAAAGTCCCGCAGGATGCCGGCCAGTTTGCTCATCTTGTCCAGCTTGACAACCGGCCAGGTCCAGGAAGCGTTTATTTCCCCCCGATGCCGATTGAGGAAAACCGGATCACCCGATGCGGGGATATAAAGATAACCGGGCCAAATGCGACCGGTAAAATAATATAGATCCGTATTCTGCAAAATAAGAGCACCGACTATATCCCGGGTCTTCAGATGGTTTTGAAACTTTTTGATCCTTGCCGATAATTCCGCAACTGGTGGTGCAAACATCATTATCTCCGCAGGTATCAGTGAAAAAATTCTCCAGGGGCTGCCGCAATGCTGGAGAACTCGTAAGCGGCGCCGCTCGTGCTCGCCTGGAAAGCAGCGGAAAAGTCCGGCCGGGGTCTGACTCACTACTTTAGCCGCGAATGGGCTGTTAATCAATTCCTATCGCATGCTTCCTTGCCTACTTCCGGCTGCTGTGCGGGGGGGGATTGCGCCGGCAACTCGGCGCTGAATTGTCTGTCGTGGCGGCCCGGCCGGAGGGGAGCCGGAGGGAGTCGGGCGGGCTCTGCGGGCGCGACTGGCGGCAGACGGGAAATACGATTCGGATGCACTCCCCTCCTCTTGTCGGGGCTTTCTTCGTCGACTCCAAAGTTGCCAATCGGCAGCGCCGGGGTATTCTGTTCCAAAGACCACGACACCCGAAAGGAGATTGGCCATGGCGGAAGCCCCACGGATAATGCCGGAAGAGGCCCGGCAGAAGGTCCAGTCCGGTCAGGCTATTCTCGTCTGCGCTTATGATGACGAGGAAAAATGCCGGCAGATGGACCTGGAGGGAGCGATGCACATGCAGGACCTCGAGGCAAAGCTCCCGCAGATGGAGAAGGCTCAGGAGATCATCTTCTACTGCGCCTGACCGCACGAGGCTACCTCCGCCGGTCGGGCGGAAAGTTTCCAGCAGCAGGGGTTTTCCCACGCCGAAGCCCTGGGGGGCGGCGTGGAGGGGTGGAAAAAGAAAGGTTATCCGATACACTGATTCCGGCCGGCAGCCGAAAGGCTGCCGGTTCCGCACTTATCTTCCCTGGAACGAGCGGCTTGCTCCCGACCTGAGAGCGCCGGCCGGAGCCTGACCTTCACCTCGAGAAATCACCGGGAAACCCATGTTCCGTTTCTTGACCGAAGTGGCTGGCTGGATTATCGGCTTGGGCAGTCTCACCAGTCTGACCCTGCGCTGGTGGAGCGGGGATCATTTCCTCATAGCCCGCCTCGGCAGCTATTTTCTCCCCTGGCTGCTGGTCCTGCTGGTCCCCGGCTGCCTGCTGGCGATCCTGCTGCAGCGCCGCTGGCTGGCCGTGAGTCTGCTGCTGCCGGTCCTGATCATCATTTACCTCTATGCGCCCCTGTTTTCGCCGGACCGAAGGGAAAAAAACGCATCTGCCGGGGCCTTGAAGGTGATGTCCTACAACGTCTGGTCGGAAAACGCCAGCATCGGCAAAATGGCGCGGGTCATCCGCCAGGTGCGCCCCGACATCCTGCTTCTGCAGGAGATTCGTCCCGCGAACTTCCGTGCCTTGTACTCCGCCCTCGCTGGGCTATATCCGGAGACCAGCCTCCAGGCCGAGTACGAGCCGCCGCTCATGCAGGCCGTGATCAGCCGCTATCCCCTGAAGCCCCTGCAAGCCTTGCGCAAGATGGGGCAGGCGCAGCAAGTGGCCGTTTGCACGCCGCAAGGGACAATAACCGTGTTCAATGTGCACCCGCTGCGGCGGGGAGGATGGCAGCGAAGATACCGGCAGATCATTTCTTTGCTGGACGAGGAAGTGGCCAAGGTGCCAGGTGCCGTAATCCTCGCCGGAGATTTCAACATCACGGAAGGCACCCAGCTTTACCGCGAGGTGACAGGGCGGCTCACCGATGCCCATGAACAGGCGGGTTTCGGCTTCGGTTTTACCTACCCGTCGGCTGCTGCTCGGCCGTTCGGGCATTTCCGGCTGCCTCCCCTGGTGCGGATCGATCATATATTCTACAACCAGCATCTCGCTGCCGTCTCCGCCGCCACTCTGGAGGATCCCGGCGGCTCCGATCATTATCCGGTTCGCGCCGATCTCTCCTTCCAAAAGGTCGAACCCTGACCTTTCTCGTTGAATTCCCGTTGGTGGTTTTCCAAAAAATAAACGCCTGGAACCTCCCTTGCAACCGGAAAAAAGAAGGGCATAATTTCTTTCGTTAAAGGGAAAGAATTAAAGAGGAAGTGGAAATCAGCCCCCCTTGTCTGCCGGATCCCATCCGGTCGCGTGACAGAAAGCAGTCAGCCTACCAGTGCGCAAAATAAGGCTGTTCATCGCGTCCACATCCGACAAAGGAGCTAGAAATGCTGCTGGTGCAAAACTTTCTGGAGGAATCGGCACGGCGTTGCCCGGGCAAAACGGCCGTAGTCAGCAACTCTCTGCGCTGGACATTCGCTGATATTAACCAGCGAGCTGATCGCTTGGCCGGTGCTTTGGGGGAGATGGGGGTACGGCGGCATGACCGCGTCGCCATTTTTCTGGACAACTCCGGCGAGACGATCATCTCCCTTTTCGCCGTCCTCAAGGCGGGTGCCGCTTTTGTCCTGGTCAACCCTGCCATGAAAGCGGGGAAACTCTCCTTCATTCTCAACGACAGCGGAGCCCGCGCCATTATCGCCCACCCTTCCCATCAGGCAGTAATTGTTGCCGCCGCCCGACGGGCACCTGAACTGGCGGCCCTGGTCTGGTGCGGTGCAGTGCCTGCCGCCGCGGCCTCTTTCCAGGCCAAGGCCCAGACAACGTGGGAGGCCGCGACCGATCCGGCGAACCCACCGGCCCGGCTGCCCGTCTGCATCGATATCGACCTCGCGGCCATCATCTACACGTCTGGTTCAACCGGCGAGCCGAAGGGGGTCGTTGCAACCCACCACAATCTGGTGGCGGTAGCCAGGAGCATCGCCACCTATCTGCGAAACATGGAAAGCGACATCATCCTCAACGTCCTGCCGCTCTCCTACGGCTATGGGCTCTACCAGGTGCTGGTGGCTGCTCTCTGCGGTGCCACGATAATCCTTGAGAAATCGTTCGCCTTCCCCAGTCGGATACTCGATCTTCTGGTCGCGGAGCGGGTGACCGGGTTTCCAGTGGTCCCGACCATGGTCGCCCTGCTCCTGCAGATGGAGAGGTTCCGGCGCGTCGACCTGAGGGCCCTTCGTTACATCACCAATGCCGCGGCGGCCCTGCCTGCCCCGCATATCCGCAAGCTGCAGGACCTCCTCCCCCAGGTCGCGATTTACTCCATGTACGGTCTTACGGAGTGTGCGCGCGCCCTCTGGCTGCCGCCGGAGGAACTGGCAAACCGACCACTGTCAGTGGGTATCGCCATCCCGAACGAGGAAACGTTCCTTGTCAACGAGGCGGGTCAGGAAGTCGGCGCCGAGGAGGTCGGGGAACTCGTGGTGCGCGGGGCCAACGTGATGCAGGGTTATTGGAACCGCCCGGAGGAAACCGCCCGCACCTTCCGCCCGGGGCGCTGGCGCGGCGAGACCCTCCTGTACACCGGCGATCTGTTCCGACGGGATGCGGACGGATTTCTCTGTTTCGTGGCCCGCAAGGACGATCTGATCAAGACCCGCGGGGAAAAGGTCAGCCCGCAGGAAATCGAAAATGTCCTCTGCGATCTGCACGGAGTGGCAGAAGCTGCTGTCATCGGGGTCCCGGACGAGATCCTCGGACGGGCGATCAAGGCCTACCTGGTCCCCTTTCCGGGGAAGCTGCCGGCGCTTGAGGAGATCCGCCGGCAGTGCCAATTGCGGCTGGATCCCTTCATGCTGCCCAAGTACATCGAATTCCGGGAATCATTGCCAAGATCGGCGAACGGGAAGCTCGACCGCCGGAGCTTGCAGGCCTAAGGAGCTTCAGGGCAATCACCCGGCTGAACTGCCGCTGAAAAATGCATCGCCGGCGAGGTGCGCCGTCGTCCCCAGGGGGATTTCGCACCAGGCGTCGGCGAGGGGGAAATAAAGCCCGGCGCGCACCGGGCGCTGCGGTTCGAGACGGCGGAAGAGCTCGGCGTAGGCGACGAGCTGGGGCTGGTAGCGTTCGCTTTCGGCGGTGAGGAAGGCCTTCAGGCTCCCGGCCGGCGCGCGGCTCGCTGGTCTTGTAATCGATGATCCAGCGGTTGCCGTCCTCGTCGACAAAGGTGCGGTCGACGATCGCGTGGACGATCTTGCCGGCGACGACCCCCGACAGCTGGAGCTCGCAGGCAGCCTCCGGGCGGGATTGCAGGATCCAGCGGCCTCGCTCGCCGGCCAGGGTGTTGCGCAGAGCCCGCAGCACCTTCTCCAGACAGCCGGGAACATCCTCCCCCGGCACACCGAGAAGCCCGAGCAGGCGTCCACCCTGGGTCGCCAGCTCGTCAAGACGCCCAACCGGCCAGCGCTCCAGCCCTTCGCGGCCGATCCGCTCCAGGAAGGTGTGGGTGACTGTACCGACGTGGCGGGCGCTATCCGCCTCCCAGCCGGAAAAAACCAGCTCCCGCACATCCTCTTTCCCCAGCCCGGAAGGGCTGACCGTCTCCAGCGCCGCCGGCAACGGCGCCGCCGCCAAAGCCGGCGGCTGCCAGTCGGCCGGCAGGCGGCGCAGCGGCGGCGCGGCGGCGGGCAGCGTCCTCCCCTGCCCCGCTCTCCTCGCCCAGGTCGGCAAACTTTTCCTCCACCGCTGGCCAGAGCCGGTGCAGCAGAGAACCGGCCTCCGGCCGGCAGGCGCCGTTTTTGTCCGGCGGCGCATGGCCGAGCAGGTGCAGGCGCTTCTTCGCCCGGGTGGCGGCGACGTAGAGCAACCGCACCGGTTTCCAGATCCGCCTTCTCCTTCTCCACCTGGCCGATGGCGTCGTAGATCGGGTCGCGGCTCACTCCGTCGCGGGGATGAATCGGCCCCAGCAGCAGACCGCATCCGGGCTGTTCGAGCCAGCGCAGCAGCGGCGGGTCGCCATGGGCGGGGCGCCGTCCCAGTCCGGGGAGGATGACGGTGTCGAACTCCAGCCCCTTGGCGCGGTGGATGGTCATCACCTGCAGCCGGCCGTCGGCCTCGCTGTCGGGAGCGGCGAACAGTCGGCCGAGGCCGTCTTCCAGCTCCTGAAAGTCGCGCAGGTCGCCGCCGTAATCGAGTTCCTCCAACAGGTCGAGGACCCGCCCGGCGTCCTCCAGGCCGGCGCCGTCGAGCAGGACCGGCCCGCCCAGCGCCAGCCAGCAGCCCTCCACCAGCCGCCGCAGATTGACGCGGCCACGCTGCCGCCCGGCCTCCTGCAGCAGGTCCGCCGTCCGCTCGGCGCGCCGGCGTCCGTCGGCGGTGAGGCGGGCCAGGGAATCCGTGTCGGCAAGAAGCAGCGGGATCGGCGTGGAACGGCCGCCGCACAGGGCATGCAGGTCGGCCAGGGGCAGACCGCACCAGGGGGCGCGCAGCACCGACAGCCAGGCCAGCCGGTCGTCGGGATGCAGCAGGGCGCGGGTCAGGGAGACCAGGTCGCGGGCCGCCGGCCGCTCGGCGAGCAGGTCGATGTCCTGCGCCTGGTAGTGCAGGCCGGCGGCCCGCAGGGCCGGCAGGATCTGCGCCAGATGGCTGCGCGAGCGGACCAGCACGGCAGCCGATTCGCCGGCGGCCATGGCCTGTTGCGCCAGCACCGCCACCTGCTGCGCTTCCTCGCGGTCATTGCGCGCAGCCCAGGGATGGACCGACACCGCCTCCCCGGGCAGCAGATCGTGCACCGGCTCGGCAGCCGCCAGGGGAACGGCGCCGCGGGCGGCGTCCTCGGCGAGGGGAAAGAGCTCGGCGAAGGTCCGGTTGACCCAGTCGACGATCCCCGCCTGGGAGCGGAAATTGGCGCTGAGGCGGATGCCCTCCAGGCGCACTTCCCGCAGCCCGCCGCGGCGCGCCTGGAGAAACAGACCAACCTCGGCTTCGCGGAAGCGGTAGATCGACTGCATCGGGTCGCCGACCAGAAACAGAGTGCGGCCATCGCCGGGGCTCCACCCCTCGGTGAGGATCTGCAGCAATTCGAACTGCAGATGGGAGGTGTCCTGGAATTCGTCGACCAGGATGTGGCTGAGGCGGCTGTCCAGGCGCAGCAGCAATTCGCTGGGGCTGTCGTCCTCCCGCAGCGCCCGCTGCGCCTGCAAGGCGATCTCGGCGAAATCGGCGGTTCCTTCCTCGCGAAAGACCAGCCACAGCTCGGCCACCACCAGGGGCAGCAGGTCGACCAGGGCGCGCAGCACCTGCCACTGCGCCTCCTCATAGGCCACCGGCGGCAGATCCCGCACCCGCGCCAGAGCCTCGACGGCCGCCGGCTCCTCACCCAGCCAGTCGAGAAGATGGCGCATGCGCTGCTTCATGCTCAGGCAGGGCTCTTTCTTGTCGGCGGGAAAGCCGCACCGCTTATCCACCGCCAGCCGCAGTTCGTTCCTGGCGGTCAGCAGCAGTTCTGCCAGACCATGCCAGGCGGGCAGATCATCGGCCGTAGCGGCCGGGAAGTCCTCCATTCCGGCCAGCCGGGCCAGCGGTCCGTCCTTCCCGTCGGTGGCCAGATTGCCGGCGGCGAAGCCGACCAGTTCGACCAGTTCGATGCGAACCGCTTCGGGAATGGCGGCGTTTGCCGCCGTCAGCCCCGCTTCCACCAGGGAGCGCAGGGCATTCTCCAGCCGCTGCCGGTGCTCCTCGCCGCGCGCTCCCGTCAGATGGCGCAGCCATTGATCCCGGCGGGCGAGCATGCCGACCAGCAGGTCGCGCAGGTGATCGAGGCGATTGTCCAGGTGGGCCAGCAGGCGGGCGATCCCCTCCCCCTGCGCCCCTCCTGACCGCAACCGCTCCAGGGCGCGTTCGGCCGCCCGCCGGTAGAGGGCGGCGGGCGCTTCCGTCAGCCGCGGCACGCCGCCGAGGCGGGTAAGCCAGGGCATGCGCCGCACCAGGGAGGCGTTGAAGCTGTCGATGGTCTGGATGGCCAGCCGGCCGGGATTCTCCCGCAGATTCCAGCCGAGCCGGCGGTCCTGCTCGAGGACGGCCCGGGCGAGGGTCCAGGTCTCCGCCTCGTGCTCCCGCTCCGGACGACCGCCGCTTCCCCGCTCCAGCGCCTCCAGCAGACGGCTGCGCATCTCCCCGGCGGCCTTGCGGGTAAAGGTGATGGCGAGAATTTCCTCGGGGCGCTCGACCACCGCCAGCAAAGCGAGAAAGCGCTGGATGAGCAGCTCGGTCTTCCCCGAACCGGCCGGTGCCTGAACGATGCAGGAGCGGGCCGGCTCGAGCGCGGCCCGGCGCTCAGCGGCGTCGGCGATGGGACAGCTCATCTCTCTTCTCCTTCGGCAGCGGGAGGGACCGCCTCCCCAATGCGGCAAAGGGGCGCCAGATCGCAAATGCGACAGGCCTTCTCGGCGCTCACCGGGTCGACCGCCGCCTCCCCGGCGGCAAAGGAACGCCCCAGTGCATTGAGCTGCTCGCCGCCAGCGGTGCAGCAGTTCGGACCAGTCGAGTCCGAATTCCTGCGCCTTCTTCCAGTCGGTCAGGGCCGGCACCTTCGGCAGCACTTCGGCGCTGCGCGCCACGCCGCAGAAGGCGCACTTGCCGCGGCGCAGGCTGGCGAAGGCGACCCCAGCCAGTTCTTCCCCGCCCCGGCCGAGGCCGTAAACCGGCAACTGCGGCTCCAGCAGGCGTTCGCCGATCAGGTCGGCGGCGTCCACCTGCCCGGTCTTGTAATCCAGCACGACCCGGCTGCCGTCGGCTAGTTGGTCCATCCGGTCGATGCGGGTGACGACCTCAACTCCGCCGAAATGCTCCCGGTATTCTTTCTCCTCTTCGAGCACGGCAAAAGGGGTCCGCTGGCTTTCAATCGCCAGCCATTCGTCCAGCAGCCGCCGCAGGCGGTCGCTTTCGAGCGCCAGGAGCGCCGCCGCCGGGCGGGCCTTTCCCTCCGGGAAAAGCGCCTGCACGGCCTCCTCGATGCACTCCTCCAGTCGCTGCTGCCGCGCCGTTTCCCCCAGCACCAGCAGGCCAGCCTGGCTTTGCGTCTTCTGCCAGAAGAACTCCAGCACCTTGTGCAGCAGGTTACCGCGCACGCGGGGATCCAGACCGATATCGGGAACCTCGAGGGCGGCGGCGCCCAGACGGTGTCGGGCGAAGGCGCGAAAGGGGCAGAGAGCCTGGTCGCGGAGGATCGCCGTGCCGCCGCTCACCCGCTCCCCGGCGGCCAGGGGCGGCGCGGAGTGGTCGGCAAGCTCCTCGGCCGGGGGCGCCGCCTGCCGCCAGAGGGCAGCGGGGGCGCGGCTCGGGGCAAGGGGGACCTCGCCTTCGGGCAGGTCGCGGATCAACGGGCTCGGCAGCAGGGCGGCATCCCCCTGCCGCAGCGGGTGGCTGAGAATCACTGCCGGGGCGGCGGCGAAGAGACGGACGGCGACCCGGCTGGCAAAAGCCCCTTCGCGCTCGGCGCTGGCGTGCGGCATGCCGGCGGCCACCTGCAACGCCACCGGCAGGAAAGGATTTGGACGAGCCGCGGCCGGCAGGGCGCCGTCGTGCAGCCCCATCACCCAGAGATGGCGGAAGCGCAGGCCGGCCGCCTCCAGCAGACCGACCACCTGCACCGGACTTTCCGCACCTTCCGCCTGGAATTCGGTTTCCGCGGCCAACCGGCGCAGCAGCGCCAGGGCTTCGCCGCGCTCCACCGGTCCGGATACCAGATCGAAGGCGGCGAGCTGCGGCAGCACCTTCTCCCGAAAGGCTTTGACCACCTGGAAATCGTGGCTGTCCAGAGGGCGCTCCCCGGGCCAGCCGACCGCCTGCAGCTGGCCGGCGAAGCGGCTGGCCCACCCGCCGGGCAAAAACCGACGCTGCTCCTGAACCGCCGACCGCAGCTGGTGGAAGATCGCCCCGGCCAGGGGAGCGGCCTGGCGCCCGGTTTCCGGCTCCTGCTTCTCCGCCAGCCGCTGCAGCCGCCCGAGGGAGACCGCCGGCTCGCCGGCGGTGCGCAGCAGCCGGTCCAGACGGGCGCGGGCGGTCGCCTCACGCTGACTCCCCCCCAGGTAGGGGGAACGCAGCAGAAAGCCGGCCTGCGCCAGGGGCAGGGAGCGCGCGGCGGCGAGAATTTCCAGGGCGGCCACTACCGCTCCCTGCCCCGCCAGCGGCTCGCCGAGGGAGAGATTGAAGCGGGATTCCCCGGCGCCGGGCCGAAGCTGCGCTTCGGGATCGATCTCCTCGCGGAAAATACGTTCGATCAGGGACCGGTAACCTTCCAGGTCGGGGACGATGACACCGATTTCCCCTTCCCCCCCTTCCAGCAGGCGACGCGCCCAGCGCGCGGCCCGGCGCACCTCCTCCCGGGCATCGGCGCAACCCAGCCGCACCAGCTCTCCGCGGGGTTCCGCCGCCGGGGGAAGCTCGCGCACCTGCGAACCATGGACGGTGAAGGCAGCCGCCAAGCGCCGCAGGCGCGGCGGCAGATCATCAAAACCGGTGAGCCAGACCACCTTCGGCACCGGCAACTCCCCCCGTTCTACCGCCGCGATGACGGTCGCGGCGAGAATCGCCCCATCCATCCAACCTTCCTGGCGAAGGGTTTCCAGGTAGCTGCGGCGCCAGCGCAGAAAGGTGAGGTGGTCGGCGGTCAGGGGATAATCGTCGGGATCGCCACCGTATTCGGCAAGCAGCGCCTGGGCCGCTTCGGCGAGGCGGGCGGTCGCACTCACCTGCAAAAGTTCCCGGACGGAACCGGCACTCTCGGTTTCGATGATTTTTTCCCACAGCCGTCTGGCCGGCTGCGTTCCAAGCAGGCGCCAGCCTTCCCCGAGGGCAGCTGCCGTCTGCCGCAGCCAGGCATCGCCGCTGTGGATCGCCGGCGTCAGCCAGACGCCCCTGTCGGCGGCTCCCAGGCGCTGATCAACCAGCTGGCGCAGACGACGGGCCAGCCGCTTGGTAGCGGTCAGCACCAAAGCGCCTTCAGCGGCGGTATCCAGCAGAAGATCTTCCAGCAATGAAGAATTCATGGGCGAGCACGAAAACGGAAAGCGAGCAGGCGAGCGGCCACCACAACGACGGCGGCACCGACGGCATCGGCGGCCAGATCTCTCCAGTCGGGGGTGCGAACGGCGGTAAAGGTCCCCTGCGCTATCTCCAGCAGCCCGCCATAGACCACCGCGACCAGAAAAGCCATCAGCCAGGCGGTCGCCGGTCGCCGGCAGTACGGCAAGAAGGCATAACCGGCCAGGGCTGTGAGCATGGCATAGGCGGCGGCGTGCTGGAATTTGTCCCAGGAAGCCAGTGCGAAATCGAAATGCGGCGGACTCGACTCCAGGGACAGCACGAGGACGGTGAGCGTCCAGACGACCAGGGGGATGATGCGGAAATAAACTGTTTTCGCTCGCATGTTCGCCTCGGAGGGGATGAGTAGGGAAGAATACCGTATTTGCCGGCCGGGAGAAAGCCTCTTCCGCCGTTGCTCGGGGGGCGGTTGACCCGGCGGGATTTCCGGATATAGTTTGAGCTGGCTTTCATTATAGTGGAGGCGAGCCATGACGGGAAATGATGGTTTCATGAACACCCTGCGTTTTCTGCTTCTGACCATGGTGCTGGTGCTCGGCCTGGATATCTATTTCCGTGCGGATGCCGGATCGGTTCCGGTCGCCGCACCTGCCCCACAGCAGGTCGCGGCCCAGGAGGATTCCCGACTGCGTGAAGATCTGAACCGCGCCCTCGGCCTGCTGGAAGATTTTTTCGGCTCACCGGTGCAACTTGACCGTATCCGCTCCGTACCGGTCACCCTGACCGCGTATTCCTCTACTGTCAAGCAGTGCGACGAAACCCCGTATGTCACCGCTTCTTCGCAATCGGTACGCATCGGTATCATAGCGGTTTCCGATGACTTGATGCGGGAAATGGGCCTGAAGTTCGGGCAGCGGGTGCTCATCCCCGGTCACGGGTTCTTCGAGGTCCAGGACCGGATGAATCCCCGCTGGAAGCGGACGGTGGACATCTGGGTGGCGGACCGGCAGGCAGCCCTGTTGTTCGGTCGCCAGAAGGGGACTCTTTTCTGGATGCCCTTACCGGCCGAGGGGATGCAAGCAGCCCAGTCAACCCCCCTCCGATCCTCCTGAAGGAAGCCGCCCTTCCCTTTCCCGGTCAACCTGGGCATGTCGAAGGCCGTTATAAACGAAAATACGCCTTCTGCAACCTTGTCCTCACCGAGGGCCGAAACTTTCCCAATTATCTGCCCGGCCCTGACTGGCAGCGGTGCGGGTTCCGGATGGAAAGGAGTTCGTTGTAAACGACGCCAATCCATTAGTCTTTGCCGATAATCCATATCCATAATATCCATTTTTTATATTGGACTTTTCAACGATCTCCCTGTTAGCCTTTTCGGCATACTTTGGCTAAAAGGGAGGAATTTCATGAATCGTGTGTTTGTTGTTTTACTCACAATCGCCCTCTGCGCGATAGCCACTGGCGCCCTCGCTGCCGATCAGGCGGGGCGGATCATCATGGACTTCGACCTCTCGGCCCAGCCGGCCGGGAAGGACGTCCGGCTCTGGATCCCTTATCCCGTCTCCAACCGGGACCAGAAGATCACCAATATCCGCGTCACTGGAAATTTTGTCAATGAGGGGGTGTATACCGACCAGGCGACGGGCACTCCGATGCTCTACGCCCGCTGGGACAAAGACGCCGGAAGCCGTCTGCTGACCTTTGCCTTCGACGTCGACCGCAAGGAGGTCATCCGCCGCGATTTCCCGATCGAGGAAGGGGCCTGGAATCGGGCCGACTACGCGGCCGATCTGGCTCCGACCACCTTCGGCCCCACCGATGGCGAAGTCAAGAAACTTGCCGATAGCATTACCGTCGGAAAGACCACCGTACTCGCCAAAGCAAAAGCCATCTATGACTGGATCTGCGTGAACATGTACCGCGATCCCCAGACCCGCGGCTGCGGCAAGGGGGATGTCTGCACCCTGCTGTCGCGGCCGGGGGGCAAATGCGCTGATATCTCCTCCGTCTTCGTCGCCCTGGCACGAGCCGCCGGCGTACCGGCCCGCGATACCTTCGGCCTGCGCCAGGGGAAGGAATCGGGGCAGGACATCACCACCTGGTATCACTGCTGGGCCGAGTTTTTCCTGCCGGGCTACGGCTGGGTTCCCGTCGATCCGGCGGATGTGCGCAAGAAAATGCTTGTTGAGCACCTCAACCTGGAAGACCCTCGGACAGCCGACTACCGCAACTACTTCTGGGGCGGCATCGACGCCTCTCGGGTGGCTCTCAGCCACGGCCGCGACCTGACCCTCAACCCGCCCCAGGCGGGCGGACCGGTCAACTACCTGATGTACCCCTACGCTCAAGTGGGAGACGACACCCTCGACTGGCTCGATCCGGCGACCTTCAAGTACACCATCACCTATCAGAAGAGGTGAGCGTTTTCGCTGCGGGGGATGTGCAAAAAAGGCCCTGTCAGCAGACAGAGCCTTTTTTTGCAGAAAAAAACGCCCCGCAGCCAAGGAAGGGATGCCACGGGGCAAAAATTCTGCCGGTAAACGGCAGTTGTTTATCGAGATACAACTTGAGTTTCAGTTAATTTAACATCTCTTATTTTTTTGTCAAGGAAAAACATCTACAGCAGAGGATCGATCGGCAGCAGCCGATAAATGCCCAATTTCAACCTCCGCCACCACCCGGCTTTGCGGTTCGGATCATGCAGTCTGGGATTCCAGCTGTTTTCCGGCAGCATGCCTTTTTCGATGGCCTCCTCCACCTGGCTGGCCAATTCCCGGTTGCGGACGAAAATTCCTTCTTCGGTGTTCAGACTCGCCGAGCGGGGGTCGATGTTATAGGTGCCGACATAGAGGAGTTCGCCATCCACCACCAGGCTTTTGGCGTGCAGCACGAAGATGGGCACCTCTTTCCCCCGCCCCAGGTAGCGGTCGATCAGCTCCCGCTCGATCTCCGGCCGGGGACGGAACTCGCGGATCAGAAAACCGGCATTGAGGAGGTCCTGCCGCTCCTTGGCATAACCGCTGAAGGCCGCAATGTTGTCGGTGGATGCCAGGGAATTGGTGCTGATCTGCACTTCAACACCGTCGTGTAATTTTTCATATAGCCCCAGTCCCTCCCCTTCCAGAACCATATAGGGGGACTGGATGGTAATTTCTTTTCTGGCTTCGGCAATGGCTCCGGCCAGTGCCTCGGCCATTCTGCCGCCGCCCCCAAGTCCCGGCTTCCCCAAGTTTTTTCCTGGCAGATCGCTGACGAACCAGATCTGCGGGGTCCATACCATCTGCCGGAGCATTCCAGCCATCCGCTCTTCCCGGTCTAATAGAACCCGTTTTACCAGTGGGAGTTGCTCGATCAACCGTTCGGCGCAGGCGTGCAGCTGTCCATAGATCGTGCGAATTTGGGCATCGCTGAGGCCGGCTCGCCGGGCGGGCAACAGTTCCTCGATCGGTCTGGCCTGATTGCTGCTCCAAAAGGTTTCGAAATTCTTCTGCATTGAATCGACGACTGGCCCGACCACCATGATGTCGCGATCGCGAAAATTGTACTTCTGATCGTAATCGAAATATTCGTTCGCCACGTTGCGCCCGCCGGTGATGCCGATGATTCCATCGGCCAGAAAGCTCTTGTTGTGCAATCGCTGGTTGTATTGGCGGAAGTCGGTCAGGACATTGATCACCAGTTCCGCTATTGAGACGCCGACGATCCTTTCCGGATTGTAAATGCGGATATCTATCCGCGGATGAGCGGCAAGGGCCAGAAGCGTTTCCAGGTCTTTCTGCTGCAGGACCATATCATCGACGACCACCCGTACCCGCACTCCCCTATCGGCGGCCCGCAACAGAGCGTCGGTGGCAATAATGCCGATATTGTCGAGTTTCCAGATGAAGGTGAGAATATCGAGGCTATCGACTGCGGTGCCGACCATCCAGGCCCTCGCCAGCAGCGCATCCTCACCCTTTTCCAGAATGAAGGCGCCGCTTGCCGGCTGGTGCTGCATGCTCAGGCGATAGAGGGTGCGCAGGTTGGCGAAATGGTCGATGAATTCCGCCGCCTGCGGCTGCAGGGGGAAAAGAAGAAGAGCGAACAGGATGGCTGGGCGAAGGAACAGAGCGCGGACAGAAAGCCGCCGAAGGCGCCTTACCCCAGAAGTTTTGCTTGGCATTTGCGCATATCTGTCCAGAAATGTCGGGCTGCCGAGATGGTCCGCTACCCATGCCAGGTAGCTTAATGTTAGGAGCATTCAAGGGAATGTCAATTTCCCCCGGAGAGGGAATCGGGCCGGAGTCGCAGGCGTGAGCATCAGTATCTAAGAGGGGTGCCCCTGTTGGTCTTGCGGTCTCCCTGTCCTCAGCAGCTAAAAGCGACTCTCAAATCCGGCTGGAGCCGGTGTCTGGTTTCACAGCGGCATTCATGGCTGCGACTTGTCCGCGGACAGTTTCCGGAGGGCATCATAGAAAGCCTGCAGATGGTTCGTAATCGTATCCAGGTCGAATTTGTGCCAATCCAGTTTGGCCGCGTGCAGGGAAGCGCTGGCATCGCGGAGGGCCTGGGCCGCGGCCGTGTTGCTGGCCGATTGATACAGTTTCTCATCGGCAGCCAGAAGGTCCTCACTCTCCTTGAGCAGCAGCAGAACCGCTTTGGCCTTCTGCGGGATGAAAGGATAAATGCCCATTCGCTCGTTGTGGCACCTGTCACACACGGCGGCGAGGGTATCGGGCATCAGAACTTTGGTCACCATCGACCCGTGGCAGGTTACACAGTCAGGACCCTTCCCCGTCGATTCGAGCATCTGGTAATGGAGGCTCTGGGTGAATTTGTAAAATTCGGCTCCGTGACATTTGCCGCAGGTCGCTGGAATGTTCTTGAAGTAAACAGGGCTCATCGGGGCGCTGGAACCAAGGACGCCGGCATGGGCCTGCTTCTCATCCGCGGCCTGCGGGTTGCCGCCGTGACACTTGTCACAGGTAACGCCGTGCTGCTGATGGATCGAGCCGGTCCAGCTGTGGGATTTGGCCCCGACAAAGCTGTTCCCGGACAGTTGGGCGTGGCAATTCACGCAGGAGTTTACCGCGGTGGGGCCGGTGGCGGAATCGGCCGAGGTGGCGATAAGCAGAACGCCGCACACGCAACAGAAACAGGGCGCGATCAACTCTTGACATGAGAGCCTCTCTTTCCGTTTCGATTGTAAAAACGCAGGAGCAGGTAGGAAATCCCCCAGGCCGCGAATGTCGCCAGGAGGACATAGATCCCCATAGTCCCGGGGGCGATGTTCAGGACATCGATATAGCCGGACACCGCCGTCATGCCGAGGAAAACCACGCCGCCGATTCCCAGGGAAGTCATCAGGGGGCGATGCTGGGGGGTTACAATATAATCTTGCGGCTCCTTCGCCCGGTCGAGAAAGGGGATGAGCGCCAACGCCAGACCCAGCACTCCCGGGAAGATGACCCCGCCGATGGTTTCAGGGGTGATCTTCCCCCCGAAGATGGAAAAGGCGAAATCGCCGGGGACCAGCTTGAGAAAACCGTAGATGGGAAGAAAGTACCAGTCGGGCCGCATGACCGCCGTTCCCGGCGAAGGCGGGCCGTAGGTTTCGATGGGATTCAACGGGACATAAGTGGCGATCAGAGAAACCACGAACAGCATGAAAAAGAAGAAGGAGATACTGATGCAGCTCTGTTCCGGCCAGAGCGGAATGCCGATGAGCTTGCGCCCGCCTTCGGCGGCCTGGCGCCCCCTGTTGCCGGGCGGTTCGGTATGCTTCTGCTTCACCAGCACCAGCAGGTGGAGACCGATGAGGGACATGAGTATGGCCGGAATCAGCATGACGTGCAGAAAGAAGAACCGCGGAACGGTTTCATCTGCCGGGAACTCGCCGGCAAAAAGCAGGCGGGCGATCCAGTCGCCGATCCAGGGCACCGATTTGGAGACGTAATAGGCGATCGAGGTCGCCGTCACCGAAAACTGGCTGTAGGGCAGGAGATAGCCGGTAAAAGCCATTCCCAAGGTCAGCGCGAGCAGGGCGAGGCCGATCAGCCAGTTGATCTCCCGCGGCTTGCGATAGGCCGAGGTGAAGTAGACGCGCGCCAGATGGGTCAGGATGGAGGCGATCATCAGCATGGCCGACCAGTGATGGATGCGTCTGATGATCAGGCCCATGGGGAGAAGGTCGATTCTGACCACGCTGGCATAGGCGGCAGGGACCATGGCGCCGAACAGAGAAACATCTCTCGTCGACGGCTCATAGAGAAAACCTAAAAAAATTCCTGTCACCACAAGAGTGATAAAGAAGAAGAGCGCCATTTCCCCGAGCAGAAAGGTGGGATGGGTCGGGAAATTCTTGTCCAGGAATTTGCCCCTGAACTTTTTCAGTTCCAGGCGCTCGTCAAACCATTGAAAGAGCATAGCCATTGCCTCCCTCCGTCATACCTGCGGGCCGATCGGGCCGGTGAAGCCGCTGGTAAAGACCAGCGTTCCGTCCTGCGACACCCTGACGCCGATCTGGGCGAGTGGAATCGGTGCGGGACCGCCCATGACCTTCGCCCCCTGTGCCGGATTGAAGATGCTGTTGTGACAGAAACATTCGGTGACTGAGGCGGCGGGCGATTTCTGGTTTTCTACCCAGGAGACGGTGCAGCCGAGATGGGTGCAGATGGCGCTGTAGGCGACAAACCCCTGATCGGTCAGATTCAGGCGGGTCGGCGGCTTTAAGATCGTCCTCCTGCAGGCGGATCAATTGAACGAGATTCGCCTGGTTCTTGGTTTTGTTTTGGGGATAGACCAGCACGGCATCGCCGACCTGAAGATCGGCAGCGTGCAGGGGCGTCCCCAGCCGGCCGCCCTGGGCATACACCAGTTGGTCTCCCGTAGCCACGGTGGCGACGTAGCCGCCACCTTTTTTTTCCGGAGCCAGCACCTTCAACAGCGACAGGAGAGAGGCGAAAGCGCCGGCGGCAGAGGCCAGAAGGATGCCGAGGGTAAGGCGCCGGCGGGTGACCCCTCCCTTCGCGTCCTTGTTCTCAAAGCTTTCGGTTACCATAAGCAGCGGCTCCTCCCGGTCTTCCGCCACCTCCCTGAAGACGACGAAGATTCTGGCATAGAGGACGAGGGCCAGGCCGGCCAGCAGAAATTCAACAGCCAGCAGAGTTCCCAGCAGATAGTCGTTGCCGCGGCCTGTAATCAAAAGGAAGGCAAAAACGATTCCCACGCCGAGCAGGAGCAGCGAGAGGACGATCGTCAACACCATACCGATTACCGAACAGGGAGGCTTGCTTTCCCGCAGGACCTCGAAGCTCATTTCATTTCTCCTTTTCCAGAACCAGAAAAACCACCAAGCCGAACAGAAAGATGATGCCGACCGCCCCAAAAGCCAATAACCCGATCTGATACGGATCCAGTTCCTCAGGGAACGGCGGAGCCAGCGACGGCCTGTTCCCCCGGGCCTTTTTCTCCCCCAGCAGGATGCGTATCTGCGAAAGCTGGTTGACGGTGGCGGCCGTCACATTCATGGGGTCGATCTGCGTGAACCCGGTGGTATCCTTGTGACAGCCCGCGCAGACCTCGGGAACGGCGGGGATGATGTTGTTGTGGGCCTGGTGGCAGACGACGCAGGAAGGTCCCCCCTTGTCCTCCAGGTAAGCCTTGCCCATGATGCTGCCGGCGTACCGGGCCACGGAATCGGGGTGGCACCTGGCGCACATTTCGAACATCGCCTGACCGGACGGCTTGCCGATGAAGCCGTGCGATTTCGACATGGCCCGGGACTTTACCTCCGTGAACTCATTCCCGGAGAGCTGGGTTATGTTTCCTACCTCAATCGACGCATCGCCGCCATGGCAGAGATCACAGGTAATTCCGTTCTGCTGGTGGATTGAATCGTTCCATTCCGAGACAGGCTGGGCAAGATTGCCGCCCAGGGATCCATGGCAGGCGACGCAGGCGCTGGTTTTCGGGCTCGCCCCGGCGCTTGCTCCGAAAAAAAACAGAAAAACAATCCCCCCAGAATACCGCAAATACCGATCCCATTCGGCTCATGCTCTGCTTCCTTTTTGATGTCTTTCTGGCCGTCACCTCGGCAAGAGACGGCACACATTCCCTGGCCTGAAATCGGCGCGAAGAAAAAACTTTACTGAAACGACAGCCTCTCACCCCAAGTCCGCAGAGGTCAAGTGGCCCTTGGGCGGCTTGCTGCCATTGTTCCGAACAGAAATCGAGAGTTTCATGCTGGAAGTGGAGTATATACTTCGCCCCTTTTCAGAGACGTCCATGCCGCATATGGGATCTTTGGCCATGGCCAGCGCTCCAGCGTAATTCTATCAGGTTATCTCGGTTTTGTTTTGCAGTGCTAGTTATTCCTCTTAATGTGTATGTCGGCAGCATTTTCCCTTCTCCGGATTAGTGATGGGACAAATCGGAAAAGGATGCCAGGGCTAAATTTTCACCCGCGCAATCGCAGCGCGTTGCTCACCACCGACACCGAGCTGAAGCTCATGGCCGCAGCGGCGATGATTGGGCTGAGCAAGATGCCGAAGAAGGGGTAGAGGGCGCCGGCGGCGATCGGCACGCCCAAGGCGTTGTAGATGAAGGCGAAGAAAAGGTTCTGTTTGATGTTGCGCATCGTCGCCTCGCTCAGCTTGCGGGCCTGCACGATGCCGCGCAGATCGCCCCGCATCAGGGTGACGCCGGCGCTCTCCATGGCCACGTCGGTGCCGGTGCCCATGGCGATCCCCACCTCGGCCTGGGCCAGCGCCGGGGCGTCGTTGATGCCGTCGCCGGCCATGGCGACCTTGCGCCCTTCCTGCTGAAATTTCTTCACCACCTCGGCTTTGCGCTCGGGCAGGACCTCGGCCTCCACCTCGTCGAGCCCCAGTTTTCCTGCCACGGCCTGCGCCGTGGTGCGGCTGTCGCCGGTGAGCATGGCCAGCCGCAGTCCCTCGGCATGCAGCTGGCGGATCGCCTCCGGAGTGGTCTTCTTGATCGGGTCGGCCACCCCCAGCAAGCCGGCGGGCTTGCCATCGACGGCGAGGAACATCACCGTCTGCCCCGTCGCGGCGCATCGTCTCCGCCTTCTCCGCCAGCGCATTCGTCTCGATGCCCAGATCCGTAAGAGGGACTGGTTCCCCAGGGCCACCTGCCGTCCCGCCGACGCGGCCGGTCACGCCTTTGCCGGTGATCGCCTGGAAATCTTCCGCCCGTCCGGGCTCCACTCCTCGCTCCTGCGCTCCGCCGACGATGGCCGCCGCCAGCGGGTGCTCGCTCCCTCGCTCCAGCCCCGCCGCCAGGCGCAGGAATTCATCCTCGGCGAGATCTCCGGCTGGGCTGACGGCGACCAGACGCGGTTTTCCCTCCGTCAGAGTGCCGGTCTTGTCCACCACCAGGGTGTCGACCCGGCGCATGACTTCGATCGCCTCGGCGTTTTTGAACAGCACACCCAGCTGGGCGCCGCGGCCGGTGGCGACCATGATCGACATCGGCGTCGCCAGCCCCAGAGCGCAGGGGCAGGCGATGATCAGCACCGCCACCGCGTTGACGATGGCGTAGGCCATGCGCGGCTCGGGTCCCCAGATCGCCCAGATGATGAAGGCCAGGACCGCGGCCGCCACTACCATCGGCACGAACCAGGCGGCCACCTTGTCGGCCAGCTTCTGGATCGGCGCCCGGCTGCGCTGCGCCGCCGCCACCATCTGCACGATCTGGGCGAGGACCGTCTCCGCCCCCACCCGCTCCGCCCGCAGAACCAACGAGCCATTGCCGTTGACCGTGGCGCCGATCAGCCGGTCGCCGGCACTCTTCTCCACCGGGATCGGCTCGCCGGTGATCATCGATTCATCCACGGCGCTGGTCCCCTCTTCCACCGTGCCGTCCACCGGGACTTTCTCGCCTGGCCGGACGCGCAGGCGGTCCCCCTTGCGAACCTCTTCAAGTGCCACGTCCTCCTCACCGCCGTCCTCCCGCAGTCGTCGGGCGGTTTTCGGCGCCAGGCCGAGCAAAGCGCGGATGGCCGCCCCGGTACGGCTACGCGCCCGCAGTTCCAGCACCTGGCCGAGCAGGACGAGGGTGACGATCACCGCCGCCGCCTCGAAATAGACGGCCACTGCACCGCTTTCCCCGCGGAATGAGGGCGGGAAGATCCCCGGGAAGAAGACCGCGACAACGCTGTAGGCCCAGGCCACCCCGGTTCCCAGCGCGATCAGGGTGAACATGTTGAGGTTGCGGCTGACCAGGGACTGCCAGCCGCGAACGAAGAAGACCCATCCGCCCCAGAGGACCACCGGGGTGGCGAGGGCAAACTCGATCCAGGCCGACACCCGCGCGGACAGCAGTTGGGCAAAGCCGGGAATCAGGTGGGCCATGGCGAGGAAGAAGACCGGTACGGTGAGGATGAGGCTGACGACGAAGCGCCGCCGCATGTCGCGGTATTCACCGCTCTCTTCCTCCTCCGCGGTCGGCACCAGTGGCTCCAGGGCCATGCCGCAGACCGGGCAGGCGCCCGGCCCCTCCTGGACCACTTCCGGATGCATGGGGCAGGTGTAGGTGCCCCCCTTTTCCCGCCGGCTTTCGTCTCTTCAGCCGCCCGCTCCTCCGGATGCAGCCAGCGGTCCGGATCGGCAGTGAATTTCTCCAGGCATTTCTGCGAACAGAAATAGTAGGTTTCACCTTCATGCTCCCGACGGCCTGCTGCCTTCTCGGGGGCCACTTTCATCCCGCAGACGGGGTCTCGCATCGAAATCTCCAGTAAATTTGGGTTTTCTGTTTATTCAGAACCATTTTCTGTAATTGTCAAAAGTACGTGAGAAAAAATGGGCCGTTTAAGGTCATGCCCAGGACCACCTTGTAGGAGGATGAAATTTCAACATTCATTATGTATGCCAAGCTAAAAAGATCACTCTTTCAATGACTTTCATGTGAGAAGGTTTCCTTCATGTAGGATATTCTCCGGCGAACTGTAGAAAATCCTTCCAATTGAGAATTCTCGGGAGAAAAAGAAATGTGTCGATAATGAAAGAGGGATAGAACGAGAGGGAAAAAGGGAAGAAACGAAGTGGGAAGAGATGAGGGCAGGGATAAAACAAGCGGAGCCTGCCCCTGGTTTCAGCAGTCGCGCATAGGAAAGGCCCCTATTGGGCAGGGGCCTTTCCTGTCGGGTAAAGGAGTTATTCTTTCTTACTTCAGAGTATAGTTGAAGTCATATTTCCGTACTTGTCCGTCTGCCAGTTTGCTCCCCACCTCGAAAGTGTACGCTCCTTTTTCCGGCAGGGTGATGTCGGCGCCGAACCCTCCGGGCATCCCCATCAGCATGATCGGTCCACTGACCTTGCCCGAGGGATCCTTGATCTTCACCGCCGCGGTGCCCTCGGAGATCGGCTGGCCGGTCTTGGTATCCATGAACATGACCATGAGGTGGTTGGTTTTATCCATTCCCATCTTGGCCATGGCTTCATGAATGTCCTTGAGATGGGCCATGGCCTTGACGCCGTCCACGGTCTGATTGCCCAGCATGACCATGCCACCATCCATCCCCTCCATCTGGCTGTGGTCCATGGCCAGGGCGGCGAGAGGGATCGTGAGCAGGAACAACGCTGCCACCAGTGTTGCCAGACTTCTTCTTTTCATCCTTCTACTCCTTTTGGGGTAAGTTGCGGGATATCCGCAGCATGCTCCGCCTCATCGATTTCCCCTTCGGCGGTAGGCGCGAGACTTCTTTCGAGCCCGATCTGCCGCCAGAGGAAATAGATGACCGGAAAGACCAGCAGTTCCATGAGACCGGAGGTGATCACCCCGCCGATCATCGGCGCGGCGATCCTCTTCATGACGTCGGCGCCGGCGCCGTGACTCCACATGATGGGAATCAGACCGGCGATAATGACGGTAATGGTCATCATCTTGGGCCGGATGCGCTTGACCGCCCCATGGTGAATGGACTGCACCAGATCGCCCCGGTTTTTCATCCGGCCGCGGCTTTTCCACAACTCGTAGGCCAGATCGAGGTAGAGGAGCATGACCACTCCGGTTTCGGCCGATATCCCGGCCAGGGCGATGACCCCGACCCAGACTGCGACCGACATGTTGTAGCCGAGCAGGTAGAGGTACCAGAAGCAACCGACCAGCGACAGCGGCAGGGCGACGAAGATGATGCCCGTCTTGATCAGGGATTTTGTGTTCAGGTAGATGATGACGAAGATGATCAGCAGGGTGAACGGAATGACCACCATCAACCGGGCCTTGGCCGCCTGCATGTACTCGTATTGACCACTCCAGACGATGTTGTAGCCGGCCGGCAGCTTGATCTTTTCGTTGACGATCTTCTGGGCGTTGGCCACATAGGTGCCGACATCGATGCCTTTGAGATCGACGTAGATCCAGGCGGTGCGGCGGGCGTTCTCGCTCTTGATGCTTGGCGGTCCCTTGTGGATCTGAATATCGGCGACTTGGCCGACGGGAATATGGGCACCGCTCGGGGTGGGGATGAGAACCCGCCGCAAGGCATCCAGGTCATTCCGGAAGTCGCGCATGTAACGGACGTTTACCGGATAGCGCTCCAGTCCCTCGACGGTCTGGGTGACGTTCATGCCGCCGATGGCGGATTGAATCACGTCCTGGACGTCGCCCACCGTGAGGCCGTAACGGGCCGCTGCTTCACGGTCGATGGTGAAATCGAGGTAGTTGCCGCCGACCACCCGTTCAGCATAGACGCTCAAGGTCCCCGGGATGTCACGAACCACCGCCTCGATCTGTTCGCCGATCTTACTCAGGGTGGCCAGATCATCCCCCATCACCTTGATACCGACCGGCGTCTTGATGCCGGTGGAGAGCATGTCGATGCGGGTCTTGATCGGCATGGTCCAGGCGTTGGTCAGACCGGGGAACTTGATGGCATTGTTGAGCTGATCGCTGAGTTCGTCGACAGTGATGGTCTTCTCTTCCGGAAAAATCCAGCGCAACGGCGTTTTCAGCCCCTCGGTCCACCCCGGCCAGTTCGAAAAGAAGCGGTGCACAGGGACCTTTGGCCATTGATCTTCAGGCTTGAGGGTGATGGTCGTTTCCAGCATCGAGAGAGGCGCCGGGTCGGTGGCCGTTTCGGCCCTGCCGACCTTGCCGAAGACATGCTCCACCTCCGGAAACTGCGCGATGATGCGGTCGGTCTGCTGCAGAATTGATTTGGCCTGGGTGACGGAGATCCCCGGCAGCGTCGTCGGCATGTAAAGCAGGTCGCCTTCATAGAGAGGTGGCATGAACTCGGAGCCCATCTTCTTCAGCGGCATGAAGATGGAGACCGTAAGTAATACGGCGACGACCAGTACGACCTTGCGCCACCGGAGGACGAAGTCGACCACCGGGTGATAGATGCGGATAAGGAAGCGGTTAAGAGGATTCGCGTCTTCCCTGGGGATTTTGCCGCGGATGAACCACCCCATGAGCACCGGGACGATGGTGATGGAGAGCAGCGCCGCGGCCCCCATGGCATAGGTTTTGGTATAGGCCAGCGGCTTGAACATCCTTCCCGACTGCTCGCCGAGGGTGAAAACCGGGAAGAAGGAGACGGTGATCACCAGCAGGGAATAGAACAGGGCTGGGCCGACCTCCTTGGCGGCCTCCGTGATGATATCCCAATGCGGCTTCTTGCCGCCGTAATGCTCCAGGTGCTTGTGGGCATTCTCGATCATGATGATGGCGGCATCGATCATGGCGCCGATGGCGATGGCGATACCGCCCAGGCTCATGATGTTGGCGTTGATCCCCTGCCAGCCCATGATGATGAAAGCGATCAGGATCGCCACCGGCAGGGTGAAGATCGCGACCAGGGCGCTGGGCAGGTGGAAGAGAAAGAGAGCGGTCACGACGGCGACCACGATGCTCTCCTCGAGCAGCTTCCCTTTCAGGGTCTCGACGGCTCGCTCGATGAGACCGGAACGGTCGTAGACCGGCTGGATGGTCACCCCCTCGGGCAGACCCGCCTGCAGTTCCTGCAGTTTTTTCTTGACGTTCTGAATGGTCTTCAGGGCGTTCTCGCCGTAGCGCATGACGATGATGCCGCCGACCGCCTCCCCCTTTCCGTCGAGATCCGCCACCCCCCGGCGCAACTCGGGACCGAGCCGTACCTGAGCGATGTCCCGGACCAGAATCGGCGTACCCTTGGCGTCGGTGCCGACGACGACCTTCTCCAGGTCTCCAACCGATTTGATGTAGCCCAGGCCGCGGACCATGAACTCGGTCTCCGCTTGCTCCACCAGGCGGCCGCCGACATCGTTGTTGCTGCGCTGGATGGCCCGCTTGACTTTGGAGATGGGGATGTTGTAGGCCAGCAGCTTGTTGGGGTCGATGGCGACCTGGTATTGCTTGACATAGCCGCCGATGCTGGCCACTTCGGAGACGCCGTCGACGGAGGTCAACGCATAACGCAGGTACCAGTCCTGGAGAGAGCGCAATTCCTGCAGATTTTGATTCTTGCTCTGCAGCGTATATTCGTAGACCCAGCCGACGCCGGTGGCGTCCGGGCCCAGGGTTGGCGTGACGCCGGCCGGCAGCTTCTTCGAGGCGTAATTCAGGTATTCCAGGACGCGCGAGCGGGCCCAGTAGATGTCGGTGCCTTCATCGAAGATGATGTAGACGAAGCTGTAGCCGAAGAAGGAGTAGCCCCGCACGACTTTGGCGTGGGGAACCGCCAGCATCTGGGTGGTCAGAGGATAGGTGACCTGGTCTTCCACCACCTGCGGCGCCTGCCCCGGGTAATCGGTGAAGATGATCACCTGGACGTCGGAAAGGTCGGGGATGGCGTCGAGGGGCGTTTTCATCAGGGCATAGATGCCCCCGGCGATGATGAAAACGGTGACCAGCACAACCATGAACTTGTTGCGGATGGAAGCAGCGATTATTTTTTCAAGCATGAGAAATCCAGGATTCAGGCAAGAGGCAAGAGGCTATAGGCTGGAGGGTTCCCCTCTTGCCTCGTGCCTCTAGCCTGGTTTATTTGAACAGATCGTCCAGATTTTCCTTCTTCTGCCCCTTGCCTCCCTTCGGGGACGGGGCCTCGGTCGTGTCCGCCTTCGCCTGTACGGATGGATTATTCGGTTCCGTCATCTTCTGGATCGCCTCGCGCAACTGGCTCTCCGAGTCGAGCATGAACTGGGCCGAGGTCACGACCTCTTCCCCGGCGAGCAGACCCTGCTTGATCTGCACTAAGCCCTGGTCGCCCTCCACCCCGATTTTGATCTGGCGCGGCTCGAACTTGCCGCCCCCGAGGGCGACGAAGACGGTACGCTTGTCGCCCGAATAGAGGACGGCGTTGCGTGGAATGACCAGGGCGTTCTTGACCGCCTGGGTTTTTAGTTGAACGTTGACGTAAAAATCGGGTTTCAACTGATAGCCGGCATTGGGAAACGCCAGCCGGACCCTGACTGTCCGGGTCTTCGGATCGACATAAGGGTAGATATAGCTCACCTTCCCGCTCAGCTCTTTCATATCGCCGTAGGGGAATTCGACCACCGCCTCCTGGCCCAGTTTCACCCAGGGTAGTTCGTATTCATAGATGTCGGCATAGACCCAGATCTTGGAAATATCGGAGAACTTGAACAGCTCCATGCCGGACTTGACGTTCATCCCTTCGTTCACCATCTTGGCGGTGACGATCCCGTCGTAGGGTGCGTACAGAGTCATGTCCTTGCGGACTTTGCCGGTCTTTTCCAGTTCGGCGATCTGCCGGGAGGAAATATCCCAGTATTTCAGCCGGCTGCGGGAGGCTTCCAGCAGGCTGTCGGCGCCTTCGGCAATCTGGGCGAAATCGCTTTTGGCGAGAGTCTTTTTGTTCCTGAGCGCCAGCAGGTATTCCTCCTGGGCGCTGACCAGGTCGGGGCTGTAGATGGAGAGCAGGGGATCGCCTTTCTTCACGAACTGGCCGGTTTCGTTGACATACAGTTTTTCGACCCAGCCGCTGATCTTGCTGTTGATCGAATATTGTCGGGCCTCATCGTAAGCGACCTGCCCCACCGCCCGCAGGTCCCGATGCAGATCCTTCTGCTCCACCTTGGCGGTGCTGATTCCCATGTTCTGAACCGTGACCGGATCGATCTTGATAACCGATCCACCCGCCGCCTCATCCTCGTAGACCGGGATGAGATCCATCCCCATCGGCGATTTGCCCGGCTCACTGCGAATATAGGTGGGGTCCATCGGCGCGCGCCAGTATTTGATCTTCCGCTCCCCGGAAGGTGCGGTCTTCTCCCCTGCCCCGCCGGCTGTATCGGCCTTCAGAGGGGTCAACTTCATGCCACAGATCGGGCAGTTCCCCGGCTCATCCTGAATGACGAATGGATGCATGCCGCAGGTGTACTGAGTCTTTTCCCCGGCTTTCTGCTCCGGACCGGCGGCGATTGCCGCCGGTTCCAGGCTCCCCGCAGGGGAGCGCAGGGACTGCCAGGAGACACCCGCCAGGGCGAAGGCAAGGATAAGGATGAGGGCGAGAAACGATTTTTCACGTCGGGTCATGGACCTACTTCCAGCAAAGGTTAACGGTTGACCGGCATCCCGGCTCCGGCCGGCGGGCCGATTTCAACCCCGGATTCACTCTCCAACCGGGCGATATCGCGCTCGTAATCGGCGACGACCCGGTAGTATTCCAGATCGTAGCGGTAGAGGGTCAGCAGGCTGTCCAGCAGAGAGAGAAAATCGACCTTTCCGACCTGGTAGGCACTGACCGCCGATTGGAAAGCCTGGTTGGCCTGGGGAATAATTCCGGACTTGTAGAGGCGGATAAGGTTTCCGTTTTTTTCCATCTTCGCATAGGTGTCGTGAATATTGTAGTAGACCTGGCTGCGGAAATTATCGTACTGCTGCAAGGCCATGCGGACGCCGGATTCGGCTTCCGCCACCGCTGCATGCCGCTTCTGCCGGTAGATGGGAAGATTCATGCTGAATTCCAGACCGACGAAATCGGTACCATCATCCACCATGTTCTCCCGGCGGATGGTATAGGCGGCGCCGACGCTGAAGTCGGGCAGAAAATCCTTCTCCGCCAGCTTCTTCTGCGCCTGATACTTGTTCACCAGGGAGGTATAGGCGGCGTACATGGGGCGCTCGGTACTGGACTTTTCCTGCAGCGCATCCAGGGTGAGAGCGACCGCCTGCACTTGCAGCTCAGTCGGCGCCGGGATGCCGGTGCCGGTCGGCCGGGCGAGCAGGGAATTCAGGTTGGCCTGGGCGCTCTGGCGCTGCTGGCGGAGAGTGAACAGGCGGTCCATCAGCTTGGAACGCTCGACCTGGGCCTTCAGCACATCCTGCTGCAGTCCGGTACCGACCTTGTATTTCGTCTCAGTCAGGTGGATGAAGTCGTCAAGAAGTTTAATGTTCTTCGCGATGACCTCGATCCCCTGATCGTAGAAATAGAGATTGTAGTAGACCTCCTTGACCATGCGTACCAACTGCAGTCGGGTATCCTGGTAGGCGGCGCGGTACCATTCGGCCTGCTCCCGGGCAATCTCGCCGCGCAGAGCCAGCTTTCCCGGAAACGGGAATTTCTGGCTGAGACGCAGCACCCGGCCGGTCATGGGCGTCTGGTCCCCGTCCAGGGTATCGACCGGATAGTTGTTCAGCCCGAGAGAAAAAACCGGATCCTCGAGGGACTCGGCCTGCGGGACTTTCTGTTCATTCATCCGCCAGCGGGCCTCGGCCGCCTGCAGGTCCGGGTTGTCGGCCAGACGCCCGGCCAATCAGCTCCTGCAGATCCGACCTCACGGCGCTCTCCTCCGCCGCCAGCACCAGCCCGGGAACAGATAACAGCATAATTACAAAAAAACAGATGCGGAATTTCGCACGCATGTTCAACTCCTGTGGTTAGATGTTGAAATTATTAAGATAAATGAATTTCAACATCCAATATACAACATCGTCATCGGCCTTCCGCCTTTAATTCACACTCCGTGCCATTTTTTTTAACCTCTGTGGTTCCGTGTGGTTGGAGTAAGTGCCCATAAAAGGGAGAATTTTCCTGCAGGATATTGCACACCTGAGAGCAGAATATTCTTCACCATGAAGTCGGTCGGCTAGCGGAGATTTTCCCCCTCTACCGGATGGCCGCAGTCGGGGCAGAAAGACCATTGTCCATTGAGAGAAGCTCCGCACTGGCAATGACGCCACCCGCGGGCCGGTCGCCGGCGAAGAATGACCAGAGCAATAAGGGCGCCGCCGTTCGCCGCCATCAGGGCCAATCCACCTGGACTCGGGATAAGAAAATCCTCCAGGGAGCAGCGCCCGCAGCAATACGACCAGGAGTTGTAGACAACTACCGCCGCGAAGGTAAGCGCAACCAGCGTCAGACCAGCCGGAGCGGAGAAGAAAAATCGTTTCATGATGCCTCCGCTGCATGCCGCCGGCCGCACCAGGGGCAGAAGGGCCGGCGACTGTCCGACGGGCGCCCGCAGTTGCGGCAGGTCGCCTGCAGCAGCGTACGGCAGCGGGGGCAAAGCAGCCAATCCTCGGCTACTGCCTGATGGCAACCAGGGCATTCGCCGCCGGCAAGTGCAGGAACGTCATTCTTCACGTCCAATTCAGCGAGAATGGCCCAGGCCAGCCAGGCGAAAAGGACCAGAAAAACCAGGATCATCGATACCTCAGCTCACCGCGGAGAAAGGTGTTGCGGCGTCAGTCACACCGTCTATCAGGCCGTCCCGCAGACGGACAATTCGATGAAACCAGCCACGATTCTCTGGATTGTGGGTCACCATGACGATGGTCTGCCCCTCTTCATTTAACTGGCGGAGCAGCCCCATGATATCGGTGGAGGTCTCGGTATCGAGACTGCCCGTCGGTTCGTCCGCCAGGATGAGCGGCGGTTTATTGACCAAAGCGCGGGCGATCGCCACCCGTTCCTGCTCGCCGCCGGAAAGCTGACTGGGGAGATGTTTCCCCCGCGGGGCCAGGCCAACCCGATCCAAGACCAGTCGGGCCCGCTCCTGCTTCTCACTGGCCGGCATCTTTTTCACCGCGAGAGGCAGCATGACGTTTTCCAGGGCGGTCAGATAGGGAACAAGATTGAAAGCCTGGAACACGAAGCCGAGATATTCCCGGCGGAAATCGGCAAGGCGCTCGCCGCCCAATGCGTAGAGATCAATGCCGTCCACCCGCACGGTGCCGCCGGTTGGATGACAAAGGCCCCCGAGAATGGAAAGAAAGGTGCTTTTCCCGGATCCCGATTGTCCCATGACCCCCAGAAACGTTCCCTCCTCCACCTGCAGATGAATGCCCTTTAGGGCGTGCACCCGTTCTCCCGTGCTGCCATAGGCTTTTTCCAGACCGTCGATCTCAATAAAGGGCATTCAGAACCTCACATTTGGAAAATATTTGGCTATGGCGTGACGGCAAAGGCGTACAGCTGCCGCAGGTCATAATGCTCGCAGAGCCTCCGTCGGGTCAAGACGGCTGGCCTGGAGAGCCGGATACAAAGAAGCCATGGTCCCCGCGACCAGGGCCAGCAGGAGAGATCCAGCCGCAAGCGGAGCACTCCAGGCCAGGTGCGGATGCCCATCGCTCAGCAGGGGGAGGATCGCCCTGGTCGCACCCATCCCGGCCAGGTATCCGAGCAAACCGGCGAGCAGGCTGGCCCAGGAAGCCTCCAGCAGAATCAGGCTCACCACGTGACCGCGTCGGAAGCCGAGAGCGCGAAAGATGCCGATCTCCCGCGTCCGCTCCTTCACTGCGCCCATCATGGTGACGAAAACCACCAGGGAGCCGATGAGGACAACGACTACCGCGATTCCCAGAGAGAAAAGACGGAACTGTTGGAGGGCGTGCATGCGGGTTTTTACCACCTGCTGAATGGCGCCGACCTTGGCGCCAGGAAGAACGGCGGCGATCTGCCGCACCATATCTTCCACCGGGCAGTTGGCGCAGAGAGCCGCTACTTCCACCAGAGAAACGGTACCTTCCTTGCCGAGCAGGCGCTGGGCGGCGGGAAGGGATGCCAGCAGCAGTCCGTCGTCCTGGGAGCCGGTTTCCCGCAGAATACCGGTAATGCGGAAGGATTTTCCCTTCAGATCCAATCGATCCCCCGGGTGCAGCCCGAAACGGCGGGCAACGGTACTGCCGGCGACCAGTTCGTCATCTTGCGCGAGCGGTCGCCCTTCGACCGACCACCAGCGCTTGAGACGGAATTCCTTCTCCGGGTCGACGCCCATGAGCAATGCCCTCGACGACCCGATCATTACGCCACCCAGGACTTTCGGCGCGACCACTGAAATATTGCGCCAGTTCGGGATGGTGCCGATGCGGGCCAGATCCTCCTGCCGAATTTCCGTCGCATCGACGGTCACCCCGCCGAGGCTGATGCCACCATAGGAAAGCGACAGTTCGTCCGTCGCCGGGGTGACCAGGATATTGGCACCGAAGTTGTCCAGTTTATGCTCGGCCTCCGCCGTCAGGGCCGAACTCAGGGAAAGCAGGGTGACCACTGTGGCGATTCCAGCCATCAGCCCCAGCACCAGGAAAGCGAAGCGCGACTTGCGTCGCCGCAGGTTATTGAAGGCGATCGTTCTCAGTCTCATTGGGGCTTCTGCCGTCTAATGGGTTAATGTCAACGGAAGTAGAAGCCGCCGCCGGCAAGGTCCGCCTCGGCGATCACTACCTTGTCCCCGGCCAATGATCGGTTCAGCGGCGCCGGGTTGCATCCGCCCTTGATCTCATTGATCAGGTCGGAACGAAATTGCTGGTTGCAGTTGTTGCAGACCATGAAATCGCCTTCCTGGCGGTAACCCTTTTTCTCCCGGAAGCAGACGTCACAGGTATCGAAGGCGGCCCTTAACATGCCGTCAGTGCTCTTGAGCAGGAAGAAATCAACCTGGTCTCCCTCCTTGACATAGCGGTAGAAGTGCGCCTTGCCATCGTTTACCTCGGCCAGCGGGATGGTCACCGCCCCATGGTCCACCTTGACGAGGGCGGGCCGTCGCCCGGTTTCAGCACCATGTAAAGTGTCAGAGATATGCCAACGGCGACCCCCAGCAAGGCCAGAGCAGCCATTTTCCCGGTGAAGCCCTTTTTCCCCTCTCCGCTTTTGAACTGTGCCTTTTTCTTCTGACGATCTTCGGTCATTTTCTTCTCCCTTGGTTGAAAAGTAACTCCCGCAAAATTTCAGCGGCAACAGGCCCCCCCGCAACCGCCCTCGGCTCCGGAGGGCTTTGTCCTCCTGAGCGCTCCCGCCGACTTCAACGGCGGAGAAGGAACTGCCGGATATCCGGCTGCGGTGATTGCACGGGCGATCGTTTCGGTCCGTATTTTGCCTGGATCGTACTCCACGCTCGCTCGCCCCATCGCCACGTCGACTTCGGTTCTGCCGATGCCGGGGAGCTGTTCCAGTGCCTGGCGGACATTGTGGATGCATCCACTGCAACTCAGATTTCCGACCACGAATTCGGCCCGGTCATACTTCCCTCCCCTGCCCGAACCCGGAATGACGAAAGCGGCTACAAGGATAAGGGTGAGTAAACCGGCAATGGCCAAGGTAAGGACAATTCTTCTTTTCGGCATGCGGCCCCCCGGAAGAAATAGAAAAAGACAGGAGATTATTCCCGACCGACATTCCAAATTCATGCCACGTATCCAAGTGCCCGTTTAGTCATGAAATTTATGGAAGCAAGAATTTCACTCTGCGCTGGAATAAGGAGAAAATTCTCCACTGCCTGTGGAATATCCAACAGTCAATCCCACCGCTGTCGGCCTTCTTCCGGGGGACTCTGCTCGCTGCCGGGAATCGGCGAAACAAACGCCGCCCTGCCGGGAAGATTCACTCTCGCCTTCCAAAAAAAAGCTCAGGGGCACCATCGGCGCCCCTGAGCTTTTTTCGGCTGTACAGTAAACGGCTACTTCACGATCTTCCAGGTACCGTCCGGCTGCCGGCAGGCGGTACCATAGGCCTGCTGCTTCTCACCGCCGACATAAACCGTCTGCTGATATTCCCGGCAGTACTGGCCGCTGCTGGTCTGGTAGGTCTCCACCGGGGTGATTGATCCCGAGTTGCCGGTGTCGGGGTTGACCCAGGTGGTGGGAACATTGGTCCGGGTGTTTTCCAGGGCGTACTGGGCATTGCGCTGCATGGCTAATTGATCGGCCCGGTCAAGGGACTGGCCGACGCCCTGGCCGATCAGCGCTCCGGCCAGGGTGCCGATCGCCACTGCCACCATGGTGCCGCGGCCGCCGCCAATCTGCGAACCGATGAGGGCGCCGGTCCCGGCGCCGACGAGAGTCCCGCCGGTTTCTTTCGGTCCCATCGGCGAGGCGCAACCGCCGAGAAGAAAAGCCACAACCAGAAAAGCGATGCCAATCCTTTTCATAATTCTCTCCTGTCCTGCTCTCCAGCTCCTTGATTCCTCTTTCCAACTTTAGACGGGCCGGGCGAGAAAAGGTTTACTATATTATACCTTTGGTTTCTTACCCTGGCATTTCCCCGCCCTCGGGTATAATGGGAAATATGAAAAATCCCCTGATCCTCATGTTGACTCTCTGCCTCCTGCCTGGAGCTTTCGCCTGGGCGGGGCCGACCGTAACGCATCATGATCTTCAAGCTCACCCTGATCCCCGGCGAACACCGCCTGGAAGGACATGACGTCCTGACCGTAAAACCGGAAGGCAGCTCTCAACTTCCGCTTTCCCTTTCCCCCACGGCTGAAGTCCTCGGCGTCAGCTATCGGGGGCAGAGATGCCCATTGGAATTTCCGCCAGGGCTTTCTGATCGTAGACTTGCAGGCAGCAACTGCCAAGGAATTCCCGGTTGAGGTCCGCTACCGGGCCACATTTGCCGAAGTACCACCGGCTCACCCTCTCAATACGGAAGATCCGGGCTATGGGATTACCGGCGCCATCGGCCCGGATGGCGCATTTTTGGATGCGAATGCCGGCTGGTATCCCGATCTTCCGGAAAGCCGCCCCAGCTTCCGGCTGGAAGTGAAGACTCCGCCGGATATGACTGCGGTCACTTCCGGCAGGCGGATCGCGGAGAGCCCAGGAAGCGCGACCTGGCAGGCCGATTACCCGGTGCGAGGGCTAGCCTTGGCCGCCGGGCATTATCGGGTGCAGACCGGGGATGCCGGCCAAGTGCCGGTCTATACCTTTTTCTATCCGGAAAGTGAAAAGTTCGCCGGCACCTACCTGGCCGCGGCAAAAAACTATCTTGAACTTTACCGCAACCTGTTTGGCTTTTATCCCTTTTCCAAGTTCGCCGTGGCGGAAAATTTTTTTCCCACCGGCTACGGCTTCCCCTCCTGGACTCTTCTGGGCAGCACGGTGGTGCAACTCCCTTTCATCGTCCGGACCAGCCTGGGGCACGAGATCGCTCATTCCTGGTGGGGAAACGGGGTATGGGTGAACTACTCCCGGGGCAACTGGTCCGAGGGGCTGACCACCTATGTCGCCGATCACTTGTACAAAGAACAGGAGGGACCGGAAGAAGCTCGCGAGTACCGGCTGAAGATTTTGCGTGACTACGCCGTCCTGGTGCCGCCGGAGAAAGATTTCCCATTGTCGGAATTCGTCAGCCGTACCACGGCGGCGCAACAGGCGGTCGGGTACGGCAAGGCCGCCATGGTTTTTCATATGGCACGCAAGCGGGTGGGAGACCAGGCGTTCTGGACGGGTCTGCGGCAGGTTGCGCGGGAAAAGCTGTTTCAGCAGGCGGCCTGGGAGGATTTTGCCGCTGCCCTCGGCCAGGCCGGCGGGTCGGATCTGCACCCCTTCTTCCATCAATGGATCGATAGCGCCGGGGCACCGCGGCTGAGCCTGTCCGAGGTGCGTCAGGAGAGGTCCGGCAATGCTCTGGGTGGTGAGCGGAAATCTCTGCCAGGAACCTCCCTACTATGTCCTCCAGGTGCCGCTTCGGCTGGAAACGGAAACCGTACCGGTGCTGGCGGTGATCGCCTCCGCGACGGAAAAGACGCCTTTCCGACTGGAAGCGACCAGCCGGCCCGGGCGCCTGGTCGTCGACCCGGACGTGGACATCTTCCGCCGGCTGGAACTGGCGGAGATTCCGCCAACTGTCAATTCCCTGCGTGGCTCAACTTCTCTCCTGGCGATTGCGGCCGACGGCATGCAGTCCGAAACCCTGCAGGCGGCCCGCCTTTTGCTACCGGCGCTCGGGCAGGCGGAGGTCAAGGTGCGTCCGGAAAAAGAGGTCTCGCCTGCCGACCTGGCGGGGCATGATCTGCTGTATCTCGGTCTGCCGACCAACCCGCAACTGCGCCCTGCCCTGCCGGCCGGCCTGGCAGTCGCAGGCCAGGAGTTCGATCTGGAAGGGAAACATTACGCCGGGGATAGCGCCGTTCTCTTCGCCGCCCTCCCCCATCCAGCCGAAGCCGGGCGGGTAAGCGGGCTTTTTCTTCCCGGCTCCAGCGCCGCGGCGGCGGTCGCCGTGCGGAAAATCCCGCACTATGGAAAATACAGCTATCTGGTTTTTACCGACGGCACCAATGTGGCCAAAGGGATCTGGCCGGCACCCTATTCGCCGCTGGTTCGCACGTTCGCAGAGCAGTCCCCCGCTCAGAAGTGAATTTCGAATGCCCACTCGACAGCGGAGAGTGCCGATGAATCCGACCAAATCATTCCTTCAACTCCTTCTTGTTCTGCTTCTGTCCCCGTTCTTTCTGGTCCTGCCGGCTTCGGCCGGTTGGGCGCACATCCTTGACGTATCCAGCGCCCGTTTTGTAACGTTCGACCAGATGGTCGACGATCTCAAGGACACCCGGGTGGTGTTTATCGGCGAGTTGCACGACCATCCCTCCCACCATCAGGCCCAATTGCAGGTAATCCAGGCTCTGCAGGAAACCGGCAAACGGATCGCCATCGGCCTGGAAATGGTCCGCCGGGAGAGTCAGGATGCCCTGGATAAGTGGGTGATGGGGCAAATGAGCGAAAGAAAATTCCGCTCCGTCTTCGAACAGAACTGGGGGATGTGGCCGCTATACCAGGGAATTCTTGAGTACGCCCGCCTGGACCGCATTCCGCTCATCGGCCTCAATGTCCCCCGGGAAATCACCATGCAGGTGGCGCGGGAAGGGTTCGCCTCCCTCTCGCCGCAGCAACTGCAGGAGGTCCCGGGGGTGAGCTGCACGGTCGATCCGGAATATCGCAGTTTCATCCGCCGCACCCTGGGCAGTCATGCCCACGAGGGCGCCAGCTTTGAAAATTTTTGCGAGGCGCAGATGGTCTGGGACACCGCCATGGCCCAGCGCCTGGTCGAATATCTGCAGGCCCATCCGGATACTACCGTAGTGGTCCTGGCCGGCAGTGGCCATGCCTGGAAGTACGGCATTCCGGAACAACTCAGGAAGCAAACGGATATCAATTATCGGGTATTGCTGCCGGCGATTCCCGGTCGGATTGAACAGGCGGACGTAACCACCGGTGAGGCGGATTATCTGCTGCTCGGCCTGGACGAGGGGCCGCTGCATTGATTAAAACCGGGAATGGCGACCGACTTTACCTGGCGGAAAACCTCCTCGACCACCGGCGGCTCTTTCTTGGGTGGGGCGGGAATCTGCCGGCACGACCAGTCCGCCGCCGGCCATAGGGTTAGCCGGGCTTACCGCAGCGGCAGCCGGCGAGATCTCCTCCGTAAGAACAGGGGCCGGGGTTGGCTTGGGCTACAGAACCGAGGCCAGCAGGCCGGAAAGACCGTACCCGGCCACCCCGATCAGAAGCACCGCCATCGGCACTACCGTCTTCAGCGGGCAGAAAACGAGGCGGCGCCGCGTGGGCTGACGCAGAATACAATGACGCATTAACCGGCAGCTTGGTCGTTTCCGTTTCCAGGTTGGACAGCAAGCGGATCTGTTCCAAAACCGCCGGTTCGAGATTCTGCGCCTCATCGATGACCAGGATGACGGTGTTGCCGGCGGCATTCTCCTGCAGCAGAAAGTCGTTCAGCAGGTGGAGGAGATCGCCAATACCACCCGCGGAGGAGAGGCCGAATTCCCGGTTTATGCTGCGCAGCAGATCGAGAGCGGACAGACCGGGATTGAAAATGAGCGCCAGCCGGTATTCCTGTTCCGCCAGTTGGCTCATCAACGTCCGGAGAACAGTGGTTTTGCCGGTTCCCACCTCGCCGATGAGTTCGATGAAGCCCGAGCGCTGCCGGATACCGTAGAGCAGGTGAGCGAATACTTCCCGGTGGTTTTTACTGAGAAAGAGAAAACGCGGATTTGGCGTGATGGTGAAAGGTTTTTCGCAGAAACGTAATATTCCTGATACATACAGGCGGAAATCCGTGGAGGAGAAAAAAGCATGGATAATGCTGAAGCTTTTCATATCTCAGGGCACTCTTTCAAGCAAAAAGCGGTTCAAGCCAGCAGCCGCAGGTCCAGGTTCGATTGAGTATATTTCCCTCCCGATGATGATAATTCCTGTTATCCTTGACACTTAATTCCGCATGTGAGGTCACTGCCTGATGAGTGATTGGAAAATTTTCACCAAGGAACCCAAAATATCCTATTTTTCGATGGAAATCGGACTGTCCAATGATATTCCAACCTACAGCGGCGGCTTGGGAGTACTGGCGGGGGATACCATCAAGACCGCTGCCGATCTCAAAGTGCCGATGGTGGCGGTTACCCTGATCTGCCGCAAAGGCTACTTTCTGCAAAAAATCGGCCCGGATGGCTGGCAGCAGGAATTCCCTCGGGACTGGAAACCGGAGGAGTTCATGGAACTGCTGCCGGTGAAGACCCTGGTCACTATTGAGGGGCGGGATGTCAAGGTGCAGGCCTGGCTATATCGGGTCCGCAGCCCCACTGGCGGCCAGGTGCCGGTCCTTTTCCTGGATACCGACATTCCCGGCAACGATGAGCGTGACCGGAATCTCACCGACGAGCTGTACGGCGGCGACAAGGCTTACCGCCTGAAGCAGGAAATCGTCCTCGGCCTGGGCGGCGCCCGCATCTTGGACGCTCTCGGCTTCACCGTCCGCAAATATCACATGAACGAAGGCCATGCCAGCCTCCTCACCCTGGAACTGCTCAACCAGTCTCGCCGCCCGGTCGAAGATACCTGGGACGAGAGGGCCTCCTGGGATACCCACCGGGTGATGGAGCAATGCGTTTTCACAACCCATACTCCGGTTGAGGCGGGGCATGACCGGTTCCCTTATGATCTGGTGCAGCAGATCATGGGCGAAATCGTTCCGCTGCCGCTGCTCAAAGAACTGGCCGGGGAGGAGGTGCTCAACACTACCAGGCTGGCCATGAATCTGAGCCGTTACGTCAACGGAGTGGCGAAAAAGCATGGCGAAGTGTCGAAGGTCCTCTTCCCCGGCTTCGAGATCCATGCCATTACCAACGGCATTCACCCCTTCACCTGGGCGTCCCCCTATTTCGTCAACCTGTTCAACCGTTACCTGCCGAGTTGGGCCAAGGAACCGGAACTGCTGGTGCGGGTGGACACTATTCCCGATGATGAGCTGTGGGACGCCCATTGTGGCGCCAAAGCCTACCTTTTCCAGTATATCGAGGAAACTTCCGGGGTCCGCCTCGATCCGGAGATCCTGACCATCGGCTTTGCCCGTCGAGCGGCAGCCTACAAGCGCGGCGATCTCATCTTCAGCAACGCGGAGCGACTTCTGGCGATGGGTGAAGGCAGGCTGCAGCTTGTCTTCGGCGGCAAGGCCCACCCCCGTGATAATCCGGGCAAGGAGTTAATTCAGCGGATTATCCAGCAGATCCGCCGGCTGAAAAGTCGCATCAGCTGCGTCTATCTGGAAAATTACAACATGGATGTGGCGGCACGCCTGATCCCGGGGGTGGACGTCTGGCTGAACAACCCGCTGCGTCCCCTGGAGGCGTCCGGAACCAGCGGCATGAAGGCCGCCCTCAATGGCGTGCCCAACTTCAGCGTTCTAGACGGCTGGTGGATCGAGGGACATATTGAGGGAGTCACCGGTTGGTCGATAGGCCCCGCCGCTACCGAAAACGCAATCGACAGCAACCATTCGGCGGAAGACGTTCTCGATCTCTACAGTAAGCTGGAGAAAATCATCATCCCAATGTACTACCACGACCGGCCGGCATGGATTCGCATCATGAAAAACGCCATCGGCAAAAATGCCTATTATTTCAATACGCATGTCATGATGCGCCGTTATGTTACCGAAGCCTACATCCACTGAAAGTTTCCCTGCCCCGCACCCGCCCCGTTCACATCCCCTCTACCCAAAAAGCGGATTTTTTCTCCCCACCGGTTGAATTATCGCTCCGATGGGTTTAAATCATACCTGAATAGCCCATTATCATTCTGGGAGCACCAGCTTCCCTCCCCTAACGGAAAGTTCCTATGCCGGTAAACATCCTGATTGCCTGTCGGGTCCATCTTTTTGCCGAAGGGCTGAAAAGACTTCTGGAAGAAGATCGCACGACGCGGGTCATCGGGGTGGCCAGTTCCAACGAGGACCTGAAGGAAAAACTCGAGATCGCCCCGGATATCATTCTGGCCGACCAGATCATGTGCCGCCAGATTCTGAATGATTATCATTTCGAGTCGGCCAAACTCATCTGCATTATTGAGAATCGGGGCATGCTGACCGCCTACGGCGACCTCTCTGAACTGGTGGCGAAGGGATTCGCCGGTTTTCTTCCCGGCTATGCAGATCTTTCCATGCTCGGCAAGGCGATCGAGTCGGTACACAGGGGGGAGTTATGGATCGACCGCAAAACCCTGCGTGATTCCTTCCTGCACAAGGGCCGCGAGGAAATTTCCTTGACCAGGCGGGAGCAGGAAATTCTCCGCTGCCTCGGCGGGGGATTGTCAAACAAGGAAATTGCCCAGAAGCTCAAGATCACTGAGCAGACGGTGAAATCGCACTGCAATCACCTGTACAAGAAATTCGGGGTCAAGAACCGCCTCCAACTGGCACTTTATACCTCCCAGAACGAGTTCGATCAATTCTTTTCCTGAGCCACCTGCCAGCGCCCGCCTTTCACGGATATCTCTGATAATTACCGGATCGCCTGGAGAAGAGCGGCTATTTGAAGTGAATCTTCTGCACTCCCGGCAGACGGACTATCTGGCCGGTCAACTCGCGGCCGATGCGTCGCTGTTGCTGTGTAATGACGAAGTGGTATTCGGCCTTCCTGTTCTCCAGATCGGTGGTCGCAGCCAAATCGGAGATGTGCAGCCGTTGTTCCTGGAACAGGCGCTCCAGATGGGGATAGATGTCGGAATCCAATGTGGCAGTCACCGCCAGGTGCAGGTAGCGATCCTTGTTCATGATCGGTTCCAGGCGCTTGAGAAAAATCAGGCTGAAAAGTGCCACCGCTGCAGCTATTGATCCAGGTCCGAACAGCCCCATGCCGTACGCCATGCCGAGCCCCGCGACCAGCCAAAGGGATGCGGCGGTGGTAAGTCCGCGGATGGAAAATCCCTCTTTGATGATCACCCCGGCTCCAAGAAAACCAATGCCGGTTACTATCTGAGCGGCCACTCGGGCCGGGTCGAGGCGGATCGTCGATGTCCCTGGCATCCCGCCGTACTTCAGGATAAAACCTTCGGACACAATCATCATCAGACAGGACCCCACCGCTACCAGCAGATGCGTGCGCAGGCCGGCCGGCCGGCCGTGTTTTTCCCGCTCCAGGCCGATAATGCCCCCGGCAAGGGCGGCCAGAATGATCTTGATCAGAACCGCAAGCTCATAACTGCCGAACAGATTCACTTCCAGGAACATGCGTGGGCCTCTGAATTACAATACAAAAGGTGGGAACGGCCAAGGGCCTTAGCGGCTTTCTTTAGAGCTTTTATTAAAGATCCTATACCTTTTTTTCTCCGATAACAACCCTCTCGAAGGAGGCGCCGAAGATTGACAGTGCCTACCAGGATGTTAGCTTTGGATTACCGGACGGACGATTATTCCGCCCCGGCACCGCAACAGACCCCGAGCAGAGGAGGCCGCAATGCGGCAAATACAACCGGCGGTCAGAGCCTACCTGCAGATGACGTTACAGATCCCTCAGACTAAACGGGAGGAGGCGATCACCAAGGTATACCTGCCCAACCGGCAGCGTTTTCTCGAAAGGGTTGCAGGCGCGGTGTCGATGGATATGCTGGTCCGGGAAGAGGACCTCCAGATACTGGTCGGATTCGATACCCTGGAGAACGCCCGGGCTTACCTGGCCAGTTCCGCCGGCAAAGAAATCACCAGCCAACTGGCTGGCTATGCCAGAAAAGAACCGGTAACCGCCTTTTATGACGTCGACTGAACCTGGACGGGAAAACGGCCCAGGCTGGAATCCACTGCACCGCAATTAGGTAAAACAGACTGAAAACCTCCTTGGCCACCAAGGAAATGCGGTAATCGAACATCCAGATGCACCGACAAGGGCCGCATCACCAGGGGCCGCATGTGGCTTTTTTTCTGCCAATTCTGATTGCCGATGGGTAGAGCCCTGCCCCTGATGACCTCCTGACCCATTCACATACCAGGGAGGTGCCATGAAGAGAAAGGATTTCGGGCTGTTAGTATCCCTTGTCATGCTGGTTTTCCTGGCGGTCTTCAGCGAAAAGAAAATCCTCATCGCTGAGGGATTTGCCGTTACTCGCAACCAACTCGACCAGGGAGAAAAAATTTATGACCTGTTCTGCCGCGAGTGCCACAGCAATGGCCAAGGCGGCGCACCGCGTATCGATGATGCCGAGGCCTGGCATACGCGAGCGCAACGGGGAATGCCCCGGCTGATCAGCCATGCGGTGAACGGTTATCGGGGGGACAGCGGCTATATGCCACCGAAGGGAGGCGCTGCCGCGCTGACGGCGGAGGAAGTCGCCCTGGCGATTGCCTACATGGTGGCGGCAAATGGGCATGAATAGACATCCGGTCGCCTGGGTCGGCGACCGGGATTACCTAAGGCAGGGGAGTCCAGCGAGAGCAGACCAGGCTGTATTTCATCCCCTCCCCTGACGGGGGGGAAAGGGGAGAAGCCAGAGAGAAAAAGGACTTCTTCCCTTCCCCAACGAGTTGCTGAGCATAAGCATTGCGAAAGAAAAGGTAGGGATCGAGGCTATGACGGCGGATGTTTTCATAGAGGGTCAACTCCCCGAGCAGGGATTTCTCTGCCGATTTCTGCCCGTGTGCCGGCTACCGTTCCAAGACAGGTTGTGGGATCATAATAAAACCCGGTCAAACGCAAGAGGCCGTCCCGCAGATCTGAAGGCCCGAAGACCGGCAGCACAAGGTAGAAGCCGGAACCGATGCCCAGAGTGTCAAGAGTCCGGGCGAATTCCCCCTTGTCAGTCTGGTTATCCGGTTGTCCCTGGTGGAACAGGTCAACGAGACTATGCACCAGAAAGCGGCCGATTTCGCTGCCGCCATCGCGAAATGCGAATTTGAATTCCGTCCCCCCGATGCGCAATGGCTTGTCCAGGGAACCGTAAACCGCGGCCACAGCATTTCGCAGTTCCGGCGGAACGGCCCGGCAAAGCGGTGCCAGCACCCCTGTGTACAGTTTGTCGTTGAGCCAGAAGAAAGCCCGGTTCAGCGGCTCCAGGGGATCTTCTAAGGTTTCGGCAGAAGATTGGTCGAAGGGATCATGAAATTCAGTAAAATCCCCTTCCCCCGCCTTACCGGCCTTAATGCCCCCGTTATCACGGATCGGATGCTCGGCAAAACAGACTGTTACGGACAAAAAGGTAAAGATCGAGACCAGAACGATAATTTTCATTGCCAGTGTACCTCCTGTCGCCGATCCGGAAAGGTGCCAAAGAGCCAGCAGAATCTTGGTCCGGAAAACGACCGGGCAACCTTAACAAACCCCGGAGAATTTTACAACCGGTGAATTGTTGTTAGTAATTAATTACTTGCGATACCTTTGATGAAGCATTTTGCAAGCTTTTGCTTTAAAACCATCTGATTTTTATATCTCTTTTTCTGCGAACAACAAGGGTTTTTGTCAAAAAATTGCAGCGATCCGATCGAACGCTTTCCGCAGGCGGGTTGAGACGGTCAAGAGCATTCCCTTGAGGAGTTTGACCCCGAGTGTGGGGTTATCCCTCAGCAGGCATTCGAAATTTTCCCGGCTGAGGAGGAGCAGGCTGGAATCTTCCAGAGCGACCGCCGTCAGATGGCCGCGGCTTATGGTCGAGAAGACAGGGCTCGCCGGCGATCGTTCCCTTTCCATAAACGCCGACAATAATCTGCTTTCCTTCGAATTCCGTCTCTTTTTCGACACTGATGCGCCCATCAATGATGAAGACCAGGAAATCGCAGGATTCCCCTTCACGCCACAAAGTCTCTCCTGCCTGGATTTGGCGGCACTGAAAAAAGGGGGCGAGAAGATCGATATCCTCCTCCCCAAGAAAACGGAAAGATGTCAGCTCATGCAACAGGCGCAGGCAAACCTCGTGCGTGGTTTCTTTCATTTGCTTACCGGCGCGGCGCTTTCGGGCGGAGCTTTGCCGGAGTGGATTTCGGCAATCTTCTCCTCCATTCTCTTAAACAGCGCCTGCAACCCCTCCTTGCGGACGATTTCCTGATAAGTGTTGCGGTAGTTGAGAACCAGACTGACTTCCTCGATGACCACGTCATATATTTTCCATTCGTCGCCTTGCTTGATCATCTTATAGCTGATCGGAATCTTCTTATCCTTGGTCACTACGAATGTATCCACCAGTGCCCGGTCCTCAACGATCCTCTCCCCGGCGTACTCGACATGTTCGTTGCTATACTGCTCGGCATACTCTCCGATCCGCCCTTTATAGGTGGCTTCAAGAAGCTGCTTGAACAGGTCTTTGAACTTGTCTCTTTCCTGGGGAGACGCCTTTCGCCAGTAGATACCCAGAATCCACTGGGACATTACGTTAAAGTCGAACCGCTTGCGGACGATGTCTTCTATTTTCTGGTTCCGTACTTCCGGCGCCAGATTTTTATCCTTGAGCAGATCAAGGATCTTTTCAACCCCGTTGCGCAGTTCCTGGGTGGGTGACGAGACTGCCGCGGCCGTCCCTGCGGTAGCTAAAATGAGGATCAGGAGAAGTGCGGGTATCTTTTTTAAATGCATCTTTTTCCTCCGGCAGACGAAGCGCCTGCATTACTTTCTGATAAGCGCCTCGCGACGCTGGGCATAAGCATCGCGGATGAACAGGTAGGGATCGAGGGCCTGTTCCTTGATTTTCTCATAGGTGTCATTATCCAGGGAAAACACATTGACGCGATCATACCCCTTCACGGCCATGAGCTCTCCGGTATTGTCAATTGCATAAGGAATGGGATCGAGGAAATAATCGCCCACCCGGCCGACTCCGTCGCGCAGGTTGGCCGGCCCGAATACCGGAAGAACCAGATAAATGCCGGAGCCGATTCCATATTTGCCCAGGGTCTGGCCGAGATCCTCATCTGTCATTTCCCAGCCGCTACGCCCGGCAGGGTCGAGAAATCCCCCCACCCCCAGTGTGCTGTTGACGAGAAAACGTCGCAGTTCATTTCCCGCCGCCCGGAATTTGAGCTGCAGCAAGCAGTTGACGAAACGCACCGGCGTTCCCAGGTTGACGAAAAAATTGTCAACCGACTGACGGAAGGATTCCGGAACGACCCTGTAGGCGCGCGCTGCGGGCTTAAGCGCATAGAAGTAGAGCTTGTCGTTCACCCAGAACATGGCCCGGTTGACTGGCTCAAGAGGATCCGAGACCTGGCCGGCCGCCCCCTTCTCGGCGAAGACATCCTTGAATTCGGTAAACTCGCCGCTGCTGACCGCATTGCCTTGCTTTTCTTCGGGCGCAGTCTGGGCGGCCAGCGGAGAAGCGAGATTCAACATGAGGAATGCTACCAACAATGCGGATTTTGGCATGGGAAATCTCCCTTATTTACCCTGGAAAATGTATTTGCTGATCAACTCTTCCAGGCTAATGGCCGACTCGGTTTCGGTGATCGTTCCCCCCGCCTTGAGGTCTTCTGGTGAGCCGCCGGGGGAGATGCTGACAAATTTTTCTCCGATTATGCCGGTGGTGCGAATGGAGGCGATGGCGTCTTTCTGGATGTGGACGCCACCCTCGACCTGCATATGGACCACCGCCTCATAATATTCCTGGTCGAGGGTGATGGCGCTGACCTGTCCCTACCTGAACACCGGCGATTTCCACGGAGGCTCCCGGCTTCAGCCCTGCCACCGAGCCGAAGCGCGCGTTAAGCTGATACTTCTGCTCGCCGAAAAAACTGATGTTGCCAAGTCGCACAGCCAGCCAGGCAAAGCAAATAAAGCCGATGATGAGAAAAATGCCCACCGCGATTTCTATGTTAAAACGTTTCACTCAGTTCCTCCCCTTCACTGGAATAAATGGGGCCCATCGTCTCCACGACAAAGGCCTTGATCAAAGGGTTGCTGGAGAGTTGGAACTCCTCGGGCGTCATGGACCCTTGAATGATACCGTCTGCAAGCAACGCTACGTAATCGGCGAGCTTGAAAATTTTCGGCACATCATGGCTGACGATCACCGCAGTGTACTTGAACTGTGCCTGCGTCTTATGGAAGAGACGATAAATTTCATTGCTTTTCCGTACATCCAGACCGGTGGTGGGTTCGTCGAAAAAAACCACCCTGGGATTCAACACCAGTGCCCGCGCCAGCCCCACCCGCTTCTGCATGCCACCGCTAAGTTGCGCCGGATATTTGGATTCCGAACCTACCAGGTCCATCAACCCCAGTTTCTCTTCGACATTGTCCCGGATCTCCTTCTCCGAAGCTTTTGTGCGTTCGCGCAGAGGCAGGGCCACATTATCGAACACAGTCATGGAGTCCAGCAGGGCCGAGTTTTGAAACAGCACCCCGAAATTGGTGCGGACCTTCTTCATCTCCCTGCCGCCGATTCTTGCCATATCGCGACCGAACACCAGCACTTGGCCACGATCAGGGCGGATCAGGCCGAGCATATGCTTCAGGATAACACTCTTTCCCTGCCCGCTTGCCCCCACGATGACCGTGGTAGTCCCTTCGGCGACGGAGAGATTGATTCCCCGCAGGACCTTCTGCGGCCCAAACGATTTTTCCACGTCGATCAATTGAATGGCTGTCTTGCTTTCTCCGCTCATTACGCCTCGAGTCCAGACCCGGTCCAGCCCGGGACAATATCAGAGCATTATGGAAGTAATCAGGTAATCCCAAACCAGCACCGTTACTGATGAAAGAACTACCGCACTGGTCGTCTGCCGGCTTACGCCTACGGCGCCGAACCCGCCCGAGCGCTCCAAGTGCAGAAAGTAACCTTTTGCGGCCGCAATCCAGACGATAATGAGCCCAAATACCAAGGACTTGATAACCCCCATTTCGACATCCCGCCATACCACACTGTCATACATCGACTGAAAATAGAGCCCCTGGTTGACCCCGAGCAGCACTACCCCGACCAGATAGCCGCCGAGAATGCCAACCATATCGAAGATGGACGTCAGCAACGGCATGGCGATGACGCCGGCGGCCAATTTCGGCACGATCAGATATCGATAGGGATCTATCGCCATGCATTCGAGGGCGTCGATCTGCTCCAAGTTGCGCATGATGCCGATTTCTGCACAAATCGCCGAACCGGCCCGCCCGATGACCATCAGGGCAGCAACTACCGGACCAAGTTCCCGCACCAGACTGAGGGCGACGGCGGAGCCAAGGAGACTCTCAGAGCCGAATTTACGCAGCGTATAATATCCCTGCAGGCCAAGGACCATACCAGTAAAAGCACCGGTGAACAGGATGACAAAAAAGGACCTGGCCCCAATAAAATTAATCTGGCTGATGATCGGGGAAACCTTGTACGGGGGACTGACTAACCGCGCCAGACAGGACACCAGAAAAATCCCCATTCTTCCGGCCTGGGTAATATAGTAAATCGTCTGTTCGCCTATTTTTTCCAGCAAATTCAATATAAATCGCATGCGCCCGAATCTCCGCCTTGCCTGGAATTTTAGTACATTTTACCAGCAATTCTGTGGAATTAGTCAAATTGCCCTTCTATTCATCTCCGTTGGAGGCCTTTCATACGGTTTTTTTTGTTCCTGCAGTTGCAAAAAGAAAAATATTTGAAACAATTAAGGCTCAGGAAAAATCGACCCACGGGTGGCGCTTGATAAAATTATTTGGGGGCAAGCGCCCCTGATATTCCGGGCAGAGGGGATGAATAAATGAATACATCCGATCAGGAGACGGCAGGAAACCTTATGAGGTATCACACCGCCAGGGAAGGTTTCCATGTCGGACAGGAAGGGGAGTTTCTGCTCCATGATTCCTTTAAACGGCCCCTGGAACTGGTGAGGGGGAAAATCGTCTCTCTCATCGAGGGGAAAAGCTCCCTCTATGCCTTGTTGCAGACCGAGAAAGGCGTGCGACCCGGTCGGCTGAACTGACGCATTCCTCCAATAAAATCGATTTCCGTTGTCCTCTTCGGAAGAATACACCGCCCGTGCCTGCCCAGGAATGTCAGCCTGTCCCCATCAGAGAAGGATATGAATTTCCATCTTGCACCTGAACTGAACCCGCCGGATACAGACGCGAAGGCCAGGTCTGATCAAGTTGAAGACCTGGAGGAGAATATTCGCATACTGCTGGTGGAAGATGAAATCCCCATTCTGACCGTATTTGAAAGGATCCTTGTCTCTCAAGGGCTGGCAAATCCAAGCCGTGGATAATGCCGCCGACGCCATTTGCCGCTGGGAGAACGAGAGCATCGATCTGATCTTTATGGATCTCCAGATGCCAAAACTTAACGGCCTGGAGGCAACTCGGATTATCCGCCGCATGGAACTGGAGAATGGCAGAAGACGTATCCCGATCATCGCACTGACTGCCTGGAGCCGCCCGGAAGACCGGCAACTCTGCATGGAAGCAGGCATGGATGATTATCTTTCGAAACCCATCCACAAGGATGAACTTTACGCGATGGTGGAAAAGCACCTCACGAAAGCTGAATGAACTGACTCCTACCGGTATGGAAAAGGGACTCGGGCCAAACGACCCAAGTCCCTTTTCATTTTGGCGGCCCCGGCGCGATTCGAACGCACGGCCTACCGCTTAGGAGGCGGTTGCTCTATCCTACTGAGCTACGGGGCCGGAAGGCACCTTTTATAACCCGCAGGTGCAACGAATGCAAGTGGAAAGACCCGCGACTGCTTAGAACTTGAGCAGGCTGAAAACCTTCCCCTCCGGCAATTTCCGACGCCCATTCAGGAATCCAAGTTCGGCCAGAAAGGCACACTCGACGATTTCGGCGCCAAGTTCCTGCACCAGGTCGACTACCGCTGCCATTGTGCCCCCGGTGGCAAGCAGATCGTCGGCGATAATGACCCGGTTACCGGGACGAAATGCGTCTTCATGGATTTCCAGGGTATCGGAACCATATTCGAGTTCATAAGTCTTGCGGCGCGTTTTGTAGGGGAGTTTCCCCGGTTTTCGCACCAGGGTCACCCCAATCCCGAGTTTATAAGCCAGGGCCGAGCCGAGAATGAAGCCGCGTGCCTCCACTCCGACCACCTGATCGATCCCCCTCCCCAGATAACGGTGGGCGATCAGGTCGATCATGCGGTGAAAACTCCTGCCGTCAGCGAGCAAGGTGGTTATATCTTTAAAAACGATCCCCTTCTTGGGAAAATCGGGGATATCCCGAATGATATTCTTCAACTCTTCCACAGGCCACGTCCTCGATTCGACTTATGCGTTCAGATGGTTATTTTTGTCGTCCCTCTTCCCGCAGCGCCCGCACCGAAGGATCCCTGTCCTCCATTATGGTACGCAGCTTCTCCAGGCTCTTGGCCTCGATCTGCCGGATTCTCTCCCGGGTGACCCCGAAACGTTGTCCGATGGTGTCCAGAGTCTGCGGCTCACGGTCATCCAGGCCGAAGCGCAGCGTCAGAATCTCCCGTTCATTAGCACTGAGGGTTGTCAACCATTCGGCCACCTGATCAAACTTGTCCAGATCCTCGACCAGCGCTGACGGATCAACGGAATTGGTGTCTTCAATGGTATCGATCAGGCTATAGTCGTTATTTTCACCCATGGGGTGCTCGATGGAATAGGTCTTCTTGACCAGCACCATCAGCCGCCGAATATAGCTGGAATCGACGCCCATCGCATCGGCAACCTCTTTCACCTGCGGCTCACGATTGACCTTGTGTACCAGTTCGCGGCTGATCTTTATGAATTTGTTGATGTCATCGGAAACGTGAACCGGCAGCCGGATGGTACGGCTCTGATTGACCAGGGCGCGCTCGATCGATTGCCGGATCCACCATGTTGCATAGGTTGAAAACCGGCATTCCTTGCTGAGCTTGAACCTTTCCACGGCTTTAATCAGCCCCATATTGCCTTCCTCAATGAGGTCGAGAAAAGGTAAGCCGCGATTCATGTAGCGTTTGGCAATTTTCACGACGAGGCGCAAATTCGATTCGATCATCCTATCACGGGCGGACAGATCTCCGGCGGCAATCCGCCGCGCCAACTCCCGCTCATCCTCTGCGGTCAACAGAGTTGTCTTCTGGATTTCCTTAAGGTACAGCTTGATGGCATCATCGGAGTGATCATCGTAATCGGCCTCCTGCTCCTCTTCTTCTTCCTCGGCCTCCTCCGCCAAAGCATCGGGTTCGGGGAATTCGCCGAGGTCGTCGGCCGGTCCTTCGGTATTTTCCTGGTCGATGTCATACTCTGGGTAAAAATCGAGCAGTTCGTCCATCGAATTTCCCTTAAGTTTGAGTAATAAAACGGTTTTGCAAGTCTAAGAGATACCCCTGTCTATGGCAAGTAAAAAATCGGATTGACCGGTACCTTCCCCTGGCGAATTTCAAAATGCAGGCATGATGCGACCCGATCCGGAGGACTTCCGGAAAGGGCGATGCGCTGCCCACGGCTGACGAAATCTCCGGCATCGACCAGGTTCTTTTTGTTGAACCCGTAAATAGTGAAAAAGGAATCCTCATGTTTGATGATAATGAGATTGCCATACCCGCGGATTCCATTACTGCTGTAAGTGACTTTGCCAGCCGCCGCGGCCAGCACGGGGGTACCCTCCGGGGCACCGATTTCCACCCCGTTACAGGCCTGGTTGTTGTTACGGCCGAACTCTTTGATCAATTCCCCTTTGAGCGGCCATACGAAATCTCCCTTGCCTTCTGCGCGGCCAAGAGTATGCGCTGGGATTTTCACAGGTGATGAGGGAGGGAGGGAAGTCACTTTTGCTGTCGCGGCAGTTTTCTGCGTGGATGGTGCTGAAGAGGGGTGAAATGCGGGAGTCCCGGAATTGTCCGGGGAGACTGCGGCCAGTCCGCCCGGCACTGTTTTTGCCCTATCCGCTCCGGGGACGAACAACCGCTGACCTATCCGTAATCGGGAAGGGTCTTCGATTCCATTGATGCGAGCCAGGTAACGCTCATCGAGGTTATACGCCCGGCTAATCCGGAAAAGAGTCTGCCCCTGTAGAACGGTATGATACACGCCAGAGCGTGGGGTGCATGCCGCAAGCAAAAACAGAAAACAGATTGTGGCCGAAAACCGCAGGGACATATCGCCTGTTAGCCGCCATGCATACCGGGTTGGAATCGCCGTGGTAACGGTAGCGGATATGAGCCCCCCCAGTCAACCCCGCGGTTTCCCTCGCGGGAATCTCAAAAGAGATAGCGGACCAGGAAAAACCCGCCGAAGAGGAGAACCATGAAGGCGATGGTCAGCAGATTGAAGTACTTTTCGATGAAGTTCCGCATGGGAGAACCGAAACGGAAGATCAGCCAGGCGACCAGGAAGAAGCGTAAGCTGCGGCTTATCGCCGAGGCGATGACAAAGACGATGAAGTTGATGTGGAAGACGCCGGCGCCGATAGTGAAAACTTTGTAGGGGATAGGAGTGAAACCGGCGGTAAAAATGGTCCAAAAATCATAGGTGGCGAAAAGTTGCTGCACATGATGGAAAACATCTTGGGAGAATCCCGGTACATAATGAAAAAAGAGATCGGCAACCATCTCCCATAATCCGAGGCCGATCCCGTAACCGGCGATTCCACCAAGGACGGAGCCGAGTGCGGCGACAGCGGCGAAACGGAAGGACTGGGCAGGAACCGACAGGCAAAGAGCCAGCAGCAGCACATCGGGGGGTATCGGAAAACAGGAAGATTCAGCGAAGGCAAGCAGAAACAGGGCCGGCACCCCGTAAGGGGTAAACGCCCAGTGCAGCACCCAGTCATAAATCCGGCGCACCAGCCGCATGCTCAATCTTCCTCCCGCCAACCGAACTGCCCTATCAAGGGAACGAAGCGACAGTCGAGGAGCTGTTCCTCGCCGTATCTTTCCATTTCGAGACGGGTAATCCGCTTGAGCACCTGCCCTTTCCGCATACCGACCGGGATGACCAGCCGGCCGCCCAGAGCCAATTGAGTCAAATATCCCTGCGGCACCTCAGGGGCACCAGCGGTGACGATGATAGCGTCAAAAGGAGCCGCTTCCTCCCACCCGAGAGTTCCGTCCGAGAGCTTGATGTTAACATTATTGCAGCCGATTTCGTCGAGGATGCGCCGGGCACGGCGAGCCAGAGCCGGGTGCCGTTCCACGGAATAAACCCGGGAGACAATCTGGGCCAGTACCGCCGCCTGATACCCTGAGCCAGTACCGATTTCAAGAACCTTTTCCCCGCCCGCCAATCCCAGTGCCGTGGTCATTACCGCCACCATGGAGGGCTGGGAAATGGTCTGTTTTTCTCCGATCGGCAGGGGAAAATCGCTGTAAGCCTGACCACGGAGGGCTTCTTCGATGAAAAGATGACGGGGCACTTGGAGCAGCGCCCGCAGCACGAGGGGGTCGGATAGCCCCTGCTGTTTTACCTGCCGCTCCACCATCCGCCGACGGGCAATCGCAAAATCCATGAGCTTGCCTTATTGTTCCGGAACGGAGGAAGGGGAGCGATCTTCAAGTCCCCAGTCGGCAAGGATCTGAAAAGAACGGGTGTTGGTCAGATCAAGATGCAGCGGGGTGACAGAAATAAAACCCCGGCGAACAGCATGGAAATCGGTTCCCGGCAGGTCCTGGAAATCGAGCTCACCGGCCCCGAGCCAATAATATTTACGTCCGCGAGGATCGACTTTTTCAACGACAACGTCTCCGTACCGGCGCCTTCCCTGCCGGGTCAGCCGAACCCCCCGGGGTGTGCCGGCGGGCACGTTGACATTAAGAAAAGTATCAGGAGGCAATCCCCGCTCAAGGACTAGCTGCGCGAGGTCGGCAGCGAAAGAAGCGGCCGTGCGGAAATCGTCAGAATGGAAGGAGGCCGCTTCCAGGGAAAGCGCGAAGGCGGGAACCCCCATAAGGGTTGCTTCCATGGCGGCGGAGACGGTACCAGAATAAGTGACATCATCTCCCATATTCCCCCCCTTGTTGATCCCCGACACGACCAAGGCAGGTCGTTTGCTGAGCAATCCGTGAATGCCAAGGTTGACACAATCGGTCGGGGTGCCGTCGACGGCAAAGCGGTCAGGGCCGACCAGGTCGGCGCGAAGGGGTGAATGCAGGGTCAGGGAATGGCCAACGGCACTTCGCTCACGGTCCGGTGCAACGACGACGACCTGGCCGAAAGCGGACATGCTTTCCGCCAGGGCCATGATGCCGGGCGAGCTGATGCCGTCGTCATTGGTGACCAGAATAAGCAAAGAATCCTCGAGGCGGGAACTGGAATCTTAGGGACCGGTCTCCAGAGACTGGCGTAACCGGCGCAGGTCGCCCAGGATTTCGTCAAGAAGAGCCCGTTTATCAGGTAGGGGCGGGACGGACTGTGATTCCCCTTCCACCGTCCGTTGGCGCAACTTTTTCTTCGCCCCGGCGATAGTATATCCCTGGTTATAAAGGAGATCCTTGAGCCGGAAAACCAGTTCGACATCCTTCTGACGGTAAAGCCGCTGCTGATTCCTGCTCTTGCCGGGGCGGAATGAACCGAATTCCGATTCCCAATAGCGCAAGACGTGCGGTTTTACTCCGGTCAGTTCGGTAACTTCGCCTATCTTGAAGTAGAGCTTATCGGGAAGCTGGCAATTCATGGCCTGCCCGAAATAGCGGAATTACTCACCGCCGTTGATGGAGGCCTTCAGAACCTGGCTTGGCTTGAAGGTCAGAATGCGCCGAGAAGAAATCTCGATCTCTTCCCCTGTTTGCGGATTGCGGCCCCGGCGGGTTGATTTGTCCTTCACCACAAAGTTGCCGAAGCCGGCAATTTTGATTTTTTCACCGCTCTCCAGAGTCGATTTAATCAGGTCGAAAACCATCTCGACGATCTCAGCGGATTCCTTTTTGGAAAACCCTGTTTTCAGATAAACGTTCTCGATAAGGTCCGCTTTGGTCATAACACCTCCACTCTGATTGCACAGGTCCCTGAATTTCCGGGTTTTTATATCACACCAACAAACGGTAATCAACTGATTTTTTTACCTTATCTCCGCCCCCAGTTCCCGGCAGAGAGCATCGACCAGTTTCCCATGGGCGAGATTGATCTCTTCATCGGTCAATGTCTTTTCCGGGCTGCGATAGCGGACCCGGATCGCCAGGCTCTTTTTCCCCTCGGGAATTCCCTTGCCACGATAGAGATCGAATAGATTGATGTCTTCTGCATTCCGGCCTTTTGCCCTATCCAACACCTCAAATACCTGTCGGGCGGAGATTCCCTCATCCAGGAGAAAGGCGCTGTCGCGATAGACATCGGGATAGCGGGATAATGGCCGGAAGCCGCCGTAAGCGCCTGCAACGACCGCTAATGCTTCCAGATCCAGGTCAAGAAGAAAAACCGGCAGGTCGATTTCGAAATTTGCCAATATATTCGGATGAACCTCTCCGAGCGTTCCCAGGGTTACCCCTCCCCGCCGCAGGGTACAGGATTTTCCCGGGTGCAGAAATGGCTCCGGCGAATCGGCTTCCCAGGAACATCTGTCGATATGCAGATATTCCAGGATCATTTCCGTCACCCCCTTCAGGTCGTAGAAGTCAACGTTTTCCCTCGCCTGAGCCCACCCCTCGGGTTCCCGCCGTCCACACAGCACGGCAGTCAAAGCCTTCTTTTCAGCAGGCAATTCCTCATCCAAACGGGGCCGGAAAACCGGCCGCACCTCAAACAGGCGCAGGTCACGCGACCGGTAAGCGAGGTTGCGCGTGACCGTCTCCAGCAGACTGCCAACCAGGGTGGTGCGCATGACCGACTGTTCCTCGGTCAAAGGATTCAGGATCCGTACCGTCTGCCGGCGTGAATCTCCGGCGGAAAGTCCTAGGCGATCAAGGATCGAGGGAGAAACAAAGGAATAGTTGATTACCTCGGCGAAACCAGCGGCCGCCATCAGGTCACGCGTTTGCCTCACCAGTCGCTGTTTTTCCGGAGTTCGATGGCACAGCGCTCGGCTGACCGGCATTGTCACTGGAATCCGGTCATAGCCATTGAGGCGGGCCACCTCTTCAATCAGATCGATTTCGCGCTCCAGGTCATGGCGGAAAGCCGGGACGGTAACGTAAAGAGCCGCGACGTCACGGTCGGCGGTCGCCTCAACGGTAAGACCGATGCCGCGCAGCAGGCGCTGGATTTCAAGAGAATCGAGATGCAGGCCGAGGACGTCTTCGGTGCGCCGGACGGTCATGGTCAGCCGGCGCTGAGGCATCGGCACGGGATAGACATCAATTCGCCCCGGCGCAACGCTGCCGCCAGCCAGTTCCAGAATAAGCTCAGCAGCCCGGTCAAGAGCAACCGGCACCATATCGATATCAGCGCCGCGTTCGAACCGATGGGATGACTCGGTATGAATGCCAAGGCGCTTGCTGGTACGGCGGATAGCGGTCGGATTGAAATAAGCGCTCTCCAACAGGATGTCGGTCGTTTCCGGACGGATCTCCGAATTCTCCCCGCCCATGATGCCGGCCAGGGCAACCGCCCCTTCCCCGTCGCAGATGGTCAGATCGCTGTTCAGCAGTTGACGCGGCTGGCTGTCGAGCGTGGTGAAGATCTCTTTATCGCCGGCGCGCCGGACGACAATCCGACCACCACGCAGGAGACGAAAATCGAAGGCATGCAGAGGATGCCCCAATTCCACCAGAACCAGGTTGGTCACGTCCACAACATTGTTGATCGAACGCAGTCCGACCATCTCCAGGCGGCGAACCAGCCAGGCCGGGGACGGAGCGACCTTCACCCCACGGATAAGGCGGGCTGCATAGCGCGGGCAGAGGCCAGGTTCCTCAACCACAACCGAGGTCAGCCCGGAAATTGCTTCTCCGGTTTCCTCCACGCGGGCTGCGGGCAGGCGGAGTGGCTGGCCGACCATGGCCGCCACCTCCCGGGCCACACCGAGAACGCTCAAACAGTCGGCGCGGTTCGGGGTCAGGCCGAGTTCGAAACGCACGTCCTTGAGCCCCAAGGCGGCGAATACCGGCTCTCCCAAGGGCAGTCCGGCAGGCAGTATCATAATCCCCGCGGATTCCTCAGCCAACCCGAGCTCCTTCTCCGAGCAGAGCATGCCCACCGACTCGCGGCCGCGAATTTTGCTCTTCCTTATTTTGAACTCGCCGGGAAGAATGGTCCCTACCTGGGCCAGAGCAACCAGGTCGCCAGCCTTGTGGTTTCGGGCACCACAGACGATCTGCAGCATTTCACGGCCGGTATCTACCTGGCAAAGGGTCAGACGATCTGCTTCGGGATGCGGCTCGACGGCCTGGAGGCGAGCGACAATTACACCATCCAAACCTTCGCCGAGCCTCTCCATGGCATCGACCTCCAGGCCAGCCATGGTCAGGCGGTGAGCCAGTTCTTCAGCGGGCAGATCGAAATCGACGAATTCCTTGAGCCAGTTAAGGGTAACGATCATTTCCTCAAGTCCTTTGGCAGCAAATCACATGCAAAAGCTTAATTTATTTGGGAAGTTTCTCATCGGAATTGTTGCAGAAAGCGTAGATCGTTTTCAAAGAAAAGGCGCAGGTCATTGACCCCGTATTTCAGCATGGCGACACGTTCCAACCCCATCCCGAAAGCAAAGCCGGTGTAGACCTCGGGATCGTAACGGACGGCCTTGAATACCTCCGGATCGATCATCCCGCTGCCGAGAATCTCCAACCAGCCGGAATTCTTGCAGACCCGGCATCCTTTTCCGCGGCAGATGACGCACTGGATGTCAACCTCAGCGCTCGGTTCGGTAAAGGGAAAGAAGGAGGGGCGGAAACGAACGCCGACCTGGCGGCCGAAATATTGCGTAACAAAAGCAGTCAGCGTTCCCTTGAGGTCGCTGAATGTAATCCCCCGGTCGACCAGGAAGCCCTCGATCTGGTGGAACATAGGTGAATGGGTCAGGTCGGAGTCGCGCCGGTAAACCGTACCGGGGGCAATCACCCGCACCGGTGGAGCGTGCTGGAGCATGGTGCGAATCTGCACCGGCGAGGTGTGGGTGCGCAGCACCACCTCATCCGAGATGTAAAAGGTATCCTGCATGTCGCGGGCTGGATGATCTTTAGGGATATTGAGTGCCTCGAAGTTATAAAAATCTTTCTCAACTTCCGGCCCTTCCTCGACCCCGAAGCCGAGGGAAGCAAAAATCTCCGCGATCTCTTCAGCCACCAGGGTGATCGGATGCTTGGAACCGGCAAAGTCACGGCGCCCCGGCAGACTTACATCGATCCGTTCGCTGGCTAATCGGCGCGCGATTTCGGCCTCTCCCAATTCCCTTGCGCGGGCATCGAAGCCGCTCTCCAATTCTCTTTTCACCTGGTTGGCGAAGGCACCGATGACCGGTCGTTCATCTTCGGTTAACCGCCCCATTTGCTTCATGATGGCCGTCAATTCCCCCTTCCGGCCGAGGAATCGAACGCGCACTTCCTGCAGTGCCGCCTCCGATCCGGCCGCGGCCAGGGCGGAGCGGGCTTCCAGCAGCATACGTTCCAGTTGTTCCTTCATCATCATCCGACTCATCAGAGTAGAAATAAAGAATGGAAGCCGACAGGCTTCCATCGCGGACTGCGCCCCAGAAAAAAGAGAGATGGGGAAGCCCCCATCTCTCCTCTTCGTCTACTGGAGCTTGGCCCTGGCTTTATCCACCACAGCACTGAATCCCTGGGGATCGGAAACCGCAAGCTGAGCTAGAATCTTGCGATCGAGACCGATTTCAGCCATTTTCAGGCCATGCACCAGGCGGCTGTAGGAAAGACCGTTGTCCCGGGCGGCGGCATTGATCCGGGTAATCCAGAGAGCCCGGAAATCGCGCTTTTTAACACGGCGGTCACGAAAGGCATAGTTGAGTGCCCGATCGACCGCCTCGGTGGCGCTACGAAATAGTTTCCCGCGCGCCCCACGGAAGCCCTTGGCCAGTTTGAGTACCTTGTTTCTGCGGCGTCTCGCTTTAAATCCACGTTTTGCTCTCGGCATTTTCTGCTCCTTCTTGCGTCATTGGCGGGAGTCCCGCTGCCGGATCTGAAGGGGGAGACCATACCCCTCAGTTCACGGACTTGAAGCCGAGCCCTCCTGATCTACCTAAAGATAGGGAATCAGGCGGCTGATATTCTTTTCATCCACTTTACTGACAATCGTGCTGTGGCGCAGGTTGCGCTTGCGTTTGGTTGTCTTCTTAGTCAGGATGTGGCTGGTGAAGGCCTTGTTGCGGCGTATCTTTCCGGTCCCGGTCTTGCGGAAGCGCTTAGCGGCTCCGCGATGAGTCTTGATTTTGGGCATCACCCATCTCCTTCGATAAAAAAGATTGCCGGCCAGGGTTAGCGGGCAGTCGGCGAAAAGTTTCCTTTCACCGATCAGCCCATCTGCCTGCCGAGCGAACCGGTTATTTCTTCAGTGGCGCCACCACCATGGTCATGAAGCGCCCGAACATCCCCGGATGCGATTCGACCTGTCCGATGTCCTTGAGCTCTTCCCCTACCCGCGTCATCAGGCGGTGGCCGAATTCGGGATGGGTCACTTCCCGCCCCCGAAACATGATTGTCACCTTGACCTTATTCCCCTCTTCGAGGAAGCGGCGCGCATTTCTTATCTTGACCTGGAAATCGTGCTCCTCGGTCTTGGGGCGCATCTTGACTTCTTTGATCTCTACCCGAGCCGTCTTTTTCTTCGCTTCGGCTGTCCGCTTGCTCGTCTGGTACTTGTACTTACCATAATCCATGATTCGGCAGACGGGGGGATCGGCGTTGGGGGAGACTTCAACAAGGTCCAGACCGCGTTCTTCGGCGGCGGCTAAGGCCTCGGCTAGACTCAGGACGCCGAGCTGGTTGCCCTCATCATCAACGACGCGGACTTCCCGGGCGCGAATGGCCCGGTTGATATTGGTGGCTTCTGGCTTAGCTATGGGGGCACCTCCTAATGGTATTGCCTGCATTCGTCCTGAACGAACCGGACGAAATCGGCAGGCGTCATGCCGTCAAGGCTCTTTCCCGACCGGTGGCGCGGAGAAACGGTGCCGCTCTCCTTTTCCCGATCGCCGATCACGAGCATATAGGGGATCTTTTCCATCTGAGCCTCGCGGATTTTGAAGCCAAGCTTCTCGTTCCGCAGGTCCTTCTGGACCCGTATCCCATCCGACCGGAGGAGCTGAAACACCTCTTCCGCGAACTCGGCCTGATTGTCGGTGACATTGAGGACGATGGCCTGTACCGGCGAGATCCAGAGGGGGAAGTTACCGGCGAAATGCTCGATCAAAACGCCCACGAAGCGTTCGATTGCCCCGAGGATGACCCGATGCAACATGACCGGGCGGTGTTTCTCCCCGTCGCTCCCCACGTATGTGAGATCAAAACGTTCAGGCAGGGTAAAATCGCACTGGATTGTAGCACACTGCCATTTTCTGTCAAGAGCGTCCTTGAGTTTGATATCGATCTTTGGACCATAGAAAGCGCCGTCCCCCTCGTTTATTTCAAACGGCAGGCCCGACTTTTCCAAAGCATCCATCAAGGCACTGGTCGCCCGCTCCCAATCCTGATCGCTGCCGATTGATTTCTCCGGTCGGGTGGAGATCTCCAGCTCATAGGAAAAACCGAAGATCGCCATGACGTCCTGGACGAAACGCAGGACTCCCTGAATCTCCCCGTCCAGCTGCTCGGGGGTACAGAGGATATGCGCGTCGTCCTGGGTAAAACCGCGAACCCGCAACAAGCCGTGCAGTACCCCTGATTTTTCGTGGCGATGCACGGTGCCGAGCTCAAATAAGCGCAAGGGCAACTCACGATAGGAGCGCATCCGGGACTTGTAGATCAGCATGTGGGCAAGGCAGTTCATCGGCTTGATGCCGTAGCTCTGCTCCTCCACCTCGGTGAAATACATGTTCTCCCGGTAATTTTCATAATGCCCGGAGGTTTTCCACAGCTCGGTGCGCAGGATTTGCGGGCCCATGACGAGGTCATAGCCGCGCTTCAGATGTTCCCGCCGCTCGAAATCCTCAAGCAGGGTACGCAGCAGCGCCCCTTTAGGGTGCCAGATGACCAGACCGGCACCAGCTTCCTCACTGAAAGAGAACAGGTCCAATTCGCGGCCGAGTTTGCGGTGATCGCGCTTTCTCGCCTCCTCCAGTCTGTCCAGATAGGCCTTCATCTCCTTGCGGTCTGGAAAAGCGGTGGCGTAGATCCGCTGCAGCATGGCATTGTGCTCATCACCCCGCCAATAGGCCCCGGCTACGCTGGTCAGCTTAAAGGCTTTGATCCAACTGGTGGAGGGGAGATGCGGCCCACGACAGAGGTCGACGAAATCCCCCTGCCGATAGAGAGAGACCATTTCGTCGGGCAGGTCCTCGATGAGCTGCACTTTGTAGGTTTCGCCCATCTCCCTGAATAGAGCAATGGCGCTGTCGCGGCTTATGACTTCACGGGTGATCGGCAGGTCGGCAACGGCCAGTTCTGCCATCCTGGCCTCAATGCGATCAAATTCCTCGGGGGAAAAGATATGTCGATCACTGTAAAAGTCGTAATAGAAGCCGTTCTCAATGGCGGGACCGATGGTCACTTGGACCTCTCGCCCAAACAGGGATTTGACCGCATGCGCCAGCAAATGGGCAGAGGAGTGACGGTAGATTTTGAGACCCTCCGGAGAACGGAGGGTGACAAGTTCAAGTCGGCAATCATTGTTGATGGGCGCGGCAAGATCGACCACACCACCGTCAACACGGGCGGCGACCGCCTGCTTTGCCAGGCGCTCGCCTAGAGTGTGGGCAATCTCCCGCGGCGTGATGCCCGCAGCAAATTCACGGCTGGCACCATCCGGCAGTTCGATCCGCACCAGTTCCATTTTACTCTCCAACGAAAAGAGGCATCCGGGGATGCCTCACGCGGTTAGACGGCTGTGGGTTCGAAATTGGTAGGCACGGGCGGGATTGAACCGCCGACCCCTACCGTGTCAAGGTAGTGCTCTCCCACTGAGCTACGTGCCTACAACCGTAACGCCGGTAACTTTTATCAAATGTGACGAAGGGGTGTCAAGAACTTTTACTGCCCGGAATAATTTTATCCTGACTCCATTCCCGCTCAAACCGCAGCAGCCACTCTTTAGTGGCAAGCCCCTCTCCACCCGAATACCCGGTCAGGCGGCCACCGGCCCCAATAACCCGATGACAGGGGATAACAATCGGCAGGGGATTACGGGCCATCACGCCGCCGACCGCCCGGGCAGTGCGGGGAAAGCCGGAGAGTTCCCCCAACTCACCGTAAGAGATGGTGGTTCCGTAGGGGATCTGGAGCAGAGTGTGCAGGACCTTGGTGGCAAAGGGGGAAAGGCCCTGGAGATCAAGGGGCAGATCAAAGGTTAGGCGCTCCCCGCGGAAAAATTCATCCAGTTGCCGGCGACCCGTGAGGAGGGCATCCGACCGAGGCGTCAGGCAATGATCAGGAAGGCTCTCGCGCATCGGTGGAGGATCTGCCTGCAGGATAACCTCCCGCAACCCCTTCGCACCGGCAACCAGACCGATCCAGCCAACAGGGCTCTTCCAGAACAGGAAATGCCCGGTGCCCGGCCCAGGCCGGCCTTTCACGGCGCTTTCCGCAGCAATTTACGTTGAACAATGGCCACTGCTTCTCCAGCCTCGGGAACCCGAAACAAAAGGCAACCGGTCGCATAAGCCCCGGCACCGGCCAGAATAGCGGCCGTCAGAAAGGCCGCCTTGACCGCAATCAGGCCGGTCTCATTCCACGGTCCTAGACGGACCAAAGACCAAACGGCGGCGGCCATCAGCCCGGTTGCCGGGACTACCCGCATCAGGGTATTCAGGACAGACCGCAGTCCCAGGCAGCCTATCTGCCGTCGCAGGGCCCAGACCAGCAGCACCGCGTTGAAAACCGAAGAGAGGGTCAGTGCCAGAGCCAGGCCCGCATGCTGCAGTGGACCCATCAGCAGCAGGCCTAGCCCGGCATTGACCAGAAGCGTCCAGAAGGAGATCCAGACCGGCGTGCGCGTATTTTTTCTGGCATAAAAAGTCGGGACTACCACGCGACTGACGCCGACGAAGAGGAGTCCTGGTGCATAAGCGATCAGGGCCAGGGCCGTCTGCCGGACATCCTCATAATTGAATGCCCCCCCCATAAAAAACAAGCTATACACCGGGATGGCACAGAGCATCAAACCGGCCGCCGCCGGCAAGGTGACCAGAATGATCAGAGCGAGGGCAAAGCGAAGTGAGTCCTTCAGCCCCTGCTCATCTCCCAGGGCAATCTGCCGGCTCATGGCGGGGAGCACCGCCTGGGCGAGAGAAACGACAAAGATGCCCTGGGGAAACTCGAAGAGACGTTGTCCATAGTAAAGATAGGAGACGCTTCCCTGGGGAAGAAAGGAAGCGAGAAGGCGGGTGACCAGCACGTTGATCTGGTAGATTGCCACCCCGGCTATCCCAGGCAGCATCAGACGGGCGATCCGCCCGATGGCCGGATGCCGAAAATTGAAATTCGGTCGCAGGGAAATCCCTAATCCGCGCAGAACCGGCAGTTGAATCGCCAACTGCAGTGCCCCTCCCAGCAGCACGCCGATTGCCAGGGCGGTGATCGGTACGGCGAAATGGGGCGCAAGGGCGACGGCACAGAGGATCATTGCCAGGTTGAGCAGAACGGGAGAGACCGCCGGCAGGAAAAAATGCCCCAGAACATTCATCACCCCGGTCAGCAGCGCCAGCAGGCTGACAAAGAAAATATAAGGGAACATCAACCGGTTCAGATGGTCAGTCAGCGCCAATTTGCCTTCGACAGTACTGAAACCGTAACCGATCAATCGAACGAGCCAGGGTGAAGCGAGAATTCCGGCTGCGGCGACAATGGCCATGACGATCAGCAGCAAGGTCCAGCAGATGCCCGCCAGCTGTTTGGCCTCCGCCTCTCCCTGCCGATGGTAGACATCGGCAAAGGTAGGAATGAAGGCGGCGGTGAGCGACCCCTCGGCAAAAAAGCGACGCAGCAGGTTGGGAATGGTGAACGCCATGAAGAAGGCATCGGTGGCAAATCCGGCTCCGAACAGGCTGGCAACAACCATATCCCGCACCAGACCCGCCACCCGGCTCATCATAGTAGCGACCCCCATGATGCCGGTGGCCCGTGATATTTTCTTCTTCTCCGACATGGTTTCCAGCAGGTGGCCACGGCTCTTCACCGGCCACCAGAAAAGACGGCATCTGTTCCGGAAAAATGGGATTATTTATATTTAATTCCCTCTACTGCCAACATAACTCACTGATGATAAAAGGAATGCATGAAATGATTGGAGAACTTTTAGCTTGACTCAAAGAAATTTCGATGGTATAAACCGGCCATCAAAGGAAATTAATCACCACGGATCCAATCGAGAGAGCAAGGAGGACTGAACCTTGGCCAATCACAAGTCAGCCATCAAGAGAAATCGGCAAAATGCTGTCCGCAATGCCCGCAACACTCATATCCGCTCTACCATGCGGACATTCGTCAAACAAGTCCGGGAAGCCGTCGCCGGGGGAAATTCGAGTGCGGCGAAAGCGGCCCTGGAGCGGGCCATCCCGTTCATCGACAAAGCGGCGACCAAGGGGGTTATTCACAAAGCGACCGCCAGCCGGAAAATCAGCCGACTGACCAGGCTGGTTAACAACCTGCAATAAATTATCCGCGCTGTGCTCACGGAGAAGGGGCTGAGGCCCCTTTTTCGTTTCCCGCCGGCCCCCCAAGGTTTCCCTCCCCAAGGGCCAGGATCAAGCATTCCAAACGGGCAGCCGGGTGAGCCCCAGTCGCCTTGAGTGCCTGGTCCACCTCGAGGAAGAGTTCAAAAGCCTGACGGTAACCGGTCGTTGAAAAACGTCTGGCCTGGTGCAGGAGCCCCTCCAGGAAGTAGGGGTTGATGCCGAGTTGCTTGGCAATCTCCCGCGGCGCCGTTTTTTGGTCGAGCAATTCCCGCGCCATCCATAGTTGCCGAAAATGACGGACCAGCATGCTCAGAATGAGCAGCGGGGCCATCCCTTCCCCGAGCATTCGCTCGAGCAACAGAAGCGCCTCAACCGTTTTTTTCTGGCCGATGGCATTAGTCAGGTCGAAAATGCTGTCGATGCGGGTATCGGAGACGACCGCCGCCACGTCGGCCACGTCGGCCAGGGTACGATCACCAAGAAAGCTGAAGAGCTTCATCAACTCCCCGTGCACTTCCTGAAGATTGTTCCCAACCCGCCGGCAGAATTGCGCCAGGGCATCCCCAGTAAAGAAAAATCCGGCACTGCGGGCCTGTTCCTCAACAAAGGCCGGAATCTGATTTTCATACAGGCGCCGGAATTCAAACAGCTGGCCGTGCTTTCGGAATTCCTGGAAGAATTTCCGGCGCCCGTCGATTTTTTCAGCGGTGAAGACCAGGACCGTCTCCAGACATGGATCCCGAAGATAGGGAATAAAGGCATCGAGTTCGGCTGCGGGGATTTCCTCTGTTTCCTTGATAAGAATCAGACGGTAAGAGGAAAAAACCGGCAGAGTGCGGGCTGCATCGATGATTACGGCTGCTCGAACTTCCCTGCCGCGAATCAGCTGATAGTTGAAATCCCGTGCCTCCGGCACGGTGACATTCAGCAGCCGTAGCAAAGCCTTCTCCAGGAGAAAGGTTTCTTCACCGTGAAGAAGCAGGAGGGGGGAAATTTTCCCGCTCCCCAGCATCTTATCCAGTTCAGCGGATTTCATCAGAAATTATCGCTCAAGCGAAAATAAAGCTCTTCGGCGACCCGCTCGCTGATCAGCCGTATGGCAGCGGATTCATTATCGTCCTGCACTGCCTTGTTCGGGCTGGCCGCGTACTCTTCACTCCAGGAGATCGCCCCTTTCCACAGGACTGCTCCGCTGGCGCGGCGCAGGAGGGCGGAGACTGCCATTGAGGAGCGGTAACGGACGATGGTGTCGTTCTGGTCGTAAGCGATCGGTTCACTGGTATAGGCCGTGACCTGGCCGGAGAGGACGGCATCAGCGCCGGCGGAGTGGTTTACAACCTGGAAGAGCCGGCCGCGAATAAATCGCTCTGCCACCAGTTCGCTGACCGTGCTCTCCAGAAAGGGCTCCAGGGTTTTGTTGGCGAACATTTCCACACTCAGGGTCCGCACATCTGCAGGGAGATTCCCTCCCCTGCCCTGCAGATGATAGCCGCAGCCGCCAATCAACACCAGCAGCAGCGATATCAGAAGCGCAGGAAAATAACGCATCAGCCGACCACCACATTGACCAGTCGGCCGGGAACGATCACCACCTTGCGTACCGTCTGCCCGGCTATAAACCGGGTGACATTGGCCTCGGTCAATGCCGCCCGTTCGACCTCATGCGCATCGGCCTGAGCCGGCACAATTATTTTCCCGCGCACCTTGCCATTCACCTGAATGACGATAGTTTTCTCCTCTTCAGCCATGGCCGCTTCGTCCCAAACCGGCCAACCGGCCGCCTCCAAACCTCCGGCGTGCCCCAGGTGACTCCAGAGTTCTTCCGCTATATGCGGAACGAACGGAGCCAGGAGCCGAACCACCGTTTCCAGCGCTTCTCGAAGGGCACCGGGGCAGGCTCCCTTCTCCTCGCAGCCATAAATTTCGTTGACCAGTTCCATGATGGCGGCGATAGCGGTGTTGAAATGGAAGCGACCGTCGATGTCCTCAGTCACCTTGCGGATGGTGCGATGCGTCAGACGCCGCAGCCGTCGCGCCGGCACGCTGGTTTCGACCGGCAGTTCAGGGCGACGGAGCAATTGCCGATTATCGTAGACCGCCCGCCAGACCCGGTTCAGAAAGCGAAAGCAACCTTCCACCCCCTGCTCATTCCACTCCAGATCTTTCTCTGGCGGAGCCGCGAAGAGGGAGAAAAGTCGCGCGGTATCGGCCCCATAGCGCTCGATCAGGCTGTCGGGGTCGATCACGTTCTTCTTCGATTTGCTCATTTTCTCAATGCGGCCGATCGTCGCCTCGGCACCGCACTTGCGGCAGCGGCCCTCGGCCACGTCCTCCGGAAATAGCCAGCCATGCCGGGGGCAGGAGCGGGTCTCCATGCAGACCATCCCCTGGGTAAGGAGGTTAGTAAACGGTTCGTCGATGTCCATCATTCCCAGGTCGCGCAACACCTTGGTGAAGAAGCGGGCATAAAGCAGATGCATTACCGCATGTTCGACGCCACCGATGTACTGGTCGACTGGCAGCCAGTATTCCACCCGTGACCGGTCGAGCGGACCGGCGCTGAAATCAGGGCTGGCATAGCGGGCGAAATACCACGAACTTTCGACGAAAGTGTCAAAAGTATCTGTCTCCCGCCGCGCCGGGCCGCCGCAACGGGGGCAGGTGGCGTGCAGGAAGGCTTCGCTCCTGGCCAGCGGACTCCCTCCTTCGCCGGTAAGTTCGACATCCGTGGGCAGAACCACCGGCAGATCCTCCTCCGGAACCGGGACAATGCCGCAAGCCTCGCAGTAGAGGATCGGAATCGGCGTCCCCCAATAGCGCTGGCGGGATACCCCCCAGTCACGCAGCCGGTAGTTGACCGTCTTTCTGCCAATTCTCCGGCGCTCGAGGTCATCGGCGATTTTTTCCTTGGCATCCTCATTGCGACAGGCCATCGAATTCTCCCGAGTTGACCATTAACCCGGGGCCTGTCCAGGCCTGACGCATGGCAGCGGCCGCCAGCCGTTCTCCTTCCGGCTGGATGACCACCTGCAGGGGGAGATCGTATTTGCGGGCGAATTCAAAATCCCGCTGGTCATGGGTGGGGACCGCCATCACCGCACCGGTGCCGTATTCCATGAGCACGAAGTTGGCGAGGAAGACGGGCATTTTCCGGCCGCTGACCGGATTGAGACAGTAGCTGCCGGTGAAAACGCCTTCCTTTTCCTGCTCATCGCTGGTGCGGCGGGCCTTGTCCTCCCGGCGCATCCGGGCCATAAAGGCCTCCACCTGCTGCCGCTGTTCCGGCACCGTCAGCTCCAGGGCGAGCGGGTGCTCGGGGGCGAGACTCATGAAAGTTGCACCGTAAAGGGTATCCTGGCGAGTGGTGAAGACCCGGACCGTCCTGGCTGAATTCTCCACCGGGAAGTCGATCTCACAGCCGACACTGCGTCCGATCCAGTTGCGCTGCATGATCAGGACCGGCTCCGGCCAGCCCGGCAAACGGTACGTCCAGTCCAGCAGTTCTTCGGCATAATCGGTGATTCTGAAGAACCACTGCTCGAGTTCCTTGGCTATCACTTCACTGTCGCAGCGCCAGCATCGGCCATCCTCGACCTGCTCATTGGCCAGTACGGTCTGGCAGGCCGGGCACCAGTTGACCGAAGAGCTTTTCTTGTAGGCCAGCCCTTTCTCGAACATCTTCAGGAAAATCAGCTGCTCCCACCGATAATATTCGCGGTCACAGGTGGCGAATTCCCGGTCCCAGTCATACGAGAACCCCATCTTCTTCAGCTGGACGCGCATGTTGGCGATGTTCTCGTAAGTCCATTTGGCCGGATGGGTTCCGTGCTGGATGGCCGCATTCTCGGCCGGCATGCCGAAGGCATCCCAGCCCATCGGATGAAGGACGTTGAACCCCTGCAGCCGCTTGAAGCGGGCCACCACATCCCCAATGGAATAGTTGCGCACGTGCCCCATGTGGATGCGCCCGGAGGGATAGGGAAACATCTCCAGCAGATAGAACTTGCGCCGGTCTGACTCCTCGGCCGCTTTGAAAGACTTGCGCTCCGCCCAGATCTGCTGCCATCGCCCCTCGATGGCCTCGGGGGTGTAACGTTCTTCCATAACGTCTCCGCTCATAAACAGGAAAACCGGCGTGTACGCCGGTATGTCTGCGTAAGATAGCCGGAAATAAATTTCGCTTGCCGTTGGGGATTAACCGGTAACGACCGCCCTATTTTTCCCGGTAGGTAATTCTGCCGCGGGTCAAATCATAGGGGGAGAGTTCCACCGTTACCCGATCGCCAGGGAGAATGCGGATATAGAACTTGCGCATCTTCCCGGAAATATGTGCCAGGACGATGTGCCCGTTATCGAGTTTGACCCGGAACATAGCATTGGGAAGCGGTTCAATAACCGAACCCTCAACTTCAATCGCTTCTTCTTTAGCCAAAAGAGCCTCCTTTGCAAAGTGAAATCCCGGTTCCCGGGCAATCAAAAGTATATACCACAAGTTGCCGGCGATTTGTCAATCCGAATGGCACCGGCATCAGGGACCTAGATTTAAAAGCCGCCGAGTCACCTCGAGGAGTCTGGTGGTCTGCACCGGCTTGGTGATGTATTCGTTGGCGCCCAAAGCCAGGGCTCGCTCCCGATCCTCTTCGGCACCCTCGGTGGTGACGATAATGATGGGCGTCTTCTGGTAACCGGGATCACGGCGAACCAGGCTGACCAGTTTAAGGCCGTTCATGATCGGCATGTTGATATCGGTGATGATCAGGTCGAACTTATCTCCGGTCAATTTCTTGAGACCGTCGACGCCATCGTTGGCTTCAACGATAACCAAGCCCCGGAGGCGTTTCAGGGCAAAGACGATAAGCTGGCGCATGGTGGGCGAATCTTCGACGACCAGAACTTTATAGTTATTCATTCCTGAATCCCTCCGCAACCTATTTGGTCATGAGATCGATGAAGCCCTGGATGGTGGACAGCTTCCGCTCCGATTCTGAATAGAGTTTGGAGGAGAAGATTGCGGTGGCAGCATGTCCGGCCAGCAGGGTAAACAGTTCGAAATCGACATCGGCAAACCGGTCCTTCTGTTCCAGCAACTTGTAGATGACCAGCACTCCGATGACATGATCCTTTATTTTCAACGGGATGCAGACCAGGGGGCTTTTCAAGTCCCGGACATATCCCTCCATGTGCTCGATGAAATAATTCTCTCCCGATCGCGCCGCCTCGCCGATTATCCCCTCGCCGATCCGGACGGGAGGGATATCCGGCAACTCCAGTCCCTCGCAGGCCACCGCATGCAGCTTTCGGACCTTGTCGCCGATCACCATGACCGCGAACTCTTCGGCACCGATCAGATTGATGACAATTTCCGTAATGATCTGCAGCACTTCCTTGTGATCGAGGGTTGAATGAAGCTGGTAGGAGGCGATGTACAGGTTGGCCAGCATGTTGTTCTGGTTTTCAACCTCCACATAGCGGTTGGCGAAATCCAGATTTTCCTCCTCCACCTGCTGGATCCGGGCGACAATTTCCTGTTTTTCCCGTTCCAGGTCATCTATTTTCCGGCGCAACCGGAGAGTTTCCTGGTCCGGCGCCTGGACCTCTTCCGGTCGTTTTTTCAGTCCCTCCTCAAGCTGCAAGATCTGGAAGCGCAGGCGCTCGTTTTCCTTGAGAATCTCCTGCGTAAATTCGGCGCCTTTCTTGAAGACCTGGAGGAATTCCTCCCCCCGGCTCAAAACGCCTTTTTCGTCCTCTTTCTGCATATTTTCCTCTCCTAAAATCATTTTCAGCAACCGCAGCGCCGCAGGATCTCACGACTGATCAACGGTAGCGGCACGACTTTATCTACTTTTCCGGTGGCAATGGCCTCCTTCGGCATACCGAAGACGACGCTCGTTTCCTCGGCTTCGGCGAGCACACCTCCACCTCGTTCTTTAATCCCGATCAGCCCGCGGGCTCCGTCATTGCCCATGCCGGTGAGTACCACTCCCAGTACTTTTTCCCCGAAGACCTCGCTTCCAGAGATGAACATGGCATCGACGGAGGGTACGTAGCGCTGCCCGGGTGCTGGATCTACCACCTGCGCCATTACCTCCTCGCCCCGACGTCGGAAGAGCAGATTTTTACCGCCGGGCGCCACCAGGGCGACTCCCGGCAGCATCCGATCACCGGATTCCGCCTCGCGGACCTCGATAGCGGTAAATTTGTTCAAACGATCGGCAAAAGCCCGCGTGAAACCTGGCGGCATGTGTTGAGAAATGGCAAAACCGATTGGAACCGATTCTCGAATGGCGGAAAAGATTGCCTGCAGGGCCGGCGGGCCGCCGGTAGAGGAACCGATCAATACCTGGGTGCAGCTCCGCTGTCCGGTTGCCGGCCAGGCGCGCGGGGGCGGCTTGACCGCCGGGGTGCCGTTGGAAATGGCGCGAGTCACCACCTTTTTCATGTCCATCCGCGCCACTTCCCGGACTTTCCTCTGCAAATCATCCTGGATGTTGAATAGCTCAGGGGATATACGCGCGGTGGGTTTGGCTACAAATTCCACTGCTCCCAGTTCCAGGGCTCGGAAGACATTCTCGTCCTCGGCGCGGGCGGAAACGATGATTACCGGAGTCGGCCGGCTCTGCATGATTATGCGCAGAAAAGTAAAGCCGTCCATCCGTGGCATTTCCAGATCGAGGGTGATCAGGTCCGGCTTCAGGTCGATGACCTTGCGCAGCCCCTCCTCCCCATTGCCGGCATAGGCAATTACTTTCACCTGCGGGATGGCTTCCAGCATCTTGATAATGGTCCGCCGGTTGTAAGCGGAGTCGTCGATCACCAGCACACGTACGGTACGGTTCACGGCATCGTCCCTTCAACACCGGACATGGCCGGCCGCTGGTAGACCATATCGTGAACGAAATGACGCAGAAGAAAGGAGTTACTGACATTCATCAGGGATTCGGAGTGGCCGAGCAGGAGGAATCCTTCCGGCAGCAGACGCTGATAAAAAGTCTCGATCACCCTTTTTTTAGCCGCCAAATCGAAGTAGATGATGACATTTCGGCAGAAGATCACATCCATTTTTCCCAAGAGAAAGATCCTGGGAGCATCGAATAGGTTCAGGTGACTTATAGTGACCAGATTTTTAACCCGGTCGGCGACGCGATGGCGACCTTCGCTTTCAATAAAATATCGTTTCAGGTATTCGGGAGGAGTGCAGCGGAAAGAGGCGGAACCGTACACGCTCTTGCGCGCGACCTGCAAGACCCGCTGGCTGATATCGGTCCCAATGATCTCGATTTGCCAGTCGTGCAGGCGGGGCAACTCCAGGAGAAGCATGGCAAGTGTATAGGGCTCTTCCCCGGTTGAACAGCCGGCGCTCCAGATCCGTAGCCGCTTTTGCCCTTCCTTTTCCTTGCGACTGCATATTTCGGGGATGATTTCCTGGGTGAAGGTCTTAAGCTGAAAATCTTCCCGAAAAAAATAGGTTTCATTCGTTGTGAGAGAATCGACAACCTCCGTGAGTTCCTGATCGCGATGCTGGTTATAGCGCAGGAGGTAGTAATATTCCTTGAAGGTTTTCAACCGATGGTGGGCGACCCGCTTGCCCAGGCGCTTGACTAGGAGGTATTTCGATTCCTCGGTAAAGTTGAGCCCACAGTGCTGGTAGACAAAATCCCGCAACAGGCGGAATTCCTCATCATTCATGGGCAGGTCCGGGGGTAGAAACAGCATGTTCATCCCTCGCCCGCCGGCAAGGCGGCAAGAAGTTCCTGAACCTGTTGGCGGACCAGGTCCTCCACCTCCACCAGCAGCCGGGCCTCTAGCCAGGGACGGCATTGACTACCGTAATGCTGCGCCAGGATTCGGGCGAAGCTCGTGCGCACCTCCCAATGGCGATGGTTGAGGAGGTTATCCCGGACCGGATCGATCCAATCACGCCGGCCGCTCACGGCGAGAAGCTGCAAAACCGCACTGACCACTTCCGCATCCGGATGGGACAGCCCGCTGTTTAGACAGGGGGAAAAATTCTCAAGGTCCCTGGCGGCTAACGTCTCAAGGGCGGCGATGACCACCAATCCAACCGGATCGCGCAGAGCGCTCTTGATCAGCTCTTCACTTTCACTACTCGCCAAATTGCCAAGTGCCCGCACGGCAGTCGCCCGCACCCAGATGTCTTCATCCTGCAAGGCCATGGCCAAGGGCCGCAAGGCCAGAGGATCCCCCAGCGTCCCCAGCAATTCAGCCGCCAGACGGCGCACCTCGTGGTCTTCATCGGTGAGGGCCAGCATGAGAATGGGCACCTGTCCGCGGCCCAGATGACCATCAAAAGCGCGCACCGCCGCCTGCCGCACCAGGGGAGACTCATCCTTCATGGCCAGAGTGAGTGAATTCTCCACCTCCTCTCCATCCAGACTACCGAGAACGAGAACCGCGTACATCCGAATTTCTGGATCTTGGGTTTCCAGCAGCGGTTGCAGAAGATGGAGGATCTCTGTGCGGAAGCATTTACTCAACTCAACCAGTGCGTGCATCGCCCCTTCGCGAACCTCGTCCGCCGTGTCCGTCAAGGCCTGGACCAGCACCGGAAGTGATGCCGCCGTTCCGAGACGGGCCAGCGCCCGGGCCGACATTGCCCGCAACTCAACGTCGGAGCTGGCCAGTCCTTCCTGCAGCAGCGGATAGCTGCCCTCGCACTGCGTTTCTCCGAAAAGATAGGCAAGATAGGTTTGCTGCTGATTGCTCGCCTCCGGCCAGAGGGCCATTAGGGAACCGGGCGAGGCGGTACCGACGGCTAACAGGGACGCAATGGCCGTTTCTCGCAGATCGGGGTTTTCGAGCAACTCCAGGAGCTGCCGAGCGAAACGTCCATCCCGAATCCAGCCGAGGAGATGGACGGCCGCCTTTTGCATTCCCACGCGTCCGCTGACGAGAAATTCGGCGATCGCCTCGGCCTCCCTGCCGCCGGCCAGCAATGTGAGGCCTGTTGCCAATTCAGGCGTGCGGGTCTCTCCCAGACGGATTAAAGCGCTTACGGCAGCCTCCCGGACGTTTCGCATCCGGTCGGTCAATCCCTCGGTCAGCACCGGCAGCGCTGCACTCCCACCCACCCGACCGAGACAATCGAAAAGAGCTGGTCGCAGTAACGGCTCGTCTTTGAATTCAAGCAGGCGGTCGAGCGGAACACTGGCACCGATTTGGCCGAGAGCCTGCAGGACGGTGAAGCGGAAAAGCAGGTCCGAATGACGTAAGGTATCGAGCAGGGCCGGTACCGCTGTAGCGGAACCGATTTTCCCCAGATTCTCGGCGGCGGCTGCGCGAACATTCTTGTCGGCATCATCGAGGGCCTTGACCATCGGACCCGTAGCCGCGGGGTCTCTTATCTCACCGAGAATGTCAAGCACGAACTTACGAACGTCGTGATCCTCGCACCTTAGCTCCGCCAGCAAAGAAGAAACCGCCTGCCGCCCAAGAGAAACCAGGATCTCTACCGACGCATTGCGCAGCCCGGCATTGTCCTGCGCATAAAGAAGATTGATGATCTCGCCAGCCATTTCGCCGGCGCGCGGCAGGGAAAGGAAAAGTCCAACAGCCTCTTTGCGCAGACGCCAGCTCTGATCACTCAGTGCCAGGTAAATTATCGGTAGGAGCGCTTCTGCATTTTCCCCGGCGCTACCCTTGAGAAACTGCAGGCGTTCCTCCTCATCGCCTATCATTGTCCATTGTTCTCGGTTCACGAAAGATCCATATTCATGATCAGCCCCCCAGCTCGCACCGCCGGCGTTCGACCAGTTCGACAACAGCCTGGCGCACAAAATCCTCCTGGCTGCTGAAACCAGGGGCAAGCCGTTTGCGGAAAATCCGTCGGCCTTCTTCGATTTCCCCTGCCAACAGATCGAAAACATTCTGCCGGCGAATTCCTTCGTCCATTTTCTCCTGGTTGTAGAGGGCTATATCAGCGGCAATGATGCGGGCCAACTGCCTGGCCTTCTCAATTGCTGTATCGGGAACAGCCAGGTCTTCATTTTCAGCGCGCTGGATATGCGCATTCAATTCCCGCGATGAATTTTCAGCACTTTTTTCAGCTTCCGTCAAGGCCTGGCCGGTGATCGTTTTCTCCTGTTTGGCCTGCTGGTCGGGGACCGGGACCGCCTGCAGTGCCAATCGGTAGACCTTCGGCACCAAATCGTCAGGGATATGGTGTTTCTCTATGTAGTCGTCGGCTCCGTAAAGAGAACTCGGCGTCCGTTTATAAGCTGTTTTACTGTAGATCGAGGAGAGCAAAAGGATTTTGGTTTCAGTCAGACGGGGAAGACCGCGCATCTTCTCGATAAGCTCGAAAATATACAGGCCGGAGATGGCCACATCGAGTATGGCTACCTGCGGCGGCTGCAGCTGCATCTGGCGGAGGGCGCCGGTACCGTCATGTTCCACCCGGCAATCGATCCCCTCGGCGCCGAGAAGATCATGAATGGTGGTACAGAGACTTGGGTCGCCATGGGCAACCAGGACAGTGAATCTGGCAGCCCCTGTGGGTGCGGGGACTTCGGTCTTGAAGGTTTCGCGGCAACGGCTGCATCTGAGGGTGACCCGCTTACCGCCGAGACGCTGGCGGTCGAGACGGAACCGGGCCTGGCAGGCCGGACAACAGATAATCATTGCAGTTCAATACTCCATTTCAGGCAATTCAAACGAATCAGTTCAGTGGGATCCGGCCATTTCCTGCTGCAGCATCTGGATGCTTTCCAGGTCAATCTTTTCCCCGGAAGAAAGGATTTTCTCCAGATCCAGCAGCATGACCAACTCTTCCTCCCGTCGGTAAATGCCGATGAAAAAATCTGTCCCTTTCCCCTTAAGGAACTGCGGGGATGGCTGAATTTCCTGTCGCGAACAACGACGCACTTCGGTAACTTCATCAACGACAAGACCGATGATTTTCCCCGCCAGGGCACAGATGATCACCCTGGTCTTCTGATCGGAACCGGTATTCGACTGATCGAATCGTTTACGCAGATCCACCACCGGGATTACCGCTCCGCGCAGGTTGATTACCCCTTCGATAAAAGGCGGCGCTTTCGGAACGGGAGTCAGCTTTTGCGGCCTGATGATTTCCTTGATGCGCATGATGTCGAGGGCATACATTTCACCGCCGACCCGAAAACAGGCGAGCTGGACCTCCTGTCGGCCGCTTTCCCCGTTCACCGGACCCTTTTCCTCTGCCTTGGCTCTCATTTGGCTAAAAACCTTTGAATGGTTTCGATGACCATGGCTGATTTGAATGGTTTGGTAATATACCAGTCGGCTCCCACCTTTTCCCCTCGCGCCATATCTTCCCGGCTCTTTTTGGCGGTGAGCATAATTACCGGTAGATGCCGGGTTGCCGGGTCGCTCTTGATCCGGCGGCAAACTTCAAATCCATCGATCTCCGGCAGCATGATGTCGAGAAGCACCAGGTCCGGCTGTGCTTCGCCGATTGCATCCAGGGCCGCCTGGCCATTCGAAACCCCTTTAACTTCGAACCCTTTTGAGGTCAGGAGGATGCTTTCCAGCTTGAGCAAACTCTCTTCATCCTCCACGATCAGGATCTTTTTCTTGGACACTTGGCCACTCCTTTCTGCGGCTTCAGACGAGCTCTGCATCCACCACACAGGGCAAGTGCAGCAGGATCATCATCTTCCCATTGTAGCGCCCTACCCCCTCCACCAGATCACGATCAAGGCCTGAAAGGACTGCGGGCGGCGGTTCGATCTTCTGACCAGGAATGCGTACCACCTGAGTGATGCTGTCGACCAGTAAGCCGACGACCCGGTCCTGATGCTGACAGACCACGATGCGCGAGGCTGGGGTGATTTCAGTCTTCCCCAGCTTCAGGCGTCGCTTCAGGTCAAATACCGGTATTATGATGCCACGCAGGGAAATGATTCCCAGGATGAATTCGGGAACCCGGGGAATATCCGTCACCTCTCTTGGTTTTATTATCTCGCGAATGGTCTCGATGTCCAGTACGTAGTCCTCGGTGCCAAGGGAAAATGCCAATAACTGTCTTAGCTTACCCACCTCCTCGGTCGTCTGACGCAACCCCTGCAGATAGTTTTCCTCGGTGGCCAGCTGAACTTCCAACGGGGTTTCAAACAAGGCCGCCAGGGGATCCACAGGGCTGACCGCAGAGGCGGCGGAGCGATTTTTTTTGTCCGGCGACGGCGGTGTCTGCACCGAGTCGGTCGTCGCTGGCGGCACGGCGACGGGTGAGGCGGGCAGTGGTGTTCTCAGGGTCGCTTTTGCCGGAGAGGGCGCTTCTCTGGTTTTGGCCTTTTGGCGAATTTTGGCTATGTCCATCGCGATTTCCCTCCGGTAATTCAGGCCGTCAACACCAGCTCTGGCATGACCGCATCGAGGATTTCCGGGCCGATACAGGCCGCTTCCCTTCCGAACCCTTCCAACAAGGCCAAGGCGGCGGCATGATTGATCTTGCGGGGAATGCCGCCGGAATACCTGAATATATGCTCGACGGCAGGCGGCAGAAACAATCCGGGCGAACCTCCGGCAACAATAATTCGACAGTCAAGATATTCGGCTGTTTCTTCCAGGGATAACGGCCGCAGGTTATACTGCATGCCGATGCGCTGCCTAAGGGGTTCGTAAACCGGATGCCCCAGTCGTTTGCGCAGTTCCGGCTGCCCCATCAGAACAACGCTGATCAGATTCCGGTCGTCGAGCTGAAAATTGGTCAGCAGCCGGATCTCATCGAAAGTCTCCTTATGCGGAACCAGCTGTGCCTCATCGATGATCAGCACCGGGCAGACTCCCTCCTGATACTGACGATACAATTCACCGCCGATCTGCTCCAGCAGATCGGTCTTGAATGTGGCCGGGCTTTCGATGCTCAGACGCAGCGCCAACACCCGCAAAAACTCGAGAGGCGTCAGTCGCGGATTGATCAGAAGCAGAACCTTGTATCCTTCTCCCAGTTCATCCATTAAGGCTCTGGAAAGGGTAGTCTTGCCGCAGCCGATCTCTCCAGTCAGCAGGATCAGATCGCGCTCCTCGACGGCATAGATCAGACGCGCTAAAGCCTCCCGGTGCACCCGGCTCTGATAGAGGAAGCGGGGATCGGGTGTTTTGCTGAAAGGGCGCTCTTTGAACCCGTAAAAACTCTCATACATGGACGGCCGAATCTCCCCGCACCGCTTCGCTCATCAGACCACCAACATCGAGTACCAGAATGGTTTTCTGGTTGCCGAGATCGGCAGCGCCGGCAATGCCCCGGATGAAGGAAAGTGAGCTGCCGAGGGATTTTATGACCACATCCTGCTGGCCGAGCAGCTCATCGACGACAATCCCCAACTTCTTCTCCGCCATCCCTACCACAGTGACAAAGGAACGACCGTCTTTTCTCGGCGGCTCCGGCAGCCGGAAGATTTCGCCGAGACGCAGCAGCGGCAATGTGCTTTGCCGCAGTTCCATTACCTCTCGCCGCTCGACGGTGCGGATCGACGCAGACTCAATCATCAGTGTCTCCAGCACGGAAGTAACGGGAATGGCATAGGTCTGGCCGCAGACGCGAATAATCAGCGCCTTGATGATGGCCAGCGTAATCGGCAGGGTAATGGTGATCACCGTCCCCTCGCCGACGACGCTGTCAACCTCGATCATCCCGGAGAGTTCGCCGATATTCGTTTTCACCACATCCATGCCGACGCCGCGCCCGGACAGATCACTCACCTGATCGCTGGTCGAGAAGCCGGGGAGAAAAATCAGCTCCAATATATCCTCACGGCTGAGTTCCGCCGACTCATTGAGCAGACCCTTCTGCACCGCAGCGCGCCGGACTTTCTCCGGGTCGATGCCGCGACCATCGTCCCGGATTTCGATCACCACATGGTTGCCCTTCTGCGAGGCCCACAGACAGATCGTCCCCTTTTCCGGTTTCCCCAGAGCCAGGCGCTCGGCAGCGGATTCGATGCCGTGGTCAATGGCATTGCGCATAATGTGCATCAGGGGATCGGAAAGATTTTCCATGATCAGCTTGTCCAGCTCAGTTTCGGCTCCCTGCAGATCGAGGGTGACCTTTTTGACGTGTTCCCCCGCCACCCTCCGGATGATCCGGGTCATTTTCTCGAACAACTGTGCCACGGGGACCATGCGGACCTCCATGACTCCCTTCTGCAGTTCCTCAAGACGCCGCTCCAGGTTGCGGGTGGCTTTCTGCAGTTCACGGCCCCTTTCCCCATCCCCCTCGAGCTTGAGTCGCTCGCAAATTTCGGCGATCGCCCCCTTTGATAGAACCAGTTCACCGACAATGTTCATCAGGGAATCGAGCTTCTCGATATCCACCCGCACCGTATGGCTGATTGAGCGCAGGGAGGTCGAATTATCGGAGGAAGGGGCTTCCGCAGGAGAGGCAGCAATCGTTTCGGACGGATCGGAAGACATCTCGGCCTTGCCGCCGCTCAGCAGTTCCACCGATACGTTTTCGCGCTCCATCTGCGTCGCGATATCCGCGAGGGATTTGGTGGTGCCGAGAATGATCTGAAAGGAAATATGATCGGAGAGATCGCCGGCACTCGGCAGTGTGCTGATGATTTCCCCTAAGTCTTTCAATTGTTCGCTGATCTCGGCAAGATCCTGGTCGAAGCTGATCAGGCTGAAGTTCGCCCGCACCCGCAACAGTGTCCGTTGCTTCTTGAGATTATCCAGCAGTCGGTGCTCTTCATACTCGGTGAGGACGCTCAGGATTTCCGGGTCAATCCCCCCCCCTGTCCGGGGACCTGATCTTTCCCTCCCTCGCCTTTTGTCACTAAGGCATCAAGCCGGCGGATGAGGGAAGTGGTGTCCATGGTGAAATTGCTGTCCCCTCCCTTGCCGTGGATCAATCGGCTCAGCAGTTCCAGTCCGTCAAACAGAACCTCCACCAGTGCCCCGCCAAGGGAGATTTTTCCCAGGCGCAGGCCGTCCAGAAGGTTTTCCAGCCGATGGGCCAATTCGGAGATATCATCGAAGCCGAACATCCCAGCCAGTCCCTTGAGTGAATGGGCGCCGCGGAAAATGCCGTTCAGCAGCTCCGGTTCAGCCTCACCGGTGTCGATGCCTTCCCCCAACTGAACCAAATCAAGATTCAGCTTCTCGATTATTTCTTCCGCTTCCCCGAGAAATTCCTTCATGGCCTGTGATGATGCGCTCACCGCTCCCTCCTATAACAGAAACCGCTGAACGAAAGCCTGCAGATCGCGGGGCGCGAACGGTTTGACCAGGTAGCCATCTGCACCCAGCGCCAGACCTTTCTGGCGGTCACGCTCGCTTCCCTCGGTACTGATGATGAGAAGCGGCAGCGATTTGTAATTCGGATTGTTCTTGAGAAAACTGACCAGTTCCAGGCCATTGATGTCGGGCATGTTGATGTCGGTGATCACCATGTCGACTTTCTCCCGCGGCAGGATGCGCAGGGCATCAAAGCCGTTGGCAGCTTCGATGATCTCGTATTCTCCCACGGATAGAATGGCGGAACTGATCAAGGATCGCATGGTTGGAGAATCTTCGGCGACCAAAATTTTCTTCGACACAGGTTGCACTCCCGATTCAGACGGCATCTTTTCCACGCAGTCGGCGTTCCAGCAGCGCTTTTTCCATGGCCAGACCGGCCTGCGAGAGGAAAATCTCCAGGGCTTCGGTATCGCCGATCGACCTCTTTTCAGGCAGGTTGTCCCCATAAAGCAGGGCAACGATTTTTCCCTCGCTGAGAACGGGCCCGAGAAAAATCTCCTCCGGTTCCTCGCCGCCAAGCTGTTCCTTCAGATAGTGATCCCAACGACCTGACCCCATCGGGCTTTTTACCGGCGCCATCCCCTGCAGCACAAAATTGAACAGGGACGGCTCCTCGGCTGGAATCTTCATTCGCCGCACCCGGGCATCAGCCGCTCCATCGGCCAGTTCTATGCCGAACTGCCCCAATCCGACGATTACCTTCTCCTTCACCAGGAAAATGACGGCCCGGTTCATGAACTCACTGGCGAAGCGCAGCACCAGCAAAATAATGCCGCCACCCAGGGAAGGATTGCTCAGTTCCTGCAGCATGCCGCGCAGCAGATGGAGTCCGGGAGATTTCTGAAGGCTGGCCACGCTCGTCCTCGGCACCCCCAGCTCTTCCATCAACTCCGCCCCCAGATTGAACAGGGAAACATCCGGCGGTCTCTCCTGCTTGCCCGTCTCAGCTTTCAGCTCGGCTACGGCATCGCCAAACATCTCGAGGATTTTCCGGCCGCGTTCCTCCCGAATCTCACTCCGCCCCGGTTTGGTGACCACTGCGGGCACCCCCAACTGGCGAACCCTGCGTTCAACTTCCGGGTCAGGATGATCGGAGACAGCCAGCAGGGGAACCGTCGGCAATTCCCGCCGGACCTGTTCCAGCAAATCCAGGCCACCGAAAATGCCGCTCCCATCAGCTCGCGGCATGATCACGTCGATGACCAGGATGATGGCGGTCTTCTTCACCGACTCCTGCGCATCTTTCAGGAAGTCCCGGGCATTTTCGAACAGCCTGACGGTAAAGCCTCGCGTTTGCAGAACCTGGCCGAGTTTTTCCCGCGTCGCCGGATCATCATCGATCAGCAAAACGGTGATCTGTTTAAAAGGATCACCCGGCACGGCAGCGGGCTCAATATCTGGCGCCGTCTCCTCCAGCAGTGGCTCTTCGCCGGCGAGCAGCTGATCGATTTCAATCAGCGGCTCATCACCCTGCTCCAGCAGTGATTCGCCGCGATGCCGCTTCTCGTCAACGATGCGGCTTCCCTCCATGGCCAGCCACTGCGGATTCAGCCCCTGTTCGAGCATGAACTGCAAGGGATTCAGGTGAGTAGCCGCCGGGTCGCCGGACTCTCCCAGCTCGAAGGAGAATGTACCTTCCGCCCAGCCGAAGAAACTGTAAATGATTTTTTGGACCTGATCCTTGACTACCTCTTCGATCACATTGCCGGGAATACCCAGCCGTTCCGAGAGGATCCGTCCTATACGGGGAGGGGGGGCCGCCGAATTCCTCTGGATGAAGAGGGCCTTCTTCAGGGTATCCACATCCACCAGTCGCTGGCGCAGCAGCAGGTCACCGAGATTTTCCCGGAAATCGGTGGAGGTGGCACGAATGACTTGGCCGTTGAGGAAAATAATCTTCCCCTCCCGGCTGCCGTTTTGAAGTGACAATACCCCGGATTTCCGGCTGAGGCTGACGATCTGGAGGATATCCCCCAATCCGAGGTCTTCGAGGTTTCCGACGAGGCTCATGCAAATCCAGCCAACTGGCGTTCATACCAGCGAAAAACGGTGTAACCTTACATAATTAAATGAAAATCAATATATCCCAGGAAATTGCCGAAGTAAAGGTTTTTATCCCTGCCCCTGACGTTCGCGATCCTTGAAAACGAGGCGAATCGGCGTGCCTTTTAGGCCAAACGCCTCCCGCAGCTGATTGCCGATGTAGCGTTGATAAGAGAAGTGAACGCCTGCCGCCTTGTTGACGAACAAGACGAAGGAGGGCGGCCGCACCGCCACCTGCGTAGCATAGAAGAACTTCAACCGTTTTCCCTGGAAGACGGGCGGCGGATGAGTGGCGGCAGCCTCGTTCAGCACCCGGTTCAATTCCCCGGTGGTTATCCGACGTTCGAATTCCGTCGCCACCTGCTCCACCACCGACATAATTTTCGCCACCCGTTGCCCGGTAAGGGCGGAAACGAAGACGACCGGTGCAAAGGAAAGGAATTTGAAGGTACTGCGCACTTTTTCCAAATAGCGTCCGAAAGTGGAGTTGTCTTTCTCCACCCGGTCCCATTTGTTCACCACCAGAACCACCGCCCGACCCTTTTCATAGGCATAGCCAGCTACCGTCAAATCCTGTTCCGTTATTCCCTCCTCGGCATCGATCACCACCAGCACGATATGCGCTCGGTCCATCGCTTTCAGTGCCTGGATAACGGAGAACTTTTCGAGTTTCTGGCTGACTTTGCCTTTGCGACGGATACCGGCGGTATCGATTAATACGTAGCGCTTTCCATTATAGGAGAAAGGGGTATCGATGCTGTCCCGGGTGGTTCCCGCAGCGGCGTTGGCGACGACCCGTTCATAACCCAGCAGCCGGTTGATCAGGGACGACTTGCCGACATTGGGGCGGCCGATAACCGCCAGGCGGGTTTCCGCCCCTTCCTCCTCCAATGCCGTCCCTGCGGGGAGCAACTCAATCACCGACTGCATGAGGTCATCGATGCCGAGTCCGTGCTCGGCCGATACGGTAAACAGGGAATCGGCGCCGAGGGAGTAGAATTCACCGGCAGCGGCTTCCAGCCGTTCACTGTCTACCTTATTGACCACGAAAAGGACAGGTTTATCAACCCGCCGCAGCATCCCGGCAACCTCGATATCGGATGGAGTCAAGCCCTCCCTCGCATCCAGGACGAAAAGGATGAGGTCAGCTTCCTCCATGGCCAACCTTGACTGCTCACGCATCTGCACCAGGAGTTCGTCCGAACTTGCGGGCTCAAAACCACCGGTATCGATGAGCAGAAAAGGGGTGGAGAAGCGGCTGACTTCTCCATAGTTGCGATCACGGGTGACGCCGGGGAAGTCCTCGACAATAGCCCTGCGCTGCCCCAGGATCCGATTGAACAGGGTCGATTTGCCGACATTTGGCCGACCGACAATGGCGACGACGGGTTTCATCTATTCTCTACCTGCCTGGAAGTTGATACCAAATTCTCTAACGCGGAGGCGCGGAGACGCCGAGGGTTCCCTTACCCTTATTCTTCTGGCTCAGGACGGATCAGCTCTGTATTCTCCGCGCCTCCGCGTCTCCGCGTTGAAGGCCTTTTTCAATCGTAGCCGAATTCCTTGAGCAAGCGGGCGGATTCGGTCCAGTTGCGGTCGACCCGGACAAAGGTTTCGAGGAAAACCCGGCACCCAAGAAGTCGCTCGATATCCTCCCTTGCCGCGCGGCCGATGGCGCGCAACATCCCCCCACCCCTGCCGACGACGATGCGCTTGTGAGTCTCCCGCTCAACATGAATAACTGCATTGATGACCACCAGATTGCGTTCCGGCTTCTCGGCAAAATTCTCAATGGTCACTGCCACCCCATAAGGAATTTCTTCCCGGGTCTGGCGCAGAACCTGCTCCCGGATCATCTCGGCGGCGATGAACCGCTCCGGCAGGTCGGTAACCATATCCTCCGGATAGTATCGGGGTCCGGACGGCAAGCGGTTCACGATGGCGGCGGTCAGTTCCTCGATTCCCTCGCCGGTCAGCGCCGAGACGGGAATGATGTCCGCGAAAGGGAATTTCCCGGCATATGTATCGATCAGCGGCAGCAAAGAAGGTTTGCGAACCAGATCGATCTTGTTGATCACCAGCAGGACAGGCGCCGCGCCGTGGCCGAGAACCTCCAGAATGAAATCCTCCTCTCCTGACCGGCGATCGGCATCGACCAGAAAAAGAACGAGATCGACCTCGGAGCAGGCCGACAAGGCCTGGTCGACCATGTACTTGTTCAATCGCCCCCTGGTCTGGTGGATCCCCGGGGTGTCGAGGAAGAGGATCTGCCCCCCCGAAAAATGGTGAATTCCCAGTAGACGGTTACGGGTAGTCTGCGGCTTTGGCGAGGTGATGGCGATCTTCTGCCCCAGCACCTGGTTGAGCAAGGTCGACTTGCCGACGTTCGGCCGGCCGACGATGGAAACGAAACCGGAACGGTACTGCTGATTTTGGTCATGCTCAGTGGTCACGAAGGGTCCTGTCTCTCAATAATTGGCCATATTCCATAGATCGAAGCTTTGCCCATCCACCCTCAGTTGCTCTCGCGCCAACCCGGCACGGGCGGCAATGGTGAAGCTGCCGAGACTTCCCCGCAGTTCGGCCAGGTTCTCCCGGCGGTGACCCTGGGCGTCTCCCAGGTCTGCCGGCGCCACTTCTGCCAGCAGACTGCCGGTACCTGCCGCGGTCCGGCGTAGCGCCCGCAGCCACAATCGGGAGCGAACCAGTTGGCCGAAGGCCGGATGCCAGGGCCCGGCCACGAGCTCCCGCTCCAGATCCGGCGTACCCTGCAGCCCGGTACGGACCACCGGTACCCCGGCTCGCCGGCAGAGCCAGAGCATTTCGGCGCACCAGTCGACCGCCTCGGACAGTGACAGTGGGTTATATTCGCCGACCCGCCAGTCGCGCTCCAGCTCCGTCCCCCGAAACACGACCGCCGGATAGATACGGAGAAAATCCGGGTGCAAATCAAGGGCGGCATGCAGGGAGGCGACGGCTTCTGCGCGGTCGCCGCCGGGAAGCCCCGGCATCAGCTGCAGGCCGACCCGTAACCCGGCCCGGCGCAGCCGGGCGACCGCCGCCGTTACCCCCAGCGGTCCGTGCCCCCGACCGCAATGATCGAGGACCATAGTAGAGAAGGACTGGCAGCCGATCTCGACCGTTGTTACCCGAAGTGCCCGCAACCGCTCCACCGTGGCCACCGGCAAGGCGTCCGGGCGGGTGGAGAGGCGAATGCCGGCGACCCGGCCGGCAGCCAGAAAAGGCGCGACCGACCTCAGGTAAGCCTCCTGCAGCGGCACCGGCAGAAGGGTGAAGGTCCCGCCGTAGAAGGCTATCTCGCCGCCGCCCGCGGCAGGAAGGACGCCTTCCAAAAACGTTTCGATCTCTCCCGGGGTCGGAAGTTCGCTCTCGGCTTGCCGGCAGAACCGGCAGCGGTGCGGGCAGCCCGCATAGGGAAGGAACAAGGGATAGATCTGCATCGCTCAGCGATCCAGGATGACCAAAGCTTTGCGGGCGGCTTCCTGCTCAGCGGCCTTTTTGGTCCGTCCCCGGCCGCAGCCGATCGCCTTTTCCTCGAAATGCACTTCTACTGTATAGACCCTCTGGTGGTCAGGTCCTTCCGCCAGAACCAGCGAATACACAGGAGTCCGGCCGTACCGGGCCTGCAGCAGTTCCTGCAGCCGTGTTTTGTGATCAACACTCACCAGACGCCTGGCCGAGTGTTCTATCATATCGCCAAAATGCTTTTCGATGACAGGGGCGACGGCAGGCAGGCCCCCGTCGCAGAAGATGGCTCCGAGAACGGCTTCCACGGCATCGGCGATCAGACTGTCCTTCTGCCGCCCGCCACTCTTCTCCTCACCCTTTCCGAGCCACAGGCATTCCCCCATCTGCAGATCCCGACCAATGGCGGCCAAACCCTCTTCCCGCACAACCTCGGCCCGGATCCGGGTCAACTCCCCTTCCGGCAGAGCAGGAAACGTCTCGAATATCCTCTGGCTGATCACCAGGTCAAGGACGGCATCACCGAGAAACTCCAGCCGCTCATTATGGGCCAGGGCGCGTCCGGGCTGCTCATTGGCAAACGACTTGTGAGTGAGCGCCTCCTGCAGGCGGCCGGCATCCCGGAAACGGTAGCCGATCCTTTTTTCCAGGGTTGCCAGCAGCGACTCATGATCTCCGTTCTTCACCCTCTCTCCTCATGCATTGGCCAGGAGTCGCGACCGCCCGGAGTATACCGGATAGTGCTTCACCTTGGCAACGCAAACTGAAGTCTATTTCCTGGTTTTCTCTTGATTCTTCCCTCCGCCGTTTCTATAATACTATGATTTACCCTGATGGTAGCTTTGATAATGTCTGTATTCATCACCTTCGAGGGAATTGAGGGGGCGGGAAAAACCACCCAGATCCAGCGCCTGGCCAAAACGCTGCAGGCCACCGGCCACAAAGTGCTGGTCACCCGTGAGCCGGGGGGGTGTCCGATAGCCGACGCGGTCCGCGGCATCCTCCTCGATCCGGCCTCCGCCGCTCTGGTTCCCCGGGCCGAACTCCTGCTCTATGCGGCAGCCCGGGCCCAGCATGTGGACGAGATTATCCGCCCTGCCCTGCAGACAGGTAAAACAGTGCTGTGCGATCGCTTTGCCGACGCCACCCTCGCCTATCAGGGCTTCGGCCGGGGGCTTGACCTGCCGCTGATTACCGATCTGAACCGCTTGGCTGCCGGCAAGCTCTCCCCAGATCTGACGCTACTCCTCGACATGCCTGCAGAGGCAGGTCTGCACCGGGCCCGCCGGCGCAACACTGAGCAGGCCCTGGCGCATGAAGACCGCTTCGAACGGGAAGCGCTCGCCTTTCATCGGCGGGTACGGGAGGGATATCTGGAACTGGCGCGCCGGGAATCCCGCTTCCGCATCATTGATGCCCGCGGTCCGGAGGATGACATTGCCGAGCGCGTGGCGGCGGTTGTCAAGGCCTTTTTAGGCCGGGGGGTTCCGACGTGACCTTCGCTCAGATTCTAGGTCATGATCGACAGAAAGATATCCTGCGCCGGGCCCTTGCTTCCGGCCGTCTGGCGCACGCCTACCTCTTCGAAGGGCCCGAAGGAATAGGCAAGCGACTGATGGCGCTGGCCTTGGTGCGGGCAGTCTTCTGCAGCAACGGGAACGGCTGCGGCGACTGTCCCCCCTGCCGCCGCATCGATCACCAGAACCATCCCGATCTCCACCTACTGGAGCCGGAAGGCGCCTCGATCAAGATCGAGCAGATCCGCACGCTGCAGCGTGAACTGGCCTACCGGCCGCTGGAAGGGAAGAAGAAAGTCTGCCTGATCGAGGGCGCGGAGAAGATGAACTCGGCGGCCGGCAACGCCCTGCTCAAAACCCTGGAAGAACCCGCCGGCAATGCCCTGCTGATTCTCCTCACAGCGAACAGCGAAGGGGTGTTGGGAACCATACGTTCCCGCTGTCAGCGCCTTCCCTTCTCCCGCCTGCCGCGTGAACTGCTCAGGAAGGTGCTGCGGGAGCGTTTGGGGCTGGCCGAAGTCGAGGGCCATGTACTGGCCGCCCTTTCCGAAGGGAGTTTCCATAAAGCCCTGGGGAAGGACCGCGACTTGTACCTGGAGCGCCGCCGGGAGATTCTCAAGGCGGTAACGGCCCTTTCCGCGGGGAGCGTACTGCCCCTGTTTGATCTGGCCCGGCAGCTGGCGGAAGAAAAGGAAAGGCTCCCGGAAATACTGGAGATTCTCCAGTCTTTCTACCGTGACCTGCTCCTGCTCCACCACGGCAGCCCGGAAAGCGATCTGGTCAATATTGACCTGCGGGAGAAACTCCGGCGGGTAGCAGCCAGAGAAAGCGTCTTTTCGCTGCTGCGGAAGCTGGAAGCTATTGCCGCAGTCCGTCGCCAACTCGAGCGCAACGTCAACCGGCAACTGGCGATGGATGTGCTGCTCCTGCGCCTTGCGGCGTAGAACCTGCGTCGGACGGCCGTCAGCCGTCTCGACCCTAAACGTTTGGGATTCACATGGCAGATACCGTAGAAAACAGCATCCGCTTGGTAGCGGTCAAATTCCGTACCGCCGGCCGGCACTATGATTTCAATGCGCAAAACCTTGATTTCGGCGCCGGCGACCGGGTGATTGTCGAAACCGATCGCGGCCGGGCGCTTGGAACGGTCGTTCTCCCCCCCGCGAAGTCCCCCGGGAGAAGGTCCCGGAAGATCTCAAAAACGTCATCCGTCCGGCCACGGACGATGACGTTGCCCTCGCCGCCAGCACCGCCGCCAAGAGAAGGCGATGCCTTCCGCTTCTGCCAACAGCGCATCCAAGACCGAAAAATGGAGATGAAACTGGTCGGGGCCGAATTTCTTTTCGACGGCTCGAAAATCATCTTCTATTTCACTGCCGACGGGCGGGTCGATTTCCGCGAACTGGTCAAGGATCTGGCCCACCATTTCCACACCCGCATCGAAATGCGCCAGATCGGGGTGCGCGACGAGGCCAAGCTCACCGGCGGCATCGGCATCTGCGGTCGGGAACTGTGCTGTTGCACCTTCCTCAATGAATTCGCCCCGGTGTCGGTGAAAATGGCCAAGGAACAGGGTCTTGCCCTCAATCCCAACAAGATTTCCGGCCAATGCGGTCGCCTCCTGTGCTGTCTGGCTTATGAGTTTGAGACCTACTGCGCCATGAAAAAGGGATTGCCCAAATGCGGCCGTCGGATTCAGTTGGCCGGCCGGGAGATGGAAGTCCTCGAGCAAAATGTCCTGTCGCAGACCGTCACCGTCCGGCAGGAAGACGGAAAAATAAAAGAGTTGACCGCCGATGAACTCGAGAGAAAAGACCCCGAAGCGGCAGCCCAGCCGGTTGAGGGCGTCGGCCAGGGCACCGAGCCAAGGCGGCGCGAAGAATCCCGCCCCGAGGATGGGAAACGATCGAAGGGTCCTCGCCCGCCGCGATCGAAAAACGCCCCGCGCAGCGAACAGGCAGCGGCGAGTTCTCCCGCAGGAGAACCGGCTGCGGCCGCCCCCACCGGCGAGCCGCCTTCCCACCCGGAAGGAAAACGGAAACGCGGACGCCGCCGGTCGCGACGCAAACAATGAGGAGATGACGATGGCCAACTCTTTCTACATCACCACACCCATCTATTACGTCAATGACGTTCCGCACATCGGCCACGCCTATACCACCCTTGCGTGCGATGCCCTGGCCCGCTACAAACGTTCTCGAGGCCACCAGGTTTTTTTTCTCACCGGAACCGACGAGCATGGGCAGAAGGTGGAAAAAGCCGCGCAGGCGAAAGGGGAGACTCCTCTGGAACTCGCCGACCGGGTGGTCAAACGCTTTCAGGCCCTCTGGGAAAAGCTGGGGATCTCCCATACCGACTTCATCCGTACCTCCCAGGAGCGGCATAAAAAGGGAGTCGGCGAGTTGTTTCGGCTGATTCAGGAGAAGGGTGACATCTATCTCGGCGAGTACGAGGACTGGTACTGTACTCCCTGTGAGACATTCTGGACCGAAACCCAGTTAATGGATGGCTGTTGCCCCGACTGCGGCCGGCCGACCGAGAAGCTCAAGGAAGCCTCCTATTTCTTCCGCATGAGCAAATACCAGCAGGAGTTGCTCCGGCACATTGAAGCCAACCCCGATTTCATTCAGCCGCGCACCCGCCGTAACGAAATCATCAACTTCGTCCGCGAGGGATTACGCGACCTTTCCATTTCCCGCACCTCTTTTTCCTGGGGAATTCCGGTACCAGGGGACGAACGGCATGTCATATACGTATGGTTCGACGCCCTGACAAATTACATCACTGCCCTCGGCTATCCTGATGATCCGGAAGGGAATTTCGCCACCTTCTGGCCTGCCGACGTGCATGTTATCGGCAAGGACATCCTGCGTTTTCATACCGTATACTGGCCGACCTTTCTGCTGGCGGCCGGCATCCCCCTGCCGAAAAAGGTTTTTGCCCACGGCTGGTGGACCGTCGAGGGGCAGAAGATGAGCAAGAGCCTGCAGAATGTGGTGGAGCCGAACATGCTGGTCGATCGCTACGGGGTCGATGCCATCCGCTACTTCCTGCTGCGCGAGGTTCCCTTCGGCCTGGACGGCGACTTCTCCCATGCCGCCCTGGTGCACCGTATCAATTCCGATCTTGCCAACGACCTGGGCAACCTGGTCAGCCGCTCCACGGCCATGGCCAACAAATATTTCGGTGGCCGCCTTCCCGCCCCCGGCGCGTTGTCGGCAACCGACGAGGCCTTTATCGGCCGGTTCCCAGTCGGCGTACGGGCCGTTGACGCCCACATGCAGGACCTTGCATTCAACAAGGCGCTACAGGCCGTGTGGGACCTGGTCGGCGCGGCCAACAAGTATATCGATGAAACCGCCCCCTGGACCCTGGCCAGACAGGAGGCCGACCGGGAACGCCTGAGGACGGTGATGTACAATCTGCTCGAGGCGGTGCGGCTGATCGCCTTGCTGGTCGCCCCCTTCCTGCCGGCGACCGGAGCCAGGATTCTGGAAATACTCGGTCTGGATGGTACGGACATGTCCCTGGAAGGAAGAGACGCCTGGGGCGGTCTCCAGGAAGGCATGACCATCCAGAAAGCTGAACCGCTTTTCCCACGCATCGAAACAGAATAGAATTTTTATATCGAAAGTTCAATTTCCACTTACAGGGGGGGCGCGCAGCGCCCCTTAGCTATTTGGAGTTCAAAATGGAAAACCGGCTTCCCCTGCTGGTCGATACCCATGCTCACCTCGACAGCGGACAGTTTCATGACGACCGGGACGCGGTCATTACACGTGCCCTGGAGAGCGGCATCACCCGCATTGTTACCGTCGGCACCGATTTCGCCAGTTCGCGCCTGAACGCCGAAATTGCCAACCGTCATCCGGAAATTTATGCTGCTGCCGGAATCCATCCGCACGATGCCCTTACGGCGACCGCGGAGACGCTGGCGGAACTGAAAACCCTGATCCGCGCCGAACCGAAGATCGTCGCCGTGGGCGAGATCGGCCTCGACTTCTACCGCGACCGGGCGCCCCGTGACACCCAGCGAAAAGCCTTCCGCCATCAGATCCGCCTGGCGCGGGAAGTCGGACTGCCGATCATCGTCCATGACCGCGAAGCGCACCAGGAGGTGGTTCAGATCCTGCGCGAGGAACGGGCGGCGGAGGTCGGCGGCGTTCTGCACTGCTTCAGCGGCGATCTGGAGATGGCCCGCGCCTGTCTGCAGATGGGCTTCTACATCTCCATTCCGGGAACCGTCACCTATCCCAAAAACGATGCCGTCCGGGCGGTCGTGCAGGGGCTTCCCATCGACTGCATGCTGGTGGAAACCGATTGCCCCTATCTGCCACCGCAGACCTTCCGCGGCCGGCGCAACGAACCGGCCTACGTGCGGCACACCGCCGAACGGATTGCCGAGATCAAGGGGCTGAGCATCGAGGACGTGGCGCGCATCACCACCCTGAACGCTTTTCAGCTCTTCGGCATCGGCGAGGCGGACCGCACCACCCGGATCGCCTACCCCATCCGCCGTTCCCTCTACCTGAACGTCACCAACAGCTGTACCAACGCCTGTACTTTCTGCGCGAAATTCAAGGATTTCACCGTCAAGGGGCACCACCTGCAACTGGAATGTGAACCGTCGGCGGCGGAAGTCATTGCGGCGATCGGCGATCCGCAACAATGGGAGGAGGTTGTTTTCTGCGGTTATGGCGAGCCGCTGCTGCGCCTCGACCTGGTAAAAGAAGTCGCCGCCTGGCTGAAGCAGCGAGGCGTGCGGGTGCGGGTGAATACCGACGGCCAGGCCAACCTGGCGCACGGCCGCAACATCCTTCCCGAACTGCAGGGTCTGATCGATGCCGTCTCCGTCTCCCTGAACGCCGCCGATGCCGAAACCTACCAGCGCCTCTGCCGCTCCCGCTTCGGCGCGGAGAGCTATGAGGCGGTCAAAGCCTTCCTGCGCCAGGCGCCGGATTACATCCCCTCGGTTACCGCCACCGCCGTCGCTCTTCCCGGTCTGGACGTCGAAGCCTGCCGCCGGGTGGCGGCCGAACTCGGGGTGGCGTTTCGGGAGCGGGAGTACAACGAGGTGGGGTGAAGTCAGGGCATCAACCGGACCCGGAACCAAACGAGGGGGACCACCTGCTGGCGGCCCCCCTCTTTTTGTACCATTTCCTGCTGGAGGGTCAATCCTCGCCGGTTGCCTCCCCCTGGTGTTTCGGCCCGCGGGGGAGATGGACGAGCTCGGCGCCGACCGACGACGCAATATGCTTGAGCTCGCTCATCCGCAGATGCTGCCCGTAGACCTGGAGATTGAGGTCCGCAACCGCCACCAGGATGTAGCGTGGCTGATGCGCACCATCGACGATCTTGGACCTTTCCCGATAAAAAATTTTTCCTGTCATGAAAGGGTGCCTCCTTTCCCGTTGTCCTCCCTGGAACTGCGGAGGGTATATACTCAGATTACACCCTTTCGTTGATTTTTCCAAACCTTAGGCCCTGATCACCGTGCCGCCCCGGGCGCCGGCGATGGCCTTTTCGATGGTGCCGCGCTTGTGGCCGTTGACGATCCGGATCTCCCGGACGTTGACCATGTCGCGTAACAGGTAGAGCATCTTGCGCTCCAGCACCAGATCCTCCATATCCATCCCGATCAATTCCTGGACGCTGATCTCCTCGATCAACTCCGCCTGGGGATTGACCCGGGGATCTTCGGTGAACAGCCCGTCGACATTTTTGACCAGTATGCAGCTCCTGGCACCGAGAACTTCAGCCATAAGCAGGGCGCCGGTATCGGTGCGATGCGGAGGGATGAGTCCGCTCTCCGGTGGATGCTCGTAAAGACCGTAAGGCGGCGTGCCGTGAATGACCGGCAACAGGCCGAGATGGAGCAGGGTCGGCAGGTCGAGCAGATCGGCGGTCTTCACCCGGGAGCCCCCCCACTGGGAGAGGAGCAGGGTGACGATCTCAGCGTTCTGCTCGCTGATCTTGCTCGCCAGTTCGGCCAGTACCCCCGTCGGCATACCGAGGTCGATGCCGATGTCGAGGATGTGCCTGACCCGCACTCCGCCGCCGGTGACGACCAGCAGCTTGTATTTTTTCGACAGCGCACCAAGCTCCTCCATGAGCGGCAGGACGACCTCCCGGCCGTAATCGATGATGCCATGGCCGCCGATCTTGACCACGTTGAGGTCGGGAACAAGCCGCAGCGGAGTGATTCCCTTGTGCTTGTGCATCAGTCCCTTGCGGACAAGGGTTTCGCCTTGCAGTTTGGATGCGATTTCGTGCCTTGGCGCCATAAACTTCACCTCCCGGCGGTTAAAATCCGAGTTCGCGGTGCATGTTCCTGGTGATCGACTGCCGCAGATCGAAAAAACCCCTCCCATGGATCCCTTTTCAGCTGCCCCAGACGCCGCGGCAGATTTTCAATGGTGAAGTCGGCCGGCCCCACATCGGGGGACAGCTCGTCCCAACGCAGCGGCGTCGAAATTGGCGCTCCGGGCCTGGCCCGGGTGCTGTACGGGGCGATGCTGGTCGAGCCCCGGCTGTTGCGGAAGAAATCGATGAAGATCTTTCCCCTGCGCCGGGCCTTGGTCATGGTGGTCACGTAACGGCCGGGGTCGCCGCGGGCAATGTCCTCGGCCACCGCCCGGGTAAACTCCTTGGCTTCCTCCCAGTCCGACCGCCTGGTCAAGGGCACGACCACGTGCAGCCCCTTGCCGCCGGAAGTCTTGACAAAGCTTTGCAGCCCTATTTCGCCGAGGCGGTCATGCAACCGGCGGGCACCGTAAATCGTATCCTCCCAGGCTACGGCGGGATCGGGATCGAGATCGAAGGTGACCATGTCGGGACGGTCGAGTCGGTCCTCGCGGCTTCCCCAGGGATGAAATTCAAGCACCCCGAGCTGCACCAGGGCAATCAGCCCGGGCAAATCATCGATTACCAGGTACAAACCTTCTCCCTCTTTTTCCCGTATCGGCACCCCCCGCACGGGCGGCGGCACGCTCTCGTTCAGATGCTTCTGGAAGAAGCATTTCTTCTGGCTACCCTGCGGGCAGCGCACAACGGTCAGGGGCCGTCCCGCCAGAAAGGGCAGCATCCGTTCGCCCACCTTCTCGTAATAGCGGGCCAATTCCAGCTTTGTTACCCCCTGTTCCGGATACATGATCCGCTCGGGGTTGGAGATCGTCACTCCGGCAATTGCCACGGGTCCATTCTCCCGGTTCGTCGCCGGCACCTCCGTCGGTTCACCGGTCGCCGGAAACGGCTGCGGCAGCTCGCGCCCGATTTCAGCAGCCGGTCTGTCCTCCCGCAATCCCTTGAAGGAAGGATGGCGCAGGCGTCCGTCCTGGGTCCATTCGCTGAATTCGACCTCGGCCACCAACTCCGGCCGGACCCAATGCACCTCACGCGCCTCCCGGCCGCGCGGCGGATTGCTGAAAGGGGGTTGCGGCAGAATCCCGGCTGGCGCAGTTCCCCCGCCAGGGAATCCAGGGTCCGATCATTGAAACCGGTTCCCACTTTGCCGGCGAAAACCAGTTCCCTCCGCTCGTCGTAATAGCCGACCAGCAGAGCGCCGAACCCGGTGCGGCTCCCGGCCGGTTCGGAATAGCCGCCGATGATGAATTCCTGGCGCTGCAGGCATTTGACCTTCAGCCAGTTGCCCGAGCGCTTCGACTGATACGGACTGTCGGCCCTCTTGCTGACAATCCCCTCCAGGGCGAAGCGGCAGGCGTGTCGATATACCCGCTCTCCCTCCCCCCGGATATGGTCGCTGTAGCGCAGCAGTACCGCCGCAGAAGGGTCGAGAGGAGCCAACAGTTGCCGCAGCAACTCCTTGCGCTCAATCAGGGGGGTGCGGGAGAGGTCATATCCCTGGCAGTGGATCAGGTCGAAAAGGTAATAGACCAGTTGCCCCGTTCCCTGGCCTTTGAGAACATTCTGCAGAGCCTGAAAATCGGAGAGGCCCTGGGAATTGAGCACGACGATTTCCCCGTCAAGGATCGCTTGGCGTACCGGCAGGACGGATACGGCGTGGGCGACGGGGGAGAAACGCTCCGTCCAGTCCTGGCCATGGCGAGTCCAGAGCCGGGCGGTGCCATCCTTCAAGGCACCGATCAGGCGATAGCCGTCGAACTTGATCTCGTGCAGCCAGTCCTCGCCCCGGGGGACCTGCGAAACCAGCCGTGCCAGCTGCGGGGCGACCATTTCAGGCTGCTCTGATTTCCGCGCTCCTGTTAATGCCCCCGGGTCAAGGGGTTCCCCGGCGGCGGCTACCGCCTCCCCATTCTGCCAGACCTGATCGCGGGCGGCGGCGATCTCCTCCAGGGATCGGCCGCTGGCAGCGCTGCGGGGGTGCTCTTCCAGGAAGCCGCCATCATCGCCGGGACGGGCATCCGCATCGGCCCGCTTGACCAGCAGCCAGTGATCTCCCTCGGCCGCCGCCTTCCCCCCCATTCTGGCCAAAGTCCAGCCGCCGCGCAGCTTTTCCCCATGCAGGCGAAAGGACAGCCGGCCCCGCCGGTATGCTTTTTCCGGATCCCCCTCGGGCTCCCATTCTCCCCGGTCCCAAAGGAGAACGGTACCGCCTCCGTACTCCCCTTCCGGGATGATCCCTTCGAAACTGCCGTAATCGACCGGATGGTCCTCCACATGCACCGCCAGCCGTTTCTGCGCCGGGTCCAGACTGGGCCCCTTAGGGACCGCCCAGCTCTTCAGGACACCTCCCCATTCCAGCCGCAGATCGTAATGGAGGTTGCGAGCGGCATGCTTCTGGATGACATACAGCCGTCCTCCAGTCTTCCCCTCACCTTCCCCTTCCGGCTCCGGGGTCCGCTGGAAATCACGTTTACGCCGGTACTTATCCAGTCCCATGCAAATCCCGCCTGTCCCGACTTTCTTTAATCCTACCGCCGACCTCTGGTTTTACCAGCGGGTGGGTCAGTTGACGGCTCAGCGGACGCTGAAAGAGCGGGTTTTGCTGGTCGCTTCGATGCCGTCCCCGTAGTCGGCAACCACCTTCCAGTAGTAGGTTTGTCCGCTTTGCAGGCTGCCGACGCTGGTGGACGAGCTGTCCTCGATGTCCTCACTGCAGGCGGCGGCCAGGCAGACCACTGCCAGCAGCACCAGCAACCACATCGAACGTCTCCAGCCGTGACGGGTATACCCCAGCAGCAGGAACAGGATCGCCCCGCCACCGAATCCCAGGCGCAAGGCGGTCTTGCCCGCCAGCCGCGGCTGGCTGCCGGGGAATGCCGGGTCCAGACTGGTGTAGAGCCGATAAGTGGGCAGATGCCCCGCCATATCCCGGCAGTTGTACCAGCGGAAAAGGACGCTGTCTTTCAGATTATCCTGGCCATCTTCCGGATGTATCAGGCGCGGCGCCGGGAATTCGCCGGAAGCCGGCGTACCGCTGCCGCTGACGGCGAAAAGGATCTCACTTTCATCGAGGTCATTGGAGGATATATCAAATTCGTCTGTTGAATTCGCCGGTTATCGCGGGGGTGAAGGTAACCTCGAGGGAACATGCGCCGAAGGGCCGCAACAGCTTCTCCGAGCAGTTGTCCGCTTCGATGGCGAAGGGAGTCGCCAAAGGCCGGGCGGTGCCAATCCGCCCCAGCTGCAGTTCGCCAGTGCCGCGATTACTGATCATTATCACCTTGCGTTTGGCGGCTCCCAGAGGGACGGCGTCAAAAGGTATGTTCCGATCGTTCCCTGGCGCCACGTTGTCCGTCACCAGGATATCAGGTCCCTCCGTGACCGTGGCGGCCAAAGCCGTTCCCAGAAGATTCACGGTGACCGCCGATTGTCCCGGATCATTCGAGGGAATGACCAAACTATCTCTGTAAGTGCCGGGTTCGGACGGGGAAAACCGCACCGGCAGAAGACATTTCTGCCCTGGCTCCAACCGTGTTGCGGAGCAGCTGTCTTCCAGCACGAAGGGGGGAGCAGGTTCGGTGAGGGTCCCGATTAGCAGTTCGCTGGTGCCGACGTTTTCAATAGCGATCTGGACCTCGACTGATTCATCAACGGTAATTTCGGGGCACTCGACCACCGGCGGCGAGACTTTGATCTGAGGCAGAGGCTCCGACTCTCCCTCGCCGACTGACTTCGGCGGTCAAGACGGGATTCTGTGGGTCATCGGAAACGATCGCGAAGGTATCCTGAAATGAACCACCCGTCGAAGGTGCAAAATGGACGGTCAGGAAACAGCTGTCCCCAGCTTGCAGCCTGCTTCCGGCGCAGCCGTTTTCGACCAGGGAGAACGGCGGCTGCAGGGAATCGGTCTCAGCCACCCGGAGCACCATCAGGTCCCCAGTCCCCTGATTCGTGATTTCCATCTGCCGCTCGGCCGTATCCCCGACCGTTATCCGGCCGAAGTCGACGCCAGGGGGTTGCAGGGTAATCGCCGAGGTGCCGCTTACCGCGGTTGCGCCAGTCAGAGGTAGCGCGAGCGCTGGGTGCTCCGGATCATCGGAACGGATGACCATTTGGGCATCCCAGCTGCCAGCCGCCAGCGGCGCAAACGCCACCTGCACCCGGCAGCTTTCCTTTGGCGCCAGGCGATCCGGACAATCGCCTGGGTCAACGGTAAAGAAGGCGCTGCTTCCCTCCCTGGTCACCGAGAACAGGTGAAGGTCGGCAGCGCCGGCATTTTCCAGGCGAAAATCATGGTTACCTGTGGCTCCGATCGGAACCGTCCCGAAGTCGTAAGCCGACTGATCTACCATCAAGGCCGGCTGTTGCTGATCATCCTTTTTGCCGGCGACAGCCAGGGACGGCAGCACCAATACTGCAATGGCCAGCAGGCTCAAACGAATTATCATCTGTCCCCCCATACAAAAGTTTAATTATATTTTTTTTAATTTAAAACCACCTAAAGTCAAGCCCCACATTTTAATTACCAAATTCCCCTCAGGGTTCCTCAAGCGTTTATCCAGCGGCCTTGACTCCCTCCGGATCAATGGTAAGTGTTTGACAAATGACTGAATTTCTTTATCCGACCTGATGATTAATGAAGTGGAGAACGTCCACGCGCTGTGAATGGAGTTGAATATGGATGAGGGAAACGAAGGCTCGGGAAAGGGGCCCGCCCTTTCTGGACAGGAGCGAATCAGCTCGGAATCAAACAAAACGGCAGCGAAAGAAACAACCAGCCGCATTTTCCAGGACGCCGTGGCCCGTGGGAAGAAGCTCTTTACCGACCAGAAAAACAAGACTTCTGGGGTGATGGAAGATCTCGCCGGAGTCCTGCAGGACTCCGCTCGGCAACTGCAGAATAAGGAACACCCGTCGACAGCACGATTCCTGCAGCGGTCGGCAGAAAAAATCAGTCGCCTGTCCTCTTCTTTGCGCGAGCGAGACGTGGAAACCCTTTTTTTCGAGATGCGCAACTACGCCAACCGGCGACCGGCGATTTGGTTCACTGGGGCTGTCGTCGGCGGTTTTTTCCTCACCCGACTGCTGAAAAGCGCTGCCGCGGCAAACCGGAAGGAAACCGCACCGCCGGTGGTTGGTCCTCATGGCACATTTCACTGAGCAGTGAAACCCATATTTCTAACCCGGAACTTCATTCCCAGGATGCCCCGGAAGTAACATTTTTGAGGAGACTTGCGATGAATGAGGAACAACGTCCATCGGAACGCTCAGAGCATCTGGAAGAGAAGGACACCGATGAACTGGCGGAAGAGATCGCACAGATTCGGTCTGAGATGAATACGACATTGGAAGCAATTGAGCGACGGTTATCCACCGGGGAAATGCTTGATCGCCTGCTGCATTTTCTCGGCGAGTTCCCCGGCAGGTATGCGGCCGATTTCGGCCGGGCAGTCCGGGAAAACCCCGTACCTGTCATCATGACCGGCCTGGGGTTGACCTGGTTTATTCTGGCGGTGGCCGGCGGCCGGCCGGAAGCCCGGGCGGCAGGGGAGAAATGGCGGCGCAAATCACTTCCCCAAAGCACCGGCGGCACCAAGAGAGGGCACCACAAGGAAAGCTCGGTGACGGAGCGGCGGAAGTGGGCCCGAGAAAAAATCGAGAGGCTCCGTGCCCGCGATGCACGCGCCAGGATCGCCGATGCTGGGGAGGTAGTCAGGCAGACCGCGACACGCCTGGGTAACGGGCTGGCTTACGTGTTTCAGGAGCAGCCCCTGGTTCTGGGCGCACTAGGCATGGCCGTAGGCGCAGGGCTGGGAACTGCCCTGCCGATTTCCCGTCCTGAAGCCGAGTGGCTGGGGGAAGCAGGTGAAGAACTCCAGCAGCAGGTCAGGGAAACGACCCGTGAACAGGTGCAGCGCGCAGCTAAAACTGCCGAATCCGCGATCGAATCTGCCCGTGAGAGAGTCGAGGCCCGCCTGCACTGATCAGACGCAAAAAAGCGGCCCGATTCCCTCTCCAGGAACCGGGCCGCTCATTGGGCTTTCTTCTCTTCTGCTACTTCAGAATCGCGGACCCATCTCCAGGCAGGTCCGGCGGAAGATATCCTCACCCTCTTGAAACGTGTAATCTGGATATTACCATCCCCGGGCTTGTCGATTTTATGGATGAGATTGGGAGGGACGCTTCGCCACCTTTCAAAGGTCTACATCCCTCCCGAATTGTCTGAATTCATCAAGATTGCTGAATTCGCGCCATGCCAGGTATTGATTCGGCGCATTGAAAAAGTCATAGATATTTTCCATGATCGTGAAATGCTTCTCCTCCTCGCCGGCGATACGCAGGAGCAGGTTCTTGAGGTCGTCATTCTGTTCCCTGCGAGCTGCATCCTGATAAAGACGGACGCTATCGGCCTCGATCTTCATTGCATAACGATAGCCTTCCAGATCCCCCTGGATGTTGCGCAGAATGGATTCCCGGTCTTCCATGATCTCCTCGAAAAGGTTCCGGGAATCCTCAAGAACGGTGGTGTCTTCCATTGCCGTAGTCTGAGTCTGCCCCTTCAGGGCCTGAAAGATATCGAAATGTTTTTGCTCATCCTCGGCCAGGCGTATAAAGATGTTGCGCAGGCCGGGGTTTCCCGCCTCGGCGGCAAGTTTCTCGTAGAAGTGCTTGCCATCGATCTCCATTTTCATGGCAAAATCAAAGACATTCATAATGACCTCCTGCACTCGAGTTTCCACAAAGCTTAACCTGCCAGCCGGTGGAGTCAAGAAAACTCCTATTTTCGTTTTACCGGCAGGTCATGGGCATCCAGGTGACAATCAAGACACCGGGGGAACACGACCATCTGTTTTTGCGGGTGTGGCGACTGGTGGCAGTCGGTGCATTGTGGAATCTGCCCATGCCGACTATGACAGTTGGTACAGTTCACTTGCCGGTGCCTGCTTGAGGTGTTCGCCCATTTGCCGTAAACGCCGGAGTGGCAGTCACCACAGATTTCAGCGCTGGTCTCCGGGGTGAAACGAATCTGCAGCGGCTGGTGTACCGGATGACAGGCCTGGCACTCCCCCACAGGCTGGTCCGGGAAATGCGGCTGGTGACATTCAAAACAGGCTGGAATATAACCGTGCTGTTCATGGTGGCAGGCGGCGCAACCCTGCTTGGTATGCTTGCTCGGAAATTCATTGAGTTCCTGGGCCTCCAGAGTGTGGCAGTCGGCGCAGGCATTCCTGACCTGGGCGAGATCGGGAGTACGGGCTGGGGCATGGGGGTTGTGGCAGGAAAGGCAGTCGACCTGCTTGGCCCCGTGGGGCAGCGCGTGGCATTGGCTGCATTTGGGCATCAGATCGGCAAAGTTGTCCCTGACCGGATTGTAGGCATGGATGATCTGATGGCAATCCTGACAGTCGAACTTATGTCTTCCGCCGCTCGCTTGCAGATTCCGGTAAGGGTCCGGATGACATTGTCCGCAGTCCACCGGGGTCATTCTTTTCGGTTCACCAAGATACAGGTCGGCCGGCGACCCGGCGGAGGTCGAAGCGCCCGGATGGGCGACTGCCGCCGCGGCGAGGGAGCCACCGCTTGGGTTGTTCCGGGGGCGGGCCCGGCAGGGGAAACGGGAGTCTGCACCGAAGCTGCCGGGCGGCTGGCAGCCACCCCGGCCGAATGGCCCGCCGACTCACCAGAGCCAGCTAGAGAGCAGGCCGCAAGAAAGCCAGCTGCCAGTAACCCCAAGCCCAAAACGCAGCGCACGGTCCCTGTTCCGGCCATTGCCTATTTCCCCTTTCTGGCGTCTTTCTTCGGGGGTTCCTTGGCCGGAGAGACGTTTTTTTTCGCGCCAGCCTTCTCTTCCAGCTTTTTCCCCTCCTTCTTCTCCGGCCAATTATTCAGATCGTGGGCCGTATGGTGGCAACTGGCGCATTTCGGAAACATCTGGTGCATCGTCTCGGGATGCGGCATACCGTGGCAATCGGCACACTGGGGAATGGTTTTATGCTTGCTCTGATGGCAGGTGACGCAGGCGACGTCCCGGTGCTTGGCCTTGCTGGCGGCCAGGGTGGTGGAGACGTCTGCATGGCAGGAGGCGCAAAGAACGGAAGCTGTCTGCGGCCCGTATTCGAGGGTCAGCGGCTGATGCGGCTGGTGGCAGCTCCGGCAGTCGGCCTGGGTCATCTGGGTGGAGTGGGGCTCATGACACTGGGAACATGCGGGTATCGCTCCGTGCTTCTCGGCATGGCAAAAATTGCAGGCCAGATCGTTATGTTTACTCGGGTGGGTCGAGAGCTCTTCCCCCACTCCCGCATGACAGGTCAGGCAGGGCGCCTTCAGGTTTCCTTTCAAGACGACATCCAGCGGCTGATGGGGATTATGGCAGGTGGTGCATCCCTCCAGTTGAAAATGCTCCTCTCCGGAATGACACATTCCGCATTTCGGAATGTTATTGGCTACGGCCGGCCGGTGTCCCTGGTGGCAGTCCAGGCAATTGATCTGGGTTTTATGCGCCGCCCCTTTCGCCGCTATTTCCAACGGCTGGAGCTCGTGGCATTTGCCGCAGTCACTTACAGCCAGAACAGGTTTAGCAACCGTTTCCTCGGCCAGCACCGTCGTCGCGGATACCGCCGAAAGGACCCAAGCCAGCAACAACCAGACGCAACATTTCTCCTTCATCCTCTTCCTCCCCGGGAAATCCTTGTTTATCATCGGTAACGGCATTCACTTCCTGTCGGCAATTTTCTCAGGAACAGCAGCCTTTCCCGCGGCGAGGTGCGCGCAGGGAAGGCCCTTTGCCTACTGCGCATTAGTTATAACAAATTAAAATTTTAAAACAAGAGGGAATTGCAAGGAGGGGAAAGTATGAATTGAAAAACCCCGATGAACCAATCCAAGGGGTTCACTTGGATTGGCGCTCCGAGGTGAACCATGTGAAGGAAAAATTCTGGGAGCAAATCGCTGAATGAGCACAGCCGAGACGCTGGGTCAGCTCCTCTATCGACTGATCTAAGGTGCCAGAGACCTACTCGCGCTCTTTATATACCAGAGTGGCCCTGCACTTCGGATACCTTGGGCAGCCCCAAAATTTCCTGT
>CAWFKQ010000004.1:0-163916 GCA_963816395.1 uncultured delta proteobacterium | reverse complement strand
CTCCATCACCATCGTTGCCCTCTCCCTCGCCTCGCAGCAGTTCGGCCCCAGGCTGCTCTACAACTTCATGCGCGACCGAGGGAATCAGTTCGTCTTCGGTTCGTTCATCGCCACCTACCTCTACTGCCTGCTGGTTCTGCGCACCATCCGAAGCCGAGCAGGATCGAGGCGTGGGGGACAAAGGCGTGATCTTCGCCGCTTCGGATGGTGCGCAGAACCAGCAGGCAGTAGAGGTAGGTGGCGATGAACAAACCGAAGACGAACTGATTCCCTCGGTCGCGCATGAAGTTGTAGAGCAGCCTGGGGCCGAACTGTGAGGCGAGGGAGAGGGCAACGATGGTGATGGAGAAAACGACCCCGGTGACGGTGATGGTCGCGCCGGCCACCGTGGAAAGAAGAGCGCGGGAACCAGTTCGTCTTCGGTTCGTTCATCGCCACCTATCTCTACTGCCTGCTGGTTCTGCGCACCATCCGAAGCGGCGAAGATCATGCGTTTGTCCCCCACGCTCTCGATCCTGCTCGGCTTCGGGCTGGCCATCTTCAGCCTGGGAGTGCTGATCTTCTTCATCCACCATGTGGCGGATTCGATCCAGGCGATGACGATCATTTCCAACGTCAGCGGCGATCTGCAGAGGACCATCGAGCGCCTGTTCCCCCAACGGGCCGCCGACCGCCAGGAGGAGTGGAACGAAATAGTCGACCGCCGCGAGATCCCTGGCGATTTTGAAAAGAACCTCCGTGCCCCTGACTGCGACCGGCCTCGGCTACCTGCAGGCGATCGACAATGAAGGGCTGCTGGCACCTGGCGAGCGAACAGGACCTGCTGCTGCGGATCGAAACCCACCCGGGCGCCTTCGTCGTTCGCGGCGCCATACTGGTGCGCGCCTGGCCGCCGGAGCGGGTGGATGAGAAGGTTCTGGCGGGAAAGATCAATGCGGCCTTTCTTCTCGGCCGCAAACGGACGCACGAGCAGGACATCGAGTTTCTCGTGCATGAACTGGTCGAGATCGCCGTGCGCGCCCTGTCCCCCGGCATCAACGATCCCTTCACCGCCATGACCTGCATCGACAACCTGGGGGCGGCACTCTGCGAGCTGACCGGCCGATCCTTCCCCTCCCCCTACCACTACGACCGGGACGACCATCTGCGCCTGATAACGCGCTCCATCAGCTTTGCCAGGGTGGTGGATGCCGCCTTCAACCAGATCCGCCAGAACGGCCGGAGAATGGCGGCGGTAACCATCCGCCTGCTGGAGACGATCGCCCTGGTGATCGGCTTCACCCGCAATGAGCGGCAGCGGCAGGCGCTGCTGCGGCAGGCGGCGATGATCGAGCGCGGCAGCCAGGATCTGCCGGAAGAGGAGGACCGGCGGGATGCGCGGGAGCACTATCTGGCTATCTTCCAGGTGATCGAGGAGCATTTCGGCCTCACCGGCGATGCCGGCCGTGGGGGTTGAGGGCGGCAATCATTATCCTGGAATCCTGCACTCGTGCTTTGGAGAAGAACCAGAATGGGGAGACCAGAGGCTTAATGGATGAGGATGGAAGGATGACAGGCAGCCAGCTGCCGGTTTTCGTCTACGGCACCCTGCGCCGGGGGGAGAAGAATTACCCCCGCTATCTGCAGGGGCGTTCGCTGCGGGAAGTCCCTGCCACCGTCGCCGGTGAGCTCTTTTTTGTCGCCGACGGCGGCTATCCCTACCTGCTGCCGGGCGGCGGGAGGGTGCAGGGGGAACTGATCGATCTGGATCCCGCCACCTACCGGGAGGTCCTGCAGCGCCTCGATGCCCTGGAGGAATACGACCCGGCGGACGAGCCCGGCAGCATCTACCTGCGCCGGACCGCCATGGTGCGCACCGCCGATGGAACCGAGCGCGAGGCCTGGGTTTACTACTGGAACCGCCCGGAAACCCGGGGGAAGAAGATCGAAAGCGGCGACTTCAGGAAGAGCAAGGAAAGTCAGGGAGTCAGAAAAGAGAGACAGAGCAGACGGATCCAGTAACCAGTAACCAGTAACCAGTAACCAGTAACCAGTAACCGAACCAGTGACCAGTGACGTCTTAAAAAGACGATCCCGGCAGCTTGAGGAATTCTTCCTCCTCGGGGGTGGAGGGGCGCCCCAGGGTGCGATTGCGGTGGGGAAAGCGACCGAAGCGCTCGATGATCCGGCGATGGCGCTCGGCATAATCGAGAAATCCCCGGCAGACTTCCCGCAGCCCGGCCGGCGCCTGAGCCAGCAGGGAAGTGAAGGCGTACACCGAGGTCTGTTGCGCCTTGGGGTCCTCGGCATGTTCCAGGGGGAGATAGAAAAAGGCCCGCTGCATGATCGGCAATTCGCGGTCCTGCCCCTGGGCGATACCTGCCCGGCACAGATGCAGAGCCCGCTCATCGCCGGCATAGGCGGCCGGGGTGTCGCGGTGGATGTTGCGGGTAAACTGATCGAGCAGCAGGATCAGGGCCAGGGCGCCGCGCGGGGTCTGCCGCCATTCCTCGAACTCCCCGCGCATAGCACGATCCACCTCCGGCGCGAAACGCTCGCGGATCTCCAGGTCGGTGGCCGGATCGCCGCCGAACCACAGCCGCAGCCGCTCCGCCGGCAGCGGACCTTCCGCCGGCAGGGCGGCGAACCAGAAGTCGAGGATCTCGTCAATGAGTGATAAGGCCGGATTCCCTGTCATTTTCTGCCCCCTTCTCTATAAATCCCCAAATCTCTTTTTGCACCGCCGCTCCGAGATCGAGAAACTCCACCCCCATGCCGGACGGCAAAGACGGCTTTTTCACCCATTCCGGATGATTTACCCAGGCCACCCGGCAGCGGCAGGCGAGTCGCGGCCCGCTGGCCGGAAGTGCAAACTGCAGTTCAAGCGCGGTTCCGACAGGAAAGAGGCGGGCAGTTTCCAGATAGAGGCCGCCCGGCCCCAGATCCCTGATCCGGACGGGGCGGGGCCTGTCGCCGGGTCTGCCGACCCGCGCCGGCAAACGGACCGGCAGGCGCGGCCCAGCTCGTTCGCCGATCTGCAGGAGCCGGCAGGCGGCGGCCAGCAGCTTGCGCCGTTCAGGGGGATGCGCCAAAACCTCATCGTTCCCCTCCGCCTCTTCCACCCCGCCGGTGGCGAGAAGAATGACCGGGGTGCCGCGCAGCAGCGGGTCGGCCTTGAGCCGCCGGTAGCATTCGGCCATTCCAGGCGATTGCCAGTACAGGACGATCAGGGCAGGGTCCTGTTCCTCCACCAGGCGAAAAGCCTCTTCCCCAGCGGAAGCGGTCAGCAGGACAAAACCATCCGCGGTCAAAAACGGAATTCTCCAGTAGCTGCCCCAGCCGGGGCTCCCCCGCACAGAGTATGGTTTTCTTGAGCACGGCGCCTCCGCCTCCGGCCAGCAGCGACAGTGTTTTCGCCGGCTGCTATTGCAAGAAGGAGGCCGGTCGGCTTCCGGACGGGACTTTCTAGTTTATCTCGAGCAGGTCGATATCGAAGATCAGGTCCTTGCCCGCCAGCGGATGGTTGGCATCCAGGGTGACCGTCTCCTCATTCAGATCGGTCACCGTGACCAGGAATTTCTCCCCGCTCTCCTGGGTAACCTCCAGCTGATTGCCGACCTGAAGGTCCAGATTTTCGGGAATATCCTTGCGCTCCAGATTGGCCACCAACTGATCGTGGTGTTCGCCATACGCCTGTTCCGCCGGGATGCGGACCGTCTTTGACTCCCCCGGCTGCATGCCGACCACCGCCTGCTCGAAGCCGGGGATCACTTCTCCCCCGCCGACAGTGAATTCCAGCGGGGAGGCCTCCCGCGAGGAATCGAATTCGGTGCCGTCTTCCAGTCGCCCGGTATAATGAACCTTCACCATATCCTCGGTTTTCGCCTGGGTCATTTTCATCGATCCTTTCTTTCGCAAAAAAAGGGCCGCTCCGTCACGCGACGCGAGCGGCCCCGGTTGTCTGCGGGAAATACGTGCTTATTTCTTCGCCGGTTTTTCCGGCGCCTTCGGTTTTTCCGGAGCTGCCTTGCCCTGGGGTGCCTTTCCCTGCGGCTCGGCACCCTTGGGGCGTGACCTTGAGCAGTTCGACGGTGAAGATGAGGGTGGAGTTGGGGCCGATCACCGGCCCGGCACCGCGCTCTCCGTAAGCCAGGGAAGGCGGAATGAACAGCTCCCATTTGGCCCCTTCCTTCATCAGTTGCAGCGCTTCGGTCCAGCCGGGGATCACTCCCGTTACCGGGAAGGTAGCAGGCTCGCCGCGCTTGTAGGAGCTGTCGAAGACCGTGCCGTCGATCAGTTTACCTTCATAGTTGACGGTGACCGTATCGCCCGGTTTCGGCTTGGGACCGGTCCCTTCCTTGAGGACCTTGTACTGCAGGCCGCTCGGCAAGGTGACCACCCCTTCCTTCTTGGCGTTTGCAGCAAGGAATTCTTCACTTTCCTTCTTGTTCTTTTCGGCCTCTGCCTTTGGTTTTCGCTTCGTGCTTGGCGACCATCTCCTTTTTGAAGGCGGTGATCGTTTCCTGCATCTGCTCTTCCGTCAGCAGCGGCTTGGCGCCAGAGACGGCATCCTTGATGCCGCGGGCCAGCAGGTTCGGATCGACATCGATGTCCTGCTGTTTGAAGTCCTTGCCGATATTCAGGCCGATGGCATAGCTGACCTTGTCTTTCAAGGTCGTCAACTCGGGGTTCGCCCCGGCTTTGTCCTCAGCGGTACATCCACTCGCCAGCAGCAGAATGCCCCACGTCACCATAACAGCCAATGCATGTTTCCTCATCTCGATTCCTTTCCTGTGCGGAAAATTAAAGGGCAAAAAACTTCTACTGAATATACCCCAGAGCCTTGTACTGTCAATAACCTTCAGCCCCTTGGCCATGAAAAATGTCGGCGGACATCCCTGCGAATATCCACTCGTACTTTCCTCCGGATCAGCCTTGGGGATCCAGCAATCGCTACCCGCGCAGGCAGGTGCGCCGGGGGTAAAAACTTGATCTTGCCGGCCGCACCTGTTATCTACGGGGGAGTCGTTTTTCCAAGGAGATACCGTTGAAAAAGTTATTGACCTTCATTCTGGTTTCCATCTTCGGCTGGCTCGGCTGGGCCGGCGGCGAAAAGGTGGGGATAATGACCGCCTGGGTCCTGAGCTGTATCGGCAGCGGAGTGGGGATCTATGCCGGCTGGAAACTGAACCGGATGTTTTTCGAATAAAGGCCAGCCCCCGGCATCCGATTGTCTTCACCCGCACCCCCTGTTATCCTTTCCCCTATGCCTGTCCTGGAAGTCTTCTTCGATTACATCTGACCGTGGTGCTATTTCGGTACGGTCCGTACCGAGCAGCTGCGCCGGGAGTTCGAACTCGACCTGCGCTGGTCCGTCTTCCCCCTGCATCCGGAAACCCCGGAGGAAGGGCGGGAGCTGAACGAGCTGTTCCCCGGGGCGGATGTCCCCGCCATGTTCGCCCGCCTGCGGGCGGTCGCCAAAGAGGTGGGACTGCCCCTGGGCGAGCGCACCCGCACCTTCAACAGCCGCCGGGCGCAGGAACTCGGCAAGTGGGCCGAGGAGCAGGGGCACGGCGATGCCTTTCGCACCGCCGTCTACCGCGCCTACTTCGTCGAAGGGCGCAATATCGCCAAGGTGGAGGAGCTCGCCCGTATCGCCGGGACGGTCGGCCTGCCCGACGATGCGGCGCGGCAGGTGCTGGCCGAACATCGCTTTGCCGCCGCCGTCGATGCGGACTGGCAGCGCGCCCTCGCCCTCGGCTTGACCGGCGTGCCGACCCATCTCTACCAGGGACGGGCATTGGTCGGCTTTCAACCCTATGAAGCCTTCCGACGGCTGGTCGGCGGCTAAGCCCTTCCCCCTTGCCTTCCCGCCGAAACCGCTAAACAACCAATATTCCAGGCCAATATTCCGTTTGACATCCCCGGCCGAAAGCATTTCAATAGTAGCCTTCGGAAAAGAATCAATTCCTCTCCGGGAAAATGAAAACGGGGAGATTCGGGAGCGGAAGGACCGTAACCGGCATTGCCGGCCTGGGGGGTTCATCAGCGACATCAGGTCTCACAGGAGAATAAAATGGAACTCAGGGAACAATTCGAAAGTTCAGGGAACTGGTTGTTTCGTTGGAGAAGCTACCTTCCCCTCGTCGTCATAGGGATATTTTTATTGGCGATGCGCAATTATGGATTTCCCGATCACAGTGAAAAACTGGAATATAGCTGGGAAGCCTTTTGCCTGCTGATCAGCTTCTTTGGCTTGGGCATTCGCATTCTGACAATCGGTCACACGCCCAAGCGGACTTCCGGCAGAAACACCAAAAAACAGATTGCCAACCGTTTAAATACGACGGGAATGTACTCCATTTTGCGAAATCCCTTGTATCTTGGGAAACTTCTTTATGGGTTTAGGGATAGCACTGTTCCCCTTTCTCTGGTGGTTGGCTCTTATCTATGTTCTGATTTTCTGGATTTACTACGAAAGGATTATCTTTGCCGAAGAGGCCTATCTTAAGGGCAAATTCGGCGACGAATTTTCCGAGTGGGCAAAAATCACACCTGCTTTTATCCCCAGGTTCAACAGGTACAAAAAACCCGATTTGCCGTTTTCGCTGAAAAACGTATTGAAACGCGAATATAATGGCTTTTTTGCAGTCATCATTGTCATGTTTGCGCTTGAAACCGTTGGCGATATTTTTGCCAAAGGGAAGTTCGATTTCGACTCAGGATGGCTGGTTTTACTGGGCATCGGCTTTGTCACCTGGATGACTTTGAGAACATTGAAGAAATATACCACCATCCTTAAAGTGGAAGGCAGGTAAGTCCCATCAGGTGCTTCCCCGACCGGCGCAACCATGCCGGTCGGGTGGGCCCCGGCCACCCCCGCCCTTCTCCCCTCTTCATTCCGACCATCCCGCTTCCGACCTCATAGCGCAGCCGCCAATCGCCACTCCCCGACTGGAACCGATCACGTAATTACTCCCCCGCTGACCGGCCGCTTGCCATCGGAACAGATTGGCCTAAACTAATCGCGTGACGAACCCGCAACCGACAGAGCAATCGCCACCGGAGAAAACAGCCGGCGGGGGGAGGTCCGAGCCGCCCCGCGTCGCCCTTCTGCTGGCGCCCGATGCCGCCGGACTGCGGCCGGTCTTCGGCATACCGGCGGCCGGCCGGCTGGTGATGATGCTGAACCAGCTCGGGCTCCCGGTGCAGGTGGTCGGCCGACCGGCGACGCTGGCAACGGTGCTTGAAGACCTGCCCGGCGCCGGCAAAAGGCATTTACCCTCGGCCAGTGAAGTGCTGGTGCTGCGCGCCGACACCGTCATCGATCGTCATTCCCTGACCAGCTTCCTGGCCGCTCCCCTGTCCCACCCCCGCTGCCTGGAGGGTGAGGACGCGGCCGTCTGTCTGCTGCCGACGGCGCAGCTGTCGGCCCTTCTCCCCGACCTGATGGCGGGAATCTCCCCACCCGCCTGGGTGCGGCGGGTCCAGGCAGACGGCGGCCTTCCCTGCCGGCGGGCAGCCGGTCCGACTGGGGAGCGACAGGCGGAAGAGTGCCTGTTGGCGGCGCTAATCGCCCAGACCGCTGGGGAGGACGGCTTCCTCGCCCGCCATCTCGACCGGCGCTTCTCCCGTTTTCTCAGTCGGCGCCTGGCCCGGACCGCCGTCACCCCGAACACGATCACCCTGGCCGGGATGAGCCTCGGCCTGCTCGGCGCCGCCCTCCTGGCGATGGGCGGCTATGCCGCGCAACTGGCGGGAGCGCTCCTGTTCCTGCTCTGCGTGGTGGTCGACGGGGTGGATGGGGAAGTGGCGCGGCTGAAGCTGCAGGAGAGCACTTTCGGCCACTATCTCGACTTGGTCACCGACAACATCGTGCATGTGGCGGTCTTCCTTGGCATGGCGGCAGGCTTCTGGCGATCTACCGGCGACCACCTTTACCTGGCGGCTCTCGGCTTCATGCTGGGCGGACTCGCCGTTTGCGGCCTGGTCGTCTATCTGCGCATCCTGCGCCGGCCCCCGGAAGAGCTGGCGCAATCCTCCCGCGCCTTCCACCTCCTCGCCCTGATGACCAACCGCGATTTCGCCTACCTGGTGGCGGCCACGGCGATCATCGGCAAACTGGACTGGTTCTTCCTCGCCGCCGCCTTCGGCAGCTATCTCTTCGCCGCCGCCCTCTGGGTGGCGAGCCGCCGGCAAACCACATCCACTGCCCTGAGATTCGCCATGAACCTGCTGATCATCCACCCCACCCATTTCCGCAGCCGCACCGACCGCCGCCTCCACAAGTCGCGCCGGCGGCAGTCCATCCCCCTGACTCTCCCCTACCTGGCCGCCCTGACGCCGCCGGAGTGGCGGGTCACCCTGGTGGACGAGCAGGTACAGGAGATCGATTTTGAAGCCGCCGCCGACCTGGTGGCGATCACCACCTGGACCATCAATTCCCTGCACGCCTACGAGATCGCCGACCGTTTCCGCCGGCGCGGGATCAAGGTGATCATGGGCGGGCCGCACACCTCTTTTTACGCCGAGGAGGCGGCCGCTCACTGCGACGCCGTCGGCATCGGCGAAGGGGAAACGATCTGGCCGCGCATGCTGGCCGATGCGGCGGCCGGCCGCCTGCAGACCTTCTACCGGGCCGACGAGCCGCATCACCTGCGCGGCCTGCCGCTGCCGCGCTACGAACTGCTGGGCGAGCGGCGGCGGCGGCCGTTCACCACCTACTCCGTGCAGTCCTCCCGGGGCTGCCCGATGAGCTGCGAGTTCTGCTCGGAACGCTTCCTCCTCGGCCAGAGCTATCGCTATCGGCCGGCAGCGGAAATCGTCGAGGAAATCCGCGCCGGCGGAGGGCGCGATGTGCTGTTTGCCGACAGCAATTTCGCCGGCCAGCCGGGACACACCCGGGAACTGCTGGAGGCGCTCATTCCCCTGAAGATCCGCTGGTCGACCCTGTGGACGGCGGCCCTGTGCGCCGATACCGAACTGCTCGACCTGGCTAAGCGCAGCGGCCTGCTGCACCTGAACATCGGCTTCGAGAGCATCGACGGGGAGACCCTGGCGGGGATGAACAAGAAGGGGAATCCGATCCGCCGGCACAAGGAGATCCTCGGCAACCTGCGCCGGCGGGGAATCAGCTATTCTCTCAACTTCATCTTCGGCTGGGATACGGAAAAGCCGGACGTCTTCCCGGCCACCCTGGCCTTTCTCCGCCAGCACCGGGTGCCGGCGGCCTACTTCAACATCCTCACCCCGCATAAGGGGACGCCCCTGTTCGAGCGCATGCTGGCGGAGGAACGCATTCACGACATGGAGGGGATCGGCCGCTGGCCCGGGCTGACCTGCCATATCCAACCCGCCTACTGCAGCGCCGAAGAGCTGGAAAGCCAGGTCAAGGAGCTGTATCGCGCCTTCTACAGCTGGCCTTCCATGCTGGCCCGCCTCTCCTTTCCGGCGACCCTGGGCAATGTCGCCTCCTGGATGCTGAACCTCTCCCAGCGGCGGCTGGTGCGGGGGGACGCGGAGAATTTCGACCGCTATTGACGAAGATCATTTCACCGCAAAGCCGCAAAGAACGCCAAGAAAACCTTTTCTGATTAGCTTTCCAGATTAACTTATGAATTTCTTTGCGCTCTTTGCGGCTTGAGTGAGCGCAGCGAACGGGCGGTAAACCGGCTCTTCTGGAATCGAATTTTCTCGACACCTCAGGCCTCAGTCAGCTGGCAGCAGCGGTAGCAGATCGGCAGCAGCCCGCCCTGCGGCGCGCGAGCATCCGGCGGAAGCGCGCGAAGCGCGGGCCGTGCCAGATCTCCAGGAACGGCGCTTCATGGACATTGCCCATGGCCAGGGGGGGATCGGTGAAGAGATTGCACGGATAGACGTTGCCGTCGGCGTCGATGGTCGGCTCGTCGTAGGGGACCGGGCAGGGACGCCGCCCGAGGTCCCAGAAATAATCGGTGTACAGGCGGGGGACGGCGGCCGGCGGCAGGTGCGGCAGCGGCTCCAGGCGGAAGTCGAGGGGCTGGCGGCCCAGTTCGGCGACGGTTGCCGCCAGACGCCGCCCCTCCTCGGCGAAGTCCCGGTAGTCCTCCCGGAAACCGTCCGGCGTCACGATCCCCTCCTCCACCCCGAACCACTCCCGCGCCAGCTGCCGGTAGGCGTTGGCGGCCGCGGGAGGAATGAACACCGGCGTCAGCTTGACCTCCACCACGTCCGCCAGCCCCCGCCCCCGCAGGTCGCCGCAGAGGGCGGCCAGGGCGGCGGCGCCGTTGTGCCGGCTGGCGGTGAAGGCCACCTGCACCAGCGGGCCGGCGCGCCGCAGCCGCCGCCGGGCGGCCGCCAGCGCCCGCAGTCCCTCCAGGGTGCGATCGTAAGCCCCGGCAGGCCGCGGATGCGGTCGTGAACCTCCCGGTCGCCATCGAGGGAGACGGTGACCGAGCGCACGCCGGCGGCGACGATCGTCTCGGCGTGGCGGTCGAGCAGGGTGCCGTTGGTGGCGAACTTGACGTGCAGCCGCCGACGGCGCAGCAGCGCCAGCAGTTCGCCGAAGCGCGGATAGAGCAGCGTCTCGCCCCCCTCCATGTCGACCAGCCGCAGCCCCTGCGGCACCAGCTCGGCGAGCACCCGGTCGATCGTCTCCACTTCCAGCAGCGCCTGCCGCCTCGCCGCCGGATAGCCGTGATAGGCGCCGGTCTCCCCCCACTGGCCGCACATCCGGCAGCGCAGGTTGCAGCCGTAGAGCAGGCGCAGATTGAGGCGGCTGGGAAAGAAGCGGCCGGCGGCCGGCGGCCGCCCCCGGCACAGCGACTCCCGCACCCGCGCCGCCGCCGGCCGGCGCAGCAGGTAGAGATAGTAGCCCGGAGACTCGCGGAAGAGCCGCCACAACCGCCAGTACAGGGCGATGCGCGCTGCCGCCGGGGCGGTCATTGCAGGCTCTGCCGCTGCAGCCGCATTTTTTCCAGCAGGATCGGCGAACGACTGGCGGTCGATCACCCGGGCGAAGGAGCGGCGATAGTTGTCGACGATGCTGACGCCGTCGATGGTTACGTCCACCACCTGCCAGCCGGCTTTTTCCCGCTGCAGGGTGTAGTCGACGGGGATCTCCTCGTTGGGGCGACGCAGGGTGGTCGCCACTCGAGCCCGGTCGCCGGTCCCCTCCTCGCCCCGGTAGAGGACCGTCTCCCGGTGCAGATAATCGAGGACCAGGCGGGTATAGGAATCGAGAAAGAGATCCTGGAAAAGCTCCCGGAACTCCCGCCGCTGCGCCGGCGGCACCTTCTGCCAGGTTGGGCCGAGGGCCTGTTCGGCCATCGCCTCGCGGTCGAAATTGGCCGCGATGATCTTTTCGATCGCCGCCCGCCGCTCCTGCCGGTGCTCCGGCCCCTGCAGCTGCGGCCGATTCTGCACCGTCATCGCCTCATCCAGCAGGTGGCGGACGAAGTCGGTGGGGCTGGCAGCGGCCGCCGGCGCGGCTGGAACCGCCAGGACGACCAGGGCGGCCAGAGTGAACAGCAGGCTCTTCATGGCTCCTCCTTCCCGGCGCGGCCCCGGGAAAAACGCGTCGTCAGCTGCAGCACCGCCGGCAGCAGGAGCACCGCCGCCGCCAGGATGCTCAGGCTGCCGACCACCGCCAGCACCCCCAGGCTGTGGATCCCCCGGTGGGCGGAGATGGCCAGGCTGGCAAAACCGACGGTGGTGGTCAGGCCGGCCAGAATGACCCCCTTGCCGGTGCTCAGCGGCAGGATTATCTCCCTGCCGCCCTGCTGGTGCCGACGCTGCAGGATGATGATACCGTACTCGACGCCGGCGCCCACCACCAGGGGGAGAAAAATACTGTTGGCGAGATTGAAATCGATCCCTGCGAGGCGCATCAGTCCCACTGTCCAGACCGTCCCCACCAGCAGCGGCAGCATGGCCAGGGCGGCGTCGGCGAGATTGCGGAAGGTGACCAGCAGCAGCAGGAAGATGAAGAGCACCGCGTAGGCGGCGGCCTTGACCGAGGCGTCGCGGAAGGCCCGGGTGAAGACGTACAGGGTGACCGGGTCGCCGACCGCGTCCGGGTCGACGGCGTGCAGGTCGGCCACGAAGCGGCCGAGGGCGGCCGGCTGCCAGACGTTTTCCGCCGGGAAAGCGCGGATCAGGTAAAGCGGGCCAGGGCCGACGAAGCGCCGCCGCAGATCCCGGGGGAGGTCGGCCACCGTCATCGTCCCGCTTTGCAGATTTTCCCGCAGCAGCTCCAGCTTGTCGTCCAGATCCCGGAACAGCGCTGCCTGGAAGGCACGCAGGTCCTGCTCCGCAGCCGGCGCCGGCAGCTCCCGCAGGCGAGCGCCCAGCTGATCGATCAGCTCCCGCACCCGCGCCATCTGGGCCGCCAGCGGCTTGCCCGCCCCCCAGTCGGCGGCGGCCGATTCCTGCATCTTGAAGCGGATGCGTCCGAGGAGGTTGCCGAGCTGTCGCAGGTCGACTTCCCGGCCGGCCGGCCGCAGGGGACCGAGTCCGGCGAGCAGCGGCCGCAGCGGCTCCAGCAGGGCCTGCTTCGCCGCCTGCTGCGCCGGCAGCAGGGTCAGCACGCTCTGCACCTCCGAGACCGTGGGGAGCTTCTCCAGCTCCCGGGATTTCCGCTGCACCTCCGGCAGGGAGCGGGCGAAAAGCGCCCCGTACAGGCTCGAATGCTCGGAGCCGACCAGCAGCCGCCGCTCCCAGACGACCGATTCGGCACTCGGTGCCTGCAGCCGCAGCATATTCATGTCGAAGCGCACACCGGTCGCCCCCCACACAGAGAGAGCGAGAGCGGCCAGGGCGGGCAGGAGCAGGGCCAGAGCCCGACGATCGGTAAGCCGCAGCAGCGGGCGGGAGGACTCCGCTCGCCAGCGCCCCGGGCGGTCGAAGAGAACGGTGAGGGCCGGCAGCACCCCGAGGGTGGTCGCCGTCGTCATCAGCATCCCCATGGAGGTGATGATCCCCAGCTCCACCAGCCCGCGAAAGCCGGTCAGCACCAGGGGGAAGAAGGACAGGGCGGCGGTAAGCCCCGCCAGCAGCACGGCCGGCCCGAGCCGCAGGGTGGTGCTGCGGATCGCCTCGGGCCGGGAGAGGCCGCGCCCCTCCTCTTCCTGGAAGCGGGCCAGCCAGTGGATGCCGTAGTCGATCCCCAGGCCGAGCAGCAGAGGGGCGAAGGTCACCGAAAGGATATTGAGATGACCCACGATCAGGGTGGTCAGCCCGCAGGTCCAGGCGAGAGCGATCAGCAGCTCGATGAGCTCCAGCAGCGGCCGCCGCAGGCCGCCCCAGAAGAGATACAGCAGCGCCGCCAGACCGGCCAGGGAGAGGCCGGTGGCCAGACTCATGTCCCGCAGGGTCAGGGACATCTCGTCAATATTGAGGGCGGCCTGGCCGGTCACCCCGGCCGTCAGGCCCGGGAACGCCTGCCGCTCTTCGGCGATCGCCCGGCGCAGGGCGGCCAGGGTCCGGCGGCCGCCGGTGAAGCCGCCGCCGCTCTCGGTGGGCGTGGCGAAGAAGAGCAGGTAGCGCTTGTCGCCGGTCCAGAAGTACCCTTCTTCCGCGCCCCCCTCCAGGGGGGCGCCGGCCAGCAGCTCGCTCCAGGGGGAGGAGAAGCCGGCGCCGCCGGCCAGGGCCTCCCGCATTCCGGCCAGCAGGCGGATGAGAAAACCGAGATCCATCGGCTTTTCCGCCGTCGGCGCCGGCGCCAGAAAACCGGTGAAGAGTTCCCCCACCATGCGCTCGGCCATCGCGCGGTTGATCTGGGCGAGGAGGGAGGTCAGGTCGGGGGAGCGTTCCAGACTGACCAGCAGGTCGCGGTGCTCGCGCAGGTTGCCGGTCAGCTGCGCCAGTTCCTGCCGGTTAAGGTAAAGCAGGGCCCAGGGGCGGAAGCGGTCGGGATCGACCCGGTAGAAGAGTTCCTGGAAACGCCCCTCCTGTTTCAGGCGGGGGACCAGCGCCTGCAGGAAGCGCACGGCCTGTGCCGGGTCGCGCCCCTCGATGACCACGGTGAATTTGTCCAGGTCGGCGAAGGGATCGAGTTGCCGGGAAAGATGGACCAGCCGTTCGCGCGGGGAGATCAGGTCGCGCTCGCTGGTGAGGAATTCCAGGTGCCGCCAGGTATAGACCAGCGCCGCGGCTGCCAGCAGGAGTGCCAGGGCGATGATCAGGCGCGGCCGCCGCATTTGCAGGTCGAGCAGGCGGCCGAGCCCCCGGCCGGCCAGACTCACCGCTTACCGTCCTCCGGCCGGCCGCCCGTGCCCGTCGCATAGGCCAGCTCGGCCCGGGTGAGATTATAGTTGTACAGGGCACCCAGATATTTCCCCTGCAGCTCGCCGTACTTCTCGATGGCATCGAGCAGGTTGCCGGCCTCGCCGACGCCGATATCGAAATCGGACTGGGCGCTGACGACCCATCGGCGGGCGGCGGCGGCGCCTTCGGCGTAGCTCTCGGCGGTCGTTCGCCATTCCAGCAGTTCCTGGTAGCTCTGCGCCACCTGGATGGGGATGTTGAGCTTCGCCGCCGCCAGGGTATGGCGCAGTTGCTGGTACTCCGCCCGGGCCTTGGCCACCCGCGAGCTGCCGCCGAAATCGAAATCCCATTTGAGGCCGGCGACCACCCCGGCATAAGCATGATTGAACTCGTCGTCGATGTAGGGATTGTTGATTTCATCCCGCCCCGGCGCCACCGCCACCGAGCTTTCCAGGGCCAGAAAGAATGAAGGGAGGCGGTCGGCGCGGGCCGCCTCCACCTGGGCCCGACGCGCCGCCAGCGCTTCCTTCAGCCGAGCCAGTTCGGGCCTTTCGGCGAGCGCCCGGTCGATGTACCCGGACAGGGGAAGCACTGTCTCCTGCCGCACCGGCAGGGCGGTGTCCGCCGGCATCAGGGTGGCCTCCGGCGAAATGCCGGCCAGCGCCTTCAGGGCAAAGGCAGCCAGTTCCGCCCCCTTGCGCGCCTCGGCGCGGGAGCTGCGGGTGGCCGCCCGGGCGGCCTGCAGACGGTAGAGGTCGGTGGGGAGAACGCTGGCGGCGCCCAGCTCCAGCAGGCGGGAGATCCGTTGCTGCGCCTGGGCGAAGAAATCCTCCCCCTCGTCGGCCGCCTGCATCCCGCTGCGGGCGAGAACCAGCGCATAATAGAGCCGAGTCACCCGGCGGGCGATATCGGTCTCCCTGCCGGCCGCTTCCAGTTCGCTGGCGACCAGCCCCCGGCGAGCCGCCTCCTCACGATAGGCGATCTTGCCGAAGGTGTAGAGGGGCTGGGTGATCGTCGCATCGAGACGGCCGAAAATGCCGATCGTCTCCGGGCTGAGCCCGGGGGAGGGATCGTGAATGCGGTTGTTGCGAATGATCGGCTCATCGGCATCCCTTGCCGGACCGGTCACGGCGGTGAGCTCCAGCCGCGGCAGGTAGCCGGCGCGCGCCTGTTCCAGATCGCTGCGCGCCGCCGCCATCTCGCGCGCGGCTCTCGCCCATTTCCGGGCTGTGGGCGATAGCCCGCTCGATCAGCGCCGGCAGGTCGAGGACGACGGTTTCCGCCTCACCCCAGGCTCTTCCGGCGGCCGCCGGACCGAGGAGCAGGGCCAGGACCAGGACCGACGGCAGCAGGCAGTCTCGTCCTCGCCGGCAGGCAGTTACCACCATGGCAGGATTCCCCTTCCTCTCACCCTGGCCTGGAGGGATCGTCCGCTTCCCTCCGGCTGGGGCAGGCTGTCTCCTTTTTCTTCCGCACGATTTTCCCCTTCCCCGCCAGCAGACTGGCATAGGCCGCCAGTCCCGCTACGGCCCAGAATACCTGCTCCATGCGCAGGGCCAGGCCGTAAGTGAGTCCCAGTGACTGGGGATATCCCAACAGGCGAAAGATGAGGATGCGTGAGCCTTCCATGACCCCGACAGTCGAGGGGAATGGCAAAACTCAGCATGTCGAACCAGTACCCGAGAGCGCACACCCCCACCGCCTCGCGCAAAATGGCCCGGTCGCTGACCAGGAGGAAGAAAATCCACGCCTGGGCAATGCCGAAGAGGAATCCGGCGAAATGCCAGGCGATTGATTTCGGCAGATCGCGTGGATAGCGGCGGTAGTAAAGACGCATGGCCATGTCCACCGCCGTCAGCTGGCCGGCGACCGCCGCCACCGGCCGCCCACCCAGTCGTTTCGCCGCCAGCCAGCGAGCCACCGAGCCGAGAAGTCCGGCGCGCTGCACCAGGAAAAAACCGAACAGCCCAAGGGTGAGCAGCAGTGAGGCGCCGAGCAGGGCCGGCCAGGCGCCGGGCGGCAGAGTGATGCTGCCGACCACCAGCAGCGAACCGGCGATGGTGAAGAGAAGCTGGGCCAGGGCGAAGGCCAGCTTATCGACGATGACCCCGGTCGCGGCTTCCGCACCGCTGTCTTTCCCCGCCAGCAGGGTGCCTTTGGCGACCTCGCCGCCGATGGAGGCGGTCGGCGTCAGGTAATTGATCGCCGAGCCGGCCAGCCGGATACGGTAGAGCCGCCAGAACGGCAGGCTGCGGTGCGGCTCGACCAGGGCATGGCGCCAGGCCGCGGTGTGGCAGAGATCGGCCAGTCCTTCAAGCAGGATCAGCGGCACCAGCCCCCAGCCGAGGCGGGAGAAATCACGCCACAGCGCGCCGGGCCCGGTGACGGCGACCAGCACGGCCAGCAGGACGCAGCCCAGGATCAGGGTGATCACATTGAATTTCTTCATCGGCTCCTTGCCGCCGGGTGTGAGTTTGGAAAAACCAATTTTAACGCGGAGACGCGGAGGCGCTGAGAAAATCCTTCCAAACAGCCCAAATCTATTACCTCAAAAATGGCTATAGGCCACGGATTTGCACAGATAATTCAAAAGATTTCCGGATTAATGCCACACCTGCAGGGTTAATGCTCATATTTTTAAATCCGCGATAATCCGTGTGAATCAGATTTGATCCGTATTTCAAATGCCTTTTTCTATCCTCCGTGCCTCCGCGCCGCCGCTTTAAAAAGCCTTCCTTTCAAAACTTTTCGATGAGCGCCCGCCTGCCCTTTCCCCAGCCGAAGGCCAGCAGGCGAATGCCGTGCACGACGGCGGTCAGGCCCGCCCAGCCGGCGGCGGCGGCGAGGGTCGGCAGCGGCTGGCCGAGGGCGAAGCCGCAGAGAAACATCAGACCGTAGATGTTGCGGCGCCCGGCGATGCAGCGGAAGGCGGCGTCGAAGGGACCGAACAGATCGATGCTCCGGCCGTGCCAGCGACCGGCCAGGGTGTAAAAGATGTTGTCGGCGGTATCGGCGACGATCAGCACCCCGGCCAGCACGGCCGGCAGCCGGGCGCCGGCGGCGGCGCCCAGGCCGACCGCCAGGGCCACGTACATCCCCGTCTCGCAGAAATAATCGAGGAGGTCCTCGTGCTCGCCGAAACGGCTGAAGCGCAGGGTGGTGCGCGCCAGCTTGCCGTCGACGCCGTCGAGGATCTCGACGGCGAACATCCCCAGCGCCCCCGCCAGGAAGTGACCCGTGCCAGAAAAGCCAGGCCACCCCCAGCGCCGCCGCCGCCCCGGCCAGGGTGACCAGGTTCGGGGTGACCGGGGTGCGGCAGAGAACCCAGGTGAGAAGATTCTCCAGCGGTGGATCGAGATAGCGGGCGGGAAAATCCATCACCCGCTTCTGCTGGCTGCGGATCAGCACCCAGGTGGCCCGCCGGGCGTCCCCGGCCCGGCGCACCTCCAGGCAGTACGGCACCAGGGGTCCGCGCAGTGCCGGCGAAAAGGGGTCGAGGTCGCCGGGGAGCAGGCTGGCGGCGCGCCGGTCCAGAGCGGCTCGCCCTCCTGCAGCCCACTGCCGCAGGTCCGCCGGTGCCAGGCAGGCGGCCCGCAGGACGGTGCTGCTGCCGGTCTTCCGCCCCCAGCCGCAGCACGGTCGGCGCGGGAGCGGCGGCCAGCGCCTGCAGCAGCCGCGGATCGAACAGATGGGCGGCATCGACGTACAGCAGGCGCCGCGCAGCCCCGGCGGCCGCCTGCAGCGCCGCCGGCAGTTGGACCGCGCAGCCGCTGCTGCCGCACCGCCACCGGTCCCTGCCAGCGGCGCAGGTCGGCCGGTGTCCGTCCCGGGGGGAGGAGGACCGCCGCCTCGGCGATCTCCAGGCAGGCCAGGTGAAAGAGCGTCCGGGCCACCAGCGGGATTCCCCCCACCCGCAACCAGGCGCCCGGCCGCCGGGCGTCGATCAGCGCCAGCGTTCCGGCAGCCGGTATCGCCCGGCTCACGGCGCCGCCGCCGGCTCGTCCACCCCCACCCAGCGCGAGCCTTCCCGGGCCGAGCGGTAGGCCAGGGCGGTCAGTCGGGCGCACCACCAGGCCTCGCGGAAGTTGGCGCCGCAGACTCGGAAATCCTGCAGTTCGCGGCGGAAGTGCGCCGCCACCGGTCGCATCCACGCCGGGTGCTGGGAGCCGGCGGAGAGGGCCTCGGGAAAATCGAAACGGACCGCCGACTCCCCCTCGGCCGCCAGCACCAGGTGGTCGTCATTGCACCAGAGAGAGCCGCGCCGGCCGATGATGGTACCGAAATTCTGCCGGCGCGCCGCCCGCCAGGTCAAATAAAGGCGGGCTTCCGCCCCGGGGTAGCGCAGGGCCAGATCCACCGTCTCCTCCAGCCCGCAGTCGTCGAACTCCATGCGCGCCGCCACCGCCAGCGGCGCTGCCGGCAGGATGGCCTGCAGCAGGTAAAAATGGTGCCAGCCATGGTCGAGCAGGATTCCCCCGCCGGCCGCCTCGGCGCAGTGCCGCCAGTCGGAGGCGCCGCCGCCGGAGGCCGGCGGCCGCAGCACGGAGAGGGAAACCGATTGCACCGCCCCGATGCGCCGGGCATGCAGCAGGGCCAGGGCGCGCCGCCAGATCGGCGCGTACTTCCAGTTGTTCACCGTGAAGATCACCGGCCGGCCGCCGGCGCCCCCGGCAAGCGCCGACAGCTGCCCCGGATCGGTGACCAGCGGCTTTTCGCAGAAGACGTTCAGCCCCGCCCGGCAGGCCGCCAGCAGCAGGCCGGCATGGCAGCCCGAGGGGGTACAGATGTCGACGAAATCGGGGCACTCGCGCGCCAGCAGGGTGCCGGCATCCGGATAGATACGCGCCCCCGGCAGCAGCCTCTCGGCCAGCGCCGCCCGCTCGGCCGCCGGCTCCGCCACCGCCTCGATGCGGCCGAACCCGCTCGCTTCCCACATCGGCAGATGCGCCCGCTCGGCGACGCTGCCGAAACCGATCAGGGCGCCGCGGAGCATATGGAAGAACCGCCTAGATACATGCTTGCGACCGCACCTTTTTGCAGATCAGTGAGTAGTGAGATAGTGAGATAGAAGAATCTGAATTCACTACCTCACTACTTACTATCTCACTGTTTTTGCTGCCCTGATTTTAGTTCCCCTGCCGTCCAGGCGAACACTTCATCCAGTATCCCCAGCCCCATATCCGCCTCCTCACGGCTGAGCACCAGCGGCGGGTTGATGCGGAAGGCGGCCTTGTAATTCATGCACAACAGCCCCCGCCGCAGCGTCTCCAGGAAGATCCGCCGGGTGAGCTCGCGGGGGAGCGGCTCGCGGCTTTTCCGGTCGCGCACCAGCTCGACGCCGATCAGCAGGCCGCGGCCGCGCACCTCGCCGATGAAATCGTACTTCTCCTGCAGGCGGCGCAGGCCGGCCAGCAGATGCTCGCCGACGTCCCGGGCATTGGCCGCCAGATCCTCCTCGACGATGGTCCGCACCGCCGCCAGGGCGGCGGTGACGGCCAGGGGGTTGCCGCCGAAACTGCTGGAGGAGGAGCTCGGCAGATTGAACGGGCGGCTGGCGGTGATGGCGGTGGTGGAGACCAGGCCGCTGACCGGGAAACCGTTGCCCAGCCCCTTGCCGATGGTCATCACGTCGGGGGCCTGCCCCGTGTGCTCGCAGCCGAACATCCGGCCGGTGCGGCCGAAGCCGGTGATCATCTCGTCGGCGATGAGCAGCGCGCCGTGCTCCCGGGCGATCGCCTGCAGGGCGGGGAGGAACTCCGGCGGCGGGATGATATTGCCGGCGGTCCCCTGCATCGGCTCGACGATGATCGCCGCCAGACTGCCGGTGGTGTTGCGGCGGATCACCTGGCGCACGAAATCGAGGCAGAGCAGGCCGCAGCCGGGGTACTCCAGGCGGAAGGGGCAGCGGTAGCAGTCGGCGTAGGGGGCCAGGTGCAGCCCCGGGTGCGGCGGTCCCCACCCCTGCTTGAAGGGGTCGCCGATCAGCCCCAGCACGCCGCCGGTCTTGCCGTGGAAGCCGCCCCAGAAACCGAGGACCTCGAAGCGGCCGGTGGCGGCCTTGGCCAGGCGCAGAGCGGCTTCCACCGCCTCCGAGCCACCGCTGTAGAACTGCACTCGCTCCAGCCCCGCCGGCAGCAGGGCGGCCAGCCGCTCCAGCAGCTCCACCCGGTTTTCGGTGGTGAAGCTGCCGACGGTCACCCGCCCCAGCTGCTCGCCCAGGGCGGCGACGAACTTCGGGTGCGCATGACCGAGGCTGCAGACCGCCACCCCGGCCATGAAATCGAGATAGCGCCGCCCTTCCAGGTCGGTCAGCCAGCAGCCGCGCCCCTCGCGGATGACGATGCCGGCCAGCTGCGCCACTTCCTGCAGCCCCGGCGCCAGGTAGCGCTCCTCGCGCCGGCGCAGGGTCGCGGAAGCGCTTTCAGAGGGAGTCGGCAAGCTCTCTGGAGAATCCATGGAAACCTCCGTAGACCCGCGGACGTAGCGGGCGATGCCCTGCGCCGCTTCCCGGCGGCAGCGGGAAAAGCTCGGCCAGTCGTTGAGATCGATCAGCACCAGCTCGCCGGCCGGCGTGCGCACCGCGTCGCCGCCGTACACCTCCAGACCGATCGCCGCCGCCGCCCGCTGGGCCAGCTCCGCCAGCTGCGCCACCCCGGCGAGCTCGCGGCCGGCGGCATCGAAGGCACGGAAAAAATCGCCGGGACCGACGCCGTAGAATTTGATCGTCTCCCCCTCCAGGTGCGCCTGCACCAGAATCTCCGGGATGCGCCGGCGCCGGAAGTGATCCGAGGGCCCGGCGCAGCTGCAGCCGGCGTCGTCACCCGCACCACGTCCCCAGCCTCCACGGCATGCACGTCCCCCCGCTTCAACCATACTCCCCCGGCTGCCCCGAAGGCGGCGGCGGCCGCCTCGACCCCTGACGGCGGCACCACTCGGCCGGGCGGCAGGGGGAGAGTGGCGGCAGCGAGCAGTTCCAGCTGCGGCCGGCGCAGGCTTTGCCGCACCGCCTGCGGCGTGTTGATCACCTGTACCCCCGCGGCCTGCCACTGGTCCAGGATCGCCAGCGCCGCCGCCGACTGCGCCATGCTCAGCACCCAGCCCGGCGGCCGCAGGGCCGGACTCGAGCCGCTCGGCCGGCACGGTCGGCAGCATGCTGTAACCGGGGCGGCACAGTTCCGCCACCGCGCAGTCGAGAATGGCGGCGTCTTCCGCCACCTTGCCCGGGGAGAAGACCTCTTCCCGGTAGATGCCAAGCAGTTCGCTCAGCCATGCGCCAGCCCTGCCAGCCAGGCCTCCGCGCGCTGCAGGTCCTGCGGCCGGTCGATGTCCATTGTCCGCGCCACCGGCACGCCGTACAGGGGCAGACCGCTCGCCGCCAGAAGGGAAAGGAACTGGCGCAGGGCGCCGAGGCCGACGGCCCGGGCAGCGGCCATCCGGCTGAAGATCTCCGGCCGGAAGTAGTAGAAACCGGCGGTCACCAGCCGCGGCCGGCCCGGCTCACCGAAGGCGGCGATGCGGCCGCCGGCTGCCAGCTGCACCCACAAGGGCTTCTCGTCGTCGACGAAACGGGTCAGGGCCAGCACCCCGGCGGCCGCCGGCAGCCGCCGGGCGCGGGAGAGGAAGCGGGGCAGGTTGCCCGGGGCGCAGACGGCATCGACGGTAAGGAGCAGAAACGGGTCGCTGGTCAGCAGGGGGGCGAGAGCGAAGAGGCTCTCCATGGAACTGGCGGTGGTGCGCACCAGCAGCTCCAGGGGCACCGGCCAGGAATGGGCGCGCAGGTACTCCGCCACCGCCGGCTGCCGGTCGTTGACGATGCAGGCGACGGCGGCTGCGCCGGCCGCAGCGGCAGCGCGAATGGCGCGGGCGATCAGCGGCTCGCCGGCCACCGTCACCAGAGGTTTGGGCACGGCGACCCCACCGGCGGCAAGCCGCTCACCGAGGCCGGCGGCCAGAATTGCCGCCTTCATGGCAGCAAGGCCGCCAGCTGCGGCAGGCTGCTGATGCGGGCGTCGACCGGACCGGCGGCCGGCAGTGGGCTGGCCGGGCGCCCCTGCAGCCAGACGGTGCGCATCCCCAGCGACCGGGCGGGAAGCATGTCGCGCTCGTAGGAATCGCCGACGAAGATGACTTCGCCGGCCGGCAGCTGCAGCCGCTCCAAGGCGGCCTGGAAGATGGCCGGTTCCGGCTTGCCGAAGCCGAGCAGGGCCGAATCGAGGACCACCTCCAGCGACTCGCTCAGTCCCGCCTCCCGGCACAGGGCCAGGACGTTGCCGTAGAAGTTCGATACCAGCCCCAAGCGGTAGCGTCCGCCGCAGGTCCTGCAGGAAACGGGCGTTACGGCACAGCACCGGCTCCGCCCGCCGGCAGAAGGCCTCGGCCAGGGCTGCTTCCCGCCCCGAATCCGCCAGCCCCAGAGCCTCGAACTGCAGGCGCACGTGGTGCCGCAGCAGGGAGCGCAGCCCCCAGCAGGCCAGGCGCCCGTCGCCATTGCAGAGCCGGTCGGCGTGGGTGAAGGCGCGCCTGATCGCCGCCGCCGGCAGCTCCAATCCACTCTCCGCGTAGAGGATGAGGAAGCGGTCCAGCCAGTGCTCGCCGTCGGCGTCCAATGTCCCGCCGAAATCGAACAGAATGGCCCGGCAGCCGTCGAATCGGCCCGTTTCCATGGGGTTCTCAGCCGCCGGTTTCCGCCGCCTGGACGGCCGCATAGCGATAACCGGCGACCGGTTTGGATTTCGCCAGTCCCCCCTCCCGGATAAACTCCTCGGTCAGGCGGAAAGCCTCGTCGTCGGCATACTGGCGCGGCGGGCTTTTCATGAAAAATGCCGAAGGGGCCTCCAGTACTCCCCCCTCGCCCCGTTCCAGGGCCAGCTTGCAGCAGCGGATGGCGTCGATGACCACGCCGGCGGAGTTGGGTGAGTCCTCGACCGAGAGGCGCAGCTCCAGGTTCATCGGGATGTCGCCGAACAGCTTCCCCTCCAGGCGCAGAAAGCAGACCTTGTTGTCCTTCTGCCAGGGAACGTAATCGCTCGGCCCGATATGGATGTTGTCCGCCGCCAGGCGCATCCCGGCCACCGACTGCACGGCCTCGGTCTTGGAGCGCTTTTTCGACTGCAGACGGCTGCGGTTGAGCATGTTGAGGAAATCGGTATTCCCCCCGGTGTTGAGCTGATAGGTGCGCTCCAGCTTCACGCCCCTTTTGTACAGCAGATCGGCCAGGGCCCGGTGAACGATGGTGGCGCCGAACTGGGACTTGATATCGTCGCCGATGAGGGGCAGGTTCTTCGCCGCGAAGCGCTGCGCCCAGGCCGGATCGCTGGCGATGAACACCGGGATATTGTTGACCAGGGCGCAGCCCGCCTCCAGGGCGCATTCGGCGTAGAAGCGCGCGGCCTGCTCGGAGCCGACCGGCAGGTAGTTGAGGACGATCTCCGCCCCGGCCTCGCGCAGCACCCGCACGACCTCCAGTTTGGTCGGCTGCGGCAGATCGGCGGGAGCGAAGGTGTGCCGTTCATCATAGCCGTGCATATGTTCGGAGAACCCATCCATAATCCGCCCCATCCGTACCTCGACGCCGGTGGCCCGCAGGTCCGGACAGAAGACGGCGGTGCAGTTGGGCGGCTGGAAAATGGCTTCGGCGACGTCCCTGCCGACCTTGCGCCGGTCGATATCGAAAGCCGCCACCACCCGGATGTCGGAGGGACGATAGCCGCCGATCTGCCAATGCATCAGACCGACGGCCGTCTCCGGTCGTCGGCTGCGGTAATATTCGATTCCCTGGAGTAGAGAGCTGGCGCAGTTTCCCGCCCCGATTATGGCGATCCTGATATCCTCCATCCGCGCAGAGTCTCCTTTCTTCTTCTCCGGGGCGGCCGGAAAGCGACCGAGCGGAGGTGGGCAATGCGTTTCCCAGGCTTGCCGGGCGATCCGGAACGGCGGCCTTCCCGATTTTATGTGTATTCATTCTCATTTTCGTCTCCCAATATATCTCGATTTCGCTGTATGGCAACCAACCGGTCTCCGGCATTTTTCCAGCGGGCGCTTGTACCTCCGCCGACAGCGGGTATAAATATGGGGACGCCGCCGGCGCGAGATGGCAGCCGCAAGCCGGGAAGGCAGTTCCCCACGGGCCTTCGGTCCAGCGTGACGATGAAAACCATCTAACGCCCGCTCCTTTCAGTCGCTAGAGACGCGGAGACGCAGAGGAACCCATTTCTTAAATTCGTTAACCAGTGTTTTTTCGAATCAGGATTCCTGGCATTTTCCAGGAAGGGTCATCACCGAGGTATTGGATGGGAGAACGCGTACTGTTTCTGAATCCGCCTTCCTTCGAAGGCTTCGACGGCGGAGCGGGAAGCCGCTACCAGGCACGGCGCGAGATCCGCTCCTTCTGGTATCCGACCTGGCTCGCCCAGGCGGCGGCTCTCTGCCCGGGCAGCCGGCTGCTCGATGCGCCGGCGGGAGATGTCGACGGTCGAGGAAACGGTGAAGATCGCCCGGGATTTCGACATGCTGGTGATCTATACCAGCACCCCTGGCTACCGCAACGATGCCCGGCTGGCGGAAAGATGTCGGGTGAGCAACCCGGCGCAGCGCATCGGCATGGTCGGCCCGCACTGCACGGCCCTCCCCGAGGAGACCCTGCGCGGCTGTCCAGCCCTCGATTTCGTCGCCCGCGACGAGTTCGACCAGGCCATCGCCGAGCTCGCCGGCGGCGCCCCGATGGCCGCGGTTGCAGGCGTTTCCTGGCGCCGGGAAAGCGGTGAGCTGGTCCACAACCCGTCGCGCCCGCCGATCGGCGATCTCGACGCGCTCCCTTCGGTGCTCGAAGTCTATCAGCGCGACCTGCACATCGAGAATTACTTCATCGGCTACCTGCTGCATCCCTATCTCTCTCTTTATACCGGACGCGGCTGTCCGGGGCGCTGCTCCTTCTGCCTCTGGCCGCAGACCCTCAGCGGCCATCGCTACCGCACGCGTTCCGTGGCGAGCGTGCTGGAGGAGATGCGGCGGGCCCGGCAGATGTTTCCGCAGGTCAAGGAATTCTTCTTCGACGACGATACCTTCACCGCCGACCGCCGGCGCGCGGAGGCGATCGCCCGAGGCATGGGGGAGATGGGGCTCACCTGGTCATGCAGCGCCCGCGCCGACGTCCCAGAGAGCACCCTGCGGGTGCTCAAGGAGAATGGCCTGCGCTGTCTGATGGTGGGGATTGAATCGGGAAGCGACGAGATTCTGCGGGGCATCCGCAAGGGGATCACCACCGACCAGGCTCGAATCTTCATGAAAGCCTGCCGGCGGCTGGGGATCCTCACCCATGCCACCTTCACCGTCGGGCTGCCGGGGGAGAGCCGGGAGACGCTGCGGCAGACGATCCGCTTCGCCCGCGAACTCGACCCGGACACCATCCAGGTGTCGATCGCCACCCCCTATCCGGGGACCGAGTTCTACCGTCAGGCGGAAGAAAACGGCTGGCTGCTGCCGGCCGATCTGGTCTCCGGCAACGGCGTCCAGGAGGCGGCGGTGCAGTACCCCAACCTCTCCCGGCGGGAGATCTTCAAGGCGGTGGAGACCTTCTATCAGCGTTTCTACTTTCGCCCCCGGCCGATCCTGCGCATCGTCCGCACCATGCTCAGCGACCGGGAGATCTGCCGCCGGCGGCTGCATGAGGCGCGGGAATTCTTTCACTTTCTGCAGGAGCGGCGGCAGTAGGAGGGAGACGATCCAAAAGCAGCGGATTGCCGGAAGCGTTCACCATCCTAAACCTTCAGCCGCCGACGGCGAAAGCCGGACGGTTGATAATCGTCGCGCTCCGCCTCTGCCATTTTTCGCAGCGAGAGCTCAAGCAGCAGACGTCGCTTAACCGGGTCCCTCTCCCGCATTTTACGATAGCGGGAAAGAGCCAGCCGCTCCCGCAGCAGCCGCATGGCAACGGCGCCGCCCTCTTCAAACTTTCGCCGCCGGACCGTCATACTTTTCTCCTCCGCAGCGCCAGAAAAGCCTCGGCCGTGTCGTTCTCCGGCATAGCCGCTCGCCTGAGCAGGTAGTCCCAGTCGATCTCTTCCCCATAGCGGGCGACCAGCAACTCGACCATCTCGCAGTCCGCCTCGGACCTCCAGTGCCGGCAGGCATTCATCCGGTCGACGAGCAGATCCTCGATGCCGAGGACCGTGCATTCCAACCCTTCACCGAGCTCGACCACTTCGCGGGGGGCCTCCTCGCCGGCCAGAGAGGAAGCGGGCACCTCCACCATGATATCGAGGTCCTGATGGACCCAGTATCTTCCTTCCTTGCCGAAACCGAGGAGGCGCAGAACCTCATCGAGGGCTTCGCGATCCGCATAGCCCAGGTCGATGTCGGCGGTGAAATAGACCTCGCGGGAGTAATAGGACAGGGCGCCGCCGCCGACCAGCACCGGCGCCGGCTTCCCTCTCTCCCGCAACAGCCGGGTGATGATAGCCAGCATCAACAGTTGCCGCCGCAGGGGAGATGCGGCGGCTTTGACCCTGGCCAGCAGAGCGGAGATGTCGGTGCGAGGGTTCGGACCGGTCACGTTTCACCTGTGAATAAAGGGCCTCGACGGCAAAAAAGGCATCCCCTCTATAGCATGGAGGGGATGCCATGTAAATTTCATTTCCGTTCCGAAGCGGGACAGGGCCGGGCCGCTCAGATCCCTTCGCAGACCTGCTTCTGCAGTTCCACCGCCTTCTTCCAGTCCTCCCCCTGCGCCGGCGGCGCCGGTACCTGGCGAAAATAGTTCTGCAACTGATCGCAGGCCGCCTTGTCCTGGTCATCGGCCAGCAGGGCTTCGGCCAGCCCCAGGCGGTTCTCGGTGTTCTCGGGCGCCACCTCCACGGCCCGCCGGTAATGGGCCACCGCCTTCTCCGGGTCGCCGATGCTGATCGGCGGGCCGGGGGCGCGCAGGTAGAGTTCGCCGAGCATGCGGTCCGGGCCGCCGCGGTCGAAATCCGGGTTCAGATCGGCGGCGGCCTGCGCCTCGCGCTCGATCACCGGCACCAGGGCCCGACCGTGCAGCGGTTGCCGCTCCGCCTCCAGCCCGGCGAGGTAGGCGTTGAGGTAGTGCGCCGGGCCGCTCTCGGGCTTCAGCCGCAGCGCCTTCTCCGCCAGTTCCCGCCCTCTTTTCGCGTCGGCCAGCTGCTTCTCCCGCTCCTGGTCGCTCTGCGCCAGCCAGGCATAGCAGGCCGCCGCCTGCTGCACGCTGGCCGCATCGTCGGCCGCGGCCCAGCTTTCGGCCTGCGCCCGGCTGCAAGGGCCGGGGACCGGGACAGCCGCCGTCGGCGCCACCCGGCCGGCGGCCGAGGGGGGCGGCGGGACGGTCGGGGCGCAGGCGACGAGGAGGAGGGTCAGGGCGATAATCATCGATTTATTCCGGACAACGTCCATTGTTCATCCGCAGGTGAGAGAGTGCAGGATCGGGCGGAGCGAAACCGGCTGTCTGCAGCGATTGCAGCAGGTCGGCGGCCGCCGGGTCCTGCTGCATTTCGACCAGGACCGCCTGCAGGCGCGTGCTTCGCTCATCCGGCGGCCCCAGCCAGACCACCGGGCTGGTGGGAAGATCGGCCGATGCCTTCAGTTCCCGGAGCTTGCCGGCGGTGGGAAAGGCCTGCATCGATTCATACTCGGGACGGTCGAGGACCACCCCGGCGGTTTTTCCCCGGGCGGCGGCGCGCACCGCCCGCAGCGGCTCAGCGGTCCCCTCGAGGGTGAAGGGAAGTTCACCGGCCGGCCGGCCGAACAGCAGGCAGGCGGCGGCATCGGGCTCGAAGAGCATCGTCCCCAGCACCCGACCGGTCAGCCCCTGCCAATCCTTGACTCCTTCCCGACCGGTGAGCAGCCGCCAGCTCTCCTGGCTCCGGCCGCCAGGCCGGGAGGAGGCGATCGGCGTCATCCGCAGCGGCTCGGCATGGGCGACATAGAAGGGGAGACTGACGATCGCCCACTGGGGCGGATGCCCGCCCAGCAGTTTCAGCGCCTGCTGCGGATCGTTGACGTATTCCCCCTCGACGTTGATCCCCAGCTTCTGCGTCAGGTAATGGGCGAGGGCGTCTACCACCGGCCGCGCCTCCTCCGGCGTCCCCGGCTGCCCCGGCTGGATAATGGCGAAGTGCATGGTCGCCATGGCCGGCGCGGCGGCGAGCAGCGCGCTCAGCAGCGCCAGGGTGATCGTCCGTCGGATCCAGCGGCACATCCTTACCTCCATCGGTGTCCGAGCAGCTTCAGTACCATCGGCAGCACCAGCAGTGTCGCCACCATGCAGGTCAGCGAACCGAGCACCATCACCGCGCCGAGGCTGGCGAGACCCTGGTGATGCGCCAGCAGCAGGCCGCTGAAACCGATCATGGTGGTAGTGAAGCTGAGAGTCACCGCTGTCGGGGTGCTGGTGGCGAACAGGTTTCCCTGCCCCCCCATCTCCCGCCAGCGGGCGAGAAAATGCACGCCGCCGTCCACCCCGATGGCGATGAGAATCGGAATGGCGAAAAAATTCGCCAGGTTGAAATTGATCCCCAGCAAGCCCATCAGCTCCAGCAGCCAGAGAATCCCCACCCCCAGCGGCAGCAGCGCCAACACCACGTATACCAGGGAACGGGAAGAAAGCCAGAGCAGCAGAGTGACCAGGGCGACGGTCAGGGCGGCGGCGTAAAGGAAGACATGGTGCATCAGCCGGGCCGATTCGAGCACCGCGATCGGCGTGCCGCTTACCTGCGGATCGATCTGCCGCAGCGCGCCGACGAAAGTCTGCAGCTTGGCGAAATCCCAGATATTGGCGCTCGGGGTGATCTTGATCTGATAACGGCCGTCGCGGCCGACGAACAGGTCGCGCAGGGCCGGCGGCAGATGCTCGGCGGTGAGCGGTCCCGCCGTCAGCCAGACCCGCAGCCGTTGCACCAGCGCATCCACCTCCTGCCGCAGATCTTTCTGCAGGCCGGTCAGAGCCGCCGCCCGGGACGGCTCCCGGGCCAGGAGGTCCAGGGCGCCCTCGATATGGCCAAGCAGCTTCTCCACCTGCGCCACCTCCTCGCCGGCGCCGGCGGCGAAGAGTTTTTCCTGCAGGGCGGCGAGGGCGTCGTCCAGCTTCTCCAGGGCGGCGGTCAGGGGCGCCGCCCGGGGCGGGGGGGCGGCGGCCGGCCTTGCCGGCACCGCCTGGAGAGCGCGGGCGGCCCCGGCATACAGGGCCATTTTTTCCGTCTGGTTCTCCGGCAGATAATCGAGAATCGTCTCCACCGTCCCGACCGACGGCAGCACCTGCAGCTGCAGCCGGCGGCGGCGGACCTCCTCCAGGGAATCGGCGACCATGATGGCGTACCAGGTCGATTCCTTGGTGGAACTGATCAGCAGCCGCTCGTACTTCACCGATTCCAGCCCCTGCGCCTGCAGCTTCAGCAGGTTATAGTCGAAGTGATCGCCGTACAGCCCCGGCACGGCCCCCAGGGTGGCCACCGTCATCAGCACCAGCAGGAGCGCCGGCCGGGCGGTGACCCGCTCCAGGAAATGCATGGTGATCACCCGCGGGCCGGCCGGCGGATGCCGGCGGATGACGATCAGCAGCAGCGCCGGCAGCACCACCAGGGTGGCCAGCAGGGAGAGGAGCATGCCGGTGCCGCCGATCAGGCCGAGTTCGGCCAGACCGACGAAATCGGAGCCGAGTACCGAATAGAAGGCGCACACCGAGGTCAGGCAGCCGAGGGTGATCCCCGGCCCGGTGGTGCGCAAGGCCGTTTCGACCGATTCGCCGACCGTATCGCCGCCGCGTCCCGCTTCCAGGGCGCGGCTGACCAGGTGCACCCCGAAATCCACGCCGATCCCCACCAGCACCAGGGTGAAGACGATGGAGAGCAGGTTCAGCTCGCCAACCGCGACGGTGGCGAAACCGAAGGTCCAGCCGATCGCCAGGAGCATGGTAACGACCACCATCAGCGGTCGGCGCCAGCCGTGCAGGACGATGATGAAAAGCAGGGCGATGACGATCACGGCGATCACCGAAGCCTTGGTCATGTCGCGGTTGGTGGTTTCCATTTCATCGGCCTGGAGAACCGGCCGCCCGGTCAGCCCGGCGGTCACCCCGGGGAATTCGGCGCCGGTGGCGGCCATCGCCTGCCGCACCAGGGCCAGCGGCCGGCCGATGACGTCCATGGAGCGGAAGTCCTTCGCCGGCAGAATGCGCATGAGGAGAAAGAGGCCGTTTTCGGTGAAAAAGTAGCGGATGCCGCCGAGAGAGACGTTGAACAGTGCCCCCCCGGCCGGAGGTTTTCCCGCCAGCTCCTGCTCCGTCCGGGCGAGCAGATTCTCCAGACCCTCGAGCGCCGGGGTGAGGAATGCCCTGCCGCCCGTGCCGTGCCCCGCCCCCGGAACCGGCGGTGAACAGGGAGGCGGTCAGGTCGATAAAGCCGGCCAGGCTGCCGTCGTGGTACCAGCGGGCCAGGGAGGGCGCGAGCGATTTGACGCTGGCGGCGACCGTCCGCGCTTCCTCCAGCGGCAGGTAGAGCAGAACGCCGCCGCCGAGGTCTTCGGCCGACAGGCGATAGTAGATGGCCTTGATCAGCTCCGGGTGCTGTTCCAGGCGCCCGGCCAGACTGTTGGCGTACTGGACCGCTTTCGTCTTTCCCTCTTCGGTCCCGCCGGTGTGAATGACGACGAACAGGTACTCCTGGTCGCCGAAATTCTGCAGCATCTGCAGGTTGGTTTTCTGAAACGGGAAGTTCCGGGGAGATCAGCTTGTCCTGGTCGCTGTTGAGGGGAAGATAGCGCCAGGCGGCCACGGCGGAAGCCGCCGCCAGCAGGACGGCGATCACGACGATGGTGCGCGGCCAGCCGGAAACCAGGCGCCAGAGAGCACCGAACACTCTCTCCTGCAAGGGCGGCCGGTTCATGCGCCGGCTTCCCGGCCCGGCTGGCTGCGGCGTGACGCAATCGGCATCGGTCGGCTCCGGGGAAATCTTTTAACGCGGAGGCGCGGAGGCACGGAGGAAAGACAATAACTGAAATATCGGCACTTGAATTGAATCATCCCCTTCAATCCCGGCATCCCTGTAATAGATCTGCCTGATTCTGATTATTGAGTCTCCTCGGCGTCTCCGCGCCTCCGCGTTGACATCCGGTTTTTAATGGGGCGGCCACGGGGTGAATCCAGATAATTTCTCCACATGAAAGCTCCTCCGTCAAGTCGCCGCAGACCGCCAGGAGGTGCTTTGAACCCGAAATCACTTGCCTCTACCCCATTCCTTGCTAAAGTTTCCCCAGGCAGTAAAAGGGAAATATCAATGAAAAGGAGGAAATCCGATGGCCGATAGAGCGGAGCCCGCGGCCGCCCCAGCCGCCGAAATCCCCGAGGATGGCAGGCGGCGGGTGGTGATCGAGGGGGTGGCGCCGGAGATCGACGGCGGCCGTTATCCCTGCAAGCGGGTGCTCGGCGAAACGGTGGTGGTGCAGGCCGACATCTTCGCCGACGGCCACGACGAACTGGCAGCCGTCCTCCTTTACCGCCACCAGAGCGAACAGCAGTGGCACAAGACGCCGATGCGCCTGGTGGTCAATGACCGCTGGGAAGCCGCTTTCGGCGTCGACCAGCTCGGCACCTACTTCTTCACCCTGGCCGGCCGGATCGATCATTTCACCACCTGGCGCACCGACCTGGAGAAAAAATTCCAGGCCGGCCGCTTTCTCGCCGTCGACCGCCTGATCGGTGTCGAACTCATCGAGACAGCCGCCGGCCGCGCCGGCCATGACGACCGGGCGCGTCTGGAGGATTATGCCGGGCGCCTGCGCCGGGCGCCGGACGATGCCGCCGCCCTGGCGATCGCCGGCGAGGAGGAGTTGACGGAACTGATGGCCATCCACCACGATCCGACCGTGGTGACCCATTACCGGAAAGAGCTGGCGGTCACGGTCGACCGGCAGAAAGCCCTGTTCAGCGCCTGGTACGAACTTTTCCCCCGCTCCTGCTGCCCGGAAGGGGACGGCCACGGCACCTTCCGCGAGTGCGAAAAGCTGCTGCCGGAGATTGCCCGCATGGGTTTCGACGTCGTCTACTTCCCCCCTATTCACCCGATCGGCCTGACCCACCGCAAGGGAAAGAACAACCGCACCGAAGCGGCGCCGGGCGACCCGGGAAGCCCCTGGGCGATCGGCGCCCCCGAGGGCGGCCACAAGGAGGTCCACCCCGGGCTCGGCACCCTGGAGGATTTCGAGCATTTCGTCGCCGCCGCCGGGGAACTACGGCATCGAGGTGGCGCTCGATATCGCCTTTCAGGCCTCCCCCGACCATCCGTACGTGCGCCATTTCCCCCGCTGGTTCCGCTGGCGCCCGGACGGCACCGTCCAGTATGCCGAGAACCCGCCGAAGAAATACGAGGACATCATCCCTTTCGATTTCGAATCGGCGGACTGGCAGGGGCTGTGGCGCGAGCTCGGCGACATCTTCCGCTTCTGGATCGACCGCGGCATCCGCATCTTCCGGGTGGATAATCCGCACACCAAGGCCTTTCCTTTCTGGGAGTGGGTCATCAACGACATCAAGCGCGACTTCCCCGAGGTCATCTTCCTGTCCGAGGCGTTCACCCGGCCGAAGGTCATGTACCGCCTGGCCAAGGTCGGCTTCAGTCAGTCCTACACCTATTTCTCCTGGCGCAACACCCGCGCCGAGATGGAGCAGTACGTGAAGGAGCTGATCCGGCCGCCGGTGCGCGAGTTCTTCCGCCCCAATTTCTGGCCGAACACCCCGGACATCCTGCCGGAGTTCCTGCAGTACGGCGGCAAGCCGGCGTTCATCATCCGCTTCGTGCTGGCCGCCACCCTCTCGGCCAGCTACGGCATCTACGGACCGCCCTTCGAGCTGTTCCTCAACCAGGCGGTGCCGGGCAAGGAAGAATACCTCGATTCGGAGAAGTACGAGGTGCGCTGCTGGGACTGGGACGACCCGCGCCAGATGCGCGACCTGATCGCCGCCGTCAACCGCCTGCGGCGGGAGAACCCGGCCCTGCAGACGACCTGGAACGCGCGCTTCTGCCAGAGCGAGAACGACAACATCCTGGCCTGCCTGAAGGCGACCGAAGAGCGCGACAACATCCTGCTGACCGTCGTCAGCTTCGACCCCTTCCATCCCCAGGCCGGGCCGCGTCCGCGTCCCGCTGGAGGAGCTGGGGATCGTCCCCGGCCAGCCCTACCTGGCGCACGACCTGCTCACCGGCGAACGCAACATCTGGCACGGCGACTGGAACCGGGTGGAACTCGTCCCCGGCCATGCCGGCCCGCATCTTCCGCCTGTATCCGCGGCTGCGGCGGGAGCAGGATTTCGATTATTTCATGTAGGGACAAATACCTAACGCAAAGGCGCAAAGATGAAAGAAAGGCGCAAAGATAAACATTTAAGGTCGAGATTTCCTTTGCGCTCTTTGCGGCCCTTTGCGTCTTTGCGTTAAAAGCAAGGAAGAGAAATGCCCCGTGAAGACATTCCCCTGATCGATGATCCCCTGTGGTACCGGGAAGCGATCATCTATCAGCTGCACATCAAGGCCTTCTATGATTCGGCCGGCAACGGCATCGGCGATTTCGGCGGCCTGTCTGACCAAGCTCGACTACCTGCAGGAACTGGGCGTGACCGCCATCTGGCTTCTCCCCTTCTATCCCTCTCCCCTGCGCGACGACGGCTATGACATCGCCGATTACCGCAGCGTCCACTCCGCATTACGGCACCCTGAAGGATTTCCGCGAATTTCTCCAGGCGGCGCACCGGCGGGGCCTGCGGGTGATCACCGAACTGGTGCTGAACCACACCTCCGACCAGCACCCCTGGTTCCAGCGGGCGCGCCGCGCCAAGCCCGGCTCGGCGCACCGCAACTATTACGTGTGGAGCGATACCCCGGAGAAATACCAGGACGCCCGCATCATCTTCCAGGATTTCGAAACCAGCAACTGGGCCTGGGACCCGGTGGCCAAGGCCTATTACTGGCACCGTTTCTACGCCCACCAGCCGGACCTCAATTTCGACAACCCGCAGGTGCAGAAGGAGATGCTGCGGGTGCTCGATTTCTGGTTCGGCCTGGGGGTGGACGGGCTGCGCCTGGACGCCGTTCCCTACCTCTACGAGCGGCAGGGGACCAACTGCGAGAACCTGCCCGAGACCCATGCCTTCCTCAAGCAGCTGCGCGCCCATATCGACGACCGCTTCAAAAACCGCATGCTGCTGGCCGAAGCCAACCAGTGGCCGGAGGATGCCGTCGCCTACTTCGGCAGCGGCGACGAGTGCCACATGGCCTTCCATTTCCCCATCATGCCGCGCATGTACATGGCGCTGATGATGGAGGACCGCTTCCCGGTCATGGACATTCTCGACCAGACCCCCGCCCTCCCGGTGAACTGCCAGTGGGCGATGTTCCTGCGCAACCACGACGAGCTGACCCTGGAGATGGTCACCGACGAGGAACGCGACTACATGTACCGGGCCTACGCCTATGATCCGCGGGCGCGCATCAACCTGGGCATCCGCCGCCGCCTGGCGCCGCTGCTGCAGAACAACCGGCGGCGCATCGAGCTGATGAATATCCTTCTCTTCTCCCTGCCGGGAACGCCGATCATCTACTACGGCGACGAGATCGGCATGGGCGACAACTACTACCTGGGAGACCGCGACGGGGTGCGCACCCCCATGCAGTGGAGCCCCGACCGCAACGCCGGCTTCTCCAAGGCCAACCCGCAGAAGCTCTACCTGCCGGTCATCAGCGATCCGGAGTACCATTACGAAGCGGTCAATGTCGAGAACCTGCAGCGTAATCCCTCTTCCCTGCTGTGGTGGATGCGGCGGGTGATCGCCATGCGCAAGCGTTTCCCCGCCTTCGGCCGCGGCCGCCTGGAGATGCTCTATCCCGACAACCCGAAGGTACTCGCTTTTCTACGCTGGCATGGCGAGGAGGTGATGCTGGTGGTGGTCAACCTCTCCCGCTTCGCCCAGGTGGCGCAGCTCGATCTCTCCCGTTTCGCCGGCATGGTTCCCGAGGAGGTGTTCGGCCGCAACCGCTACCCGGTCATCGGCGAGAATCCATATCTGCTCACCCTCGGCATCCACGACTACTACTGGTTCCGGATGCGGCCGGAGCGGCGGGAGAGCCACCTCGTGCCCAGCGGAAATGGCCGAGCTCGAGGTAGCGAAAGGGAAGGGATGGGAGGAGATTTTCACCGGCCGCAGCGGCGAGCGCTTCTTCGAGGAAATCCTGCCGGAATTTCTCGCCCGCTCCCGCTGGTTCCGCAGCAAGGCCAGGGCCGATCCGGCAGATCGGCCTGTACGACCGGCTGCCGATCCGGGGCGCCGGCCGCACCTGGGAGCTGCTCCTGGTGCAGGTGCTCTACGCGGAAGGGACTCAGGAGATCTACTCCCTGCCCCTCGGCTATCTGCCGCGGGAGCAGGGCGCCTCCCTGCCGGCGCCGGCGCTGATCGCCCCGGTCTCCCTGGGAGGGGAGGCAGGGCTGCTCTTCGACGCGGTCTACGACGAGGACTTTCATGATATACTGCTCAAGCTCATCGGCGGCCGGCGCAAGATCAAGGGACAGCAGGGCGAGCTGACCGCTTACCCCGGCGGCCCCTTCCGCCAGCGGCGGGTAAAGGCCGGCGAGAGCCTGCCGACGCAGGTGGTGAAAGCCGAGCAGAGCAACAGCTCGGTGGTCTACGGCGACCGTTTCTTCCTCAAGCTGTACCGGTCCGTCGAAGAAGGGATCAATCCCGACCTGGAGATGACCCGCTTCCTGACCGAACGGACCCGCTTTTCGCAGGTTCCCTCCTTTGCCGGCGCCCTCGAATACCGCAGCGCCGGCGGGACGCCATACGCCCTGGGGATGCTGCAGAATTTCATCCCCAACCATGGCGATGCCTGGAGCTTTACCCAGGGGGCGCTCGATCGCTTCATCGAGGACCTGCTGGCGCACCGCACGGAGCTGCCGCCGCTTCCCTCGGGGCTTCCCTTCTACCTGGATGCCGACCCCGATGAACTGCAGCCGGAAATCCGGGAATACCTCGGGCATTTTTTCCTGGAGATGATTTATCTGCTGGGGCAGCGCACCGCCGAGATGCACCGCGCCCTGGCCAGCCAGGTGCAGGATCCGGCGATGCGCCCCGACGAGTTCTCCACCCTCTATCAGCGCTCGGTTTACCAGTCGATGCGCAGCCTGACCCGGCGGGTCTTCATTCAGCTGGGGCAGAACCGAAACCGGCTCGATGAATCGCTGCGGCCGCGGGTAGAGCAAATGCTGGCGGCCGAGCAGAAGATTCTGGCGCGCATGGCGAAGATCATGGGGCCGAAGCTTTCGGCGCAGAAAACCCGTCTGCACGGCGACTACCATCTGGGGCAGGTGCTGTTCACCGGCAAGGATTTCGTCATCATCGATTTTGAGGGGGAACCGGCGCGCACCCTCAGTGAACGGCGCCTGAAGCGCTCGCCACTGCGGGACGTCGCCGGGATGCTGCGCTCCTTCCATTACGCCGCCCGGATGGCGCTGCACCGCCACCAGGGCGAGCACCCCGGCGATGCGCCGCTGCTCGAGTCCTGGCTGGAGTTCTGGCAGACCTACGTCGGCGGGGCCTTTCTCCAGTGCTACCGGGAGGTCCTCGGCGCCTCGGCGATCATCCCGCAGGAGGCCGCCGGGCTGGCCACCATGCTGCGGGCCTTCCTGCTGGAGAAGGCGGTGTACGAGCTCGGCTACGAGCTGAACAACCGGCCGGACTGGCTGATCATCCCGCTGATCGGGATCGAGAGGCTGCTGGAAGAGGAATAAAAGCCGGCGCGCGGCATGCGGCGCGCGGGACGCGGCAAACCGCAACCGTCAGCCGTCAGCCGCAAGCCGCGAACCTATGGAGTTTTTATGCGCATCGGCGCCAACTATCTGGAAGAGAATCGCTGCGAGTTCACCGTCTGGGCGCCGCTGGAGGAACGCATGGAGCTGCGCCTGCTCACCCCCACTGCGCGCCTGCTGCCGATGCAACGGCTGGAGGACGGTTACTGGCGGGTCACGGCGGAGGCGGTTCCCCCCGGCAGCCGTTACGTCTACCGCCTGGTCGGCAAGGGGCAGGAGCGCCCCGACCCCGCCTCCCACTTCCAGCCGGAGGGGGTGCACAAGCCCTCGGCGGTGGTCGATCACCGCGCCTTCCCCTGGCAGGATGTGGACTGGCCGGGGCTGCCTCTGGAGCGCTTCGTCATCTACGAGCTGCACGTCGGGACCTTCACTCCCGAGGGAACTTTCGAGGCGATTATCCCCCGCCTGCCGGAATTACGGGAGTTGGGGATCACCGCCATCGAGATCATGCCGGTCAGCCAGTTTCCGGGCGCCCGCGGCTGGGGGTACGACGGCGTCCACCCATTCGCCCCGCAGAACAGCTACGGCGGCCCGGAGGGCTTGAAGCGCCTGGTCGACGCCTGTCATCGCCACGGCCTGGCCGCCATCCTCGATGTCGTCTACAACCATATGGGGCCGGAGGGAAACTACCTGCGCGAATTCGGTCCCTATTTCACCTCCCGCTACCGCACCCCCTGGGGAGACGCCGTCAACATGGACGCCGCCGGCAGCGACCAGGTGCGCCACTACTTCATCGAGAACGCCCTCTTCTGGTTTCGCGAGTACCACTTCGACGCCCTGCGCCTGGATGCCACCGATCGCATCTACGATTTCTCCGCCAAACCCTTTCTGCAGGAACTGGCCGAAAAAGTGCGCAAACTGGAGCGCACGGCGGGGCGGCGCTGCCTGCTGATGGCCGAAAACGACCTCAACGACGTACGCCTCATCCGCCCGCCCGAACAGGGAGGCTTCGGGCTGGACGCCCATTGGAGCGATGACTTCCACCATGCCCTGCACAGCCTGCTGACCGCCGAGGACGCCGGCTATTACGCCGATTTCGGCCGCCCCGCCGACCTGGCAAAGGCCTACCGGGAAGGGTATGCCTACGACTGGCGCTATTCGGTCTACCGCGGGCACCGGCGCGGCAGCAGCGCCGCCGACCGCCCCGGCCGGCAGTTCGTCGTCTGTTCGCAGAATCACGACCAGGTGGGTAACCGCATGTTCGGCCAGCGCCTGCTCGCCCTGACCTCCTTCGAGGCGGCCAAGGTCGCCGCCGCCGCCGTCATTCTCTCGCCCTATATCCCCTTGCTCTTCATGGGGGAAGAGTATGCCGAGGAGGCGCCTTTCCAGTTTTTCGCCGATTTCCTCGACGAGGGGCTGCGCGAGGCGGTGCACCAGGGGCGGATAGAGGAGTTCGCCGCCTTCAAATGGCGCGGCGAGCCCCCCGACCCGCACGACCCGGAAACCTTCCGCCGCTCCTGCCTGCACTGGGAACAGCGGCGGCAGGGGCGGCACCGCGCCATGCTCGCCTGGTATGAGCGCCTGCTGCAACTGCGGCGGGAGAACCCGGCCCTGGGCACCGGCGAGCTCCGGGAAGCCGGCGCCCCGGAGGGGGAGCAGACGGTCTGGCTGCGGCGCTGGTGCGACGGCGCGCAGTTGCTGCTCCTGTTGAATTTCAATGCCTCGGCGATAAGCTTGAAGCTGCCCGCCAACGAGGGGAGCTGGCGCAAGCTGCTCGATTCGGCCGATCCAGCCTGGGATGGCCCAGGCAGCACCCTGCCGGAGACCGCCGCCGCCACAGCACCCCTGACCATTCCCGGTCTCAGCTGCGCCCTCTTTCGCCAGGAGTAAAACCAGGCATGCCACGCTACCTCTGCATTCATGGCCACTTCTATCAGCCTCCCCGGGAAAATCCCTGGCTGGAGGATATCGAGCTGCAGGATTCCGCCTATCCCTACCACGACTGGAATGAGCGCATCACCGCCGAGTGCTACGCCCCGAACGGCGCCTCCCGCGTCCAGGACGGCGAGGGACGCATCCTCGACATCGTCAATAATTACAGCCGGATCAGCTTCAACTTCGGCCCCACTCTCCTCTCCTGGATGGAGAAGCACCATCCGGCGACCTACCGGGCCGTGCTCGATTCGGACCGCCAGAGCCGGCAGCGTTTCGCCGGCCACGGTTCGGCGATCGCCCAGGCCTACAACCACCTGATCATGCCGCTGGCCAACAGCCGCGACAAGCGCACCCAGGTCCTGTGGGGGATCGCCGATTTCCGCCACCGCTTCGGCCGCCGGCCGGAAGGAATGTGGCTGCCGGAGACGGCGGTCGACCTGGAATCCCTGGAACTGCTGGCCGAGCAGGGAATCGCCTTCACCATCCTCGCCCCGTCCCAGGCGCACCGGGTGCGACCGCTGAAAAAGGAGAAATGGCAGGACGTCAGCGGCAGCCGGATCGATCCCAAGCATCCTTATCTCTGCCGTCTGCCCTCCGGCCGCAGCATTGCCATTTTTTTCTATGACGGGCCGGTGGCGCAGGAGGTGGCTTTCTCCGACATGCTCAAGCGGGGGGAGAACTTCGCCCACCGCCTGGTCGGCACCTTCGCCGCCGACGAGCACCGCCCGCAGCTGGTCCATATCGCCACCGACGGGGAAACCTACGGGCATCACCACCGTTTCGGCGACATGGCCCTCGCCTACTGCCTGCGCTTCGTCGAGGCGCAGGGATTGGCCAAACTGACCGTCTATGGGGAGTTTCTGAAAAAGCATCCCCCCGCCTACGAGGTGGAAATCTATGAAGAAACCAGTTGGAGCTGCGCCCACGGGGTGGAGCGCTGGCGCGCCGACTGCGGCTGCCGACTCGGCGGCAACGGCTGGACCCAGGGGTGGCGGGAGCCGCTGCGGGAGGCGCTGGACTGGCTGCGCGACCGGCTGATCCCCCTCTACGAGGAGGAGATGGGAAAGCTGGCCGGCAATCCCTGGCAGGCCCGGGATGCGTACATCGAGGTGATCCTCGACCGCTCGCCGCCTCGGGTGCGCGAATTCCTCCGGCGCCAGAGCGGTCGCGACCTGCAGGCGGAGGAAGCGGTGCGGGCCCTGCGCCTGCTGGAGATGCAGCGCCAAGCGATGCTCATGTTCACCAGCTGCGGCTGGTTTTTCGACGAAGTCTCGGGGATCGAGACGACCCAGGTCCTCTGCTATGCCGGCCGCGCCCTGCAGCTCGCCCGCAAGGTCGCCGGCACCGATCTGGAGGAGGAATTTCTGCGCCGCCTGGCCCGGGCGCCCAGCAACCTTCCCCGCTGGGAAAATGCCGCCCGCGTCTACGAGACAGCGGTCAAGCCGGTTCGCCTCGACCTGATCCGGGTCGCCGCCCACCATGCCATCGCCTCACTCTTCGCCGATGGCGGCAAGCAGCAGACGATCTACTGCTACCGGGCCGAGCAGGAGGCGAGCGAACGGGTGCATGCCGGCCTGATCCAGCTGGCGACCGGCCGCACCCGCATTCGTTCCGAGATCACCTGGCAGGAGGGGATCTTTTCCTATGCGGTGCTGCACCTGGGGGGTCAGAACCTGAACGCCGGGGTGCGCGAGTGCCGGGGCGAAGACGCTTACGAGGCGATGCGGCGGGAAATGCGCGAGGCGCTCGAGGGCAGCGATATCCCCGAGGTCATCCGCCTGATGGATCAGCATTTCGGGACTCACAACTACTCCCTCTGGCACCTGTTCAAGGATGAGCAGCGGCGGGTGATGGAGCAGGTGATGGCGCTGACCCTGGAGGAGATCGAGAACACTTTTCAAGCCATTTACCAGCGGCATTTCGCCCTCGCCCGTTTCCTCCAGGAGATCCGCATGCCGGTGCCGCCGCAGCTGGCGGTGCCGATGGAGACCGCCCTCACCGCCCAGTTGCGCCACCTGCTGGCCGAAGAGCGCCCCGCGCCGGCAGAGATCGGTCGGCTGGCCGAAGAGATGCGCAAGGCGGGAGTGGAGCCCAGCGAACCCGGCCTCGGCCGGCTGGCCGGCCGGAAGATCAGCGAAATGCTGCAGAGGTTGCAGGAGACGCCGGAAAACCGCGAGCTGCTCGACTACCTGGTTGAGCTCCTCCAGGCCTGCCAGCGGCTCCCCCTGAAGCTCTACCTCTGGCAGCCGCAGAACCTCTATTTCGCCCTCTACCGCCCGGCCCTCTCCCGTCTGGCCGACGAGACCCTGGAGCGTTTCCTGGAACTGGGCCGCCTGCTGAAGATCAAGGTGGACTGAATGCGTATCCCCACCGCCACCTATCGCCTGCAATTCACCGCCGACTTCGGCTTTGCCCGGGCCCTGGAAATTCTCGACTACCTGCAGGCGCTGGGGATCTCCGATCTTTATGCCTCGCCGATTTTCGCCGCCCGGCCCGGCAGCACCCACGGTTACGACCAGGTCGATCCCAACGCCCTCAACCCCGAGCTGGGCACCCCGGAAGAGTTCGCCCGGCTGTCGGCGGAGGTGCAGGGACGGGGGATGGGCTGGCTGCAGGATATCGTTCCCAACCACATGGCCTTCGATAAGGCCAATCCGTACCTGGTCGACCTGCTGGAAAACGGCGCCAGCAGCCGCCATTATCACTTTTTCGACATCATCTGGGACCACTTTTACGACGTCCTGCAGGGGCGCGTGCTGGCGCCGTTTCTCGGCAGTTTCTACGGCGAGGCGCTGGAAACCGGTCAGCTGCGCCTCTCCTACGATCGGGACGGCTTCGCCATCAGCTATTACGACCTGCGGTTCGCCCTGAAAATCGAGTCGTACCGGCGGCTGCTCACCCCGACCCTGGAGTCCCTGCGCACCCGGCTGGGGGAGGAGAACCCCGATTACATTCAGCTGCTGGGCGTCCTCTATGTCCTGGAGACGCTGCGCACCGGGGCGGGGGATCTCGACCGCTACAACCAGATCCGCTTCATCAAGGAAACCCTGTGGAACCTCTACCGGAAGAACAGCGGTATCCGCCGGACCGTCGATGGCACCGTCGCCCTCTACAACGGCCAGCCGGGAGAGCAGGAAAGTTTCACCCCTCTCGACCACCTGCTCAATGAGCAGAACTTCCGACTCTCTTTCTGGAAAGTGGCCACCGAGGAGATCAACTACCGCCGCTTCTTCAGCATCAATGACCTGATCTCCCTGCAGGCGGAGCGGGCGGAAGTTTTCACCGAAACCCACCAGTTGATTTTCCGCCTGGCCGCCGAGGGGCACTTCACCGGCCTGCGCGTCGACCATGTCGACGGTCTGTGCGATCCGGCCCGCTACCTGGAGCGGCTGCGGGCGGAAGTAGGCGACCTGTACCTGGTGGTGGAAAAGATCATCGACCCGGGCGAGCCGCTGCCGCAGTGGCCGGTGCAGGGAACCACCGGCTATGAGTTCATGAACCGGGTGGGGGGTGTTTTCTGCCGGCAGGCCAGCCTGAAAGCGTTCAGCCGCCTCTACGCCGGTTTCACCGGCATGGATGAGGAATACGCCGACCTCGTCTATGAAAAGAAAAAACTGATCCTCGAGCGGCACATGATGGGGGACATCAACAACCTGGCCTTTCTGCTCAAAGACATCGCCAGCCACCATCGCTACGGCAGCGACATCACCATGTACAGCCTGCGCCGCTCCCTGATCGAGTTCATGGCCGTCTTTCCGGTCTACCGCACCTATTTTCACCCCGCCGGCGAACGGGAGATCGACCGCCGGTACATCCGCCAGGCCATCCACTGGGCGCTCGAGAGAAACCCCGGACTGACCAATGAATTCCACTACCTGCAGAAGATCCTGCTGCTGGAGATCGACGATTTCCTGCCGGAGGAGGAGAAGCGGCAGTGGCTGCACTTTCTCATGCGCCTGCAGCAGTTCACCGGGCCGTTGATGGCCAAGGGGTTCGAGGACACCCTGCTCTACGTCTACAATCGGCTTATTTCCCTCAACGAGGTCGGCGGCGCCCCCGAGCGGTTCGGCTTCACCCCGGAGGAGTTTCACGGCTACTGCCAGCGGCGGCAGGAGGAATGGCCGCACGCCCTCTCCGCCACCGCCACGCACGATCACAAGCGGGGGGAGGACATGCGGGCGCGCCTGCACGTCCTTTCTGAAATTCCCCAGGAATGGGGTCGGCAGCTCAAGAGCTGGAGCCGTCTCAACCGCGGCTGCAAGGGGCGGATCGGGCGCAAGAAAGTGCCGGCGGCCAATGACGAGTATTTTCTCTACCAGACACTGCTCGGCACCTGGCCCAACGGCCGCTTCGACCGCAAGCACTACCTGGGGCGCCTGTGCGACTACGTGGTGAAGGCGGTGCGCGAGGCCAAGGTTTACACGGCCTGGATCAAACCGGATCAGGATTACGAGCAGACCTATCTCGATTTCGTCACCCGGATCCTGGCGCCGGGAAAAGACAATGCCTTCCTGACCGAATTTCTCCCCTTCCAGCGCCGGATCGCCCACTTCGGCGTGCTCAACAGCCTCGGCCAGACCCTGCTCAAGATCACTACCCCGGGCGTCCCCGACTTCTACCAGGGAACCGAGCTGTGGGACTTCTCCCTGGTCGATCCCGACAACCGGCGGCCGGTCGACTACCGCCGGCGGCGGCAGCTGCTGACGACGCTGCGGGAGCGGGCGGAAGAGGATCTGCCCGCATTGCTTGCCGAGTTGCTGGCGCAGCCGGAGGACGGCCGGATCAAGCTCTTTCTCATCTGGCGGGCACTGGAAGTCCGCCGCCGGCAGCCCGAGCTGTTCCGCGATGGGGACTACCTGCCGCTGAGCGTGGAGGGAAAATTCGCCGACCACCTGGTCGCCTTCGCCCGCCGGCAGGCCGGCGCCTGGGCGATCACCGTCGTCCCGCGCCTGCTGACCGGCCAGCTGGAGACGGGAAGCTTCCCCCTGGGGGAGGAGGTATGGGAGGATACCGCCCTGCTCCTGCCGGAGGAGAGCGGCCCCTGGCGGGAGGTCTTCACCGATGCCCGGCTGCCGCCCGGTAGCCGACTGCCCATCGCCGACCTGTTGCGGCAGTTCCCGGTGGCATTGCTCGAAAACAGTGAGATAGCGAGGTAGCGAGATAGTAAATTCAGGTTCTTCTATCTCACTACCTCGCTATCTCATTATCTCGCTGCCGCGAAAAGCCCTTCCCAAATCCCCCGCCTTCTGTTAATTTCTGAACCATGCTGCCGCGCCGGCCCCTTCGGCCGCCGCGGCTCTGTCATGTGAGTGCAATCAGCCGGGAAGGGGTCATGCGCTTTTTCAGCCGCCTGCCGATCAAGCACAAGCTGACCATGATCATCATGGTCACCAGCACCCTTGTGCTGCTCTTCTCCTCCGCTTTCTTCATCTCCTCCGAATTCGTCTCTTTTCGCCGCAGCACAATCAGCCAGCTAACCTCCCTCGCCCACGTCATCGCCGCCAGCTGCCGGATCCCCCTGCTCTTCCGGGATTCCCAGGCGGCGCAGGAAATCCTCACCTCCCTGGTCAACGAACCGGGGATCGTCATCGGCCTTGTTTTCAATCAATCCGATGTGCCGGTGGCCCGCTACCTGCGGACCGGGGAAAGCCTGGCCCGGCTGAGCGCCACCAGCGCGGAGCTCGGCCGGCAACTGCCGCAGATCCTGGCGGCCGGCGAAAGCTTCCAATCCTTCAACCACGGCTATCTGGATGTGGTGGTGCCGATCCTCTATCAGGAGGGCAAGATCGGCGCCGTCTACCTGCGCTCCGACCTCGATCTCCTCAACACCCAGCTCTTCCGCTTCGCCGCCGCCGCCCTGGCCATCCTCGCCTTTTCCTTTCTGGTCGCCAGTCTGCTCTCCCTGGAACTCCAGCAGTTCATCTCCCGCCCGCTGCTGAACCTGGTCGGCACCATCGAGAGGGTGTCCCGCGAGCAGAATTTCTCGGTCCGGGCGCAGCGGGAAACTGACGATGAAATCGGCACCCTGATCGAGGGCTTCAATACCATGCTGGCGCAGATCGCGGCCCGCGACCGGCAACTGACCCGGCACCGGGAGAACCTGGAAGAGCAGGTGCGGGAACGCACGACCGAGCTGAAGGGCGCCAACGAGCAGCTGAACCGGGCCGTGTTCGATCTCGCCCGGGCCCGGGATGCGGCGGAAGCGGCGAGCCAGGCCAAATCCCTCTTCCTGGCCAACATGAGCCACGAGATCCGCACCCCGATGATCGGCGTGCTGGGGATGACCGAACTGCTGCTGAAAACGGAGCTGAACGGCCAGCAGCGCAGCATGGCCGAAACGGTTTACCATTCGGGCGAATCCCTGCTGACCATCCTCAACGACATTCTCGACTTCTCCAAGATCGAGGCGGGCAAACTGCAACTGGAGCAGGTCGAGTTCGATTTCCGCGAGGTGATCGAAGAAGCTGTGGCGCTGCTGGCGGAAAAGGCCTATGCCAAGGGGCTGGAGATCGTCCTCGATCTGTCCCCGGAGCTCCCCCGGGTCCTGGTCGGCGATCCCGGCCGGGTGCGCCAGATCATCCTCAACCTGGTCAGCAACGCCATCAAGTTCACCGACGAGGGGGAAGTGGTCGTGCGGGCCATGCCGCTGGCGAATCGCCGGAGTTCGGTCTCCCTTCGCCTGGAGGTCATCGATACCGGTATCGGCATCGACCGGCAGGCGCAGAAGCATATCTTCGACTCCTTTTCGCAGGCGGACAACACGACCGCCCGGCGCTTCGGGGGGACCGGCCTGGGCCTGGCCATCGTCCGCGAACTGGTGCACCTGATGGGGGGGAAAATCGGCCTGGAGAGCGCTCCCGAGGCCGGCGCCACTTTCCGTCTCACCCTGCGCCTGCGCCGGCCGCGGCAGCGAGCCGGGCAGCCGCCTGCCGCCGAACTCCCGGCGGGGCTCCGGCTCCTGGTGGTCGAGGCCCACGGCGGGGTCCGGGCCGCGCTCGTCCGCCAACTGGAGGCACTCGGCCTGCAGATCACGGCCGCGGTCGATGGCGACGAAGCCGCCGCCTGCCTACGGCAGGCGCTGCAAGGGGGCGAGAGCTTCGACCTGGTCCTGCTCGATTCGCGACTGGCCGATGCGCCTCTGAGCGATCTTCTGCGCCGGCTTCCGGCATCGCGGCTGGTGCTTCTCAGCCGCCCCGGGCGGGCGGCGGCGGCGACCGCCCTTCCTGCCCCGGCAACCGTGCTGTCGCGGCCGGTACGCCCCTCCCGGCTGGCCTCGTTTCTGGCCGGCGTCCTGCATCAGACCGACGCTGCTCCGCCCGCCGCCTCGCTGCCGTTGCGGTCCGGGCGCCCGAAATTCCGGGGAGGGATCCTGCTGGTGGAGGACAATCCCGCGACCCAGCGCCTGGTCCGCACCATCCTGGAGAGCATCGGCTGTCAGGTAAGCACCGCCGGGAGCGGTGAGGAGGCGCTGGAGCAGCTGGCCAGCAACCGTTTCGACCTGGTGCTGATGGACTGCCGGATGCCTGGCATCGACGGCTTCGAGACGACTCGCCGCCTGCGCGCGCAGGGAATCCGTACTCCCGTCGTGGCCCTGACCGCCAACTCCCTGCGCGAGGATCTGGACGCCTGCCTGGCCGCGGGGATGGACGATTTCCTGCACAAACCTTTCAAGCACCAGCAGCTCCTGGAGATGCTGGACAAATGGCTGGCCGCCCGGGAATCTGCCGAAAGCGTCGCGCCCAGCCGCGCCGGCGGCGAGCAGGGGTGACCCGATGACCAGGCCCGTGGCATTGCTGCTCCTGCTTACCGGCATCGCCGGCCTCCTGTTCCTGATCTTGCCGACGTTTTCCCGATCGCCCTCCGCCCCGGCCGGAACTGGCCCTGCAGACCATCACTCCCGACCGCTGCAGCCTCGGCCGCAGCCTGCGGGCGACGGTGCGCGGCTCCGGCTTCGACCGCGACACCCGCCTGGTGCTGATCCTCGATACCGGCAACCGGCGGGCGCTGTTTCCTCCCCTCGCGACCTTGAGCGTCTTGGAAAGCGCCGTCGCCGCCGGCCAGCTGGTCTACCTGGCGAACAATTACCGGGGGGTGCAGGTCATCGATTTTTCCGACCCGGAGCGACCCCGCCAGATCGGCACCCTGAAAATTCCGGGGAAGGCCTGGAAGATCGCCCTGAACGGCCGCTACGCCTATGTAGCCGCCAAGGAGGGGGGGATTCAGGTGCTGGACATCGCCGATCCCGCCAACTTACGCCTGCTGGGCGGCGCCGAGCTCGGGGGGCTGGCCCTGGATGTGGTGCTGGCCGGCAACCGGGCCTATGTTGCCAACAGCCGGCTCGGCCTGCAGGTGGTCGATATCGCCAATCCCGCCCACCCCCGGCTGCTCGCCACCCTGCCGGTCCCGGGGCATCCTTTCGCCCTGGCGGTCAATGGAGAGACCGCCTACCTGGCCGCCGCCGAAAGGGGGCTGCAGGTCGTCGACCTGCATGACCCGCAGCGACCACGGGTCATCGGTTCCCTGCAGACGGTGCAACCGGTTTTTGGAGTGGCGGCACGCGACGGAATGGTTTACCTCGCCGCCGGGTCAGCCGGCCTGGCGGCGGTCGACGTCAGCAATCCCGTAGCCCCCGCGCTGCTTGAAACCATCGATACCCCCGGAACGGCCAGGGCGATCGCCCTGGCCGGCGACCACGCCTACCTGGCGGACAACGTTTCCGGCCTGCAGGTGGTCGACCTTGCCGATCCCCGCCGGCCCCGTTTTGACGGCGCCTATGAACTGCCCGGCCTGGCCCAATCCGTGGCGGTGACCGGCGACAGGGCGCTGGTGGCCATGGGGCGCAAGGGTCTGCAGGCGGTCGATCTGCGCCAGAAAGCCATTCGCCGTCCGCCGTTTTTCACGGCTCGCGCCTGCATCGCCGATTTTGTCGCGGCAGGGGCGCGTGCCTACCTGGCGGCCGGTGCCAGGGGAGTGCTGGTGCTCAACACCCGCGATCCCTTCCGGCCGCGCCTCATCAGCTCGTTACCGCTGCCGGGCTCGGCCAGAAGCGTCCTGCCGGCGGGGAATTTCCTTTATGTTATCGAGGAGGGGAGCAGAAAAGCTGAGGGGGAAGTACATCGCTTCATCCAGGCGGTTGATATCGGCGACCCGCGGCAGCCGCAGATTACCGCTACCGTGAAAACCATGCATTCCCCCCAGCAACTGGCGGTTGCCGGCAGCAACCTGTGGGCGGTAGGGAATGAAGGGCTGTGCCGGTTCGACCTCACCGAGCCCGGCCGGCCCCGGCCGGCCGGCTGTCTCCCCCTGCCGGCCGAAGGAAGGTCGGTGACGATCGACGGCCGGCTGATCCTGGTCGGCGACGCCCGGGGCAGCCTGCACGTCATTGACCCGGAGCCACCGGAGACACCGCACCTGCTTGGCTCGGTGGACCTGCCCTGGCATCTGCAGGCATTCTCGGCGGCGGAAAAGATCGTCGTCAGCGGCCACCTGGCCCTGGTTGCCGACGGCCGCAACGGGCTTCTGGTCTTCGATATCGCCGCTCCGCAACGGCCCCGCCTGGTCGGTGACCTGCAGCTGCCGGCGGGCGGTTTTGCCCATGGGGTGACGGTGATCGGTCGCCGGGCCTACGTCGCCGATTTCCGCCGGGGCCTGTACCTGGTCGATCTCGGCGAGCCGGAAAACCCGCAGATCCTGGCCACCCTCGGCATCTCGGCGCCGTCGCGACAGATCGTCCTCGAGGGCAACCAGGTCATTTTCGCCAACGGAGAGGAGGGGCTGCTGGCCCTGCCCCTGCCGTTCGAACCGACCGAACTGAAAGTGGAAAGCACCGATCGGCTGTCGATCACCCTTCCGCCCCAGTCCTTGCCCGGCAGCTATACCCTGCGGGCCTTCAACGGCTACAGCGATGCCGAGCTGCCAGGCGCGGTGACGTTCCAGTGAGATAGTGAGACTCAGCGATGATCTCTCTGTTTTTAAAAGATTTTACTACCTCACTACTGACTACCTCGCCGCCCTTCAGAACCGCCATTCCCCTCCCGCCCAGAACTGCCTCCCCACCTCGTACTCGCTGGCCGCGCCGACGGTCTCCAGCCGGCGGTTGAAGACGTTGTCGATCTCCAGGCTGAGGAGCAGGCCGGATTTCCCCGGGCTCTGCCAGGAGAGCACCCAATCGAAGACGATCCCGGCGGCGATGTCCCTTTTTGTCATAGACGCTCAGCGCCTCGAAAACAGGCTCTCCGGTAAGCGGGTCGAGTTGCCCTTGGCCGGCGGGGACCTCCCGCACCTGCCGGGTATTGACGATCGCCTGGAAGCCGCTGCGGTAGCGGGTGACATTGGTGAAGGTGAAGCCGTAGGGCAGCCGCCCGAGCCACGAAAAGTTGGCGGTCCACGGGCGGTTGAAATCCTGCCGGGGCAGCTCGGTCAGGGAGATGATCCTCCCTTGATACCAGATCCGGTCGTCCGCTTCATCGGCGGCGAGGATCTCATCGTAGCTTTCGTTGCTGACCGTGCTTTCCTGCCAGGTGACGTTCAGGGACAGCATCTGCCGCGGCCAGCGCCTTTCCCAGGTGAGCCGGGCGCTCTGGTGCCGGCTGCGGCCGTCGTTGGTCAGGGTGTAATAGCGCAGACCGTCGGGCTGCCGGTCGCCATAGCGCCGGGCGAATTCGTCTCTACCCCTCGCGCCGGACGTACTTGAGGCTGAGCCTGCCGCCGAAAAGCGCCTGGTCGATCCCCGCCGTCCACTCGTCGGCATAGGGGGTATCCAGGCGGGAGAAGCGGGTGACGCTGGTGCCGCTCTCCTTGGCCGGCTGCCACTCCTGCAGCAGGTGGGATGGGCCCGGCGGTGCTGCGGGTCTCGCTGCGGAAGGGGCTTTGCGCCTCGCGCAGTTTGTAGGTGAGCAGCGTCCGGCCGTAATAGCGGTTCCAGCCGCCGATCAGCAGGGTCCGGCCGTTGCCGGCCAGGTCATAGGTCGCGGCAAGGCGCGGCGCCAGGTTCAGATTCTGCATGAAATCGTCATAGGCGAGGCGAATCCCCGGTCGCAGGGTCAGGCGGCCGGCGCTCAGCCGGTCCTCCAGGAACAGGTCGTACTGCTGCATCCGCGCCGAGACCGAACCCGCATCCCAGATCCGCCGTTGGGAGAAGTACTGCTCCTCGTCGACGCAGGCGACGGTATCCCCCCCGCAGACGACGTCGGGATCGATACGGGCGCCGAGATAGGCATAGAGGGCCCTGGGCCGATCAAATGTTCCCTCCACCCACGCAAACTCCAGGCCGGCCTCGATTTCGTGCGCCAGCGGACCGCTGCGCAGCGGCTCCAGGACCAGCGCCGACCGCAGCTGCACGGTCTGCTGCGTCTGCTCCAGATCGCCCAAGCCCCCCTCATAGCTGACGTCCGAACCGGTCAGCCGCCCCCAGTCGTGGCTGTCGGTGGTCGCCCATTTGCCGCAGCTCCTGCGGGGCCTGCCGGCGGTTGCTGCTCCAGCCGTAGCCGCCCAGCAGCCGCAGGGTGCCGGCAGGAAGGAAACGGTCGAGGCCGGCCTGCGCCTTGTACCCCCCCCCGCGCAGGCGAAAAGAGCTGTTGCGGATATCCGGCAGGAAGTTTTCGGAGCGGTAGGGAGTGGCAAGAAACGAGATCTCCGCGCGGCTCTCCGGATGCTCGAGAACCGCCTTGGCAAAGTAGTTCTCCAGCCGCCGCTCCTCCGTCTCGGCGTCGCCCAGGTGCCGCTGGGGGAGACGGGAGAGGAGCTGCTGGTAACTGGCGAGCACCCCCAGATGACTGGAGAGGGGGAGATCGAGGCTGATCCCGGCATGGTTCTTGGCGAATTCCGGCGCCTCCTCGCCGGCCGCGAGATGAAAGGAGGTCCAGTCGTCGCGGGTGGTGCGGTAAAACAGGGATCCGCCGAAATCGGGGCGGGGATCGCGCGTCTCCAGATCGATGACGCCGCCGGTAAAGCCGCTGTAGCGGGCCGGGATGTTGCTGTCGTAGAGGGTGATCCGATCGATCAGGTCGGCTTCTGGAAAGAGGGTCTGCGCCTGGGCGGGGACGCTGTTGAGGTCGAAAGGATTGTCGGCGGCGGGGTCGAGAAAATTGCTGTTGCCAAGGCCATCGATCTCGAAGGTGTTGTCGAAGGTCTTACCGCCGGCGATGGATATCGCCGGCGGCAGGATCTCGCCGGCCCGTTTGCTGGCGCGGGTCTCCTCCCCCACCTGGACGTCGGGAAAGAGGCGGAGGAGTTCATTGATGCTGCCGTTGCCGGCCGGCAGCTTCTCGATCATTTTCCGGTCCATTACCGACCGGCCGGTGGCCGGGTTGTCCAGGGTGCCGACGACCGTCACCGGCGGCAGAATCGGAATCTCTCCGGCGCCGTCCGCCGCCAGCGCCGGCGCCGGCAGGCAGACGGCGAGGCGCAGAACGGCCAGGCAGGCGAAGACTGCTGACTGTCGGATGAGCATCGGCAGCGGCCTACAGGGCCGAATGATCGGCCAGCAGAGGCCGGCGGTCGGCCGGATCGGCAATGCCGTCATTGTCGCTGTCGGCATCAAGCACCAGCCCGGAAGCGCCAATGTCGGCAGCCGTGGCCAGAGGATTGAAGAAATCCGGCTGGCCGTCATGGTCGCTGTCGATGCTGGCCACCCAGCTATCGGGGAAATCGTCCCGCCCGGCATAGGTGGTGGCGATCGTCTGAAAGGCCAGGTTACGGTCGGCGGCATACCGCAGGGAGCGCGCCAGGGCCAATGCCCGATCGAACCGGCCGGCCGCCGCATAGCTGCCGATAATGTCATCTTTCACGGGCATCAATTAATTTCCCGAGTCCGGGTCGCCTCCACCCAGATCCGGCCGGCGGTTTCTTCCGCCTCCCCCAGGAGGGCGGCGGCGCCCGCGGGATCGCCGGCGGTCAGCAGAAAACCGGCGGCTTTGAGCATCTGGTCCGTCTCCAGGCCGGCAAATTTGTCGTGGTCGTCGCCGGCATAACCGGCAGCCGGTGCGAAAATCAGCCGGATAACCGCCGTATAGGGATCGACGTAGGCCATTGCCTGCTGCCGGAGACCGCTGTCCAGGCAGGTATCGATGAGGAGCTCGTAGCTTTTGGCGACATCCAGGTAGAAGGACCCCGCTGCCGCCGGGTCGGCCGGCGGCGCGGTGGCGGCCAGCATCCCGGCAATCTCCGCTCCGGCCCGGTCCAGCAGCTCCCCGGCGTAGGCGTCGTTCCCGAGGCCGTGGTAGCCGAGGGCGATATCGGTCAGCCCCTCCACCCGTGAGGTGAGGCCGCTCATGGCGGCCAGGGCCGTTTCCGCCTCCCGCAGCAGCGCTGCGGCGGTTGCCGGATCGCCGGTCAGGGCATACAGGCCGGCGATCTTCACATAGCCCTGACGGATCATCTGCTGGTAGCGATCGGCGTCGGTGGCCGGGGTGAGATAGGCCATCTGCCGCCTCGCCTCCGCCAGCGCCTGCCGGGCGCCGTCGAGCAGATCCCGGTTGATCAGGGCCAGGGCGATGTACTCCCGGCTGGTGTTGTTGGCGAAGTAGGTCAGCGCCTCGATCTTGTCGGCGACCAGCGGTATGTGCGCCTCGATGACCGCCAGAGCGCTCGTCATGCCATTTTGCACCGCCTCGTAGGTCGCCACCAGCTTGAAGGCCTTGATGACGTAAGCGTCGGGCATCTCGCCGGCCAGGGCGTACGCCTCGTCGGTCCAACCGAGCCGGTACAGCAGTTCGATAGTATCCACCATGTAGGACCAGGTCTTGCCGGCGGTCAGGTTCTGATAGCCGTCGCTGGCGCGGATCGCCTGGATCTGCTGGTAGATCTCGGCGACCATCTGCGGATTGTCCAAGGCCGCATAGCGTTTGGCGGTCTCCACCAGGTAGAGAATTTTCGCCTTGAAGTAATAAGTTCCGCCGGAGACGTTCGGCGGCGTCTGCAGGGCGAAATCGTACATGAAGTCGACCAGGGGCGCGGCCAGATCGGAGCGCCCCGCGGCAAGGTATTCGTCGGCCACCTGCCAGGTGCCGACAATGATGCTGCCGTACTCGTTGGGCGTGGTCAGGTAGGGCACCAGGCCGGCGAGGTAGTCGGTCACCGCCCGGGAGGCGGCCAGGTCCCCGGCCCGCCGGTAGCCGGAGCCGACCCGCTGCAGGTTGATTGCATCGCCGGAGCCGATGCTGGCAAACCCCTTGGTCTCCAGCACCTTCCGGTAGCGGCCTTCGGCTTTTTTCAGGGCGGCGATCGCCTCGGGAAAACGGCCGAAGCCGATCAGCGCACCGGCCAGGCTGTAGTAGCCGTCGCCCTGGGCTTGCGCCTGGTAGATCTGGGTGTCGACGATCGCCTCGGCCTCGGCGAGCAGGCCGGCCTCGGCCTTGCCGGCGGCGATCGCCAGCATGACCGAGTCGCTGAACTGGTCATCGAGAATCTCCCCGCTCACCTTCTCGGCAAAGTAAAAGGGGGAAAGGTCCGAATTGTAGAAATAGGCCAGGCGCCGGCCATTGTCGTCGCCGGGAATCTCGTCGTCGAGCAGGGGGACGGCGGCGCTGTACAAAGACTTCACGGCGGCCAGTTCGGCGATCTGCGGGTCCTGCTCCAGAGGCTGCCCGGTGTCCGGATGCACCAGGGCGGCGGCGAAGGCGGCCGGCTCCACGGTGAAATCGGCGAAGGAGGTCAAACCGTAGGTGAACAGGACGTAACGGGCGATCCGCTGCGGGGTGACGCCGCTCCCCAGGGGAAATCACCGTCGGGCCGGCCGCCTGGATAATCTTCTCCGCCAGCAGGTCGAGATTGGCGAGATATTGCGGATCGGCCGGATTGAAACCGGCTTCGTCCGCCAGCAGCCGACCGGAGATCTCCTGCAGGCCTTGGACGATCAGGGTCTTGCGGAAAATGGTCGGCAAGCTTCCGGCACCATCCCGCAGGGCCGCGACGAGTTCCGTTATCCGGGCGCCCGCCGCCGTGTCAAGGCCGAGCTCAGTCAGCCCGCCGGCACCGGGCAACAGGGGGAGATCAGGATTCAGTCGGCTGGCGATGGCGGCAAAGGGATCGCTCTCGCCCCCCCTCGCCAGTTCCAGGGCAAGGCCGGTGAGCAGAAGACTGCGGCGCAGCAGTTCGGCATCGGCGGCGGGAGAGGCGGTCAGATCGACAGCCGGCCCGAAATCGAGCCAGCGACGGAGCTGTTCCAGGGCGAGGGCGGGGGAGTTGCCGGGAAGGCGCTGCCGGGCGGCAAGCAGGGAGGTCAGGGGAGAAACCGTCAGCTGCTCCTCCCGGCCGCGGAAGAGCTCCACCGGCGCCAGCATCCGGATGCCGGCGAACTCGACGCCGGTTTCACCGTCCATGCCGCCGACGGTGACCACCTCCAGGCCGTCGAGAAGGGCGCCGGGCCGCAGCTGGAAGGAAAAGGCTCCGTCGGCGGCGCTCACCGTCTCGCACCGGCCGATGCCGCTCGCCCCGCAGATCCGGGCGGTCTCCCCGCTCTGCGGGTCCTGAAGGAAGACCCGGGCACCGGCTACCGGTCCGTCTTCGATTACACCGGATAGAACAATTTGCCCATCCCCGGGGGTGCCGCCGCTGCCACCACCACCGCCACAGGCGCTCAGGACCAGGGTCAGGGAACCGAGAGCCAGAATCCCGGGGAATCTCTTCATCGAATTCCTCCCAATCATTTCAAGGTGATAGAAGAAGATCGTCGTCCGCGCCCCCCGACGGCCGGATTAAAATATCAGCAGATCTATAATTAACCGTTTTTCCAACATTTTTCCAGAAAAAAACGAGTCTGGCAAATCCGGAGAAAAATTGGCGGAACCCGGAGCAACGCAGCAGTTGGTAAGTTTTTGCGACGCCATCTTTCTTGACCGGCGGCAGGATCTGTCCTATAAGCGGGGGCGGAGGAGAATACGATTCAATGAGCAGAAAACCACTTCTCTTCTGGGTAGCCGTTTCCCTGGCGGCGCACCTGGCCCTGATCGCCTGGTTGGCCGACGAGCAATCGTCCATCGGCGGACGCCGCCGCTCCCTGGCGGTCCAGTTGGTGATGCCGATCACCGCGCCTCCCCCTCCCGCCGTTGCTCCCGCCCTGCCCGCGACCGCCAGGTCCTCCTCTTCCTCCGCACAGCGTCCGGCCCCGCCAGCCCCCCGTCCCGCCGTCCGCTCCTCGATGCCGCCACCTCCCGCGACCACTGCCAACCCGGCGGCAGCTGCCTCTGGGCTGATTCCCCACCCCTCCCTGACACCAGCGGCACGACAACCGCAACCGGCGACCGAGCAAACCATTACACCACCGCCGCCGCTTGCCGCCGGCTCGGCACCGGCCGTGACCATGCCTGCCACTCCGCCCTCCTCCCCGTCTACCGCCAAGCCGTTGGCCCTCGGGAAACGCGGCGGCCATGGAAACAGCCGAACCGCCGCTGCGGGAGGCGCAGCCCCTCTATGCCGACAACCCGCCGCCCGCCTATCCGCGCCTGGCCCGCCGACGCGGCTGGCAAGGGGAAGTGCTGCTGCAGGTGCGGGTGGGCTCATCGGGGAAGGTGCTGACGGCGCGGGTGGAACGCTCCACTGGCTACCCGGTCCTCGACCGCGCCGCCCTGGAGGCGGTGCGGGACTGGCGCTTCCGGCCGGCCCGCCGCGGCCTCCTGCCCGTGGAGAGCGAGGTGCGGGTGCCGGTGCGGTTTCGGTTGGAGCGGGGGTGAGGGAGGGGATTTAGGGAAAAGGATTTTCCTGGGCATGCTGTGCTGCCGCTCTTGGGCAGCTTCCGCGCGAAACCGGTTATATTAGCGCCAACTCAAGCTTGTGCTTCCGCTTTTCCCAGTCGGGCATCACCTTCTCTAAAGCTTGATAAAATCCCGGGCTGTGGTCGTGAAAGATCAAATGGCAAAGCTCATGGATGATGACGTAGTCGATGCATTCCCGGGGGGCGCGGATCAGGTCTATGTTGAGGGTCAATATCCCATTCCCTGATAGGCTCCCCCACCGCTTCCGCATACGCCGGACCTGCAGGCGAGGGATTTCCTGAGAGGATTTGGCGAAAGCCGGCCAGCAGCGCTCCAGGCTCTCCCGAAATCTCTCTCTGGCCTTTTCGAGATACCACCTTTGCAGGAGAGTCTTCACCCGATCTGCCGGGGCATTCTCCTTGATATCGATCTGGAAATACCCGCCGCTCAGCTTGACCCCTTCCGTTTCCGAACGGCTGATCTTGAGCCGATACTGTCTGCCCAGATAGTAGTGGCTCTCTCCTCCGACATAACGTCTGTCGGGAGTTCTCGGCTCAAACTGACGGAAAAATTCCAGCTGCCGAGATATCCAGCCAGCCCGCCGGAGAACCCTCTTTTCTACCTCCGGAAGCGTGGTTCCGACCGGCGCCTTGACAATCACCAACCGGTCCGGATGGACGGCGATCTCCAAGGTCTTCCGGTTGACATGGAGCATCTGGAATTCGATCCTTTCTCGGCCGTAGATGACCTCGCCGCGGAGCAGATCCATCAGGCGCTCCGGTGCCGGGCCACCTGCATGGTCCGCTCGATCAGCTCATCCATCTGGTCGAGGGCGATCTCGACGCCCCGGCGTCCCTTGACCTCGTCGTACAGGTAATCGTCGATCTCGTTGATCGCCTGTTTCTGCGCGTCGTCATCGTCCCAGAACTGCACCTTCCAGTGGCGGCTCAGAATGTCCTGGATAGCGATGGCGGTCTCGGCCGACAGCTCCTCGCAATCGCCATCACCCAGCTTTTCCTGCGCGAAGAAGCCCTTGATGACGCCGTAATAGGCCAGGGCGTCATCATTGCCCGCGAGCTGCTCGGGCACCTCATCATGCTGCCGGGTGACGACCTTATCGCGCAGGTCGGCGACCCGGTTCAGGTACTCCATATCGGAAAGCCGCCGTGCCCGGAAATCGTCGATCGCCTGCTGTATCAGTTGGGAGAATTTGCTGTAGAAGGCCGGGTCCTCATCCATCTTTTCGGTGATGACCTTTTTGGTGGCATGGGCGATGGCATCCGCCTTGGCCGCGGTTGTCTTGCCGCCGTAGATGCCCTGCTCCTCCTTGACCAGGCTGAACATCCGGTCGTCGAAGATGTTCACCGGCTCGTTCAGCTGGATGACCTCGTTGGCCTGGATGTGGGTATCGAGCAGCTTCCTGATTTTCGGCTCGTAGTCCCGGTAATCGATAGCCTCGGCGTAGCGCAGCTTCACCGCGACTTTCAGGTTCTGGAAGCGCTTCAGATCGGCCTTGTAGCGGCGGAGCTTGTCGCCGTCCGTCCCGCATGATGAACGATTCAGTCGAGAGGGCGATGGCGAGAGTCTTGCTGTACTCGGCCAGCCGCTCGTAAAAATCCTCGCGCACGGCATTGTCCGCCAGCAGGACCTCGTACGCCTCCTCGTCGTAGCTGTTCTTCACGGTCTTGAAAAGATCCCACAGGTCCGAATATCGCTGCGGAAGTTTCTCAATCTCGGCCAGCACCGAAGCCAGCGTCCCCCGGAGATCGTCTTCGTCGTACCCCTCGAAGGCGCTGTACATGGTGAGCGCCTTGTCCAGTTCCCCGAGCAGCCCGCGTAGTCGATCACGTAACCGAACTCCTTTTCCTCGCACAGCCGGTTCACCCGGGCGATCGCCTGCAGCAGCGTATGCTCCCTCAGCTCCTTGCACAGATAGATGACGGTGTTGCGCGGCGCGTCGAAACCGGTCAGCAGCTTGCTCACGACGATGAGGATTTCCGGCTCCGCCCCGACTTGAACTGGTTGATGATCTGCTTGGTGTATTCCTCCTCGTTGCCGTAGCGCTTCATCATCTTCTGCCAGAACTTCACCACCTCGTCCGTCGGCTCGTCGTCGGTCTCCTCGTACCCTTCGCGGGTATCCGGGCGGCGAGATGACGCACCTCGCGAGGTGATGTAGCCGATCTCGTTCAGGTACTCGTGGTACTTCAGGGCGGATGCCTTGTTCGGCGCGACGAGCTGCGCCTTGAATCCGGTCCCCTGCCAGTTGGCGCGGAAGTGCTCGCTGATGTCGAAGGCGCGCATGTAGATGACCTGGTCGGCCTTGTTCAGCATCTCGGCGCGGGCGTACTTCTTCTTCAGGTCCGCTTGCTGCTCTTTGGTCAGCCCCTGGGTGTGGCGTTCGAACCAGAGGTCGATGGCGGCCTTGTTCTGCTCCATCTCCACTTGCCGCCCCTCGTAGAGCAGCGGAACGACCGCCCCGTCTTCCACCGCCTGGTTGATGGAGTAATGCGGCTCGATCAGCCCGCCGAACTTGAGGAAATTGTTCTTCTCCTTCTTCAGCAGCGGTGTCCCGGTGAAGCCGAGATAGCAGGCGTTCGGGAACATCTGCCGCATCCGCGCGGCGAAGGTACCGAAGTTGGTACGGTGGCTCTCGTCGACCAGCATGAAGATGTCGGTGCGAGTCGTCCTGGTATTTCTTGAAGTTGAGCGCCTTGTCGAACTTGTGGATCAGCGTCGTGACGATCGCCGCATTCTCTTCCGCCACCAGCTCCAGCAGGTTCCGGCCGGAGGTTGCCCGCTTCGGCTCGAGCCCGCAGGCGGCGAAGGTGTTCCCGAGCTGCTTGTCGAGGTCGTCGCGGTCGGTCACCAGCACGATTCGCGGGTTCGGGATTTCACGGTCCAGCGCCAGGTTCGGGCCAGCATCACCATGGTCAGCGACTTACCTGAGCCCTGGGTGTGCCAGATCATACCGCCCTTGCGCCGCCCGTCGCGGTCGAACTGCCTGATCCGCTCCAGTGTGGACTTGACGACGAAATACTGCTGGTAGCGGGCGATCTTCTTCAGGCCGCCATCGAACACGGTGAACCGGTAGGCCAGTTCCAGCAGACGCTCCGGGCGGCAGAGGCTGTAAATTGCCTTGTCCTGTTCCGTGACCAGCCGCGCCGCCTCGGCCGCCTGCGCCTCGAAGAAGCGCCGGGCGACGGCGAAGTCGTCGTTGAACATCTGGTCCTGCTTTTCGGCGGCGAAAGAGCCGGTTCACCATTAGTCGACATCTCTTGTCCTTGTCCCGCAGTTCCTTCCATGCCGACCAGAATTTGGCGGGGGTGCCCGCGGTGGCGTACCTGGCGCTCGTTCTTGTTCACCGCCATGACCATCTGGGAATAGACGAAGAGCTTCGGGATGTATTCGTCGCTCTTGGTTGCGGATCGACTGCGAGACCGCCTGCTCCACCTCGACCTTCGGCGCTTTGCACTCGATCACCGCCAGCGGGATGCCGTTGACGAAGAGGACGATATCGGGACGGGCCGTCTCCGTGCTGCGGGAGCGCTCAACGCTGTACTCGGCCGTCACGTGAAAGATGTTGCGCTCCCAGTTGCGCCAGTCGATGTAGTTCAGGTTGAAGCTTTTGGAGTCGCCCTTCAATGGTCTGCTCCAGGGCCGTGCCGAGGGTGATCAGGTCGTAGATGGCCTCGTTGGTCTTCAGCAGTCCGTCGTATTTGACGTTTTTCAGCCTCTGGATGGCGGTCTGGATGTTCTCCTCGCTGAAGAGATACTCGCCGCCCTTGTAGCTGATGCGGTTTAGCCGCTTGAGCTGGTTGCGCAGGATGTCTTCGAGCAGGACGTTGCCGTATTTGCCCTGGCGCTCTTTGAGGGCCTGGTCGGGGGGGAGGTATTCGTAACCCAGGTTGAGGAGGAGTTGGAGCGCCGGGATCTGGGAGAGGTATTTTTCGTTGAAGCGGAAGCCATCCATATTATCGCCTCAGTGCCGGGGGGGGATTCAAGCCCAAGCACCCAAGTTTCTGCGGTGCATTCTAAACCAGGATCTAGGAGCCAAGCTTCTAAATTTGTTTAATTTTTTATGAAATTTACAGCGACCTAAGCGCTGTCCGCAATGGCACGGACAGAGTCGTTTATTCGAAATTCGACGTTTCATACCAGCCAATTCCAAAGCCCTGAGAACTTGTTCGGCTGATCTGAGCCCGAAAAGATCCATGTAGTCATCTTCGACACCTTTTTCTCCGTGAGCCAACTCGCTAAAAGCGAATTCGCCATCACCCTGAAGTTTTTTCGATACGGCATACAAAAACGGCACAAGGCATTTTTCGGCAAATCCTGGCAGCGTGGGGCATTCGGCGATCTTTTTTAGAAGTCGAAGGGGTGAACCGAGGCAGAGAGTGTCATCGTGATTAACGTGATGCTTTCCATCCCGAGGAATTTTCTGGCATACCTCCTTTACCTTCGGCACTCCTCGTGGAAATGACGCAGGGACTTCTATTTCGAGCTCATAGGCACTACATATCTCGCTTCCGGCTACGGGGGCTGCACAGAAAGTAAACGTGCCGCGAAGCAGGATTCGATTATCCCGGCATGGCCGGGTAACCATGCCGGGATAATCTATTAGGAAATTTGCGATATCGTGGCGATCTTGTACTTTCACTTATCTATTTCTGCTTCCAAGGCCTCGGGGGCGTGGCCTCGATGGAGTGGGTTTTCGGAACAACTACAGATACGCCCGAAACCAAACCCAGACTTTTTCTAAGTTCGGACGTATCCATATTTGCTCGAAATTTCTGCCCTGCCTGCTCTGTAATAAACTCGGCATCATTCGATTGCATCAAGATGCCAAAATCTGCCCTTACCTGCCTCAGCCAATCCCAGAAGTTTTTTTCCAGATTAAGATGTTTATATTTCGGCATCGACCATCGATCGGCGAAATCTTCAGCAGGGTCAACAGGGTTGGGGATTCTTGGTGTCGCGGGGTTTACGAAGCATTCCATTCGTTCGAGGATGCCGGCCAGGGCTGAGAGAAGATCCGTTTCACCTTCATAGGATCTCGCCGCCAGTGTGGTGAGGATTATGGATATAGGCTTTACATCCGAATCCTCCTGAAACATGACATCGCGATGACGTTTTAACAGTTGAATTGAGCGCTGAAGAACCGTCTTCCTCTTGTAAACCGGGATTTCGTCTACCTGTGCTTTTTCAACGATAGACCGTATCCCCTCGTTCATCCGGGACACAAACCACTTCGAATACCCCTCAGGATTGCTAATGTTCCAGTCGTTGCAAATCTCTCGATATGCCGGGTAACGGTCATCAGTAATTGCCACCGTTAGGTGTGCAACCGCGTCGGCAAGAACATCGTCTTGCCACGATTTCCTCAGTGACTCAAAGATTAGTCCTCTTCTCCAGTCATCCGCAGGAATGCATGGGACGATGTCCATATGAAAGTTGAGATGGTCTTGGTATTCCAATCGCCAGCAGCGATGTTTCGGTTCCAAGGGGGCACTGATTCCTCTGGCCCTGCGGTACAATTCAAGCTCGTTGCCGATCAATTCCTTCAGCGACTTCTGAGTATGAGATTCCTTTGTGATACCTTCCCGTATTTTGCAGGCAAGGTCGAGATCGTACGCTTCATCTTTCAAGAGTGGTCGAATGGCCGTGCCGAGACGAAATGACCCTTGTGGAAAAATGTGAGGGTCGTAATCTTTACAGGTAGAGTCATCCCGACCAAACCACTCACCGATGTCATCATAACGGTCCTTAGCTCTCTCGTACGCGGTGTCTGGGAGCTCCAAAAGTGCCACCATCTTTTCCAGGAGCTGTCTTTTTTGGTCACTAGTCATCGCTATACCATCCTTGTCTACGTTAGAAATTCACTGATTTTCGAACTATTGTGAGTGAAAATCCGATCTGCATTTGAAATGAGATCATCAAGCGCCGAGCAGTCGTCCAAGGGGAGTGGGCAATCCGAGTCAAAGTCGAGCCGCAGGATTTGCTCACTCTCCAACATCAGTTGCAGATAGTTGTGGGTCGTCTGCGCCTGCAGCGACATCAAAAAACTGATAAACTCCGTGCCCTTCCAACCATTCAATAGGCCCCACTCTCGGTCACTCTTAACGCCATAGCAGGTTTTTGCATGACCGGTCCCTAGCGACAAAATTCGGACATCAGGTAGCTCTATACCCAAGCGACGTTGTGCATCAATAACCGCTGCAAGTGATGGGTTGTTGGCCCAGAGCCCACCATCCGCAAGCAAGTACTCATCGACTTTTGTTGGGTTGAAATATGTCGGCGCCGAACAAGATGCCAGAACCGCCTGATGTAACAACACCTTCCCGTCCCTGTGATAATCCTTTTGATATGCAGATTTAAAGACGTGGACACCACCGTTCCCAACATCGGTCGCAGGAATCAGAAGAGGCTTTGAGATTTCGCCGAGCTTGATACCCCCAAATCTTTTTTCGAGGACTTTTTTCAGATTCTCATTTTTGTAAATGCTTTCCCGCCCAGGTTGGTACTTGTCCGGCAGCAGAGACCTTTTTCGCGTAAAGATGGATGGCCCATGCTCACGGTACAGCCCGACGACTTCTTCGGGGTCGATCTTGCAAGCAACTGCAGCAGCTACAATTGAGCCGGTACTTGTGCCGGCGATCATATCGAAATGGTCATCAATATTGATCTGGAGACGATGCTTGATGCAGCTAAGGATGTGCGCAGGAAAGGCTCCGCGTATCCCTCCTCCGTCTATTGAAAGAATTCTAAAAACACCTATGCTCATGCCGGCTGTTCCTTTCCGCCCTTCACCCGCCACTTCCCGGTCAGAAGCTTCTGCATCAGTACGCGCTTCTGCTTGCGATAGCCTTCAGCCTGTTTTTTCAGCAGATCAATTTCTTCGTCACAAAACTTCAGAATTCTGGCTATTGACTTCTGTTCGTCGACCTCAGGGACCGTTACTTTGATTTGCTTAAAGTGCTTGTACTTCAGATTCCAGGTGTCAGATGTCAGTCCTTGCGAGTACCGATAAAACAGATTGATCACACGGGGGAGCTTAAAGAGGTAAGCCATGAACTCCCCGTCGATTCCCTTCTTTGGCGTGCAAATGGTATATGCCGGGCTGACAATCCCCTCAAGAGACGAAAGGGCCGACACTCCCTGCCACATGCGCATGGTGTTGTAACCGATGTCGCCAGGACAGATGCGCAGGTATTTGGACTTGTCTTCGCTGGAAGTGTCTTTTCGCTCTCCGCTACGAGGGATGACGCCCTCACCGCTGGTAATCGAAAGCAAAGGAAGGTGGTCGCTGGCCCTATCCGCGCGCTCCTTGAAAAGTTCGCCGAGGTGGAATTCTGACCAGGGTTTTTGAAACCCGCACAGTCGCTGATTGCCGGTCAGCAGCTGCTGCACTAGGCTGTTCTTCTGACCCTCCTTCGCCGCAATCAGCCGCTCTGTTTTCTTGATTGCCGTATCCCAGGTGGAAAGTAGGCCGGCGATGGCGGTTTGTTCGGGAAGAGGGGGTAATAGAACGGGGAATTCTTTAAGCTGCGTAGAGTTTATGCTCGCAAGATTGGTGCTTTGTTTGGAACATTTAAGGAAATACGCTTTTCCGTACTGACTGCCGGTCAGCAACGAAAGAAACTCTGATAAAATTATCCCGGATTTTGGGCGAGCAACGAATACATGGTTCTGGTGAACACATTTCGCAATCTGCCCTTTCCAAACAGCACCACGACCTAATTTATCGAAGTCTCCACCCTCTGTAAGTAAAACATCCCCGACTTGCAGAAGGTAGCGTTCAATTTGAGCGCTATCTATCTCAATGGTTTTTATGTGTGAAAGATCGAGAAAACCATCCTGAACATTAGCAACTCTCAAATATGGCAGCTCAGCAGGCTTTTTTAGCTTCTTTGCTCCCTTTGCAATACCAGTTTGGATATGGGCGACCATAGCGAGAGGCTTTTTTTTCCATCCATCTGGGATCATTCCCCACCCTCCACCTTCTTCTGCTCCCGCCCCACCAACTTCGCCGCCTCCTCCAACGCCTTAATCGACTCCCCCTCCCCAACAGCCTCCTTATGCTCCCGCCTCCGCTCGGCAAACCGCTCATACTCCTGCCGCGCATGCTCTTCGGCCGCCTGCTTGCTGACGCTGCCGGCATTCGGCAGCACCCGTCGCTCGTTGAAGGCCAGGAATTCATCGAGCTTACGCTCCCAATCCTTCATAAAGACCTGCTTGCGCCGCCGGGCCTGGTCCTCGGCATAGTCCAGCCACATGACGACGATCCGGTTCAGCTCGTCGATTTCCTGCTCGTTCAGGTAGTTCTTGGCGACAGTCACGTCGGTCCTGCGCACCTCACCCGCCTTCCAGGTGGTCAGCCCCATGTTGGGGTGGGCATGGTCGGCGCGGCTCTGGATCAGCTCGGCGGCGGTCAGGCCGGTGGCGGCGTAGTGGAGCTTGTTCTGGATGATGCTGAAGAATTTGGTCGTCTCCGGCCAGGAGGGGTCGTAGTCCCCGGCCATGGCGAAGATTTCCTTCACCCGCAGATACATCCGCCGCTCGCTGGCGCGGATGTCGCGGATGCGCTCCAGCATCTCATCGAAATAATCGGGAACCCCGGAGCCGGCGACGGGCGGGTTCTTCAGCCGCTCGTCATCCATGGTGAAGCCCTTGACGATGTACTCCTTCAGGCGCTGGGTCGCCCAGATGCGGAAGCGGGTGGCGACCAGGCTTTTGACCCGATAGCCAACCGAGATGATGGCATCGAGGTTGTAGAATTTCGTGTCGTAATTTTTCCCGTCGGCGGCAGTTGTAAAGAAATTCTTTACAACTGAATCCTGATCCAACTCCCCTTCTTCAAAGACGTTTTTGAGGTGCTGTCCGATATTCTGCTTGCTGCTCTGAAACAGCTCCGCCATATGCTGCTGCGTCAGCCACAGAGTGTCGTTTTCGAGCCGGACTTCCAATTTCAAGCGGCCGTCGCTCGGTCCTGTAGACCAGGAATTCCCCTTTTGCCGGGACCTCATCGCTCATTTCTTCCCCCTATCCGCAGATGAGGTAGATTTCCGCAGATTCTTTATTGGATTCTCATCTGCGCCAATCTGCGAAATCTGCGGATCAGTGCCTTTCGGATTCATCGCACGATCTCTTTCAGCTTCGCCGCCATCTTCGCCCGTACCTCGGCCAGCTCCTTCTCCAGCTGATCGATCTCCCGCTGCACGGCGTCGATGTCGATCTCCTCCTCTTCCTCGAAGGTATCCACATAGCGGGGAATGTTCAGGTTGAAGTCGTTCTCCCGGATCTCCTCGAAAGTCGCCAGGTGGGCGTATTTTTCCACGTCCTCCCAGGCGTCGACGGTGGCGACGATCTTGCGGATATGTTCGTCGGAGAGGGCGTTCTGGTTCTTCCCCGGCAGAGTACTCGCGGCTGGCGTCGACGAAGAGGACGTCCTTGGTCCGTTGGTTGGCACCCCCCTTTTCCCGGCTGCGGTCGAAGACCAGGATCGCCACCGGGATGGAGGTGGTCGGGAAGAGATTCCCCGGCAGGCCGATGACGGCATCGAGCAGGTTCTCCTCGATCATCTTCTGGCGGATGCGACCTTCGGCGCCGCCGCGGAAGAGGACCCCGTGCGGGACGACGACGGCGACGCGCCCTTCCTTCTCCAGCGCCGCCTCGACCATGTGGCTGATGAAGGCCCAATCCCCTTTCGACTTGGGCGGCACGCCGCGCCAGAAGCGGTTGTAGCGATCGGTGTCGGCCTCGTCCGCGCCCCATTTGTCGAGGGAAAAGGGCGGATTGGCGACGACCACTTGAACTTCATCAGCCGGTCGTTCTCCACCAGCGCCGGGCTGGTTAGGGTGTCGCACCATTCGATGCGGGCGCTGTCGGCGCCGTGCAGGAACATGTTCATCCGCGCCAGCGCCCAGGTGCTGCCGTTCGACTCCATGCCGAAGAGGGCGAAGTTGCGGCTCCCCACCTCGCGGGCCGCCTCGATCAGCAGGCCGCCTGACCCGCAGGCCGGGTCACAGATCCGATCGCCGGGCTTGGGATCGGCGAGCTTGGCGACCAGTTCCGAAACCTTGTGCGGGGTGTAGAATTCCCCCGCCTTCTTCCCGGCATCGGCGGCGAACCGCTCGATCAGGTAGATGTAGGTATTGCCGATGACATCCTCGGTGACGCGGCTGGGGCGCATATCGAGCTGCGGTCTTGGCGAAATCCTCCAGCAGAAGCTTCAGGCGCCGGTTGCGGTCCTTGGTCTTGCCGAGATTGCCCTCGCTGTTGAAGTCGATGTTGCGGAACACCCCTTCCAGCTTGACCTTGTTCGCCTCCTCGATGCCGTCGAGCACGATATTGATCAGCTCGCCGATGTTGGCGGCGTTGCGCCGCTCGTAAAGGCTGTAAAAGTCCGCCAGGAACCGGTCCTCGACCTCGCCGGTCTGGTGGTCCTTCAGCTCCGCCATCGGCAGGACGAACCGCTCCCGCTCCAGCTTGCGGCGGATGCGGACGTCGTCGTCTCCGTACTGCTTCCGGTACTCCTCGTAGTGGTCCTTCCAGACGTCGGAGATGTATTTCAGGAAGAGCATGACGAGGATGTAGTCTTTATATTGGGCTGGGTCGACGACCCCCCGGAAGGTATCGCAGGCCGCCCACGCGGCGTAGTTGACGTCTTTCTGGTTGATCTTCGGGGACATGGAACTATTCTCCTTCCGTTGATTGCAACAGCATGGTGGCTATGTACTGCCGGCGCTTTTCGGCGATTTTCCGCATCAGTTTTTCTTCCTGTTCTGACAATTCGGCCATCTCGACAATCGCCCGCTGGCGTGCAAACGGGGGCAAGGCGATCTCAATGCTTTTCAATACCTCCGCGCTGATCATCTGCTGCGCCGTTCCCCTGGCATGGCTGACGAGATAACTCTGGGCCGGCGCCTGACTGATGAACCAGTTCAGATACTCGGGCATGGCGGAATTATCGGTGACTCTGATGCGAAAAAGGGGAGCGGCAACAACCGCCTCACCCGGATCTTTAGTCAGGATGGCGGATGTGGTCACCTGCCCGCGTGAGCGAAAGATCAGGTCCCCAGGCAGCACCAGATGATGCTCCCTGATTTCCATGCCTATTCGCGTCAAACCATCGCAGTCGACGCGGTTATCCCCGGTCAGGTCCTTCATCTGGATGACCGCAACTCCACCCCGCTCCATCAGTTCCAACCGGGACCGAAAGGAGTATCCCATCTGGATCTTTGCGATTTGGCTCAGCTTGACAAGCATCCCATTTCCCATATTGCAAAAACGCCATTGCTGCACTTGGGCGGGACTATAGACTCAAGCGACGCGCTTGTCAATAGGTAATTTTTACAGAAACTCTGTTTCTGCTTACTATTGTTTTTTGTTGAAATATTGTCAGGAGAAAAGTGGTAGAAGCATTTGGAGCGCAGAAAATCTAAATGACTCCTCCGGCCTCCTGCTCCGCGGCCGCCGCCCGCAGCTTCTCCACCCTTTCCACCAGCGGCGGGTGGGAGTAGTGGAACCAGGCGTACAGGGGATGCGGGTGCAGGTTGGCGAGGTTCTCGCGGCCGAGTTTGACCAGGGCCGAGGCGAGGTCCTGCGGGCGGCCGGTCAGGCGGCGGGCGAAGCGGTCGGCCTGCCATTCGTGGCGGCGGGAGAGGGCGCTGCCGAGGGGGGTGAGGGGAAAGGCGGCGAGACCGCCGAGGAAAGAAAGGATGATGACCTGGGCGGGGAAGGAGGCGGCCGGCAGGCCGATCAGCTGCGGCAGCCCGCCCCAGCCGATCAGGCGGAAGGCCAGCCAGGCGGCGGCCAGGAACAGCAGCTGCATTCCCAGCAGCCGCTTGAGCACGTGCCGCAGGCGCCAGTGGCCGACCTCGTGGGCGAGCACGGCGAGGATCTCCCGGTCCGCCATCTGTTCCAGCAGGGTATCGAAGAGGACGATCCGCTTGACCCGCCCGAGGCCGGTGAAATAGGCGTTGGAATGGCGGCTGCGGCGGGAGGCGTCGACCTGGAAGACCTGGCTGACCGCCAGCCCCGCCTTCTCCATGAGAGAGCGGACCGCCGCCTCCAGCCCCTCCTGGCGCAGCGGCTCGAACTTGAAGAAGAGAGGTTCGATGACGTAGGGAGAAAGATACATCAACAGCAGAGTGAAGGAGGCGAAAAGGCACCACACCCAAAGCCACCAGAAACCCGGGCTCGCCTGCACCAGCCAGAGGGCGCCGGCGGTCAGCAGGCCGGCGAGCAGCAGGGAAAGAAGAAGCGATTTGGCCAGGTCGCTCAGCCAGAGACGCGGCGTGGTGGTATTGAAGCCGTAGCGGTTTTCGATGCGGAAGGTGCGATAGAGGCTGAAAGGGATGCCGACGATGGTCTTGGCCACCAGCAGGCCGAGGAAGAAGAGGAGCCCGCCGCCGAGGAATGAGTCGGTAAGGCCGGCGATCCAGCGATCGTACAGGGGGAGCAGGCCGCCAAAGAGGAAAAGGAGCAGAAGCAGGCTGTCGACCAGGGTCTCGATCAGACCGAACCGATTCAGCTCGACGGTGTAGGCGGAGGTCCGGGCCAGAGTGGCGGCGTCGATGGCCCCGGCGAAAACAGGCGGCACTTCGCCGCCGTGCCGATGCAGATGGCGAAGGTTGAGGGCATCGAGAAACAGCCCGCAGGCGAGAAATAAAAGGTAGAGGATGGCGAGAACCATGGCGCCATCATAGCCGATTCCCCGGCTACGGTCGAGAATCTATTCTCCCGGGGTGATGGCGCCAATCTCCACCGCCTTGCCGTGGAAGGGCGGGTGATCTTCCCGGGGAAGCATCGCCAGTTCCACAATAAACGTGACCAGAATTATGAGAAAAGCGGCCGCCAAGGCAGCTTTTTCCTTCCCCGTCCGGTTTCCCATCGACACCCCCGCAGCCTATCATTAAATAATGTTAAACTTTAACAGGGGCAGCAAAGGCGTCAAGATCAATCCGTTGCCCGAAGATCTCTTTGAACGAGGGCATGCTTCGGGTGCGGTTGCGCCGCATGAAAGGGAGGAAACGATGCCGGCATCGCCGGCGGGAGGAGGGATCGCCCAGGACATCAACCGAGCAGGTTTTCCACCTTCTGCATCAGCATATCGAGCTTGAACGGTTTCGCCAGATAATCGCCGGCGCCAATCTCAAAAGCGCGCTGGCGCTCCGCCTTCTGGTCCTTGGCGGTAAGCACCAGTACCGGGCAGTCGCGCGTGGCTTCCTGCCCCTTCAGGATCTTCACCGCCTCGAAGCCGTCCATCCCGCCGGGCATCATCAGATCCATGATGATCAGGTCCGGCTTTTCCGCCTGGGCAATCTCAATGGCCTGTTCGCCGCTTTCCGCCTCGAGAATGCGGCGGTCCGCCGAACGGAGGCTGATTTCCACCAGGCGCCGGATGGTCGGTTGGTCATCCACGACTAGGATTTTCTTCATTGCGACATTCCCGGGAATCATCTTGCTTTTATATCACATACTAATGTTAAATTTCCATTACTTTTCCGCAGGTGGATTTTTCCCTTGGTTTTGCCCGGGGGGCGGTAACAATTATAACCGGCAGCTCCAGACAGACAATGGGGCACCTGACACTTTTTCGAGCATTGGGCAGATGTCCGAATCGTGACCGAATTGGGTTGCAAGCTGATCCGGTTTCCCTATAATCATTCAGGTATTTCTAACGATTAGCAATAGGACGGATGGAGGAACTATGAAATCGGTGCTGCTCGAGGGTTTTGGCGGGGTGGAGGTGTTACGGGTGGGGGAAGCGGAAAAACCCGCCCCGGCGGCGGACCAGGTCCTGATCAAGGTGGCGGCCACTTCGATCAATCGCCCGGACCTGGTGCAGCGTGAAGGGAAATACCCGCCGCCTCCCGGTGATTCGGAGATTCTCGGCCTGGAGGTGGCGGGGATGATCGAGGAACTGGGGCCGGGCGTGAGCGGCTGGCAGGTGGGGGATCGGGTCATGTCGCTGGTCGGCGGCGGCGGTTATGCCGAATATGCGGTGGCGTACGCCAGCCACCTGCTGCCGATCCCCCAGAGCATGAGCTTCGAGGAGGCTGCCTGCGTCTGTGAATCGTATATCACCGCCTTCCTCAATATCTTCCTGATCGGCGAATTCCGGGAAGGGCAGACGGCGATCCTGCACGGCGGCGGCGGCGGCGTGAACACCGCCGGCATCCAGTTGTGCAAGTCCCTCGCTCCCGGCTGCAAGCTGATCGTCACCGCCCACCCGAACAAGATCGAGAGAGTGAAGCAGCTCGGCGCCGACCTGGTCATCGACTATACTCAAAATCCCGATTTCACCGAGATCGTCAAGGAGTTCACGAACAAGAAGGGGGTCAACCTGATCCTCGACCACGTCGGGGCCAAGTACCTGGCGCCCAACATGAACTCCCTCGGCTACACCGGCCGGCTGGTGATTATCGGCGTGATCAGCGGCATCAAGGCCGAGCTCAATCTGGCGCTGATGATGGTCAAGCGGCAGCAGATCATCGGCTCGGTGCTGCGCTCGCGGCCGGTGGCGGAAAAGGGGGAGATCGCCGCCGAGTTCACCCGCCGGGCACTGCCCCGCTTCGCCGACCGCAGCATCGTGCCGATCATCGAAAAGGTCTTCCCCCTCGACCAGGTGCAGGAAGCCCACCGGATGATGGAGGAAGACCGGCATTTCGGGAAGATTGTTCTTAAACTTCAGTGAGGTCGTGAGTAGCGAGATAGTGAGAGAGCAAAGCCTGCCATGCAGGCCCGTTCCGATGAACAACCGGAATAACGTCGTCCTCATCGGCATGCCGGGTGCCGGCAAGAGCACCGTCGGCGTGGTCCTGGCCAAACGGCTCGGTTTCTCCTTTATCGATACCGACATCCTCCTGCAGGCCAGCCAGAGCAGGCGGCTGCAGGAGATCATCGACAGCGACGGCCTGACTGCCTTCCGTCGCCTGGAAGAGGCGCTGCTGCTCGGCCTGGAGACGGCCGGCACGGTGATCGCCACCGGCGGCTCGGCGGTCTACAGCGAGACGGCAATGGCGGCTCTCAAGCGCCGGGGAACGACTGTCTTTCTCGATCTGCCCCAGGCGGAGCTGGCCCGCCGCATCCGCGACATGGACAGCCGGGGAATGGTCATCGACCCCGGCCAGTCCTTCGCCGATCTCTACCGCCAGCGCCTCCCTCTCTACCGCCGCCATGCCGACCTGACCGTCGACGGCCGCGGCAAATCGGTGGAAGAGCTGGCAACGGAAATCGTCGAGCTGCTGAAGGCGGCAGACTGAGACGAAAAAGGGCGGACCGGCGGTGAACCGGTTCGCCCTGGCATTCGGAAGGGTGCGGCGGGATGTTACTCCGGGTTTCCCGCCGCTTCCCTCCTGGCATTGATGGACAGCAGGAGCAGATCCTCGCCACCGGTGTTGCGATAGCCGTGCGCCGTCCCCGCCGGCACCTCCGCCACCCGCCCCGGATAAATCGGATAGACTTCCTCCGCCAGGATCCCCTCCCCCTCCCCCGCCAGGAACCAGAAAACGTGGTGATAATCGTCGCGGTGCGGGGGGAACTCGCCGCCAGGCTCCACCCGGGCGACGGCGATCCGTTCGGCCTGCCAACCGGCCGGCAGCAGGGACCAGGCGGCGACGCCGCGGGTCAGCGACGGCCGCAGCAGCGGCCAGTCGGGGGGCAGATCGTACAGTCGCGGCGCCATGGGTCTCTCCTTTTTTACTATCTCACTACCTCGCTATCTCACTACTTACTTGTTTGCCAGGTTAACCTTCATCTCGGCAGGCAGGAAAACCCACATCCGCCCCTGCTGCTTCATGCGTCCGGCATAATCGCCGGCTTCTTTCCCCACCCCCCAGAAGAAATCGGCCCGCACCGCCCCCTTAATGGCACCGCCGGTATCCTGGGCAACCATCAAACGCTTCAGGGGAACCGGGCTGGTCGGCCAGGTGGTGGCCAGGAAAACCGGCGCGCCCAGGGGAATGCTGCGGGGATCGACGGCCAGACTGCGTTGCGGGGTCAGGGGGACGCCGAGGGCGCCGGGCGGGTTGTCGATCCCGTCGAGTTCACGGAAGAAGATGTAGCTGGGGTTCTCGCAGAGCAGCTTGCCGGCCTGCTGCGGGTGGCTGGCGGCCCAGGTCTTGATGTTCTGCATCGACATCTGGTCCGGCGTCATCGCTCCCTGCGCCAGCAGAAGTTTGCCGATCGAGCGATAGGGGTGGCCGTTCTGGTCGGCATAGTTGAGCATGAAGCGCTCGCCATTCTCCAGGCTGATCCGCCCGGACCCCTGGATCTGCAGGAAAAAAAGCTCCACCGGGTCCTCCACCCAGCAGATCTCATTCCCCTGCAGGGGCTCCTTTTCTCCGTCGATGGCGCTCCGGTCGTAATAGGGAACCACCCGGCGCCCTTCCAGGCGCCCGCGCAGCCGGTAATTCCCCAACTCCGGATACAGGCTGCGCAGATCGATGACCAGCAGGTCGTCCGGGACGCCGTAAACCGGGTAGCGATAGAGTTCGGTCCGGGTGCGGCTGCCGCGCAGATCCGGCACGTAATAGCCGGTCACCAGACCGCTGTCGCTGCCGTCCGGATTATTGACCCGGTAAGGGAGAAAGCGGCTCTCGAAAAAGGCCCGCACGCCGACGCTGTCGGCAGGGTCGAGTCCGGCGGCCGTAGCGCAGACCGACTCCCAGCCGGCGCGCTGCCGCAGCACCTTGCAACTGCGCAGGAAGACGGGGAGAACCGGCCCGGGCTCTTCCTGCAGCCAGCCGTCGACCTCACTCCAGGCAACCGGCTGCAAGGTGGGCGGCGGTTTCTCGACCGGCGCGGGAACCGGAACGGCTGCCGGCGGCGGGGCGCAGGCGGCAAGGCCCAGCAGGAGCAGAAGGGAAACGAAGGGCAAGCGGCGGCAGAGGCGGGAAACCGTCATAATACAACGCATACTCGAGAGGGTGGCAGGATTGTACAGGCAGCAAAACGCTAGCGAACGCATTGTAACCCGGCCTGGCGCAAAAGAAAAGAGGCCATCCATGGCCAATGCGAACCCGGCCGCGGAGAGGTCATAATTGACACGCCTGCCTTTGGCGGGTATGAAGGGAGGACTGGCCCCGTGAGACGACAGGGAAAAGGGGGCCGGGAAAGGAGAAAGGACAATGGCCGGGGAAAACGGCGAGAAAGGCGATCTGACGGCGCGTCACTGCACCCCCTGCGAGGGCGGGATGCCGCCCCTGGAGGACGCGGCATCCGACCGCCTGCTGACCAGTCTCGCCGGCTGGGAGAAGACGGAAGGGGCGATCGGGAAACTCTTCCGCTTCAAGAACTTCGATCAGACCATGGGGTTCGTCAATGCCGTGGCCTGGATCGCCCGGCGGGAGAACCACCATCCCGACCTCCAGGTCGGTTACAATACCTGCCGCGTCAGCTACACCACGCATGCCATCGGCGGCCTCTCCGAGAACGACTTCATCTGCGCGGCCAAGGTGGAGGCGCTGCTCGCCTGAGAAGAGAAACTATGTCAGTTCCGGCACTGTTCCGGCCCAGGGGGCAAGCCGGTCGTAGGCCGCAACGGCCATGGCGAGGTGCCGCTCAAGGCCGGCAACCAGGGCCAATTCCGCGCACAGGGCCTGCTCCAGCTCCCACATACCGATCACTCCCAGCAGACGGGCGGCACCGCCGGCACAGGCAATGGCGATCCCGAGCGGCTCCGCGGCCAAGTCGGCAACCGGCAGCGGCACTTCCCTGCCGACAAAAGCGATCCGCCGCTCCCCCTCCAGGGGCATCAGTAGTACGGTTCTGTTGTCGCATCCCCGGAGGACGGCAGCACATAACCCGCTGCCGGCGACCACCAGGCCCGGAGCCGGGTCGGAATCCATCTCCATGGCGCTCTGCCGCCCACTGCGCAGGCCCAGGACGGGCGGCATGCCGGCGGGCGCCGCCAGTTGCTCGAAGACCGTATGAAACCCCTCCATCGCCAGGGCCCCGGCCAGGATGCCGCCGACCAGACCGACCCAGTGCAGGTCCGGGCCTCCCAGCCGTACCCGAAACAGCGCCCCGCCGCCCTCCTCCCCCGGGCTCCCCGCCGGAACGCCTCGCCGGCGCCGCCCGCGGATATCGATGATCTCCGCCATGGCTCACCTCCCCGGAGGACTCGTTGTCGGCCGCTCCTCTCAGGGAAGATATACCCGTCGGCGGATTATGCAAATGCGGGCGGGGTAACCTCACGATTGCCGGAACCGCCTCCGCAATGCGCCTGAAAAACGGCCTGCATCCGAAGGATGTTGCGATTGCCCCGTCCTTTGGCTAAATTGGCGGGCAAACAAATCGGAGCACTGCCATGAAGTTCGATCGACATCCCTATCTCCTGCTGACCCTCGCCGCTTTCTTCTGGTCCGGAAACTTCATCATCGGCCGGGCCGTGCATGCTGACATACCGCCGATTGCCCTCGCCTTCTACCGCTGGTCCGGTGCTTCCCTTCTGGTGCTGTTCCCGGCGCTGCCGCACCTGCGGCGGGACTGGCCGCGCCTGGCCGGTCGCTGGCCGATCACCCTGCTGCTTTCGGCCCTCGGCATCGCCGCCTTCAACACCCTGGTCTACACCGGGCTGCAATGGACCCAGGCGATCAACGCCTTTCTGCTGCAGTCGATGATGCCGGTGCTGATCGTGGCCATGTCTTTCCTGCTCTTCCGGGAACCGGTCACCGTTCGTCAATGCTGCGGGATCGTGCTGTCGCTGGCCGGGGCGGCCACCATCATCCTCCAGGGCGATCTGGGGACCGTGCGCTCGCTGGCGATCAACCGGGGGGATCTCCTGGTCTTCATCGCCGTTATCTGCTACGCCGCCTATTCCGTTCTGCTGCGCCGGCGCCCGCCCGTCCACCCGCTCAGTTTCATCGCCGTGACCTTCATCACCGGCTCGCTGATGCTCCTGCCTTTTTACCTCTGGGAGATGCTGGAAGGGCGACACGTTGAACCCTCTTCCCCCCTGCTGCTGGCCGTCGGCTACGTCGTGATCTTCCCCTCCATCGTCTCCTATCTCTGCTACAACCGCGGAGTGGAACGGGTCGGGGCTAACCGGGCCGGCCTGTTCATCCACCTGATGCCGGTCTTCGGCAGCCTGATGGCACTGCTGTTCCTGGACGAGTCCCTGCGCTGGTTCCACGGGCTCGGCATCGTGCTGATCGCCGGGGGAATTTTTCTCGCCACCCGCAATGCGGAATCTTCAATTATCCTAGAAAAAATAGTCTCACGCGACGAACGCAACGAACGCGACGTAAAACCAGAAGGCTATCAGAAATAGACCTTTTGCCTGCTGGGTGAGAGACTCCAGGATGTAAGATTTTGATTTCGTTGCGTCGTTGCGTGATCAACTGCCGTGTTTAGAATTATTGGTCTTCAGGTATTGGGCGGAAAGCTGGGAAAACACCGAAAAGCTGCTGACGGGCTCACAGCATGTCCAGCGGATCGACGTCGACCGCCAGCGCCACCCCGGCCGGGATTTTCCGGCGCAGGCCATCGAGGACCGCCAGGAGCCGGCGCAGGGGCGGCCGGGCGGCCGACTTGAGCAGGATCTGGTAGCGGCTCTTGCCGCGCAGCCGGGAGAGTGGGCAGGGGGCGGGGCCGAGCACTTCCGCCTCCCCCGCCCGGCGCAGCAGTTCCCCGGCCAGGAAGGCGGCGGCGCGCGCCACTTTCTCGCCGTCCACGCCGGAAAGGACCAGGTTGACCAGATGCCCGAAGGGGGGGTAGCCCAGCTCCCGGCGGAAGGCGATCTCCTGTTCATAGAAGCCGGCGTAATCGTGGCGGGCGGCGCAGGCGACGGCATAATGCTCCGGAGACCAGGTCTGGACCAGTACCCGCCCCGGACGCTCCCCCCGCCCGGCCCGCCCGGCCACCTGGGTGAGAAGGGCGAAAGTGCGCTCGGCGCTGCGAAAATCGGGGAAATTGAGGGTGAGATCGGCGTTGACTACCCCCACCAGGGTGACACCGGGGAAATCATGTCCCTTGGCGACCATCTGGGTGCCCACCAGGACATCCACCTCCCCGCGTTCCACGGCTTCCACCAGGTGCCGGTGCGCCCCCTTGCGGGTCGTGGTATCGCGGTCCATGCGGGCAATGCGGGCTTCCGGGAGAAGGGCGGCGAGTTCCTCCTGCAGTCGCTCGGTCCCCGCCCCTTCCGGCCGCAGATCGGCTCCCCCGCAGCGGGGGCAGGTCGCGGGCGGGGCCAGCGTGTAATCGCAGTAATGGCAGCGCAGTCGGCGCTGCCCCTGGTAGTAGGTGAGGGTGATTTCACAGTTGGGGCAGCGGAAGGTCTGGCCGCAGTCGGCGCACAGAAGATAGGGAGAGAAACCGCGCCGGTTGAGCAGGAGCAGGCCCTGCCCGCCGGCCTCCAGATTCTCCCGCAGGGCAGCGGCCAGCGGCTCGGAGAGGGATTGCTCGGGACGGGCGGCGGTCAGGTCGATGGTTTCCACCGTTGGCAGCGGGCGGGACAGGATCCGGCCGGTGAGGGGAAGATAAGCCGTCTGGCCGTCCCGGGCCCGGTGAAAGCTGGTCAGGGCCGGAGTGGCGCTGCCCAGCAGAACGACCGCGTCATCCATCTGGCCGCGCAACAGGGCCAGGTCGCGGGCGTGGTAACGGAAGCCCTCGGCCTGCTTGTAGCTTCCCTCGTGTTCCTCATCGACGACAATGATCCCGACCCGCGCCAAAGGAGCGAAAACGGCTGAACGGGCGCCGATGACGATCTCCGCCTCCCCGCGGGCGATGGCCCGCCAGGCATCGTAGCGCTCGCCATCGGACAGGCCGGAATGCAGGACCGCCAATCGCACCCCGGCGGTGAACCGGGCGCGAAAACGGCTGACCAGCTGCGGCGTGAGGGCGATTTCCGGGACCAGCACCAGCGCCCGGCGCCCCTGCGCCAGGGCGGCGGCGATGGCCCGCAGATAGACCTCGGTCTTGCCGCTGCCGGTCACCCCATGCAGCAGCAGGGGAGCAAAGCAGCCGCCGGCCAGGGCACCCTCGATCGCCTGCAGGGCAGCTGTCTGCTCGCCGGTCGGGGTCACCGGCCGGTCCGGTCCCGGTGGCTGGCCGAGGAAAGGATCACGACGGCGCTCCGCCACCGACTCGCTGAGGAAGCCGAGTTCGACCAGGCGCCGCAGGGCGGGGTGCGCCGAGGCGAAATCGCGGCCGACGGCCGCTGCCGGCGCCGGCCCGTGCTCACGCAGCCAGGCCAGGATCTCCCGCTGCCGCCCCCCGGCCGGCTCCCCCGGCTGCCCTGTCGGGGCGTACAGGCGTTCGGTCAGGATCGCCACTCCCCTCTCCGTTGCCGGAGAGCCCGGCCGGCAGAGCCGTACGAAGGACCTCCCCGAGGGGATGCCGGTAATAGTCGGCGGCCCGGCGGAAAAATGGGAGCAGTGCCGGGGGGAGCAGGGGGGCGGCATCGAGCACCTCCGCCACCTCCTTCAATCCTTGCGCCTCCCCCTCTTCCAGCCCGAGCAGATAGCCGACCACCTGCCTTCGTCCCAGCGGGACGCGCAGCCGGACCCCGACCTGCACCAGGTCCCGCAGCGCTGCCGGCACGGCATAGGAAAGGCACTTATCGAGGGGGGCGGCGACCGCCACGGTGGCAATCAGGGAAGACAACGGGAGATTCTCCTGCCGGGAAGAGAGTCTGGCGACATTAAGCCAGCGAGGTAGCCAGATAGTACCTCACTACTTGCTACCTCGCTGTTTTTACCTCATTGATTTTCCTGCAGAAAGTCGGCAATCCTCTCGCCGAACTCGCGGCAGGCCTGGTGGTCTTCTTCGGTGGGCTTGAAGCGGAAGTGGATGCCCGGCGCTGCCAGCTTGTATTTGAGGCCGGTGAGGTGCTCCTCCACCAGCTTGACCGCCTCGCCGCTCCAGCCGAAAGAGCCGAAAACCGCTCCTACCTTCCCCCGCGGCGTTACCGAGGAGAGCAGGGAAAGCGCCTGCCAGACCGGCGGCGGCGCGTCTCGGTTGATGGTGGGAGTGGCCACAACCAGGGCGTCGGTCTGCTCCAGCAGATCGCGCAGTTCACGATTCTCCAGTCTCGATGATCGCCCTTTCGAACACCTCCAGCCCGCGGCTTTCCAGCCCCTGACGGACATAGGCGGCCATGTCCCGGGTATTGCCGTGGGGCGACAGGGTCAGCAGCAGCACTCTCGGGCCGCCGGCGGCCGGTGGTGCCGACCAGCGCTGGTAGGCGGCAATCGCCCCTCGCGGGTCGCGGCGCAGCACCGGACCGTGCGAAGGGCAGACCAGGTCCAGGGGCAGACCCTCCACCTTGGCCACCGCTTCGCGCACCTTTTCCTTGAAAGGGCGCATGATGCTGTCGAAGTAAAAGGAAATTCGCCCGAAAAATCGGGGACTTCATCGTTGTAGAGGCCTCGCCGCAGAAATGGGCGCCGAAGGCATCGCAGGAAAACAGGATCCGCTCCTCCGGCAGGTAGGTGAACATGGTGTCCGGCCAGTGCAGATAGGGAGCCAGCAGAAAACGCAGGGTCCGCCCGCCTAGGTCGACCTCCTCGCCATCGGTGACAACCCGGGTCGGCAAAGGCCGGTTGAACAACTGACGCAGGAAATTTTCCCCGGGCCGGGTGCAGAGAATGGTCGCCTCCGGATGGCGGTCAAGGAGTTCGCCGAGGGCACCCGAATGGTCGGGCTCGCTGTGGTTGACCACCACGAAATCGATCCGCTCCGTCCCCAGCTGCTCCAGCTTTTTCAGGAAATCGCCGGTAAAGGGCGCCTTTACCGTATCGATGAGGGCGGTTTTCCGCTCCCCCCGCACAAGGTAGGAATTGTAGGTGGTACCGTTGCGGGTTGGAAAAAGTTCGTCAAAGATCTTGAGCTCTGGGTGCTTGGCGCCGACCCAGTGCAGACCGGGGCGAATCTCGATAATGCCGGACATGAAATCTCCTTTGGTTGAGCAATGGATACCAAATCAATCCTTAAAAGATACAATATCATCCGAAGGCTGGCAAGAGAGACGTTGGCGGCGGGGGTGATCCATGGTATATTCCCTTCCCTTGGCAAGGAGGGAAAAGGACGGAAATGGAGCAGGATAGAGATACGGAGAAGTCCGCCAGGGGAATCTCCCGGCGGACTTTTCTTCTGGGCGGAAGCGCCATTCTCGGCGGCGGAGCGCTCGGCGATGCCCTTTACCGGGAGCCGCGCGACTTCGAGGTACGCGAGGTCACCATCCCCCTGGAAAAAATTCCACCCGGGCGGGAACTGCGGCTGGTTCACCTCTCGGATCTGCATATCAGGGCCTTCCACGGCTACTACCGGGAGGTGGCCGAGGCGGTCAATACCCTGTCGCCGGAAATCATCCTGCTCACCGGCGACTACCTTGAACAGAGCCGTAAGATCGGCGAGGTGCGCCGTTTCCTCCGGCTGCTGCAGGCCAGCCAGGGGGTTTTCGCCATTCAGGGGAACTGGGATTACCGAGCCCGGGTGGAGGGGGAGAACCTGCGCCGGCACTTTGTCCGCGCCGGTGTCACCCTGCTGATCAATGAGCGGCCGATCTGGACCTGCAGGGAATACCGACCTCGATTCTCGGGCTCGATTATCCCTCAAAAGGCGACAATCTCCAGAGGCTGCAGCAAGGGGCCGATTCGGCCCGCCTCAACCTGCTCCTCTCCCATGTCCCGGCTTTTCCCCACGAACTCCTGGACGGCCGCATCGACCTCATCCTCTGCGGCCACACCCACGGCGGCCAGGTGCGCTTCCCTTTCATCCCCCTCTTCTACCTGCCTCGCTTCTCCGGGCGCTTTCGTCGACGGCCTTTACCGGGTTGGGAGCAGCGGCACCCCCCTCTACGTCACCCGCGGCGTCGGCACCAGCGTCTTCCCGGTCCGCTTCCTCTGCCGGCCGGAAATCACCTGCATGCGGCTGGTGGCCGCCTGAAGGAATTTTGAATAAGAGGAAATTCCAACCCGCTTTAGCAGCCGATGAATCAAATCTTAGCATCAAGTTCATGCCTCTTCCACTATCCCAAAAACTTCAACAACCCCCGGATCTCCCCCATCAATTGGCCAAAACCTTCGCCCGCCAGACTCTGGGCGCCGTCGCAAAGAGCCCGATCGGGGTCGGGATGGACCTCGACCATGACCCCGTGGGCGCCGGCGATCAGCGCCGCCTTGGCCATGACCGGCACCAGGGAGCGCTTGCCGGTGGCGTGGCTGGGATCGACGAGAATCGGCAGGTGGCTCATCTCCCGCACCAGCGGGATGACTGAAAGGTCAAGGGTATTGCGGGTGGCCCGTTCGAAGGTGCGGATTCCCCGCTCGCAGAGGATCACCTGGCCATTGCCTTCGGCCACAATATACTCGGCGGCGGCGAGAAATTCCTCGATGGTGGCGCTCATCCCCCGCTTCAGAAGAACCGGCCGGTCAAGCTTGCCGACTTCCTTGAGCAGGTCAAAGTTCTGCATGTTACGGGCGCCGACCTGCAGGATATCGGCATAACGGCAGACCGTTTCCAACTGCTCGATGCGCATCACCTCGGTGATTACCGGCAGGCCGGCGGCATCACCGGCGAGGCGCAGCAGTTTGAGCCCTTCCACCCCCAGTCCCTGAAAGGAATGGGGACCGGTACGCGGCTTAAAGGCCCCGCCGCGCAGGATATGGGCACCGGCGGCTTTCACCAGGTGCGCCGAGGTGACGATCTGATCTTCGTTTTCGATCGAGCAGGGACCGGCGATGATCACCGGCGGATGCCCGTCCCCGATCGGTACGCCGCCGGCATCGACCACCGTCGAGCCGGGATGAAAGTCACGGGAAACCAGTTTGTAGGGCTTGCTGACGTGGATCACTTCGCGCACCCCGGGAAGTTCTCGGATCGATGTGTCATCCACGTATCCCTGATTGCCGAGAACTCCGATCGCCGTCCGCTCGCTCCCCGGGATCGGCTCGGCGCGCAGACCCATGGCCTCGACCGCCTCCCGTACCGCACGGATCTGCTCGGTGGTGGCATGATGGTGCATGACGATGAGCATGGTTGGCTCCTTGATAGTCTGAAAGAAATGCCCATCGACGATTGGAGACAGGAGTACCTGTCGGGTGCCCCTGAATCCTCTGGTGTTCAGACAACCTGCATCCGGGCATGCTGCTCAACCTGTAGAATTGACTCGCAAACAACCGGTTGCCTGCGCCCCGCCACAAAAACCGGCCCCTTCGGTAACAGCCATCATAATGTAGCGAGCGGCTGCGGAGAATTCAACTTTTTTCCGCCGTTACCGGCCGGCTCTTGCAAGTGGCCACGATTTTCGTTATTCTAATGAGCTCTTGCAGCGCTTCCCCAGGAAAGGATGAAATCGATGAGAATACACGGTATCGGAAAATCGGCGACGGCAGTTCTTCTGTCTGGCCTTCCTGGCCAGCCCGGCCCTGGCCGCGGATCTGGCCAAGGGACAAGAACTGGTCAATTCCCTCGGCTGCAAGGGTTGCCACAAGGTCGGTGACAGCGGCGGCACCCTTGGCCCGGCCCTGAACGACATTGGCAAGCAAATGACCGCCGAACAGATCCGGCAGAAGCTGGTCAATCCGAAGGCCGGCGCCCCCCAATCGATCATGCCTTCTTTTCAGCGCCTGCCGGAAGAGGATCTCCAGGCACTGGTCAGTTACCTGCAAACCCTCAAGCAATAAAGTGCCGCAGGCGGCAGGCAGGGGGCTGGGATCCTCCCGCCCCTGTCCGCCGCCTGTTGTGCGAATCCCCTTTTTATGTTACTTTGCCGGCCACTCTCACCCTATTTCCGGCGATTGCACATGACTCAGCGGATGATCGAGATCACCTCCCCCGTTTTCGTTCCAGAGGTCCAACTGGACGGCATAATCGACTCGCGGCAACTGTTCGGTACCGAGCGGCCGCTGGTCCTGGAAATCGGCTGCGGCATCGGCGACTTTATCGTCCAGTTGGCAACCAGCCGTCCTGAATACAACTATCTGGCCATCGATATCTACAACAAGGGGTGTCTCAAAACCTGCAGAAAGGTGGAGGGGGCGGAACTGGCCAACGTCCGCGTCCTGCGCCTGGAAGCCCGTCATCTGCTGGAGCATTACCTGGCCAGGGAAAGCCTGGCTGCAGTATACATCAATTGTCCGGATCCCTGGCCGAAGAAGCGGCATCGCCGACGCCGTCTGGTGAATGCCGATTTCCTCCGTAATCTTCTCTTTTACCTGCAGCCCGACGGCGCATTCTACTTCAGCAGCGATGTCCACGATTATGCCGCTGAGGTGGGACAATTGCTGACAGCCATCCCCGGCTGGCAAAACCGCCTGTCCTCCCCTTATGCTCTGGAATTGCCCGGCTATCCGCTTTCCAAGTACATGCGCCGCTTTCTCGATCAGGGGCAGGCGATCCATTTTCTTCATCACCAGAAGCGGGCAGACTGCCGCCCCGATGCGGTCTGCACGGCGCCGATCCGACCCGGTTTCCGGGGATCCTGGAGCAGCGCTGCCAATGAATAGGTTTCTCACCGAAAGTTTTCCTGGCACCGGCGGCAGGGTCAAGGAATCTCCGGAAGATTTCTTCGTCGAGGAAATCCCCCTTTATCTTCCCTGTGACGATGGGGAACACCTTTACCTGACGGTGGAAAAACGCGGCCTGACCACCCTGGAACTGCTGCACCGGCTCTCCCGGACCCTGTCGGTGCCGGAGCGGGAACTTGGTTATGCCGGCCTCAAGGACGCCCGGGCCATTTGCCGGCAGACCGTCTCTATTCCCGGAGTCCACCCGGAGCAGGTGCGGAACCTGACGATTCCCGGGGTGACCGTTCTGGCGGCCCGGCGGCACCGCAACAAGTTGCGCCCGGGGCATCTGGCGGGCAATCGTTTCCGCATCCGCATCCGGGAAGTGGCCGAAGGTGCCGCTGGCGGCAGCCGAGGATTCCCTGCATGTCCTGGAAAACGTCGGCGTTCCCAATTTTTTCGGCGAACAGCGCTATGGTGCCCTCGCCAACTCCCACTTTACCGGTCGGGCCATCCTGCGGAATGATTTCGAAGAGGCCGCACGGCAGATCGTCGGTGATCCCTCGGCCATCGCCGATGAACGCTGGCGGGAGGGAGCCGCGCGCTTTCATGCCGGCGATCTGGCCGGAGCATTGGCGATCCTGCCCGGGCGCTGCCGGGACGAGCGGCGCCTGGTGCAGGATCTGCTCGCTGGCCGCAGCGCCCGGCAGGCGGTACTGGCCCTGCCGCGCAAGCTGCTGCGCCTGTTTCTTTCCGCTTACCAGTCGAGCCTGTTCGATCAGCTGACAGCCATGCGCCTCGATACCCTGGACATCCTCTGGCAGGGGGACCTGGCCTACAAGCACGACAATGGCGCCTGTTTCTACGTCGAGAATGCCGCCGCCGAGCAGCCGCGCGCCGAGCGCCTGGAGATCAGCCCCTCGGCTCCCCTGTTCGGCTATAAGGTCAGTATGGCCCGGGGCCATGCCGGCATTCTCGAGGAGAGCGTCCTGGCCAGGGAAAAGCTGCAGCGCGAGGATTTCCGTCTGACCGGCGGCCTCGCCATGGAAGGAGAACGGCGCCCCCTGCGGGTGCCCTTGCGCGAGGCTGCGGTGCGCCGGGAAGGCACCGATCTGCTCATCTCCTTCTCCCTGCCGAAGGGGAGCTATGCCACCAGTGTTCTGCGGGAGATCATGAAACCAGTGAGATAGTAAGTAGCGAGGTAGTAAATTCAAGTTCTTCTATCTCACTATCTGACTACTCACTACCTCACTGCCTTTGGAAGAGGTGCTTGCAATGGAAGCAAAGGACGATCCCGTCGCGACCGAAAGTGATTACCGGATCAATTTCTTCCGGCCCCGCCCCGGCTACCTGCGCCGGCGCGTCATCTACACCTGGATCCTGCTGATCAGTTGGGCCTTTTTCACCTTCGGCTTTCAAATCCTGCTTACCTGGCTGCAGAGAAACGCCGCCGGGGAGGGCCGCCTCACCGATCTGCACCTGTTCGGGTTTCCTTTTCATTACTGGTTTACCGGGCAGTTCCTCATCGTCTGGTTTATTTTCCTTTGCTTTCTGTTTAACGTTTTCCTCGATCAATTGACGAAAATCTACCGGAAACGCAGATAGGGAGAGCGCATGACGACCGACGGCTTCAAAGGGATTCCACTCCTGCTGCTGATCATCGTGCTCGGCGCCTTTATCCTGATTGGCCTGACCAGCCGCATCCGCGGCACGGCCTACTACCTCGGCACCGGCCGCACCATCGGCCGTCTGGGCATCGGCGCCGCCATCGCCTCCAACTGGATGAGCGCCGCCTCCTTCCTGGGAATCGCCGGGGTCTTCTATCTCAAGGGTTACTTCGCCCTCGCCTACGTCATCGGCTGGACCGGCGGTTACGTCCTGCTGCTCATCCTGATGGCTACCCAGATCCGCCGCTTCGGCAAGTACAGCGCTCCCGATTTTGTCGAGACCCGCTACGATTCGCCGGTCGCCCGCTTCCTCTCGGCGATTATTGCCATCCTCATCTCCCTGGTCTACTGCGTTGCCCAGTACAAGGGGATCGGCCTGGTGTTCGCCTGGATGCTCGGCATCGACTATACCCCCGCCCTCTTTCTCGGTACGGCGGTGGCCATTTCCTACCTGGTGCTGGCCGGCACCCTCGGCGCCGCCCGCAACCAGCAGTTCCATTACGTCGTGCTGATCCTCTCCTTTCTGGTGCCGCTCATGTTCATCGCCAGGAAGCTCGGCTACTTCTGGGCGGCGCCCCAGTTCGGCTATGGAGCGGCGCTGCAGGACCTGTCCCGGGAAAACGGCGCCTTCACTTCTCCCTGGGTTTTCGGGACCACTTACCAATGGATAGCCCTCTGCTTCACCCTGATGGTGGGAACCGCGGGCCTACCCCACGTACTCTCCCGCTTCTACACCGTTCCCAATGCCAGGGATGCCCGCTGGAGTGTGGTCTGGGGGATTTTTTTCATCGGCCTGCTTTACTGGAGCGCTCCCGCCTATGCCACCTTCGCTAAAATCTGGGAGACCCGCAGCGGCCAGAACCTTGATCCGCAGATGGCGCACGCCATCGCCGACCTGATCGTCATCAAAGCCGGGGAGTGGTCCGGCATTCCTCGATGGCTTACCGGCAGCATTGCCGTCGGCGCGATCATTGCCGCCTTTTCCACCGTAACCGGGCTGCTGCTGACGGGTGCCGGCGCCTTCTCCCACGATATCTATTACCGCCTGCTCAACCCCCGGGCCAGCGAGCGGCAGCGGATGCGGGTGGCCAAAGGCGCAACCCTGGTGATGGCCCTGGTGGTCCTGCTGGCGGCGCTCAATCCCCCGGGGTTGATCGCCCAGATCACCGCCGTAGCCTTCGCCCTGGCCGGCAATACCCTCTTTCCGGTATTTCTTCTGGGAATCTGGTGGGACCGGACCAACAAATACGGAGCCATTGCCGGCATGCTGACCGGGCTTGCCGTCACTTTTGCGGCGCTGCTGCTGGGAAACGCCTTTCCTCTGCTCGGCGAACTTTTCCCCCCCACCTCCTCGGCACTCCTTGGAGCGCCGCTGGTCGTTCTGGTCATGATCCTCGTCTCCCTGGCCACCCCGGCGCCACCGGAGCGGATCCGTCGGTTTCTGGCGGAGGAAGTGCACGCTCCCTGAAGCGGGGCGGTTTCACGGCAGCTTTTGGCCAATCCCGGTCCGCGGGCTGTCCTGGCAAGGAGAAGATCAACGATGAAGCTGGTCCTGTCGGCCGGCAGTCTCTATACCCTGCCCTTGGCGAAAGTTTTCGAACTCGCCCGGGATACCGGTTTCGATGGCCTGGAAGTCATTGTCAACTATGACTTCCAGTACCAGGACAATGTTGCCTGTCTGCGGGAACTGCAGCAGATTCTTCCCATCTATTCCCTCCACGCCCCCTTTTTCGAGTTGGATGGCTGGGGAAATAAAATCGAATCCCTTTTCCGCACCACCGAATTGGCCCTGGAGACCGGCATTCCCCTGGTCAATTTTCACCCGCCGGCCTGGCTCGCCCTGGAACTGCGCTTCTGGCGCTGGCTTAACCGGATCCGCGATTTCCAGTCCGAGATAGGACGCAATCAGGTGACCATCACCATGGAGAACATGCCCTGCACCGGACCTTTCAAATGCAACCCGAACTTCCTGGCGCAAACCGGCAAGATGATCCAGTTCATGGAGGAGAAAAACCTCTTCCTCACTTTTGACACCGCTCATATGGGTTCTTCCCGAGCCAACTTCCTGCACGACTTTCATCTCTTCTACAATTCCACCCGGATGCGCAACATCCATTTTTCGGACTACGGCTACGGCCGCGAGCATCTGCTTCCCGGCCATGGCATTCTCCCCCTCACCCGTTTTCTCAATCATCTGCGGGAGACCAGGTACAACAAAACCCTGACCCTGGAGTTATCGCCGCACGAATTCCCCAAGGAAGAGGAAATGATTCGCGAGAGCCTGGTGGAAATATTCGATTATCTCTGTCAGGAAACGCGCCGGCCCCTTGCGGAAGTGGTGCGGCCGCCGGCAGCGGAAGAATGGCGGGAAGAGGCGGATGGTTTTTCAGCGGACAATATAGACTGAGCAGCGGGCATGCAGGGCGACTTTGGTCGAGACGCTCCCCAGCAGAGCCCTTTTGACCCGGCCCGCCCCCGAGGAGCCGATGACTATCACATCGATCTCCTCCTGCTCGGCAAAAGCCATGATCTCCTCCGCGGCATCACCGTAAACCACCACATTTTCCAGGTGCACACCGGCTTCGGCGGCGGTTTTTTCGACAACATAGAAGATCCGCTGCCGCTTTTCCTCCCAGTCTGGGCGTTCCGTTACCGGGGGAGAAGGAAAAAAATCGGTGAAAGAAGGGGTACGCATGCTGGGCAGGACAAGAATGGCATAAAGCTTGCTTTTAAAGCGGACACCTGAAGCAACCGCCAGGCGCACCGCTTCTTCCGCCGCCTTGTCCGACTGGGGTGAGCCGTCGATGGCCACCAGGATCTTCTTGCTCAGGTTAAGCATTCTACCCTCCGCGGTAAGTAGGTGATTACTCTAATGGAAAGAAAATTTCCTGTCAACCGGCCGCCAGCGGCAGAAAATCGTCACCAGACAAATTAGTTTGGGTTGACTTTTATAAAACGACATTTTATATTTCGTATGGATATAGTGTTTCGGCTTCCGCCAGGAGCCTCAAGCGTTTCATTCGTCGTGCGCTAAACAGATTTCGCAGAATATCCCATTAGACTTGACATATTTTTTCAAATTTATAAGATGGGCAAAATCAAGCCTTTAATTCTTTTTGCAGAGGGAATTTCGCCATGGCAAAGAAAGAGAAAGCTGAATATATCATTCAGGCTGTTTCCCACGCACTCGATCTGTTGGAACAATTTCACGGCGAAAACGATGAACTGGGTGTCACTGAACTCAGCAAGCGTCTGAAATTACACAAGAACAACGTCTTCCGGCTCCTCGCCACCCTCGAGTCGCGCGGTTATATCGAGCAGAACCGGGCCACGGAAAACTACCGCCTCGGGCTCAAGTCCCTTGAACTCGGGCAAACCTTCATCAAACAGATGGGGCTGCTGCGTCAGGCCAAGCCGATCCTGGAACGACTGGTGAAAGAATGCCGCGAGACCTCTTATGTGGCCATCTTCAAGGAAGGCTACATCGTCTATCTCGATGTCGTCGAGACCGATCTGACCGTGCGGGTGGTTTCCCGGGTCGGCTCCCGCCTACCTGCCTATTGTACGGCAGCCGGCAAGGTTCACCTGGCTTTCATGTCGGACGAGGAGATCGATGCCCTGCTGCCGAGCCGGGAACTCAAGGCCTACACTCCCAACACCATCACTGATCGGGATGAGTTGAAGAAGGAATTGCGCCGGATCGCCGAGCAGGGATACGCTCTCGACAACGAAGAGCTCGATTCCGGTGTGCGCTGCGTCGCCGGCCCCATTCGCGACTACACCCGCCGCATCGTCGGCGCGGTCAGCGTCTCCGGTCCTTCCATGCGCTTTTCCGATGAACGAATCCAGAAGGACCTGATTCCGCTGGTAACCCAGGCCGCCGAAGATCTCTCCACCCGCCTCGGTTTCCACAAGTAAGCCCTTGCAGTCCAAAGAAACCTCCCGGACGGGAGGCTTCTTTGGCTGGCCGACATTCGCCAGCGATCGACAGACGGGCTCCCCTCCTCTCTTCTTCTCAATTTGAAATGGGATGATGCCGTGCCGACCATCCCCGAAGCCGCATCCCTGATTCGGGAAGATCGCCTCCTGGCCCGCCAGGAGGGGGTGACGCGCGACGAAAACCTGCCGTTTCTTTTCGGTCCAGACCGACCGACGGCGGGAGTGCTGCTGGTGCACGGGTTCACTGCCACCCCGCGAGAAATGCGGGCCATCGGCGAGGAGCTCGCTTCGGCGGGATTCCTGGTTCTCGGCGTCAGGCTGCCCGGGCACGGCACCACCCCCGAGGATCTCGCCGGCCGCCGGTATGAGGAATGGCTCGCAGCAGTCGAGCGCGGCTATCGGATTCTGGCCGAAAGCGGTCCAGTTTACGGGGTGGGAGTAAGCAGCGGTGCCCTGCTTCTTCTTGCCCTGTCGGAAACCCGGCCATTTGCCGGCCTGGTGCTGCTTTCTCCCTACCTGCAGCTGCAGCACCGGCTGGCACCGGCAGCATTCCTGCTGCGCTTCATCCGCCCCTATCAAAGGCATTGTGTCGCCCCCGACCTTCGCCCCTACTATTACGAGCGCCGGCCGGTCAACGGCGTTTACCAACTGCAGCGCCTGATTCACCGGGTGCGCCGCGCCCTGCCCGGGATCACCGCCCCAACTCTGGCCGTGAGCGCCCTGGGCGACCGAACCGTCAGGGTAGACAGCGCCCAGTATCTGTTCCGGCGGCTCGGCAGCCAGCACCGTGAATACCATCTGTATGGCCCGGAGGTACCGCACATTCTGACGACCGAGGAGAATCCCCGCCGTACCGCAACCTTCCAGCTCATTATCGGCTTTCTGGGGAATCTGGAGGGGAGAGCGCCGAAAGACGCTTGAACAGGTTCCGGACCTGTGCCGTCGTCTTTTCCGGCGGACCGGAGTTGTCGATCACGAAATCCGCCCGGGCGACTTTCTCCTCCTGCGGCATCTGCGCAGCCACCCGGCTCCGCGCCTCGGTCTCGGTCAACCCGTCCCGCGCCATGAGCCTCTGCAGCTGCAGCTTCTGGTCGACGCGGACGACCAGGACGGCATCGACTCGCTCTTCAGCGCCGACCTCATAGAGAAGCGGCGCCTCATAAAGCACCAGCGGCACCTTGGCGGCTAACGCTCGCAGGCGCTCCCCGGCGAGGGCGGCGATTGCCGGGTGGATGATCCGGTTCAGATTTCGGCGGGCCTCCGGATCGGCAAAGACGCGTGAGGCCATGGCCGTGCGGTCCAGAGTGCCGTCTCCGCAGAGAATCCCCGGCCCGAAGATCTGCACCAGTTCATCGAGCACCGGCGAACCTGGCCGGACAACCTCGCGGGCGATTTCGTCCGCGCTGACTACCGCCGCCCCCAGGCGGCGAAAAACTTCCGTGACGGCGCTCTTGCCGGCGGCTATACCGCCCGTTACCCCAAGGACCATTGGCACTTTCCTTCACCAGCCGGCGGCAGTGCGGCGGCTGTCATTCCCGGGTCGACCCGGGCTATAATGAAAAGGGAAAACATGAGGATGCCATGAATCAGACCATTCCGCAATTGGTAGTCGAATTGGCCGCCCAGCGATGCGCCCGACCCGCCCTGCGGCACAAGCAGGGGAAGGATTTTCGCGACATTTCCTGGGAAGCCCTCGAAGCCCGTGTCCGTCGCTTCGGCAGAGGGCTGCTGCAACTGGGACTGGCCCGCGGCAACCGGGTGGCGATCATGGCTCCCAACGGGCCGGATTGGGTCTGTGCCGACCTGGGAACGATGGCCGGCGGCGGCCTGACCGTCTCCATTTACCACACCGAGGGGCTCCAGGCCGTTCTCCACATCCTGCGGGATTCGGCAAGCCGTTTTCTTTTCCTGCACAACCCCGAGATGGTGGGCAAGATCCTGGCGCAGGCCGGTGAAGTGCCACAGTTGGAGCGGATTATTCTGCTGCAGGGCGACCCCGGTGATCCCCGGGCGCTGTCCCTGCGGGACTTCCTCGCCGGCGCCGAGCAGGTGCCGGCGAACACGCTGGAACAGCGCCTCGAAATGGGCTCGGCGGAAGAAACAGCCACCTTGATCTATACCTCCGGAACCACTGGCGTCCCCAAAGGGGTGGCGCTGACCCACCGGAATATCCTGTCCAACGTCAATGCCTGCGAACGGCTGTTCGACATCGGGCCGGGCGATTCGTGTCTCTCGTTTCTCCCCCTCTCCCATGTTTTCGAACGGGTGGACGGTTACTATTTCATGCTCTACCGGGAAGTAGTAATTGCCTATGCCGAGAGCCTGGAGACGGTACCGGCCAATATGCTCGAGACGCAGCCGACGGTGATGATCAGTGTCCCCCGCCTCTATGAAAAAATGTACGCCCGAGATGCTGGAGCGGGTCCAGTCCGCTCCCTGGCACCGCCGGCGGCTCTTCTTCGCCGCCCTGCGGATCGGCCGCGCCGACGCCCGCCGGCGCCTGACCGGCCAGCGGTCGGGTCCGTTACTGCGCATCGCCGCATCCCTGGCGCAGCGGTTGGTGTTTGCCAAGTTGAAAGAGCGCCTGGGGGGACGCTTGCGTTTCTTCATTTCCGGCGGAGCCCCGCTCAGCCGGGAAATTGCCGAATTCTTTTTGGCCGCGGATATCCATATTTTCGAGGGCTACGGCCTGACCGAAACGGCCGGTGGCATCGCCGTCAATACGCCGCAGGCTTGCCGCCTGGGAACTGTCGGCAGGCCTTTTCCCGATACGGAAATCCGCATTGCCGAAGACAACGAAATAAATCATCCGGGGGCCGGCGGTCTTTTCCGGTTATTGGAAACGGCCCGCGGAGACGGCGGAGGCCTTCACCGCCGACGGCTGGTTTCGCACCGGAGATCTTGGCGCCTTCGATGCGGATGGTTTTCTCTCTATCACCGACCGCAAGAAGGATCTGATCGTTACCGCCGGCGGTGAAAACATCGCCCCACAGTTTCTGGAGAACCTGCTCAAGAACGATCCCTTTATTGCCAATGCGATGGTTTACGGTGACCGCAAGCCGTACCTTACCGCCCTGCTCGTCCCCCATCTGGAAAAACTGGAAGCCTTCGCCCGCGAGAATGCCCTGCAATTCGCCGATTCCTGCGAGATGGTCAAGCACGCCCAAATCCTGCGGCTGATCCGGGAGCGGGTCGACCGCCTGCAGGCGAACCTGACGTCTTTTCAGCGGATCAAGCGCTTCACTCTCCTCTCCAGCGACTTTAACCACCAGGAGATCACCCCGACTCTCAAGGTCCGCCGTAACCTGGTGTGCGAACGCTACCGCCAGGTACTGGAGGGGATGTACCAGTCGCCGGGCCAGGGGATCCAGGACAATGGTTTCTGTGTGGTGGAAGAGCTTTCGGGTGAAGAACGAACCTGATCCGGATTCCCTCTCCCGGCAGGGTGGAAATCAATTTACATCCCAGCCGCAAGCGGCTATTTTATCTGCATGACAGAACTGCCCCGTCAAGATGAATACAGTCACCCCGCTGACCGGCAGCGGCTCCTCGAAGAGGCTCTCCTGAAGCTCGCCAAGCTTCTCAAGGCGGCTGGTTACTACCCTGCCCGCCACCCTGCCCTGGCCGCAGCAGCGGAACAAGCGCGGCAGAGCTTCACCCCCTTGCTGACGGGAAATGAAGTGCTGTCGATTACCGTCCGCAAGGAGGGAATGCTGCTGCAGGAGCAACCGGTTGCCGCCAGCAGTCCCCTGTTGAAGAAACTCTCCCATCATCTTTTTGCTCGACGGGTGCAGACCCTGCTCCTGCTACCGGAGCTGACCGTCCGCGATCTGCTGTCCTTCGCCCGTTGCCTGGGGCTGGGGCTGCAGGCCGTTCACGAACATGGAGGGATGGCCGGCATTCTTGCCCGGGCGCGAATTTCCACCATCTGGGTGAACGAGACCGACCTGGCCTTGATCCACGAGCGCCGGGCCGAACTGGAAGCGCAGAAAGAACAGCTGCCCGGCGGCGAAAAAGGGCTAGAGGAAGACCTGGAGCGGCTGCTGGAAACCGGCGGCCAGGACGGGGAGGGGGAACGGGAACGAGACCTTGAAACCGTGCTCAAGGCGTTGCGGGGGGAGAATTCCGATCCACAATACCGGCTGCTGCTGCAGGAATTGCCTCCTCTGATCCGGACCGCCCAGGCCGACGGGGACCACTACCTGGTCCTGGAGGCGCTCTTTCTGCTACATCTGGACACTATCGCCACTGAGCACTCGGTCCTGCGGCGCGGGCTGGCCGGGCAGGCGCTGGAGCAGCTATTTTCCGAGGAAATCTGCGAGAGCCTGATCGACTTCCTGTGCACCCGGGGCGTTGCGGCGGAAATCCGGGCACAGATCTTCCCCCTGCTCGCCTTTTACCCGGAGAAAACCGTCCGCCATCTGATGGACCGATTGGCTCGGGAAAAGGATCTTCTGGCCCGCCGACTGCTGATCGAGGCCATAATCCGCCAAGGTACGCCGGCGGCCCCGATCCTGACCGAATTTCTCGCCGATCCGCGCTGGTTCGTGGTTCGCAATGCGGTGTCCATCCTCGGGGAGATCCGTGACCCAAGTGCCGCTGTCCTTCTCCCTCCCCTGCTGCACCACCGCGATGTGCGGGTAGCCCGGGAATCGGTTCGAGCCCTGACCAAAATCGGCGGCCCTCGGGCGGTGGGGATTCTTCTCTCCCTGGTCGAGGGTGATGATTCCTCCCTCGGCCGCCAGGCCCTGCTTTCCCTGGGAGCCATGAAAAACCGGGAGGCCATCCCGACTCTGCTGAAATTAATCGGCCGTCCGGACCCCCTCGGGAAGCGAATCGAGCTGAAGAAAGGGGCGATCAAGGCCCTGGGGGAAATCGGCGCCCCCGAAGCGGTACCCGCACTGATTACCCTCCTCAAGCGGCGCCGGTTTTTCGGGCGGGGGATGTTCAACACTCTGCGCGCCGCCGCCGCCGCGGCCCTGGGGGAAATCGGCAGCCCCGCCTCTCTGCCGGCACTCCGGGACGCAACCGAAGACCGCTCGGAGGCGGTGGCGCGGGCGGCGGGTCAATCCCTGAAGCATCTCGGGAAGATCAAGGAAAATGGATCGGGAAACATATAAGCAGATCATCCAGGCCTTCGCCGCCACTTTTCAGGGGCTGCGGCTCTACCCCTTTCAGCACCCCGCCATAGAGCGTCAGGTGCAGAGCCTGCTGACCGGGCTGCTCACCCTCTGCCAGAACCGGGGGGAGGTCAGGTTGGGGCTGCTGGAGGGAACTCTTTTTCTGGAAGATTACCTGTTCGTCCAGACCACCCCCGCTGCCGTGGAAATCGGTCGTCTGCTACAGGATTTTCAGCTCGATGGCTTCCTCTTCCGCTCCGGTCTCACCAGCGGCCAGCTGCAGATCCTGTTCTCCCTGCTGCTGGCGGGGAACGCCCGTGGCGAAGCGGTGAATCAGCAACTGGCGGCAGGCGGTGTCATGGATATCCACGCCGTCACCAGGGAAGCCGAAAGGAGGAGGAGAAGAGAAACGCCCCCGTAAGGTCTACAACCGGGCCTTGCGGGTAATGGAAAATATCTTCGAGGATGTACGCCTGGGCCGCATTCCCTCCTCCACTGAGGCGATCAATGTGGTGAAGAGCATGGCCCAAGTGACGCTGATCGAGCCAAATGCGCTGTTCGCTCTTTCCATGCTCAAAGACTATGACAATTACACCTTCACCCATTCGGTGAACGTGGCGGTCATAGCTTTAGCAGTGGGACGGGCCTGCGGGCTGCCCGAAGAACGCCTGCGCACCCTCGGCCTGGGCAGTCTGCTGCATGACCTGGGCAAGCTCAAGATCGATAGGGCGATCATCACCAAGCCGGGGCGGCTGACCGAGAGGAATTCGAGGAAATCAGAAAGCATCCCGGCACCGGCGCCGAATTGGTGGAACAGATGGAGGGAATCACCACCGAGGTCATCGACATCGTTCTGGGGCATCACCTCCGCTACGACCAATCTGGCTACCCCGCCGTCGCCCGCAAGCGGAAGCTCTCACCCCTGACCTACATGGCGGCCATCGCCGACACCTATGACGCCATGACCACTCTGCGTTCCTATCAGCACCCCATGACTCCGCGCCGGGCAATCGGAAAGCTGCGCGGGCTCGCCGGGAATTACCTGCATCCGGGGTATATCGAGACATTCATTACTTCCCTGGGGACCTATCCGGTCGGCAGCCTGGTGCGCCTGGGAAACAATGAGATCGGCCTGGTGGTGTGGGTGGATACCAAGGACCCCGACCGGGTCCGGCTCAAGATCCTTTTCGATAACGCCGGCAGACAATTGGACGAACCGCCGCGGATCGAGCTTAGCGGCGGGGAGCCACCGCACATCATCGCCGAGGTTGACCCTTACACCAAGGGAATCGAAATCACCGACTATATTGACTGAAACGTGAAACGCCGGCCCATGGGCCGGCGTTTCACGTTTCACATTTCTCTCCTAATTTTTCAGAGGTTCAGCCGTCCCAGGCTCCTGACCGCCTCACGGCGCACGGCGGCGCGGGGATCGGAAACCAGCGGCAGCAGATGCGACTCACCCTCGGAAGCGCCGATGGCGCCGAGGGACCGGACGGCGCTGCAGACCAGTTCACCATCCGTCGCCTTCAGTACGGCGGCCAGATAGGGAACCAGGCGCCGATCGGGAAAATTGCCGAGGGCCTCCGCGGCATGCACCCGTACTGCCGGATGGGGATCCTTGAGGTGCCGGAGCAGATTCGGGATGACCTTAGGATTTTTTTTCCGCCCCAGCACCTGAACGGCGGCCGCCCGCAGATCTGGATCCGCTTGACTGAGGCATTCCAGCAGAGGGGGGAAAACGCGGGGCGAGTTCACCCGCTCCATGGCGAAAATGGCCTGCACCCGCTGACCGCGGCTGCCCCCGCCCAGACTGGCCAGAATCCGATCCAGTTCCTGGACCGATTCCAGCATTTCCAAGGCTTCGGCGGCCGCACGGCAGACTTCTTCGTCCGGGTCACTCAGGGCCTGTTTGAGTCGGCTTTTGCGCTCTTCCAGCATACCCACTCAATCAAAAGGGGATATCGTCGTCCGGATTGAACGGAGGATCGGCGAAATCCTCGTAGGGGGGAGTGCTTTCCTGGGCAGTCGGCTGATTTCGCGCCGGACGGGATTCGCGGGGAGCCCCCCCGCCTTCTTCACCCGCCCGCCCGAGCATCTGCATCTGATCGGCGACGATCTCGGTCATGTAGCGTTTGTTGCCGTCGCGGTCGTCATAGGAACGGGTCTGGATCCGCCCCTCGATATAGATCTGTTTTCCCTTGTGCAGATATTTGCCGCAGATCTCGGCCAGGTTGCGCCAGACGACGATGTTGTGCCATTCGGTTTTCTCCTGCATCTGGCCGCTTTTGTCCTTGTAACGCTCGGAGGTGGCCAGGGAAAAAGTAGCCACGGCAGCGCCGGAAGGAGTATAGCGCAGTTCCGGGTCCTTGCCCAGATTTCCCACCAGAATCACTTTATTGACCGACATTCGAAAGCCTCCCCTCAAAGGTTATTTTTCCGAGTCTAACGAAATTCGTCCGGGGTGTAAAGCCCTTTCGGAAAAAGGTTTGACTCCCTGCTGCCTCTTTCGTAGACTGGCGTATTCACTTGCACAATGGGCTGGTGAACAGTCGATTCCCCAGCCATTCAACGGACCATTTTCGCCATGGAAAACCGCGTCATGACCCTTGCCCCTCTGCATCCCGAGGCCCTGCGCCTGCTCCCCTTGGGCGGGCTGGGAGAGATCGGGCTGAACATGATGGCCCTGGAATGTCGGGGAGAAATTCTCCTCGTCGACTGCGGCCTGATGTTCCCCGAGGCTTACATGCTCGGCATCGATCTGGTCATCCCCGATATTTCGGCCCTGGCCGGCCGCACCGGGGATATCCGCGGCCTGGTCCTCACCCATGGCCACGAGGACCACATCGGGGCCGTCCCTTACCTGCTGGAGAAGCTCGGCTATCCGCCGATTTTCGCTACCGGGCTGACCCTCGGCCTGCTGCAGGGCAAGCTCGAGGAGCACGGCCTGGACGCCGCCGCCCGCCTGGAGCGCATCTTTCCGCGCCAGGAAATCGTTCTCGGTCCCTTCCGCATCGAATTCTTCCGCGCCGCCCATTCGATCGTCGACGGCGTCGGGCTGGCCATCCACACCCCCGCCGGCCTGGTGGTACACACCGGCGATTTCAAGCTCGACCAGACGCCGGTCGATCAGCAGCCGACCGACCTGGCCAGACTCGCCGCCTATGGCCAGGAAGGAGTGCTCCTGCTGCTGGCCGATTCCACCAACGTGGAAAGGGAGGGATACACGCTCTCGGAGCGGGTGGTCGGGGAAGCCTTCGCCGCCATCCTGCCGCGCTGTACCGGGCAGGTTCTCCTTGCCACCTTCTCCTCCAATATCCACCGCATCCAGCAGGCCGTCGATGCCGCCGTCGCCTGTGGCCGCAAGATCCTGGTCAACGGCCGCAGCATGGTAGCCAACATCGCCATCGCCCGACAGCTCGGCTATCTGTACATTCCCGATGAGGCGCTGATCGACGTGCGCACCACGCGCGAACTGCCGCGGGAGAAGGTGATGATCCTCACCACCGGCAGTCAGGGGGAGCCACTGTCCGCCCTCTCCCGCATCGCCATGGACGATCACAAGCAGATCCAGGTGCTGCCGGGAGATTCGGTGATCCTTTCCTCCAAGTTCATCCCGGGGAATGAAAAGGCGATCACCGATATGATCAATCACCTGTATCGGCGCGGGGCGGAGGTTTTCTACGAGACCACCAGCGAGGTGCACGTCTCCGGCCATGCTTCGCAGGAGGAGCTCAAACTGGTTTTTTCCCTGGTCCGCCCGCGCTATTTCGTCCCCATCCACGGCGAATACCGCCACCTGGTCCGTCATGCCCGTCTGGCCCGGGCAATGGGGATGGCCGAGGCTGATGCGGTGGTGCTGGAGAACGGTATGCCGCTGGTCGTTTCGGCCAATGGCCTGCAGCGGGAGGAAAGGGTGGAGACCGGCAGGGTCTTCATCGACGGCAAGGGAGTCGGCGATGTCGGGGCGATGGAACTGCGCGATCGGCGGCACCTGGCCAATCATGGCGTGGCCATGCTGGTTCTGGCCCTCAACCAGTCGACCGGCGAGATCGTTTACGGCCCGGAGCTTTTTACCCGCGGCTTCATCCCCGAGGAGGAAAGCCGGGAGCTGCTCCAGCAAGCGCGGCAGGTAGTATGCGATCTGCTGGCCGAGCATTCGCTGGAGACGATTTCCGACTGGGAGGAGGTGCGGGTCGAGGTGCGCAAGTCCCTGCAGCGCTTTTTCAACCGCGCCATCCAGCGCCGGCCGCTGATTCTGCCGGTTATCCTGGAGCTTTGATTCGACCTGAAGCTTTTCCGGCATCCGCCGCCCTGGCTCGACTATTGCAATCTTTTCCAGTTGAAGAGCGCCGGGGATTGACGCCGGTTGCCATTCAGACATCCGCATGCTGCTGCCAGTGGGCAGCCTGATTCCGCCCTTTTGTGGAACCGGCGTAACGCAGCCGGTTCCGGCGAAAAGACGGTAAATTCCCATAGGGCCTGAATTATGACGAGGGAACCGAAACCTTTTCTCCGGGAGCACCTGAAGAAGGAAATCGCCGGCGTATTCTGGCTGGCGGCCGGAATTTTCCTGCTCATCTGCCTGACTTCCTTCGATCAGGGCGATCCATCTTTCAACAACAACCTGCACCCGGCCGTCATCCGCAATTTCGGCGGCGTGGTGGGGGCACACCTGGCCGACCTGCTGCTGCAGCTGTTCGGCCTGCCGGCCTATCTCCTTCCCTTTGCCTGTTTCCTCTTCGCCTGGCGGCTCCTCAAGTTCCGCGATGTCAAGGTGCACCTGTACAAGGGGGCGGCTTTTCTGGTGCTGCTGCTCTCCCTCTCCGGGCTGATCGCCCTTGAATTCCGGCAGGTTGCCTTCGCCGGCCAGACCATCCAGCAGGCCGGGGGCGCCCTCGGCCGGCTGCTGGTGGATATTCTCGCCGCCTGGCTCAACGTCCCGGGCGCCACCGTTTTCCTTCTCGTCTTCTTCCTGGTCTCCCTGATGCTCACCGCCCGCTTCTCTATGGTCCTCTTCCTCGAAGGGCTGCTGGAGCGCTGCGCCCAGGTGTTGGAGCAGCGGCGGGAGGTGCGGGCAGCAAAGAAGGCGCAGAAACCGTCGAAAAAAGAGCGACCGGTTGCGGCGCTGCTGATCGCCGCCCCCGAGCCGAAACAGCTGCCGGCCCCGGCCAAATCTCCCGGCAAGAAGAAAAAAGGGGAGGCGCCGGCGCAGGTGGTCTTCGATTTTCTGGAGCCGGAGGGAACCTATCACAAGCCCCCGCTGAGCCTGCTCGCCCATGAGGGGGAAGCGGCCCGGCCGGTGGACAGGGATTCCCTGATGATGAATGCCCGCATCCTGGAGAAGAAGCTTCAGGATTTCGGTGTCCAGGGCGAGGTGGTCGAGGTCAAGCCGGGACCGGTGGTCACCATGTACGAGTTTGCCCCCGCCCCGGGCGTCAAGGTGAACAAGATCGCCGGTCTCTCCGACGACCTGACCATGGCGCTGAAGGCCCTCTCCATCCGCATCGTCGCCCCCATTCCCGGCCGCGGCGTGGTCGGCATCGAGATTCCCAACAAGGAGACGGGAAACGGTCTATCTCAAGGAAATTTTCGAGTCGGAGGAGTTTCAGAAATCGGGATGCCGGCTGCCGATGGCCCTGGGCAAGGACATTTTCGGCCGCACCGTGGTCGGCGATCTCGCCAAGATGCCGCACCTCCTGGTTGCCGGCTCTACCGGCAGCGGCAAGTCGGTTTCCATCAATACCATGGTTCTCTCTCTCCTCTACCGCGCCACCCCGCAGGAGGTGCGGATCATCATGGTCGATCCGAAAATGCTTGAGCTCTCCATCTACGAGGGGATTCCCCACCTGCTGCTGCCGGTGGTCACCAATCCGAAGAAGGCCGCCCTGGCCCTGGCCTGGGCGGTACGGGAGATGGAGCGCCGCTACAAGCTGATGGCCGACAAGGGGGTGCGCAATATCGAGGGGTACAACAAGAAGATCGCCAAGGAGGAAAAGGAGAAGGAGGAGCTCAAAGCCCGCGGGCAGCTGGTGGTGGAACCGGTGGAAGCGGATGAGGAGGCTCTGCCGGAAATTGAGCTGGCGGAAGGGGAGGTGCTGGAACATGGCCATGTCCCCTACATCGTGGTCATCGTCGATGAGCTGGCCGACCTGATGATGGTGGCGGGACGCGAGATCGAGGAGTCGATCGCCCGACTGGCGCAAATGGCGCGTGCCTCCGGCATCCACCTGATCCTGGCCACCCAGCGGCCGAGCGTCGATGTCATCACCGGATTGATAAAGGCCAATTTCCCCACCCGCATCTCCTTCAAGGTCTTCTCCCGCATCGATTCGCGCACCATTCTCGACCAGATGGGAGCTGAAACCCTGCTTGGAATGGGCGATATGCTCTTCCTCCCGCCCGGCACCGGCGCCCTGCAGCGGGTGCACGGCGCCTTCGTTTCCGAACTGGAAGTGCAGCGGGTGGTTGATTTTCTGGAAAAGCAGGGAGAGCCCGAGTACGACAAATCGATCCTCGAGGCACCTCCCGCCGGCGAAGGCGGCGGCACCGAAGAGGAGGACGGCCTCGACGAGAAGTGGGACGAGGCGGTGGCCATCGTCGCCGAAACCCGCCAGGCCTCCATCTCCATGCTGCAGCGCCGCCTGCGTCTCGGCTACAACCGGGCCGCGCGCATCATCGAGAAAATGGAACAGGACGGGATCGTCGGCCCTTCCGACGGCACCAGCCGGCCGCGCGAGGTCTTCATCAATCGCCTTTCCCCATAGGGGAGCGACGCACGCCCCTATTTTCATCCTTTTAGGGTGGGCCAGGCCCGTGTGGAACTGCTTTAAAAAGGCCCCATCCTCTGCTATGCTGGTTTCCTGCCGCAGGCCTGGCCCTTTTATCCTGAACTGTCGCCATGAACCTTACCGAACTGCAAAACCTGCTGGCCGCCATCCGTGCCGGGGAGATTTCCGTCGAAAGCGGCGTGGAGCGCCTGCGCTCCCTGCCTTTCGAGGATGTCGGGGTGGCCCTGATCGACCATCACCGGGAGCTGCGCCAGGGGGCGCCGGAGGTGGTGCTGGGGGAGGGGAAAAGCATCGGACAGCTGCTGACCATCGTAACGAAAATGGCCGAACGGGGCAGCAACATCCTGATCACCCGCCTCGCCCGGGAGAAGGCCGATTCCCTGCTGGCCCGCTTTTCCGGGGGGGAATATGATCCGGACGGCCGTACCTTCATCCTGATGCAGACACCTGTCGAACTGCGCGGCCGGGGGAAAATCGCCGTGGTCTGCGCCGGCACCTCCGACATCCCGGTGCTGCGGGAGGCAGCGGTGACCGCCCGGATGCTGGGGAACGAGGTGGAGGAGGTGGTCGATGTCGGGGTAGCGGGGCTGCACCGGCTGCTGGCCAACCTCGACCGGCTGCGCCAGGCTGCGGTCCTGATCGTGATCGCCGGCATGGAAGGTGCCCTGCCTTCGGTGATCGGCGGCATGGTCAGCGTGCCGGTGATCGCCGTCCCCACCTCCGTCGGCTACGGCAGCGCCTTCGGCGGCGTCGCCGCCCTCCTGGGCATGCTCAATTCCTGTGCCAGCGGCGTCACCGTGGTCAATATCGACAATGGCTTTGGCGCCGCGTTCGCCGCCACCCGCATCAACCGTCTCGGAGCGGGATAACCAACAAAAAACAATAACGCGGAGACGCAGAGGCACAGAGAAAACCGGAATTCCTGATCAAGAGATTTCTTCGCGTCTCCGCGCCTCCGCGTTAAAATTGAGCCCGATTCCCATGAAACTTCTCTATCTCGACACCTTCGCCGGTATCTCCGGCGACATGTTCCTCGGCCTGCTGGTCGATCTCGGCCTGCCCCTGGCTGAACTTGAGGCGGAACTGCGCAAACTGCCGGTCACCGGCTGGCGCCTGGAGTGTCGCCGGGAAAAAAGGCTGGGGATCGAGGGGACGCGGGTCGAGGTGCTCTGCGAAGAGCAAAAGCACCATCGCACCTGGGCCGGCATCGACTGCATGCTCGCTGAGAGCGCTCTGCCGGCGCCGGTCCGGGAGCTGGCCCGGCGCATCTTCCGCCGCATCGGCGTCGCCGAGGCGAAGGTGCACGGGGTGCCGATGGAGACGGTCCATTTCCATGAGGTCGGCGCCCTCGACTCCATCCTTGATATTGCCGGCGCCGCCGTCGGCCTGCACCAGTTGGGGATCGGCCAGGTCAGCTGCTCTCCCCTCCCCCTTTCCCGCGGCCTGGTCCGCACCGCCCACGGCAATTTCCCCTTGCCGGCGCCGGCAACGGCGGAAATCCTGCAGGGAGTGCCGGTGACCGATGCCGCCAGCGAGCGGGAGCTGGTCACCCCCACCGGCGCCGCCATTGCCGCCGAGATCGCCGCCTTCACCCCTCTGCCCGCCATGACCCTGACCCGCACCGGCTACGGCGTGGGCGGCTGGCAGCTGGACGACCGGCCCAATCTGCTGCGCGGCCTGCTGGGAGATGCCGGCGGGGAAGGGGAAACCGACCGGGTTGATGTTCTGGAAACCCATCTCGACGATGCCAACCCGGAATGGCTGGGGCACCTGATGGACCGCCTGCTGACGGCCGGGGCACTCGATGTCGCGTATTCCCCTCTGCAGATGAAGAAAAATCGCCCCGGGGTGAGGGTAACGGTGATCGCCCGCCCCGCTGGCAGCGATGCCCTGGCCCGACTGCTGTTGCACGAGAGCAGCGCCATCGGCGTCCGGCATTATCCGGCGCAGCGCCGCAAGCTGCGTCGGCAACCGGCAACGGTGGCCACGCCCCTGGGAGAGGCGGAGGTTAAGCTGCTCTATGAAGGGGAGCGGCTGGTGCGGATCGCCCCCGAGTACGAGAGCTGCCGGCGTTTGGCCACCGCCGCCGGCCGGCCGCTGCCGGAGGTCTATCGCCTGGTGGAGCGGGCGGCGGACGCACTCTTTGAAAAACAGGTCCAAGGTGAAGCCTGATACCTTGAATCTTATGCCTTCAACCTTGTGCCTTGAACCTTTTTCTGAATTTTATGCGCCGCCTGATTCTTTTTCTCTCCACCAATGCCGGACTCGGCCTCGCCCCGGTCGTTCCCGGCACCTTCGGCACCCTCGCCGGCCCGCCGGTTTTTTACCTGTTGGCCGGCCGGCCGGCGACCGTCTATGCGGGGGTCTGGCTGGCCATCCTGCTGGTCGCCTGCTGGACGGCCGGCGCCGCGGGGAAGATCTACGGGGTGGTGGACGATGGCCGTATCGTCATCGACGAATTGACCGGCTACCTGGTCACCGTCGCCTTCCTCCCCTTCTCCTGGCGCGCGGCCATTCTCGGCTTCGTCCTGTTCCGGCTGTTCGATATCGTCAAGCCCTTTCCGGCCTCCTGGTTCGACCGGCGGATGAAGAACGGGGTCGGGGTGGTGCTCGATGACGTCGTTGCCGGTTTTTATGGGGCGCTGGCGCTGCGCCTGATACTCTATCTGACCGCGCGGTAACGATTGACGAAAACCGGAGCTCGGAGTCGCGAGTTTCACCACGAAGTTATTTACCTCTGGTCTGCATGCCCGTGGTAAAATTCGCTTCTCAGCCCTCCCGCTTTTCCCTTTATTTTTCCGGCGGAGCTTTCCATGTCCTTCCACATTAGCGTGCTGACGGTCGGCAGCGAATTGTTGAGCGGTGAGATGGCGGACACCAATACCCGCCACATTGCCGGAGAACTGGCGGCGCATGGCTATGTCCTGCGCGAGTCGCTGACGGTGGCGGATGTTGAAACGGATATTGAGGAGGCCCTGCTGGCGCTGGCCGGCCGGCGCCATGCCGTCATCGTCACTGGCGGCCTCGGTCCGACCGCCGACGACCTGACCGCCCGGGTCGCGGCTCGCACCTTCAAGCGGCGGCTGGTGCTGCATGAAGAGGCGCTGCAGCAGATCCGGGAGCATTTCCGCCGCACCGGCTGGGAAATGCACCCGCGCAATGAAAAGCAGGCGCTGCTGCCGCAGAAGTCGACCATCATCCCCAACCCGGTCGGCAGCGCCCCCGGCTTTTTCCTCCAGCATGACGGCCTGACCCTCTTCTTCCTCCCCGGAGTGCCGGAGGAGATGGCGGCCATGCTGGAGGCCAGCGTCCTCCCCCACCTGCGGGAACTCAGCGGAGGCGAATACTTTCCCCGTCAGGAGCGGGTCTTCAAAACTTTTGGCCTGCCCGAGCCGCGGGTGGAGGAAATCCTGGCGGCGGCCGACCTGCCGGCCGGCGTCGAAGTTGCCTTCGGCGTCGATTTCCCTTTCGTTCATGCCAAGCTGCACGCGGCGGGGGAGACGGCCGAAACGCTTCTCGATCGGGCCGAGCTGCCGGTGCGGCGGGCCCTCGGCCAGCACCTGGTGGCCATTGGCAGCGAGACCCTCGCGGGGAATGTGGTCCGCCTGCTGACCGCTTCCGGTCTCACCCTGGCCCTGGCCGAATCTTGCACCGGCGGCCTGATTGCCGCCCGGCTCACCGATATCCCCGGAGCCTCCGCTTTTCTCGAGCGCGCCGCGGTGACCTACGCCAACAGCGCCAAGACCGACTGGCTGCGGGTCCCGCCGGCGGTGCTGGAGAACGACGGGGCAGTCAGCGAGGCCTGCGCCCGGGCTATGGCGCGGGGGATCCGGGAGGCCGCCGGCAGCGACCTCGGCCTGGCGGTCACCGGTATCGCCGGTCCCACCGGCGGCACGCCGCAGAAACCGGTGGGCACCGTCTTTCTCGCCCTGGCGACGGCCACCGCCGAGCAGGTGAAGATGTACCGCTTCGGCGGCGACCGGGGGCAGATCCGCCGAATGGCCGCCTGCATGGGGTTGGAATGGCTGCGCCGGTATCTGGTTGGAAGGCAGGGAGGTAGTGAGTAGGGAGATAGTGAGATAGTAAAATCTTCAGGTAGCTTGATCTGGGTTCTTCCACTTGCTATCTCACTACCTCCCATCTCCCGAGGAGGTCCTATGCGACAGGTACGGGCGTTTCTCGCTATTCCCCTGCCCGAGGAGATTGTGCGGACGGCACAGGGGCTCTGCCGCAAGCTGGCTGATTCCTTCCCCCACGTCCGCTGGGTGCGCCCGGAAACGATGCACCTGACCCTCCGCTTTTTCGGCGACATCCCGGAAGAATTCCTTGAAAAAATAGGGGAAGTTATGCTATCCGTAGGGCGCTTACACCCTCCCTTCCAGGTGCCGGTCGCCGGTATCGGCGCTTTCCCTTCCCCCGCCCGGCCACGGGTGATCTGGCTGGGGATTCAGGAGGAGCAGGCGCTGATGGCTCTTTACTCCGCTCTCGAGACGGGACTGGGGGACATCGGCCTGCCCGGCGAGGAGCGATCCTTTTCCCCGCACCTGACTCTGGGGCGCAACCGGGGACCGACCCCCGGGGGCACGCGCCATCCTTGACCGGTACAGGGATGTGCCCTGCGGAATCCTGGAGGTGGACCAGATCGTTCTCTTCGAAAGCCGCCTGCAGCCGACGGGCGCCGTTCACCTGCCGCGAAAAACCGTACTCCTGGGAGAGTGAACAGGGGACTGCCGTTTACCCGTATCCAGACTGGAGGTTGACCTTATGACGGAGAATAATCGTGCCCGGGCCATAGACCTGGCCATGGGGCAGATCGAGAAGCAGTTCGGCAAAGGCAGCATCATGCGCCTGGGCGAAGACGCCGTACTGCCCGGCGTGCAGGCGATCTCCACCGGTTCTCTGGGCTTGGACATCGCCCTGGGAGTCGGCGGCGTACCGCGCGGCCGGATCATCGAGATCTTCGGCCCGGAATCCTCCGGGAAAACCACCCTGGCCTTGCATATCGCCGCCGAGGCGCAGAAGAAGGGAGGAATCACCGCCTTCATCGACGCCGAGCACGCCCTCGATATCCAGTACGCCCGCAAGCTGGGGGTGAAAACCGACGACCTGCTGGTCTCCCAGCCCGACACCGGCGAACAGGCGCTGGAAATCACCGAGGTGCTGGTGCGCAGCGGCGCCATCGATGTGCTGGTGGTGGACTCGGTGGCGGCCCTCGTTCCGCGGGCGGAAATCGAGGGGGAAATGGGCGATTCGCATATGGGTCTGCAGGCCCGGCTGATGTCGCAGGCCCTGCGCAAGCTTACCGGCACCATCAGCAAATCGAACTGCTGCGTCATTTTCATCAATCAGATCCGGATGAAAATCGGCGTCATGTTCGGCAATCCCGAGACGACCACCGGCGGCAACGCTCTCAAGTTCTATGCCTCCCTGCGCATGGACATCCGCAAGGTCGGCCTCCCTCAAGCAGGGGCAGGACGTCATCGGCAACCGCACCCGGGTCAAGGTGGTGAAGAACAAGGTGGCTCCCCCCTTCAAGGAAGCCGAGTTCGATATCATGTACGGCACCGGCATCAGCCGCGAAGGGGACCTGGTCGACCTGGGCGCCGACAACGGCGTGATCGAGAAAAGCGGCGCCTGGTACTCCTTCGCCGGCGAGCGCATCGGCCAGGGGCGGGAAAATGCCAAGCAGTTCCTCCTGGAGCATCCGGAAACCGCCCGCTCCATCGAGGAAAAGCTCCTCGCCCATTTCGGTATGGAGCCGGCAGCGACAGCCACCGGCAAGGGATAGTATATGGAGTTGAATGAAATCCTCGGGGTGGCGCTCAAGGTCCGGGCCTCCGACATCCACCTCAAGGCCGGTCTGCCGCCGATTTTCCGCATCGATGGCGCTCTGCGGCCGCTGCCCAAGGCGCCCCGCCTGGCCCCTGACTGGACCCAGAAGGTCGCCTTTGCCATCATGAATGACAAGCAGCGGGCGCGTTTCGATGAGGTGCGGGAGGTCGATCTCGCCTACGGCGTGCCGGGGCTGGGCCGGTTTCGCGTCAACGTTTTCTCCCAGCGCGGCACCATTACCCTGGTCTTCCGCGCCATTCCCTATGAAATCACCGGCCTCGATGCCCTGCTGCTGCCGCCGGTACTGAAAAAGCTCGCCGCCGAGCACCGCGGTCTGATCCTGGTCACCGGCGCCACCGGCTCGGGCAAATCGACCACCCTGGCAGCACTGATCGACTTCATCAATATGAACCGCATGGCGCATATCGTCACTATCGAAGACCCTATCGAGTTCCTGCACCGGGACAAGAAGAGCATCATCAACCAGCGCGAAGTCGGCTTCGATACCGAGGGCTTCGACATCGCCATGAAAAGCGCCCTGCGGCAGGACCCCGATGTCATCCTGGTGGGTGAAATGCGCGACTACGAGACGATCGAGACGGCGCTGACCGCCGCCGAAACGGGTCACCTGGTCCTTTCCACCCTGCACACCATCGATGCCCCTGAGACCATCAACCGCATCATTTCCGTCTTTCCCCCGTACCAGCAGCGGCAGGTACGCCTCCAGCTGGCGGCGGTGCTCAAGGGAATCGTCTCCCAGCGTCTGGTCCCTCGGGCGGATGGCAAGGGGCGGGTTCCGGCAGTGGAAGTGCTGATCTCCACCGCCCGCACCCGGGAGCTGATCGACGACAAGGAAAAGACCAAGCAGCTGCGTGACGCCATCCAGCAGGGATTCGTCTCCTATGGCATGCAGACCTTCGACCAGTCGCTGATGGGGCTGCTCAAGCGCAAGCTCATCACCTTCGAAGAAGCTTTGCGGCAATGCTCCAATCCCGACGACTTCAAGCTCAAGGTCTCAGGGATCTCCTCCACTTCCGATCTCAGCTGGGAGGACTTCGACAAGGAGGAGGGGCCGCCCGCGCCGGAGGCGAAAAAGATCGATCTTGAGCGTTTCTGAGCCTCTTGCCATCGCCCTGCGCCTGCTGGCGGTACGCGAACGCAGCAGCTCCGAGCTGGCGGGGCGGCTGCGCCGGCGCGGCTGCAGCGAGCCGGCGATCGAGGCCGCCCTCGCCCGCTGCCGCGAACTGGGCTACCTGGACGATGCGCGATTCGCCCGCGAGCGGGTCCGGGTTCTGCTGCAGTCCGGGCGGGCCGTCGGTCCGCGGCTATTGGCAGACCTGCTGGCGCACGGCGTCCCGGAGGAACTGGCCCGAACGGCCCTTGCCGAGCACGACGGTGAAAATGAACGGGAGATTCTGGCCGGGCTGCTGTGTCGACGGTACCCGGATTTCAATTTTACCGCCGCCGACCAACGACAGAGGCGGCGGGTAATCAGCTTTTTTCTGCGCCGGGGCTTCGCCCTGCCGCTGATTCTGGATATTCTGCAGGGAAGAGAGGTAGACTAAAGTCATTATGCTCACCGGAAACCAGATTCGCAGCCGATTCCTGAAATTTTTCGAAGAGCGCGGGCACACCGTCGTCACCTCCTCGCCGCTGATCCCGCACAACGACCCGACCCTGCTCTTCACCAATGCCGGAATGAACCAGTTCAAGGACGTCTTCCTCGGGCGGGAGAAGCGGGAATACGCGCGCGCCGCGTCCTCTCAGAAATGCGTCCGCGCCGGGGGGAAGCACAATGACCTGGAGAACGTCGGCCGCACCGCCCGCCATCACACCTTCTTTGAGATGCTGGGGAATTTCTCCTTCGGCGACTACTTCAAGAAGGAGGCCATCGCCTTTGCCTGGGAATTCCTGACCCGAGACCTGGGACTCGATCGGGGGCGCCTCTACGTCTCCGTCTTCACCGAGGATGAAGAAGCGGCCGACATCTGGCACCAACAGGAAGGGGTGCCGCGCGAGCGGATCTTCCGTTTCGGCGAGAAAGACAATTTCTGGTCCATGGGAGACACCGGCCCCTGCGGTCCCTGCAGCGAGATTTTCTGGGACAACGGCCCCGAGGTGGGGTGCGGCAGCCCCGAGTGTACCGTCGGCTGCGACTGCGACCGCTACATGGAAATCTGGAATAACGTCTTCATGCAGTTCAACCGTGCCGCCGACGGGGCACTGACGCCTCTGCCCAAGCCCTCGGTCGACACCGGCATGGGGCTGGAGCGGATCGCCACGGTCATGCAGGGGGTGAAATCGAATTACGATACCGACCTGCTGCAGGGGATCATCCGCCAGGTCGCGGCTCTCTCCGGCAAACGCTACGGGGATGACCACAAGGATGACGTCTCCATGCGGGTCATCGCCGACCACGCCCGGGCCACCACCTTCCTCATCGCCGACGGCGTGCTCCCGAGCAACGAGGGGCGCGGCTACGTGCTGCGCCGGATCATGCGCCGGGCCGCCCGCCACGCCAAGATGCTCGGCTTCGTCGAGCCCGTCCTCTACCGGATGGTCGACGCTGTCAACGAAATCATGGGGGGCGCCTACCCCGACCTCCTGGAGCGTGAGGAGTACGTCCGTAAGGTTGTGCGGGCCGAGGAGGAGCGTTTCGCCGAAACCCTCGACCGCGGTCTCGCCATCGTCAACGAGGAAATGGCAACCCTGAAGAAGTCGGGGCAGAGCGTCATCCCCGGCGAGGTCGTCTTCCGCCTCTATGATACCTATGGTTTTCCCACCGATCTCACCGCCGACATCGTCCGCAACGAGGGCTTCACCCTGGACGAGGCGGGCTTCGAGGCGCGCATGGAGCGGCAGCGGCAGCAGGCGCGGGAGCATTGGAAGGGCTCCGGCGAGGAGTCGATCGGCGCCGTCTACCGGCAGCTGCGGGAGGCAGGGACGCGCACCGAGTTCACCGGCTACCACGGCCTCAGCGATTACGGGACGGTCCTCGCCCTCCTGCGCGACGGCCGAGCCGGTGCCGGAAGCCTGCGAAGGAGACCGGGTGGAGATCGTCACCTCCATCACCCCCTTCTACGGCGAGTCGGGGGGGCAGGTCGGGGACCGCGGTGAGATCAGCACCGGCCTCGCGCGGGTCCGGGTCACCGATACCCGCAAGCCGCTGCCGGACCTCGTCGTCCACTTCGGGGAGATCCTCGCCGGCACCCTGCGCACCGGCGATGCCGCCGACCTGAAAGTGGAACCCTCCACCCGCCAGGCGACCGCGCTCAACCATACCGCCACCCATATCCTCCAGGCGGTGCTCATCGAGGTGCTCGGGGAACATGTGAAGCAAGCTGGCTCCCTGGTCACCCCCGACCGGCTGCGTTTTGACTTCACCCATTTCTCTCCGCTCACCCCGGCCGAACTGCTCCAGGCGGAAGAGGAAGTCAACCGCCGCATCCGCGACAACCAGCAGGTGGAAACCAGGGAGATGGCCGCCGCCGAGGCGATCGCCGCCGGCGCCACCGCCCTCTTTGGCGAAAAATACGGCGAGCGGGTGCGGGTGGTCCGGGTGGGGGATTTCAGCATGGAACTCTGCGGCGGCACCCATATCCGGGCCACCGGTGACATCGGCCTGTTCAAGATCATCCAGGAAACCGGGATCGCCGCCGGGGTGCGGCGCATCGAGGCGGTAACCGGGGCCAAGGCGACGGCACTGGTCCATCAGGAAGAGGAGATCCTCGATCGCCTGGCCGCCGCCCTGAAGAGCGATCGCAGCCAACTGGAGCCGCGCCTGCAGAAGCTGCTGGAGCGGCAGAAGGAACTGGAGCGCGAGGTCGAATCGCTGCAGGGGCGTCTCAATGCCAGCCGCGCCGGCGAACTGCTGGAGAAAGCCCACGAGGTCGCCGGAATCCGGGTACTGGCCGTTCGGGTGGACGGTGCCGACGGCAAGGGCCTGCGGGAAATGGCTGATCAACTGCGGGAAAGGTTGGCTTCGGGGGTGATCATCCTCGGCAGCGCGGCTGAGGGGAAAGCCAATCTCCTGGTGGCGGTGACTCGTGATCTCGCCGATCGTCTGCCAGCCGGCCGACTGGTGCAGAAACTGGCCGAGCAGGTGGGCGGCAAGGGGGGCGGCCGGGCCGATCTCGCCCAAGCCGGCGGCAGCCGGCCGGAGCACCTCGACCAGGCGTTGAATGCCGCCGATGCGCTGATCGCCGGCCAGCTGCAGCGCCCGTAAAATCATTCGGGCAATCTTTATGGCTATCAGGAAAAAGGAAGGGCGGCAGACTCCGGATAAACCCCGGTTGAGCCCGGAAAAGGTCAGGCCAGGCATTCTCATCGTTGACGACGAGGCGGTCATCCGCGAGCTTTGCGCCCGGGCGCTGGACGACTACCGCATCCTCCAGGCCGGCAACGGCGCCGAGGCACTGCAGGTGCTGCATCGGGAGGAGATCGATCTGGTCCTCACCGATGTCATGATGCCGCAACTGAACGGACTCGACCTGCTGAAGACGATCAAGGAGCAGGCGCCGAACCAGGCAGTGGTGATCATGACCGGCTTCGCCGATAGGGAGATCATCCTGCGGGCGCTGAAAGCCGATGCCGATGACTTTATCAGCAAGCCCATCAACCTGCTGCAGCTCAGGACCACCGTCCAGAAGGTCCTGGAGCGAAAGGCGCTGCGCGAGGAACTGCTGCAGCTAAAACGCCTGGACCGCCTGAAGTCCGATTTTCTCGGCCTGATCTCACATAAGCTTAAAACCCCGATCACGGCCATTTCACTGTTCATCCAGAATCTCGCCCAGGGCATCGGCGACCCCGACGATCCCTCCTTTCGCAAGACCATGGAGCTCATTCTGGAGGAATCCGGCTATCTGAGCGCCCTGATCCAGGACCTGCTCAATTACAGTCAGGTGATCCTCCAGGAAGGGCCGCCCCGCTTTACCACGGAGAATCCCCTGGAACTGGCCCAGACGGTCGTGACCGAACGCAAGACGATCGCCGACCGCAAGGGAGTGCATCTGGTCAGTGCCCTGGAAGCCGCCTGCCCCGCCATCCCCCTGGACCGGCAGCGCTTCACCTTCACCCTGCTCTCCCTGCTCGATAACGCGGTCAAATTCACCCCGCGCGGCGGCGAAATCCACTTCACGGGGGAAGTGACGTCAAAGGCTGTGCGTCTGACCATTCGTGATACCGGTCAGGGAATCCCGCGGGAGGAGATCCCCAAGATATTCGAAAAGTTCTATCAGGTTGATCCCTCCCGGACCGGGCAGGTGCGCGGTTTTGGCCTCGGCCTTTATTACGCCCGGCAGTTCGTGCAGATGCACGGCGGCACCCTGCAATTGAAGAGCGAGCCGGGAGCAGGGACGGAAGCGACCATTCTCCTCCCGTACCCTAAAGGGCAGTCTGATAGTGTGATAGTCAGACAGTGAGACAGTAAATTCAGATTTTACCATCTCGCTACCTCACTGCTTTAATGGCATTTTTGCCAGCTCCGGGATGCAGAACGCATCCTGTTGAGCCCGGAACACGATCGCCCAAGCCGCCTTTCCCCACCGCCGCTGCCGGTGCAGGGAATGCGGCATTTATCTTTTTTCGGGCGCCGCTCTGTGTTATATTTTTTCTTTAACTTTTCACGAGAGCTACCCATGTTTCACGCAACGACAATTCTCTGCATCCGCAAAGAGGGCGAGGTGGCGCTGGCCGGGGACGGGCAGGTGACCATGGGCAATACGGTCATGAAGCATACTGCCCGCAAGATCCGCCGGCTGTATGACGACAAGGTCCTGGCCGGCTTCGCCGGCAGCACAGCGGATGCGTTCACCCTTTTCGAAAAATTCGACGCCAAACTGCAGGAATACCGCGGCAACCTGTCGCGAGCCGCAGTGACTCTGGCCAAGGACTGGCGCACCGACCGCATCCTGCGCCGTCTGGAGGCCCTGCTGATCGTCGCCGACCGGGAGTCCACCCTGGTGCTGTCCGGGGCGGGCGATGTCATCGAGCCGGACGACGGCATCGCCGCCATCGGCTCCGGCGGCCCCTATGCCCTGGCCGCCGCCCGCGCCCTGCTCGGCCACTCGGCCCTGCCGGCGCAACAGATCGCCGTGGAGGCTATGAAGATCGCTGCCGGCATCTGCATCTATACCAACGAAAATATCCTGGTGGAGGCGCTGCCGTGAAATCTTTCACCCCCCGGGAGATCGTCTCCGAGCTGGACCGCTACATTATCGGCCAGAGATCGGCCAAGCGGGCGGTGGCCATCGCCCTGCGCAACCGCTGGCGCCGGCAGCAGGTCCCGGCCGAGCTGCGCGATGAAATCGCGCCCAAGAACATCATCATGATCGGCCCGACCGGGGTTGGCAAGACGGAAATTGCCCGCCGCCTGGCCAAGCTGGCACAGGCGCCCTTCATCAAGGTCGAGGCGAGTAAATTCACCGAAGTCGGCTATGTCGGCCGCGATGTCGAAAGCATGGTGCGCGACCTGCTTGAGCTGGCCATCATCATGGTCAGGGAGGAGGAGGCGCAGGCGGTGCGGATCAAGGCCGAGGACCTGGCAGAAGAGCGCCTGCTCGACCTGCTGCTGCCTGGAGAGGCCCAGACAATGTCGGCCGACATGTCCGGCGAAGCCTTGGCGAAGACGGAAAGCGAAGGTGGAACCCGCGACAAGCTGCGCCGACTGCTGCGCCAGGGGAAGCTGAACGAGCGCTTCGTCGAAATCGAGACGCAGGAGACCAAGATCCCCATGATGGAGGTCTTCACGCCGCAAGGTACCGAGGAGATGGGGATCAACATCAAGGAGATGTTCGGCAACCTCTTCCCCAAGAAAACCAAGCGCCGGCGCCTGCGGGTGGCCGAGGCGCGGGAAATGTTGATCGCTACCGAAGCGGAAAAGCTGGTGGACATGGAAAAGGTGCATACCCTGGCCAAGGAGCGCACCGAACAGAGCGGCATCATCTTCATCGACGAGATCGACAAAATCGCCAGTCGCGGCGGTGGACAAGGCCCCGAAGTCTCCCGCGAGGGGGTACAGCGGGATATCCTGCCGATTGTCGAGGGGAGCACGGTCAATACCAAATACGGACCGGTGAAGACCGATCATATCCTCTTCGTTGCCGCCGGCGCCTTCCACATCGCCAAGCCCTCCGACCTCATCCCCGAACTGCAGGGGCGCTTCCCCATCCGGGTGGAGCTGGAGAATCTGGGGGAGGAGGAATTCGTACGCATCCTGACCGAACCGAAAAACGCCCTGATCCGCCAGTACACTGCCCTGATGGCTACCGAGGGGATCGAGCTGTCGTTCACCGAGGACGCCGTGCATGAAATCGCCCGCACCGCGGCCCTGGTCAACGAACGAACGGAGAACATCGGCGCCCGGCGCCTTCATACAATCCTGGAGAAGCTGTTGGAAGACCTCTCCTTCGATGCCTCGGAGGTGGTGGAAAAGCACCTGGAAATTAACGCAGCCTACGTCCGGGACCGGCTCGCCGACATCGCCCGGGACGAGGACCTGGCGAGATACATTCTCTAGGCGAGAGGCAAGGGGCTAGTGGCAAGAGGTTTTCCTCTAGCCACTAGCCTCTTGCCTCAGGAGTTTCTATGCAGGAAATCATCAACAAGGCCAAGGTGCTCCTGGAAGCCCTCCCGTGGATCCGGCGTTTCTACGGCAAGACGATCGTCATCAAGTATGGCGGCCATGCCATGGTTGACGATCCGCTCAAGGAAAGCTTCGCCCAGGATGTGGTGCTGATGAAGTACATCGGCCTTAATCCGGTGGTCGTGCATGGGGGCGGGCCGCAGATCGGCCGCATGCTCAAGGCGATTGGCAAGGAATCGCGCTTCGTTCAGGGAATGCGGGTCACCGACTCAGAAACCATGGACGTGGTGGAAATGGTCCTGGGAGGAAAGGTCAACAAGGAGATCGTCGGCAACATCAACCGCCACGGCGGCAAGGCGGTGGGGCTCTCCGGCAAGGACGGCCAGCTGATCCTCGCCCGCAAGCTGGAGATGACGGCAATCAACCCGGACACCCTGACCCCGGAGATTATCGATATCGGCATGGTCGGCGAGGTGGAGAGCGTCCAGCCGGCGGTCATCATCTCCCTCGAGCAGAGCGACTTCATTCCGGTAATTGCGCCGATCGGCGTCGGCCTTGGCGGCGAAACCTACAACATCAACGCCGACCTGGTGGCCGGCCGCATCGCCGGCGCCCTGCGGGCGGAGAAGCTGATCCTGCTCACTGACGTCGAGGGGGTCAAGGACCGAGAAGGACGGCTTATCTCGACCATCGACATCGGCCGGGTACCCGACCTCATCAACGACGGCACCATCACCGGCGGCATGATTCCCAAGGTCAACTGCTGCCTCGACGCGGTGGAAGAAGGGGTGCACAAGACCCATATCGTCGACGGCCGGGTGGAGCACGCCTGCCTGCTGGAGATCTTTACGGACAAGGGGATCGGCACGGCGATTGCACGGTTTTAGAGAACCTCAACGCAAAGGCGCAAAGGGAAACCCCCAAGACGCAAAGGAAATCAAACGTTCTAAAGGCTTAAAGGCAACCTCTCCATTTTCATTGGTTTTCCTCGGCGCCTTTCTTTTCGTCTTTGCGCCTTTGCGTTTGCTGTTAAATTGCTCTTCCAATTACATGGATGACAAAATCATGACGACTTCCGCTGCCTGGATTTCGACCGGGCCGACAAGGTGCTGATGAAGAACGTGGGGCGCTATCCGATCGTGCCGGTGCGGGGCGAGGGGTGCGTGGTCTGGGACGCGGACGGGAAACGCTATCTGGACTTTCTCGCCGGGGTGGCGGTCAACAACCTGGGGCACTGCCATCCTAAGGTGGTCAAGGCCCTGCAGGAGCAGGCGGCGACCCTGATCCACTGCTCCAACTACTATCACAACGCGCCGCAGACCGAACTGGCCGAACTGCTCTGTGCCCACAGCTTCGCCGATCGCGTCTTCTTCTGCAATTCGGGAGCCGAGGCGAACGAGGCGGCGATCAAGCTGGCGCGGAAGTACAGCCGTGACACCTTCGGCCCTGAGCGCTTCGCCATCATCACCGCCGCCGATTCCTTCCATGGCCGGACCATGGCCACCGTCTCGGCCACCGGCCAGGCGACGGTGCAGAAATTTTTCGATCCGCTGCTGCACGGCTTCCGCCATGTCCCCTTCAACGACTTGGCGGCACTGGAGGCAGCGGTGGACCAGCACACCTGCGCCATCATGCTGGAGGCGGTACAGGGGGAGGGAGGGGTCAACATCCCCGCCCCGAATTACCTGCAGGCGGTTCGGCAGCTGTGCGACCGGCACCGGCTGCTGCTGATCCTGGATGAGGTGCAGACCGGCATCGGCCGCACCGGCAAGCTCTTCGCCTATGAGCATTTCGGCATCACCCCCGATATCCTGACCCTGGCCAAGGCCCTGGGGGGCGGCGGACCGATCGGCGCCGCCCTGGCCCGCGAAGAGATTGCCGCCGCCTTTACCCCCGGCACCCATGGTTCAACCTTCGGCGGCAATCCGTTGATGACGGCGGCGGGGGTGGCGGCGCTGCGGGCGGTTCTCGATGAGGGGCTGCCGGAGCGTGCCGTGGAGATGGGGGACTACCTGGTCGCCCGGCTTGGCGTGCTCAGGCAGCGCTATTCTTTCATCACCGGCATCCGCGGCATCGGCCTGATGGTCGGCATGCAGATGTCGATTCCCGGAGCGGATATCGTCAAAAAGGGGCATAGCCGCGGCCTGCTGCTCAACGTCATCCACGACACCGTCCTGCGGTTCGTACCGCCGCTGATCGTGACGAAAGCGGAGATCGATGAGGCGGTGGGGATTCTGGATGGGATATTGGCTGAAATCTGAACAGTGGGCACGGCACGCCGTGCCCCTACCCTGCGATGTATCAGGAGCATTGCTGTGAAAAAAGATTTTCTGTCCCTGACCGACTGGCGGCGTGAAGACCTGGAGGCGATCTTCGCGCTGACCCGCGAGCTGAAGGCGAAGCAGAAGCGCGGCGAGGCGCACCGGCTCCTCGCGGGGAAGACCCTGGGGATGATTTTCGAGAAAAGCTCCACCCGCACCCGGGTTTCCTTCGAGGTGGGTATGTACCAGCTGGGCGGCCACGCCCTGTTCCTCTCCTCCGGGACGACGCAGATCGGCCGCGGCGAGCCGATCAAGGACACCGGCCGGGTGATGTCCCGTTATGTCGACGGCATCATGATCCGCACCTTCTCCCAGGAGGGGGTGGAGGAGCTGGCCCGCTGGTCGGACATACCCGTGATCAACGGCCTGACCGACATGTACCACCCCTGCCAGGTGATGGCCGACCTGTTCACCGTCATCGAGCACAAGGGAGACGCCTGGCGCGATCTGAGCTACTGCTGGATCGGCGACGGCAACAACATGGCCAACAGCTGGATCAACGCCGCCGCCGTCTTCGGCTTTGAACTGCGGGTCGCCACCCCGACGGGCTACCGCCCCCATGAACAGGTCGTCGCCCGGGCCCGGGAGCTGGGTGCCCGCATCCGTTATACCCATGATCCGGCCGAGGCGGCGCGCGGCGCCCACGTCCTCAATACCGACGTTTGGGCCAGCATGGGGCAGGAAGCCGAACAGCAGGCGCGGGCCAGGGCCTTCGCCGGCTTCCAGATCAACGAGCGGGTAGTTGCCGTCGCCGACCCGGGCTGCATCGTCCTGCACTGCCTGCCGGCCCACCGCGGCGAAGAGATCACCGACGAGGTGATCGAAGGGCCGCATTCGGTGGTCTTCGATGAGGCCGAAAACCGTCTCCACGTGCAGAAGGCGATCATGGCGACCTTGCTGGAAGGACGGTAGGATGGAGGTCAGCTGCCCGCGTTGCGGGTTCTCCCGGGAAGTGGGGGATGCCGAAATTCCGCCCGGACCGCTGCAGGCGACCTGCCCGCAATGCCAGGAGAGCTTCTCCTTTCGCCGAGAGGAGGCCGCATCGGCCGAAGGGGAGCCAACGCCCGCCCCGGAGGAAACTCCACCGCCGGCCCTCTCCGGGACGCTGCCGCCACCCCTGCCGGCCGGCCCCGAGACCCTGCCCAAGGCCGGTTTCTGGATCCGGGCGGTGGCGGCGACTGATCGACTCCTTCCTGGTCTCCGTTGCTGGAGTTCGTCTGCAGCCTGCTGCTCACCCTGGCCGCCGGCCTGGTCAGCGGCTCCCTGAACCAGCAGGGGCAGACCATGATAACCATCGTAACCGGACTGTTCGCCGCCGTCATCGCGGTGTTCTATTATGTCTTCTTCACCGGTTACGGCGGTCAGACGCCCGGCAAGATGGCCCTGCGGATCAAGGTGATCCGCACCGACGGCAGCGCCATCGGCTACGGCCGCGCTTTCCTCCGGGAAGTGCCCGGCAAGTTCCTCTCGGGCATTCTCCTCGGCATCGGCTACCTGATGGTCGCCTTCGACCGCCAGAAGCAGGGGCTGCACGACAAGATTGCCGATACTTATGTCATAAAACTCTAGGCTAGAGGCAAGAGGCACGAGGCAAGCGAATAAATGCCTCTTCCAACCCCTTTGCCGATTCAACTGTCACCGCAAAGGAGAAACTGCTTTATGGCAAGAAGGGTTCCGTCAAAAAGGCCGTCCTCGCCTATTCGGGCGGGCTCGACACCTCGATCATCCTCAAGTGGCTGGTCGAGGAATACGGCTGCGAGGTGATCGCCTTTTCCGCCGACCTCGGCCAGGGGGAGGAACTGGACATCATCCCCGCCAAGGCGAAGAAGACCGGCGCCAGCAAGGGCTACATCGTCGACCTGAAGGAGGAGTTCGTCCGCGACTTCGTCTTCCCCATGTTCCGCGCCAACGCCATCTATGAAGGACGCTATTTCCTCGGGACCTCCATCGCCCGGCCGCTGATCGCCAAGGCGCAGATGGATATCGCCCGCCAAGAGGGGGCCGATGCGGTCTCGCATGGCGCTACCGGCAAGGGGAACGACCAGGTGCGCTTTGAGCTCGCCTACTACCACTTCGACCCGGCCATCACCGTCATCGCCCCCTGGCGCGAATGGGACCTGAACAGCCGCGAGGCCCTCATCGCCTATGCACAGAAGCACGACATCCACGTGCCGGTGACCAAGGCGCGCCCCTGGAGTTCCGACCGCAACCTGCTGCACATCTCCTTCGAGGGCGCCATCCTGGAGAACCCCTGGGCCGAGGCGCCGGAGGAGATGTATGTCCTCACGGTGCGCCCCGAGGACGCCCCCGACCAGCCGGAGTACGTGGAGGTCGCCTTCGAGAAGGGAGATGCCGTGGCGGTCAACGGCGAGCGGCTCTCCCCCGCCAATCTCCTGGCGAAGCTGAACCAGCTCGGCGGCAAGCACGGCATCGGCCGCGTCGACCTGCTGGAAAACCGCTATGTGGGGATGAAAAGCCGCGGCGTCTACGAGACCCCCGGCGGCACCATCCTCGAAGAGGCGCACCGGGCGGTGGAATCGATCACCATGGATCGCGAGGTGATGCACCTGCGCGATTCCCTCATGCCCCGCTACGCCAGCATGATCTACAACGGCTATTGGTTCGCCCCCGAGCGCCTGGCGCTGCAGGCGCTGATCGACCAGACACAGCAGACGGTCAACGGCGTCGCCCGCATCAAGCTGTACAAGGGGCACTGCCGGGCGGTGGGGCGCAAGTCGGAGACCGATTCGCTGTTCAATGTCGACTTCGCCACCTTCGAGGCCGACCAGGTCTACAACCAGGCCGACGCCGAAGGCTTCATCAAGCTCAACGCCCTGCGCATGCGCATCGCCGCGATTCAGCGGCAGAAGAAATAGGTAGCGCGGAACGCGGTACGCGGTATGCGGAAAACCTTACCGGATTTTCGCGTCCCGCGTACCGCAAACCGCGTCCCGGCTTGCTATGGATTTTAAAAAGCAACATATTAAGACTTCCGTCGTCGCCTGCGTCATCGACGAGCAGGAACGCGTCCTGCTGACCCGGCGCTGCATCCATCCCTTCCACGGGCAATGGGTAATGCCGGGCGGGAAGATCGATCACGGGGAGTCGATTCTGGCCGCCCTGCACCGTGAGGTGCTGGAGGAGGTCGGGATCGAAATCAAGGTGGAGGGACTGATCGATGTTTTCGAACATCTGAGCGTCGGCCAAACCGAAGACCATTTCGTCATCCTCTATTACCGGGCCGCCCCGATCGGCGGGCGGCTGCAGGCCAATGGGGAAGAGTGTACCGAGGCGGCTTTCGTGCCGAAGGTCCGCCTTCCCGCCCTCAATCTGCCGCCTGGCGCCCGGCACATCCTGAGCCGGGTCTTCCCCGACCTGCCGTGGTCCGGGACGGCGCAGGCGGAGGGCCCATGCAGCCCCGATGAGCCGCTGATGTGTCCGGTGGAAAAACCGTAAGGGCCATGTTCCGGATCGTGGAAAAAAAGGTGAATATCGAATTCACCCTCGGGCATCACCAGCACTGCCTGGTCTGCCAGATCCCCAACCATCTGGGACTGCGCAACTTTGCCTGCAAGCTCACCGACCCGGGCGATCAATGGCGGGAGATCCACTCTATTCTCGAACTGGTGGCCAGGGGCCCGGGCAACCTGAAGAAGCTCAACTTCCTGATTCTCCCGGAAGCCGCTATGCCGGCGGAGCACGTGGAGGAGACCCTCGACTTCATCCGCGACCATTTCCGCCCCAATACCGTCACCATTTTCGGGGTGGAACACGTCCGGCTGACCGAGTACCGCCAGTTTCTCGAGCGGCACCGCCGCGACAACGAAGAGGCCCTGGCCTCGGTGCTGGCAGACATCGATGCAGGCGATATCGAGGAGATACCGGTGAACTGGGCGGTCACCGCGATCAAGGAGAGCGACGGCCGCCTGCGCGTATTCCTCATGGCCAAAAGCCACCCTTTCGTCGGCGAGGAGACGATCGATCCTTTCCACGACCTCTACCGGGGCAAGGTGTTCCCCCTGTTCCGCTCGCTGCCCAACGGCTTCAACTTCATGGCCCTGATCTGCCTCGACTACGTCTACCGCGATCTGTACCAGTCGAATATCAGCGCCATCATCGAGAAAGCCAACGAACTCTTCTACCGCACCCGCCAACGGCTCGATCTGCTCGCCATCATCGAATGCAATCCGAAGCCGGAGCACAAGGCCTTCCGCGATGTCGTCAACGGCTTCTATGGCGAATACCTCGCCTATACGCCGGGCGTGCGGGATACCGTCACCCTCTTCTGCAACGCCTCGGACGAAACCAGCGGCCTGTTCGCCAAGGGCGAATTCACCTACGGCTATTCCTCGGTGATCATCCACCAGAGCCACAAGCTCGGGCCGGCGAATTACCTCGAGTTCGCCAGCGACGATTTCGGCGGGCTGCCGGTCTGCCGCCTGCGCTTCGGCAGTGAGACGCGGCTGTATTATTTCAATCTTCCGCTGTTCCATGAACTCGACCCGCGCACCACGCGCTTTCCGCTGAAGGTTCACGGCATCTATCGGCCGGCCGGAGATCACACCTGGGTCCGCCTGGCCGACGAGGAATTGCAGGCCGCGGCCATCGCCCCGAAACCGGCGGATACCGCTGCCCCCGGCCTGGTTTCGGGCGAGCAGGGCCAAACGAACTGATTCCGCAATCCACCGCCTAACGCAAACGGAGCTTCCCCATGAGCGACAAACCCTGGGCCGGCCGCTTCACTCAGCCCACCGACCGCTTCGTCGAGGAATTCACCGCCTCGATCGATTTCGACCAGCGCCTCTACCGTTACGACATCACGGGTTCCGTCGCCCATGCCCGGATGCTGGCCAGGCAGAAAATTATCACCGAAGCGGAAGCACAGCAGATCGTCGCCGGCCTGGAGGCGATACTGGCCGACATCGAGGCGGGGAATTTCGAGTTCAAGGTCAGCCTCGAGGATATCCACATGAATATCGAGGCGCGACTCATCGAGCGCATCGGCCCGATCGGCGGCAAGCTGCACACGGCCCGCTCGCGCAACGATCAGGTGGCCCTCGACATACGCCTCTATCTGCGCGATGAGATCGATGCGGTGCTGGCCTTTCTCGACCGTCTGCAGGAGGCGCTGCTCGCCCAGGCGGAGGGGAACCTCGACACCGTGATGCCCGGCTTTACCCATCTGCAGACCGCGCAGCCGATCCTCTTCGCCCATCACCTGCTCGCCTATTATGAGATGTTCCGCCGCGACGCCGACCGTCTCACCGACTGCCGCCGGCGGCTCAACGTCATGCCGCTGGGGGCCGGCGCCCTGGCCGGCACCACCTTCCCCATCGACCGCGAATTCGTCGCCGAACAGCTCGGCTTCGCCGGGGTGACCCGCAACAGCCTCGATTCGGTCTCCGACCGCGATTTCGCCATCGAGTTCTGCGCCGCCGGCGCCATCGTCATGATGCACCTCTCGCGCCTGGCCGAGGAGCTGATCCTCTGGTCGAGCGCCGACTTCGCCTTCATCGAGCTGACCGACGCCTTCTGCACCGGCAGCTCGATCATGCCGCAGAAGAAGAACCCGGACGTCCCGGAGCTGGTGCGCGGCAAGAGCGGCCGGGTCTACGGCAACCTGGTGAGCCTGCTGACCCTGATGAAGTCGCTGCCGCTGGCCTACAACAAGGACATGCAGGAAGACAAGGAACCGCTTTTCGATACCCTCGACACGGTCAAGGGGAGCCTGAAAATCTTCGCCGACATGATCGCCGGCATGGCAGTGCGCCGGGAGAACATGCGCCGGGCCGCCGCCCGCGGGTTTTCCACCGCCACCGACGTGGCCGACTACCTGGTGCGCAAGGGTCTGCCCTTCCGCCAGGCGCACGAGGTGGTCGGCAAGACGGTGCGCTACTGCATCGAGCAGGAAAAGGACATCCCCGAACTCTCCCTGGAGGAGTTCCGGCGGTTCTCCTCCCTGATCGCGGCAGACATCTACGACCATGTGACCCTGGAGGCTTCGGTCAACGCCCGCCGCGCCACCGGCGGCACGGCGCGGGAAGCGGTCGAAAGGGAGATTGCGCGGGCCGCAAGGCGAGGCGCGCTGGGGAGCAAGGCGTGAAGATGATGTTTGTCGCACTGTGGCATCGAAGCGAGGCTTTTCACGTGTCACTATTACGCATCACTCGTCACGCCTGTGCTTACTCGTTCTGCTGGCCACCACTGTCTCACTCCCCGCCTGCGGCAAGAAGGGGCCGGTGCGGGCCAAGCTGCTGCCGGTGCCGGCGGCGCCGGCGCCGGTCGCCATCGAGCAGCGGGGAGACCGCTTTCTCGTTTCCTGGAAGATCCCCAAATCCAACCAGAACGGCTCGCCGCTCACCGATCTGCAGGGCTTCCGGGTTTCCCGGATGCGTTTTATCCCGGGGGAGGAATGCCCCGACTGCCGTCCCGATTTCACCCTGGTGCGCGAAGTCGACCTCGATTACCTGCGGGGCGTGCGCCGGCTGGATGATCGCCTATACTGGTGGGACGATCAACCGCAGCTGGACTACGGCTATGTCTACCAGGTGGTGGCAATGGCCGCCGGCGACCGGCCGGGCATCCCGGCCGAGGCCCGGCGCCTGTTTGTGTCGATTCCGCCGCCGCCGCAGCAGCTGCAGGCGACCGGCCTCGACCGCCTGGTTCGCCTGCGCTGGGCGCCGCCGGCCGAAATTCCCGGCAAGTTTCTCGGCTATTACGTCTACCGGCATGAAGCCGACGCCGACTTGCCCCTGCAGCCGATCAACTCAGCAGCCGCTGACGGAGCCCGCTTTCGACGATTTCGGCCCGGAGAACGGCCGCACCTATCTCTACAGCGTGACGCTGGCGATTCAGGCCCGCGGCTACCCGGCGGAAAGCGCCCCGAGCGCCACCGTCGAGGCCATGCCGCAGGCCGGCAAATAGAGGCCGCTATCCGGCCGCCGGCATTTTGACTTTGCCCGGCCGGTATGCTAGTAATATAGACCTTTTCGCCGTCATAACATTGTTTTCATAGCAGAGGAGGCATCCATGTTTACAGGATCAATGGTCGCCATCGTTACTCCCTTCGACCGCCAGGAGCGCTTCGATGAGGAGAAATACCGGCAGCTGATCGAGTTCCAGATCGAAAACGGCACCGACTGCATCATCCCCTGCGGCACGACCGGCGAGTCCGCCACCCTCGACTACCAGGAGCACGACCGGGTGATTCGGACCTGCATCGAGCAGGTGAAAAAGCGGGTGCCGGTCATCGCCGGCACCGGTTCCAATTCCACCGCCGAGGCGATCGAGCTCAGCCTGCACGCCAAAGAAATGGGGGCCGACGGGGTGCTGCTGGTCTCCCCCTATTACAACAAACCGTCGCAGGAGGGGCTTTACCAGCACTATAAAGCGATCGCCGAGAAGGTCCCCCTGCCGCAGGTACTCTACAATGTCCCGGGGCGCACCGGCATGAACATGGAGGCGAAGACCACCATCCGCCTGGCCGAGCTGGCCAATATCGTGGCGATCAAGGAGGCCTCCGGCAACGTCACCCAGACGGGAGAGATCCTGGCGGCCGCCGGCGACAAGATCGACGTGCTCTCCGGCGACGACTTTCTCACCCTGCCGCTGATGGCCTGCGGCGCCAAGGGGGTGATCTCGGTCACCGCCAATATCGCCCCGCGCCAGGTGAAGGCGATGGTCGCCGCCGTCCGGGATGGGAAATGGGAGGAAGCCCGCCGCCTGCATTTGCAGCTGCTCGACCTGCACCAGGCGATGTTCATCGAATCCAACCCGGTGCCGGTCAAGACCGTCCCTCGGCCTGATGGGCAAAATTGAGCCGCAGGTGCGCCTGCCGCTGGTAGCGCTGCAACCGGCCAGCCTGGAGAAGCTCAAGAGCGTACTGAAGAAGCATAACCTGATCTAAAGGCGCGTCTCACGCAACGGCGCACCGACGCGACGGAAAAATCAGGTGCATGGTTTTGCACTTCGTTGCGAGCGTCGCGGCGTCGCGTGAAATATGGTTTGGTCCAGGTGCATGGTTTTAAACTTCGTTGCGACATCGCGTGAGATATGATTTTGTTCTGAATTTTTCACAAACCGCAAGAACCGAGAGCCGAAAGAGAATCCTATGATCAAGATTGCCGTAACCGGCGCCGCCGGCCGCATGGGAGGACGGATCATCACCGCCATCCGCGAAGCCGGCGGGATGGAACTATCCGGGGCGGTAGAGCGCGCCGGCCATGACCTGCTCGGCCACGACGCCGGGTCGGTGGCCGGGGGCGCCCCCCTCGGGGTGAAGATCGCCGATTCCCTGGAGACCGCCATGGAAAAGGCGGACGTGCTGATCGATTTCACCTTCCCGGAGGTGAGCCTGCGCAATCTCGGCGCCTGCGCCCGGCTGGGGAAGAAAGTCGTCATCGGCTCCACCGGCTTCACCCCGGAGCAGCGCCAGGAGGTGGAAAAGTTCGCCGCACAAGATCCCGGTAGTGCTGGCGCCGAACATGAGCGTGGGGGTCAACGCCTGCTTCAAGCTGCTCAAGGAGGCGGCGCGGATCCTCGGCGACAACTTCGACGTGGAGATTGTCGAGCTGCACCACAACAAGAAAAAGGACGCCCCGTCCGGCACCGCCGTGCGCATGGGGGAGATCGTCGCCGACGCCCTCGGCCGCGACTACCGCCAGGTGGCCAACTGCCACCGCGAGGGGATGACCGGCGAGCGGACCAAAGAGGAGATCGGCATGCAGACGGTGCGCGGCGGCGACATCGTCGGCGAGCACACGGTCTACTTCATCGGCATGGGCGAGCGCATCGAGATCACCCACCGCGCCATGAGCCGCGACATGTTCGCCCGCGGCGCCGTCCGCGCGGCGGCCTGGCTGGCAGATCAGCCGGCGGGGCTGTACGACATGCAGGACGTACTGGGGCTGAAATAACCAAACTTCACCGCCCGTTCGCTTCGCTCACTCAAGACGCAAAGAACGCAAAGAAAAACCCCAATCAGGGTTTGGCTTCTCAGCCTTTCTTGGCGTCCTTTGCGCCTTTGCGGTGAGAAAGAATTTCTTTCAAGACTTTTTTCGGAGGATTATACCGCATGGCCCGCCTCAACGACAACTACCTCAAACTCAAAGCCGGCTATCTCTTCCCCGAGATCGGCCGCCGCGTCAAGGCCTTCACCGCCGCCAACCCGCAGGCTAAGGTCATCCGCCTGGGGATCGGCGACGTCACCCGCCCGCTCGTCCCCGCCGTCATCGACGCCTTTCATAAAGCGATCGACGACCTGGCCCAGGGCCAGACTTTCCACGGCTACGGCCCGGAGCAGGGCTACGAGTGGCTCATCGACACCATCATCGAAAAGGCCTACAAGCCCCTCGGCGCCGACGTGCGCCCGAGCGAGGTGTTCATCTCCGACGGCTCCAAGTGCGACTGCGCCAACATCCTCGACATTTTCGACCTCTCCAACAAAGTGGCCATCGGCGACCCGGTCTACCCGGTCTACAACGACACCAACGTCATGATCGGCCGCACCGGCGAGGCGAACGAGAAGGGGTATTACGAGGGGATGGTCTACATGCCCTGCACCGAGGCGAACGGCTTCACCCCCGCCCTGCCGAAGGAGAAGGTGGACATCATCTATCTCTGCTTCCCCAACAACCCGACCGGGGCGGTGGCGACGAAAGACGAACTGAAGAAGTGGGTCGACTACGCCATCGCCAACGACGCGGTGATCTTCTACGACGCCGCCTATGAGGCGTTCATCACCGAACCGGGCATCCCCCACTCCATCTACGAGGTCGAGGGCGCCCGCAAGTGCGCCATCGAGTTCCGCTCCTTCTCCAAGACCGCCGGCTTCACCGGCGTGCGCTGCGCCCTGACTGTCGTCCCGGAAGAGGTGACGGCGAAGACGGCCAAGGGGGAAAAGGTCTCCCTCAACAAGCTGTGGAACCGCCGCCAGTCGACCAAGTTCAACGGCGTCTCCTACCCGGTGCAGAAGGCCGCGCAGGCGGTCTACTCCGACGCAGGGCTGGCAGCAGGTGAAGGAGATCATCGACTACTACATGGAAAACGCCCGCATCATCCGCGAGGGCCTCAAGGCCGCCGGCATCACCGTCTACGGCGGGGTCAACGCCCCCTACATCTGGCTCAAGACCCCCGCCGGGCTCTCCTCCTGGGACTTCTTCGACAAGCTGCTGAACGAGTGCCCACGTGGTCGGGACCCCCGGCTCCGGCTTCGGGCCGAGCGGCGAAGGGTACTTCCGGTTGTCGGCGTTCGGGGATCGGGAGAATGTTGAGGAGGCGGTGGCGAGGATCAGGAAAAACCTGGGATAAGATGACGAAGGGCGGCCGCGAGGCCGCCCTTTTTTCTTGAACATATTGCCGATCGTCAAACGTATAAACTCCCGCTAACTACCTCAGGGAGCAGGAACTGGAGTTGATGATGAGAGCGGCTGAGGCGATCTAAGCCACCCGGCACTGCCAAGAAAACGAAAAACTCTTCACACTACAGTTGATTTAGTGATTAGCACAAGTGCTTTTTTTATTAGGTTTATCTCGTCGCAAATTGTTTTTACAATCATCAATACCTAAATTCGATATATTTATGTTCGTCATGCTTGGAAGTTCGCAAAAAATCCTATGTGTTAGCTCAAGTGACTTTGAATCCATATCCTTCTCTGTATTATTCCTTCTTAGTTGAATTCGAGATAAACGCTCACTTTCGTCTAGATATAAATAAAAAACCATATCTGGCTCTGACCATAGATAGCCAATTAAGAGTAATTATTTTTGCAAGTTTGCTGCCGTATGCGATGTGATGCGCTTTGGTAGAGTGAATAAATCGGTCAAAAACACACAGTTTTATATTTCATTCTCTTTCTGCAGACGCACAAAATAATGGCTCCTCGCTATTTCAAGTGGGTAGCCTGAAATCCAGCTTACCGGCAATGAGGTAAGCCATGTTGATCAGGTTCTTGGTGGTGCGATACCCACGGGCTCTCCTTTTGGCCGCCTGGATGAGGCCGTTGACGGCTTCGAGAAACCCGTTGGAAAGCTGGCTGTCGAACCAGGTCAGGATTCCGTTCCAGTGGTTTTTAACCGTTTTGGCGACTTTCTTCACTTGGTCAATCTGGCTTCGGATCGCCCAGCTATACCAGGCGTTAAGCCGTCCCTGGGCATCCTCGCGGCTGGTGGCGAAGTAGACATCCTGGAGGGCCAGTTTGATGAGATAGGCCCTGGCCGTCTTGAGCCGGAAGTTGCAGAGCCGGGTCAAGGTTTCATCCTGTTTCTCGGTCAGGTTTTCCGGGTTTTTCAAAAAGGCGTAACGGCTGCCTTTCATCATCTCCGGATAGAGCCGGGCTTCTTCCGCCCGTACCTTGCTCAAAGCGTCGTTCATGTGCTGAATCAGGTGGAACGGATCAAGGTGATTTCGGCGTTGGGAAGGGCTTCGTTCACCCCTTTGATGAAGGCCTTGGACATATCGATGCAGGCTCGGTAACGTTCGCGGGATCGCCCTTGTGGGCCTTGAAATCCTCCGCGAAGGCCTTGACGGTCTCATGGCCCTTGCCCTCGGTGCCGAAAAGAAGTCGCCGCAGGTCCAGATCAAAGAAGAGGGAGATGTAGTCCTGGCCTCGCCTGGCGGATGTTTCGTCAATGCCGACGCGCTTCACCTCCGAATGATCCTCTTGGGCGCGGCGCTGTGCACATAATGATCGAGAACCCGCCAGATGCGGGTGTCGTGTTCGCCCAGCAAGGCCGCTGCGATCTTGACGGGCATCTCTCGGACCAGGGCCATGACCAGCGCCTCGAAAAGGAGAGTAAAACCGGAACCGGGGCGTGCCCAGTGGACCTGGATCTGCTTCACACCACAGCCGGTATTGGGGCACTTCACCCGCGGCACCCGGGCCGTCAGATAGGCTTCGTACTGGAAAAAATTCAGGTGCCGCCAAGTCTTTTCGGTCGTGTCATGAACGGGGGCAGAGGCCCCGCAGACGGGGCAGGCGAACTGGGCGCCGCGAGGAAAATCAATGCGGATATCGAGCCTCTTGTTCTCTTGGGAGAACTCGACTCCAACGACTTCCCAGGGCGGGGTAATTCCAAGGGCAACGGCAAAAAGAGCTTCAGGATTCATGAAAAAATCGGACCTCCGGGCCTGGGATGAAAAATCACCCTGTCATACCATTGCCCACTTGAAATAGCGAGGAGCCAAAATAATTCGCGATTACATAATACAAAAAGCGCACAGTTGGATGGGAGCTCTCCACAAGTTTTCTGTATTTTCGCATCACACCGCATGGTGTTTCGAGGGAATGCGCTCCCAATTTATCAGCTAGCAACTCAACTATGGTCGACTTGCCTACGCCATCGATCCCCTCGATCACAAGGAATAGGTTAGGCGACATCCAAAATCTCCCCTCTCTAACATTGTCACCAATCCTAAAAGCGAAATGATCCCCTATTTCCTTGCCGATTAGTGCTTTCCCGAGAGGCGCCTTGGGGCTAGTATCTTCTCTCTCTTATTTTTTCTCTCCCGGCCGCATAGATAATAAAAAATTTTTCCTGGGAACCATCTCTCGATCTCCACCTCCACTCTCGATAAGGACTCCACTTTCTCATTCTCCTTGAGCACATAATGAATCATGCTTCGAATCATAGCAACGTCTGCCTTGAGATCCTCATGCATTATCTTCAGGCCGCCAGCTAGATACTGACCTTCTTCTTTAAAGGTAGAGTATCTGGACTGTATTGCTCCCTCTTCCTCACTGGCTCGCTCTTGAGTCTTCTTTTGGTTTTCTTTTGCTATTCTTTCCTTCGATTGTGCCAATGCAACAACTCTGAGAGAATTTCTTTTTTTGTATTTATCAGGCTCATTTGTTGAACTCCTAATTATTCGTTTGTACGATTAAATCAAGTTTATCTTTGTATTCTTTGCAAAAGTCGGAAGATAAGTATTCATTCAATGGCATCAAATTTTTCCCATCTTTTCTATCGACACATATTCTTATATATAATATACCATTACGTTTTTCTATTCGCAGACCGTAAAAACCCTTCTTGCATTTCTCTTCGCAGTCAAAGCATAAGGTCTGGAGCTTATCAATGTCAATTTTCTTTACACAAAATTCAAATCCATTTTTGTCACGATAATAATCAATCCTGCTAGAGCTTGAATTAATCAATATTTTTTTAAATTTTTCAGCTTTTATGACATTGGAGACGAAATGGTCTATAGCCTTTACAGACTCCTCACCCCTGTTCAAGTCATTAAGCAAGCGTAGTGGGATGTTATTATAACTGGCAAAAAAGAATATCTTTTCTGCTCGCTTCAAATCATCAGTAGTGCTAATTACAGTATTAATCTTAACCTTAACTCCTTTTTTTTCGCATACAATAAATTTTTCCTCTGCTTTCAATGCAGATTTGAAGCAGATTTCTTATCCCGACATCATTGGCATGATTTTAATCAAATCTAAATTATTTAAGGCGTGAACGCTGAAATTAAACTCAAAAACACCGGCTTTCCTTAGCTGGTCAATCACATTGTGATTAAATTGACCGTTTGTTGTGACTTTAACGTCGAGTCCAATTGAGAAAATACCTGAAGATATTTCGGCCAATTCTTTGTTAAACGTGGGCTCATCACCTCTAAGGTGAATCTCTTTCAAATCTAGTTTCTCATTTAGCTTGCACAGGATTTCCGCAATCTGCTCGTTCGCACGGTATATCTTCGGTGTCGATCTGCCTCCTTCAGCATGACAGAAGCAACAGCTCAAAGGGCATTTATCTGTGACCTTCAGCCTAACCGATCGATTGTCTTTGACCTCCAGAACACGATCCAGAGTCCACGTATCCCCCCCTTGCCGATGTTGATAAGAAGATTAGTTGAAAATCTTTTTTGGTTTTCGCCTCTTTTTGGAAATAGCCAACCGATAATACAAAAGAGCCGCTTTTCCTTCTCCCGGGAAAACGGCTCCTTGAGATTCACACTACGAACCACCCCTCAACAATTCACATGAATTTCTTCTTTCCTACTTGTTCCAGCGCCTAACGTCAACAAAAAAAATCCTTCATGGCAACCCGAAGGGAGGGCCACCCAGGGGACGTCTAAAACCTCGAGTAACTCACCTTCCCGGTATTCTCCCCCCATGCCCACGCCGCTCGCATCGACATCCCCAATTCCCGCACACGTCATCGTCCGGGGATCGAGAAACGCAAGATCTTCATCGAGGGGTACACAAGGACGTTCTAAAAAATTAAATAAACTGTCCGTTTCCTGCTATCTCCCCCATGCCAAGAGCGAAGCCCGTTGCGCCCTCAATCGCCTGCTGCACGTATCGTCCGCCAGATCGAGAACGCAAGTTTCACCGACGATGACGACCGGCGCCAGTTCGTCCGGCGGTTCTCTGATCTACTCGTCTCCACAGAGACCGACTGTTTCGCCTGGGCGCTGATCGACAACCATTTCCATCTGCTGCTACGCCCCCGCCAGATCCCTTTGGCCAGATTCATGCGGCGGCTGCTGACCGGCTATGCGGTCACTTTCAACCTCCGCCACTCTCGCTCCGGTCATCTCTTCCAGAACCGCTACAAGTCGCTGGTGTGCGAGGAAGAGGAATACCTGCTCGAGCTGGTGAGATATATCCACCTCAATCCGTTGCGTGCCGGCTTGGTCAAGACGATCGACGAGCTCGACGGCTATCCCTGGTGCGGCCATGCGATGCTCATGGGAAAGGGGGATCTTCCGGGGCAGTTGACCGCCGAGATCCTTACCCGCTTCGGCAAGTCCATCAGCGGCGCCCGCCGGCGTTACCGTCTGTTCGTCGAGGATGGCATCGCCATGGGGCGTCGGAAGGATCTGGTCGGCACCAGCATGTAGCGGCGGCAACCAGCGCATGAGCGCGCGGAGGAATTGGAGCTGAAGGATTCGCGGGTGCTCGGAGCCGGGGATTTCGTGGAGGAACTTCTTCGGCAGACAGAAGCGCATCCGATGCCGGCGAAGATGCCTCTGGAGGAGATCATCGCCCGAGTATGCGATACACTTGAACTCCCGCTCACGGACCTGATGTCGCTAACCCGCAGGCCGCGCGTCGCACACGCGAGGAGCATCATTTGCCATCTCGCCTTTGCCGCCGGACATCGCGGCGTCGATATCGCCCGCCGACTGCGTCTTACCGCCTCAGCTGTCAGCATCGCCTGCCGGCGAGGGAAGGAGGCCATCGGAGGGCACCCGGCTCTCCATGAGGTGGTTGGACAACAGCGCCGTTAAACGTTTTAAAAATGTCCCTTCTTTGTCCAAATGAGTTGATGCACCCCCCAGCCGAAGGAGTCGATCGTGGACGATGTCGGAAGAAATGATCCCTGCCCCTGCGGCAGCGGGAAAAAATACAAGAAGTGCTGTCTCGGGCAGAGCGAACCGGCGGTTCCGGCGGTTGCAGGATCTGCGGCAATGGACGAGATCCGGGGACTGCTTCAGGGACGCTCCTTCGGTTCGCAGAAAGAGGCAGAGGCTTTCGTTGGCTGGCATATGGCCAAGCGCAATCGTGCGTCCCTGGGGGATCTCGAAGGTCTGTCGCCAGAGCAGATGCACCGCCTTCTCTACTTCCCCTTCGACTCTCCCCGGCTGCTCACCTTCCCGGATGTGCTCGAAGTGGAACCGGATGCCCCCGTCATCCGCCTTTTTTCTCTGTTGGCCGCTGCCATCGGCGAAACGGGTCTGAAACCGACCGCCAAGGGGAACCTTCCCCGGAACTTCTGCCGCGAGGCTGCCCTGGCCTATTTCGGGGAGGAGTACTACCGGGAAGTCACACGTTTCGCCGGGATCAACAGCGAGACGGATTTTCGGGACCTGCACGTTGCCCGCCTGGTGGCGGAAATGGCGGGGCTGATTCGGAAATACAAAGGGAAATTCATCCTCAGCCGGAAATACCGCGATCTGCTGACCAGGCGTGGCCTGGCAGGGATGTACCCCTGTCTGTTCCAGGCTTTTGTCCGGGAATTCGAATGGGGATATCTGGACCGGTATCCCGATCTGCCCTTCATCCAAACCTCCTTCGCCTTCACTCTGTTCATGCTGGCCAAATATGGGAACGAACCGCTCCCGGATACCTTCTACATCGAAAAATACCTGCGCGCCTTCCCTACACTGCTGGGGGAGGTCCCCGAAATCAGTTACACGACGCCGGAAAAATTCGTCGGCAGCTGTTACTCACATCGAACCTTTACGCGCTTTGCGGAATTCATGGGTCTGGCCGAGATCGAGCGGGTGGGCCACAGACTCTTTCCCGACAAGATCCTGATCAGGAAAACCCCTCTTCTCGCGGAGGTGGTCAAGTTTACCCTCTGACAGGCCATTTCCCACATATCCGCACCTCAACGACCCTCTCTTCCTTTCACCTGCATTGTCAACAACTCACCCGCCTCCCCCACCTCTTTCCTTAATGATATTCATGCCTCTTCCCCTTTTCGGTCAGGGTATTTTATGGTTGAAATTAATTCCTATTGGCACATCTCCCCAGTCGCCTCTGACGATGATCAGGAACTCGAGATGGACAATATAAAAGACCTCCTGCGAACCTCCGCCTTAAATCGAGGGGAAGGTGGCCGAGCTCTACCGCTTTTTCGGCGCTCTGTTCAAGGAGGGTATGTCCCCTTTGCCGAGGTGGCGAGAATACCGGAGGTGTTCTGACCTCTTGCTCTATCTGAGTGCAGCGTCCGAGGCTGGGCCCGGTTTCTTGCCCGCGGACAATTTCCTGCTAAGGTGAATTTAAACACATTATTTCTCCTTCCTTCTGCACATCAGAGGCTCCTGCGATGAACTCGTCTGGCCTCAGGAGGTTCGGCAGTATCCTTCTAATGGCACTGGGGGTGGGTTTGCTGTTTACCGGGTGCGGCGACGATACCACTGTTTTCGTCGCTGTAAACTGGCCAGGTGAAAAGGGAGAGCCGAGCCAGGGGGGCGGCTGGATTTACATCTCCCACCCGGGCGAACCGGTTGAAACGGCCGAGTCCTCCCTGGAAATGGCGGGGACGGCATTCACCTCGGAGCCATCGGCCGTTTCGGCATTATCAGCCGACGCGGGGCTGGACTATACGATTACCTGGTTCAACGACGCCAATGGGCAGGGAGGAGAAACCGAGTTCGGACAGAATCGGGTGTCCGCCGTAAACGCGTGGCGGATCACGTACGGGATGATCCGCCTCGAACCTGGAGAGAACCATATCACCGTTACCGCCGATGACGGTCATGGGAATATCGGACGAGCAACGTTGAACGTAACGCGCAGATAGGGGACAAATTTAGGCAGACTCTCCAATTTCCCCCTTCCCTCTCTGCCTCTCTGGGATTCGCGTTCAGCCCGCATTCCCTGAAGTAGAACTATCGCCTCCTCGCAGGACATCCCCCATGGATCCTGGAGCGAAACCCGGACGTTCCGCCTTGCAATCAGTTCTGCTGCTGTGCGGCGCGGAGGTCCTCAGCATGACTGGCTTTGCCACTTATGCGGTGCTGCTGCCCTGCTGCAAAGGGTGTGGGGATTGAGCAACACGCAGGCTGGCCTGGTCAGCGGCATCTATTTCGGTGCTTGACAGTCATGGCCGATTCTGCGGCGCTCACTGCCGGACTGGTCCTGACGGCTGATCCGGAGCGCAAAGGCGCCGCAATGGCCCTGCACTCCTTGTTCGGTTTCGGCGCCGGTTTCGTCGCGGCCCTTGGTATTCGGCACCGTTCTCGACCTGGCCGGAGGCAATGCACGCGTGATCGCCTGGGGATTCGCTTTCGCCAGCCTCGGCTGCGGTTGCCTCGGCGGCGCAGTGCTCGCAAAACTCCGCGGCCGCGCCGGTTGCTAGCATCTCGATTGGGCATGACTCCGGAGGAAATTCGCGCCCGGGAAACATCGTAACTTTCGCATCCTCCCCCCCAACTTGGCACCCCCACCCCTTCCCTGCTATCCTTTACCTATTCTCCCCCGGTGGGCACTTGCCAGAAGATCAGAATGAACAAGGGGCGTCTGGAAGCTTTCAGCGACGGCGTACTGGCTATCATCATCACCATCATGGTGCTGGAGATGAAGGTCCCGCACGGCACCGACCTGGACGCCCTCCGCCCTTTGCTGCCAGTGTTCCTGAGTTATGTCCTGAGTTTCGTCTACCTCGGTATCTACTGGAACAATCACCACCACATGCTGCACGTCACCGCCAAGGTGAGCGGCGCCATTCTCTGGGCTAACCTGCACCTGCTCTTCTGGCTATCGCTGATCCCGTTCGTGACCGGGTGGATGGGAGAGAACAATTTCGCGCCGGTGCCGACCGCCTTCTACGGCGTGGTGTTGCTGCTGGCGGCACTGGCCTACTGGAACCTGCAGCGGGTCATCATCTCCCGGCAGGGACCCTGTTCGCTGCTGGCGCGAGCGATCGGCCGCGACCTCAAGGGAAAAACCTCCCCCGTACTCTATGCGGTCGCCATCCCGGGGGCCTTTGTCCACCCGGCGATCGCCGGCGGCATCTATGTGCTGGTCGCGCTGATCTGGCTGGTCCCCGACCGCCGCATCGAACGAGCACTTGAACATAAGGAATCCTGATCTGGCGGTAAAATAGGACACTTCCCAGGAAGGGGCATTGTTAAGCCCCCTCGTCCCCTTCTTCTCTCCGAAAGCGGAATAGTTATTGCTAATCTGGAATGGAAGATGAACAAAGGGGGGGAACGATGACTGTTCAAATCGGCTGCGACCTCAGGAAAGAATGCGGATTCTATTGCCGCTTCGCGAAGTCGCTGGACGAAATATGGCAGACGGTGATCATAAGTTACTGCGACGGACCCGATTTCCTGCTCTGCGCGCGAAGAAGTTATTTTATCCTCAGAGGGCATTGCGCGCCGGCGGACGTGACACCGATCGGCACCCTGCCCAAGGATCTGTAGGGGAATCTTTCGGGGGAATCAAGGGGATAGCCCGAGCGGAAAAAAACCTTGCTCTGGCTAAAACAATGTTATATTTTTTCCTACCTTCTTTTTGCCGGCCGAAGCCTGCAAAAGGGCGGCAAACACCGCAAGGCACAGACGAAGTTTCATGGCGGATCCTTTTCTAAGTTAGCCTGCAACTATCCGGATGCGAGTTTCCTCGTATGCCGCCCCGGCCCTGCCCTCTCCCGCCCCGATCGTTCCACTTCACGCAGCGCCCCCTTCCGCCCTAATGGCCGGCCCGTTTGATCCCGGTGATCCTGAGAGGTTCTGCTGCCCAACATGAAACTCCTGATGATCGCAAGCTGGTGAAGAACCTCAGTGGGGAGCGCTCGATGGGTCCAACCTCGCTCTAGCATACGAGTCACGTATTGTTTTCGGCAACACTCCTGGTTGCAACCGCGCCGCTGGTTCTTAATGATAAATAATGCCTGCCCCCCTTTTCGGGCGGGTTAGTGCATCATTGTTTCTGTAAATTCAATTAGGGCCTGACAAAAATACTGGCCACGGTTATCCTCTTTGGTTGAATCGCCAAACCCATCCAGAGAGGAGAGAAACCGTGACCAGTCAAGAGGATTATAGCGCAATTCAGGATGTTGTGGAACTGTTAGCTAATGATGGCTTCGATGGCCTTGGTGAGGCCATTCGCAGGATCATTAACGAGGCCATGCGCCTGGAGCGGCAGAACCATTTAGGTGTAGGCCCCTACGAGCGCAGCGAAGAGCGCAGAGGCTATGCCAATGGGTATAAGCCCAAGACCGTCCAGACTCGCGTCGGAGCGCTCGATTTTGATGTGCCTCAAGTCCGGGATAGCAGCTTTTACCCCTCCAGTCTGGAGAAGGGCCTGCGCTCGGAGCGTGCCCTCAAAGTTGCGCTGGCCGAGATGTACGTTCAAGGCGTCTCGACGCGCAAGGTGGCCAAGATCACCGAGCAGCTTTGCGGCTTCGAGGTCACGTCCACCCAGGTGAGTCGTGCCGCAAAGGAGCTCGACGAGGTCCTCGACCAATGGCGTAAACGACCGCTGGGAGCCTATCCCTATGTTTACCTCGATGCCCGATATGAAAAGGTCAGGGTCAACGGCTCCGTCATCGATATGGCCGTCTTGGTTGCCATCGGCGTATCCGAGACCGGCCAACGCCTAATTCTGGGGACCTCTGTTGCGCTCTCTGAGCAAGAGGCCCACTGGCGCGATTTCCTGCGCAGCTTGCAAGAGCGTAAGTTGCACGGAGTCCGGCTGTTTATCAGCGACGCCCATGAGGGGCTCAAGGCTGCCCGTAAGGCGGTTTTCCCCAGTGTTCCGTGGCAACGGTGCCAATTTCATCTCCAACAGAACGCCCAGTCCTACGTGCCAAAGCAAGAGATGAGAAAAGAGGTTGCCGCTGCAATCAGGAACATTTTCAATGCGCCAACCGAAACCGAAGCCAAGAGGCTGCTGGATCAACTTCTGGAGCGTTATGAAAAGTCCGCTCCCCGCCTGGTGGCATGGGCAGAACAAAATATCCAGGAAGGCCTCACGGTCCTTCAGTTTCCCGCAGATCATTGGCGGCGAATTCGGACCAGCAATGTTCTGGAACGAGTCAACAAGGAGATTCGACGGCGGACCCGAGTCGCAACCATATTCCCCAATGAAAACTCCTGTTTGAGACTGGTCAGCGCTGTGCTGATGGAGATCTCGGAGGAGTGGGAAACGGGTCGAGCCTATTTGACATTTTAACGATCAAGAAAACACCCCCCGAAGAGGGGAGCCGAATTTACAGAATAGATGTTGCTTTATCTCGGGCGGGGTATTTTATGGTTGAATTAATCCCTGTTGGCGTATTATCCCGGTCACTTCTGACGATGGTCAGGAACTTGAAATGGACAATATAAAAGACCTCCTGCGAACCTCCGCCTTAATCGAGGGGAAGGTGGCCGAGCTCTACCGATTTTTCGGCGCTCTTTTCAAGGAGGATGCTCAGTTCGCCTCCCTCTGGGAAAAGACTGCCGGGGAGGAGGACAACCACAAGTATCAATTCCAACTGGCGGCCCGCACCGAAACCGACGACCTCAGGGCGACGATCGACAAGAACCTGGCCGACCAGGTTCTGGCGAAGCTCACCACCCTTCTCGACAGTCTTCAGAAAGAACCTCCGAATGCCGTCCAGGCCCTCAGGCTAGCCATTCAGCTGGAGGAACAGATTATTCAATTCCACATGGATAAGATGGTGGTGTTCCAGGACAGATCGCTGGAAAACCTATATCGAGCCATGATGGCCAGCGACCGTAACCATGTGGAGATGCTGAGAGACTGCCTCGCCAAGCAGAAAGGCGCGGGGGCAGTGCGAACGTAATCGGGCGAATGAACCTTTGCCGCAAGGAGGGAAATCATGCACATGGATTGGGATGAGAGCCTCGAGACGGGGTATCCGGATATTGACGAGCAGCACAAAGAACTGTTCAGGCGGTTCGATTGCCTTCGGACGGCCTGTACGGCCGGGAAGGCGCTGACAGAACTACGCGGTCTTTATCTCTTCCTCGCCGACTACGTGCAGTCGCACTTGGCCCTCGAAGAGACACTGCAGGTGAAGTATCAATACCCCGCTTACCGGGAGCACAAAGCGGAGCATGTTTATTTCACCGAAAAGATGAAGATGCTCGAAGACCACCTGCATGCATCCGGGCCAACCGCCTCCTTGGTCATCGACACGCAGATGGCACTGTTCAGTTGGCTTGTTCGGCACATCCTGAAATCCGACAGGGATCTGGCGAACTTTCTTGTTCTGGAGAAATTCACCCCTCCTCAAAAAACGGGCAATTGAGGGAGTTGCTGGTTGCAGCGGGCAGGAGGATGTTCGGCATCGCCCTGCCCTTTCTCGCGGTCTGTTTTCTGCAGCTGTGATCTCCCGAGCTACGGTCCACTTTCAGTCAACCCTTGCAGATCCGGTTTGGCGACCTCGGGCACTTTCCCGGTCAGGGCTTTGATAAACTCAAGCAGGTCGGCTTTCTCCTCCTGCGTCAGTCCCAGCGGCTTGATAAGCTTGGATTTATTCGGATCATCTCCTCCTCCCCGGTCATAGAAATCGATCACCTCCGCCAGGGTTTCCAGTGCTCCGTTGTGCATGTAGGGGGCGGTTTCGGTAGCATTCCTCACCGTCGGGGTCTTGAAGGCCCCGCGATCAGCGGGATTTTTTGTGACCAGATAGCGGCCAGGATCCTTGTCAAGGCTCTGATAATCCTTGATGCCCATGCGCTGGGCATCGAAACGGATGGCCACCAGCACCTTGGGATCTCTCATGTAGTCCGGATCGGGGTCGCCGAGATTATGAAATTTCTGGTCGCTGAAGTTGGGGCCGGCGTGGCAGAGCGTGCAACGGGCTTTCCCCCGGTAAATGTCCATCCCCCTTTTTGCGGATTCGCTCATCGCCCCCTTCTCCCCCTTCATATACCGGTCAAAGGGGGAATCGGCGGTGACCAGAGTCCGTTGGAAGGCCGCCAGGGCCTTGCTGATCCCGTCGGGGGTCACTCCAGTGCCGAAGACTTTCTGAAACCGGTTCCTGTAACCTGGAATGACTTCCAGTTCCTGAATGAGAAAATCGATATTCTGATTCATGTGCAGGGGGTTCTTGACCGGCCCCAGCGCCTGTTTTTCCAGGTTCGGCGCCCGCCCGTCCCATATCAGCGTCTGGTCGTAGGCAACGTTGATGAGGGTCGGGGAATTTCGCCGCTCGCTGTTGCTGGGGTAGGCTGGGGAAAGCCGGGTATGGGTCGTCCAACCCTGATCCGGGAGATGGCAGTTCACGCAGCCAAGGCTGCCATCACCCGAAAGGCGCGGATCGAAAAACAAAAATTTACCCAATTCGACTTTTTCAGCAGACATCGGATTATCCGCCGGGACTGGAACGGCCGGCAGAAGGCCTATCTCCTTCGGCAACTGGTCGGTATCTGCCGCCTGGACGGGGGTCACGCCTCCCCCCCACGGATTCAGCGGGAGCAGAGCCAGGAGCAGCAGATGGAGCAACCCTCGGATGTTTCCTCTCATCGTCGCCTCCAGAATGAAAAATGTTTCTGACATACCTTTAACACTCCTGAGGCAGGGGACAAGCAGCTCGAAAAATTTTATTTAAATCCATCTCACCCGTCGCCCAAGCCGCTTGGAACTGAGGCGGATCAAGAGTATGATTGCGAAAAACCTTGCCCGGGTGACCTCATACCGATATGAAACTCCTTATGCTCTACACCGAACGCTTTGCCTGGCGCACCGCCGAGAAGGGGCTGGAGACAGCCGAGGAGGTGAGCGAGGAACGGAGCCTGGAGGGGGTGCTGGTGGGGCTGATTCATGCCGAGGCACAGGACGAGGCGGAGGCCGGGAAAGTGGAGACCAAGCTGGTGAAGAACCTCAAATGGGGAGCGCGCAAGAACGAGACCGTGCGCATCGTCCTCCACTCCTTCTCGCACCTGGCCGAGACCAAGGCGCAGCCGGAGTTCACCAGGGATCTTCTCGAACACGCCGAGGCCCGCCTGCAGGCGGCCGGTTACGAGACCTGCCAAACGCCCTTCGGATACTTCCTCGATCTCGATATTGCCGCTCCCGGACGATCCACGGCCCGTATCTTCGCCAGTTTCTGAGGGGAGCTATAAAATTCATAGATTCAGAAACCGTCACCATGCAGTCTATGATTTCCTGAAAGGAGACCAACGATGCCGGATCCAAAGATCAGGGTTGGGGCCAAGGTCAAGAGCCTGAGGAGCAAGAAAGGGATGTCAATAGATGACGTTTCCCAAAAGACCGGGATCCCGGCATCCGTCATTGCCGGTATCGAGGAGCACACGATCTCCCCCCCTTTGGGCCACATCATCAGCCTGGCTGATCTTTTCAAGGTTACAGTAGGAGAATTATTCGGGGACAGCGCCGACTCGCCTTTTTGCATCATCAGAGGCGGGGACAGAAAAGCTGTATCCCGCTTCGGGTCCACCGGCGGCACGTCCGGCGGGTACAGTTATGAATCCCTCGGCCACCGGAAGCAAGACCGGCGGATGGAGCCGTTTCTGGTGACGCTGACTCCCACCGAAACGCCGCAGGTGGAGCCCAATCACCATATCGGGGAAGAGTTCCTTTTTGTACTGGAGGGCCAGGTCGACGTGAGCCTCTCCGGCCATACGGATGTCCTCAACCCGGGTGATTCCATCTATTACGACTCAAGTCTGCCGCATGCGGTTTCCTGTCATGGCGATGATCCTGCAACCATAATTGCGGTGATCTATGCCAGGAAAGAAATGATGATTCTATAGGCGCAGAGCTTCGCGGCCTGGCTTTCTTGGCAGGTGCAGGGGGAAACTGCCTTTAATGCCTTGGAGAAAAAACAGCAAAGGGCGGCCGATGAGCCGCCCTTTTCCCAAATACCCCCGGAGATCCCCTCTATTTTCCCGCCACCTCTTCCACCGTCAGCGGCAAGGTCTCATACCTCCACTTCCCATCCGCCTTGCGGCCCCACTGCAGCCGCCAAGTCCCTGTCAAATAACTAATCGAAAAGGCGGCGTCAGGGCCGGCCATTCTCGCATCGCTCAGAGCCAGATACTCCTTATAGGTGCCGAGACGGAGTTTTCGGGTGGCCAAGCTATAGACCATGTGGCGGTGGTCGGCGCTCCAGAAATGGACCTCGCCGTTGCGAAACCCATAATAATGAATGACTTCGCCGACGCGCAGGTACTCCCCCGAGGGGAGGCGAAGGAGCAGTTCGCGTACCGGCTCGATCTTTCTGGTCGCATCCGGATGGTCGGGCAGAGGAAGAACGAGAGCCAGAGTTCCCGCCGGGTCGAGAAGATAGAGTTCCCCTTCCTGGCGATGGCGCACGGCGAGCTCATCATCCAGCGGCAGAGGCTCGGTCACGCCATTGTCCAGGTTAAGCCAGAATCGTTCAGCATCTTGCTTGTAGTCGCTGCGACGCTGCCCGCTGCAAACAGCCAGGGCCCGGGTTCCGGCGACAGCAGTTACCGAACAGCTCGCCGCCGGCAGCCAGCGGCTTTGCAGAACATCCTGCCGCCACAGAACCTGCACTTCCCCAGTGGCCGGATTATAGGTGGCAATCCCGTTCTCGTTCAGCAGGTCCTTCGTCGGCCCGCCGTCCGGAAAGGCCCGCCAGCCGGCCGCCGGCCGGTAGATCCGGCGCTTGTAGGTGAAGACCCCCAGCCGCCCCTTGTCCGCGATAATCGCATTTTCAAATCGACTGACATCCCGCGGCGGCCCCCAGCCTGAATCGCAGCCGGTCAGCAGGAGCAGGGAGAGGATAAGACTGTTCAAAAGAAAACGGGCCATGCCTTATTTGAACGAAAAACGGCCGGCGAGGCAAGAAAAACCCAACGGTCTCCCAACTGTCCCTTTTTAGCTGTAACTTGTCAGTCGCTATTTCCGCCCAGGGGAGTTGTTGATCGACAAGATCGAATCGGAATTCGAGGGGGCATCTCTCGACCTGCACGGTGTCCTTGGCAGGGCATCTTCGAGGTTCGGCACGGCTACCGGAACATCCGGGTGAATCCCCGATCAAGGCTTGGTCGGGGTCACTGGTCGGAGAAATCTGGAGATCTGAAAGAAGTCGTTCGGTTAATCAAGGGAAGTTGAAAAGGCGGGAATGGGCGCTGCCTATATTCTGCTATCCGTGCTGACACCCACCGGGAAATGGTTCCCCGCCCCATGGGGGCGAGGAACCATGACCACATTGACGATATCAGAAGGGGGCAAGTTTTTCTTTGTCTTCGAAGAGCGGCTCCTCCGGCTCGTACCCGACCTGCTTCAGGGAGGGGTAGGTCTTAAACAGGAAGACCAGCAATGAAAGAGCACCGATGATGATGATCGTATCAGGCACCATCCGCCAGGTGCCCAAGAGAAGAACGGTAGGGTTGCTATAGAAATCGGCGCTGCGTGCCAGCCAAGTGCCATCGGTATAAGCCTTTAACGTCTGCAGAATGCCGACTGGCAGCAGGGTGCCAAGCGTCATGAGAAGCAAGCCGCCATTCATGCACCAGAATGAGACCATGAGCAGCTTGTTGCTCCAGGCGTGATTCTTGATCAGGGAACGCCAGGTAAAGAGCATGAGAGAAATCGACAGCATGCCATAGACGCCAAACAGCGCCCCATGCCCGTGGTTGACCGTCAGATAGGTCGCATGCGAGAAATAGTTGACGACCGGCAGGTTGATCAGGAAACCAAATACACCGGCGCCGAGAAAGTTCCAGAAGCTAGAGGCGATGAGGAAGAACAGAGGCCAGCGGTAGGGGAATTCAACTCCCTCATCCTGTACCCCCCGGTACTCCATCCAGGCCCTCACCACCAGCATGATGAGAGGAATCGGCTCCAGGGACGAAAAGACGCCGCCGAGGGCAAGCCAGTAACTCGGCCCGCCGTACCAGTAATAATGGTGCGCCGTGCCGACGATCCCGCTGGCGAACACCAGGATGGCCGTCAGGTACGCCACCCGCATGGCCGATTTCTTGTCGACGAGCCCCAGAGTCACCAGGAACAGCGCGATGGCCGCCACGCCGAAAAATTCGAACATCCCCTCAACCCACAGGTGCACAACAAACCAACGCCAATAGTCGGCCACAGTCAGATGCGAGCCGCGGCCGTAGAAAAATCCGAAGGCGAAGAAGCCGACGATGAAAATGGCGCTCAGCACATAGAACATCACCAGCCCGCTGGTGTCTCGCTCCGGTCCGAAAAGTTTGCCCTTCAGCGCCCGGTAGACGATGAACAGCCAGGCCACCAAGCCGACGAAGAGCAGGATCTGCCAGAAGCGGCCAAGCTCCAGGTATTCCCAGCCCTGATGGCCGAACCAGAACCACAGGTTGCCAAGCATTTCGTTGATGCCCAGTGCCTCCCCCGCCAGACTGCCCACGGCGACGATCAAAATGGCGCCGAACAGAATATTCACGAGGATCCCCTGGCCCTTTGGTTCTTTCCCGGCAATGATTGGCGCGAGGAAAATCGAGGCACCTATCCAGGTCGTGGCGATCCAGAAGATGGCGATCTGCAAATGCCAGCTTTTGGCCAGGGCGTACGGGATCTTCCCGGCAATCCACGGGATGTAGAAGGAGCCCGGATGAACCGTGTAATGTGCCATCAGGCCGCCCAGGCAGAGCTGGGTAATAAAAAGGAGAATTACCACGAGGAAGAACTTTGCGGCCTTAATTTGACTGCTGGTCAAATGCATTTCGGTGAGCTTTGTCGCGACGGCTTTGCTTTGGGTCGCGCCATAGAAGAAGCGAAAGCGATGGACGACGTAAACAATGACGCCCAGCAGGACGAAGAGTCCCAGAATGGAAACGACGCTCCAGATAAAAGAATCGGAAGAGAGATGGTTGCCCACCGAATTGTCTGGGGGCCAGTTGTTGGTGTAAGTATTGTGATCGCCTGGCCGGGTAGTGCCTGCCGCCCATGCGGTCCAGAAGAAGAAGTCCGCAATCGCTTTACGCTGGGAAACGGTTTTGACCGTATTGGGCAGAAAGCCGTAGCCCTTGTCGCCTTCCCCGAAGGTGCGATCCCAGTATTCCCGGTTCTTTTCGAGTGCATACTTCTGTCCAGCCGTGATTGTCAGGGTTTTGGTCTGTTTGTCATAGAGGTTGTGCTTGATCTCTCCGATCACTCGCCCATCGATGCCGTCGCGCACTTCCTTGGGTAGATCAGCGTAGGAGCCGCCTTTCTCCTGTGCATAATAGTCGCGCATCCAAGTGCCGAAATTGTGCAGGGTCGTTGCGGAAAAATCCATGCCCCGCAGGCTTCCATGCCCCCACACACTGCCGTGGTCCATGAGCCCGTGCTCTTGATATACGTCCTGCCCGGCCAGGATATCGGCTTTGGTACCGACAACCTCCCCCTGTGCCACAATGGATTGTGGGTAGGGCGGCACCTTGTCTAAGGCAAAATAGCCGCCGATGAGCAGGATTGCCATCGCGATAATAAAACTCGCGATGGTCGCCATCTTCAATCTTTCCATGCGGACCTCCCTTGTCGGAATTTTTCATAGCAATAGGCACACATAGCCTGCTGCGTCCCCTCTTAATTAGTCCTCGCGGCTGGTGAAAACCTTGATCTATGTCAAAAAGCTGTTTTATTTGCTCAAAAAAATAACTGATTAAAAAACGACTAAATAACTAAGATCGTAAATAAAAGTTGTTTTTTATTTACATCTTTAATCTTTGGCGAGGGCATTTTAGCCACCTGACACAAGGCCTCGACGGAGGGAACTGCGGCAGGTTATCTTTCATGAATAAACCACTTCGGGGGGACAGGCGGATGGCGCCAGTAACCGGCAGAGCAGGGGATGCTACTATTGACACCCCTGACATCCATGATTTAGTTGAGGCGCTAGATCAGCCATTTTTTGCCGGGGGGGGGGGAGATGGCGGGCGTCGACGACCACCGTACATTCATTTACCGCATCGACGCTGCGAACAAAATCATTTTCCTGAATCAGGAGTGGATCGATTTTGCCAAGGAAAACCAGGCGCCGGAGTTGACCCCGGAATATGTCTTAGGACAACCAGTAAATCGTTTCATTGCCGGCTGGGAAACGAAGCATCTCTATGATCTTATCTACGAGAGCGTTCGCCAGAAGCGGCGCGAGATACAAATCCCCCTCTCTTGCGACTCCCCCACCCTGCGTCGATCCTTTCAGATGTGCGTCGTTTCCCTGGAGAGAGGAATCCTGGAGTTCACGGTTAAGGTGCTGAGAATTGAGCCGCTCCCCCTGCGGCCGATCCTGGACAACCGGGTCGAGCGTTCATCGGAAATCGTCGTGATCTGCAGTTGGTGCAAGAGAATCCAGATCGAATCAAGTTGGGTCGAAATTGAGAATGCCCTGGAGAAGAGGAAGCTGTTCGGCACTTATCCCCCTACCCTTACGCACGATGTCTGCCCGGACTGCTTTACGGCCATCCGCCGCGAGATCGAGGATCGTTGAGGATTTTGCAACATTGCTCATCGGCCTGGATTCACACCGACGGCATCGACGCCGAAACGCTACGGCGCTTCCACCTCACCCCGGTTCCCGTCATCGAGGACGCGGTCGAACAGCTGCTGTCGCGCTTCGGCCGCCAGGCGTGCCCGACAGGCCGATGCTCATCCCGCAGGTGGCGTGAGAAGCGCAGTGCTGGGCTAGGCGCACCGCAGGCAAAAGAAAACCATCCCCGCAGGGGGATGGTTTTCCGGCCGGACCGGGACTTTCCGCAGGCCCAGGAGTTCAGTTACCCAACTTCCCAAGTTTATCCGGCCCCGGCAGTCGACTAGCCGCCGACACCAGGCTTGATAGGCTTCCCGGTAGGTTCCAGGCGGTGCTCACGCTCACTGCCCGGCACGATCCTGTTTTTCGGTGTCTGTTCGTTTTCGGTCCATGGATACGAGATTCCATAATAGTCGTACAGATTGCGGCCGTAAGCCTCATCATTCATGCCGACCGGCCGTGGCGGGTAGTTCGCCAGGCTTTCCTTGGTTACCGGCAACGAGACATATTCGCCCGCATGGTTGGCAGTAAAGGCGCTCAGCGGAACCAGAATGTTTTTGTCGACCTGAGTCAGTTTTTCATCCTCCACGACCGCGTAGCCAACGCCATGGTTGAAGTCGAATACCAGGTCCTTCACCTCACCGATCTTGTCGCCGTTGGCATCCCGGACCTGGGTCCCGATGAACTTTTTGGCCGAGTGCAGATCAGTCTGGACCGGCTGGGCGGAAAGGGATTTGTCGATTTTCTCCTCGGCGCCGAAAGCACCCGCGGCGAGGAAGAGCCCTGCGATAAAAACCGTTATTGTCACTAATATGGTCTTTTTCATGGTTTATTCTCCTGTCCTTGTTTTCTGGGCCTGTAAGAATGCCCCGGTCGCAAGCCAATGAGCTGATTTTCCGTTCCTTTTCCTGTCAGGATAGCGAGTATTAGTCAATTGTCCAGTTGCCGGCCGGTGGGCTGAGTCCAGAAAATCCGGCGGCTGAAAATACAGGGGTGGCGCAACTCCCGGACACGCTGTACCATGGCATGAACTGAACCTGTTAAAAGGAGGAACTCGCATGGCGAAGAAGCCGAACTACGGATTTGAGAAGCGCCAGAAGGAGTTGGCGAGAAAAGAAAAGAAGGAGGAGAAAAAGCGGCGCAAACTGGAGGACCCGGAAGGTGTTCCAGAGGAGGAGAAAAGTGAGGTGTAGCGCCTGCCGATGAACGGTCAGAATCGCAAGGATATCCGCCCCGGACTTGCTGTCGCCGTAGTCCTGAAGCAGGATCAGAAGTCCGGGAAACGCACGGAGGGGATCGTCCGGGACATTCTCACCAGCGCCCCTTTTCACTCCCGGGGGATCAAAGTTCGGCTGGAGGACGGGCAGGTCGGTCGGGTGCAGGCCATCCTGCCGGAGGTGACCCGCCCCCCTGAAGAAGTTGGCCGTTGATGGATCCTTCTTCCCGCAACCGCCTCAGCGAAAGACTCCTTCCCCTCTTCTCCGGGGAGACCCTCTTCGACCGCATCGCCCGGGCCGTCTGCCGGGCCGGTTGCCTGCCGCGCAAAGAACTGTACGAAGCGTGGGAGGTCGCCAGGCGGGTGCGCCGCCGCTTCCGGGGCGGCCGGGTGGTGGATCTGGCCTGCGGCCACGGCTTAACCGCCCAGATCCTCATGCTCCTGGACGATACCTCTCCGACTGCCTTGGCCGTAGACCGGCGGATTCCGGAAAGCGCCGCGAAACTCTCGGCTTCCCTGGTGGAAGGCTGGCCGCGCCTGGGTGGACGGGTAACGTTCATGGAGGGAGAACTGGAGGCGGTGAGAATCCACTCTAATGATCTGGTCGTCTCGGTGCACGCCTGCGGCAGGCTGACCGATATCGTCCTCGATCTGGCGGTCGCGGCCGGTGCGAGGGTGGCGGTACTCCCCTGCTGCCATCATCTCCAGCGCGCCGCTCTCGGCGGTCTGGAAGGGTGGCTCGAGGGGCCCCTCGCTGCGGATGTCGTCCGAGCCTGCCGGTTGCGTTCGCGGGGATACCAGGTCTTCACCCAGCGGATTCCGGCCGAAATCACCCCCAAGAACCGCCTGCTGATGGCGGAACCTTTCCATCCTCAGTGATCGGATCACTTTCCCTGTCAGCGTTGGGGGGGGGAAGTGAAATAATCTTTGCAGCTCGAGATAAGACTTGCTTTTCCGGCCAGTCGGTGCTAGGCTTTGCCAACTTAAAGTTTGTGTAGATTTTAATTGCCCGCTAACCGACACGGCGTCAGTTAGAAAAAAAACACACAGACCTCTTCGGTTTGGGTGTTTTTTTATTTCGGAAGCATCACAATTTGCACGACAGAAAGGTCCCGAAGGGACCGCAAGGAGCAAAAGGAAATGGCACAAGGTACGGTAAAATGGTTTAATGACGCAAAAGGTTTTGGCTTCATCGAGCAGGATAACGGGCCTGACGTGTTCGTTCACTTCTCCGCTGTGCAGGGCGACGGCTTCAAGTCCCTGGCGGAAGGCGACCGCGTAAGCTTCGACGTCACGCAGGGTCAAAAAGGCCCCCAGTCTTCCAACGTCCGGAAGATCTAGATGCATCAATCCTGCTGTTCCGGGTAAAAGTCCCGGTCTGCCGCAGGAAACTCTGCCTATCCAAACAGACCCCGCTGATCAAGGCGGGGTCTTTTATTTCGGAAATGCGCATTAACAACGCCGGCAAAGAAAATGGAAGGATTTCTCATGGCAAAAAAACCTAACTATGGATTCGAAAAGCGCCAGAAAGAGCTGACAAGAAAAAACAAGAAATTGGAAAAGAAACAACGCAAGCAGGGGCCGGAGGAAGAAAACCCTGAACAACCTGCGCCTGAGGAACAATCTGAAGAATGATGGAGAAGGGCTGCAAAGCCTATCGCAGGCGCTGCGGCAAAGAAATGAAGGGAGAGGGGGAAGAAAGGGTGTATAATAAACAAACGCTAGGCAAGAACGGCTTAAGCTCGATCACTCCTGCTTGTATCCTTGTCCCGGCACCCGCCTTCCCACCTAAGCTTTTCGACCGGCCAGGTCGCGACGCGAGCCCAGAGAGGACCCTTCCGCATGAGCATCAAAAAATCGTCGCAAACGAAATCCTGAGACCCGCTGCTCCTGTTGTGATGGCATCAAGGACCATGCAGTCATCGACGTGGTCGATGAGGAGATCGTCCGGGTTTAGTGCACCGTCTGTGACAGCGTGCAGGACCACGAAAAAATCGCCGGCAAACGGCCCCTCGCCAAACCGGCACCAGCCAAGAAAGCCAAGCCGCCCCTCAAGGGCAAGACAGATCCTGCGATTGCCGAGAAGAAGGAGTGGGTACTGCTGCGCCCGAACATGAATGTCGAGCAGGCGGTCGCCTACAATATGGACGGAAAATACAAGGCAAAAGCCCTCCTGCTACATTCCGCTTTCGGAATCGGCCTGGTGATGCGCGTTGCCGGCCCGCACAAGGTGGAGGTTCTCTTCGAGAGCGGGAAGAAGCTTCTCCGCTGTCATTAATCAGCCCAACTCCTGTTCTCCTCCATCTGGAAGCTTAATCCGAGCAGGAATACCGCCAGGGCAGGTTCCCCGCCGGGCCTGAATGATCTACCGGAATCTTCATTGAGTCCGGGGGCCGCCCCACCTTCCGGGACTCCCCTGCCTTTGCCTGGTATTGGCCGCGCACCTGAAAATTTCGCCCCCTCCCAAGGCCAAGGGATGCGATTAACCTCCATCCCCGCCTTGTCATCCGTCCAGTTGCCGATCCATTTTTCTCTAACGTGAACCAGGCCTCAGGCTTCGGGCAAGAATCTCGAAAGCCAGGTCGAGGTTGTTCTCCGGATCGAGCGAACCGAGCAGGCGGATCTGCCCGGCTCGCCTGAGCAGGCGATCATCATAAATGGCAGCCGGGGCCAGGCGGCGCAGCTCTGTCTTCAGGTGGGAAAAATTGAGATCCCGCGACAGCTGCATCGCGGCACCGAGGCCATCGTAGTTCATTGCCGCCCGGCGAAAAACCACCGGCGGCCGGCGGCCGGCATACAGCCAGAAGATTTCGTCGCGGTCTTCAGTGGTTACCGTCTCCGCATGCTTCACCTTTTTGGTCATCGGCACACCGCCGGCGAGTAGGGTTTTGCCGAGGCTGAACTTGCGTTCGGTTATCGTGGTGGTGGTTTGCATCTGGCCGGAGATGGTCGTACCGGCGAGCAGCAGGGCCATCTCGCGGTAGGCGATCTCCCCTGCCCGTCCATCGCTCAACTCGATCCGGATTTTTTCTGCGCCCAGCACAAACCGGCGAGCTTCAAACCGCATTCCCCCGCCGCGGACGGCCGCCGCATCGATCACCAGCGCCGGGACCCCGTCCCGCGAAAGCCGTGACGCCAATGCCTCCGCCTGCTGCGGATCGGCGTAACTTGCCAGCACCGACGGTCCGCCGCCGGCTGTCCGTTGGCGCGCTTCGAAGACGAGAATACCCAGGGCCTCGGCGATGATCTGGGCAACCCCGGTGTCCTGTTCCTGCCAGCCATGAATTGCAACGACATGCATGATAATCTCCTTGGACTTTCAGGGACGGGGCCGTCGGGCCGGCCTTCCCACCACTTGCATTTCCTGCCCGTATCGGCTATTCCCCCTCCAATCCCCCGAGGCGAAGAATCAATCGCCACTCCTCCTCCCGGACCGGCTGAATGGAAAGGCGGCTCTTCCTGAGCAGCACCATCTCGCTCAGCTCCGGAATGGTCTTCAGCTCGGCCCGCGTCACCGGCCGGGGAAATGCCTTGAGATAACGCACATCCACCATGTACCAGAGCGGCTTCGCTTCGCTGCTGCGGGGGTCGAAATGGTCGCTGGCAGGGTCCCAGGCCGTCCAGTCGGGATAACCGCCCCTGACCACCTCGGCGATGCCGACGATGACCGGCTCGGGGATATTGCTGTGGTAGAACAGCACCCGGTCACCGACCTGGACTTCGCGTCGCAGGTAGTTGCGCGCCTGAAAATTCCGCACCCCATCCCAATGTTCGATACCGTCCGGACGGTTCTTCAGATCCTCGAACGAAAACGCCGAAGGCTCCGATTTGAAGAGCCAGTATCGCCTGTTCATGGCCGCGGCCTCCCTGATGTCTGCCGAATCCCAGCTTACGGTAATCCTGCCGGCTCCGCCATTACTTTTGCAACTCCCTTCAGTAACCCTCGCCTTGAAGGCTGGTCAACCGCCGGCCGGGGCAAAGAACAAAAAGACGAAAAAAAACAACCTCACGCGACGGCGCAACGAGAAGCTTTTTCAGGCCCCCGCCGACCGATCACCGGTGATCACCAACTTTCCCTGCACGATCGCACGCGGCCGCCCTGCCCATCACAGCCCCAGTTCCCCGGCCACCTCCTGCATCGCCCGCAGGCAGATCTCGCAGAACTCGTCGAGGGGAATGCCGATCTTTTCGCATTCGGCGATGATCTCCCGGTCGGCGCCGGCGGCGAACTGCCTCTCCTTGTACCGCTTGCGCACCGACTTGGGCTGGACGCTGGCGAGCTTTTTGTCCGGATAGACCAGGGCGGTGGCGACGATCAGTCCGGTGATCGTCTCGCCGGCGGCGAGGGCGTGATGGAAGACCTCCCGGCGCCGCCGCCCGCCCTGTGCCGTCTCGTTGTGCATGCGGATCGCTTCGATGACCTCCGGGGCCACGCCTTTCTCCTTCAGGATGGCGGCGGTCTCCAGGGTGTGCGTGCGCAGGTCGGGCTGGGTCTCGGCATCCAGGTCGTGCAGCAGCCCGGCGAGTCCCCATAATTCCGCGTCGGCCCCGAAGCGATTGGCCAGGGTGCGCAGCACCGCCTCGGTGGCCAGGCAGTGGTTCACCAGGTTCTGGTTCTTGAGGCGTTCCCGCACCAGGGCGAGGGCTTCCTCACGCGTAATGCCATAGGTCATCCGTTGTCCTCCTTTGCTGTTGAGGGTGCCTCATTTTAACCGCAAAATGCGGCTGATGAAAGATTCTCCCCCGCATTGATCTCACTCGTGAGCCCCCCCTTCAGCTTGAATTCCCCGCAGCTTCCGCTACTTTGAAAAAGGAAGGTAATTGTCGACACCTGGACCTGGACTGGGGGAAGTCATTCGAACGGTGGAGTTGCGCTTCTACGAGGAACTCAACGATCATCTCCCGCCGGAGCGGCGCAAGCGGACCTTCGCGGTCGAATTGGCGGCAGCGATTTCGGCCGGGGAGCTGATCTCCGCCCTCGGCGTTCCCCTGGCCGAGGTCGACCTGCTGCTGGTCGACGGCGAATCGTGCGGCTTCGAGCGCCGGCTGGCCGGCGGCGAGCGGCTGGCCGTTTATCCTGTTTTCGAACGCTTCGACATCACGCCGCTGACCCGCCTGCCAGATCGCCCCCTGTGCCGGAAATTCCGCCCCTGAAGCGCCTCAACATGGCGGACCGGTTTTGTTCTTCTTCCCTTATTCCCCTCCCCGCGCTAATCTTATTGCCGGTTACCCGCCAAATCTGCAACGAACCGGAAAGACGCTGACCGGAGAGGGAAGAAAGATGACGGAGCCTTGCCGCTGTCCCTGGGTCGATCTGAGCAAACCCGATTACGTCGCCTATCACGACCGCGAATGGGGCATGCCGGTGCGCGACGACCGGCTCCTCTTCGAATTCCTCACCCTGGAAGCGGCCCAGGCGGGACTCAGCTGGTACACGGTACTGCGCAAACGCGAGCATTACCGGCCCGCCTTCGACGGCTTCGAGCCGGAGAAGGTCGCCCGTTACGACGAGCGGAAGATTGCCGCCCTGCTGCAGAACGCCGGCCTGATCCGCAACCGGGCCAAGATCGAGGCGGCGGTCCACAACGCCGGCCGCTTCCTCGCGGTGCAGGAGGAATTCGGCAGCTTCGCTGCGTACCTCTGGCGCTTCGTCGACGGCCGGCCGATCGTGCATGAGCTGCGCACCCTGGCCGATTACCCCGCGACCTCCCCCGAGTCCGACGCCCTGAGCCGCGACCTGCGCGGGCGCGGCTTCAAATTCGTCGGCTCCACCATCTGCTACGCCCACATGCAGGCGGTCGGCATGGTCAACGACCATACCCTCGACTGCTTCCGCCGCCGGCAGATCATCGAAAGTTACTAAACGCATCCTGCGGTCCCCGGTACTGGCGTTTTCCGACAAACCGGGCGCGGTATAATTGCCCTGACGATGGCTCGCGCCCGCCGCCATCGCCAGGAGGGTCAGGCATGAAGGACAGCAGGAAAAAAGCCTCGCCCGGGGAGGATATTCTCCTCCTGGTCGCCGCCCTGCCGGCGGAGCTGCAGACGGCGCTGCTCCAGGTGGAGCTGGACCGGCTGCTCGAAGTGGTGATGGACCTGGGGCGGGTTCCCGAGGCGCGCTTCCCCGACGCCGTGGTGCAGCTGTCCGACCAGCCGGTCAGCCAGGAGGACCTGACCCACGTCACGGCCCTGGTGGGGGAATTCAGCCGGGACAACCGGGCCGGCATCGAGCGGACCCTGCATCGCATCTCCGCCATCCGCAACCGCAAGGGGCAGATCGTCGGCCTCACGCTCCGGGTCGGACGGGCGGTGTTCGGCGGCATCGAGCTGCTGCGCGACCTGATCGAAACCGGCCAGAGCCTGCTGATCCTGGGACGGCCGGGGGTCGGCAAGACCACCAAGCTGCGGGAGATGGCGCGGGTCCTCGCCGACGACCTGCACAAGCGGGTGATCGTCATCGACACCTCCAACGAGATCGCCGGCGACGGCGACATCCCGCACCCGGGGATCGGCGGCGCCCGGCGCATGCAGGTGCCGCATGCCAATTCCCAGCACGCGGTGATGATCGAGGCGGTGGAGAACCACATGCCCGAGGTGATCATCGTCGACGAGATCGGCACCGAGGCGGAGGCGGCCGCGGCCCGCACCATCGCCGAGCGCGGGGTGCAGCTGATCGGCACCGCGCACGGCAACACCCTGGAGAACCTGGTCAAGAACCCCACCCTCTCCGACCTGGTGGGGGGCGTCCAGGTGGTGACCCTGAGCGATGAGGAGGCGCGGCGCCGGCGCACCACCAAGACGGTCAGCGAGCGCCGCGCGCCCCCGACCTTCGAGATCGTGGTAGAGATGGTGGACCGGGACGAGGTGATCGTCCACCCGGACACCGCCGCCGCCGTCGACACCCTCCTGCGCGGCAGCGCTCCCCGCGGCGAGCGGCGCGAGCAGGGCGCCGACGGCCAGATCCACGTGCAGCCGGCCGCCGGCGAGTCCGAACGCCCGCCGCTGCCGACGGCAGCGGGGGCGGCGCCCCGCGGCCCGGCCCGCATCTACCCCTATGCCCTCTCCCGCGACCTCCTGGAGCGGGTGATCCGCAGCCTGCGCCTCAACGCCCGCACCGTCGGCGGGCCGGAGCAGGCCGACCTGGTCGTGGCGCTGCGCGCCCGCAGCGACGATCTGCGCCTGCGGCGGATCATGGAAGGAAGCGGCGCCTCACTGCATTTCATCAAGCGCAACACGGCCAATGAGATGCGCCGGCTGCTGGAACGGACCTTTCATGTCCTGGAGGGGATTGAGGGGGAGGAGGAGCTGCACGAGATGGTGGCGGAGACGGAAGCGGCTATTGAGCTGGCTCTCGCCGAGAGAGTCGAGGTTTCCCTGACCCCGCGCCCGCCGGCCCTGCGCCGGATGCAGCACCGTATCATCGCCGGCCGCGGCCTGCTGGCGGAGAGCACCGGCAAAGAGCCGCGGCGCCACCTGGTCATCCGCGGCGGAAACGGGAATTGAGCCCGCCGCCGTCGTTTTTTTCTTCATCCGCAGATAAACGCAGACTTTATGCAAAGCAAATACTAATGCACCTTCAATTCTTTTGCCCTATCCGCCTTTATCCGCAGTTATCTGTTTCAATTAAAGCCTCACGCCTAAAGTCCTTATTTCGAACACAGATAAAGGCGGATGCACACAGATGAAACCAGAGTCAAGACCTTGAATTCTCTACAGGTTTAATCTGCGTTCATCTGCGGTAGAAATTGTTTCGGCGGCGTTGCCGTCATGGCCTCCCAGCCGGGAGCGCCGCCTCGATCCGCCCCCGCATGCCGAGGGTGGCGTGCATGAATTTGTTGCAGTGGAAGCGATAGGTCCCCGCCTCGGTCAGCGGCAGGCGCACCTCGGTGGTGATCTCGGGGGGCAGGTCCACGTCGATGACCTTGCGGCCATCCGGGTCGAGGATGGTCAGGTTGTGCTCCGTTCCCGAGCGGCTCTTCACCTGCAGGATTAATACCTCCCCCTGCCGGGCCTTGATTTCCTCCGGCTCGAAATCGAAATTGGTGGCGGTCATGCGCACCGTCTTCTCCTCCGCCCCCGCCGGGACCCGGTAGACGGCCCGGGGCCCGGCACAGCTTGCCAGAAGCATCAGGCTGGCCAGGATAAGGGCAGCCGGCAAGCGCCAGCTCCGATAAGAATGTCCCATTCTCAACCTCCATTCTCCGCCCGCACTGCACCCTCCTACTCTACACCGCCGGCCTTTCCCGGCAATCTCCCGCCGGGAAGATTTTCTCGGCGGCAGCAGATTCTGCACAGACAGAAAGCCCCCTCCTATCCGATTGACGAGGTCGGCAGCCGGAGGGAAAATATTGGCAGATAGAAGCGACGCCGGGGTTTGCGGCCTTCTTCTACTCCCCCGGCGGACCGGATTTCCAAATAAACGGATGTGAATATGAGTGATATTTTCGAACTGATTGCCGAACGCAAAATCCGCGAGGCGATGGACAACGGCGCCTTCGACGACCTGCCCGGCAAGGGCCAGCCACTCCCCCAAGACGACGCCTGCGGGGTACCTGAAGAACTGCGCATGGGGTACAAGATCCTCAAGAATGCCGGCTGTCTGCCGCAGGAACTTGAGCTGCGGCGTGAGATGCTGACTCTCGGGGATCTGCTCCGGAGCTGCCCGGACGAGGAGGAAAAAACCTGTCCTGCGCCGGCGCCTGGCCCTGGTTTCCCTGCATTACGAGATTCTGGCGGAGAAGAACCGGACCAATGAGGCCTTCCGCCACTACGGCGGCCGGATCGCGACCAAGTTCGGCCTGTGAGATAAAAGCTGCGCCGCGGCCTGCGATGACACCGGGGCGGCGCGGAGTTGCCTGCCTTTCCTCCCGGCACAGGTCGCCCTGACCGCCCCTGCCGGGGCCGCTATTCCGCCTTCAGCCGCTCCCCCTCCATCTCCACGAACCGCCGCAGCAACTCGGCGGCCCATCGATAGAAGGGATAGGCTTGAGCGCTGCCGGTGATCCGGTCGCAGAAGGGGATAACCCAGGGGGCGAAGAAGTTGTGGAAGAAGTCGGCCTGGCTGGCCACCCAACGATGGGGTGGAGTTTCGGTTTCCTGTTCGCGGCTTTGCTGCTCACCCTCGGTGAGATAGTAGAGGAATTCCAGTTCGGTAGGGAGATAGTCGGGCGCCTCCGGCGACTGCTCCGTGCCCAGGCCGGCGCTGGCGTAGAGATTGGCGACCAGCCGGCTGGAATAGCCGGTGCTGCCGGGCTTCTCCAGATAAGCCGAGCCGTAGGGAGGCGCCGGCGCGGCGCCGTCGGCATCCGTGAAGAGATCCCGGTAGCCGTCCCGCAGTTCTGCGAGGGTGGGGAGCCGGGGGCGCGGCGAGGCCGGGGAAGACCGATTCGAAGGTCTCCTCCTGAATTCCCTGGGCGGCAGCGAGGGTCTGCTCGTCGGGATGTCGGAAGAGCACGGAGAGAAAAGCGTAGAGCATTTTCCGTTCGACGGGATCGAGCATGGCAGGCTATCCTGGGCAAGAGATGCGAGAGCGGAATTCCGATCGGCAGAAATTTTACCAGAAACGGCAGAATGCGGGTGAATTTTCCTCGCATTGGATTGCCATTCCGCTCCCCAGACTTGGCGAGCAGATTTCCTTCCTCCGGCAGCATGACCGCAGATGGCGACTTGAATCCGCGTCAACTTCCGATTAACTAGAGAGACTAAAATCAGGCAGCCAGGATAAAGGAGGTGTGTATGAAGGACAGCTTCGCTACCCGTTCGACGCTGCGCGTCGGCGATCGGGAATATGAGATCTTCCGGCTGGAGAACCTGGCAAAAGAAGGTCTGGCAGTCAGCCGCCTCCCTTACTCCCTGCGCATCCTGCTGGAGAACCTGCTGCGCAAGGAGGATGGGGTCACCGTCACCGCCGACGATATCCGGGCACTTGCCGGCTGGCAGCCGAAGGCCGACCCGGAAAAGGAGATCACCTTCTCGCCCGCCCGCGTCCTGCTGCAGGACTTCACCGGCGTGCCGGCGGTGGTCGACCTGGCCGCCATGCGCGACGCCATGGCCGAACTCGGCGGCGACCCGGGAAAAATCAACCCACTGCAGCCGGTGGAACTGGTGATCGACCATTCCATCCAGGTCGACGCCTTTGCCAGCCCGCAGGCTTTCACCATTAACGAGAAAATGGACTATGGGCGCAACCGGGAACGCTACACCTTCCTCAAGTGGGGGCAGAAGGCCTTTGCCAATTTCCGCGTCACGCCGCCGAACGCCGGCATCGTCCACCAGGTCAATCTGGAATTCCTGGCGCGCATCGTTTTCGGTCTGGAGGGAGACCTGCCGGGGCAGAGCGGCGGCAAGCCGCAGGCCTATCCCGACACCCTGGTCGGCACCGACTCCCATACGCCGATGGTCAACGGCCTGGGCGTCCTGGGCTGGGGGGTGGGGGGGATCGAGGCGGAGGCGGCCATGCTCGGCCAGCCCATCTCCATGCTCATCCCGCAGGTGATCGGCTTCCGCCTGAAAGGCGAGCTCCCCGAGGGGGCGACGGCGACCGACCTGGTGCTCACCGTCACCGAGATGCTGCGCCGCAAGGGGGTAGTCGGCAAGTTCGTCGAATTCTTCGGCCCGGGCGTGGCCAGCCTGGGGCTGGCCGACCGGGCGACGATCGGCAACATGTCACCCGAATACGGGGCAACCTGCGCCATTTTCCCCGTCGACCGGGTCACTCTCGACTACCTGCGCTTTACCGGCCGGCCGCCGGAGCGGGTGGCGCTGGTCGAGGCCTACATGAAGGAACAGGGGCTTTTCCATCACGCCGATGCCCCGGAGCCGGAATTCACCGATACCCTCGAGCTCGACCTCGGCACCGTCGAGCCGAGCATCGCCGGCCCCCGCCGGCCGCAGGACCGCCTGCGCCTGGCGCAGGCGAAAGAGGGCTTCCGCACGGCCCTACCGTCGCTGCTGCCGCCCTCGGCGGCGGAGGTCGGGGAAGCGGCCACCGGCCAGGATGCGACCGTGGAGTGCCGGATCGGCGATGAGGTGCACCGGCTCGGGCACGGCTCGGTGGTCATCGCCGCCATCACGAGCTGCACCAACACCTCCAATCCGTCGGTCATGCTGGCGGCCGGACTGCTGGCGAAAAAGGCGGTCGAACGCGGCCTGAGCCGCAAGCCGTGGGTGAAGACCTCCCTGGCGCCCGGTTCGCGGGTGGTCACCGACTACTACCAGCGGGCCGGGCTCACCGCCCCCCTGGAGGCCCTCGGCTTCCACCTCGTCGGTTACGGCTGCACCACCTGCATCGGCAACTCCGGGCCGCTGCCGCCCGAGGTATCGGCGGCGGTCCGAGAGGGACAGCTGGTGGTCGCTTCGGTCCTCTCCGGCAACCGCAATTTCGAAGGACGGATCAATTCCGAGGTGCGGGCCAACTACCTGATGTCGCCGCCGCTGGTGGTCGCCTTCGCCCTGGCCGGACGCATTGACATCGACCTGGAGCGGGAGCCGCTCGGCACCGACGGCGATGGGCGCCCGGTCTTCCTCCGGGATATCTGGCCGACCCGGGCCGAGATCGACGAAGCGGTCGGCCAGGCGATCGAATCGGCGATGTATCACCGCAGTTACGGCCGGATATTCGCCGGCGACGAGCGCTGGAACGCCCTGCAGGTGGAGGAAAGCGAGCGTTACCCCTGGGCTGCGGATTCCACCTATGTCCGCCAGCCCCCCTACTTCCAGGGGATGCCGAAGGAGCCGCCGGAGCGGGTGGCCGAGATCCGCGGCGCCCGGGTGATCGCCGTGCTCGGCGACAGCGTGACCACCGACCATATCTCTCCCGCCGGCAGCATCAAGCCCGATTCCCCGGCCGGGCAGTATCTGTGCGGGCGGGGAGTGGATGTCGCCGATTTCAATTCTTACGGCTCACGGCGCGGCAACCACGAGGTGATGATCCGCGGCACCTTCGCCAACGTGCGCATCCGCAACCGCCTGGTCCCCGGGATCGAAGGGGGATTCAGCCGCTACCTGCCGAATAACGAAGTCATGAGCCTGTACGATGCGGCGATGCGCTACGCGCAGGACGGCACCCCCCTGGTGGTGCTCGCCGGCAAGGAATACGGCTCCGGCTCCAGCCGCGACTGGGCCGCCAAGGGGCCCTACCTGCAGGGAATCCGGCTGGTCATCGCCCAGAGCTATGAGCGCATCCACCGCTCCAACCTGATCGGCATGGGGGTGCTGCCGCTGCAATTCCGCTCCGGCGACTGCATCGAGACCCTCGGCCTCACCGGCGAGGAGGTTTTCGAGGTCGAGGGTATTGGCGACTGCATCGCCAGCGGCTGCGCCGACGGCCGCCGGGTCCGGGTGCGGGCGACGCGGGCGGACGGCAGCTGCCTGGAGTTTCCCGCCCTGGTGCGCGTCGATACCCCACAGGAAGCGCTTTACTACCGGCACGGCGGCATTCTTCAATTCGTGCTGCGCCAGCTCCTGCTCGGCGACGAGCGGCCGCAGGCCGTCGCCGGCGCCATGGCGGCAACCGCCCAGCCCAGTCCCGAACACACGCCGGGGGAACGGGAGGTGGAGGAAGGGTCGATGGACTCATTCCCGGCCAGCGACCCGCCGGCCTATTGAGGTGTAGGCTGATGAAAAACGCCCATCTGCGGCGTTGCCTTCATCCTTCGTCAACGACGTACCTTTCAGGTACGCCTTATTCCTCAGGATTTCAGGCGCCTTGCATCTGGACATTTTTGCTCAGCCTGAAAATCTGAAAAGCGCTCTCACGCGACGAACGCAACGACGCGACGTAAGATCCTGGAAACCTCTGCGCCAGACCCCTTACTGGTCTTTGATTTTCGTTGCGGCGTTGCGCCGTCGCGTGAGTAACTGATTTAAAGTCATCTGTTTTTCGCGAAAGGAGAAGAAAATGGAATTCCGTATGCTGCATTCCTGCATCCGGGTGATGGACCTGGAGCGCTCGGAGAACTTCTACCGGCAGGCCTTCGACTTCGAGGTGAGCCGGCGGCGGGATTTTCCCGAGCAGAAATTCACCCTCGCCTACATGGTCGCCCCCGGCGGCGGCTTCGAGCTGGAGTTGACCCACAACCACGACCGCACCGAGCCCTACCAGATCGGCGACGGCTACTCCCACCTGGCGGTGGGGGTCAAGGACCTGGAAGGGGCGCACCGGCGCCACCAGGAGCTGGGCTTCGACCCCAAGCCGCTCAAGGGGCTGCCCGGCCAGCCGGCGAACTTTTACTTCATTGCCGATCCCGACGGGTACTGGATCGAAGTGGTACGAAGCTGAAAAGGCAGTGAGATAGCGAAAAGAGATAGTCAGTAGTGAGGTAGTAAACTACTTACTATCTCACTGTTTTTGTTGACCCACGTCAAGGTGCATCCCCCAGGGCTAGTGGCACACTCGAGTCATACCCGTCCTCCCTGGGAGGTTCCCATGCTTACCTTCAGTGAAACCGTCCTGACCGCCACCATCTGGTCCCTTACCGGCGCCGGGCTCTTTTTCAGCCTTCGGGCCCGCCGCAAAAGATCCTTGCAGGCGGGCCGGTTGCATTTACACCGCCAGGCGCCGATACTGGAAGAAATCGCCAACCCTGCCACCCCGGGGGCACCTCAGAACAAAGGGGAAATGATGATGGAAGCAACGACAAGGTTCATGGATAAAACGATCGGCGAGATCGTCGCCGAGGATTACCGGACCGCAAAAGTTTTCGACAAATACGGCATTGACTTCTGCTGCGGCGGCCAGCTGGCTCTGGCCGCCGCCTGCAGCGAGCAAGGAGTCGATCCCGAGATGCTGAGCCGCGAGCTCGAAGCGGCGAAAAGGGAACCGGCCGAGCGAAGAGAGAATTACGCGGAATGGGAACTCTCGTTCCTGGCGGATTACATCGTTAATACCCACCACGCCTATATCAAGAAAGAGACCGGGCAGATTGCCGCCTATGCCCAGAAGATCGCCGAGGTCCACGGTCCGCGGCATCCGGAGCTGGGGCAGATCGCCGGCATTTTCGACAAGGTGGCAGATGACCTGACAGCGCACCTCCGGGAAGAGGAAGAGAATCTTTTCCCCGCCGTCAAACGCCTCGAGGCGGCCGCCAAGAGTGGCGCCGCACCGGCGCCCGGGGATGTCGAGACGATCAGGGGCTGTCTGCAGAAGCTCAACCAGGAACATGAGGAGGTCGGCGAGGCGGTGCACACCATTCGTCGCCTCTCCCAGGGGTATGCGCTGCCGGCCGATGCCTGCAACACCTACCTGGTCACCTATCAGAAACTCCGGGAATTCGAGGATGACCTGCACAAGCATGTGCATCTGGAGAACAATATCCTCTTCCCGAAGGCCGGCCAGCTTTAGGGCTTGAGGGGATAGGTTCAGGTTCTCAGGCGCTTGGGCCGGCAGAGGTTCCGCCCCCGGTTGGTGCGTCCGCCGCAGTTGGCACAAACGTATTTCGGGTTTCTGCAGAGCCGGGCCACCTCGGCCTTGGGGGCTGTCGCTTTCAATTCGCACAGGTGCAGGTGGTGCTCCTCCGGCCTGTCGCAGGATCTTTCTTCCGCCATTCTTCCTCCTCCCGGGCAATCGCTATACCCACTCCTCAAATTGTAATTGAAAAAAGGCGAATCCCATTCGATTCGCCTTTTCGTTACTTCCTGCAGGGATATCGGGTCAGACCAGCTCTCCCCTGAATTCTTGTGGGCGGCCTATGCCAGCCAATTCTCCACCTGCAGCTCTTGTACGCGAGTGAAATGCAGCAAATTGCCGCTCACCAGAGTCAGCTCGTTGGCGATCGCGATGGAGGCGATCTCCAGGTTGGCATGTGCCAGGGATTTCCCCTCCCGCTCTAACTGCGCGCGCAATCCTCCACAGACATAGGCGGCTCTGGCATCAAACTCGACGATGTTAACGGCTGGGAGCAGTACCTTCTCAAGATTGTCGAGATGGCTGCTTGGCTGGTTACTTTTCCAGGCACCGTAGACGATTTCTGAAATGGTTATCGTCGAAATATGCTGGGCCTCCTGGGGCACTTCGGACAATCTGGCCATCAGCTTTTCGGAGGGACTTTTCTTAAAGACATGGGTGATGATATCCGTATCAAAGAGATACATCTCGACCACCATCGCCAGTCCGCCGCAGTTCGGCAAGATCCCCCATGGCATCGGCAAGCTATGGGGCGGCAAGCTAACTATTCTTCTGCTCTTTTTTTCGGCCCCGTTTTTTGCGGCTATGTGGTCGGCCAAGTGCTGCTTCCAGTTTTTCCACAAAAGACTCACGGCCCAGTGGCCGGCCGGTACGCTCATGTTTCCGGAAGGTATCCGCATCTATTTAAAATTGAAAGAAATTTTTCTTGTTGACCGGTGGAAATAGAATGTACTCTATCCCCGCATCGGAAAACATGAACCACATCTTCCGCGTCTTCGAGACGCTCGCCCTGCTGGTGCTCCGGCGGATGCGATCTGCACCATCAAGTAGGGGGTTGTTAAAATTGTGCTAATTCTCCATGCCAGGAGGATTAGCACAATGTTTTTCATCTCGCTGGAATCCTGAGACGACAATATCGAAAATTACCTCGGGTGCTGCACTTGAAGCGGTTTGACAGTGAAATCCATGTCAATCACGACACCGCTTCCGAAATGGCGCCCGGAACTCGACTCAATTGAATATTGCTCTGGAATGAGAAAGGCCTGCTCCTGATTGGACCAGATGGCACGCGCACAATGCAGCTTCTTTTTGCGGGAAGCGCTTTCCAGCAAAACATCTTGGAGCATCACTTCATTCTTTTGGAAATTCAACGAACCCTGCCGGGCTGTGACTCGCGAAATGGAAATAGAGGGGTCGTGAAAAACCATTTGCAGGTTCATCAGAAGGCCACTCGCTATCCGCCCGAGACCATTCATATCGGACAGCCCAGAAAGACAGCCGGAAAGCTGATCCGACAAACCTTTTTGAGCCTGAGGGAATCGATGTCTGGTGACCGGGATGGGAAATGACTCGAAGAGCGGATCAACGACCACTAGTTCGTTTATGGATTTTATACTGAAGATGGAGAACCGGCGGGGCCGCACTAAAATCTGTCGGGCTCTAAGTCGACTGACCAGTTGGTTACCGGTATAGGTCGAAAAAACCAGCCCGCGCGCGTCCATGGGATGCTGGAGAAGCGGCAGAGCAACCGCCTCTGTCGGTTTGTTTGCGCCGGTAGCCACCGCAAAAACCAGCCAGGCTATTCCCAGAAAGATCAGCAGCAGCAGTATTGTCGAAATGGCGGAACGTTGCATATGGAAAAGTGGCAGAGGCCGCAGGTCGGCGGCCTCTGCCACAGACGTGGATTTAAGGAGTAAAGTCGAAATTTGACAGCACTCCGCCAAAGGTTGGATCCGTCACGTTGCCGGCGTTGTCAACCGCCGAGCGGATATCTACCCCTTGGAAGAATTTGTTCAAATTGACGGTTTCGTCGTCAGCGGTCGTGCTGGGATCGTTCTCGAAAACCCACCGGCCTTGAGACAGTGTATTCTTTACCTGCTGGAGTGCATCCTTGGCATCCGCAATATGAGCCGCCATCTGCTGGGGATCTTCCGTGCATACCAGGCCATCCGCTTGGGAATAGGTGCAGGTTTCCGAGTAGAAGTTGATAAATCGTCTCTCTGGTCGTCCGTTTCCGCCTGAATCTTGTCGATGGCCTGAAAGACGGTATCGGCTGAATCGACAAAGTACAGCTTCGCTTGGGCTAATTTGCTGGCGTCTTTCAACTTGCCGAGGCTCGGGTTGGCAGTGAGGAAATCGGCGAAAGTGGCATTTTCCCATCCCACGATTGCCGTATCGATGTCGTAAGCCTGCTGCATGTAGATTTTGCCCAAAAGGGCCTGGGCCGCCCCTTTGAACATCAGGACATCGGCGTAATCAAATTCGGTGACCGAGCCGTCCGCATCTTTCCAGTCTCGGTTGTTGAATTTCGGGCTCACATGGTTGAGGTCGGAAATGGCACTTTTCAACTGAGTAGCCAATTTGTCATAGAGGAAGTTTTGAAGGGAGCCGGTTTGGGGGGATGTATCCGGCAGAGTCGCCGGGAAAATCAGATCGGACATCTGATCCCGGGCTGCCCCCCCGGCAACCCCGAAGGCATCCAGGATATCCCCTAGGTTGCTCAGCCCACTCGCACCACTGGAATGGGGGTCGGCCAGAAGGATGAGACGGGAGAAGGCGCTGAAGAAATAGGCGGCATCTTTCTCCGCCATGGTGGCGCTGGAGTCGCTGCCGACAGCTGCAGCCGCTTCCTTGAACTGGTCTGCGGCCGCAAGATAATCATTGCTCGAACCGGACTGGGAAGCGGCATTTGCCGAGGTGAAAGCGGAATCGAGGGAGGTTTTGACCACTCCGTCCTGCGGCGAAGGGTTATTGTCGGAACTACTTCCGCCCCCGCCCCCGCCCCCGCAACCTGCAAGCGTCATCGTGGTGAAAAGGGCTGATACAACCAGAATGTGCCATTTTGCCATAGTCCTGCCTCCTGAGATAGGTGAATAATTCTCCGCAAGGAACGGAGAAAACAAAATGGAGGGATAAGGGTCGTTATTTTGTCTGGATAATTAAAATTCGTCAAACATAAAGGTGAATATTGTCGCGAGCAAAATAAAACCTGATTAGGCCCAATTCTCAGCTTTGCGAAGCCAGGCCTCGGGCCGCTTGCCGATTAGACACAGGCGAAAATCAGTCTTGGTAGCATGCTGCGTCGATCGAACCGCCGGTTGAATCGATATGAAACTCGGCCAGATAGCAATGCGCGTATTGCCCATGGTGTTGATCCAGTCAAAGCAGGCCATGTCGGTACTGATCCCGACCACCTCTCGCTGGTGGCTGCATCCAGTATTGGTGACCACTCCGAAGCAATTCAGGCCGTCCGAAACTACCAGCGCCGTCGGTGCCAAATGACTCTTGGCCCATTGGTCAACGTCATGGCTGCTGAAGGTCGTCACCCGACTAAAAACCGCTCGCAGAGGATGGCCCTCGTGACTGGTCTTCACTGCCGCAATAAAGGGCACTTTGTTCTCCGAGCCGCGACCGACCTTGCCGCCGGAGCGTTCCTGGCCAGTTTCCACCATCCTGGTCGTCATCCATAATCCACTTACTGACACTAAATGCACTGTGTATGCCCGTTTTCGGTAGGTCGCGAGGGGCATCCGGTCCTCGCCCGGTTACGCGGCAGCTTGCGCAGGCTCATGTTCAGCGATTCGGTGGCATTGATCGTGTAGATCACCTTGCGGATCTCCGGCGGAAACTGGAAGAACGGGATGATGTTGTCCCAGTTGCCGCGCCACAGCCGCGCCTCATTAAAATCATAAAAAATTTTATGTTATCAACCGAGAAGGATCCCCCTGGCATTTACTCCTTGAATTACATTCAAAAAAAATATTGTTGTAACCTACTGATCTGAAAAATGAAATCGAAAACCGTCCCCATATGCCCCTGTGGCTT
>CAWFKQ010000003.1:0-82713 GCA_963816395.1 uncultured delta proteobacterium | reverse complement strand
CCCCCTGATCGGCTCGGCGGTCTTCCTCGGCCTGCGGACCCTGATCACCAGCTACACCAGCGAATGGATGATCTACCTGGGAGGCATCCTCCTGGTCATGGTCCTGTTCCTGCCGAATGGCCTCCTGGGGCTGCTGGAGCGGTGGCTGGGGGGAGCACATGACGGCGGCCTTCCTCGAAGTGGAACAGGTGACCAAGGCCTTCGGACATTTCGTCGCCGTGCGGGATGTCTCCCTGTCGATCAAAGAGGGGCAGACCACGGCCCTGATCGGACCCAACGGCGCCGGTAAGACGACCTTCTACAACCTGCTTTCCGGACGCCTGCGGCCGACGCGCGGCCGCGTACGTTTCCGCGGCCGGGTCATCTCCGGCCTGCCGCCCCATGCCATCAATCGGCTCGGCATCTCCCGGTCCTTCCAGATCTCCAACATCTTCACCGAATTGACGGTGCTGGAGAATGTCCTGGTCGCCCTGGTCGCCCACCGCAACCTGGGTCTATCGTCTCTGGCAGGTCGTCCGCCGCAACCGGCAGCTGACCGCCAGCGCCCTGGCCCTTCTGGACCGACTCGGCCTGGCCGACCGGGCGGGAACCCGGGCCGGAATCCTCAGCTATGGGGATAAGCGTCTTCTGGAACTGGCCATCGTCCTGGCCACCGAGCCCAGGCTGGTGCTGCTCGATGAGCCGACCGCCGGCATGACGCCCGAAGAGACCCATGGCGTCATCCGTCTGGTCCGCAGCCTGGCGGCAGAGGGGCGGTATACTTTCCTGGTCACCGAACACGATATGAACGTGGTCTTCGGCCTGGCCGAACGCCTCCTGGTCTTCCACCATGGCGAGTTGTTGGCCGACGGTCCGGCCGAGGAGATCAGGAACCATCCCGAGGTGCGCGCCGCCTATCTGGGAGACGAGGTCGATTGATGCTGACCATGGAAAACGTGCATGCTTACTACGGAGAGAGTCATATCCTGCAGGGAGTGGATCTGGAGATCCGCCCGGGAGAGATCGTCTGCCTGCTCGGCCGGAACGGCGTCGGCAAAACCACCACCCTGCGCGCCATCATGGGCCTGACGCCCCCCAGGCAGGGGCGAATCGTCTACCGGGGGCGGCTGCTCAACGGCCTGTCCCCCCACCGCATCGCGCGCCTGGGGATCGGTTTTGTCGATGAAAACCGGCGGATTTTCCCCCGGCTTACGGTTCAGGAGAACCTGGAGGTCGCCCGTCGGCCGTTGCCGGAGAAGGCACGCCGCTGGCCTCTGGAGCGCATCTACGAGACCTTTCCGATGCTGGCGGAGATCCGACGTCGGGACGGCGATTATCTCAGTGGCGGGCAGCAGCAGATGCTGGCTATCGCCCGCGCCCTGGCCGGCGAACCGCAACTGCTGCTGCTCGATGAGCCGAACGAAGGTTTGGCGCCGGTCATTGTCCAGCAGATCGGGGAATTGATCCGCCACCTGGCGCAGACGACGACCATCCTGCTTACGGAGCAGAATCTGCGCTTTGCCATGAAGCACGCCCAGCGCGGCTATGTCCTGGAAAAGGGCCGGGTGGTCCATGCCTCATCGCAGGAGAGTTTCCATTCCGATTTGAATAAAATCGAGGGGTACCTGACGCTCTGATCCACGTCGTCAGAGGAGCCGGGAATCCCCCCAGCGACCCGCGGGAAAGGTCCATCACCATGAAGCAGAAAAAAATATCATTCCGCAATCGCGAAGGAATCGATCTGGCCGCCCTGCTCGATCTGCCGGAGGATGAACAGCCGGTCGCCTATGCGCTTTTTGCCCACTGCTTCACCTGCACCAAGAACATCGCCGCCGCCGCAAATATCGCCCGGGCGCTCAGCCGCCGGCGGATCGCCGTCCTGCGCTTCGACTTCACCGGCCTCGGCGAGAGCCTGGGGGAATTTGCCGAGACGACCTTCTCCTCCCAGGTGAGCGACCTGGTCGCCGCCGCCGGCTATCTGGGGGAGCATTACGAGGCGCCGCGCCTGCTCGTCGGCCACTCCCTCGGCGGCACGGCGGTCCTGCACGCGGCCGGCCAGATCCCCTCGACGGCGGCGGTGGTCACCATCGCCGCCCCCTGGGAACCCGCCTTCATCATGCACCTGCTCAAGGACTCCCGGGCCGAGATCGAGCGCGCCGGCGAGGCGACGGTCATGATCGCCGGGCGCCCCTTCACCATCCGCCAGGAGCTCATCCGCGATATCGAGACGCACAGCTCCCGGGAGATCATCGGCGGCCTCGATGCCGCCCTGCTGGTCATGCACTCGCCACGCGACCGCATCGTCGGCATCGACCATGCCGCCGAGATCTACCAGGCGGCCCGGCACCCGAAAAGCTTCATCTCCCTGGACACCGCCGATCACCTCCTGTCCCGGAAAGAAGACTCCCTCTACGCCGGCGAGATAATCGCGGCCTGGGCCGGACGCTACCTGGAGTCCTATGAGCTACCCAAGCCGCTGCCGGCGGCGATCGACAACCGGGTGACGGTGCGCACCGGGGCCGAGGGTTTCCGCACCGAAATCTTCGCGCGCGGCCATGGGCTGGTGGCGGATGAGCCGGAGTCCGTCGGCGGCACCGGGCAGGGGCCGACGCCTTACGACTACCTGCTGGCCGCCCTCGGCGCCTGCACCAGCATGACCGTACAAATGTACGCCCGGCGCAAGAAGTGGCCGCTACAGGCGGCGGTGGTGCGCCTGCGCCATGAACGGGTGCACGCCGAGGACTGCGCCCAGTGCGAGGAGGCGGGACGCCGGATCGACCGCTTCGAGCGGGAGCTCGAATTCATCGGTCCGCTGTCGAAAGAACAACGCCAGCGCCTGGTGGAAATCGCCGAGAAATGTCCCGTGCACCGCACCCTGAAGGGAGAGCCGATAATCGAGGACCGCCTGCGGGAGGAGAGCGCGGAATAGAGAAATCGGCGGGACCGCCGCTATCCTGCCAGTTGGTCATTTGAACGGGGTTGACGGGTTTCAGGCTGAGCAAAAATGCCCGGATGCAAGGCGCCTGAAGTCCTGAGGAGAAAGGCGTAACGAAAGGTACGTTGTTGACGAAGGGTGAGGGCAACGCCGCAGATGGGCATTTTTCATCAGCCTGATCAGTGCCCGTTTTTCAGGATGCCGCGCGGCGCCTTAACCTCCGCCAGCGGCTCGTAGGTAATCAGCCGGGCGCTCTTGGTAAAGGAGAAGTAGGACCAGAGCCAGGAGAAGAGGACGAAGACCCGCTTGCGGAACCCCACCAGCGACCAGATATGCACGAAACACCACAGCAGCCAGGCCGCAAATCCCGACACGTTGTACCCCCGGATCGTGGCCACGGCCCGGTTGCGGCCGATGGTCGCCATCGTCCCCTTGTCCAGGTAGCGGAATACCGCCCTCTCCGGTAATCGGCCGGGCGTGAGCTCGTTCCGGATGATCCTCGCCACATGGCATCCCATCTGGATGGCCGCCGGTGCCACTCCGGGCACCATACCGCCTCTCTCCGCATCCACGGCATGGGCCAGATCGCCGATGACGAAGACTTCGGGGCGCCCCGGCACCGACAGGTCGGGTTCGACCAGGACCCGGCCGCTGCCGTCCAGGGGGACGCCCAGGCTCCGGGCGAGAGGTGAGCCGCGCACCCCGGCCGCCCAGATGACATTGCCCGCCGCCAGGCGTTCGCCGCCGAAAAAGACCTCTCCCTGGCGGACCTCGGTCACCCGATGTCCCAGGCGCACCTCCACCCCCATCTGCTCGAGTTGTCTCTGGGCGGCCTGGCTGGCGGCCGCCGACATCCCGGAAAGGAGCCGGAATCCCGCCTCGACCAGGATCACCCGGGCTGTCGTGGTATCGATGAAGCGGAAATCCCGAGGGATCGCCTGGGCGGCGATCTCCTTGAGTGCCCCGGCCATCTCCACCCCGGTCGGGCCGCCCCCCACCACCACGAAAGTGAGTTTGGCCTGGCGCGCGGCCGCATCCTTCTCCCACTCGGCTTCCTCATAGGCGAGCAGCACCCGCCGGCGGATCTCCAGGGCATCCTCGACTGTTTTCAGGCCCGGAGCGAGTAGCCGCCATTCGTCATGGCCGAAATAGGAGTGGGTGGCGCCGGCTGCCAGCACCAGGTAATCGTAGGCGACCTCCCCTTCAGCCAGTTGGACCTGCCGCCGCTCCAGATCCAGTCCTTCGACCTCGGCCAGGCCGACCCTGACATTCCCCTGGCCGCGCAGAATGTGACGGATCGGCGAGGCGATATCGGCCGGGGAGAGAACCGCGGTCGCCACCTGGTAGAGCAGGGGCTGGAAGAGGTGGTAATTGTTCCGGTCGAGCAGTGTGACGGCGGCCGGTGCCCCGTTCAGCTCCTTGGCCGCATTCAGGCCGGCAAAGCCGCCGCCGACGATCACGATTCGCGGCGGCGCGGCGCCTGCCGTGGTTTCCGCTTCCCGGTGCTGCATCGAACTGCCTCCCCTGGCACCCGCGAGGGCTGCGCTTCCCGCGGGGCTGAATAGACTCCTGAAACAGTAAACGAGATTTCGTCCGGAGCAACTGCCGACCGCCGCAGAAGCCCCCGCCTTTATCATCAATTTTCTGACGCTTCCCGCTCCTGGCCGCCAGAAATCTGACGCCCATGTTTCCTCACCTTTCAGCCGTGCCGCCGCTTCCCCGCGGTAAACGTCGTGCTGGGCTGAGCGTACCCGGAAGCCTCCGTTTCGCAAGCGGAACTTTAATTAAAGGGTGGGGAAGGGGCGCCCGCGCACTTCGCTTTCGCTCTGCGGCGCCAGCGCATGAAGAGGGAGAACCAATGGAGGCCATACGCCAAAAAAATGGCGACTTCGGGTCGGCGGGTAGATTCGGCAAGGGCTAAAAACCCGCAGCCGGCACCTTCCCGGAAAAATTTACGCTTTGCTTAAACCATGGAATCCGCGAAGGAAGTCTCCTCAACAAAGCTCCCGCCGATAACCTTTCGGCCGCTGGGCAGTGGAACTGGCACGACTGGTGAAATGACAACCTGTAACGTCTTTATTCAAGCACCCATAGCGATCAATGATAACCAATGATAAAAGGAGGAAGAAATCATGAAGTGCCCCCGCTGCAAAGGAAAAATGTACTCCGAAAGATTCTATGACTTCGTTCGTGGATTCGACGCCTGGAAATGCTGCGCCTGCGGCGAGCTCGTTGATCCCACCATTCTGGCCAATAGGATAAGAAATCAGAATCTTTTCCTCGGCTGAAAAATTTTCCCCTGCGGAACTCTGCTGAAAAGGGCCGGGATTCCCGGCCCTTTCCTATCTCGGAGGCTAACTGCGGATCGGGGAATCCATCCACCCCGGGCGAGATAGCGGCGGAAGGTTCGGTCAGTGACACCCAACATGCGGGCCGCCTCCTCTTGGGTCAGCCGCCTTTCGGTCCAAATGTTCAGTATTTCTTCGAACTGCATTTTCCGGGTCTCCTGTAGCAACTGCGTCCGTTTCATGGCAATCCTTCCGGGTTAACCATGAACCGGACAAACCTTGTGCTACAAGCCCGGACAGTTTATTTGCTCGCGACAGTTTAATACGATGTCTTGCGGCAGCGCCGGGATGCGGTTACAATGCCGCCGCCATGCAGATACCCGATTCAGCCTCCACGGCGGCCGCCACCCCGCGGATCGACCGCGATCCTCTCGACGATGCTACGCCCGCTCCCTCGAGCTGCTGCGCCGCAATGCCACCCCCGACGGCATCCTTGCCTGCACGCCGCGGCAGCGGGCGGCCGGGCCGGCACTACACCAGCATCTTCGGGCGGGATGCGGCCATCTGCGCCCTCGGCATGGCCGCCAGCGGCGAGCCCGAGCTGATCGCCACGGCCGCGCCGGGCTGCGCACCCTGGGGCGCCACCAGGCGGACAACGGCCAGATCCCCAAGTACGTCAAACCGGAGAAGGGCGAAGTCGACTTCTGGTATTCGGGCTGCATCGACGCCACCCTCTGGTGGCTGATCGCGGTTCGCCTGTTCGACCGGCAGACGGCCGGCGGCCTCGGCGCCGAACTGGCGCCGGCGGTGGAGCGGGCGCTGCACTGGCTGCACTGCCAGGAGCACCCGGTCTGGCGCCTGCTGCAGCAGAATGAGGCCAGCGACTGGGCGGACATCATGCCGCGCTCCGGCTTCGTCCTCTACACCAATGCCCTGTGGTACTGGGTGAAGCGGCTGTACCGGCTGCCGGCGGCGCCCGCCACCCGCGACTATGCCAATCATCTCTTCTTCCCCTTCGGCAACAGCGTCCCCGAGCACCGGCGCGCCCGGCTGCTGGCCCACTATATCCGCAACAAGACGCGGCCCCGGCGCCTTCTATCTCAGTTTCGTCAATTTCTCCTTCTGGGGGGAGGATATCGATGTTCTGGGCAACCTGCTGGCGGCCCTGGCCGGGGTGGCGGACAGTTCGCGCGCGGTGCAGATCGCCGAAGGAGTCAAGGCGCTGGGCGTCGATGCCCCATGGCCGGTGCGGGTGGTGGGACGGCCGATCGGCGAGGACAGCCCCCTCTGGCGCCGCTACATGCAGCGGCACCGGCAGAACTACCCTTTCCAGTACCATAACGGCGGCTGCTGGCCGTTTGCCGGCGGCTTCTGGGTCATGCTCCTGGCCCGCCTGGGATGGAGAACGCAGGGGTGGGAAAACCTCGAGCGGCTGGCCGCCGCCAACCGGCTGGGCGACTGGGAGTTCAACGAATGGTTCCACGGCAAGAGCGGCAAGCCGCTGGGGATGCCGGGACAGTCCTGGAACGCCGCCCTGTACATCCTCGCCTATCGCGCCCTGGCCGACGGGACGCGCTTTTTCGAGCTGTGCCCGCCGCCAGCACGCGGTAGAATGGTCTTCGATTGCGGTCGCATCGGATCGGGCAGGATCAGACCGATCGGTTCTGATCCGTCCGATCCGACCCGGCCGGGCTCCGAGACACTCAGCGAGGTCCGTGAAGAGACATGCCCGCCACCTTGAACTTCTTCGCCACTACCCCCAGAGGGATGGAACCCCTGCTGGCGGCCGAACTGCGCGCCCTCGGCGCCGCGGCGGTCGATGCCGGCCGGGCCGGAGTCGCCTTTCGCGGTCCGCTGGCGCTCGGCTACCGCGCCTGCCTCTGGTCGCGCACCGCCAGCCGCGTCCTCCTTCCCCTGGCGCGCTTCGCCGCGCCGACCCCGGAGGCGCTCTACGCCGGAATCCGCGAACTCCCCTGGGAGGAACACCTCGCCCCGGAAGGGACGCTCAGCGTCGACTTCACCCTCGCCCAGTCGCAGATCACCCATTCCCATTATGCCGCCCTCAAGGTCAAGGATGCCGTGGTCGATCGCTTCCGCGACCGCTTCGGGGTGCGCCCTTCGGTGGCCCGGGAGCGCCCCGACCTGCGGCTGAATGTCTATCTCTTCCGGGACTATGGCGCGGGTCAGCCTCGACCTCTCCGGGGAGAGCCTGCACCGCCGCGGCTACCGCGAGGAGGGGGCGGCGGCGCCGCTCAAGGAGAACCTGGCGGCGGCCATCCTGCTCCTCGCCGGCTGGCCGGAGCTGGCCCGGGCCGGGGCCGCCTTCCTCGATCCGCTGTGCGGCTCCGGGACGCTGCCGATCGAGGCCGCCCTGATCGCCGCCGACATCGCTCCCGGCCTGCTGCGGCCGCATTTCGGTTTTTTCGGCTGGCGCGGCCACGATGCCGGACGCCTGGAGCGGGCTGCTGGCGGAGGCGCGGGAGCGGGCCGAAGCAGGGAAGCGGCGCCTTTCCCCCATCCTCGGCTTCGATGCCGAACCGGCCGCCGTGCGCGCCGCCCTGGCCAACCTGGAAAGGGCCGGGCTGCGCGGCCTGGTGCACGTGGAGAAGCGCGAGCTTTCGGCGGCAGAGGCGCCGCGCGGCGCCGGCGGCGGCCTGCTGGCCGCCAATCCCCCCTATGGCGAGCGGCTGGGCGAGGAGAAGGAACTGGTGGCGCTCTATGCCAAACTCGGAGAGGTGCTGCGGCGGCGCTTCGGCGGCTGGCGGGCGGCCGTCTTCACCGGCAACGAACAGCTGGGGCTGCGTCTCGGGCTGGTCCCCGGCCGCACCGATACCCTGTTCAATGGACCGCTGGAATGCCGGCTGCTGCAGTTCGAGCTGGCGGCGCCGGCCGCCGGCGGCCCAACCGCCGCCGGTCTCTCCGCCGGGGCGGAGATGTTCGCCAACCGCCTGCGCAAGAACCTGAAAAGCCTCGGCCGCTGGGCGCGCCGGGAGGGGGTCGACTGCTACCGGCTGTACGATGCCGATCTGCCGGAGTACGCCGTTGCCGTCGATCTCTTCCAGCGCGACGCCAACCGCTGGGCGCACGTCCAGGAGTACGCGGCGCCGGCCACCGTCGATCCGCAGAAGGCGGAGGCGCGCCTGCGCGAGGCGCTGGCGGTCATCCCCGAGATGCTGGAAGTCCCGCCGGCCAACGTCTTCTTCAAGGTGCGCCGGCGGCAGAAGGGAAAGGCGCAGTACGAGAAGCAGGGGGAAGGCGGCGGTTTCTACGAGGTGCGGGAAGGAGAGTGCCGTTTCCTGGTCAACTTCACCGATTACCTGGACACCGGGCTGTTCCTCGACCATCGCCTCACCCGGCGACTGCTCGGCGAACTGGCGGCGGGAAAACGCTTCCTCAATCTCTTCGCCTATACCGGCGCCGCCACTGTCCACGCGGCGGCCGGCGGGGCGGCCGCCACCACCTCCGTCGACATGTCCCGCACCTACCTCGATTGGGCGCGGCGCAACCTGGCCCTGAACGGCTTCACCGGCCTCCGCCACGAGCTGATCCAGGCCGACTGCCTGGCCTGGCTGGCGGAACAGGCGGAAAAAAGCCGGAGATGGGACCTCATCTTCCTCGATCCCCCCACCTTCTCCGCCTCCAAGCGCATGCAGCAGAGCTTCGATATCCAGCGCGACCACGTGGCGCTGATCGGCACCGCCGGCCGGCTGCTGGTTCCCGGGGGAACCCTGGTCTTCTCCACCAATTACCGCAAGTTCCGCCTCGATGCCGGCGCCCTCGCCGGCTTCGAAATCGAGGACCTCACCCGCGCCACCATTCCTCCCGATTTCGCCCGCAACCCGAAGATCCACCAGGCCTGGCGACTAGTGCAGAAGGGCAGTGAGATAGAAATTAGCGAGACAGTATGAACAACAAGACTGCCTCGCTATCTCGCTACCTCACTATCTGACTGCTTCTAATGCAGTTTCCCGTACCCTTTCATCACATCGGCCATTGAGCCGTATTCCTCGTCCGGCAAGCTCTTGAGCTCATCAATAACCTCCGCGTCCGCGTGGTTTTTCTCGGCCTGGCGGATCAGGTCCTTACGATGGGCCGGGAAATCGATTCCCTTGAGATGTTTGGAAACGTTCGCTGGCGAATGACCGCCGACTCCGCGTGTCATAACTGACCTCCATCTGTTTCGCTGTTTTTCTATTGACAGCATACCTTTGCCTGCCCGTCAGTCAATGCCGGCCGGCATGAGCTAACTTGTTCTGGCATCAATGGAATTCCTGCAAACAACTTCCTCACGCGAAGACGCGGAAAAATTCAGGCAAGGGCTATGCCCATACACCTTTAATGGAGAAAGGTTGACAAAGGGACACGATATTGTTTAATTTTATCGACCAAACGCTTCTATTTGCTTAATTTAATTAATTGGATACAAATGTCTTCTGTCCTGTTTCGCCTCTCTATCTGTTCCTTGCTTCTGCTTCTTCTTGCCCCCGGCGGCGGCGCTGCGAAGGGAATGTCATCGGCCGGTTTGAAATCACCCGCTGGGGATTTCTCCCAAGCGGTCGCCCAAACGGGCTCCCGGAGAACCTGCGCGGCCGACCGACAATGATTTCGCGGAGGAGCTGATCCTCCCCTTCCGGCAGGACGATCCTCACATCCTCACCCGGGGGTACAACAATCGCTCGCATCGGCGCTACCCCGGTTCCGACGAGCGCTTTGCCCTCGATTTCGCCAAACCGGGCTGCTCCGGCTTCCGCTCCGAAGTGATCGCCCCCTTGTCGGGGCGCATCACCGTAGGTCGCAGCGCCGGCCGGGGAAAAAACATCCTCATCACCCGGGCGGACGGCCTCTCCTGCCGCCTGGCCCATCTCGATGAAATTCTCGTCAAAAATGGGGCGGTGGTCTCCCAGGGCGACGCGGTCGGCCGGGAGGGAAACTCTGGCGGCGTCCAGGGGCACAGCTGCCGGCAGCACCCCGGCACCCACATTCACATGGCCTGTTATCGCAACCGCATCGGCGTCCCGCCTGAGCCGATCTCCGGCTACACCGGCATGAACCGCCTCATCTCCCGGACCCTGGTCCCCAAATCGCCGCCAATCCTCCAGCCGGCCCTTACCGCCGCCCTCCACCCCGTTTCCGGCTCCCCCCTCCGGTAACCCGGCATTTCCGATCCGAACCAGAAGCACGCCGGAAGCAAGGCCCCGCATCCTCGGCGGAAACGTCTTTTTCCTGCTAACCCGCCCGATGTCGCGCTTTTCTGCCCTGGCCGATGTACTTTGAGGGGGGATCATGCGCATCCACACTCCTTGCCGTCTTCCCAAGCCCACCCCCAGCATCCTCCAATCAAGGACCATCTGGAGTCCCTGGCCCAATGGACGGCTTTGATGTCCGAACGAAAATGCGGTGGTTTTATACGGATCAGTATGACAGCTGGTGCATCGCCGGGAACGTGCCGCACAATGCCGTCGCCCTGGAAGACTCGGTGGCCGTCGAAGTGTTCGCGCCGGTGCGGGAGGATTATCTTCCTTCACCGTCATGACCTGGCAGCTACCGGCTGGTTTTTTTGAAAGGGACGCTTTCAGTCCGTGGCGATCACCAGAAATGCGGTAATCACCCCGCCCATGACAGCCAGCAGGACGGTGAACAGGACGCCCACCAATAGCCCCTGACGGGGGCGGGTACTGCCTTCCCGACAATAGGAAAGAGCAAACCGCAGGTATCTCACCAAATCACCATCAGTCGCCACCAACGCGCCCCGCCGGTGCGGGAGGATTATATTCCCGCAAGCCGTTGAAAATTTGACATCCCCTGTCAAAAAGATTTTAATGGACCGTATTCATCCGCAGAGCGGAAAGGGATGAAAAGAGCTTCCGTTGCATGAGCAAGGCCGCCAGAGCCGGATTTTTCCGTTCGGCGGTTTTTTGCGGCAGGAATGACTGCCCGGCGTTAACATTCGATCAGATGAAAAGGAGGGACCATGTCGGTCATCACCCTTACCTGCCCGCACTGCGGCTTCTCCCGCCAGACGGACCGGAGCCGCATCCCGGCCAAGGTCGCCCGGGCCAAGTGCCCGAACTGCCTGCAGAGCTTCCCCTTCTCCACCGACGCCGGCGAGCCGCCTGCGGCATCGCCGATGCCGGCCGGCGCCGGGCCGGTACGCCAACTCCCCTTCGTCTTCAACGGCACCGCCCGCGACTACTTCGGCATCTGGACCGTCAACACCCTGCTGAAGATCGTCACCCTGGGGATCTACACCCCCTGGGCCAAGGTGCGCAAGCGCCGGTTCTTCTACGGCAACACCCTGCTCGATGACGTGAATTTCGATTACCTGGCCAACCCCCTAGCCCTGCTCAAGGGAATGCTGATCGGGGCGGCCCTTTTTGCCCTCTACAGTTTGGGCTCGAGGTTCAGTCCGCTGCTGAGCGGCGTTCTTGGGCTGATCATTTTCGTCGCCGTGCCCTGGGTGATCGTCCGCTCGCGGCTGTTCAACAACCGCAACAGTGCGCACCGCAACGTGCGCTTCAATTTCAAGGCGAACTACCGGGAGGCTTACGGGGCCTTTCTGCTGGCTCCTCTGCTGACCGCCGTCACCCTGGGGATCTTCGGGCCGGCCATGGTCTATCGGCAGAAACGCTTCCTGATGGAGAACAATTTCTATGGGAAGACGCCGTTTACCTTCGAAAGCCGGCTGAAGGATTTCTACCTGGTCTTCCTCAAGGCCTCGGGGCTGGCGCTCCTCCTGGGCGCGGCGGGATTCGCCGCCTTCACGGCCACTCTCCCCGCCTTCTCCCAGATCAAATTGTCAGTGCCGGCGGCGGCCTTCGGCATTCCCCTGCTGTTCGTCTCCGGCTACCTGCTGCTGGCCCTCTACGTCTATGTGCGCCTGACCAACCTTACCTGGAACAGCACCCGACTGGCGGACGGCCGTTTCATCAGCACCCTGCGGCTGCGGGATATGGCCTGGATTTTCGGCTCCAATGCCGCGGCCATCGCCCTCTCCTTCGGCCTGCTGACCCCCTGGGCGGCGGTGCGCCTGGCCCGCTACCGGATCAGTCGGCTGGCCCTGGAAACCGCGGAGAGCCTGGACCGCTTCCGGGCCGACCCGGTCGCCGCGGTCGGCGCCGCCGGCGAGGAGATCGGCGACATCTTCGGGATTGAAATCGGCTTCTTCTGATGGAGACCCGCGGCTTCTATTACGACGGCGCCAGCTCGACGCGGCACGAGATCGCGCTGGCCCTGGAGGGGGACCGCCTGCGGCTGCGCGGCGCCGGGGTGGACCTCTGCCTGCCGCTGTCGGCGGTCGAACTCTCCTCCCCTCTCGGCGCCACCCGCCGCTCCCTCTTTTTGCCGGGCGGCGCCAAGTGCGAAATCGAAGAGGGACCGTTCGCTACCCGGCTGAGCGAGGCCGCCGGCAGGGGCGGCTTTTCCCGTTGGGTGCATGGCTGGGAGAAGAGCCTGCGGCTCACCCTGGTCGCGCTGGTCCTGACGGTGGCGGCAGTCTGGGGGTTTATCCGGTTCGGCATACCCTACCTGGCGGAGCGGGCCGCCTTCGCCATTCCCCCGGCCGGCGAGCGGCGCCTGGGGCAGGAAACACTCGACGTGCTGGACAAGATCGTGTTCCGGCCGACTGCCCTGCCGGAGAAGCGCCGGGAGGAATTGCTGGCGGTCTTCGCCGCGGCGGCGGCCGACCTTGACGCCAGGCGATCCTACCGGCTGCTTTTTCGCACCGCACCGAAAATGGGGGCAAATGCCCTGGCCCTCCCCGGCGGCACCGTCGTCCTTACCGACGAACTGGTCAAGCTGGCTGAGGACGATGGCGAGATCGCGGCCGTTCTGGCCCATGAGATCGCCCATGAAAAAAATCGCCACGCCCTGCGCCAGGCGCTGCAGAATTCGGCCGCCGGCCTGCTGATTGCCACTTTGACCGGCGACATCCTCTCCACCACCTCACTGGCCGCCGCTCTTCCTACCATGCTGGTGAATACCAGCTTTTCCCGCCGCATGGAGATGGAAGCCGATGCGGTCGCCGCCGGCTATCTGCGCCGCCGCGGCATCCCCCTCGAGCGGTTCGCCGCCATCCTGGCGCGCCTGCAAACCGCCCACGACCGGCGAACGGACAGCTCGGACGCCGACAGTCCGCTGGCCGATTATTTCTCCACCCACCCGGCGACTCGCGAACGTATCGAGATACTGCGGAAACGCCAGATTCACTGATTTCTGCCAGCCATCCAGCTGCCCCCTCACCGACCAGCCCCGCTGAGCCTCCTCGGCGTGCAGTTCCCATTTTTGTCCCCCCCTTTCGAGCTTTCGCTGACCCTCTCTCTCCAAGGCCGCCCAAGGCCTTCAGGCGGCTGGTTTGATCTTGGCCCGCCCCTTGCTGATAGAGACCGGAGGGCGGCATCCGAGCCCTTCATCCCATCCAGCCCAAAGGAGAGAACGTATGAAACAAATGATCAAGAGATTTGCCTGGATTGCCCTGCTGCCGGCGCTTTTCCTGCCCACCGGCTGCGGCGGTGGCGGCGGTGGCCAAGACACCGGGACGTTGAAACTCGCCCTGACCGACAATACCGCCCCTGTTTACAGTTCTGTGGTGATTTCCATCAAGGAAGTCCGCGCCGTCCCGGCCGGCCAGGAAGCGGCAGCAGACAGCGCCCTGCCGCTGATCGCCAGTTTCGATCAGCCGAAGCAGGTGGAGGTCCTCAGTCTGGCTTACGTTCAGGAAGCGCTCGGCGAGGCCGTCCTGCCCGCCGGCACGTACCACCAGATCCGCCTGATCCTGGCCGAGAACAGCGACCCGAACGATCCCGCCAACTATGTCGTACTCCAGGGCGGTACCGGCGAGCATCTCGCCATCAAGGCCCCGAGCGCGCAGACCTCCGGGCTGAAGCTCAACACCCCGGGGACCTTCGAGGTCAAGGCGGGAGAGGTCAACACCGTTGTCCTCGACTTCGACCCGGCGAAGGCGATCGTGGACAGCGGCAATGCCCTGAATTTCAAGCCGACCGGCATCCGCATTATCCAGATGGTCGATGATCTGGTCGATTTCGGCGCCCTGGCCGGCACCGTCGCGCCGCAGGAGGCTCTGGCGAGCGCCGTCGTTTCGGCGATCAACGCCGATGGCATCACCGTCGCCTCCGGCCAGGTCAATGCGGAGGACGGCTCATTTCGCATCTTCCTGCCGGCGGGCAGCTATCAGCTGAAGGTCGCCGCCACCGGCTTCACTCCCTTTTCATCGGACCCGGCCGCCTTCGAGGTGGTCGGCACCGCCGATACCGATGCCGGTACCATCACCCTGACGCCGGCCCCCGCCGCTACCCCGCGCCTGAGCCGTCCGGCTCGCCTGGAAAAGAAAGAGGCTGTTCCCGCGTGGGGCAGCCTCTTTTTTTATTCTTCTCTCTTGCTCGGCATATGCCCTCACCTCGCGGCTTCTGTCCCTCCACATTCCAGGGAGAGGCCGGGAGGGGGAATGGGGGCAAGAGAGCACCGGCCCGTTTGACAGCGCCGCCATCTCTGCTAGAAGGGAAAATACCCGTCCGGTGTCCGTTTTCGCCGTTACGGGTAAATCCTTACCCAGGGAGATCGCTATGAGACTCGAAGAAATACTGGTCACCCATCCGCGCCAGGCACCGCTGGCCGTTTCCGAGATCGCCTCCTGTGTCCGCTCCATCTTCGAATGTGCCGATGCCAACGTCGCCTGCGCCGATGCCTGCCTGGGCCAGGACCAGGTCCAGGACTTGGTGCACTGCATCAGGATCAATGAGGATTGTGCCGAAATATGCGAAGTGACAGGGAAGATCCTCTCCCGGCAGACGGAGTCCGACAGCGCCGTGGTCCGCGCCCAGTTGCAGGCCTGTATTGCCGCCAACCGGGCCTGCGCCGAGGAATGCGACCGCCACGCGCAGAAACACCAGCATTGCCGGATCTGCGCCGAGGCCTGCCGCGAGTCGGAAGAGGCCTGCCGGAAACTGTTGGATAAATTCCCCGGACCGGATATTTCCCGGATCATGGTGTGAGCGACACGCCGCCGGCTGAGGTCCCTGGCCGCGGTTTGAGTCGCTGAAGAACTTTTAGAGGGGCGCGGGTGCTCCGTCCCCGACCCTTGAACCTGAACCCTATAAAGGCCGAAAAAAAAGGCCGGTCCGCAGTGGACCGGCCCCTGGAATGGCGAAGCGCCGGGATCAGCGCCCGGCGTTGAGATAGGCGTCGATCGCCGCCGCCGCCCGCTTGCCGTCGCCCATGGCGAGGATGACGGTGGAGCCGCCGCGGACGATGTCGCCGCCGGCGAAGACGCCAGGCAGGCTGGTGCTGCCGTCCTCGCCGCCTTCGATGTTCCCCCATCTGTTCAGCTTCAGGTCCGGCTCGGTGGCCGTCAGCAGTGGGTTGGCGCGGGTGCCGAGGGCGTTGATCACCACCTCGGCCGGCAGGTCGAACTCGCTGCCCGGCACCGGCAGCGGCTTGCGCCGACCGGAGGCGTCCGGCTCCCCCAGCTCCATTTTCTGGCAGCGCAGGGCCTTCACCCAGCGCTGATCGTTCCCCACGACCTCCAGCGGCGCGGTGAGGAGGACGAATTCCACCCCCTCCTCCTTGGCATGGTGGATCTCCTCCACCCGGGCCGGCATCTCCTGCTCGCTGCGCCGATAGACGATCATCGCCCGCTCCGCCCCCAGCCGGCGGGCGGTGCGCACGCAGTCCATGGCGGTATTGCCGCCGCCGATCACCGCCACATTGCGGGTGCGCAGGACCGGGGTGGCGGCATCCTCCCGTTGCCCGGCGCCCATCAGGTTGACCCGGGTAAGGTATTCGTTGGCCGAGTAGACCCCCTTCAGGTTCTCGCCGGGGATGTTCAGCATCATCGGCAGACCGGCGCCGTTGCCGATGAAGACGGCGTCGAACTGCTCGCGCAGCTCGCCGAGGGTGATCGTCTTGCCGATCACCACGCTGGTCTCGATCTGCACCCCGAACTGGGCCAGGCGTGAGACCTCGATGTCGATGATCCGCTTCGGCAGCCGGAACTCCGGGATGCCGTAGCGCAGTACGCCGCCGGTGTCGTGCAGCGCCTCGAAGACGGTGACCGCATGCCCCATCCGCGCCAGCTCGCCGGCGGCGGTGAGGCCGGCCGGGCCGGCGCCGACCACCGCCACCTTCTTGCCGGTGGCGGCGGGCAGGGGTTCCTCCCGCAGCTCTCCGGCGTGCGCCAGCGCCCAGTCGGCGACGAAGCGCTCCAGGTAGCCGATGGCGACCGGCTGTCCCTTCACCGCCCGCACGCACTTGGCTTCGCACTGCACCTCCTGCGGACAGACCCGGCCGCAGACCGCCGGCAGGGCGTTGTCGTGCTGCAGGATGCGGGCTGCCGCCGGCAGGTCGCCGGCGGCCAGGCGGTCGATGAACTCGGGGATGGAGACGCGCACCGGGCACCCCGCCACGCACTGGCGGTTCTTGCATTGCAGACAGCGCTGCGCCTCGCGGATCGCCTGCTCCTCGTTCAGGCCGAGATTGACTTCCAGGAAATTGCGGCTGCGCGCCGTCGCGTTCTGCTCGGGCATCTTGGCCCGGTCGATGGTCGAGTCTTTCTTTTGGCGTAAGGTCGTTGCTCAACTTCTGAAGCTCCTATTGTTTCAATCTGACCGATCGGTCGGATCAGTCGGATCGGTCCGATTATTTTCTCCAGTCCCACCCGGCATGCTTCCTCGTGCTCCCGGTACATGGTCAGCCGGTCGGCCAGGGTGTCGAAATCGACCTGGTGGCCGTCGAACTCCGGCCCGTCCACACAGGCGAATTTCGACTCCCCGCCCACCACCACCCGACAGCCGCCGCACATGCCGGTGCCGTCGATCATGATCGGATTGAGGCTGACGATGGTCGGGATGCCGTGCGGCCGGGTGAGCTCGGCCACCGCCTTCATCATCGGCACCGGGCCGATGGCGTAGACCGCCTGTGGCGCCTGCCGCGGATCGGCAATCAGATCGGCCAGGGCGTGGGTGACGAACCCCTGGCGCCCGAGAGTGCCGTCCTCGGTGGTGATCAGCAACTGGCGCGAGAAGACGCCCAGTTCGTCGGCCAGGATGACGTAGGAGGCGGAGCGGCCGCCGATGATCGTCGTCACCTCATTGCCGGCCGCCGCCAGCGCCTTGGCCAGCGGGTAAAGGACCGCCGTCCCGACACCGCCGCCGACGCAGGCGACCCGCCCCCAGCGCTCGATGTGGGTCGGCATGCCCAGCGGCCCGGCGATGTCGCGCAGAGCACCGCCGGCCGGCACCTCGACGATGCGCCGGGTGGAGGCGCCGATCGCCTGGATGAAGAGGGTGATGGTGCCCTGCTGCGGATCGGCGTCGCCGATGGTCAGGGGAATACGCTCCTCCCCCTCGGCGGCACGGATGATGACGAATTGTCCGGGACGGCGGGCGGTGGCCACCCGCGGCGCCCGGATGACCATCCGGTGCAGGTTCGGGCCCAGGATATCGTTGCTGACGACTTCGTGCATGAAAACTCCGAAATGAAGAATTATTTCTCGAATCGGTGCCTTACTTGAAGCTGTCCTTCCTCAGAAACCCGACTATACTATCAGATAAGTGGAAAAAACTCAAAACTGCCGGGAGAGGCGCCGGCGTCCGGGTGTACGACCTCGGCTCATTGGGCAGAATATGGACGAACAGGGGGGCGAAGAATGGAACTGAGCTGTCCTTACGGATTCGGCAAAATGGTAGCGCTGCCGTTCGCGGAGACGGTACAACGGGTGCGAGCAGCCCTGGCGGAGGAGGGCTTCGGCATCCTGACGGAAATCGATGTGCCGGCGAAGCTCAGGGAGAAGCTGGGGATCGAGTTTCGCCCGTACCTCATCCTCGGCGCCTGCAACCCGCGGCTGGCCCACCAGGCGCTGCAGGTCGAGCTCAATCTGGGGCTGCTCCTCCCCTGCAACGTGGTGGTTTACGCCGAAGGCGAAGGGCGCACGGCGGTGATGGCCATGGATCCGGTAGCGGCCCTGAGCGTGGTCGACAATCCGGCCATGGCGGAGATCGCCGGCCAGGTGCGCGCGCTCTTGGCCAGCACTCTGGAGCGGATCTGAGGGGGATCAGGAGAGCGCCGGCTCATCCGGCGTACCGGCCGGGAGGCGAAAAATGACCCGCGTCCCCTCCCCCGCGTGCGCTTTCCACCCGGATGCTGCCGCCGTGCGCCTCGACAATGGTCTTGGCAACCGAAAGTCCGATTCCCAGCCCGCGCACCGCCGTATTGGAGGCATCCACCCGGTAGAAGATCTCGAAGGCCCGTTCGATCTGCGCCGGCGTCATGCCGATGCCGTTGTCGGCCACCGTGACCTGCACCTCCCCTTCCAGCAATTCGCCGCTCAGGCGGATGTTCCCGCCGGCCGGCGAGTACTTGACCGCGTTGTTCAGCAGGTGATCGAGAACCTGGCTGACCTTCCCCCGATCCCACCAGACGTGCAGATGCTCCGGCAGATCGGCTGCGAAAGCATGCCGGGGAAACTCGGTGCGGAACTGGTCGACGAGCTGGCTGGCCATCTCGTTCAGGTCGAAGGTGCTCTTGTTCAGGCAGATGGGGCGGCCGGCCTCGATCCGGCTGAGGTTCACCAGGTCGTCGATGATCACCGACAGGTCCTCGGCTTTCTGGAAAATGATGGAGAGAAATTCCCGCTGCTGATCGGGATCCACATTTTCCCGCAGCAACAACTCGGAAAAACCCATCACCGAGGCCAGCGGCGTGCGCAGCTCGTGGGCGGCGGTGGAGATGAACTCGCTTTTCATCCGATCCATCTCGTATTCCCGGGTGACGTTCTGGAGGATGGTTATCCGCCCGGTCTGCACCCCTTCCTGGTTGCGCATCTCGAAGGTTCGGGCGCGGTTCACCTGCCGGCCGTCCGCACCGCCTTGCCGCTCCCAGACGCTGGTGCCGCCGATCTTATCATTGAAGGAAGGATGGCCGAGCACCATGTGGATCGGGCAGTTGATCGCCTCGGCGAAACTGATCCCCAGCAACTGCTCGGCGGCCCGGTTCATCAGGGTGACGCGGCCGTTCCGGTCGGTGACGATCAGTCCGTCGGCGATCGACTTGAGGATGGCATCCACCTTGTCCCGAGACTCCCGGGCTTCCGCCAGCGCCGCCATCAGGGCTTCCTCGCTGCGGCGCAGGGCCTCCTCGGCCTCCCGCCTTTCCGTGGTGTCGATGATGTGGACGATGCTGTAGGCCGGCTGGCGGTCGGTGCCGAACTGCCAGTTGGTGGTGGCGTAGCCCCAGACGATACCGCCGTCCCGGTGCCGATAGCGTTTCTCGTGCCGAACCATCTGCCGCCGGCCGGCCCGCACCTCTTCCCCGTGCCGGCGGCAGACCACCAGGTCCTCCGGATGCGTGAGATCACCGATGTTCTTCCCCAGCAGTTCCGCTTCCGGATACCCCAGGAAACGGCAAAGCGCCTGGTTGACCCGCTCGAATTTCCCTTCCGGGTTGATGATGGCCATGCCGGCGGCGGAATTCTCGAAAACCGAGCGGAAGCGCTCCTCGCTCTTGCGCAGGTTCTCACGGGCGAATTGCCGGGCGGTGATGTCTTCGACGACTTCGACGAACCGGCGGGCACGGCCGTCGCCATCGAGGACGGGAAAGGCGTTGATCTGCACCACGAACCGGCTGCCGTCGTCGCGCACCCCTTCGGCGACCGCGTTGACTGGCCGGCCGGTCTGCATGGCGCGGGTGCCGGGGCAGTGCGGGCAGGGGACTTTGCTCTTTTCGAACTCCTCATGGCAGATCCGATGGAGGAATTCGCAGGCGGGTTTGTCGAAGTGGCGCCCCTGGGCGGCATTGGTCATCAGGACCCGGTAGTTTTCATCGATCAGGGTGATCCCCAGATCGATGTTCTCCACCAGGGTCCGGTAAATCTCCTCCCGTGCCTGCAGCGACTTGCGTTCGGTGATGTCCCGAAACTGGATTGAAAGCCCGCCGTCCAGGGGATTGGCCCGGAACTCGAAGCATTTCTCCAGGGAGGGGAAGCAGCTGTCGAATTCGACCGGCCGGCGGTCGCCGGCGGCGGCCTGGAACTGCTGCTGCAGGGTGCCGGCCGTCTCCGGAAACACCTCCCAGAAAACCCGGCCGAGAAGTTCTTCCCGCTTTTGTCCCCAGAAGACCTGCCGCGGCGCCGTTCACATAGGTGAACCGCCACTGGTCATCGAGGGAGAGCAGGCCGTCGCCGAGGCTCTCCAGAAGATCGGTCAGGTGCCGGACCTCCTGGCGGCCGGTCCTCCCTGCCGCGGCCGGCGGTTGGTCACTTGAAGATTTTTCATTTCGTGAACTGCTCCTCACCCGTCCAGCGCATTATTCCACAAGGAGGGGCGGAAGGAAACGATTGATTTTAAAAAGGTATTTTGTTTTTTTATGTCAGAGTGAGATCGTCGAGACAGTAAAATTCGGTATCTACTGCCTCCTATCGAGCTTCCCCTCTTCCTGATTTTCCCCGGCTCCCCGCATCCCTTCCCGGAGGGAGGGATAAAGAAGGCGTCACGCCGAGCTTCTCCAGCATCCGGCGGTTGCTGAGACGCCGCGATTCGCTGATGTAGGAGAGCATCAGCGGGCTCATCTGGCGCTGCGCATCGGCCAGCGAGACCTGCGGGGGGCGCGGCAGTCCGAAGGCGTCGGCCACGGCATTGAAGTATTCGGTCATCGTCCCCGGCCGGCCGTCGCTGACGTTGAAAATCTCGCCGCTCTCCCCCCGATCGGCGGCCGCCAGACAGACCCGGGCCAGGTCATCGGCGTGGATGCGGTTGGTGAACGGGGCCTCCTCCTCCCGCAGCACCGGCTGCCCTTGCCGCAGCCGGTCGAGGGGGAAGCGGCCCGGACCGTAGATGCCGGTCACCCGCAGAATGACTACGGCCACCCCGCGCGTCTGCCCCCAGGCGCCCAGGAGGGTTTCCGCGTCGAGACGGCGGCGGGCGCGAGCGGTCTGCGGGCGGACCGGCGTCGCCTCGTCGACCCAGGCGGCGCCGGTATCGCCGTAGACGCCGCTGGTGCTGATGTAGACGATCTTCGCCGGCTCCTCTCCCGGTTCCACCGAACCGCAGAAGACCCGCACCCGCGGATCGAGGTCGCCGCCGCCGGGCGGCGGCGCAAAATAATAGACGATTGCGCCGCGGGTGGGAAGCCCCGCGATCGGCCCGGGCTGGTCGAGGTCGGCGGCAACCGGGCGGATACCGAGCCGCTCCAGCTCCGCCGCCTGCCCGGGCAGGCGGACGGTGCCGTGCACCCGGGCGCCCCGCGCCAGCTCCAGCCGCGCCACCCGCCGGCCGATATCGCCGCAGCCGATGATCAGTACGTCTTTCATCTCTTTCATCTTCTTCTCCAGACAGTTCGGCCGCGCCGATCAGACGGATCGGTCCGGTCCGACCGATCTGACCGATCCGACGCGGCGGCCTAAGCTTGCTTCGCCAGACTCTTGCTGACGATCTCGTAGACGTCCTTGGACAGTGTCCGGCGCCGCGGCGATCCTGGCCAGCTCCCCTTTCATCAGCGCCTGGCGCCCGGCATCGTAGCGCCGCCAGCGGCTCAGAGGGATGAGCAGTCGGGCGGCGACCTGCGGATTGCGGGGGTCGAGGGCCAGCACCTGGTCGGCCAGGAAACGGTAGCCGGCGCCGTCGGCGGCGTGGAAGCGGGCCGGGTTGCCCTGGGCGAAGGCGCCCACCAGGGCCCGCACCCGGTTCGGGTTTTTCAGGGTGAAGGCGGGGTGGCGGGTCAGTTTCTGCACCTCCGCCAGGGTCTGGGGCAGGCGGGAAGTCGCCTGCAGGGTGAACCATTTATCGACCACCAGCGGTTCATGGCGCCAGCGGGCGTAGAAACTCGGCGAGGGCCTCGGTCCGCTCCGGGCGGTCGCAGTTGGCCAGACAGGCGAGAGCCGCCAGGACGTCGGTCATGTTGTCGCCGGCCGCGAACTGGCGGCGGCAGAGCGCCAGGCTTTCCTCGTCCTCCAGACTGCTGAGATAGGCCAGGCAGAGGTTTTTCAGGCTGCGCCGGCCGACCGCCGCCGGCTCCGGGCGGTACGGCCCGGGGGTGGCATTGGCCGCCAGCGCCGCCAGGAAGTCGCCCCGCAGAGCGGCGGCGAGCTGGCGCCGGACCTTCTCGCGCACCTGGTGGACGGCCTCCGGGTCGATCACCCCCAGCTGCTCGCCCAGGTAGGTCTCGCTGGGCAGGAGGAGGGCCTGGGCGAGCAGGGCGGGATCGGCTCCGGCGTCGTTCAGGGCCTGGCGGAAGGCTTCCAGGAAGAGGGGATCGACGGTCACCGCCCGCCCGGCCTGCCAATCGCCGATCAGCCGCAGCAGCATCCGGGTTGCCAGCTGCTGGCCGGCTTCCCAGCGGTTGAACGGATCGCTGTCGCGGGCGAAGAGAAAGGCGGTCTCCGTTTCGCTGAGATCGGTTTCCAGGCGTACCGGCGCAGAGAAATCGCGCAGCAGGGAGGGGACGGGACGGGCGGCGAGGCCGACGAAGCGGAAGCGCTCCTCCGCCCGGCGCAGCTCCAGCACCCGGGTGGGCCCGGCTGGAGCGGCCGCTTCCCCCTCCAGCCGTGGGGGGAGGTCGTTGCCGTCCGCATCGAGCAGCCCCAGCGCCAGAGGGATGTGGAACGGCTCCTTCTGTGGCTGACCGGGGGTGGGGGGACAGGACTGGCGCACGCTCAGGGTGAGAGTGCCGGTTTCGGCATCCCATTCGCGCGCGACCTGGACCAGCGGTGTGCCCGCCTGGTCATACCAGCGCCGGAACTGGTCGAGGTCGGCGCCGCCCGCCTCGGCCATGGCGGCGAGAAAATCCTCCACCGTCGCCGCTTGGCCGTCGTGCCGTTGCAGGTAGAGGGTGAGCCCGCGGCGGAAACCCTCCCGGCCGAGCAGGGCCTGGTACATGCGGATCACCTCCGCCCCCTTGTTGTAGACGGTGGTGGTGTAGAAATTGTTGATCTCCACGTAGGAGTCGGGACGCACCGGGTGGGCCATCGGTCCGGCGTCCTCGGGGAACTGGGCATTGCGCAGCACCCGCACATCGTCGATGCGCTTGACCGCCCGGCTGGTCATGTCGGCGGCGAACTCCTGGTCGCGGAAGACGGTCAGCCCCTCCTTCAGGGAGAGCTGAAACCAGTCGCGACAGGTCACCCGGTTGCCCGTCCAGTTGTGGAAGTACTCGTGGCCGATGACCTCCTCGATCGCCTGGAAATCGGCGTCGGTGGCGGTCTCCGGCGAGGCCAGGACGTACTTGGAATTGAAGACGTTGAGTCCCTTGTTCTCCATTGCCCCCATATTGAAGTCGTCGACCGCGACGATCATGTAGATGTCGAGGTCGTACTCCAGGCCGAAGGTCTCTTCATCCCAGCGCATCGCCTTCTGCAGCGACCGCATGGCATGTCCGCACTTGGCGAGGTTGCGCTCCTCCACCCAGATCTGCAGCGTCACCGGTCGGCCGGAGCGGGTGGTGAAGGTATCCTCAAGTTTTTTCAGGCGCCCCGCCACCAGGGCAAAGAGATAGGCCGGCTTGGGGAAGGGGTCCTGCCAGCGGGCGAAATGACGTCCGCCGGCCAGCTCGCCGCTCTCCACCAGGTTGCCGTTGGCGAGGAGCACCGGGTACTTCTGCCGATCGGCGGTAATGGTGGTGGTGAAGCGGGTCAGGACGTCCGGCCGGTCCGGGTACCAGGTGATGCGGCGGAACCCTTCGGCCTCGCACTGCGTGCAGAAATTGCCGCCGGAGAGATAGAGCCCTTCCAGGGCGGTGTTGGCGGCCGGGTCGATCACCGTCTCCACCTCCAGGATGAAGCGCTCCGGCACGCCGGGGATGGTCAGCGTCTCCCCCTCGATGGTGTAGTCCCCGGGCGCCAGGGCGCGGCCGTCCAGGCGCAGGGCGACCAATTGCAGCTGGCAGCCGTAGAGCTCCAGCGGCGCCGGGGCGCCGGCCAGGTCCGGATGGCGGCGGCAGCCCAGGCGGGCGCGCACCCGGGTGGCCGACTCGGACAGGTCGAAATGCAGCTCGAGCTCGTCCACCAGGTAGGCGGGCGGGCGGTAATCCTGCAAGCGGATAGCGGGCGGTTGTGTGGTCATGCGATACTCCCCGAAGTCGTTGATCGGCAGAAGTTTCCTGGAAGTCTAGCAGGTTGTGGCAGGGGCGTCAGAGCCGGTTTCAGGCCGACCGGACGCTGTCGCGGGCAGTTTCCTTAGCCAGGTACATGGCCTGGTCGGCCCGTCCGAGCAGCTCGTCCTTGTTGCCGGCGTCCTGGGGAAAGGTGGCCACGCCAAAGCTGGCGGTCACCCGGATCGTGGAAGGCCGCGAAGTGGAGGCAAGTGCCTTGCCGATTTCCACCAGGGTAGACAGTTCCTCGTTGCGCCGGAGTTCCTGCAGGACATCCTGATTCGAATCATGACTGGGCATCGTCGCGGTTCTCCTGCTCGCGCCGGGCGGAACTTCCGGCAGATTTGGAGAGTTATTATAGGCCATGGCGGCGGTCAGGCGAAGCCCCTTTTTCTTCTCGCCGGGGAAAGTCTGGCGCGGAAGCGGCTTTCCCCTTATAGTTGGAGCATGCGAAGGGGCTTTCATGGGATGAGGGAGCAGGGAAGGAACAGGCGTCGCCGGCAGCTGCTACGACCGGCAGTCCCGGTTTTTCTGGCCGCCACGCTGCTGCTCGCCGGCTGTGGCATTCTGCCGCGGCAGGGGGAAATACCAGGTACCGAGCCGCTGCCGGAGAGTCTTTTTACCCAAGCCCCGGCGGAGGAAAGGTCGGCCGATCGCCGGCAACAGGCACTCGAAGCCGCCGGCCGGCTGCTCGGCGCCCCTTATGCCTACGGCGGCAGCTCACCATCGGGTTTCGACTGCAGCGGACTGGTGTATTACGTCTTCCGCCAGGCCGGCATTGACGTTCCCCGCACCTGCCGGGAGCAGTATCGGCAGTCCCGCCACATCGACCTGGCCCGACTGCAGCCGGGGGACCTTCTATTCTTCAGCATATCCCGGAGGCGGATCGGCCATGTGGGGATCTACGTCGCCCCCGGTCTCTTCATCCATGCGCCGTCCAAGGGGAAAGGCGTCTCCTACGCCCGCCTGGAAGAGCCTTACTGGCGCCGGCGGCTGATCGGCGCCGGTCGTTTTCCCTGAGGGCACAACCATCCGCAGCGGCGACCCTCTCCGTGTTGTCATCGGGCCGATTCGTGGTATGCTGAAATTAAGAGAAAAGCTCTTTGAATCAGAGGGATATGGACCCTTTCCCGGCAGGCTGGCTGCAGTCGAATGTTCATCGTTGGTGAACAGGCAGATCGCCTTGCCGGTCGACCGGAGAGGATGAACCGAAGGTATTGGCACGGCGCGGCCTAACGCCGGGAGCCTTGTCTCCCCATCCGACCGGCCCCGGAAGAACGGGACTACCAACCGCTGTCGGCCCGCTAAGGAGCGGCAGCGGCCCGGCCCGGGTTTCCGAGGAGACGGATTGGCAAAAAGCGGACCGTAGTCGTGCCAATGCCTGGGTGCGGGGAATCGACCCTGCCGTTCTGTGCAAAGGCGCAGTTCGAAACAGGACATTCCGGCTGGAATTTATACGAAAACCCACATAGCGCTGGACCTGCCTGTGGAGTACCGTTCTCAACAAGGCAGGACTGTGGTGGCAGACAGGCCCCGCCGACACGAGAACCTCTTCATCCCTCCTTTTAGCGCGCCGCAGTACCCCTCCTGAGCGGCGCGCTTTTTTTATCTTCCAATCCCCTGAAACAAGAAATGGCGTGAAGATTCATTCCATTTCCTCAGGTCGGCTGATAGTAGCGCATCGCCTCCGGGATATGCTCGCGGATAGCGTCGATGCGGGCCTGGTCGGCCGGATGCGTGCTGAGAAACTGCGGGACACTCCCCTTCTCCTGGGCGGCCATTTTCTGCCAGACTTCCAGAGCGGCATGCGGGTCGTAACCGGCCATGGCCATGAAGATCAGGCCGAGACGATCGGCCTCACTCTCCTGCAGGCGGCTGAAGGGAAGCAGAACCCCAATCTGCGCGCCGGCGCCGAAGGCGGTCATCAGCATCTGCTGGGTAGCCTGGGGCTGGCTGGACAGGGCCGCCGACAGGGCCGTTCCACCCATCTGGGCGAGCAGCGCCTGACTCATCCGCTCATTGCCGTGCTTGGCCACCACGTGGCCGATTTCATGGCCGATTACCGCCGCCAGCTGCGCGTCGGTGGTGGCCACCTTCAGCAGCCCGGAGTAGACCACCACCTTCCCTCCCGGCAGCGCGAAAGCATTGACTTCCGGGCTGTCCACCAGGGAGAACTCCCATTGGTAGCCGCTGGTCACCTCCGGCTTCCCCTGCTGGGCGAAATAGCGTTCGACCGCCTGCGCCACCCGCTGACCGACCCGCTTCACCATCTCGCTCTCGGGGGTGTTGCGAATCACCTGATGCTGTTGCAGGAACTGGTCGTACTGCTGCAGGCCGGCCTGGGTCAACTCCGACTCAGGCACCAGGTTGAGCTGGTGGCGACCGGTCACCGGCACCGTGCTGCAGGCAACAGCCAGCAGCGGCAACAGGGCAAAGACCAGGCGGGCGGCGATGCGGGACATGGGTCTTCCTCCTCGCAAATATTCCGTAGGCATCCCTTTTCTCTCCAGTCTAGCAGGGGATCGATTTCCTACAATCTGGAGCTGCTGCGCGCATCTGCTAAAATGCTGGAAAAACAGAGAGGTGGTGAGATAGGGAGCAAGGAGTAGAAAAAACGGAATCTGCTGACCGGCGGAGCAAAAGGGGGGATTTATGGAAGAAAGCAAAAGGCCCTTCGCCATCCGGGTCGAATGCTATGCCGGCTACCGGGGGGAAGAAACTCCCCGGCGCTTTTATCTTGGGCCGACGGCTCGTGGAGATCGCCGAGGTGCTCGATCGCTGGCTGGGACCCGATCACCGCTACTTCAAGATTCGCGGCGATGACGGCGCCCTCTATATCCTGCGGCACGAGGCGGAAACCGACAGTTGGGAGCTGACCCTCTTTTCCGGCAGGGAGGACACTGGGCGCCAGTGATTCTCCCCGGTCAGCGCTTGCGGCCGACGGTATCGGCCACGTGCGCATCCCGGCGGCCGATCGGCCGGGGTTCCCCCCGGGTGGTGTCCCGCTTCGTCTGGTGCTCCATTTCGGCATTGAACTCGGCGCCGATCAGCACGGCGTAGGCGGTGAGGAAAAACCACATCAGGAGAATGATCACCGCCCCCATGGAACCATAGGTTTTGTTGTAGTTGCCGAAATGCGCTACGTACACCGAGAAGAGGACCGAGGCGACCATCCACAGGGCGGTGGCGATAATGGCCCCCCAGCTCACCCACTGCCAGCGCGGCTGATCGCGGTCGGGGCCGAAGCGGTAGAGGACGGAAAGGGCCAGGATCACCACGATTGCCAGAAGCGGCCAGCGCAGGTAATTGACCCAGGTCTGGATCGATCTCCGGCATGCCGACTTTGCCGAGCAGGGCAGGGAATGCCACGATCAGCGCGATGGAGATGAGGAAGAAGAGGATGGCGCCGAAGGTGAGCAGGAGGGCCAGGCCGTTGAGCTTGAAAAAACCGCGCCGGTCTTCTTCATCGTAGGTGATGTTCAGGGCGGTGATCAGTGCCTTCATCCCCTTGGCGGCGCTCCACAGGGCGATCAGGATACCGACGATGACGCCGATGCCGAGGGCGCTGCCGGACTGGGAGACGAGGGTGTTGAGCTGCTTGTCGATGAGCTGGTAGGCCTGCTGCGGCAGCATCTGGCTCATCGATTGGAGCTGCTGCTGCATCTGCGCCGGATCGGCCACCAGGCCGTAGATCGAAACGGCCGCGGTGATGGCCGGGAAAATCGCCAGCAGGGAATAGAAGGCGACTCCGGCGGCGACGATTGAAAGATTGTCTTTCGTCTGTTCATCTTTCACCCGCAGCAAGATGTCCCGCCAGCCCTGCTTGGGGATTTCGCGGGGCTTCCCCGCCTCTCTGCCGCGATCTTTTGCTTTCCACTTTGGCCATACCTTCCTCCCCTGTGCTGAACGACAGTCGCCGTTTGCGCCAACTTTCTTCAACCCGTTATCACCGCCCATTCGCTTGTCAAGGCGGGGCCTTCGCCGCCAAGATTGGGCCGGTGAATTCCTGCCTCATTAGCTCCCTTCTGCCAATCTGGTTTTCAGGTGCAGATGGTTCCTTGCCGTCGAACCTTCGGGGGGCGGGTCATCAGTCTGCTGAAAAGTGATGACGGCGGCGGCCGATTCATGTTATGGATCAAGCGCTTGCTGAGGGGACTGCAGGAGTTTAATCCATCGGGAGGAATAAATGATGAAGCAAGGAGGATGGCCGGGGGTTATCCTGACGGTTCTGTGCCTCACTGCAGCCATGCCGGCATACGGCGCAGGTTTCGGCATCTTTCTGCAGGGTGCGGCCGCTCTCGGCCAGGCCGATGCCGTAGTCGCCCATGACGAGGGACCCTCGGCGGTCTTTTTCAACCCGGCGCTGATCAGCCGGTTGGCGGGAACACAGCTGGAGACGGGGAGCACCCTGGTCTTTTCGCAACGGGAATTTCATGGAGAAAGGCACCTCGGCGGATGGGGAAGCCGAGGTCTTTTTCCCCAGCACCTTCTACGCCACCCATGCCGTCAATGATCGTCTGAGCGCCGGCCTCGGCATTTTCAGTCCCTTCGGCCTCGGGACTTCCTGGCCCGATGACTGGCCGGGACGATATATCACCACCGACTCGCAGATCACCACTTTCGACATCAATCCGGTAATTTCCTGGCGTCTTTTGCCGCGGGTGGCGGTGGCGGCCGGAGCGGACCTGCTGCTGCTCGATGCCCGGCTGGAAAACAAGATCAATTCGGCGCTGCTGCTCGGGCTCCCCTCGGGGAGCGCCGATTCGGGACAGAAGCTCACGGGAGACGGCCACGGCTGGGGATACAACCTCGGCCTGCTGGTCGACCTTTCCGAACACCTCTCCTTCGGCGCCGCCTACCGAAGCGCGATCAAGGTCGACATCGACGGCGACGTCTCCTATGACCGCGCCTCCCCCCTGCTGGCGGAAGCCCTACCCGATACCGGCGCCAGCACCAGCCTCACCATGCCGCAGCAGCTCACCGCCGGCCTGGCCTGGCGCGCCAGCGACCGGCTGACGGTGGAAGCCGGCCTGCGCTGGGAGGACTGGTCCTCCTTCGACGAACTCAGGCTCCATTTCGAGCGGCCGGTCCTCGGGCAGTCGGTCAGCGTCCAGCCCCGCCACTGGCAGGACACCTTCGCCTACAACATCGGCGCCCGCTACCGGTTGAACGACACCATTTCCCTCCTCGCCGGCTATCTCTACTCGGAGAATCCGGTTCCGGACACGACGTTCGAGCCGGCTATCCCCGATTCCAACAACCACACCTTCAGCCTGGGAACGGAAATTGGCCGCAACCGCTTCCGGTTCGCCCTGGCCTATGCCCTGCTGATCCAGGAAGACCGGGTAAAAAGGAACGCGACCGGGGATCCGCTGGCGGCCGCGGCCCCGGGCACCCCACCGGGGACGGTCAACGGCACTTACCAGAGCCGGACCCATTTAATTGCGGCCAGTCTCCGCTACCTGTTCTGAATACCGCGGAAAAAAAGAGTACCCCAGTCTGAATCGTCGCCGGTGCTTTCGCCGGTCCCGCAGGTATAAAAGATTATTGCCTCAAGAGTAAAAAATGATTAATAATGAAAGCCGTTGCGGCGCAGCCGTAACGGGAGAGGACAGATGAAGCGGAGCGGAAAATTCGACCGGTTTCGCGGCATCAGCCTGAAACTTGCGCTGTGGACGCTGGTGCTGCTTTCCCTGATTACCGCCGGCATCTCCCTGGTGCTGACCGACACCATGGATGGCGTCCTGCTGCGGGAGCTGATGCGCCGCGGCCTGGCCATCTCCCGCAGCGCCGCCACCCCGGCGGCCTTCAGCATCCTGGCCAATGACCGGCTGGCCCTCGATAACCTGGCAGCCAAAATCGGTGAGGGCCAGGACGACCTGGTCTTCCTGGCGATCGTCGATTCCCGGGGGACTATCCTGGCGCACAGCCGTATCGGGGAGTCGGGAGGCGTCTTCCAGCCGATGCCGGGGGAACTGGTGCACCAGGAAGGGGAGTTCACGGTGCACCGCGGCACCCTGGCGGGAGGCGATTTCTTCGAGTTCCGCAACCCGGTCCTGTTCGCCGGCAAGCGGGTCGGGGATGTCTACCTGAGGCTCAGTGCCGACTCCCTGGAGGCCTCGCGCCGACAGGCCAGGCACAAGATCCTGCTCATCGCCGCCGGCGCCCTGCTGCTCGGCACGGTCGGAACCTTCCTGCTCGCCGGAATTCTCACCCGACCGATCAAGCGGCTCTCGCAGGGGGTGTCGATACTGCGGACGGGCGGCTGCACCGCCGTCCCCGTTTCCTCCCGGGACGAACTGGGACGGCTCACCAGGGAATTCAATGCCATGGCGGAAGAGCTGATGCGGCAGAAAACCAGCCTGGCCGACCACGCCAGGCAGCTGGAGGAAGCCTACCTTTCCACTGTGCGGCTGCTGGCGGCGGCGATCGATGCCCGCGATGAATACACCCTGGGACATTCGACCCGAGTGGCTAACCTCGCTCTGCTGGTAGGTCGCCGCCTCGGTTTCGACGAGGAAGAGCTGCGGGAGCTGGCCGTCGCCTGCTTTCTCCATGATGTGGGGAAAATCCGCATCCCCGACCGTATCCTGAACAAACGCGGGCCGCTCAATCGCAGCGAGCACGCCTGCATCGTCCGCCACGCCGAGCATGGGGCCGATATCCTGCGTCTTTCCGAATCCCTGCACCGCTACGTGCCGGCGGTGCTGCACCACCACGAGCATTGGGACGGCAGCGGCTATCCGGCCGGCCTCAAGGGAGAGCAGATCCCCCATTTGGCCGCCATCCTGGCGATTGCCGACGCCTATGATGCCATGACTTCCTCACGGCCCTATCGCGCCGGCCTCAGCCGCGCCGAGGCGGTGGAGGAAATCCTCCGCTGCAGCGGCAGCCAATTTGCGCCGGACCTGGTGAAGGTCTTTTTGCTGGCGCTGGAGGATTATCGGGATGAGCACCTGCCGTCGACCATCGCGGGGGTGGCGTGAGAGCGCTGCGACTGCCGCTCCTGCTGCTGGCTGCGGCCTGGCTGTGCCGCCTGCTCCCCTCCCACTGCCAGGCAGATACCTGCCGCCGCGCCAGCCGCGGCATCGTCCCAGGCACCGGCCGCGGCTTTCGTTCGGGAAAAGGTAAAGGCCGACCTGGCCGCCGGTCGGCACCAGGCGGCCCTTGAGCGGATCGACCGGGAAATTCGCGCCGGCCGGCCGGAGAAATGGTTCGCCAACGAGTATCCGGAGGCCCTCAACGGCCTTCTCGACAGCGCCCGACGCCTCCGCCAGGAGAAGCGTTTCGAGGAGGCGGGCCGTCTGCTGCAGCGGGCCCTCAGCGCCTGGCCGAAAGACCCGGCTATCGCCGGCAAGATCAGCCAGGAGCAGGCGGCGGTGCGGGACGATCTCCGCCAGTGCGCCGATCGTCTGATGCAGCAGGGACTGATCCACTACCGGGCGGGACGCCTGGAGGAAGCCCTCGCCTGCTGGCAGAAGGTGCTCGCCATCGAGCCTGGGGATTCGGCAGCCCGCCGCGCTGTCGAGACCACCGACCGTCAATTGAAAAACCTGCGCGCCCTTTGATCCGCCCTCTTCCGCTTCTGCGCCTCAAACTTCCCCATGCTGCCGGCCAGGGTCCATTCCCCCGCTGTTCGGCTTGCCGTTCCGCTGCAGAGGGATAGCCAGGTAGAAAGTGCTCCCCTCGCCAGGGGCGCTCCTCACCCAGACCCGGCCGCGATGGGTCTCGGCTATCGCCCGCACCAGCGCCAGCCCCAGACCTGTGCCGCTGATCCGTCTTCACCGCCGAGGAGCTGCCCCGGGAGAAACGTTCGAAGATGAGGTCGTGAGCGTTTGGGGGAATGCCGATCCCCCGGTCGCGGACCCAGATGACGGCGAAGTCTCCGGCCCGCCGGGCGCCGAGGATGATCTCCCCACCCTCGGGGGAATACTTGATGGCATTGGACAGCAGGTTCTGCAGGGAGCGGTACAGCTGCTTCTCGTCTCCCCAGGCGGGGGGGAGGTTCTCCGGGCAATCCAGCACGATGTTGTGGCTGGCGCTGGCCTTGGAAAACAGTCGGGCGGCGGAGAGGAGAAGGGGGAACACCCCCACCGGCTGGTAATTCCCGGCATCCACCCCCGCCCGCAGGCGCTGCAGATCGAGCAGGTTATCGGTCAGGTCCTGCAGCCGCTCCCCCTCCCGATGGATGATCTGGAGGTATTCGCTGCGCTGCGCCTCACCCACCTCGTTCTCGAGCAGGAACTCGGTAAAGCCGATCATGGCGGTCAGCGGCGTACGCATCTCGTGACTGACCACCGACAGAACTTCCTCCTTCATCTCGGCGGCTTTCTCCCGTTCGGTGATGTCCCGAACGATGGCGGCGAACCGCCGCCGCCCCTTCCAGACAAAGGCGCCGGAGGAAATCTCCACGGGGAAAACCAAGCCGTCGCGGCGGCGGTGATGGCTGAGGGGCACGCGGGACAGGTGACCACCGGACAGCATCTGGTCGATGCGGGCGTGCGACAGCGCCGGCTCGGCGCTGATGTCGTCGATGCCCAGCTTCGAGAATTCCTCGCGGCTGTAGCCATAAAGCAGGGTCGCCGCCGGATTCACCTCCAGAATGCGGCGGCTTTCCACATCACAGATCAGTATGGCGTCCGATTCCGAGGAGAAGAGAAGGCGATATTTCTCCTCCGATTCCCGCAGACCGGCTTCCGCCCACCGGCAATCGCGCTCCTCCCGGGTCAGGGACAGGAAATCGGCTGCGGAGCCGGCGAAATTCTGCTCGTCGTAGCTCCAGCGGCGCGGCGCCCCGATGTGCTCGCAGCAGAGGATGCCGACCATCCGTCCGCCGCTCCAGACGGGGGTATCGAGCATGGAGGAAATGCCGGCCGGCTGCAGATAGGTCTCCCATAACTCCCGGGTGCGGGGATCGCGGCTTACGTCATCGACGACGAGGTTCGATCCCTTCCCGATTAAGGTGAAATAGTGGGGATACCACCCGGTCTGCAGTTCCTCGCCGCGGCTGTGCCGGCGGCGGCTGCACTCGAACTGATCGAAACAGCGCAGTCGCGTCCGTTCCCGATTGTAGAGCCAGAGGCTCACCCGTTCCACCTCCAGCACCCGGGCGGTCGCCTCGAGTATTTCCCGGGCGACGGCAGCGAACTGACCGAAGGAAATCCCCCGCAGCTTCCCCAGGCGCAACAGTTCCGCATTCTGCCGCCGCAGCCGCTGCTCCCGTTCCTCCAGCTCCTTCTCGATCTTCCGCCGGCCCAGCCGGTCTTCCCCCATCTGCGCCAGGAGGTGAATGCAGCAGCGGTGAAAAGAGCGCGCCTGGCGAACCTTTTCCGGATCGAAAACGGGGACCTGACGCCAGGCCTTGAGATATTCTTCCGCGGGCAAACCGAAGCGGTCGGCCTGTTCCCGCAAATGCGCCTCGTCCGGAGGTTGCGCGGAGGAACTGGCCGAGCGAGAGCGTAGCCAGCGGATAGCCTTCGATGACGATTGGCGCGGCGAGGGCGAATCAACCCGTGCGGACACCGGCAGGCGGCATATTCCCTCTCCGGCAGCCGCCCTTCTTCCTCCAGTTTCTGCCGCAGAGGCCCGGCGCATTCCCGGCAGTGCAGGCTCTCTTCCGGGTGCCGCCGGTGGATAGCGGGTGCAGACCTCCTGCCAGCCCCTGTCCCGCCAGGACCCGTCCGTCCCGGCCGAGAATTCCCACCGGCCACCCCGTCTCCTGCCCGAGGCGCTGCATCAGGGCTTCGACGGCAGCGAGATCAAAAAGCTCGGCGAAGGAATAATCCATCGGTCCCCCCGGTGCAAGATAGCCGACCAGTTACGCAAAAAGCCGCCGCACGCTAACTCCGTGCTGACGGCTATGGCAGGGGTTTCCGGCAATAGCTCACCGGCTGGCCTTACTTCCGGACCACCAGGACCAGGCCAATTACCGCGCAAACGGCGCCCCCGATGTATTTCCACATCACCTGGTTCGAATGGGCACCGGAGATGGCGCGGGCCAGCTGGTTACCCACCGATTGTGCCTCATCGTATCCCCACCAGATCAGCAGGCCGCCGGCAACCACCAGCGCCAGGCCCACGGCCAGGTTAAAACTGCTTCGGTCTGCCATGGCTTCTCCTTCCCTCCCCTTATGAACCGTCTAAAAATAACGCATTTTAATTCACTAAGTCAATACCCTGCTGGCCGACAGGGAAATCCCTGCTACAATCCGCCTGTGGAGAGAGAGGATGGGATGGGAAGAACGGCCCTCGTCACCGGCGCTTCGAGCGGCATCGGGCGGGAACTGAGCCGGCTGTTTGCCGCCGCCGGCTACGACCTGGTCCTGGTCGCCCGCAATCGCGAACGGCTGGCGGCCGTTGCCGACGAAGTGCAGAACCGGCATGGCATCCGCAGCTGGGTACTGCCGCACGATCTGGCAGAACCGGAGGCGGCGGGCGAACTGCACGCTGCGGTGGCCGCCCTGGGGCTTGCCATCGATGTCCTGGCCAACAATGCCGGCATCGGACTGCATGGCCCCTTTGTCGATGCCGACCTTGACGCCCAGCACACCCTGCTCGGCGTCAATGTCGTGGCGCCCACCCTTCTCTGTCATCTCTTCGGCCGGGACATGGCCGCCCGCCGCCGCGGCCGCATTCTCAACGTCGCCTCCACCGCCGCCTTTCAGCCCGGACCGCTGATGAGCACCTATTACGCTTCCAAGGCCTACCTGCTCTCCCTCTCCGAGGGGCTGCACCGGGAACTGCGCCCGGCGGGGGTGACCGTCACCGCTCTCTGCCCGGGCGGCACTCGCACCGATTTTTTCCGCCGGGCCGGCATGGACGACATCCGCCTGACCAGAAATCCTTTTCTCATGGAGCCGGCGGCGGTGGCCGCGGCCGGCTATGCCGGCCTGATGCGGGGCCAGGCTCTGGTCATCCCCGGCGCCGCCAACAAGGTGGCGGTCTTCCTGACCCGCCTGGCGCCGCGCCGGTTGACCGCCCTGGCGGCTGAATACTACAACCGCCGGCCTGGAGACCATGGAGGTCAGTGAGTAGTGAGATCGGGACAGTGCTGTCCCCGTTTTGACTCTCACGGGTCAGCCGGTATTACTTGAAGACCGGGGTCCGTGAAAATCGACGAAATCGCCCCCGACATCTTCCGCCTCTCCACCTATCTCGCGGAGGCCGACCTGCAGTTCAACCAATTCCTGGTCCGGGATGAAGAACCGCTGCTCTTCCACACCGGCCTGCGGACCTTGTTCCCCCAGGTGCGCAAGGCGGTCAAGAAGATCCTGGAGCCATCCTCCCTCCGCTGGATCAGCTTCAGCCACTATGAGGCCGACGAATGCGGCTCGCTCAACGAGTGGCTGGCCCTGGCGCCGCGGGCACAACCGCTATGCGGCTTCATCGCCGCCAAGGTGAGCATCAACGATATAGCCGACCGCCGGGCGCAGGTGCCGGAAGCCGGTCACCCCCTGGTCACCGGCCGCTATCGCTTCCGCTATCTGGAAACCCCGCAGGTCCCCCACGGCTGGGATGCCGGCCTGCTGTTCGAAGAGACGCGGCCGGACCTTGTTTTGCTCCGACCTGCTGCTGCAGAACGGCAATGTTGAACCGATAAACGGCGTGGAGATCCTCGAGCCGGGCCCGGCAGAGCCTTCTCGATTACGAGGCAGGCCCGCTGGCCCATGCGTTTCCCTATACCCGTCGCACCGAAAGCACCCTGCGCTTTCTGGCTGGCCTGGAACCCAGTCTCCTGGCCGTCATGCATGGCTCGTCCTTCGCCGGCAACGGCCGGCAGGCCTTGCACGACCTGGCCGACATGATGAAAGGATGTCCTGGGATGAATCGGCAGGCTATAATTGTGATCGATCAACACCAAAGGAGGCTGGAAGATGCGTGAGACGACGGTAAAGATGCCGGTTATCGCCGCCGTGGCGGCGACCCGGGTGATGCTGGGGGCGGGGCTCGGCCTGCTGCTGGCGGACCGCCTGGGAAAGGAGCGGAAAAGAGCCACCGGCTGGGCGCTCCTGCTGGCAGGAGCGGCATCCACGGTGCCCTTGATGCTGAGGGTCCGATCGGGGTGCCGGCAGGGGAAATAGAAGCTTTACTACCTCACTACCTCACTACTTACTGTAGAATGGGGCCATGTGCCTCATTCTCTGGTCCTGGCGCCAGCGCCCTGACTACCCCCTGGTGCTGGCGGCCAACCGCGACGAATTCTACGCCCGGCCCACAGCGCCGGCCGCCTTCTGGCCCGATGCGCCGGACCTGCTCGCCGGCCGCGACCTGGTCGGCGGCGGCACCTGGCTGGGCATCACCCGCCAGGGCCGGGTGGCGGCGGTGACCAACTACCGCGACCCGGCCGAACGGCGCCCTGGCGCCCCGTCCCGCGGCGCCCTGGTGCGCGATTTCCTCCTCGGGCAGTGCCCTCCCGAAACCTGGCTGCGCATGGCTGGACCGGGGCGCCGGTGTCTATGCCGGCTTCAACCTGCTGGTCGGCGACGGCAGCCAGCTCTGGTATTACGCCAGTCGGACCCGGCAGATGCGCCAGCTGCCGCCGGGGCTCTATGGGCTGAGCAATCACCTGCTCGATTCCCCCTGGCCCAAGGTGACCACCGGCAAGGCGGCCCTGGCGGCGGCCCTCGCCGACCCCGACCCCGATCCGCAAGCCCTCTTCACCCTGCTAGCCGACACCTCCCGGCCGGCCGATCATCTCCTCCCCGATACCGGCGTCGGCCTGGCCATGGAGCGCCTGCTGGCCGCCCGCTTCATCGCCTCTCCGGAGTACGGAACCCGCTCTTCGACCCTCCTGCTGGTCGGCGGCGACCGCCGGGTGCTTTTTACCGAACGCACCTTCGCCCCCGGCGTTCCCGGTTTCGAGGAATGCCGCCGGAGCTTTCATCTGCGCTGACCCCCAGCAACTTTCTGGACAATGCCGGGCGGTTTTTGTATGGTTGCAGAATCGGGCGGCCTGCGCCGCCCGGCATTCCCCTGCGGTGCCCGGCGGCCTGCTGGCCGGCACCTTCTCCCTGGAGGCCCTTTGGACGGACCGAACGAACGCAAAGATCTGCATATCCCTGAGGTTCTCCCCCTGCTGCCCGTCCGCGACGTGGTCATCTTCCCCTACATGATCCTCCCCCTGTTCGTCGGCCGGGAGAAGTCGAGTGCCGCCGTCGACGCGGCCCTGGCCCGCGACCGGCTGATCTTTCTCGCCACCCAGAAGGAGATGGCGGAGGAGGATCCCGAGCCGAAAGACATCTACGCCATGGGCACGGTGGCGATGATCATGCGCATGCTCAAGCTGCCCGACGGCCGGGTGAAAATCCTGGTGCAGGGGCTGGCCAAGGGGCGGCTGCAGGAGTTCGTCAACGAGGACCCCTATTTCACCGTGCGCGTGGAACGCATCCAGGAACCGCGGGTGGCCGAGATCACCATCGAGATCGAGGCCCTGATGCGTACCGTGCGGGCCCAGCTCACCCAGCTGCTCACCATGGGCAAGGCCCTGCCGGCCGAAGTCATGGTGGTCGTGGAAAACGTCGAGGACCCCGGGAGCCTGGCCGACCTGATCGCCAGCAACATCGGCCTCAAGGCCGCCGAGGCGCAGACGCTGATCGAGATCATCGACCCTCTGGAACGCCTGCAGCGGGTAAAGAACCTGCTGGCCAAGGAACTGGAGCTGGTGGCGGTGCAGAACCGCATCCAGACCCAGGCCAAGGAGGAGATGGGGAAGAGCCAGCGGGAATATTTCCTGCGCGAGCAGTTGCGGGCCATCCAGTCCGAACTGGGGGAGACCGACGCCCGGGCCGAGGACGTGGCCGAGCTGCGGGAGAAGCTGACCAAGGCCCGCCTGCCGGAGGAGCCGCGGGCGGAAGCGGAAAAACAGCTGCGCCGCCTGGAGAGCATGCACCCGGAAGCGGCCGAGTACTCCATGCTGCGCACCTACCTCGACTGGCTGGTGGACCTCCCCTGGAGCCGCACCACCCGGGACAATCTCGACCTGAAGAAGGCGCGCAAGGTTCTCGATGAGGACCATTACAACCTGGAGAAGATCAAGGAACGGATCCTCGAATTCCTCGCCGTGCGCAAGCTCAAGAAGGATATGCGCGGGCCGGTGCTCTGCTTCGTCGGGCCGCCGGGAGTAGGCAAGACCAGCCTGGGGCGCTCGATCGCCCGCGCCCTGGGGCGCAAGTTCGTGCGCATCTCTCTCGGCGGGGTGCGGGATGAGGCGGAGATCCGCGGCCACCGGCGCACCTATGTCGGCGCCCTGCCGGGGCGGATCATCCAGGGGATGAAGCAGGCGGGCACGCAGAACCCGGTCTTCATGCTCGACGAACTGGACAAGATCGGCGCCGATTTCCGCGGCGACCCGTCGGCGGCCCTGCTGGAGCTGCTCGACCCGGAGCAGAACCACGCCTTCTCCGACCATTACATCAACCTTCCCTTCGACCTGTCGAAGGTGCTGTTCATCGCCACCGCCAACATCATGGACCCGGTCCCCTCGGCCCTCAAGGACCGGCTGGAGGTCATCCGCCTCTCCGGCTACACCGCCGAGGAGAAGCTCTCCATCGCCCGCCAGTACCTGATCCCGCGGCAACTGGAGAAAAACGGGCTGGCGGCCGAGGAGGTGCGCTTCTCGGAAGCGGCGATTCTCAAGCTGATCACCGAATACACCGCCGAGGCCGGCCTGCGCAACCTGGAACGGGAGCTGGGCAGCATCTGCCGCAAGGTCGCCCGCCGCTTCGCCGAAGGGAAAAAACAGCCGGTGCTGGTCTCCGATGCGGCGGTGCGCCGTTATCTCGGTCCGCCCACCTTCCTCCCCGAAGAAGAGCGCCGGGAAGACGAGGTGGGGGTCGCCACCGGCCTGGCCTGGACGGAGGTGGGCGGGGAAATCCTCTACGTGGAAGCGACGACCATGAAGGGGAAGGGAGAACTCACCCTCACCGGTCACCTGGGAGAAGTGATGAAGGAAAGCGCCCAGGCCGCCCTTTCCTACGCCCGGGCGCATGCTCCGGAGCTGGCTATCGATCCAGAAATCTTCGAACGGCTGGCCATCCACATCCATGTCCCGGCCGGCGCCATCCCCAAGGATGGGCCGAGCGCCGGGGTGACCATGGCCACCGCCCTCATTTCCGCCCTCGCCGGCCGGCCGGTGAGCAAGGATGTGGCAATGACCGGCGAGATCACTCTGCGCGGCAAGGTGCTGCCGATCGGCGGGCTCAAGGAAAAAGCGCTGGCGGCGGTGCGAGCCAATATCCACACCATCATCATTCCTCACCGCAATGAAAAGGACCTGGAGGAAATTCCCCGTCACCTGCGGCGCAAGATCCGCTTCGTTCTCGCCCGCTCGATGGAGGAGGTGCTGGCCGCCGCCCTCAAGCCAAAGGCATGAAGCTTGCGGAAATCGGGGAATTCGGTTTCATCGAGCGAATCCGCAGCGCCGTTCGGCACCGCCTCCGGACTGCGCCGGGGGATCGGCGACGACTGCGCCGTGGTGGAACTCCCGCCGGGAGAGCTGCTGCTGACCACCACCGATCTGCTGATCGAGGAGATTCACTTCCGCCGGCCATGGACCGACTGGCGCCTGTTGGGGCGCAAGAGCGTGGCGGTGAACGTCAGCGATATCGCCGCCATGGGGGGGATCCCGCGGTTTCTCTACCTCGCCCTCGGTCTGCCGGGGGAGATTGCCCTGGCCGAACTCGACCAGTTTCTGGCCGGCTTCCTGGAAGCCGCCGGGGAATATGGGGCGGTGCTGGCCGGCGGCGATACCTGCCGCTCCCCTGGACCGCTGCTGATCTCGGTGACGGCGGAGGGCTCCGTGCCGGCCGAGGAAGTGGTGTCGCGCGACGGCGCCCGTCCCGGGGATGCCATCTACGTCTCGGGGACGCTGGGGGACAGTGCCCTGGCTTTGCGCCGGCTGGTTGCCGGTGCGACGCCGCACCCGTACCTGGCGCGCCGCCACCATGATCCCGCGGCCCGCACCACGCTGGGACGGGCCCTGGCGGCGGCGCGGCTGCCGACGGCGATGATCGATCTTTCGGATGGCCTGCTGGCCGATCTGGGCCACCTGCTGACGGCCGCCGCCGTCGGCGCCCGCCTGGAGGAGGCCGCTCTGCCCCTGTCGGAGCCCTTCCGGGCCGCCCTGGACGCGGAGCCGGAGGCGGCGGCCCTGGCCCTCTCCGGCGGCGAGGATTATGAGCTGCTCTTTACCGTGCCGGCGGCGCGAGCGGGGGAGGTGGAGCACCTGGCGACTGCCGACCTGCCGCTGACCCGGGTGGGGATCGTGACCGCCGAGCCCGGCCTGTTCCTCATCGATTCTCAAGGACAGCTCCGGCAGCCGGGGCGGGGCGGTTTCGATCATTTTGCCGGGTGAATCACCCAGTGGAGAATGCCGTTGACCGTGGAGTGGAGTTTCTCATCCGCCCCTTTCGTCGGGAGCGATTTTCCCTCCGAGGCCTTCACGGAGTTGCGTGAGCTGCTGCTGCAGCGCCGCCGATTCGATCTCGGCATGTACAAGGACCCGTGCATCAAGCGCCGCATCGCCAAACGGGTCCGCGCGCTGGGGCTGCATGACATCCGTTCCTACCTGCAGGTGCTGGAGCGGGAGCCGGCGGAAATAGATGCCCTGCTGGCCACCCTATCCATTCACGTCTCCCAGTTCTTCCGCAATCCCTCGACCTTCGCCGTCCTCGAGGGGCAAGTGCTGCCGGAGCTGATCCGCCGGGCCGATACCACCGGTAATTCTGGACTGCGGATCTGGAGCGTCGGCTGCGCCGGCGGGGAAGAGCCCTATTCCCTGGCCCTGCTGCTGGAGGAACTGCCCGGCGGATCGCGGGCGGCGATCCTGGGAACCGATATCAGCGGCGAAGTGCTGGCGCGGGCGCGCGAGGGGCTGTTCGACCGGGCGCGGCTGGCGGAGGTGCCCGAAGAAACCATCAGCCGCTATTTCATCGCCGAACCGGGGGGCTGGCGGCTCGACGCGAAGATCCGCCAGCGGGTGCGCTTTCGCCAGCAGGACATCCTCTCGCCGACACCTTACCCGGCGGCGGATCTCATCCTCTGCCGCAACGTCATGATCTATTTTTCCCGCATCGAGCAGGAGAACATTCTCTGCCGCTTCGCCGCCGCTCTGCGCCCCCGGGGGATGCTCGTGCTGGGGAAAGCGGAGACGCTGGTGGGGGAGGCCCGCCGGCTATTCCAGAGCGAAAACGCCGGGGAACGGATCTACCGGCGGGTCGACCGTTCGGCGGCGGGAAGTTTTTTTCCATGATCGTTTTTGCATCCTGTTTTCGGCCTTAGGAGCGGATTATGCGCATCAGTATCAGCTACAAATTCATCATGGGGTTCATCGCCGTCATCGCTTCCATTGTCCTGGTGAACCTGTTGATCCCCTACCTCGGCATCGATGTGGAGTGGCGGCAGACGTTCATGGTCTTCTGCGCTCTTCTGGTCGGTTCCGTGCTGGGCCTGATCTTCTCCCGCGCCTTCTCCGCCAACATCCGGGTCCTCACCGACGCCGCCGAGCGCCTCAGCGGCGGCGACCTGTCCCGGAATGTCGAACTGGGCCGAACCTACCTCCCCGACGAGACGGTGGATCTGGCCGAGTCGCTGAACCGAGTGGTCGCCAGTCTGCGGGAACTGGTCGGCTATATCCGCGACTCCTCCCTGAAGGTGGCCGAGGCCGCCCAGGGGGTGTCCATCACCTCGCAGCAGACGACCACCGCCGCCCACGAAATCTCCAATTCCATCGAGCAGATCAGCCGGGGGGCGGAAACCCAGGCCGAAATGGTGGAAAAATCCTCCCGCCTGATCCGGGAGATCGCCTTTTCCATCGACCTGATCGCCGATTCGGCGAAGAAGGTGGCCGCCTCCGCCAATGACACCGTCCTCACCGCCCAGAGCGGCGGGGAAACGGCCCGCAGCACCCTGAAAAGGATGAAGCAGGTGCTCGACGACGTGGAAACCGGCGGCGACAGGCTGCGCTCCTTCAATAGCCAGGTGCAGAAGATCGGCAAGATCGTCGAGGTGATCACCGGCATCGCCCAGAAAACCAACCTGCTGGCGCTCAACGCCACCATCGAGGCGGCGCGCGCCGGGGAGTACGGCCGTGGTTTCGCCGTGGTCGCCGAGGAAATCAGCAAACTCGCCGACTCCACCGGCCAGTCGGCGGGGGAGATCACCGTCCTGATCGAAAAGATCCGGGAGGAAAGCCAGAAGGTCCAGGGCTCCATGCAGGAGACCATCGAGGAAATCAACGCCGGGCGCAGCGCCATCGATTCGACCGGCAACGCCTTCGGCGAGATCATCAAGACCGCTCTCGACACCCAGGGCAAGGCGATCAGTATCGCCGAGCTGTCGCAGAGCCAGACCAAGGGGGCCGCCAGCATGGTGACGGCCATCGACGAGATCTCCCGGGTGGTGACCGACAATGCCGCCGCCACCGAGGAGGTCTCCGCCTCCACCCAGGAGCAGTCCGCCGGCATGGAAGAACTGGCCCAATCCGCCCAGGCGCTCTCCACGCTGGCCAAGGAACTCTTCGACCGCATCAAGCGCTTCCGCCTGGAAGAGGAAAAGGCCTGAAGATGCAGCAGGTTCTGCTATTCCGCCTCGGCGAGCGGCCTTACGGACTGGAGGTGGACTGTCTGCAGGAGATCGTCGAATCGCCGGCGCTCTTCTATATTCCCATGGCTCCCGCTGTCTTCTCCGGCGCCATCAACTTCCACGGCAGCATCCTGCCGGTTCTCGATCTCGCCGGACACCTGGGGATCGCCGGCGGCAGCCGGGATTCGCGGGTGATCGTTCTGCCGCCCCAGCTGTGCCCGCTTGCCTTCACTGTCACCGCTCTGCGGCGGATCGTCCCCCTCGACCCGGACGCCCTGGTGCCTCACCAGGAGATGCGGGAGGAGGATTTCTGCATCCGCTGCCAGTTCGACTGGGGAGGGGAGATGATCAACCTGCTTGATATCAATAGGCTGATGGCCAGCCTGCGACCACTGGACCAGAGGAGGAGATGATGGGCCTCAAGGTGTTGATCGTCGATGATGCCCTGTTCATGCGCAACATGCTGAGAGAGATCTTCGCCAGGGCCGGCTTCGACGTCGTGGGTGAAGCAGGGGATGGGGTGGCGGCGATCGAAGCCTATCGCCGGCTGAAGCCGGACCTGGTGACGATGGACATCGTCATGCCGCTCAAGAGCGGCGTCGAAGCCCTGGAAGAGATCAGCCGGGAGGATCCGGGCGCCTGCGTCGTCATGTGCAGCGCCCTGGGGCAGGAATCGCTGGTCATCGAGGCGGTACGGGCGGGGGCTCGCGATTTCATCATCAAACCGTTCAAGGAACAGCGGGTGCTGGAAGTGGTCCGACGGGTAACCGGACTTCTGTGAAGCGAAAAGCGAGGCGGATCTGACCCTATGGATATGTCCAAATACCGCGAGATGTTCCTCAGTGAAACACGGGAGCACCTGCAGAAAATGAACGATCTGCTCGCCGGTCTGGCACCGAATCCAGCCGAGCGGGAAGGAATCGATGCCTTGTTCCGCGAGGTTCATTCGGTCAAGGGGATGGCCGCCTCCATGGGTTATGAGCGGACCACGGCACTGGCGCATCACCTGGAAGACCTGATGGATTCCTGCCGCCGGGAAGGCTTGGTGCCGGCGGCGGCGATCGGCCGCCTGCAGACCGGTTTCGACCTGCTGGAAGGGCTGGTAGAGGACCTGGAAGGCAATCGCCCTGAGCGGGAAACCGCTTCTTTTCTGCAGGCCGGCCCGACCGGCGCAGACGAGCCGGCGCCGGCTGCCGGCGAACCGCCGGCGGGGGGGCCGACAGATCCGCTGGAGACTCCGCCGGCCGCGCCCGACCTGCTGCAGGTGGTCGTTAAATTCGTTGCGGGAACTACCGCTCCGGCCGCCCGCGCCCTGCTGGTGCTGCGGGAGTTGGGGCGACTGGGGCAGGTGGTCGCCAGTCGGCCGGAAGAAGAGGAACTCGCCCGCGGCGGGGCGCTGGACGGGGTGACGGTCCAGGTAAAGACCGGGCGCACTGCCGCCGAAGTGCGGGAGATCCTGCTGCGGATGAGCGATGTCGAGCGGGTGAGTCTCTCCGCTGGCGGGGACGCCCCCTTTCAATCGCGCCGGGAAGATGCGGTACGCTCGGTCCGGATCAACACCGAGTTGCTCGACCGTTTCATCGACCTGACCGGGGAGCTGATCACCAACCGCTACATCCTGCAGTCGGCCCTCCGGGAGAAGCGCTGGCCCGAGCTGCGTGAAGGTCTGGATCAGCAGGTGCGGCTGATCGGCACCCTGCACCATTACGTGCTGCGGGCCAGAATGATGCCCCTGGAGAGCATCACCGGGCGCCTGCCGCGCCTGGTCCGCGAACTGTGCCGCCGTACCGGCAAGAATGCCGCCCTGCGCCTGGAGGGACAGGAGGTTGAACTCGACCGGGCGATCATGGAGGGGCTGGCCGACCCGCTGATGCACCTGGTGCGCAATGCCGTCGACCACGGTATCGAACAGCGCGGCGAGGTGCTCGTGCGCGCCTGGCGTGACAAGGATCAGGTGCTGCTGGAAGTGGCCGACAACGGCAGGGGGATGGATCCCGCGGTGCTCTGCCGCACGGCAGCCGACAAGGGCCTGATCACCCCGGCGCAGGCAAAATCGATGCGCCCGGCCGACGCCCTGCACCTGGTCTGCCTGCCCGGTTTTTCCACCGCCGCCAGCATCACCGAAACCTCTGGCCGGGGCGTGGGAATGGACGTCGTCAAGTCCGCCGTGGAATCTCTGGGCGGCTCCCTCGTCATCGAATCAGCTGCCGGCCAGGGGACTCGTTTTCTGCTCAAGATGCCGTTGTCGGTGGCGATCATCAATCTGCTGCTGGTGGAGTGCGCCGGGCACGTCCTCGGCATTCCCTTCACCCGGCTGCTGCGGGCGGAAGAGCTTGCCCGCACCGAGGTCCGGGCGCGGGGAAAGCAGGCGGTAGCGACCATCGGCGGGGAGGAAGTGCCTCTTCTCTCGCTGCGCAAGATTCTCGGCCTGCCCACCCAGGCACCGGGGGAGACGGTATCCCTGGTTCTGACCGAGGCGCGCGGCCGCCGGGTGGCCCTGGTGGTCGACCGCCTGGCCGGGCAGCGGCAGGCTTTCGTCAAGAGCCTCGGCTTTCCCCTCGATCGCCTGCCGGGAGTGAGCGGCGCCACCGTTCTCGGCGACGGCAGCGTCATCTTCATCATCGATCCCCAAACCCTGCTGGAAGGAAAGCCCGGCCGTCTCACCGGCCGCAAGGAGCGCAGCCATGACCTTCACCCGGTTGACGGCAGGGCAGCTTGACGCCCTGAGGGAAATCAGCAACATCGGCATGGGGCACGCCGCTACCGCCCTGTCGCAGCTGATCGGGGAGACCATTCTGCTCCGGGTGCCGCGGGTGGAGGTGACCGATATCGCCCAAGTCCCCGAACTGCTGGGGGGAGCCGAACAGGTGGTCGTCGGCATCACCCTCCAGATCCTGGGCGACGCCCGCGGCAACATCCTGCTGATTTTCCCCCGGGAAAGCGCCCATTATCTCCTTACCACTCTTCTCGGCCAGCAGGAGAAGGGGCTGGTGATGCACGAACTCGGCGCCTCCACCCTCAAGGAAGTGGCCAACATTCTGGCCTCCGCCTACCTGAATGCCCTCGGCAGCCTGCTGCAGATGACCCTGATCCCCTCGGTTCCCCTGCTGGCCTTCGACATGGCCGGGGCGGTGGTCGACTATGTTCTCATTCAGCTGAGCCAGGCCGGCGACCAGGCGCTGATGGTGGAAACGGAGTTCCACGGGCGGAAAAGTGAGCAGGCGGTCCGCGGCCACTTTTTTCTGCTCCCCGACCCGGCCTCGCTGCAGGTCGTCCTTGACGCGGTGGAGCAGCACCCGTGAAACGGAAAGAGAGGGTCGGCATCTCGGAATTCCGGGTGGCCCGGGCACCGCTGGTCCTGGTCACCTACGGCCTCGGTTCCTGCCTGGGAATCGCCCTCTTCGACCCGCAGCAGAGCCTGGGGGGGCTGGCCCACACCCTGCTCCCCCATCCCCTGCCGGGCATGCGGGAGAGTCGCCCCGGCAAATTCGTCGAAACGGCCATTCACCGGATGCTGCAGGAACTGCTCGCCCAGGGAGCGGTCAGAGAGCACCTGCGGACGCGGCTGATCGGCGGCGCCAACATGTTCGAGCCTCTCCATGCCCATGCCGAGGAAGGAATCGGCGCCCGCAACATCCGCGCCGCCCGGGAAACGCTGCGGGAACTGCAGCTGCCGGTGCAGGGGGAGGCCGTGGGGGGAAATCACGGGCGGACCGTGGAGTTTGACCTGGCGACCGGCGAGATCCGGGTGCGTTCGGTGCGCGGCAGTGATAAACTGGTTGTCCTGTAGGAGCAGTGAGGCAGTTAGGTAGTGAGATAGTTAGGGAGAACCAAGCGGCTCCCGCCCTGATCAACAATTTCACTGGAGTTGCATATGAAAATATTCCTTTCCCTGGCACTGGCGCTGGCCTTTCTGCTCCCCGAAGCACCGGTGCAGGCGGCCCAGACCGAGCTGAACCGGGTCATTCAGGCGCTGGAAGCTCCCTTCCGGCCGGGTGCCGGAAAGTCTTCGGGGATCGCCGGGTTCCGCGCCGACTTCACTCAGGAGTCGCGCATCGCTTCCCTTGACCGTCTGCAGCACGGCAGCGGCGAGGTGGCGGTGAAATTCGAACGGGTTTCCCCGGACCGGCCGCCGCTCACCAAATTTCGCTGGGATTACACACAGCCGACGGAGCAGGTGATTGTCTCCAATGGCCGCACCATGTGGGTCTATGTGCCGGAAAATAGACAGGTCATCGAGTCGGAGATCGACCTCACCGCCGCCGATCGCCCCGAGGACCCGATGACCTTCCTCAGCGGCCTGGGCAATCTGTCGCGGGATTTTCAGATCACCTGGGCATCGCCCGGGCGGGACTCCGAGGGGAACTATGTCCTCGAACTGCGCCCCCGCAAACCGTCGCCGATGCTCGAACATCTTCTGGTGACCATCGATCCCCAGGCGGTGTCCGCTGCCGGCGCCCCGGGAAAAACCCGAGCCGTCTTCCCCATCCGCTCCACCACCGTGTACGACCCGAGCGGCAACAGTACCCATATCGCCTTCAGCCACGTCCGGGTCAATGTCGACCTGCCCGACCGCCTTTTCCAGTTCACCATTCCCGCCGGAATCGAAGTCCTGCACCCAAACAGCACCGCACCAGGTTCGTAGCAAGTCCGTCCCTGAATTTGGCTGCCATTGCAAAATGACGCGCGACCTTGGACTTGCAATTCTCCCCGCCTGATTTAAATTAATATTGTTTTATTGTATGGAATTTTCTAGTTTTTCTTAATTATTTTCAGGTCTGGAGGCAAGAGAGGACAATTCGCTGCTGCCCGCCTTGTGCTGACCGGCTAAAAACGCCAGTTATAGCCGCCTCCCTGTGAGGGAGGCTACTTCGGGAGCAGATAATGAGAATCCAAGCTGGAGCGCTTTGTCTGGTAGCCCTATTAAGTCTTATAGCGTGTGGCGGGGGCAGCAGCGACACGACCGATAAGACCTCAAACTCCGCACCTGTGGCCGACGCCGGCCTGGACCAGAACGTCATAACCGGGTCATTGGTGCGGCTGGATGGTAGTGGTAGCGCAGCTGCCGACGGCGAGGTTCTGACCTACGCGTGGACGATTCAATCGGCCCCCCCTGATAGCCGCACGGTTTTGAGCGATGCTACGGTGGTCAATCCAACCATAACCGCCGACCTGGACGGCGCCTATGTTTTCCGGCTGGTGGTCAACGACGGCCTGGTTGACAGCGTCGCCGACACCGTGACCGTAACGGCGGCAACGGCGAACTCTGCCCCCGTAGCCAACGCCGGCATGGACCAGAAAGTGATGACCGGGTCACTGGTGCGGCTAAATGGTAGCGGCAGCGCCGACGCCAATGGCGATGCGCTGACCTATGCCTGGACAATGTTAGCCGCCCCTGCGGGAAGTGGCGCGGTTTTACGTGACGCCACAGCAGTCGGTCCAACCTTCACTGCCGACATTGATGGCGCCTATGTTTTCCGGCTGGTGGTTAACGACGGCCTGGCGGACAGCGCCGCCGATCTCGTGACGGTAACGGCGGCAACGGCGGTAACGACGATGGACATCGCCGTCACGATCGGGAAGTTCGGCGCCGACATCTCCGGGACGGAGGCCAAGTGGTGGGCTGGCGTCAGGGGTCCGGACAACAGGATTTACGGTATCCCCTACGGAGCCGATGACATCCTCATCATCGATCCGGCGGCCGACACCGCCACTCGCCGCACCATGGGGGCCAGTATCTCCGGTTCCTCTAAGTGGGCGAGCGGGTGCCTGGGACCGGATGGAAAGATTTACGGCGTTCCTTACGACGCTCCGGACGTTCTGATCATCGACCCGATCGCCGGAACCGCCGTTCGCACCGACTTCGGCCTCGATCTCACCGGTGATGCCAAGTGGGCGGGAGCGGTTCTGGGTGCGGACAAGAAAATCTACTGTATTCCCCGCGATTCCCCAGACATCCTGATCATTGACCCCGCTACCGGCACCGCCACCCGCAGCACCATGGGGGCGGATCTTGCCGGTTCCAACAAGTGGTCCGGAGGGATTCTCGCCGCCAACGGAAAGATTTATGGCGTACCCCGCGATGCCCAGGACATCCTGATCATCGACCCGGCGTCGGGGAGGGCTTCCCGCAGCAGCATGGGGGCGGCCCTTACCAGCAGTCACCGCTATGCCGAAGGCATTCTCGCCCCCAACGGGAAGATTTACGCCATCCCCTATACCGATTCCCCGGCCATTCTGATCATCGATCCGGTGGCCGGTACCGCCTCTCTCAGCACCATGGGAGCGAATCTTTCCGGCTCAGGGTGGTCGGAGGCCATCCTGGGACCGGATGGTAAAATCTATGCCGTCCCGTACACCGCTGCCGACATCCTGATCATCGATCCGGCAACCGGCACCGCTTCGCGCAGGTCAATCGACGGTGTGGGTCCGACCTCCACCGGCAAGTGGGTCATGGGCGATCTGGTAGGCAATAAATTTTACGGCATCCCCTACGGGGCCGAGGACATCATCCGCGTGGAGCTGGTCGAGGGCACCGGCGGCAAATAGCAGCAGAAATAGCAGCAGTATTATTCTTGGCTCGCTCTTCGGGGCGGAGATCTCCTGCCCGGGCCGCTTAGGCCTTTCCTTCCGGCGCCGTTCCATGCTATAAATTACCGATTCGGTGGACGTTCTTCGACTTCCACCGAAATTCCTTTCTGGAGGGTAACAGCCATGCCCAGTTTCGACATCGTTTCCAAGGTCGAGATGCAGGAAGTCGACAACGCCGTCAACCAGACCCGCAAGGAGGTCGAGCAGCGCTACGACTTCAAGGGGACGCACAACGAAATCGACCTGGAAAAGGAGGGGATTGTCCTGCTAGCCGCCGACGACTACAAGCTGCAGGCGATCGTCGACATTCTTAAAGGAAAACTGGTGCGGCGCAATGTGTCAGCCAAGTGTCTCGATTTCGGCAAGAAGGAGCCGGCCTCGGGCGTGGCGGTGCGTCAGCGGGCGACGATCGTCCAGGGCATTTCCAAGGAGAAGGGGAAAGAGATCGTCAAGGCGATCAAGGACTCCAAACTCAAGGTCCAGGCGCAGATCATGGAGGAGCAGGTGCGGGTCACCGGCAAGCAGATCGACGATCTGCAAGCGGTGATCCAGTTCCTCAAGGGGCAGGATTTCGGCATCGAGTTGCAGTTTGTCAATATGCGGTCGTAAAAGTGAGACAATTTTGAATTTTGAATTCTTGATTTTAAATTAATTCGGAATTCAAAATTCAGAATTCAAAATTATCCCTCCCTAGTGAGCTTATGAAGAAAAAAGTAAGTTTAGTCAGCCTCGGCTGTCCGAAGAATCTGGTCGATGCCGAAGTGATGCTCGGCCATCTGCCGGCTGACCGGTTCGAGATCGTCACCGACGAGGCCCAGGCCGACATCATCATCGTCAATACCTGCTCTTTCATCAAGGAAGCGAAGGAAGAGTCGGTGGAGACGATCCTCGAAGTTGCCGATTTCAAGAGCCGGGGGCGCTGCCGTCACCTGGTCGTCACCGGCTGCCTGCCGCAGCGCTACCGCGAGGACCTGGCGGAGGAATTACCGGAAGTCGACCTGTTCATGGGCACCAGCGACGCGCCGCGCATCGTTGAACTGCTCGATGCCCTGGCTGGCCGGGGAGAGGCGCTGCAGGCGGTGGGGGAAGCCGATTTTCTCTACGACCACACGACTCCGCGCGTGCGCTCCTCCCCTTTTTATTCCACCTATGTGAAGATCGCCGAGGGGTGTGCCAATCACTGCTCCTACTGCATCATCCCCCAGTTGCGCGGCAGCCTGCGGTCGCGCAGCATCGAGTCGGTCACCAGCGAAGTGCGGCGGCTGGTCGAGGCCGGGGTGAAGGAGATCAACCTGATCGCCCAGGACATTACCGCCTTCGGTGCCGACCGGGAAGACGGCAGCCGCCTGGAGAGCCTGCTGCGGGAATTGGTGAAGATCGATGGCCTGCACTGGCTGCGCCTGCTTTATGCCTACCCGGACGGCATTTCCGACGAGTTGCTGGAGCTGATCGCCGGTGAGGAGAAGATCTGCAAGTATCTCGATATCCCTCTGCAGCACATTGACGACAACGTCCTGGGGCTGATGAACCGCCGGGTCGACCAGGCCGCCATCCGCCAGCTGCTGGAGCGGGTGCGCCGGCGCATCCCCGAGGTCACCCTGCGCACTTCCTTCATCGTCGGCTTCCCCGGCGAGACCGAGGAACAGTTCGCCCGCCTGCTGGATTTCGTCAACGAAGGGCACTTCGAGCGGGTAGGAGTGTTCCGCTACTCGCGGGAGGAAGGGACAGCGGCGGCCGCCCTCCCCGTCCAGATCCCCGAGCGGGTGAAGAAGATCCGCTACGGCAAGCTGATGAAAGCCCAGGGGCGGGTCTCTTTCCGCAAGAACCGGGCGCTGGTGGGACGCATCGAACCGGTGCTGGTGGAAGGTTTCAGCGAGGAGACCGAGCTGCTGCTGCGCGGCCGCTGCATCCGCCAGGCGCCGGATGTCGACGGCCAGGTTTATATCACCGCCGGCCAGGCCGCCGTCGGCGACATCGTTCGCCTGAAGATCACCGACTCCTCTGAGTATGACCTGATCGGGGAGATCGTCGAGGAAGGCAAGGGGCGCAGAGGCGAGAGGCTAGCGGAAGAGCCAAATCAGCCCTCCCCGACTATCTTTTTCCGGCAACCTGATTCCTGTTTTCCCGTGTCCAAACCCGTGAAAAATATCCTGATCGTCCGTGCCCCTGATCGCCGCCCTGGTGGCCGCGGCGGCCTGGCGGCTCCCGGCCTCCGGGCCGCAGCGGGTCGATCGCCGGCAGATTCTGATGGGCACGGTGGTCGAGGTCACCGCCTACGGCCCCGACCGCGGGCGCCTGGAGGCGGCGGTGACCGCCGCTTTCGGCGAAATGGCGCGCATCGATGCGCTCATGGGGCCGGCCGCGGACAGCGACCCATCGCGCCTTTCGCGGTCGGTCGCCGGCGGCGAGGTGGCGCCGGAGACCGCCGAGGTGATCGCCCTCGGTTTGAAGGTGGGAAATCTCTCCGGCGGCGCCTTCGACATGACCCTCGGGCGGCTCAAGGCGCTGTGGAACATCGAAGGGGAACACCCGCGGGTTCCGGCGCCGGCGGAAATCCGCCAGGCCCTTGCCGGCACCGGTCCGGGCGCCCTGCAGCTGGCCGGCAGACAGGTGAGTAAGGGCGATCCGGCGCTGGCGATCGACCTGGGAGGGATCGCCAAGGGATATGCGGTCGACCGGGCCATCGAGATCCTGCGCCGGGCGGGGGTGAGCAGCGCCTCGGTGGACGCCGGCGGCGACATCCGCCTGCTCGGCGGCCGGGGCGATGGAGCACCCTGGCGCATCGGCATCCAGCACCCGCGCCGGACGGGCAGCGTCCTGGGGGTGCTGCCGCTGCACGATACCGCCATCGTCACTTCCGGCGATTATGAGCGCTTTTTCGAGCTGAACGGCCACCGGTACCATCATCTCTTCGATCCGGCCACCGGCTACCCGGCCGACCGCTGCCAGAGCGTCACCGTGGTGGCGGCGCGCGCCGCCGACGCCGATGCGCTCTCTACCGCCGCCTTCGTCCTCGGTCCGGACAAGGGGCTGGCCCTGCTCGAGGGTCTGCCCGGGGTGGAGGGCTTGATTATCGCCGCCGACGGCAGCCGGCATCTCACCGGCGGCCTGCAGGGAAAAATCGAATGGCGCTGAAGGGACTGCTCCGCCGGCTGACCCTCCTCGACCGCGGCATCGTCCTGCTCCTGCTGCTGGCCGCCGGCTGCTCCTTCGCCCTGCTGGAGCGGGGCGCAGCGGGCGAACGGGTGGTGGTGGAGCGGGATGGGCGGGTCGTTTTCACCGCCCCGCTGGCCGAGGACCGCACGGTGGCGCTGGCCGGCCCCCTGGGAGAGACGGAACTGGCCATCCGTGACGGTGCCGCCCGCATCCTTGCCTCCCCCTGTCCGCACAAGATCTGCATGGGAATGGGGCCGGCGGCGAGGACGGGAGACTTTATCGCCTGCGTTCCCAACCACCTGCTGGTGCGCATCGAGGGGAGAAGCGGCGACGGACGGGGACTATGACCTGCTCAGCCGTTGACGAGCGGGAGCTGGAGCGCCTGCGCCGCCGCATCTTCCTGGCGCTCTTCACCGCCCTGGCGGTGGCCCTGCACACCATGGAGGTCCTCCTCCCCTCGCCGGCGCCCTGGTTCCGCTTCGGCTTCGCCAACATCCTGACCCTGCTCGCCCTCTTTCTCTACGGCCCCCGGGCCGCCTGGGGCCTCACCCTGGCACGGATCGGCATCGGCTCCCTGCTCCTCGGGCAGTTCTTCTCCCCCGGCTTCCTCCTTTCCCTGGCCGGCGGCAGCGCCGCCACCGCCGCCATGACCGGCGCCCGCGGCCTGTTCGGCCGGCGTCTCGGACCGGTCGGCGCCTCCGTTCTCGGCGCCGCCGCCCACACCGCCGGCCAGCTGCTGGTCGCCTGGCTGCTGGTGGTGCGCCATGGCGCGGTCTGGCGCCTCTTCCCCTTCTTTCTCCTCTTCGCCCTCGGCACCGGGCTCGCCAACGGCCTGGCCGCCGATTACCTCCTCGAACAGCTGCGCCGGCATGCCGCCTTCAGCCCGGCGACGGGCAGCAAACACCGGGAAATGCAGGACAGCGGAGACGATTACTGATATACTGAAAGCTTTCGTGGTGATAAGCATCGATCTTCAATCAAACGGGAAAAGGGGGAAGAGATCACCGATGAAAATCATTCTGCCGGTCGCGGGGAAGGGCACCCGCCTGCGTCCGCACACCCATACCCGGGCCAAATCGCTGGTCAGCGTCGCCGGGAAAACGGTCCTTGAGCACATCATCAGCCGCCTGCAGCCGCTGGCGGCCACCGAATACATCTTCATCACCGATGAGAACGGCGGCCAGATCGAGAGAGTTCATGGACCGCAAGTTTCCCGCCCTGCACTGCACCTATATCGTCCAGAAGGAGCGCCTCGGCCCGGCCCACGCGGTCTCTCTGGCGGCCCCCCGCATCGGCCGCGGAGACGACGTGCTGGTGGTCTTCAACGATACCATCTTCGTCACCGATCTGACCGCCGTTTCCCGGCTGACCGCCGACTGCGACGGCCTCATCTATTCCAAGGAGGTGGCGGATTACCAGCGCTTCGGGGTGAACGTGCTGCGCGACGGCTTCATCGTCGACATGGTGGAAAAGCCGCGCGAGCCGGTATCGCGCCTGGCCCAGGTGGGTCTGTACTACCTCAAGGACGGCGCGCCGCTTCATGGAGTGCATCGAGCGAGACGATCGCCGCCGGGGAGACGGTCAAGGGGGAATACTACCTGCCGGCGGTGTTCATGCGCATGATCCGCAGACGGCATGAAATTCCGGGCGCCGGAAATCGATGCCTGGCTCGACTGCGGCAAGCCCGAGACGCTGCTGGAGACCAACCGCTACCTGCTGCGGGGGCGCAATCACTGCCACGGCGAGGTGGTCGATTCGGTGCTGATCGACCCGGTGCACATCGGCGAAGGGGCGGTGGTGCGCAACAGCATCCTCGGTCCCAACGTCTCGGTGGCCGCCGGCAGCATCATCGAGGCGAGCATCATCAAGGATTCGATCATCAACGCCGACAGCGAAGTGCGCAACATGGTGCTCGCATCGAGCCTGCTGGGGGATTCCGTGCGGCTGATCGCCCCGCCGCGCCGGATGAACATCGGCGACCATTCGCTGATCGAGATGGAAGGATAAAGGCAGGCTAGCGGCCAGCGGCTAGAGGCTAGAGGAAAAGCAAAAGCGACCTTTTTCGGAGGTCGCTTTTTTATTCAGCCTTGGTCTTTCACCGCTTGCCGCTAGCCTCTTGCCTCTAGCCTGAAGTTAACCGCTAGCCGCTCGCCAGCCTGAATTCAACCGCCAACGCCGCATAGATCTTCGCCGCCGCCAGGACCTCGGCGAAGCTGGTCTGCTCGTCCGGGGTGTGCGCCACCTCCAGCAGGCCGGGGCCGAGGATCAGGGGGCGCACCCCGGCCTCGAAGAAGAGATTGCCATCGGAATGGGAGCGGAAGGGCTCGCAGCGCAGCGACAAGCCGAGGCGGTCGTAAATCTCCTTCAGGACCGCTGCCGGCGGACTGTCGATGCCCAGCTGATAGCCGCGGGCGGCGAAATCGAAATCGACCTCCAGATCGAGCCCGGGGATGAACTCGCCGGCCAGGCCGGCGCGCCGGCGGATCGCCGCCATCACCGTCTCCGGCTCCATTTCCGGCGGCAGGTGCAGATCGATGCGGGTCTCGCAGCGGTCGGGAACGACGAAGCCGGCGCGCGCCGAGCTCATCTCCCGGATGGAGTAGACGATCCCGGACTGCTCCCGGTCGAAGAGGGGATCCCGGCCCAGGTGCAGCAGGACCCGCAGCATCGACTCCACCGCGTTGTGCCCCAGCTCGGGCAGGGAGGAGTGGATGCGCCGGCCGCGGGCGACCAGGGCCGCCTCCAGGTAGCCGTAGTGGGAGAAGCAGGCGGTCAGGCCGGTCGGCTCCCCGATCACCACCCAGGGGGGTCGGTGACGGTGCAGAAAGGCGGCGCTGCCGTCGCCGTTCTCCTCTTCCCCCACCGCCAGCAGCAGACCCACCGGCGGCCGGCGGCCGGCCGGCAGGGCAGTCAGGGCGAGGAAGGCCTCCAGCATGGCGGCGCACCCCCCCTTCATATCGGCGCTGCCCAGGCCGCGAATGATATCCCCCTCCTCCCGCGGCCCGTATTCCTCCAGATCCCAGGCGCCAACCGTGTCGACATGCCCCACCAGGTACAACGTCGGCTCTTCCTCCCCCAGGGTGAACCGCAGGTTGTAGCGGTCATCCTCCACCGGCTGGCGCTCGGCGGTCAGACCCTGGCGGGCGCAGAACTCCTCGATGAAAATCTGCGCATCCTCCTCCTTGCCGCTGGGGGAATAGATCTCCATCAGCTCCAGCAGCAGCTGCCGCAGGCGGTGCGGATCGATTCCCCGCCAAACCTCCTCGAGAACCGCATTCATCCCTTCTTTTCTCCCGCTTTCTTCCTTTTCCTGGCCAGGTTGAGCGTCATGTAGACGTGCTGCTGCACATTGCCGAACCCCATCTTGCGGAAGAAGCGGATCGCCGCCTCATTTTCGGCATCGGTGTCGATGATGATGATCCGCACCCCCTGCTCCCGCATGCGCCGGCGGATCTCCCGGAACAGCCGTTCGCCGACGCGCCCCTTCTGCACCCCCGTGCGCACCCCGAGCCAGACCAGGTAGCCGTATTTCCAGGCGGAATGGTGCTTCTCCACCGTCGTCCCCAAGGCGAAACCGACGAGGGCGCCGGCGCTTTCCGCCACCAGGCAGAGCTCGCTGTCGGAATTGAACAGGGTGGTGATTTCGTATTCGTCCCAGGTGCGGTACAGGCTCGGGGAATACTCGGAGGTAAAGATCTCCTCGCCGATATGAAAGACCTCTGACAGATCATCGATGGACATCTCCCGTATGCGCGGTTTCTCGTCCGGGTTCGTCTGTTCCTCAGGCATGCGACACCTCTCGTGTTTTTCTAAAAGGATACCGCAAAAGCCGACTTTCCGAGCGGAAACCTCCATCCAGGCATGAAGATTCACGGCTCCATGGGCGTGACACAAGAGATTTACCGCCGGCGCCCCTTCGCTTGTCTCTGTCCTGAAAAGTTCGGTTTTAACCCCTGAAAAAAAGGGATAACGCAAAGACGCAAGGCTGAGAACCAAGGCGCAGAGAAAATCCGTAAGACTGTTTCGCTTTACACCCTTTGCGACTTTCATTTCCCCTTGCGCCTTGGCGTTAAATTCCTGGTTTTCATTGTCTTCGGGTGTGCAGGCACATGTTGGGCTGCGATAGGGCAGAATCTTTTTGCCAGCCGGCGATTAAAATGCCACAATGCTTGGCATTTCCCTTGTTTTCATGCGTGAATTTAATCAGGAATGATCAATGTCTCCAAAGCTCACTTTAAGCCAGCTCTCCAGCCTCCTCTTCCGCGCCTGCGACGATCTGCGCGGCAACATGGATGCCTCCGAATACAAGGAATACATCTTCGGCATGCTCTTCCTGAAGCGGCTCTCCGACCTGTTCGATCAGGAGCGGGAGCAGCTGGCCAAGGATCTGCAGGGCGAAGGGGATGGCGGAGGCGGTCATCGCCGGGCAGCTCGCCAACCCGGACAAGTACACCTTCTTCGTCCCGGAGGAGGCGCACTGGAACACGATCCGCCACCTGAAGACCAACGTCGGCACCGCCCTGAACAAGGCGCTGGAGGCGCTGGAGGACGCCAACGTCGATGCGCTGCAGGACGTGCTCAAGGGGATCAACTTCAACAAGAAGATCGGCCAGCGCTCCCTCGACGACGACACCCTCGCCAACTTCATCCAGAACTTCGAGAAGATCCCGCTGCGCGACGAGAACTTCGAGTTCCCCGACCTGCTCGGCGCGGCCTACGAATACCTGATCAAGTACTTCGCCGATTCCGCCGGCAAGAAGGCCGGGGAGTTCTACACCCCGGCCGACGTGGTGCGCACCCTGGTGGAGATCGTCGATCCGCAGCCGGGGATGAGCGTCTACGACCCCACCTGCGGCTCGGGCGGCATGCTCATCCAGACCCGCGACTACGTCCGCGAGTGCGGCGGCGATCCGCGCGACCTGACGCTTGCCGGGCAGGAGAGCATCGGCACCACCTGGTCGATCTGCAAGATGAACATGCTCCTGCACGGCATCGAGCACGCCGACATCCGCCAGGAGGACACCCTGCGCCGGCCGCAGCACCGGGCCGAGGGGGGCGAACTGGCGCGCTACGACCGGGTGCTCGCCAATCCCCCCTTTTCGCAGAACTACATCAAGAAGGACATCGACTACCCCGGCCGCTTTGCCGTCTGGCTGCCGGAGAAGGGGAAGAAGGCCGACCTGATGTTCGTCCAGCACATGCTGGCGGTGCTCAAGGCCGACGGCAGGATGGCCACCGTCATGCCGCACGGCGTCCTCTTCCGCGGCGGCGAGGAGAAGGAGGCGCGCCGGTACTTCATCGAGCGCGGCTGGCTGGAGGCGATCATCGGCCTCCCCGCCGGGCTCTTCTACGGCACCGGCATTCCCGCCTGCGTGCTGGTGATGAACAAGAAGGACGCTGCCAGCCGCGACCACGTCTTCTTCATCAACGCCGACCGCGAATACCGCGAGGGGAAGGCGCAGAACTTCCTGCGCCCCGAGGACATCGCCAAGATCGCCCACGTCTACCGCGAGCGGAAGGACGTCCCCGGCTACGCCCGCCGGGTGCCGGTGAGTGAGATCGCCGCCGAGGACTTCAACTGCAACATCCGCCGCTACGTCGACAACGCCCCGCCCCCCGAGCCCCACGACGTCCGCGCCCACCTGCACGGCGGCGTGCCGGTGGCGGAGATCGAGGCGCTGGCCCGCTACTGGACGAACTACCCCGGCCTGCGGGAGCGGGTGTTTTGTCATCGGACGGGTTCATCCGACCGATCCGTCGGATCGGACCGATCGGTCGGAACGGTCCACGAGCAGGCGGCCACCTACTCTACACTCCCCCGGGAAGGTTTTGCCCCCTCTCCCCTTTGTGGGAGAGGGCTGGGGAGAGGGGCTGCTTCTCCGGGAGAGGGCCGGGGTGAGGGGAGCAATACGCCGACTTCACCCCCGCCGTCACCGACCGCCGCGCCCTGGCCGAACTGGTCAAGACCGACCCGGCGTGGCGACGGCGCAGAGCCGCTTTCTGCAGACGCTGGAAAGCTGGTGGCAGGAGAACCTGCCGCTGGTCCAGGACCTCGCCGCCACCAACGGCAAGAAGGGGAACGTCTACGAGCTGCGCCGGCGGCTGCTCGCCACCATCACCGAGGCCTTCGCCGGGCAGGACCTGCTGAACGAGTACCAGATCCGCGGCGCCTTCGCCCGCTACGTGGAGGACCTGAAGGCCGACCTCAAGTCGATCGCCGCCAGCGGCTGGGGGGCGGAGCTGATCCCCGATGCCGACATTCTGGAGAGCCAGTTCCCGGAGCTGCTGGCCGAGAACGAGCAGAAGCGCCTGCGGCTGGCCGAGCTCTCGGCCCTGTTCGCCGCGGCCGATGAGGAGGATTACGAGGACAGCGACGACACCGGGGTGCTTCCCGCCGAGGAGGTCAAGGCGCTCAAGGCCGAGCTGAAGGAGGCCAAGGCGCAGGCGAAGCTGGCGAAGCGGGAGGGGAGGAGCGCGAAAGAGTTTCTCGCCCGGGCCGAGGCGGCCGAGGCGCGGCTGGAGCGGCACAAGGCGCTGGAGGATGAGGCGAAGCAGTTGAAGGCGGAGCTGCGGGCGACGGAGAAGAAGCAGGAGGAGCTGGTTGCCGCCGCCCGGGAGAAGATCGACCGCGACGAGGCCCGGCGGGTCATCCTCGATCGCCTGCACCGGCTGCTGGTGCAGACCTACGAGGGGTATCTGCGGGCCGACCAGCGGGCGTGTCTGGCGGCGCTGGAGAATCTGCATCGGAAATATGCCGTGACGGCCAAGGAGATCGAGGCCCGGCGGGATGCGGCGGCGGCGAGGTTGAAGGGGTTTTTGGTGGAGTTGGGGTATGAGTGAGTGGCAGTCGCTTTCGACGCTATTGCCGATATGCGCAATTGCGAGCCTCCTCCGACCGACGGTCGATCCCAGATACTTCGGAGAAGTCGGCTGGGTCAATTTCCGGTGTAACGCGGGCCTGACGATTACATCCGTGCCGGATCAGTGATCTTTCCCTTTGGCGAAGTCAGTGTCAGGATGAACCTGGCGATTTGGTGACGGGAATATGTGGTTCTCTTGGCCGTCCAACTGCATGATTGGTATACCCGCCTGGCGTTCGAAGACTCGCCTTGTCCAGTGTGACATCGCAATCAGCCAGGAGATGACACAGTTTATCGTCTGCCTGCAGGCGCAGACATGACAAGGCTTCATTTCACCGGAATGCGGCAGGCCGCGAGCACCTGTACAAAGCTGCGATCAGGCCAGCCTCATCGGCAACAGCGCATCATGATCTGATTTCTTATCCCGTACGTCGCCCCCTCCCCAGCAGCGCCGCATCGCCGAAATCCTTTCGACGCTGGACGAAGCGATTGAGCAGACGGAGGCGCTGATTGCGAAGATGCAGCAGGTCAAGGCGGGGCTGATGCACGACCTTTTCACCCGCGGGGTCACCCCCGATGGCCGGCTTCGCCCCACCCGCGAGCAGGCGCCTGAGCTTTACAAGGAATCGCCGCTTGGGTGGATTCCGAAGGAGTGGGAGGTTAAGCCATGCTCGGCACTTGCGAAAAAATCACCGTACGGCATATCGTCAGGCCAACACAGTATCTACGTCGTACGAAGGATCCCGGCATTTCGCTCCGCCAATATCCGGGAGACTAGGGAATAGATGCCTCAGACCTCATATTATCTCTCCGCAATCAAATGTTCTGCTTGCCAAGAGCCAAGTTCAGGCTGGCGATGTCATATCAGTTAGAACAGGGTACCCGGGGACAAGCGCAGTGGTCCCGGAAGAGTTTGCGGGCGAACTGCGTCGACGTGCTCATTTCACGACCTTCTTCCTCGGTGCTCCCGTAATTCCTGGCAAATTGGATCAACTCCTCTTTTGGCAAAGACCAGGTCCTACGCAAACAAGGCGGCTTGGCCCAGCAACACTTTAATGTCGGAGAATTGCGTGATCTCCTGGTTGTCCTGCCGGAAATGCCTGAGCAAAACGCAATCATTGAAAGAATCGCCACTGTTTCGGCAAAGGTCGCGTTGGAGCAGACTCTCGCTGAAAGTCTCCACCAACAAAAACAAGGCCTCATGCACGACCTCCTCTCGCCAGCAAGATAATGGTTATACGCTTCAAGTCATCCTTATCGGCATGTTATGAGCGAACTTAGCCATCAAAAACGATATAAACATGGTATCTTTATTCCCAATTACCTTTTGAATGAGAATTTTTGGGACAAGATCTCTAAAGACGTATCTGGTTTTGTATACAGTTTTTAATTATAGCCGTAAAAGTGAGGTCCTATGAACCTCCAATCTGGTTAACGAAAATTTGGAAGAAATCGAAGGCCTTGGCGAAGATGAGGATGCTGCTTGGGGTGATTATCCAATCGATACCCTATTGATTCGAAATGAGAATCGCACGGTTCACGATGTCCTAAGGAGAATAGAAAAGGGATCGTTCATTATGGATCCCGAGTTCCAGCGAGAATTCATTTGGCCAGAGGATAAACAGAGTAAACTTATTGAATCTGTTCTAATGCGCATCCCACTTCCTGTGTTCTATCTCGCAGAAGATGAAGAAGGACGAATGATAGTAGTGGACGGACTACAACGATTATCTTCATTCCAACGTTTTGTAAATAATGATCTTCGCCTAAAACTCCCAGATCAGGCTGAATTGAATCTGAAACGTTTTCAAGAAATTTCTCCGAAGCTTCAAAACCGCCTTGAGGATTGTAATCTAATTCTTTACATCATAGATGCCAAAGTCCCTGAGCGAGCGCGACTTGACATATTTGAGCGAGTCAACAGTGGCGTTCCACTTACAAGGCAGCAAATGCGCAACTCCCTTTATACCGGGCCAGCAACACGGTTTCTTAAAATGGAAGCCAACACTGATCTCTTTCTGAAGGCTACAGGGAATAGTTTGAACAAATCGACGATGAGAGATCGCGAGTTTGTCAACAGGTTTTGTTCGTTTCAACTGTTACCTCTTAGTGCATATAGGGGGGACATGGATGAATTTCTTGCTCTTGGTCTAAAAAAAATGAACTCACTCCAGCTTGAAGATTTCAAAAAGCTATCAGCACAGTTTCGAATCAATCTTGTGAATAACTATAGAATATTTGGTGCACACGCCTTTAGAAAACACACTAAGTTTCAAGAATATCGAAGTGTCCTCAATGCTTCCCTTTGGGATGTCATGTCAACAGGACTTTCCACTATCAAGAAAGTATCGTTGAAGCTCGAACAGATGCTATCAAGGCCGGATTTTTCCATTTAATTTCTGATGAGACCTTTACGAGGGCCATTACCTACGGGCCAAATGACATGAAACGGGTCAGGGAAAGATTTGCTTTGGCGGACAAAATGTTTCAGGAGGTTTTTGATGCTCACTCAAATTAACATAAAATTTTTTAAGTGTTTTGAAGGGTTAAAATTGCCTCTAGCGCCGCTGACTTTACTCTCTGGCTCCAATGCATCGGGTAAGTCATCAGTTCTTCAGGCACTAGTTCTTCTTCATCAGACTATGTGCGATCATGAGTGGTCTACTCGGCTTATGTTAAATGGTGACTCGATCCGCCTATGAACTGTGACTGATCTAGTCGACAAAGTACATGGAATGCGGAGCTTTGAGATTGGGATCGTTGATGATGGGACAAGCTTTGATTGGACTTTCTCAGGGGAAAGAACAGAGATGTCGATGGCGGTGGAACGCGTAGGCCTAAATGGCAAATATTGTGATAATCCACAGTCATTAAGATATTTGCTTCCACCTGATTTTGATGATTCGGCTGACTCGTTGCGGTCCGTCTGAGAAGAATGACTTACATAACCGCTCAACGAGTATGCCCACGTGAGGTTTACCCCCTTGAAGACCGGCAGATTGCTTCTGTTGTCGGACCCGCCGGCGAGCATGCTGTGAGTGTCCTGCACTGGGGAAGGGATGAACAAGCCCTCAGGGGTCTGATACTTCAGGGGGTGCCACCTACAAGGCTCCGACAAGTTGAAGAGATTATGCGCATGTTTTTCCCAGGCTGTGGATTGGTTGTGCAACAGGTTCGGCAAGCAAACGCAGTAACTTTAGGATTGCGCACATCTGCAGATACAGACTTCCATCGGCCCATTCACGTAGGATTCGGCCTCACCCAGTTTTGCCAATTGTAGTCGCAGCTATTTCTGCAACAGAGGGAGACATTCTCTTAATCGAAAATCCAGAGGTTCATCTCCATCCTGGAGGGCAGTCGCTTATGGGGCAGTTCCTCGCGGCGGTCGCACGATCTGGCGTCCAAGTTATGTTGGAGACCCATAGTGACCATGTTCTCAATGGGATTCGAAGGGCGATCAAAGGGAGTCGGTTAAACTCAGATCAAGTAGCAATTCATTTCTTCCGACCTCGGACGGATGAAGCAGCGCAAGTACTGAGTCCCCAAATGATAGCTCTGGTAATATAGATGTTTGGCCGGAGGGTTTTTTTGATCAATTTGATAAGGATACGAGCCACTTCGCTGGGTGGGGGGAATGAAGTGGAATTTTTTGTTAATGATCTCTCCATAGCCGGACAATTTCCTGATGTAACAACCTTCAACGATGCCATCAGTCGCATTATGGGCATGCGTATGCTGGCACTACGATACGGTCGGGAAGTCTATTGCCATCGAAACATTGCCCATGCACATGTGACACGAGATATGTGTATGCAGCAAGCAATACAAACTTTCGATCGAGATCAAAGACAATCTGTAATGCAGTGGCTTACAAGACAGGGTCCTTTTTGGGAAGATGCAAGAAGGCACAGCCCTGATGATTATTTTGAGTGTAAAGGTGCCATTGTTACGGATTCTGCGGTTGCTGAGGCGGCCTGGAATTGTTTGAACAGATTTGAGCATAGGCTCGTGAGCCTTACCCCCTCACATTGGGAATACACGCCAATTCGGGTGGACTTGTTTAAGGACACTGGTACCTTGGACTCCGTAGATGTGAATAATCACTGGGACCCTAGCACTTTTGAGGACGTTCTGCGGGCAGCACCAGCTCCGTTGGTTTCATGGGGCCAGATAGCAGATTTGGCCCGAGCACGTTTTACGCTTCTTACCTTTTCTGCGAATGCGTTCGCACCTTTGAATGGGCATCCCTTTGTTTTATCCGCGGCTCAGAGAATAGTTGTCATACTTGATATCCTGAATCGGCTAAAATCCTGCTTTGACGAAAAAGGGCAGCGCACACCTGCTGGACATGAAATCTATCGTGATTTCTTCACTGGAAAAAAGGGGGATGGGGGGCGTGGGGCACTTTTTTCTGATTCGTCAGACACTGAAAAGGCCGACTATAAAACTGATCTGACATTTCCTGATCCAGCAGACATCCAAAAATCCATATTTTGTCCCTGGCATGGCAAGGTTCAGACGCCACCTTTTCGCGTTCACTTTTCATGGCCCATTCAATTTGATAAACCACTCAATGTCGTTTATGTCGGACAAAAACTCACCAGGTAATGAGAGAAAACATAGCGGGGTCGGACCAAGGAAAGTAGTTGATCTGCCAGCAATTATCCGCAAAAGAAAGGCTCCATCTCGGCTTATAGCTCGATTTTCGAGACAGAAAATGAGGGATTTCAGGGTATAAGGCGGCGAGGGTCCAGCCGATCAGCCGGACATCGCCGGAGGGGGAAACCATGAACAAACGCCCAGCCACACTCCGCCCCAGCGGCGGCTATCGCCGCCTGCGGTCGTTTCAGGTGGCCGAGATCGTCTACGACGGAACGGTATCGTTCTGCGACCGGTTCGTGAACAAGCGGTCGCGAACCCATGACCAGATGGTGCAGGCGGCGCGCAGCGGGCGGCAGAACATCGCCGAAGGGAGCCGGGCCTCGGCGACTTCGAGCCAGACCGAACTGCGGCTGGTGAACGTGGCGCGGGCCAGCCTGGATGAGCTGCTGCTCGATTACGAAGACTTTTTGCGCCAGCGCGGCTTACCCCAGTGGGGGAAAGACGATCCGCAGGCGCAGAAAGTGCGGGCGGTGGGGAGGGTAAATCAGACAGATCCGTCGGATCGGACCGATCGGTCGGATGCAAAAGCTTACGAGCCCTGGCTCGCCCATGCCGACCCGGCCGTGGTCGCCAATGCCCTGATCTGCCTGATCCACCAGGCCAATTACCTGCTCGACCGGCAGATTGCCGGCCTGGAAAAGCAGTTTATCGAAGAGGGTGGCTACAGCGAGCGGCTGCACGCGGCCCGGCTTCAAGAGCGGCAAAGACAAGATCGGACCGATCCGTCGGATCCGACCGATCGGTCTGATCAATCGTGCCCCGCCTGTGGCAAGCCGATGGCCCTGCGCACGGCCCGCAAGGGACCCAACATCGGCTCGCAGTTCTGGGGGTGCTCGGGGTATCCCGAGTGCAGGGCGACCCTGCCGGCGCAAGAGGATTAAAATGACCAGCAAACTCCCCCTCAACCTCCACGACCTCCTCCACCAGCGCACCATCGAAGGCGAACGCATCGAGTACAAGGCCGGCTGGAACCCCGACCCGATTATCCGCACCCTGTGCGCCTTTGCCAATGACTTCGAGAACCTCGGCGGCGGCTATGTCGTCATCGGGCAGGACTGCGATGAATCCGGCCAGCCGATCTTTCCCCCGGTCGGGCTTTCCGACGATCTTCTCGACAAAATCCAGCAGGAATTGCTCGGCTATTGCAACCTGATCCAGCCCCCCTATTTCCCGATCCTGAGCATTGAAGAGTACGGCGGCAAGAAGCTGATCGTCCTCTGGGCGCCCGGCGGGCAGAACCGGCCCTACAAAGCGCCGCAGGCCGTTACTGCGAAGCACAAGACGTTTCACTACTACATCCGCCGCTACGCCAGCACCATCGAGGCCAGGGGCGAGGCCGAGCGGGAGCTGCTCAGTCTGGCGGCCACCGTCCCCTTCGACGACCGCTACCATCAATTCGCCTCGCTGGACGATCTTTCGCCCCGGCTGATCGTGGAATTCCTGCGGGAGGTGGGGAGCGAACTGGCGGAAGGCGTCCATACCCTTTCGATGGAATCCCTCGGCCGGCAGATGAATATCGCCGGCGGCCCGTCCGAAGCGTCCCTGCCGAAAAACGTCGGCCTGCTCTTCTTCAACGAAGAGCCGCACAAGTTCTTTCCCGCCACCCAGATCGATGTGGTGTGGTTTCCGGAAGGGGCGGGGGGAGACCGCTTCGAGGAGAAAACCTTCCGCGGGCCGCTCGCCCGCATGACCCGGGAGGCCCTCGGCTTCATCCAGCGCAACTACCTCAAGGAAATCGTGATCAAGCACCCCGACCGGGCCGAGGCCGAGCGCTTCTGGAACTTCCCCTATGCCGCCATCGAAGAGGCGGTGGTCAATGCCGTCTACCACCGCTCCTACCAGGAGCGCGAGCCCATCGAGGTACGGATCACCCCGGAGGACCTGGTCGTCCTGAGCTTTCCCGGCCCGGACCGCTCCATCCGCTTGGAAGACCTGCGGGCCGGCCGGGCCGTCAGCCGCCGCTACCGCAATCGCCGGATCGGGGAGTTCCTCAAGGAACTGGACCTCACCGAGGGGCGCTCCACGGGGATTCCCAAGATTCTCAAGGTCATGAGGGAGAACGGCTCGCCGACGCCCCAGTTCGAGACCGACGAGGACCGCACCTATTTCCTGATCCGCCTGCCGGTGCACGAGCGGGCGATCCAGGAACTTGCGGGGGAAGTCACCCCGGAAGTCACCGGGGAAGTAGGCACCAAGTTGGCACTAAGTCGGCACCAAGTTGAGGTCTTGCGTAACTGCCATGAAAGTAAGAAGCGATAATCGATTTCATGGCTATTGCCGGGCGAGCAGACCGCACCAAATTCAGGGACCAAGTGTTGAACCCTTTGTTGGAAGAAGGTCTCGTCGAAATGACCATCCCGGACAAGCCGCGCAGCAGCAAACAGCGCTACCGCCTGACCGACAAGGGAAGAAGGTCTTGGCCGAACTGGAGGAAAGCGAATGAGCGGCTCGACCGGCAGATCGCCGGCTTGGAGAGGCAGTTTATCAATGAGGGTGGCTACAGCGAGCGGCTGCACGCGGCTCGGGTTCAAGAGCGGCAAAGACAAGATCGGACCGATCCGTCGGATCAGACTGATCAGTCGGATGAGCTGTGCCCTGCCTGTGGCAAGCCTATGGTCCTGCGCACTGCCCGCAACGGACCTAATGCCGGGTCGCGGTTCTGGGGATGTTCGGGGTATCCCGAGTGCAGGGCGACCCTGCCGGTGCAACCGTAGCGAGAGACGGTCATGTCCGAATACCTCCACGTCGAAAAACCGTTCCTCGACCAACTCGCCACCCTCGGCTGGACGGTCATCGACCAGGGCCACGGGTTCATCCCCTCCGACCCGACGGCCAGCCTGCGCGACATCGCTTCCGCGAATGGCTCCTCCCCGAGGTCTTCCGCGAGTCCGTCCGCGCCATCAACCGCACCGCCGACGGCACCCCCTGGCTGACCGACCGCCAGCTCGACGACCTGCGCTCCCAGATCCTGCGCCAGCCCAACCGCACCCTGCTCGAAGCCAACGAGGCGATCCAGGCCCTTTTCCTCAAGGCCCAGGTCGACCGCAACGAGATCACCGGCGAGAGCGACCCGGTGGTGCAGCTCATCGACTTCGCCCACCCCGAGCGCAACCAGTTCCACGCCATCAACCAGTTCCGCATCGACACCCCCGGCTGCGTGAAGAGCAGCATCATCCCCGACATCGTCCTCTTCGTGAACGGCATCCCGCTGGTGGTGATCGAGGCCAAGATCGGCGACGCCAACACCGCCAACCCGATGCACGCCGCCTTCGAGCAGCTGCTGCGCTATCGCAACGGCCGCCCGGAGACCGCTGGCCGCCGGCCTGCGGGAAGGGGAGCCGCGCCTCTTCCACACCAACCTCCTGCTGATCCGCACCTGCGGCGAGAAGGCCGAGTTCGGCACCATCACCTCGGGGCACGAGCACTTCTACGCCTGGAAGGACCACTCTGGCCCTCGCAGAGGCGAGACGGAGCGATACGCTCCGCCGCTCGGGCGTCGAGCGCGAGCAGGAGCGGCTGATCCAGGGGCTGCTCGCCCCGGCGACGCTGCTCGATGTGCTGCGCACCTGCACCGTCTTCATGGACACCGACGCCGGCAAGCGGGTCAAGGTGGTCTGCCGCTACCAGCAGTACCGCGCCGCCCGCCGCATCGTCGAGCGCCTGCGCACCGGCCGGACGCCGGAGGAGCGCTCGGGGGTGGTCTGGCACACCCAGGGCTCGGGGAAGTCGCTGACCATGGTCTTCGTGGCGCGGATGCTGCGCGCCGCCCGGGACCTGGAGGATTTCAAGATCCTGCTGGTCAACGACCGCGTCGACCTGGAGGATCAGCTCGCCGGCACCGCCAAGCTCATCGGCGGCAAGGTGAACGTCATCGAGAGCACGGCGCGAGCTGCGCGAGCACCTGGCACCGAGGCCTCCGACATCAACATGGTGATGGTGCACAAGTTCATGGAGCGCGCCGAGGCGGTCCCCCTCAAGGTGGCCGAGGCGCTGGCCACCTACCGGGCGCTGCCGTCGGGGGAGACCTTCGGCGTGGTCAACCCCTCCGAGCGCATCCTGCTGATGATCGACGAGGCGCACCGCACCCAAGGCTCCGACCTCGGCGACAACCTCTTCGAGGCCTTCCCCAACGCCACCCGCATCGCCTTCACCGGCACCCCGCTCATCACCGAGCAGCACGGCAACAAGCGCACGGTGAAGCGCTTCGGCGAATACATCGACACCTACAAGCTGATGGACGCGGTGCACGACGGCGCGACGCTGCAGATCCTCTACGAGGGGCGCACGGCGGACACCGCCCTCAAGGACAAGCACGGCTTCGACACCAAGTTCGAGGACCTCTTCCGCGAGCGCAGCGACGAGGAGCTGGCCGCCATCAAGAAGAAGTACGGCGCCAGCGGCGACATCCTCGAAGCCGAGCAGCGCATCGCCGCCATCGCCCGCGATCTGGTCGACCACTACATCGACAACATCCTGCCCGACGGCTTCAAGGCGCAGGTGGTCTGCCACTCCAAGCTGGCGGCGATCCGCTACCAGAAGGCGATCCGCGAGGCGCTGGCCGAGCGGCTGGACCGGGAGAAGCTGAAGCCCGATCCCCGATTTCGCGCTGATCCGCCGCATCGCCTTCCTCAAGGCCGTGGTGGTCGTCTCCGCCGACGCGACCAACGAGCTGGCCGCCATCACCGAGGCGCGCAAGGAGGCGAAGCGCTGGAACGCGGTGGAGAACTTCTGCAAGCCCTTCGACCTGGACGACCCCGACAAGGTGCTGACCGGCATCGCCTTCCTGATCGTCTGCGACATGCTGCTGACCGGCTTCGACGCGCCGGTGGAGCAGGTGATGTACATCGACAAGCGGCTGCGCGAGCACAACCTGCTGCAGGCCATCGCCCGCGTCAACCGGGTGGCGAAGAACAAGCACCGCGGCTTCATCGTCGACTACATCGGCCTCGCCAACCACCTGATGCAGGCGCTCAGCATCTATTCCGAGGAGGACGCCGAGGACATCCGCGCAGGGGCTGAAGAACCGGCTGACCGAGCTGCCGATCCTGGAGGAGCGCTACCAGCGGCTGCTGCAGCATTTCCGCGCCGCCGGGGTAGGGCAGATCGAGGCGTTCGTCACCGGGACGCTCCCCACCCCCGAGGCCGACGTGGCGGTGGTGCACGCGGCGGTCGGGGCGATGCAGGAGATCAAGCGCCGGGCCGATTTCGAGGTCTACCTGAAGAAGTTCCTGCAGAGCCTGAACCTGATCCTCCCGCACGCGGCGGGGCATCCCTACCGCGGTCCGGCGCGGCGCTTCGGCTATCTGCTGCGCATGGTCAAGGAGCGCTACAAGGACGACTCCCTCGACATCGCCGACGCCGGCGAGAAGGTGAAGGCGCTGATCAACGAGCATCTCATCGACCTGGGGATCAACCCGAAGATCCCGCCGATCGAGCTGCTGTCGGACGATTTCATCAGCCACGTGCAGAAGCATGCGGGCGGGAACCCGGAGGCGAAGGCGAGCGAGATGGAGCACGCCATCCGCAAGCACTGCACGGTCCACTTCGACGAGGACCCGGCCTTCTACAAGCGCCTGAGCGAGAAGCTGGAGAAGCTGATCCAGGAGCACAAGCACCAGTGGGAGCTGCTGGCCGATGGGTACGAGCAGCTCCGCAGCGAAGCCATAGCCGGGCGGACGGAGCCGGTGGAGGGGCTGACCCGGGAGGCGACGACCTTCTACGACTACGTGCTGCAGCTCGCCTTCGAGGGGGGCGAAGTGCCGGCCGAACACCGGACGCAGCTGAAGAAGCTGATGGCCGGCATCGTCGAGATGCTGCAGGAGACGATCGGCATCATCGACTTCTGGAAGAAGCCGATCGAGGTGAAGAAGCTGCGGGGGAACATCGACACGGAGATCCTGCTGAGCGGGATCCCGGAACTGATCGACAAGCACGAACGGATCGCCGTGGAGATCGTGAAGCTGGCCGAAAAGCGCCACCAGGAACTGACGAAATGAAAGCCAAACAAGAAAAGACGATATCACCTACAAGATCGTGCGCAGCCGCCGCGCCACCGCCGACATCGTCATCGAGCGAGACGGTCGGGTACTGGTGCGGGCACCGGAGGCGATCCCCGACGAGCGGATCGAGGATCATCGTCGAGGCCAAGCGCTACTGGATCTACAAGAATCTCGCCGAGTGGCGCGACCTCAACGCCACCCGCGTGCTGCGGGAGTACAAAAACGGCGAGGGGTTCCTTTATCTGGGCCGCTCCTACCGGCTGCTCCTCGTCGGCGACCAGGCCGAGCCGCTGCTGCTGAAGAACGGACGTTTCTGCCTGCGGCGGGATCTGGTCGATGCGGGCGCCATCGAGGCCGCGAAGGCCGCCTTCCGTGATTACTACATCGCCCGCGGGCGGGAGCGGATCGTTCAGCGGGTGAACTATTACGCGCCGAAGGTCGGCGTCGCACCGCGCGAGGTCGGCGTCCGCGAACTCGGCAACCGCTGGGCCTCGTGTTCCCCCAATGGCAACTTGGCCTTCCACTGGAAATGCATGATGGCCCCGCAGACGATCATCGACTACATCGTCGTCCACGAGCTCTGCCACTTCCACCACCTCGACCACACCGACGCCTTCTGGAACGAGGTGGACAAGGTGATTCCGAACTATGGCGAGCGGAAGGAATGGCTGCGGAAGCATGGGGCTGGACTGGATGTATAGGGGAATCATGTCCCCGCACGCGCCGATGAACCGAGCCATTCGTTTGCCGGCGAGCAGGTCAATGGCATCGGGATTTTCAGAGCCTTAAGGTCCTCGGTGCCGTTCAACGGCACCACACCAAAGTCGGCGGCGGATGCCTCCTCCGACGCTCCTCTTGGTTTGCAAAAATCGCCTCCCGAACCACCCCGCCGACTTGTTCCAGCCGCAAAATACAGCTATGATCACCTATCCTGATCCCGGAGGACTGAAATTTCGATGGAAAACTATCTCCCCTATCTGATCCCCCCCCTGCTCGGGGCGTTCATCGGCTACATCACCAATTACATCGCCATTCGCATGCTCTTCCGCCCCTTGCGCCCCTGGCGCCTGTTCGGCCTGCGGATCCCCCTGACGCCGGGGATCATTCCCGCCAAGCGCCATGAGCTGGCGGAGAAGATAGGGGATATGGTGGGCAGTCATCTGCTGACCTCCGAGGACGTCGGCCGGGCGCTGGAAAAGAAGAGCTTCCGCCGCGACCTGCAGGAGGCGGTGGCCGAGAAGCTGGGCGGCTTTCTCGACCGCGAACTCGGCCCGGTCGCCTCCCTGGTCCCGGCCGCCTACCGCCAGCGCTTCCGCGACCTGGTGGAGCTGCTGCGCTGGAAGGCGGTCAAGGCGGTTTTCGATTATCTGGAAAGTGCCGAGTTCGAGGACCGGCTGCGCGACTACCTGCGGCGCAAGGAAGATGAACTGCTGGCCCGGGACCTGGAGAGCTTTCTTACCCCCACGCGCTACGAGAACCTGCGCGGCCATCTCGACGAGCGGATCGGGGCCTTTCTCAGCTCGGAGGGCGTCAGCCGGGGGGTGGGGCATATCGTCGACGACAAATTCGAGCAGTGGCTGAGCTCGGAACGCCCCGTCCGTGAGTTGCTTCCCGCCGATCTGCTGGAGGTCGTCCTTGCCCGGTTGGAGAAGGAGATCCCGCCGCTGCTGGAAAAATTCGGCGGCCTCCTCTACGACCCGGAGTTCCGCGAGCGGCTGGTGAAAAAGGGGAAGGAGGGGATCGAGAGCTTCCTCGACTCCCTGGGCGGCCTCTCCGGATTGCTGGCCGGCTTCGTCAACATGGACAAGATCTATGGCCGCATCCCCGAGTTCCTCGATCGGGCGGGAGACGAGATCGCCCGCTGGCTGCGCGAGGAGAAGACCCAGGCGCAGGTGGCGGAGATGCTGCGGGAGCGCCTCGACTCCCTGCTCGACCGCCCCTTCGGCACGTTCCTGGAGAAGGTCCCCTATGAAAAGGTGGCGGGGGTACGGCGTTTTCTGCGCCATCGGACGGTGGAGCTGGTGCGCAGCCGGCGCGCCGCCGAAGCGGCCCTGGGTCTGGTGGAGCGGGGGGTCGACCGGCTGAAGGACCGTTCCTTCGGCTCCCTGCTCACCCGTGGCCTGCCCGAGGGAGGGATCGAGCACGCCCGGGAATTGCTCGCCGACCGGCTGCTGGCGGCCCTGCGCGCCCCCGGCGCCCGCGATGCGCTGGCCGCGGTGCTCGCCGCCAGGGCGGAGGAATGGTTCTTCCAGTACCCGCTGGGCAAGCTCTCCGCCCGCCTCCCCGCCGACGTGCGGGAGGAATTGGAGGAGGGGCTTTACGCTCAGTTGGCGGAGTTGCTGAAGAAAGAGGTCCCCCCGCTGGTCAATTCCCTCAATGTGCGGCGCATCGTTGAGGAGAAGGTCAACACTCTGGACATCCTCCAGGTGGAAGGGCTGCTGATGGGGATCATGCAGGAGCATTTCAAGTACATCAACCTGTTCGGCGCCCTGCTCGGCTTTCTCATCGGCCTGGCCAATCTTCTCGCCCTGTACTTCGCCTGAAACGCCCGGGACTTGCTTGCAGTCCCGCTTCCTGTGCTAAAATGATGTACGTTTGCCGGATCTCCCGCACCTACCCTATTCCAGAAAAGAAGAGGACATGTATTTTCGCGATCAGCTTTTTCATACCACCCCCCTGCCCGACCTGACCGAGCTCCCCCCTCTCGGCATGGACGTCCACAGTCTGGTCGAGGATTTCCGCCGTTACTATACCTACAACCTCGGGCGCGATCGCCATTGCCAGTCGGTCCACTACGCCTATGAAGCGCTCGCCCTCATCCTGCGCGACCGCTTGATGGAGCGTTGGAAGAACACCCGTTATGCCTATGACGAGGCCGACTGCCGGCGCGGCTACTATCTCTCCATGGAATTTCTCATGGGCCGAGCGCTGGGGAACGCAGCCCTCAACCTCGGCCTGCGGGAGACGACTACCCTCGCCCTGCAGTGCCTGGGCATGAGTATGGAGGAACTCGCCGAGGCTGAAAACGACGCCGGCCTCGGCAACGGCGGCCTGGGGCGTCTGGCGGCCTGCTTCCTCGACAGCTGCGCCACCCTGCAGCTGCCGGTACAGGGATACGGCATCCGCTATGAATACGGCATGTTCCGGCAGAAGATCGTCGACGGTCAGCAGGTGGAGGAACCCGACCACTGGCTGCGCGCCGGCAATCCCTGGGAGATCGAACGCCCCGAGTACAGCCAGCGGGTGCGCTTCGAGGGGCGCACGCAGAGCGACAGCGGCCCGCGAGGCGAGCTGCGGATGCGCTGGGTGGGAACCCGCGACGTGCTCGCCGTTCCCTATGATGTGCCGATTCCCGGCTTCCGCAACGGCACGGTGAACACTCTGCGGCTGTGGAAGGCAGTGGCCACCGAGGAGTTCGACCTCGGTGAGTTCAACGCCGGGCTCTATCCCGAGTCGGTGGCGGCCAAGAACGAGGCCGAGCACATCACCATGGTTCTTTATCCCAACGATGCCAGCGAAAACGGCAAAGAATTGCGCCTGAGGCAGCAGTATTTCCTCGCCTCGGCCAGCCTGCAGGACGTGCTGGCGCGCTGGGTCGGGACGAATGGCCAGAACCTCGCCGTCTTCGCCGAAAAAAACGTCTTTCAGCTCAACGACACCCATCCGAGCTGCTGCGTGCCGGAGCTGATGCGCCTGCTGATGGATGAACACGGCCTGGGCTGGGAGGCGGCCTGGGCGATCACCAGCCGCACCATGGCCTACACCAACCACACTCTGCTGCCCGAAGCGCTGGAGAAATGGCCGGTGCGCCTCTTCCAGCGCCTGCTGCCGCGGCTGCTGGAGATCATCTACGAGATCAACGCCCGCTTCCTCGCCGAGGTGGCCCGCCGCTGGCCGGGCGATACCGACCGGCAGCGGCGCATGTCGCTGATCGAGGAAGGGCCGGAGCCGATGGTGCGTATGGCCTACCTGGCCATCGTCGGCAGCTTCTCGGTGAACGGGGTGGCCGCCCTCCACTCCTGCCTCCTCGCCGAAGGGCTGTTCCACGACTTCCATGAGCTTTGGCCGGAGAAATTCAACAACAAGACCAACGGGGTGACGCCCCGCCGCTGGCTCGCCTGGTGCAACCCCGGCCTCTCCCGCCTGATCAGCGAGACCATTGGTGACGGCTGGGTATCCGAATTGCCGCAGCTCGCCCGCCTGGCCGATCACGCCGGCGATGCGGCCTTCCGCGAGCGCTGGCAGGCGGTGCGGCAGGCGAACAAGAAGCGCCTGGCGGCCCTGGTCAAGGATGAGTGCGGGGTCGATTTCCATCCCGCGGCGCTGTTCGACGTCCAGGTCAAACGCATTCACGAATACAAGCGCCAGCTTCTCAACATCCTGCATGTCATCCACCTTTACGACCGGATCAAGCGGGGCGATCTTGCCGACTGGACCGACCGCTGCGTTCTCATCGGCGGCAAGGCGGCGCCCGGCTATTTCATGGCCAAGAGCATCATCAAGCTGATCAACAACGTTGCTCGGGTGATCAACAACGATCCGCAGGTCGACGGCCGACTGAAGGTGGCTTTCCTCCCCGACTACCGGGTCAGCGCCATGGAAATCATTGCCCCCGGCACCGATCTTTCCGAGCAGATCTCCACCGCCGGCAAGGAGGCCTCCGGTACCGGCAATATGAAATTCATGATGAACGGGGCAGTGACCATCGGCACCCTGGACGGCGCCAACATCGAAATCCGCGAGGAGGTGGGCGAAGAGAATTTCTTCCTCTTCGGCCTCACCGCCGGGCAGGTGGAGGAACAGCGCCGCCACTACGATCCGCTCGCCGTGATTGCCGGCGACGAGGACCTGCGGCGGGTCATGCAGCTGCTGGAAAGCAACCATTTCAACCAGTTCGAGCCGGGTATTTTCGATTCGATCCGGCGCTCCATCACCAGCCCGCATGACCCCTGGATGACCGCGGCTGATTTTCGCAGCTACCTCGAGGCGCAGCGGCAGGTTGCCGCCGCCTTCCGCGACCACGAACGCTGGACGCGCCTGAGCATCCTCAACACCGCCGCCAGTGGTCGCTTCTCCACCGATCGCACGATGCAGGAGTACAACCGGGAGATCTGGCAACTGCAGCCGGTGCCCGCCCAGCCGGTCGGATAAGGCCACGAGAGAACGGGCAGCGGGCCGTGGTATAGTAGTGACATCATTGCATCTGTGAGCGTTCTCACTGCCTCTCCACGCTGCAAAGGAGGAAACGATGCGGACGAAGCTCATCGGCCGGGCGCTCTCCGGCCTGCTCGTCGCCCTCACCCTGGCCTTTCCCGCCCGGGGTGCAACCGCCCCACCGGCGCTGGTCGGCACCAGCGCTCCGCTCTTTTCCCTGGCTTCATCCCAGGACCGGCTGGTCAATTATGAAACCGACTACTATGGCCGCCACCACCTGGTGCTCACCTTCTTTCCGGCCGCCTTCACCCCCGTCTGAACGGGGGAGATGGAGGGTCATCAGAGGAACCTCTACCTCTATGACCGCTTCAACGCCCGCGTCGCGGGCGTCAGCCGGGACGACGTCACCACCCTGAAGTACTGGGCCGGCGAGCTGGGGCTGACCTTTCCCCTGCTCTCCAACATCAGCGGCTATCTGGGCCTGAATCTCGGCGCCCTGGAAGCGGGGAGCCCGACCTTCTCCCGGCGCACGGTGGTGATCGACCGCCGGGGGGTCATCCGCTACGTACGGGACGGCTCTCCCGATTACCGGGAGATCCTGCTGCTGCTGCGGCAACTGCACCAGGAGGAGGACAGACCATGAAGGTGCGCCCGGCATTTCTGCTGCTGACCTCACTGCTGCTCACCCTGCCCGGCTGCCTTGCCGCCGGCCGACCGGAGTCCCCCCATCACTACCGGATCACCCCGGAGGGGACGGTGGTCTGGGGGGAGGAATACACCTTCTCGCCACCCGGGCAAGGCTGGCAGCTGCTGCCCCTCGAGGATGAGGATTATGCCTTCGCCTTTATCCGACCGGGAACCGGTCCCTTCCCCAGCCAGTCGACCATAGCCTACAGCGAGGAGCCTTTCGGCTATTCGCGCGATCTGCAGCAGCGCCAGAGGGAATTCTTCCGGCGGTTTCTCTGGGCCGGCCGCATCCGCTTCGAGGCACCGCAGACCCGCCCGATCACGGTGCTCGGCAGTGAGGGCCTGGAGGCGGTGACGGAGGGACGGGAACCGGTCACGGGACAAAAGGTCCTGGCCAGGGTGGTCTTTGCCCATCGCGGCGAGCGGGTGGTCGCCTTCTACTTCACCCAGTGGCGCCCGGCCGGAGCCGAATTCGACCGCTCCGTGCTGGCCGATTTCGATCGCTTCGTGCAGTCGTTCCAGTATCTGCACCCCTCTTTTTACCAGCAGCTTTAGCAGCAGGCGGATGAAATGATCGTTTTCCCTCAGGCTGAGCAAAAATGCCCAGATGCAAGGCGCCTGAAGTTCTTCGACATAAGGCGTACCGAAGGTACGTCGTTGACGAAGGACAAGGGCGACGCCGCAGATGGGCATTTTTCATCAGCCTTGCGGGGAGGAGACCGTGCCCGACCACGGTAAAATGACAGAAGTCCCCTTCGCCGAGCGCACCCGATCCCGCCGGGAGCTGCGGGAGGAGATCGCCGCGGTCAACTGGCTGCTCGTCCACCTGGCGACGCTGCTGCCGGCGGACAGCCCGACCGGCCGGGCCATTTGCCGGCGGGCGACCTGGCAGGAAATCCTGCAGCTGGCCCGCTGGGAGGACGCCGACGAAGTGATCGCGCTGCTGGAGGATGCCGAACAGAGCCTCGGTCCCGCACTGCCGTCTGACACCCGGGTGGAATAACTCGCCAGGCCCGCTTTTGCTGCACCTCCGGTGCCCTCCCCCGCCCATCCCTCCTTGACAGCGACCGTGATCGATCTAGGCTGGAACCATACTCAGCACAAGGAGAGACCCCATGCACGAGCAGCTTCTGGAAACCCTGCGCACCGACCATCGGGAGGTCCGCTCCCTCTTCGGACGCCTGCAGGAGAGCGGCGATGCGAACGTGAGCAGAGAGCTTCTCGACCAGCTTCTGCGCGCCGTCCTGCCGCACATGATCGGTGAGGAACAGATCGTCTACCCGGCCTTGCGTCCCGACCAGGCGGCCTGGGCCGATGCCCGGGAAGCCATCGGCGAACACCACGCGGCGCAGGCGGCCCTGCAGGAACTCACCCGGCTGACGGTCGACAGCGAGGCCTTCCGGACCCAGTTGGCAACGGCTCGCGACCTGGTGGAACGCCATATCCGGATGGAGGAAGAACTGATCTTCCCCGACCTCCAACGGGTCCTGTCGGAGAGACATGCCGCACAGCTCCTGGAAGGTTTTGGGCGGGAGAAAACGTTGGCGCAGCAGCGCTATCCCGATCTGCCGATCGTCAGCGCCGGAGTCGGGGAAATCCGGCCCTGAACTCCGCCGGCAACGCTTGCGCGCGTTGAAAAAGCTGGTAAGGTGAAGCCCAAATCCTCATCGGGGCCAAGGCCCGGGTAAAGCAACCCATCTCCAAGGAGGAAAGGCGATGAACGATACCCTGACCGACCTCACCTGCAATCGATGCGGCGAAACCTTCCGGCGTAGACCCCGGGTAGCCTCTGCCCGGTGTCCAAACTGCGGCAGCGCCGATCTCCTCACCAGCAGCAGAGAATCCTCCCGGAGATAATTGCCGGGAGGTTGCAATCGGGAGCCGCTTCCGGCAGGAAGCGGCTCTTTCCTTTGCCCACCTTCCGCCAAACGCCGCCCCCGCTTTTCTGCCTGCCGCACCTTCCCCCCAGACGTCGAGGACCCCAACAAACGCGCACCCCCCTCCAGCCGCTACCGTTGCGGGCTCGTCCTCACCGGCCTGGGCGGGGGGATCGTCGCCTCCCTCTTCGACCTCGGCTTTTATTGGCGAAAAGTGAGGAGTTGTTGACGCAAAAACTCGCCGGCGCCCCCGGCATAACCTTGCAAAACACTCAGGATTTTTTATAATGTTATTAAGACCATGAGAGAATGCATTATCTTTCGGAACAGAGAGGTGGAAAAAATGAGAAAAACCAGCAGTAAAATCGCATCCATTCTGGCGGCTGCCGTGCTGTTCTCCTCCCTCGCTGGCTGCGCCACCACCCCACAACAGGGCTCCCAACACGTGAAATGCCCGGCCTGCGGCTACGAATTCGAGATGCCGGTTGGCAAATAGCCTGGCGAATCCCACCGCCTGCGCTTCTGGACAGTGGCCCGATAACATGGAAAAAAATGCCGGCAATCTTGCCGGCATTTTTTTGTTCCCCCACAGTTTTGGCCCTGGCCCGCTGACTCGTACGCCGGCCACCACCGATCACCTTCACTTGCTGGCATGCTCTGCAGAACCGCCACCCTCTACCTCTTTATAGCCGTGCCTGCAGAGCGAGCCGGCAACTGCTCGAATTAGTTATGGCGCCGGCGCCGCTGCATTTCCGCCGGGGAAGGCAAGTCCCCACGCTCTCGCCCGGGCATCGTCGGGAAGTTCCCAGACAGCTTTATGGAGTGCCTGCAGGGAAGCCGCATCGGAGATCAAGGTCTTCTTTTCCGCCCCATTCAGGCTATCCGGACCTTGCGCCAGCGCCTTTTCCCGAATTTTCCGGCGGCGACCGGCAATGGCAGGTGAAACCTTTCTTTTCCCCCCGAGCAGGGAAAGATGCAGGGCATGCGTGAAAGGGTCGACGACTGCCAGGCGAAACCCCTCCTGCCTCGCGATGGGCAAAGGCGGGGTGGCTGCCTGCGTCTCCTGGTGACGGTTATGCAGCCAGGTCAACTCCGGCGGCGGGTCGATCTCCTCGGGGATGAGAAACAATCCCGATTGGCGGAATCTTCGCCCGGCATCGGCACGGCTGGTATACATCGTCAGCGGGATGGAGCAGATGAGGGCGATGAGTATCGGGGTGAGCCACCAGAAAAAGGAGGGGTTGATCAAATACACGGCGGCGCCCCAGAGAACCCCGAGGAGCAGTTCGGTACCATGGAACCTGAGGGCTTCGAGCCAGCCGGTCCCCTGGTCGCTCCTGGCTTGCGTCCCCCAGCCCACCTGCTGGCCGAGCAAGGTCAGGAAAACGAACCGGCTGTGAAACAGCATCCGGATGGGGGCGAAAAGGGTCGAAAAAATCGCTTCGACCAGGACACTGAGGAGCAGTTTCCCCCCGCCCCCGAAATCCCGCCCGCGCCTCTGATGGAGGAGGATGTACACGGCGCTGAGCAGCTTGGGGAGAAAAAGAATGACCGCGGTAGCTCCCAGCAGGATCAGCGCCCACTCCGGCTTCCACACCGTCCAGTTCGGGAACAGGCTGAATTTCGCCGGGAAATAGTTCGGCTCGGTGAGAGCCTCGACCAGCGCCGCGACCGTGCTCGCGCCCAGAAAAAGAAACCAGAACAGGGCCGAGACGTAGGACATGGCTCCGTTCAGAAAAAGCGCCCGATGGGCGGGGAAGATCCCCCGGGTGAACAGCAGCCGCAGGTGCTGCAGGTTGCCCTGGCACCAGCGCCGGTCGCGCTTCAACTCCGCCAGCAGGTTGGGCGGCATCTCCTCGAAGCTCCCCCCCGGTACATAGTCCAGCCAGACCCCCCAGCCGGCCCGCCGCATCAGCGTGGCCTCGACGAAATCGTGACTGAGGATGTCGCCGCCGAGGGGAGGTTTTCCCGGCAGTCTCGGTAATGCGCAGTGCTGCATGAAGGGGGCAACGCGGATGATGGCGTTGTGCCCCCAGTACTGGCCGTCGCCGAGCTGCCAGAAGTGCAGGCCGGCCGCAAAGAGGGGGCCGTAGACGTGATTGGCGAACTGCTGCAGGCGCGCGAAGAGCGTGTCATGGTTGACGATCAGGGGGGCGCTCTGCAGAATGCCCATGGTCGGTCGGGCTTCCATCAGCCGCAGCATGCGGACGAGGGTCGGACCCGTCATGACGCTGTCGGCGTCGAAGATGACCATGTAGCGGTAATTGCGCCCCCAGCGCCGGCAGAAATCGGCGACGTTGCCACTCTTGCGTTTGAGATTGACCCGCCGGCGCCGGTAGAAAATCCTGCCGGTTGCCCCCAACACGCGGCACAGCTCGTCCCAGGCGACCTCCTCCTCGACCCAGTGATCGGGGTTGCGGCTGTCGCTGAGCACGAAGAAATCGAATTGCTCCAGGCTGCCGGTTTTGCCGAGCGACTGGTAGGTCGCATAGAGACCGGCGAACACCCGCTCCACCTCCTCGTCACAGATGGGGATGAGAATGGCGGTGCGGGCCTCCGGCGAAATCGGCGCCTTCTCTACGCCTGGAGCGCTGTCAACGGCAAACCGGTCATGGCGGCGCAGCAGGGTGAGATAACCGAAGAGACTGGCCCAGAAGCCGATGGATATCCAGGCGAAGAGCACGGCGAAGAGGACGATCAGGAGCAGCTCCAGGCCGAAGCCGCCCTGACGCAGCAGGAGGGTCCCCATGAAGCCGGTGACGATGGCGGTGGTGAGCAGAATCAGCAGCAGCAGCAGGCTTCGCCGCCAGAAGGCGACTTTTTCCCAGGGCTGCGGCAAGGATTCCCGGGTCACCACCCATTTCATTTTTCCCGCCGCCGCGCCGCCTCGGCGGACAAGCCGCCGCTCCATGGTCTCCGGCACCATCGCCCCCCGGTTCAGAGGAGGCTGGCATTGCCCTTTCCGCCCCTCTTCCCCGGCGGCCCGCCGCGCCGCCAGCCGTTCGCGCAGCAGCCGCATGGTTTCGGCGACAGGGCTCAGGGAGCAATCCTGGCTAAGGCTGCCTGCGCCCCTCCAGGGCCTCGACCGCGCAATCGAGCCCCGCCGCCGCGGGCAGCGAGAGGGCCCGGACATAGAGCACGGCCCGGTCACGGGCGGTGAGCCAATCGGTTTCAGCCATCGCCGTTCCCTGAAAAAAGTCCTTTCCTCCGCCTGCTAAGGGAACACCACGTAGCTCCACGTTTCCGTCAACACCTCGTCCCCTTGCCGCAGCAGAGCGCGCATTTCGAGCGGTTTCTTCATCTTTTCCGGCAGGATCTGGCCCAGGGCGCCGGCCTTGTCGGGAAGAACCTCGAAGGACAGCCGCCACCCCCCGGTATAGACATTCTTCTCCAGGTGCTGCTCGGTGACCTTGCCGCCGCCGACGCTGACCATCGCTTCGATCTTGGCATCTTTTCCCAGGGATTCCAGCTTGCCGCCGGCGAAGTCGACCAGAAACCGTCTCGCCTGCTCCTCTTGCCCCTTGGCCGTGCGGGTGGCGACGACGATCCCGCGCGGCGACAGGGGGCCGTCGCCAGCCCAGCCGATGGCGTAGGTGAAGGAGAACGGCTGCTGAGGGTCCGGGGCCTTTTGCGGAACCCAGAAAGAAACGATATTGTCGTTGGTTTCAGTGTCCATCGGGATCTGCACGAGTTCCACCTGCCCCTCGCCCCAGTCCGCGGCCGGCGTTATCCAGCCGCTCGGACGCAGTTGGAAATCGGCCTCCAGGTCCTGATAATGACCGAAGTTCCGGTCCCGCTGGATAAGCCCGAAAGCCTTGGGGGCTTCAGTTGAAAGGAGGTGTCGAGAGCGATGGGGGATTTTCCAGCGGCCGCCAGATCCATTCATCGGCGGCAGTGGCGATCAGCAGTCCGTCGGAATCGTGGACCTCGGGGCGGAAATCGTCGGCCGGCCGCTGGTTGGTATTTTCACCATAAAAAAACATGCTGGTCAGCGGCGCTATTCCCAGTTTCGCGACCGGCTTGCGCAGAAAGACCGTCGCCGTGACCTCGATGACCGTCGCCTCTCCAGGCCGGACGACGAAACGGTAGGCGCCGCTGGCTGAAGGGCTGTCGATCAGGGCGTAGACGACCAGTTGTCTGGCTTTGGGGGCGGGCCGTTGCAGCCAGAATTCCTTGAAAAAGGGAAATTCTTCGCCGGCCGGCACCGCCGTGTCGATCGCCAGCGCCCTGGCCGACAAGCCGTACACCTGGCCTCTGCCCACCGCGCGGAAATAGCTGGCGCCGAGAAATACGGCGACCTCGTCGTAATAATTCCGGGAATTGAGCGGATAGTGCAGGCGGAAACCGGCGAATCCCAGATCGGCGGGATCTTGCCCTTGAAATCGTTCAAGCCGTAGCTGAAGAGGTCGGGAGAAAAGTTGAGCCTTTCGACCTTCCCCCCGGCGACGACGTTGATGATCACGGTCTGGTCATAGAGAAAGCCGGGATGAAAAAATTGGACCTGAAAGGGCAGGTTCTCCGTCCGCCAGAGGGCCTTTTCCGGTCGGAAGCGGATGTCGCGCCATTGGTCGTAATCGATCTTACGCAGAAGTCAGGGACCTTCGGGGGGGGCTGGAAAGGCTTTTTCGCCAGTTCCCTGGCTTGTTCGACGACGTTTTTCAGCCCGAACGGCTTTCCAGTTGCTGTCCCGGCGGCGGCGAAATGCGACTGAAGAAGAGGGAGTTTCCGGCCGCGACAATGGGCAGAGCGAGCTTTTTCACCTTGGCCTCCTTTTTACCCATCCGCATTCCCCCTTCCATTCTTTTAACAGCGGGAGAGGGGTCCTGCAATGGCTGGCCGACACAAAGGGGCGGGTAA
>CAWFKQ010000002.1:0-109143 GCA_963816395.1 uncultured delta proteobacterium | reverse complement strand
CCCAGGCCGGGACAGCTTCTGCTGAGGGTGCGCGCCTGTGGCGTCTGCCGTACCGATCTGCATATCGTTGACGGCGAGCTTCCCGACCCCAAACTCCCCTTGATTCCCGGGCATGAGATCGTCGGCACCGTGGTTGAAACCGGCGGGCAGCCCAGCCGGTTCCGGGCGGGAGAAAGGGTGGGGGTCCCCTGGCTGGGAGAAACCTGCGGTAGCTGCTCGTACTGCCTGCGCGGGCAGGAAAACCTGTGCGATCATCCCCGCTTCACCGGCTATACCCTCGATGGCGGTTATGCCGAGTACGCGGTTGCCGACGAGCGCTACTGTTTTGCCCTGCCCGCGTCCTACGGGGATGCCGAGGCGGCGCCGCTGCTGTGTGCCGGCCTGATCGGCTACCGGACCTACCGAATGACGGGGGAGACGGCGCAGCGGTTGGGGATCTACGGTTTCGGCGCGGCGGCGCATATCATTGCCCAGATCGCGGTCTGGGAGGGGAAGAAAATCTACGCCTTCACCCGGCCGGGAGATAAAGAGGGCAGGCTTTCGCCCTTCGCCTGGGAGCGGTGTGGGCCGGCGGCAGCGACCGGCAACCGCCTGAACTGCTCGATGCGGCCATGATTTTCGCACCGGTCGGCGCCCTCCTGACGACGGCCCTGGCCGCTTCCGCCAAGGGAGCGGTCATCGTCAGCGGCGGCATCCACATGAGCGACATACCCGCCTTCCCGTACCGACTGCTCTGGGAGGAACGGGTGGTGCGCTCGGTGGCCAATCTGACCCGCCGTGACGGCGAGGAGTTGCTGGCCCTCGCCCCACGGGTGCCGGTGCAGACGACAGTCCAGACCTTTCCCCTCCTCCAGGCAAATGAGGCCCTTGACTGCCTGCGGTCCGGCCGCATTAATGGAGCAGCGGTCCTGACGACGGATGAACCATGAGGTTTTCGATGTCCAACCGCATGAAGCTTTTTCTCCTGACCGCCAGTTTGGCCGGCGCCCTCTTCAGTCTGGCCAATGCCGGCGGGGCACACCTGCTGTGCCGGACCGAGGGGTGCCGGATCTATGCCAGCTACGGCTTGTTCGGCATCTCCTTTTATGTTTTCGGAGCAGCCGGATTCCTGGCGATATTCGTGCTGGCACTGCTCCACCCTCGCCGTACCACCGGCGCCCTGCTTTACCTGGCGCTGCTCGCGGCCCTCGCCCTCGACACCATTTTTCTCGCTTATCAGGCCCTTTTCTGGCCCTGTTCCAGCTGCCTGGCGGTGGCGCTGCTGCTGGGCCTGATCGGCCTGGCCGGAATCGTTCATTTCACCTCCGGCCGGAAGCTCCTGCTGGCGGTCGGCTCTATCTGGCTCGTCTTCTTTCTGTTTGTCGGTCTGTCGACCGCCAGGGAAATCGGCCTCCGCCCCTGGCCGCTGTTCGGTCCTCCGGATGCTTCCGTGCAGGTTTACTTCTCCCCCGACTGCCCGGCCTGCCGGCAGACCGTCCGGCAGCTTCTCGACTCGCCGAAAACCGCCGGGCTGACGGTATTCTATCCGATTGCCAAGAATGAGGAGGATCTCCGGCGCATTGCCACCTATCTGGCCAGAGACGGAAAGAAAACGGCCGATAAAGAAACCTTCCTGTCCCTTTTCACTGACCCGGAAACCGCCGACGCCCCGCCCCTGGGATGGCGCGACCGGTTGCGCCTGCTGGCCAACAAGGCGGCATTGGCACGAACCGGAGCGCATTCGGTGCCGCTGGTGATTGCCCCATTCCTGCCCGCCCCCGCCCCGGCACCACTCGATCTCGCCCCCTTGACTCCGCCTGATTTTTCCCCAGGCGGAGGTAATACGCCGGGCTGTTCGGCTTTCGAAGAAAAACCCTGCGACTGAACCCGGCGCCAAGTGGCTAAAGGCGCCTGAATCCTGTCCCCGGGATCCTGTTGAACCGGCAATCCTCAGATCTCGACTGCTCGGCCAGACTCGCCTGCAGCCGTTCGAGATGCCGCTCGTCCTCTCTCACCAGCCCCTCGAAAGCCGTCCGCATCGGGCCGTACTCCGATTCCCGGGCGCCCAGGGCGTGAATCTCCCGAAACTCCTCCTCCAGCCGCAGACCAAGGTGCAGAGCCTCATCCGCGGCCGGCGGCAGGCCCGTCATCCCCATGAGGACCATATGGGCGCGAATCAGGAGCAGCTCCGCCCGCTGCCGGGAGGAGGGCGCCACCGGACGACAGTTGACCGGCAGATAGCCGGCGGCAATCCGCACCTGCCTGGCATGCTCTTCCTCCTCCCCGGCCAGCTGCCGCCAGGTTTCCCTCTGCCGCTGGGTACAGACCACGCTGTCGGCAAGGCCGCGATAGATGGCACCTACCGCTATCTCTATCTGCCCACAGATCCTCAAATACCGTTCCATAGGCCCCCCTGTGCTCATTGGTTTACAAATCCTTCAGGTAAATAGTTACGATGGTCGAGATCTCTTGGCGGCCAGGGACTTGTGCCGGCGCCGACATGGTGTATATTTTCCCGGGGAAAGGAGGGCAGCATGCCATACCGGGAAGAAAAAGGGAGCATCCGGCAGGGGAAACGGCTGATTGCCGCCGATGTTGACGTTCAACTGAGGGAAGAAGGGAAAATCTGGAGCGGTATCTTCCCGGGCCTGGCGCGGGGGAAATTTATCGACTCGGACCCGAATTTCTTCTTCACCCTGATTCTGGCCGATGGGCGGGTGGGCGATATTAACCTGACTTTCCGCCGCAGCCAGCTGATTCCCTTTGAGATTGCCTTTGAGGGGGTCGTCAGAAAACAGGTGGGATAAAACCGGTCTGTTACGGCAGTGTGGAACCGTCCGGCAACACCCCGCTTGGGCGCAAGGACTTGCGCCCTACAGGTCGAGTCAGTCCCCGCCTTCCTGCCGGCTGCTCTCCTGGCCGCCCTCGATCACACCCTGGAACCACTTGGGGTAACCGTTGGCCAGCGGGATTTTCGGGCGGGCCGGCGTTTCCGGAAGTTCTTTCCCCAGGTTCTTACGCAGATAACGCATCGGCACGGCAATCTGATCGGATCCTTTCCGCTCGAAATAATCGATAAAGTAATCCAGGCGATCGAGGATTTCCCGCTTCTTGACCAGCCCATTCTTGTGCAGAGCCTGGATAATGATTTCCTGGGAAATGATCGTCCCGGTAAAAAGCTCGAAGATCATCTTGCGCTGTTTATCGTTCATTCGGCTGCTCCTGGGGGATTTGACCGACTGCAAGGGGCGATCTGAGGAACGGCCTGGTATTCGAGGGTCGCGCCTGACAAAAAATTAACAGAAGCCAACCAACTGTCAAGATTCAGAGTAGTACCGCATGCAAAAAATGAAGACCGGCCGCCTCACCTATGGCAGGCTCGGCGGCCGAAGAAGGGGAGAGGGATAATTCTCCCCCCAAGGACAAGTCCGGATGGACACTGGGGCGTTTCTGATTCGGAAACGAGCAATTTTTCGCAAGGTCAAGGAAATCAAGGCCTTGCGCGGAGGCGTACGTCAGTACGCCGCACAAGCAAGGCCGCAGGTTGACGCAGAGATGGCGGAAAAGGGCCGTTTCCGGACAGAAACTAGCGGGCCTCGAAGGTCAGGCAGTCAGGTTGATCTCCCTGGTAGCCAACCTTGACGTTGGCCGCGGTGCATTCGAATTCCTGATTGAACTGGCAGTCGGCGGCCTTGCAGGCGCCGACGCCGGCGGTGACATCTTTCACCCCGCCGTGATTGCTCGAGGCGAAAAAAGTGTCGCAGATCGGCTCATCGGGTTCTTCGCCGACGGTGATCGCCAGAGCATGACATACCTGACTGGTATTGTAGGCACAATCGGTTACCGTACAATCGCTGACTTGGGGCATCTTCATGGCCATGGTCGGTTCCTCCCTTCGGGTTCGGTTTCCAGTAGAGATAAAACTAACAGCCCGAAATCAACTGTCAAGAAAAGCCCATGAATCTGGAATAAGATTTGAGAATTTGAATAATGAAAGACGGCTGGTATCATCTGGAGCATGCGCTGTCTATTGCATTCACTCCGGACCACCGCCGGCAGACCCATGCGTTGGCTTTCACCCGGTCGCCTCGGGCGGCTCCTCCTTGCCGGCCTGGCCAGTGGCATGCTCCTGCCCATGCCGCTGCCGGCTGCCTCCGATGCGGCGGCTATCCGTGTCTTCGAGCAACGGATTGCCAGAATCAAGCATCAGGAAGCAAGCCAGGAGAGACCCGTGATGGCGGAGGCGGACGGACCGGCAATCTTCCCGCAATCGGTTCCAGTTCTCCGGGAAAGCACGGATTCATTGCTGCCGAAAGGGGAAACGGGACTGACACCCCAGGAATTGTACGCCCGGATAGCCGAACTCGAAGCCCGCCTGGCGGTGCTGGAAGATCGGGTCAATCATCCCCGGCCGGTGCTGCGGATGAACCTGGCCCTGGGCTTCTGCCTGGCGGCGTTATCGATTCTGCTGGCGATCCGCTCCTGGCGCGGAAGGCCTGTGAGATAGGGAGATAGGGAGATAGGGAGATAGGTGAAACCTTCAGCCGCGCCGTTCCGCGAGGAGCAGGAAGGGACTGGCTCGGCGGTTGGGGACTTCCAGCTGCAGCACCTGCCAGGCGGCCGGCGACAGCCCACGGAAAAGGGTACGGACCACCTCTCCTTCCGTTTCTCCCCCGGCATGGCCGACATACGCGGTAACTGCCAGGCGGCCGCCAGGTGCCAGTAAATGGCAGGCCTGATTCAAAGCCTGCAGTGTGGAGGCTGGCGAAGTAGTCAGCCCGGTTTCGCCGCCGGGAAGATAACCGAGATTGGCAATCACCCCCTTCGGGGCCTCCTGCAGGTAATCCGCAAGTTGCGCATGGCTGGCATGCACCAGGTAGACGCCGGCCGGCAAGGGGGCGGTCGACGGCCCTTGCAGCAGGTGGACCGAAGCGCCGGCAGCGGTCAGCAGCCGGCAAGTTTCCTCCAGCGATTTCTCCTGGATGTCGAAAGCCAGGAGACGGCCGGCGGCACCGATCCGTTGAAAGAGAAAAAGGCTGTCCCGACCCTGGCCGGCGGTCAGGTCGACCACCAGATCGCCCGGCGCCAGCACCTCCGCCAGCAGATGCTGCGACCAGGCAACCATCCGGGTCAATGACCGCCTGACCCCGGCGGAACCACCGTCATTCGGGGCTTTCTTCATTCAGAACTTTCAATTTCATGTCGATCATCTCCTTGTGCGACAGGCGCAGCAGAGTGGCAAGCTTGCGCACAAGATAATCCTCGTACTTGTCCAGGACGCCATCGGCATAAATGATCCGCCACAGCCCTTCCATGATCTCCAGCTTTTCCTCACGGCTGAACGAGTGGTTGATTTCCCGGGCAAAACCGAACAGGTCAAAGGTGGACTCACGCTCCTGCTGGGCAAACTGCATCAGTTCCGCCGCCGCTTCCGGCGACAGGTCGAATCTCTGCTGCAGCAGGTCGCGGATAAGCATCCCCTCAACCGGCTGGAATTCCTCATCGGCGTGCGCCATCTCCAGGAGCAGAGCAGCGGTTGCCACCTGCAGGCGTTCCTTCCCTGCGCCCGGTGTTTGCGCCGGGGGGGAAGCAAGTATCGATTTCAGACGCTCGAACATCATTTCTCCTGTTATTCCTGTCCCTGGTAGCGGATTACCCGCGCCTTCTCCAGGGTTACCATCCCGCCCCCGAGCATGGCATCCAGTTTCGGCAGCACCGCCTCGATCTTCTCCTGACTTTCGACCACCTCGATGACGACCGGCAGGTCGGCGGAAAGGCGCAGCAGTTTATCGGTATGGGTAATGCTGCGGGCACCAAAGCCCATGGCACCCTTGAGGACCGTGGCGCCGGCAAAACCTTCCCGCCGGAACAGTTCGACCAGCGACTCGTAAAGCGGCTTCTTCTGCCAGCGGTCGCTCTCGCCGATGAAGATCCGCATCAGGGTCTGTTCCCCTTCCAGCTTTTTCACTCTGATATCTCCCATAATCTGCGAGGAGTAAGTAGCGAGTAGTGAGGTAGTTATTTTCTCCACTACTTACGACCTCATGACCTCACTTGTCTGTCAGATCTGGCGTGCCACCATTATACCCAGAGCGGCAAATGCTATGCACACGACGACATTGAGCAGGACGTTGGCACTGGCCCCCAGGTAACTTCCTTCCTCAAGCAAGCGAAAGGTTTCATAGGAGAAGGTGGAGAAGGTAGTGAAACCACCCATGAAGCCGACCGTCAAGCCCATGCGCACCTCCGCCGGGAGCAGCGTGCTGCGCAGGCTTCCCTCCATGATCAGGCCGAGCAGGAAAGAACCGGCGAGGTTGACTGCCAGCGTCCCCCATGGCAGGCTTCTGCCGAAAAAAGAGTAGGTCCAGCCGGATACGAAATAGCGCACCAGGCATCCCATGGCGCCGAACAGGCCGATGTAGAGCAATTGCATAAGATTCCGCAGGGCAGGAGGGCGGGTGGACCGGACTTGGGCAAACCATTAGACTTGATATTTACAGGGCGTCGGTCTCGATAGCAAGTTTTTTTGCTGCACCTAACCTCTTGCAGAGGATGGAAAAGTTTGCTAAAAAATATTGGCACTCTTCCATGGAGAGTGCTATAATCTCGATATTCTTAAATTTTCAGGAGAAAGAAGATGGACGCAGGCCTTTTGCCGGTAGTCAGCGATACCTTTGGTCACTATATGAAGGAAATCAACCGCTTTGCCCTGCTCACCCGTGAGGAAGAGTTCGAACTGGCCCGTCTCTATCGGCAGGACGGCAATCTGGAAGCAGCACACCGGCTGATCTGCGCCAATCTGCGGTTTGTGGTGAAGATCGCCAACGAGTACCGGGCCTACGGGATGAAAATTCTCGATCTGATCCAGGAGGGAAATATCGGCCTGATGCTGGCGGTGAAAAAATTCGACCCGCAAAAGGGCATTCGCCTGATTTCCTATGCCGTCTGGTGGATCCGGGCCTATATTCAGAACTTCATCATTCGCAGTTGGTCACTGGTCAAGATCGGCACCACCCAGGCGCAGAGAAAACTCTTTTACAAACTCACCCAGGCGCGCAGCACTGTCCTGCGCCTGACCGGCAGCGAGGATGCGGAAGAGATCGCCCGGACCTTGGCGGTGCGCGAGGTGGAGGTGGAGGAAATGGCCCTGCGCATGGCTTCCAGGGACACCTCTCTCGATGTCGAAATCACCGAGGGGGAGGGCTACAGTCTGCTGGACACCCTGCCCGACGAGCGGCAGAACCAGGAAGAGCTGCTGCTGCAGACGGAAGCGGAAGTGCACCTCTCCGAACGCGTGCGAACAGCACTCAGCCGGCTCAACGACCGCGAGCGGCGCATTATTCGGGATCGCATCTTTGCCGACCAACCGCGCACCCTGCAGGATCTGGCCGATGATTTCGGCATCACCCGGGAGCGCGTTCGGCAACTTGAAAAAAGCGCCCTGGAGAAGATGCGCGGCACCCTTCTACCGGTTCCCGCGGCCTGAACCGACGGTCCGGAAACAGAGCGATTGACAATTTCCTGCGCATCCCGTAACTTCAGGAAAACTTCGAGGGAAAGAAGGCATATGCGCAAGAGAGACCTGTTCTTTGCGGCCGCCCTGCTTCTGGCCGCCACCGCCTGCAGCTTTACCAGCAAACCCGCCACCAAGGACGCCGCAACCTATTTCCAGGAGGGGGAGACCAATTTCGACAAGGGTCTCTACGATGAGGCGATCGCTTCCTGGGAGAAGGCGCGGGAAACCTATTACTCACCGGAATTGAGCATTTTGGCCGAGCAGAAGATTGCCGAAGCCCATTTCCGTGCCGAGCATTACGTCGAAGCGGCGGCGGCCCTGGAGGATTTCCTCAAACAGCACCCGGGCAATGAGCATACGCCGGAGATTCTCTACTTGTTGGGGATGTCCTATTACAAACAGATGTTGAGCATCGACCGGGACCAGACCCCCACCCGCAATGCCTTCACCACTTTTCAGAATCTGCTCGAGCGCTATCCGGAAGATTCGCGCCGGCAGGAAGTCAAGCCTCTTATTGAAGAATGCCGGAACCTGTTGGCAGCCCATGAGGTTTATATCGGCCGTTTTTATCTGCGTTACCATCATCCGGAGGCGGCAATTAGCCGTTTAAAGGCTTTTCTCCCCGCCTATCCCGATTACCCCGGGCGGGATGAGGTCTATTTTCTGCTCGGCCAGGCCTACCTCAAAACCGGCCACAAAAAGGATGCAGCGGCGGCCTTCGAAACCCTCAACCGGGAATTCCCCCAAAGCGAATTCATCGCTCCCGCTCAGAAGATCCTGTCCAAGGCCTCCTGAACCGGACAGTGCCCCGATCTACAGGCTGCTTGGCAGCTGCTTGCAGCATCGCCCGCCCGCCCCCTTCCAGGGCGGGCTTTTCCGTTTCTTCCTGCTGATTTACAACGATGCGCGACATCTTTTTTCTTGACTTGCCGTTGACCCCATTATATAAACATGAACTGTCTATAACCTCATTATATGCAGTGGCAGCCGGCATTGATCCCAGACATCCCGTTCCCCGCAAGCGACTCTGCAATACCGCCGATATGAGGCTGTTTCCCAGCCCCATAGGGTAATTGTTTATTTTTCGACAGCGTTTTAATCTGGAACCAACTTTTTCGGGGCGTAACCACTGGTTACCGATAACTTCACGAGGAGGAGAGAGAGATGTCCGAGTACGGAACACTGGAAAGTCGCGTACGTCGCAAGTCCTTGCTCAGCAAGGTCATGAGAGCTGAAGATACCGTCCGGTTCTTCAAGCCGGGAATGAACCTGGGCTGGTCCGGCTTCACCCCCGCGGGTTACCCCAAAGAGGTGCCTATCGCCCTGGCCAACCATGTCGAGCAGAACAATCTGCAGGGCAAATGGAAATTCAACCTGTTCATCGGTGCTTCCGTCGGCGCGGAAACAGAGGATCGCTGGGCGACCCTCGACATGATCGACCGCCGCTGGCCGTACCAGACCGGCAAAAATATCGCCAAGGGGATCAATGAAGGCCGCATCCGCATGGGCGATAAACACCTCGGCCTTTTCGCCCAGGACGTCGGCTATGGCTTCTATACCGAAAGCGGCCGGATGGACATTGCCATCATCGAAGTCTCGGCCATCACCGAGGACTGCGGCCTGGCCCTGACCACCTCCTGCGGCATTGTTCCCGAACTGATGATGATTGCCGACAAGATCATCATCGAGGTCAACACCGGACAGCCCTCCTTCGAGGGGATCCACGACATCATCATGCAGCAGAAGCCGCCGCACCGGCAGCCCTTCCTCATCACCTCGGCCGAGCAGCGCATCGGCTCCCCCTATGTGCCCTGCGATCCGGACAAGATCATCGCCATCGTCGAGTCGAAGCGCCGCGACAAGGGTCGCGCCTTCACCGAAATGGACGATACCTCCGAGGCAATCGCCGGGCACATCATGGACTTCCTGGGTAACGAAGTGAAGCGCGGCCGGCTGCCGGAAAACCTCCTGCCACTGCAGTCGGGCGTCGGTTCCATCGCCAATGCCGTCGTCGGCGGCCTGGCCAAGGGTCCCTTCTCCAACCTGACGGTATACACCGAGGTTCTGCAGGACACCATGCTCGACCTGTTTGACTCGGGCAAACTGAACTACGCCTCGGCCTGCTCCCTGTCCCTCTCCGAAGATCCGGGCTTCCCGCGCTTCTTCGATAATTGGGACAAATACTTCGGCAAGGTTGTTCTGCGCCCGCTGTCCGTCTCCAACGCGCCCGAGCCGATCCGCCGCCTGGGGTGCATCGCCATGAATACCCCGGTCGAAATCGACATGTACGCCCACGCCAACTCGACCCTGGTCGGCGGCACCCGCATGATCAATGGCCTCGGCGGCTCCGGCGACTTCCTGCGCAACGGCTTCCTGAAAATGATGCACACGCCTTCGACCCGGCCGTCCAAAACCGATCCGAACGGCATCACCTGCGTCGTGCCGAAAGCCCCGCACATCGACCACACCGAGCACGACCTCGACTGCGTGGTCACCGAGCAGGGCCTGGCCGACCTGCGCGGCATGGCGCCGAAGGATCGCGCCAAGCTGATCATCGAGAAGTGCGCCCACCCCGATTACAAGCCGATTCTCCGGGATTATCTGGAGCGGGCCTCCAAGGAGTGCCTGGCCAAGGGGATCGGGCATGAGCCGCAGTTGTTCGACCGCTGCTTCAAAATGCAGCAGAACCTGGCGGTCAACGGCACCATGAAGGTCAAGAACTGGGACATCAAGATCGATCTCTGCGAGTAAGTTGTTCTTCGAACCAGGCATCAGACCCCGCCGGGCAACCGGCGGGGTTTTTTATTGGGCTCTCCCCCCCCGCCCTTCGGCCCCCCTGTTTCACAAGGGGGGCAAGGCATTACCCCCTCGGATTTCCATCAAAAGAGGGGAGCTTTCAAATTCCCTCTCCCCATTCCACCTCTCCCCTGCCCAAGCCGTTTAAAAGGATTTCCATCAGCAATTCAATTGCTTGACATAAAAACAGTAATCGGTTTAAAGTGGACCAAAGTTTTACTATTTTTAAACTTAAGTAGCAGGGCCTGGCTTATCGGGGCCATCATAAATACGCAAGTCTCGGATCAGGGCAAAACCGGAGAAATCCGGTGACGCAAAGCTGCGGGTCCTCGGTTGCGGCTTCGGTCGCAGCAAGGATAGCCGGGTTGTCGAAGAGACGGAACCACGGGCGTCCGTCTTCGGCAGTAAGGGTAGATGGACGCCGGATTTTATCCAGTGACGTCCATCTTCGACCAGTGCGCGGATGGGCGTTTTTGTTTACGGGATCGCCATCGCAGACGCGGAAGTGGTTATGAACATACTGAAGCATCTGACATTGCTGTTTGTGGAAGATCAGAATCTCCTGCGCAAAGCCATGGGTGAACTTTTCGCAAAGGGGCAGGTGCAGGGGAAATGGCTGCTGGTATCTTGAAAGCGCCGGATTAACAGTCATTCGTTTTACCAATGATGAAGTTTTACATCAATTGGAAGCAGTTTTTGACAGAATCAGCCGGATTATAGCTGATAAAAGCTGACCCCCCTGTCTCGCTGCGCGAGCCTTCCCCCCTGCATGAAGGGGGGATACGGCACCTGCCCCCCTTGTGAAACAGGTGGGTGCCCGAAGGGCGGGGGGTCGGTTGCAAAGCACCCCCCTGTCTCGCTGCGCGAGCCTTCCCCCCTGCGACGCAAGGGGGATACTGCACCTGCCCCCCTTGTGAAACAGGGGGGGTGCCCGAAGGGCGGGGGGGTCGGTTGACCACCACCCACTAACCCTGTATTTTTCTAGCCATGGACTCTTCGATACGCCTCATAGTCAATGCCGATGACCTGGGAAGCGGCACAGCCACCGACCGCGGAGTGCTGGGCGCCTTTCAGTCAGGGATCGTTTCCAGCGCCTCCCTGCTGGCGAACGGCCCTTCCTTCAGCGAAGCGGCCGCCGCCGCCCGGGATCTCGGCTTGCCGATCGGCGTGCATCTCAACCTGTCCGAAGGGCGGCCGCTGAGCGGTCCGCTCCCTGGCCTGACCACCGCGACGGGAGAGTTCCCCGGCAAGCGCGGCCTGCGCCGCCGGCTGGCGGCCGGCGCCATCGCTCCGGAGGAAATCCACCGGGAGCTTGCCGCCCAGGTCGAGCGGGTGCTGGCGGCCGGGCTGGTCCCCGATCATCTCGATTCCCACCAGCACTGCATCCTCTTTCCCGCCGTCACCGGCGCGGTGCTGCGCCTGGCCCGGGAGTTCGGTATCGACGCCCTGCGCCTGCCGAATCCGGCCGAACCGGCGGCAGAGGATCCGCCAGGTCGTCTCGGCGCCGAATTGGCCCTGTACCGCCGACTCGCGCCGGCCGCCTCCCGGGCGCTGCGCCAGGCCGGGGTGCGGACTCCGGACGGGCTGTGGGGGATGCCCCTGCTCGACCGCCTGGACGAAACCGCTCTCGACGCGCTGCTGCGCCGGCTGCCGCCGGGCGACTGGGAGCTGATGGTGCACCCGGGCTATCGGGATCCCGGCCGGCATTTTGCCGGCAAACCCCGGGAACGGGAGCTGGCGGCCCTCACCTCCCCGGCGATTCGCGCCCTTCTGGCCGAGCGGGAAATTACTCTCATCCATTTCGGAGACCTGGCGTGCGCGTCCTGATCATCACCCCCCGGCAGCCGCGGGAGACCGGCAACCGGATAACCGCCGAACGCTACAGACGCGGCCTCGAGGAGCAGGGGCACCGGGTCCTGATCGTCGAAGTGACTGAGGATCCGGCACCGCTGGAGGTGGCGATCGCCGCCTTCCGTCCCGATCTGGCCCACCTGCTGCACGCGTTCCGCAGCGGCGTTCCCTGGCTGGCTTCTCCGGCCGCCCGGCAGCTGCCGTTCGTGGTGACCTTGACCGGCACCGACATCCACCAGGGGATCGATGATCCCGCCGAAGAGCCACTCATCCGCGAGGTCCTGCGGCGGGCGGCGGCGGTCATCACGCAGAATTCCCATACATTTACCGAGCTGCGCAACCGGCCGGAGCTGGCCGGCCGGCTGCGCTATCTGCCGCCGGGGATCATTATCGGCACCGCGCCCTATCCCCTCAACGAACACCTCAAACTGACTCGGGAGACCGTCCTCTTCCTGCATCCGGCCGGAATCCGCCCGGTTAAGGGAAATCTCGAACTGCTGCGCATGTTCGATCCGCTCGCGCGGCCACTTCTGAAGGTAGCCTTCTGCGGTCCGCTTCTCGATGCCGGCTACGGGGAGCGCTTCCTGGCGGCGGTCGCCGAGCGGCCCTGGGCGACATGGCTCGGCACCATACCGCCGGCCGCCATGGCGGCGGTACTGCTGCAGTCGGACGTGATTCTCAACAACTCCCTCTGCGAAGGATTGTCCAACGCTCTGCTGGAAGCTGCCGCGCTGGGCCAGCCGATCCTCGCCCGCGACAACCCCGGCAATGCCGCGGTGGTGGAGGCCGGCAGCAATGGCCTGCTGTTCCGGAGATGCGGCCGAATTCTCACTGCACGCCGGCGCTCTCCTCGACTCCCCCGAACTCCGCTACAGCCTCTCCCGTCCCCGGCCGGACCTCTATGATCGGCTGCTGGAGGCGCAGGAACTGGCGGCGATCTACCGGGAGATCGCCGGTTGACCGCCAACCGACCCCCCCGCCCTTCGGGCACCCCCCCTGTTTCACAAGGGGGGCAAGGCAGTATCCCCCCTGCTTGCAGGGAAGAAGGCTCGCGCAGCGAGACTGGGGGTCTGCTTGCAACCGACCCCCCCGCCCTTCGGGCACCCCCCCTGTTGCACAAGGGGGGCAGGGCAGTATCCCCCCTGCTTGCAGGGGGGAAGGCTCGCGCAGCGAGACAGGGGGTCTGCTTTCAGGGGAGAAGGCTCGCGCAGCCGAGCAGGGGGATTACGCACCAAAGAAAAAGGCGACCTTCGGCCGCCTTCTTTTCTCCGGAATCGGATCGTCTACGCCTTGCCCAGGGTTTTCGTTCCCTTGCGCCAGTTGACCGGGCAGAGCTCCCCCGTCTGCAGGGCTTCCAGGACCCGCAGCGTCTCCTCGACACTGCGGCCGACTCCCAGGTCATGCACCAGTTCGTAGCGCAGGATGCCATTCGGGTCGATGATGTAGAGGCCGCGCAGACTGATCCCCTGATGTTCAATGAGGATTCCGTAGTTGCGGGCGTTTTCCTTGGTGATGTCGGAGAGGAGAGGATAATGCAGGTCCCCCAATTCCTTGCCGATCCAGGCCAGGTGCGAAAACTTGGAATCGACGCTGGCGCCGAGGATTTCGGCGTTGTGCTTTTTGAATTCCTCGTAATGTTCGTTGAAACCGATGATCTCCGTCGGGCAGACGAAGGTGAAATCGAGGGGATAGAAGAACAGGACCACCCATTTTCCGCGGTAATCCGATAGATTGACCTCCCGGAATTCCTTGCCGACGACGCCCTCCATGGTGAAATCGGGGGCTGGCTGACCGACCTGCAGCATAGCGTATCCTCCTTGGGAAAATTGATTGCTAAAAGCTTAATCCCGGGGGGAGGTCTGTCAAGGAATTGATGACCTTTATCGTTATTTTTTCCGGCTGCGCGGATGCGCCTGGTCGTACACCTTCATCAGCTGATCGATGCTTACCTGGGTATATTTCTGGGTGGTGGAAAGAGAGGCGTGGCCGAGCAGCTCCTGGATGGCCCGCAGGTCGGCGCCGCCGTCGAGCAGGTGGGTCGCGAAGGAATGGCGCAGGCTGTGCGGCGTCGCTTCCTTGAGGATGCCGGCCTGCAGCAACTGGGTTTTCAGGTGGCGCTCGACGCTGCGCGCGGTCAGACGGCCGCCGCGGTGATTGAGGAACAGGGCTTCGCCGTCGGCCGGATTCCCCCGCGCCTCCAGGTAACGGCCCAGCGCCTCGCGTGCCTTGCGCCCCACCGGCACGATACGCTCCTTGCGCCCCTTTCCCACCACCCGCACCAGGGCCTGCTGCAGGTCGACGCTGCCGACGTCCAGTCCGGTCAGCTCGCTCACCCGCAGACCGCAGGAATAGAGGGTCTCCAGAATCGCCCGGTCGCGCAGGGCGAGAAGATTTTCGCCGCCCTGGTGCTCCATCAGCGCAAACGCCTCATCCACCGACAAGGTCTTCGGCAGATATTTCTCCTGCCGCGGCGTCCCCACCATCTCCCCGGGGCTGACCGTCAGCACGCCCTCCCGCACGAGAAAGCGGAAGAAGGTGCGCAGGGCGGAGAGCTTGCGGCCGATGGTCGATTTGCGGTTCGTCCTGTGCAGCAGCGCCAGATAGTGGCGCAGCACCAGGCGGTCGACCCGCCCGAGCCCCGCTTCCCCAGGCTCTCTGGTGGCCGGGTTTTCCGCGAGAAAACGGGAAAATTCTTCCAGATCCTGGCGGTAGGCGCGGCGGGTATGCTCCGAGACATTGCGCTCGACGGCGAGATGACGGTCGAAGCGGGCGATCAGGCTCTGCATGGCACTCGCAACCTCTGGAAGAATGGCGGTCAATAGGGGATCAGCTTCCCATGGATGGCGGGGAGGGTCAATACCAATCACAAAGCACCCCCCTGTCTCGCTGCGCGAGCCTTCCCCCCTGCAAGCAGGGGGGATACTGCCCTGCCCCCCTTGTGAAACAGGGGGGGTGCCCGAAGGGCGGGGGGGTCGCAGGCGGTTGACCCGCACCGGCCGCCGTGACATAATGCCCCTTCGCCTTGGGGGAACGATGTATATATTTTTCGGTATCTTAGCGCTGCTGCTGGGAGCGGCGGCGATCTTCGCCAAGTTCACTTTCGCCGTCGCCTGGTACGAGAACGCCAACCGGGAGCCGCACCTGCTGGCGAGCCGCTTCACCGCCGATGCCTTTGTCCTTGCCTGGCGGCTGGTGGCCACGGAAGTCCTGGTCGTCTTTGTGAGCTTTCTGCTGCACCCCTTCGGCTGGTTCGCCTGGCGGGAGAAAGCACCGGCGGCGGAGAGTGGCACCCCCATCCTTTTCCTGCACGGCCTTTTCCAGTCGCCGGCCTGCTGGCTCTGGACCATGCATCGGCTGCGCCGACACGGTTTTCGAAACCTGTATGTGCTGGCGCTCCCCCCCTGGCAGGGCATCGAGGACCTGAGCGCGCGCCTGGCCGGCGAAAGTCGACCAGCTGCGCCAGGCCGCCGGGGTGGAAAAGATCCACCTGGTGTGCCATTCCATGGGCGGCATCGTCGCCCGCAATTACCTGCAACTCCAAGATAGCGCCGGGAAAATCGACCGCTGCATCCTGCTCGGCGTGCCGAACCAGGGGTCGAAGATGGTGCCTTTCGCCCTCTCCCCTCTGGCCGCCGGCGTCATGCCGGGCGCCGAACTGCTGGGCCGGCTGGCGGCCGCGCCCCGGCCCGCCGGAGTCCGGCTGACCGCGATCTACAGCCGGCACGAGAATATTGTCCTGCCCTTTACCGCGGGGCGCCTGGAAGGGGCAGCGAACGTGGAGCTTTCCGGATTTGGCCACACCGCCCTGCTCTACCATCCGCGCGCTTTCGCCTCCCTGCATGCGGCCCTGACGGAGAATTCCCCATGATCACCATCGAAATCAGCAGCCGCCAGCAGGTGGAGCTGATCGACGTCACCGCCGAGGTGCGCCAGGCCATCCGCCAGAGCGGCGTCCGCTCCGGCCTCGCCGTCCTTTTCGTGCCGCATACCACGGCGGCGGTGACCATCAATGAGAACGCCGATCCGGACGTAGTGCGGGACCTCATCATGGAGCTGAACAAGATCGTTCCCTTTGAGGACAACTACCGCCATGGGGAGGGGAACAGCGCCGCCCACCTCAAGAGCACCCTGGTCGGGGCGAGCGAAACCCTGCTGGTTGAGGAGGGCGCGCCGGTTCTGGGCACCTGGCAGGGGATCTATTTCTGCGAGTTCGACGGGCCGCGCCGCCGGCACCTGCAGCTGCAGGTGGTCGGCCGATGACGCAACGGGTTTCCCTGCAGGCGGCGCCGGACTACCGCCGGCAGACGATCGAGGCGGCCCTGGAACGGCTGCTGGCGCCCCTGGGCGGCATGGCGGCTTTCGTCCGCCCGGGGCAGAAGGTCCTGGTCAAGCCGAACATGCTCGCCGGCAAGGCGCCGGAGAAGGCCGTCACCACCCATCCGGAGGTGGTCCGGGCGGTGGTGCGCCTGGCGCAGGCGGCCGGCGGGGTGGTGTCGGTGGGGGATTCGCCGGGGGTCGGCTCCCCCCGCCAGGTCGCGGCGCGCTGCGGCATTCTGGCGGTCATCGAGGAGACCGGGGCCGCCTTCGCTCCTTTCAGCGAATCGGTGCGGGTGCATCCGCAAGGCAAGACCTTCCATGAGCTGGAGATCGCCCGCGACCTGCTGGATGCCGAGGTGGTGATCAATCTCCCCAAGCTGAAGACGCACCAGATGATGGGACTGACCTGCGGAGTGAAGAACCTGTTCGGCGCCGTGGTCGGCATGCGCAAACCCCGGCTGCACCTGCAGGCCGGGGCCGACAAGGCCTTTTTTGCCCTGATGCTGCTGGAAATGGCCGAGTTTATCCGTCCCGCCCTGACCATCGTCGACGCGGTGACGGCGATGGAGGGAAACGGTCCGGGCAGCGGCGATCCGGTGCATCTCGGCGCCCTGCTGGCCGGGGCCGAACCGCTGGCGGTCGATACCGCGGCCATCGACCTGCTGGGAATGCGGCCGGAAAATGTCTGGACCCAGCGGGTGGCCAGAGAGATGCAGTTGCCGGGAAGCCGCCCGGAGGAGATCGAGATTGTCGGCGCCGACCCGCGGGAACTGCGCCCCCGCAGTTTCCGGCCGGCCAAGAGCACCGATATCCGGTTCGGCCTCCCCGGCTTCCTGGGCGGGCCGCTCAAACAATCCCTCACCGCCCGGCCGGTGCCGGAGATGAACCGCTGCGAACTTTGCGGCCTCTGCGTGGAGCACTGTCCGCCGCAGGGGATGAGCATCGACGGCAAACGGCTGCGCATCGATTACCAGCGCTGCATCGGCTGCTTCTGCTGCCAGGAACTCTGCCCGCGCGGCGCCCTGGAGACCCGCCAGGGGCTGCTGCTGCGCCTCAGCCGGTTCATTTCCGGCCGCTGATCCCTTCCTTACCCGCTGCCCTCCCCTGTCTTTTTCCCGAAGCAACAAGCGTCCAGAAATCGCCTCCGGCAATTGCAATTGCCCGCGGCGCGATACAATGGATAACGGATTCCGGCCACGGCGTGATTGCCTTGGCAAACCTTCGGCCGATTTCGGGAAGGGGGAAATGGCGACAGAAAAAAACATCCTCGTGGTCGGCGGCACCGGCTTCATCGGCCGGCGATTGCTGCCCGCCCTGCTGGAAAAAAACGTGCAGGTGCGCTGCCTGTGCCGGCGACTGCTCGTCGAACTTCCTCCCGGGGTCGAGAGAGTTGCCGGCGATCTGCTCGATCCCGCCAGCCTGGAGGACGCCTTCCGGGGGATAGATACCGCCTATTATCTGGTTCACTCCATGGGTGCCGGGCGCAACGTTTTCGCCGAACGCGATCGGCAGGCGGCAGGCAACTTCGTGGCTGCCGGCGAAAAAGCCGGCCTGCGGCGCGCCATCTACCTCGGCGGGCTGGGGGAGGAGGGGGCAGAATTATCGGAACACCTGGCGAGCCGGGCGGAAGTCGCCCGCATCCTGCGGCAGGCGAAATTCCCGGTTACCGTGCTGCGAGCCGGCGTCATTATCGGCGCGGGGAGCGCCGGCTACGAGATCATCCAGGCCCTGGTTCGGCGCCTGCCGCTGATGATCGTCCCGCGCTGGGTGCAGACCCGCTGCCAGCCGATCGCTATCGGCGATGTCATCCGCTACCTGGTCGGCTGCCTCTTCGATGAGCGCACCACCGGCGAAGTCTTCGATATCGGCGGCCCGGAGATCCTCAACTACAAGGAGATGATGGAAAGATTCGCCGCCGCCGCCGGCGAGGTCAACCTGTATCTGCCGCTTCCCGTCCTCACTCCCCGGCTCTCCTCCTACTGGGTCGGGCTGATGACGCCGGTCAAACCCTCTATCGCCATGCCCCTGATCGAGGGGCTGCGCAACGAGGCGATCTGCCGGGAGAATCGCATCCGCGAGCTCATCCCCTTTGACCTGACCCCCTATGATTCCGCAATACGCCAGGCGCTGACCGAAGCAGGGCGCTGATTCCGGACCCCGAGAGGCGATCATCGCTGGCCGGCACCGCGCCCTTCTACCAGTTTTCGCTCAGCAGCTCAAAATGCGCCCGGGCATGGGCGCAGGCGGGACAGACCTCGGGCGCGTCGGTTCCCTGGTGCAGATAACCGCAGTTGCGGCATTGCCAGGTTACCGGTTGCTCGCGGCGGAAAACCCGGCCGGATTCGAGGTTGGACAGCAGCGCCAGGAAGCGTTTCTCGTGCTGCTTCTCCGCCACCGCGATGGCCAGGAAGACAGCGGCGATATCGAGCAAGCCTTCCTCGCGGGCGACGGCGGCGAAATCGGGGTACATGCCGGTATGCTCGTGGTTTTCGCCACCGGCCGAGGCGCGCAGGTTTTCCGCCGTGCTGGCGACCCTGCCGGCCGGGAAGTTGGCGGTGATTTCCACTTCTCCCCCTTCCAGCATCTTGAACAGGCGCTTGGCATGTTCCCGCTCCTGGTCGGCGGTCTCCTCGAAAATGGCGGAGATCTGCACCAGCCCTTCCTTTTTCGCCTGGGCGGCGAAATAGGTGTAGCGGTTACGCGCCTGACTCTCGCCGGCAAAAGCAGTGAGGATATTCTTCTCGGTACGGGTACCTCTCAGTTGCGCCATCTTCTCCTCCTCGACTGGTTGATGAACTGTTCGTTTGCCGCGGCTATTTCTTCTTCACCCGGAAGCCGGCCCGCTCCCACGCATCGGCAGTGTTCGCCGGCTTCTTCTCCCGCGCCGGAGAAGGCGCACCCCTGCTCTCCGCCACCGGTTCCGCCTCCTTGATGGAGAGGGAGATCCGCCGCCGCACCACATCGACCGCCAGCACCTTGACCTTGACGATCTGCCCCACCTTGACCGCCTGGTGCGGGTCGCGTACATAGCGCTGCGCCAGGTGGCTGACGTGCACCAGGCCGTCCTGGTGCACGCCGATGTCGACGAAGGCGCCGAAGGCGGTGACGTTGGTCACCGTCCCCTGCAGAATCATCCCTTCGCGCAGATCGGCCATCTCCTGCACATCCTCGCGAAAAACGGCCGCCTGGAACTGTTCACGGGGATCGCGGCCGGGCTTCTTCAGCTCCTCGACGATATCGCGCAGGGTGGGGAGCCCCACTTCGCCCGAGACGTAGCGCTGCAGGTCGATGCGCCCCGCCCGCTGCGGGTCGGCGGCCAACTCGGCCACCGAGCAGCCGAGATCGGCGGCCATGCGTGCCACCAGGGGGTAGCGCTCGGGATGCACGGCGGTGTTGTCGAGGGGATCGACCCCGTTACGGATGCGCAGGAAGCCGGCCGCCTGCTCGAAGGCCTTGGCGCCGAAGCGGGTGACCTGCAGCAGCGCCTGGCGGGAAACGAACGCCCCGTGCGTATCGCGGTGGCGAACGATGGCGCGGGCCAGGGACTCGCCGATGCCGGAGACGTAGGCGAGCAGCGCCCAGGAGGCGGTATTGAGGTCTACCCCGACAAAGTTGACGCACGATTCGACCACCGCATCCAGCGCCTTCTTCAGGGCCGGCTGGTTGACGTCGTGCTGATACTGACCGACGCCGATGCTCTTCGGGTCGATCTTCACCAGCTCGGCCAGGGGATCCTGCAGGCGGCGGGCGATGGAAATGGCGCCGCGCACCGTGAGATCGAGGTCGGGAAACTCCTCGCGGGCGATGTCTGAGGCGGAATAGATGCTCGCCCCGGCCTCATTGACCATGACCACCGGCAGGCTACAGCCCGCCTCCTTCAGGGTGTCTTTGACGAAGCGCTCCATTTCCCGGCCGGCGGTGCCGTTGCCGATGGCGATCATCTCCACTTGGTGTCCCTGCAGCAGGCGCTGCAGGTCTCTTCTGGCCGGCGCCACCCTCGCCTCACCGGTATGCGGATAGATGGTGGCATGCTCGAGGAAGCGCCCGGTGCCGTCCACCACCGCCAGCTTTGAACCGGTGCGCAGCCCGGGATCGACGCCGAGCACGCGTTTGCCGCCGGCTGGGGGGAGCAGCAGCAGGTTCTTCAGATTACCGGCGAAAACCCCGATAGCCGCCTCGTCGGCCAGCCGCTTGGCCTCCAGGCGCAGTTCCACCTCGATGGAAGGGGCAATCAGGCGGCGATAGGCGTCTTCCGCCACCCGCTCCAGCAGCGTCCGGAAAATGCTCTCGCCGCGCAGCAGCCGCCCCTTCAGGCGCGGCAGGATCTCCGCCTCGGGAGCGAGGATGGCCAGGCGGAGCACCTCTTCCTTCTCCCCCCGGCGCATGGCCAGCATGCGGTGGGAAGGGATCGCCTTCAGCGGCTCCTGGTAGTCGTAGTACATCTCGAACTTGCTGACCTTGCCGGCGTGTTCCGGGGCCACCCGGGAGATGCAGATCCCCTGCTCCCAGGTGAGCTGGCGCACCATTGCCCGGGCGTCGGCGTCCTCGGCCAGGCGCTCGGCCAGAATATGCCCCGCCCCTTCGAGGGCGACGGCGGCATCGGGAACCTCTTTTTCCGGATCGATAAAGGCGCCGGCGGCGTCCTCCGGCATGCCTGCGATCAGCGCCTGGGCAGCGATCAGATCGGCCAGGGGCTCCAGCCCCCGCTCGCGCGCGATCGTCGCCTTGGTGCGGCGCTTCGGCTTGTAGGGAAGATAGAGATCCTCCAGTTCCGTTTTCTGCCGGGTGGCCTCGATGCGCGCCTGCAGTTCGGCGGTAAGCTTTCCCTGCTCTTCGATCGACTTGAGGATAGTGCCCTTGCGCTCTTCGAGCTCCCGGAAGTAGCCGAGACGCTCCTCGATCAAACGAACCTGGACCTCGTCCAGTTCGCCGGTGTGCTCCTTGCGGTAGCGGGCAATAAAGGGAACGGTGGCCCCCTCGTTCAGCAGGGCGACGGTATTTTCCACCTGGAAAGGTTTCAGGGCGGTCTCCTCGATCAGACAGGCGAGGACCCGCGCGAATTGCTCCGGGTTTAACGGCATGAGGGCACTCCTTGGCCGACGTAGGAAAAACACCATCTGCGCCATTGCCCGGATCCTGGTTGCGGCATTTCGGGCATTCCGCATCTGGTCATTTTCACTACGCCTGGAAAAACTTATGACGTAAATCTATAAGGGAGGGGATTCTAGCACGGGGGTGGGGGAAATGAAAGAGAGGCTGCCGGTTGTCTCCCGGCGGAAAGCACTTACAATTGGATTATGGGTGCAGCGCGAAGTCAGGACCGGTCCCGGTCTATTCGCGCGCCGCAGGAAGGAGGGTCATATGCCACTCGATCTCACCCCGGAGGAGAAACAGGTTCTGCGAGATGTGCTGGATGGCTACCTTTCGGACCTGAGCATGGAAATCGCCGATACCGACCGGTTGGACTACCGGAATTTACTGAGGAGCCGCAAGGAGGTCATCGTCAAAACGTTGAAGGCCCTGCAGGAGACGGAGGCAGCGCCGACGCCGGGGGGCTGAGGCAGTTCCCCGGAGAGGGATCGCCGAGCCGGCCCGCGGCATCCTCGAGCCCTTCCGTTTCCCCTTCCTGCAATGCCAGGGGGAGCGCGAAGGAGACGGCCGTTCCTTTCCCTTTCCTGCTCTCCAGCCAGATGCGGCCACCGTGTGCCTCGACGATGTATTTGCTGATGCTCAACCCGAGACCGGTGCCCTGCACGGCGGCATGGCTGCGATCGGCGCGGTAGAATTTATCGAATGCCTGCTCCGCCTCTTCCCGCGACATACCGATACCCGTATCCCGGACGGTCAACTCGAACGCCCCCGGCACCAGGATGCCGCTCACTTCGATGGTGCCCCCTTGGGGCGAATACTTGAAGGCATTGCTGAGAAGATTTTCCAGCACCTGGATTATCTTTCCGCGGTCCAACTGCAATTTAATCGGCTGCTCGGGCAGAACCACCTCCAGACGGTGGCGGGAGGAGCAGGTATGGTAAGGCTGGACGGTATCCCGGACGAGGGAATTTATTTCGCCAAGCTGCAGCGAGAGCGCTAATCCCCGCCCGGCTTCGATACGGCTGAGGTCGAGGAGGTCGGCGATGATTTCCGCCAGGTTTTCCGCCCTTCGATGAATGAAGGTGAGAAAATCCCGTTTCTGCTCCGGCTCCAGGTCGGGACGGGTCAGGAGCAGTTCCGAAAAACCCATGATGGCGGTCAGCGGAGTGCGCAGTTCGTGCGCGGCAGTGCAGATGAACTCGCTTTTCAGCCGCTCCACCTCCCGCTGGTGGGTGATGTCCCGCAGCAGAAAAGCGGTCCCGGCGTTTTCTCTCTCCCCGTCCTCCAGCGCAATCGCCTCCACCGTAATCACCCGGGCGGGGGCCTGCCCGGCCGGCAGTTCACATTCGAACCGCTGCTTCCCTCCCCGGCCCACAGCGGCCGCCCGCAGGCGCTTCAGCATCCGGCGATCGCTGATACAGTCAGCAAGGCAGCCGGAAAAAAGGGTCTTCTGCTGCAACCCGCAAAGCCTCTCCGCCGCCGGGTTCATGGAGATGACCCGTTCCCCTTCATCGACAATGATCAGACCGTCCGACAGGGAGTGAAAAATCCTCTCCAGCCGCTCGCCGACGGTCAGGCAGGGCAACGCCGGTTGTTTGGTCTCAGGGCGAAACATGATCCCTCCTTCGATGATAGCATACTTTAATTATAGTTCATTATAAACTAAAATTTCAGGATTGGCCACTCCTCTCGGCCGGCTTGACCGAAAAACATTTCCTGTGTAAATTTGAACACCCGCTTTCCCGCCCAGAGGTATGCCATGCCGCCCCTGCTCGAAATCGCCAATCTGATGACCTATTTTTTTACTTCCGGCGGACTGGTGAAGGCGATCCGCGGCATCGAATTCTTCATCCAGGAAGGGGAAACCCTGGCCCTGGTCGGTGAATCGGGCTGCGGCAAATCGATGACCGCCCTTTCCATCCTGCGCCTCGTCCCTCTCCCCGGCCGCATCGTTGAAGGGGAGATCCGTTTCCGGGGGAGCGATCTGCGGCACATCCCTGAAGACGAGATGCGGCGCATCCGCGGCAATCAGATCTCCATGATTTTTCAGGAGCCGATGACTTCCCTCAATCCCGTCTTTCGCATCGGCGCCCAGATTGGCGAGGTGCTGCGTCTGCACAAGGGCATGGATGAACGTCAGGCGCAGGCGGCGGCGGTTGATCTGCTCACCCTGGTGGGAATTCCTTCGCCGGAGCGGCGCATCCACGAATACCCGCACCAGCTTTCCGGGGGGATGCGCCAGCGGGTGATGATCGCCATGGCTTTGGCCGGCGACCCGAAGCTGCTGATCGCCGATGAACCGACCACTGCCCTGGATGTCACCATCCAGGCCCAGATTATGGAACTGCTGAAAAAACTGAAGGAGGAGCGAGGAATGGCCACCCTGCTGATCACCCACGATCTGGGGGTGGTCGCAGAATCTGCGGATCGGGTGGCGATCATGAACTCCGGACTGATCATGGAACAGGCGCCGGTGCAGGCGGTCTATGCCAACCCGCAGCATCCCTATACCAAGGGGCTGCTCGGCTGCATTCCCCGCCTGGGCGAGAAAAAGAAGCGACTCGCCCCGGTTGGCGGCACCACCCTGGCCGAGCTGCCGCCGGGCAGCTCCTTCCTCGATGCCTGTCCTGCACCTTTCTCGCCCCGGCAGGGGAAAATTCCGCCGCTGCAGGAGGTAGCACCGGGGCATTTTGTCCGCCGCTGGAGCGTCTAGATGGCACCACTGCTCGAAGTTCGAGAACTCAAGAAAAGCTTCGCCGTAGCTCCCGGCCCGCTCGGCGGCCGCCACCTGAAACTGCGGGCGGTGGACGGAATCACTTTCTCCCTGCAGGAGGGGGAAACCCTGGGCCTGGTCGGGGAGTCGGGATGCGGCAAATCAACCACCGGCAAACTGATTCTGCGCCTGCTCGAGGCGGACAGCGGGCAGGTGCTCTTTCGCGGGCAGGACCTCCTGCAGCTGCCGCCACGCCAGCTGCGGCCTCTGCGACGGCAGTTGCAGATGATTTTCCAGGACCCTTACTCCTCCCTCAGTCCGCGGATGCGGATCGGCGACATTGTCGGCGAACCGCTTCGCATCCATGGTCTGGCCCGCGGCCAGGGCATCCACGAAGAAGTGGTTCGTCTGCTGAATACGGTCGGGCTCGGCGAGGAGCACGTCAACCGTTTCCCGCACGAGTTTTCCGGCGGCCAGCGCCAGCGCATCGGCATCGCCCGCGCCCTGGCGGTGCAGCCGAAGCTGATTGTCGCCGATGAGCCGGTTTCCGCTCTCGATCTCTCCATTCAGGCGCAGGTAGTCAATCTGCTGCAGGATATCCAGCAGGAATTCGGCCTGACCTACATTTTCATCGCCCATGACCTGTCGGTCATCGAGCATATCAGCGACCGGGTGGCGGTCATGTATCTGGGGCGGATCGTTGAGCTGGCCACGGCCGACGACCTCTACCGGGCTCCCCGCCACCCCTACACCGAAGCTCTGCTGAATGCCGTCCCTGTCCCCGACCCCGCCCGCCGGCGGCAGCACGAACTGCTGAAGGGAGAAGTCCCTTCGCCCATTTTCCCTCCCCCGGGGTGTCACTTCCACCCCCGCTGCCCTTATGCCCGGGAAATCTGCACCCGCCTCGATCCACCCCTGGAGGACAAAGGGGGGAACCATTTCGCTGCCTGCCATTTCAGTGAAGAAGTGGGGAAGTTCCGGAAAAGCTGACGAATTCTGAATTTTGAATTCTTAATTTTGAATTATTCAGGCAGAACAGAAACATTCTCCGTGGCAGCACCCGAGTGGATTTAGGCCTTTCAATTCAAAATTCAACATTTAAAATTCAAAATTGACTTCCCGTGCCACCCCTGGCACAATTCCCTCCATCTCTCTGTGCAGGATTTGACATGGGTCCGATCACTACGCTCCGTGAACGCTGCCGCAAGTGCTATTCCTGCGTGCGGAATTGTCCGGTCAAAGCGATCAAGGTCAAACAGGACCTGGCCGAGGTGATCCACGACCGCTGCATCGGCTGCGGCAAGTGCATTAAGGTGTGCTCGCAGCAGGCCAAGGTTATCGCCGACTGCATCAAAGAAACCGAGCGCCTGCTGGCCGGTGGGGAGGAGGTGGTGGCGGTCCTTGGCTGCTCCTACCCCGCATTCTTCAACGATGTCCGCCCGGGACAGCTGGTCTCCGGTCTGCGGCGCCTTGGTTTCTGCGAGGTGCACGAAGGGGCGAGTGGCGCCGAACTGCTGATCGACAGCTACGTCAGGATGGTCGAGCATCCGGCAGAATCGCCGCTGATCACCACCCACTGCCCGACCATCGTCGACCTGATCGAGCGTCATTATCCGCAGCTGCTGAAAAATCTGATGCAGGTGGTCTCGCCGATGGTGGCCATCGGCCGCTTCATCAAGGACCGCCGGGGCAAGAAGACGCGGGTCATCTACATCAGCTCCTGTATCGCCGGAAAATTCGAAATAGAGGCAGAGCCGGTCGCCGGCGCGGTCGATACCGTCCTTACCTACAAGGAGCTGAGCAGCATGTTCCAGGAGCGGGGGATGGACCTCGCCCGCCTGCCCGACGGCTCCTTCGATGGCCGCCCTCCCGAGCGCGCCCGGCTCTTCCCCATTGCCGGCGGACCATTTCAGGCCTTCGGCATCCGCAACGATTTCTTCAATCCCGAATTCGTCACCACCGCCGGCGAGGAGAGCGCCCTGGAGGTGATCAAGGACCTGGCCGCCGGCCGCATCACCCCGCGCATCGTCGATGTCCGCTTCTGCAGCGGCGGCTGTATTGGCGGTCCCGGCAAGAATAATCGACTCACCACCTTCTCCAAGCGCAACATTATCCTGAAGTACTACCAGAATCCCGGGATCCCCTATGCCACCGCCCCGCATTACCGGGAGGCGCTCCCCTTTCCCGATCTGAGGCGGCGCTTCACCAACAAGTACAAGCGCCTGGAACTGCCGGGCGGCGAGAGCATCCGGCAGATCCTGCAGTCGACCAACAAGTTTGTCGAACGGGACGAGCTCGATTGCGGCGCCTGCGGCTATTCCAACTGCCGCGACCTGGCAGTGGCCGTTTACCAGGGGCTGGCCGAGCGGGAGATGTGCCTCCCCTATTCCCTCAAACGCCTGGAGGAGGACCGCATCAGCCTGGCCCAGAAGTATGACCTGGCGCAGCGCGCCCTGGCGCAGGAGTATGGTGATACCGCGATCATCGGCAAGGATTCGCGCACCCTGGATGTGCTCAAGCTGATCCACCAGGTCGGCCCCACCCCCACCACCGTCCTCATCCGCGGCGAAAGCGGCACCGGCAAGGAGCTTACCGCCCGCGCCATTCACGAAGTCAGCCACCGCGCCGACAAGCCGCTGGTCACGGTCAACTGCACCACCCTTACCGACAACCTGTTGGAGAGTGAGCTGTTCGGCCACAAGAAAGGGTCTTTCACCGGCGCGGTCCACGACAGCAAGGGGCTGTTCGAAGCAGCCAACGGAGGGACCATCTTTCTCGACGAGATCGGCGATATCACCCCCAAAGTCCAGGCCGAACTGCTGCGCGTACTCGACAGCGGTGAGATCCGGCCGGTCGGCGGCAACACCTCGATCAAGGTCGATGTGCGCCTGATCGCCGCCACCAACCGGAATCTGGAGAACGGCGTCCGCGAGGGGTGGTTCCGCGAGGATCTCTTCTACCGCCTGAATGTCTTCACCATTACCATGCCCCCCCTGCGCAGCCGGTACGAATCACTGGAGGAGCTTGTTCATGCTTTTCTCGACCGCGCCAGCAAGCGCCTGAACAAGACGATCGTCGGGATCGAGGACCGGGCGATCCAGGCCATGCGGCAATATCCGTGGCCGGGCAACATCCGGGAGTTGCAGAACGTCCTCGAACGGGCAGCGGTGCTGGCCCAGGACAGCGTTATCCGGCTGGAGAACCTGCCGGTCGTCTTCGGCGAACTGTCCCTGCAGGGAAGCGGCCTCCCGGCGGAGCAGGAAACCACCTTCCGCAATCAGCGGGAGAAACATTTGAGTCAGGTGGAAAAAGCGCTTCTCAAGCGCTACCTTCAGGAAGCGGGCGGCAATGTTTCCGCAGCCGCCCGCCAGGCCGGCATCCCACGCCGAACGTTCTACCGTCTTCTCTCCCGCTACGGACTGCGGGGCAGGGACCATGTAGGCACCGATACCCACTGAGCCACATCTGGCACAACTCGGCAAAACTTCCTTGCCATATCTGGCACACGCCAAAAGGCCCGAATTTTCAGCCGGCACGCTCTTCTTAGCGCCCTTCCCTACCCCCACACTGTGCCATCGATGGCACAGCAAAGACCGGCGCGGCGATTTCTTCAAACCCGTTTTTCCCCCGTGTTTACAGGCAATTCCGGCATTTTAATAAAGTTGGCACAACGATTGCTAAAAAGGTGAGCACAAGTTACCGGGGTTTGAAGCAGATCCAGCCGAACGGAACCTGCCCCCTTCGCGCCGCACCGGGACCTCTCTCCCCCGGGCGGCGTTTTTTTATGTCGCCAAAGGCTGTGCTTTCCGTTATGATATCGGCGATTTACACCCGATAAAAACAGGCCGGCCAAAATGCCCAAAGGGACCATCGAAGCGCTCGGAGTTACAACCCTTGAAGACATTTCCTCCCTCATCCTGCAATCGCATGATCTGGAGGAAACCCTCGACAATATCGTCTCGCTGGTGGCTCGGCGGATGCGCTCGGACGTCTGTTCCATCTACCTGCTCGAGGACAACGGCTCTGCCCTGCGACTGCGGGCCAGCAAAGGGCTTTCCCGCAAGGCCATCGGCAAGGTCACCCTGCAGCTCGGCGAAGGCCTCACCGGCCTGGCGGCCGAGGAGCGGCGGGTGGTAGCCATCCAGGAACCGCAGAGTCATCCCCGTTACCGTTATTTCCGGGAAACGGGGGAAGAAAGATTTCATTCCTTTCTCGGCCTTCCGCTACTCGACCGCAAAACGCCGCTTGGCGTCATCGTCATCCAGACCAAAGCGCCACGCCAGTTCAGTGCGGAAGAGATCAGCGCGCTCTCCACCATTGCCTTCCAGGTAGCTTCCATCGTCATCAATGCCCGACTGCTCGATTCCATCCGGCAGAAGGAGGAGGAAACCAGCCGTTTCGCCCGCGAATTGGAGAAAACCCGGCAGTCACTCCTGGGGAAGCGGGAGACCTTGCCGGAAGAAGGGCGGGAATCCGCCCTGCGCGGCACAGTGGCCTATCCCGGCGTGATCTCCGGAGTGGGATACATTCTCGATGAGCGTCTAGGCTTTGCCGATATTCTCGATGAACTGGCGATACATGCCGAGGAGGAGCACTCTCGCCTGGATGGGGCACTGGAGAAGACCCGCATCCAGACCCTCTTTTTGGAGAAGCGGGTTGCCGAACGCCTTTCCGAGGACGATGCCGCTATCTTCCATACCCACCTGATGGTTCTCGAGGACCGCAGCTTTCTGGATAAAATTCATCGCGAAATCGACCTCGGCCACAGCGCACCCCAGGCGGCGAAGAAAGTGGTTGGAGAATATGTGGAAGCCTTCGGCCGCATGGAGGATGCCTATCTGCGGGAGCGGGCCGCCGACATGGAGGATATCGGCCGCCGCCTGCTGGCCAACCTGGCCGGCCAGGAAAATCATCTCCTGCAATTGAAGTCGCCGGGAATCGTGATCGCCCGGGAGATCCTCCCCTCGGATATGGCCGCCCTCGACCATGAACAGATTCTGGGGATCGTCACCGAAGCCGGGGAGCGCAACTCCCACGCGGTGATCATGGCCAAGAGCCTGGGCATTCCCGCCCTGGTAGGGGTCAAGGGAGTGATGAAATTGGCCTCTACTGAAGATCGGGTCATTCTCGACGCCAATTCAGGTTGTCTCTATTTAAATCCTACCCCGCGTATTGTTGAGGAATATCGGCGCCTGGAAGAAGACTGTGGCCGGGAGCTGCACCGACTGGAGGAATTCCGCGACCTCCCGGCGGCGACCGCCGACGGGGCGCGCATCGTTCTGCGGGCCAATATCGGCCTGGTGAGCGACGTCGAGGTGGCACTGCGCAATGGTGCCGAAGGCGTCGGCCTGTATCGGACGGAGTTCCCTTACATGACACGCTGCGATTTCCCCGACCGGGAGGATCAATATCAACTATATCGCAAGGTGATCGAGGGTTTCGACGGCCACCCGGTAACCATCCGCACCCTCGATATCGGCGGGGATAAAGTCCTCCCTTATTTCAACCCACCCAAAGAGGATAATCCATTCATGGGCTGGCGCTCGGTGCGCGTCTCCCTGGACAACCGCGACATCTTCCGCACCCAGATCGAGGCAATCCTGATGGCCGGAGTGCATGGCCAGGTCAAGTTGCTTTTTCCCATGATCTCAGGCCTGGAGGAGGTTCATGCCTGCAAGCAGGTGGTTGAGGAGGCGCGGCAAAACCTGCGCCGCGAGCGCCTGCCGATGGCCGAAGAGGTTCCTTTGGGGGTAATGATCGAGGTGCCGGCGGCGGTCCAGCTCGCCCATCAACTGGCCAGGGAAGTCGACTTCTTCGCCCTGGGGACTAATGATCTGATTCAGTACATGCTGGCCGCCGATCGCAACAACCCGCTGGTCAACCGCTATTACGAGCCGTTGCACCCTGCCGTCCTGCAGGTCCTCCGGGAGGTGACGCAAACGGCGCTGAAGCTTGGCAAAGGGCTCTGCCTTTGCGGTGAAATGGCTTCCGATCCCCTCCAATTCATGCTGCTGGTCGGCATGGGTATCCGCGAGTTCTCCATGCCTTCCCCTTTCATCCCCCGCACCAAGGCTTTTCTGCGCGACCTCGACAGCCGCACCGCCACCCGCGTCGCCCGCGAGGTTCTGGCCATGACCGACAGCACCCGAATTCGGGCGCACCTGATAAAAATCCTGAAGAAAATTGAGAAGATTGCCTAGCGGCGAAATTTGGATCTCTTGCTTTTACCTCGGCTCTGCTCCCTTCGCAGTAGAGAGCCGCTCCCACTTTCGGAGGGGGCCCGGGCTGGCAGAGTCGGGGCGGAGGCAGTGATGGAAAAAAGGAGGGCATGACGCCCGCCCGATCCCTTGACACCCCCGCCGGAAAGGCTAGGTTTGAATAGAAAACCAGCGCGGGGAGTCGACCATGGGAGATACCACCGTCAAGAAAATCGATTCGAAAGCTTCGCCACAGGGGAAAATGGGGCAGAAGTATCTGGCCTCGGGGATTTCAATGGCCATGCGCCTGTGGGAGGAGGAAACGCCGGGTAAAACCGATGAACCCCATTCCCGCCCGTATGAGACGGTCGGGTATGCGGTCAAAGGCCGGGCCGAACTGGAGATTGAGGGGCAGACGATTATTCTGGAGGCTGGGGATTCCTGGGTGGTGCCGAAAGAGGCCCGGCATGCCTATCGGATTATCGAGCCGTTCACGGCAGTAGAGGCAACACACCCTCCGGCCCAGGTCCATGGCCGGGACGAAATCTGAGGGGAAGGTCGAGCATGCCTGCCTGGAGCAGCAGACAGGGAAGGCTCTATCCCTCTTAGCCCAACCGGGCGGCCACCGACTCGGCCCTCCCCACCCTTCTCAGGCCAGGCAGTCGCTCCCTTCACTTGCCGTAATTTATCCCGGCGGCATTATCCCGCTTCCGATCACCTCATTGCCAGGATGCGCTCCAGGCTCCGCTGCAGGATCCCGAGCTTTTCACCGGCGTCGGCGAGCTTGCCGCGATCCTTCTCCAGTACCTCCGGAGGCGCTTTGGCGACAAAAGCCTCATTGGCGAGTTTCTTCTCGAACATCGCCACATCCTTCTCCACCTTGGAGATTTCCTTCAGCAGGCGTTTTTCCTCTTCGTCGAGGTCAATCAGACCGGCGATGGGGACGAGAATTTCGATCTCCCCGGCAACCTGAGTGGCTGCCTTGTTCGGCCGCTCGACGCCGACTCCGCAGGTCAGTTCCTGGACCCGGGCCAGGGCCTGAATGTAACCTTGCCCCTGGCGTACCACTGAATGCACCGCCTCGCTTCGACAATCGAGAACGACGGGAATCTGCCGGCCAGGACTGACGTCCATCTCACCGCGGATATTGCGGATGCCGCGGATAACCTCCATGATCCGCTCCATCCGCTGTGCCTGCTCGGGATGCACCGGCAAACCTTCGACCGTCGGCCAGGAGGAGAGCATGATCGAGCTGGTGTCCCGTTCACCCGGCAGAGCCTGCCAAATTTCCTCGGTGATGAAGGGCATCAGCGGATGCAGCAGGCGCAGCAGCCGCTCGAGAACGATAAACAGAACGCCCTGAGCCCGGCTCCTGGCCACCGCGTCGCTGCCGTACAGATCGTTCTTGACCAGCTCGATGTACCAGTCGCAGAAGGCGTGCCAGGTGAAGGCATAAAGAACGTTCGCGGCCTCATTGAAGCGATATTCCGCCAACGCCCGGTTGGTCTCCTCGCTGGCCTCGGCCAACTGCGCCAGGATCCAGGAATCGGCCAGGGAGAGTTCCTGCTTTTCCAGCGCGATTCCGGCGGGATCGAACCCCTCCAGATTCATCAGGGCAAAGCGGGCGGCGTTCCACAGCTTATTGGCGAACGCCTTATAGCCGGCGATGCGCTCGGTAGAGAGCTTGATGTCGCGCCCCATGGCGGCGAAGGCGGCGAGGGTAAAGCGGAAGGCATCGGCCCCGTATTCATCGATCACCCCCAGCGGGTCGATGACATTCCCCTTGCTCTTGCTCATCTTCTGTCCCTGGGCATCGCGCACCAGGGCATGGATGTAGACGTCGCGGAAAGGAACTTCCCCCATGAACTTGAGCCCCATCATCAGCATCCGGGCCACCCAGAAAAAGAGGATGTCGAAGCCGGTGACCAGGCAGCTGGTGGGATAGAACTTCTCCAGCGTCTCGGTGGCGTCCGGCCAGCCCATGGTGGAGAAGGGCCAGAGGGCGGAGGAAAACCAGGTATCGAGAACATCGGTGTCCTGGCGCAGTTCCCCGCCGCAGGGGCAGCGGTCCGGATCCTGGCGGGAGACGATGAGCTGGCCGCAGGCATCGCAGTACCAGGCCGGTATGCGGTGTCCCCACCAGATCTGGCGGCTGATGCACCAGTCCTTGATGTTGAACATCCATTCGAAATAGGTCTTCTCCCACTGCTCGGGGACAATGCGGGTGCGGCCGTCCTGGACCGCCTTGATGGCCTCCTCGGCCAGCGGACCGACCTTGACATACCACTGCAGGGAGAGAAAAGGCTCGATGATGGTTTTACAGCGGTAGCACTCGCCCACCGCCAGCGAATAGTCCTCGATGCGCTCCAGCAGTTCCTGCGCCTCCAGATCCGCCACCACCTGCCGGCGGGCGGCAAAGCGTTCCAAACCGGCGTAGGGGCCGCCGTTCTCGTTGATCACCCCGGAGTTGTCGAAGATATTGATCATCTCCAGATTGTGCCGGCGGCCGACTTCGAAGTCGTTGAAGTCATGGGCCGGGGTGATCTTGACCACACCGGTGCCGAACTCGCGGTCGACGTATTCGTCGGCGATCACCGGGATTTCCCGATTCACCAGGGGCAGGAGCACCGTTTTGCCGACCAGATCCCGGTAACGCTCGTCCTCGGGGTGGACCGCGACCGCGGTATCGCCCAGCATCGTCTCCGGGCGGGTGGTCGCCACCACCAGATGGCGGCCGGTCCCCTGCACCGGGTAGCGCAGGTGCCAGAGGCTGCCTTTCTTCTCATCATGCTCCACCTCCAGATCGGAGAGGGCGGTATGGCAGCGTGGGCACCAGTTGATGAGCCGGTTGTCCCGGTAAATCAACCCTTCCTCATAAAGCTTGACGAAAACCTCGCGTACCGCTTTGGAGAGGCCCTCGTCCATGGTGAAACGCTCCCGCTGCCAGTCGCAGGAGGCACCGAGTTTCTTCAACTGTTTGATGATCTGCCCACCGGATTCCGCCCGCCACTGCCATACCCTTTCGACAAATTTCTCGCGGCCCAGAGCATGACGGTCCTTCCCCTCGCCGGCAAGCTGCTTTTCCACCACATTCTGGGTGGCGATGCCGGCATGGTCGGTGCCGGGCATCCAGAGTACCTCGTGCCCGGTCATGCGCTTCCAGCGCGCCAGGATGTCCTGCAGGGTATTGTTCAGCGCATGCCCCATGTGCAGCACGCCGGTGACATTAGGCGGCGGGATGACAATGGCGTAATGGGGCTTGGGGGACTTCTCGTCGGCGTGGAAAAACCCGCTCTCTTCCCAGAAACGGTACCACTTGCCCTCGACCTCTTGCGGTTCATAGCCCTTGGGGAGCTTTCCTTCCATAGAAACAGAATCCTTCCGATCGGTTCCTGAGGCTGAGCCTGGCACACCCGGCTTGCAGGCAGAAATGGAAATGGAAATGGGGATTGCAGCAATCCCCATTTACCGGTACTTTCGGCTATGCCGCCGGCCCGAAGGCCCTGGCGCGGCCCCTTCTACTGAACGCTTTCCGTGATCTTGCGAATTTCTTCCCTGACCATCGACTCGGCCAGGTCGGGGACCACCTCCCAGACGATCCTCTCCAGCATCGACTGAGCCAAGCGTTCGATGACCGCCCCCGCTACCTTTTCCACGATGCGGGAGATTTCCTCCTCACTCAGGGAGTTGACCTGGCTTGCCACCACGGCGGCCGCATCAGGTGCCGGGACCACCGCAGGCGGGATGGCTGCAGCATTAGAAGGAAGTTCGGCGGGGGCGCTTTCCTCCATCTCGATTTGCCACTCCGGGGCGGCATCTTCCTCGCCGAAGGTTTCCCAGTCCGCCGCGGGTTCGGCTTCCTCACCGGAGCCCCATCCCCCCTCTTCCGTCAGAGTTGCCTCCGCCCCGGCGAAAAACTCATCCCCAGCCGCCGGCTCAGCAGGAAGGGGAGACTTTCATCTTTCGCGGCGGAAGAAACCTCCTCAGCCAGACCAGATCCTCTTCCTCCAGGATATCGCATTCATCCAACGGCAGGATATCTTCTCCGAACTCTTCCCATTCCTCTGCCAGGGGATCTTCTTTCGCAGCGGCCTCCATGAAGAACGAATCTCCCTCGGAGAACGAATCTTCCTCGAAGACGAATTCAGTTTCTTCCTGCAGCATCCCGGCAGGAAGCGGCTCCTCTGCCAGTTCCCCCCATTCCGCATTGGCTTCCCCGCCCGCCGGGGCAGCCAGTTTTGCCCCGGCGGGCTCTTCGACCGATTCTTCCTCCAGAGAAAAGTCTCCCCAGAGATCTTCCCCCATGTTCTCACCCGCAGTTTCCCATTGCTCCGCCTCGGCGGGCGCAAAATCGGCAGCGGGAGGGGAAATCTCCACACCCAAATCGCCCCAGATATCGTCCTCCGCCGCAGGGGAAATGGCCCCGGCCGCCCCGGCAGTGATCCCTGTCGCCATTTCGGCGGAGGTTTCCCCCACCGAAACCGCCGGGAGCGTTCTCGGCAACGGCCTGAACCGGACGCGATAGCAGCTCCTCCACCCGGTCGATCAGAGCCTGCGACTCAAAAGGTTTAGCGATCCAGCTGTCGGCGCCGGCCTGCTCGGCCTTCTTCTCATCAAAAGGTTCGAAAGTGCCGGTCAACAGCAGAACCGGGACCCCTCCCAGAGCCGGCTCCTTTTTAACCGCAGCACAAAGCTCATAGCCGTTCTTGCCGGGCATGAAGACATCGGCAAGGATCAGGTCCGGACGAACCGCCCGGGCCATTTCCAGAGCCGCATCGCCGTTGTCGACCACGCTCAGCTCATAATCTTCATTGGCGAAGGTGATCCCGATGACTTTCTGGATGGTGATACTGTCGTCGGCCAACAACAGTTTTTTGCTCATGCAGGGCCTCCTGGTTTCCCGCAGTTGCAGGAACTGAAAATTTATTGCGAAAAACCGGCCGGGATGAAAAAAGACCGGCTGCACGGATGCTCCCCTCACCGGCTGGGGACCGCCGAATTTGCCGCGAGGCGCCAACAAGCTACCATACCCCCCCCGCTAGTGTCAATATTATTGACTGGGAAATTCAAGCAGTTATGTTCACCAAGAGGGTCTTCCACGGCTGCAGAAGAAGCAATGACTGATAAAGATTTGATCGCATAGAGACCGGTTAAAATCCGCCGCCGAACACCCTCCGCCGAGTCGCCAGTTAGCGGCCGCTCCCCTTAGCGAAACAGACCCTCCCACTCACCCCTGTCGCGCACCCGACCCTTTCGGCGCTACGGCAGGCAAGTGGAGACAGGACCAGATTTCCAGCTGCTCAATGCGCATTGAAATATGCAGAAAATCCTTTTGTATTTGGTTCGGAGGTTCTTTCATCGATACCCTACCCTTTTTTCCATGTTGCAACGGAAATTTTTGTTTCAACAATCGCCAGATCAAGGCTCAACATCGCCAATTCTAAAGCCCTTGCGGATGAAAGATCCTAGCCTTCTTAAAGGACTCGATCATAGAGGTGTCTTGATGTTTCAAATTTGAAAATTGGTCTTACGTCTGCTCATATTGCTGGAGATTTGCAAGTCTATCTTCACTTTTTCAGCAGTCGCTGAATTTTCTCTTGCTTTTGAAAAAAAATGTTGTATTAGTAAACGAGCTGATAGGCAATTTATAAACCTATAGTAATACCACAAGGAGGAAATCGATGGCTAATCTGATTGAAATGGCCGCGGAGATAGTGGCTGCCCATGCTTCCACTACCCCCATGAGCAAAGAAGAGCTGATTGCTGAATTGGCTGAAGTAACCAAAGGCCCTGACCGCCCTGGAAAGAGGTGAGGGAATTACCGCCGAGGCCGCTGGCGAAGAAAGCGCGGTCACTCCGGCGATCACCCGCAAAAAGGCCTTCGGTAAAGATAAGGTCGTCTGCATGATCTGCGGCAAGGAGATGAAAACCCTGGCCCGGCACCTGAAGACCGCCCATGGCATGAAGCCCAGTGAATATCGCAAACAGTTCGAAATCCCCCGCACCCAGCCTCTGGCTGCCCGCTCCTACTCGGAAAGCCGGCGGCAGATGGCAGTGGATCGCGGTCTCGGCGACAATTTGGCGAAAGCCAGGGCGGCCCGCAAGGGGAAAAAGAAAAAACAATCTTAAGTTCCGCCGTGCCCCAGAAAAGCGCCCCCGGACGGGGGCGCTTTTTTTGTTCAGCCCGGGAACGTCAACCAGCGGTCAAGGCAAAAGGAATTGTCTGCAGCAGATTGCCGTTCGGCATCGAGCACCTCTACCCGCCAATTTCCCGTCCATTGCGGCAGGATCGTCTTGGAGGACCAGGTTCGCCAGTCGGACGAACGCACCGGCAGGGAAACCCTGCCCATTTCCTTGTCACCCAGATACCAGACATGGGTAATATCAGTATCCCCCTCGGCACCAGTGAGGTGAGTAAAACAGTAAAGTTTCCCTACCGTTACCGGATAGGTCTGGACGGCATCGGCCGGCGACCGCTCCACTATCCGGGTTGTGATCACACCTTCTTCGACCTTCAATCCGGCACCGAATGCGGTCACCCCGCAGAGGACCAATGCCAGGCTGATAACCGGGAAAAGCAATCGTTTCACGCCCAATCTCCTTTCTCATGAGAATTCTGCCCACCCGTTTGTATACCATAACGACATTGGGCTGTCATCCCTTCCTTCCGCCTCCGGATGCCGCGATTTCTCTTGACCCGCGGAACAATCCAGCTTACATTCTGCGAGTCCCCTGAAAGAGGAAAAAACTTCAATGAAACGTCTACTTATCGGTGATAGCCGGGAGGGGCTGTTATCCACTCTCGAGGTCATTCTCAAACATTGGGGTTACCGAGTTCTGGTAACCTCCCGGCCCGACGAGATGATTGCCTTTATCAAAGCCAGCTCCCCTGATCTCCTGATCATAGGGGGCTCGCTGCTGACTGAGAAGCAGGACTCTCCCCTCTGGCAGGCGGTGGCCGATCGGGTGGGGAACGGGATCAAATGCCCATTGATCATTCTCGGCGGCACTGAGCCACAGCAGCTGACCGCCATTCCCCACGAAAATTTAGCGGTCCCGATCGACATTTTCGCTCTTTTTGCCCTGATTCAGCGCCACTTAAAGAAAATCCCCCGGCAAAACCTTCGGCTGGATCTGCATCTGCCAGGCATGCTCTGTTTCAATGGCACCTGCCAGCTGACGCAGGTACTCAGCATCAGCCGCCACGGGGTGTTCATCAAGACCGGATTTCGGCCGGGGAAAGGGGATCGGCTGAAGGTGGTCATTCCCCTGATCGGGATGAAAAAGGAGCTGGAGATCGAAGGTCGGGTTCTCTACCGCGTCTCGCCCGATCCGGAGAACAATTATCTGCAGGGGGTGGGGATAGAGTTCACGGAAATCGGGGAGGAAACCGGCAAAATTCTGGAAGCTTTCATCGAAAAGCGTCTTTTCGGTGAAATTTCTGAGCGGGAGCGAACTTTCCCGGGATTGGAGAAAGAACAGCTGCAGGACCGTGCCGAAGCCACCCTGCACCTGATGTATCCGGCCCCGCCCTGACCGCGCCTCTCTTCTCCGCTTTTCAACTAAGCTCCGGCAGGAAACTCGTTCCAGCCGCGCTGGTCACAGCGAAGGCGTCCGCAACCGTAGCCGCCACATCGGCGAAACTCTCCCGCAGTCCCAGATCCTTGCCGCCGGCCAGTTCGGGCGACCAAGCCAGCAATGGGACATGCTCCCGGCTATGGTCGGTGCCGGGAGTGGTCGGATCGCAGCCATGATCGGCAGTAATCAGCAGCAGGTCACCGGCCGAAAGTTTCGCCAGCAGTTGCGGTAGCCAGGCATCGAATTCCTCCAGCGCCCGACCGAAGCCGACGGCATCCAGTCGATGCCCGAAAAGCATATCGAAATCGACCAGATTGGTAAACACCAGGCCGCGCCCCGGCGCAGCCAGGGCTTGCAGGGTCTGGGCCATGCCCTCGGCATTGCTGGCAGTAAAAACGTGCCGGGTCAGGCCGCGGCCGGCGAAGATATCATGGATCTTACCGATCCCGGCCACTTCGAAACCGGCCGCCTGCAGGTTATCGAGCACGGTCGGCCCGATAGGCGGCAGGGAGAAGTCGTGGCGACCGGAGGTGCGCTGGAAATCGGCGGCACTTCGGCCGACAAACGGGCGGGCGATAACCCGCCCGACCCGCCAGGGATCAAGCAGGCGCCGCGCTATCCGGCAGAGTTCGTACAGCCGCTCCACCGGGATGACCTCTTCGTGGGCGGCAATCTGAAATACCGAATCGGCGCTGGTATAGATGATCGGCCGGCCGCTGCGCGAGTGCTCGTCCCCCAGCCGCCGAATGATCTCGGTGCCGCTGGCGGCGAAATTGCCAAGGGGGTCAAGACCAGTCTCCCGACGGAAAGCATCGATGATTGCCGCCGGGAAACCGTCGGGGAAGGTCGGAAATGGCTCTTCCTGAATGATTCCGGCAAGCTCCCAGTGACCGGTAGTAGTGTCCTTTCCGGCCGAGCGCTCGCGCATCCGCCCGAAGGCGGCCGCCGGCATGGTAGCCGGCGGCACCCCGGCAACCGGCAGGATATTGCCCAATCCTAACCGCTGCAGGTGGGGCAGGTGCAGCCCACCGCTGGCCGCTGCCACATGCTGCAGGGTGCTGGCACCGGCATCCCCATAGAGATCGGCATCGGGCAGGGCGCCCGCACCAACTCCGTCCAGGGTGATCAGAACCACCCGCCGCCAATCACCCTTCACAGCCCCTGCTCCTGCCGCCACTGGCGGATGATCTGCGGCCCAGCACTGGTTCCTATGCGGCTGGCCCCGGCGGCCAGAAGCTGGCAGCAGAAGGGCCAGTCTCGAATACCGCCAGCCGCCTTGACGCCGATACGCCCGGCTGCCGCCCCGGCCAGCAGACGCACATCCATCTCGGTGGCGCCGCTCGGGCCGAAGCCGGTAGATGTCTTGACAAAAGCAGCGCCAGCGGCAATCGCCCGCTCCATCAGTGCCATTTTCAGTGCATTATCGAGGAAGCAGCATTCTAGAATGACCTTCACCGCTGCTCCGTGGGAAGACCTCACCACCTCAGCGATTTCCCCCTGGACCACATCCAGCCGCCCTTCCCGGACCGCGCCCAGATGGATCACCATGTCGATTTCCCCGGCCCCGCTCGCTACCGCCCGGCCGGCGGCAAAGGCCTTGACGGCGACTGGCTCATAGCCGAGAGGAAAAGAGACGACGGTCGCCACCGCCACTTCCGATCCGTACAGCCGTGCCGCCGCCAGGGGAACCTGGACGGGAGGCACGCAGACCGCGGCGAAACCATGCTCCACGGCTTCCTCGCACAGCCTGACGATCTGCTCCGAAGTGGCCTCGGCCTTGAGCAGGGTATGATCGATAAAACGCGCCGGATTCAGGAAGGAGTTCATTGCAATCGGTGAATAGCTGATGCACCTGATCGGATCAGGTCCGGTAGGCGGCGTTGATTTTTATGTAGTCATAAGTGAGGTCGGAGGTGTAGTAGACCGCTTCACCATCCCCCTGCTGCAGATCAATGGTAACGGTGAACTCGGCGGTCTTGAGCACGGCCGTCGCCCGCTCCTCGAGCTCCTTGCCGGTGGAGATGCCGTCTCGGACCACCGGCACGTCATCAAAGAGGATGACGATCCGGTCGGGATCCACCTGGGCGCCGGAATAGCCGACAGCGGCGATAATCCGGCCCCAATTGGCATCCTCGCCAAAAAAGGCGGTCTTCACCAGGCTGGAAGTGGCGACGCTGCGGGCTGCCAGATGGGCCTCGGCGGCGTCTCTCGCCCCCTGTACGCGGATCTGCACCAGCTTGGTCGCTCCCTCGCCATCACGGACGATCATTTTGGCAAGATCGAGCAGAACCGCCTGCAGAAGCTCCCCGAAGAGCTGGCTTTCGGCCGTACCGCCACCGATCTCGGGGGTTTCCGCCGCCCCGTTAGCGAGGAGCAGCACCATGTCATTGGTGGAGGTATCGCCATCGACAGTGATGCAGTTGAACGAATGGTCAACAGCCTCCCGCAAAGCTTCCTGGAGAAAGCCGGCGGCCACCCGGGCATCGGTGAGGACGAAGGCGAGCATGGTGGCCATGTTAGGGTGGATCATTCCCGCACCCTTGGCTACGCCAAGCACTGTGTACTCATAACCACCGGCGCTTCCCCGGACGGAGGCCAGTTTGGGGAAGGAATCGGTGGTCATTATCGCCCGGGCCATCTCCTCGACCCGCTCGGCCGCCAGATCCCCAGCCATGAGAGGCACATGCCGCTCAAATTTGTCCATCGGCAAAGGGGTTCCGATCACCCCGGTGGAGGAAACAGCCACCAGTTCCTCCGGAATTCCCAGGGCGTGCGCCGCCAACTCGCCGCAGCGTAAGGCATCCCGCAGGCCGGCTTCGCCGGTGCAGGCATTGGCATTGCCGCTGTTGACCAGTACCGCCTGGCAGAGACCGCCCCGGATACGGGGAATGGTGACCACCACCGGCGCTGCCACCACCCGGTTGGTAGTAAACACTCCGGCACAGCTGGCGGGCACTTCCGAATAGATCATGGCCAGGTCCGGCTTGCCCGATTTCTTCAGGCCGGCCGGGCGGGCAGCAAATTTGAACCCCTTTACCCCGCGGAATTCCTTCCTATCGCTCATGGCCACGCACTCCCCAGGGATCGACTAGAACAACTACCCGAAACTCAGCGCCCGCAGCACTTCTTGTACTTCTTGCCGCTTCCACAGGGGCACGGATCATTCCGCCCCACCTTTTCCGCCTCCCGGGTCACCGGCTTCGGCGCCTGGTCTTCGCCACCGGCACGGTTCAGGACCAGCCGACGACGGCGCTGTTCTGTTTCCATGCGCTCGACATCATCCTCGCGGGCCAACTGGACACGGAAAAGTTTCTGGATCACTTCCTGGCGAATCCGGCCCATCATTTCCATGAACAGACCGTAGGCTTCCTTCTTGTATGCTTCCTTGGGATCGACCTGTGCGTAGCCGCGCAGACCGATTCCTTCTTTCAGGTGATCGATGGAAAGCAGGTGGTCTTTCCATTGGGTATCAATCGTCTGCAGCAGCAGTACCTTCATCAGGTGTTCCATCACCGGCGCGGTGAACTCTGTTTCCCGCTCCACCAGTCGCCGCTGGATCTGCTCCTTGAGCTGCTCCTCCAGCATCTCCCGGGTCAGTCCCTCCGGATCGGGGAGTTGCGGCTGGAAATAGAATTGATTATGGAAATCCTCGGTCAGGCTGTCCCAATGCCATTCGGCCGGCGGGGTTTTCTCGGGGCAAAAGGTCGCCACCATATCCTCGGCCATCTCCGTCATGATCACCTCGACGGTTTCACGAATGTTCTGTCCGGCCAGCACTTCCCGCCGCTGGGTGTAAATCACCTCACGCTGACGGTTCATCACGTCGTCATATTCAAGCAGGTGCTTGCGGATTTCGAAATTGTGCCCTTCGACCTTCTTCTGGGCGTTCTCGATCGCCTTGGAGATCATTCCGTGCTCGATCGGTTCGTTCTCGGGGATTTTCAACTTGTCCATGACATAAGCAACCCGATGAGAACCAAAAATCCGTAGCAGGCTATCCTCCAGGCTGAGATAGAACCGGCTCTGCCCCGGGTCTCCCTGTCGCCCGGAACGGCCGCGCAGCTGGTTGTCAATACGCCGGGAATCATGTCTTTCCGTTCCCAGGATATAGAGGCCGCCTGCCTCCAGCACCGTCTCCTTCTCCTTCGTGCAGATCTGGCGGTATTTCTCCGCCAGGGCGGGAAAAGCGGCTTCCGCATCCTCGGCGGATGCCGCTTCGCGGCGGGCCAGCATCTCCGCATTCCCGCCGAGAATGATGTCGGTACCGCGGCCGGCCATGTTGGTGGCGATGGTCACCGCGCCCTGCCGCCCCGCCTGGGCAACGATTTCCGCTTCCCGCTCGTGATGCTTGGCGTTGAGTACGTTATGCGGCACCCCTCGTTTGCGCAGCATTTCTGCCAGAATTTCCGAGTTTTCGATGGAAATCGTGCCGACGAGGACCGGCTGCCCTTTTTCGTGGCTCCGGGTGATATCCTCGATAACCGCCCGGAATTTCTCTTTCTCGGTCTTGTAGATGACATCGGCCGTGTCGCGGCGCACCATCGGCCGGTTGGTGGGGACAACCATCACTTCCAGCTTGTAGATCTCGGCGAACTCGGCCGCTTCCGTATCGGCGGTGCCGGTCATGCCGGAGAGCTTCTCGTACATGCGGAAGTAGTTCTGGAAGGTGATGGTGGCCAGAGTCTGGTTCTCGCTTTCGATCTTCACCCCTTCCTTGGCTTCCACCGCCTGATGCAGACCATCGCTCCAGCGCCGCCCGGGCATCAGCCGGCCGGTGAATTCGTCGACGATCATCACCTCGCCTTCCTTTACCACGTAATCGACGTCGCGCTTGAACAGGGCATGCGCCTTGAGCGCCTGGTTGACATGATGCAGCAGCTCGATATGGCGCGGGTCGTAGAGGTTCTCGACACCCAGCAGTCGCTCCACCTTAGCCACACCATCCTCGGTGAGGGTGGATGATTTGGCCTTTTCATCGATGGTGTAGTCGCCGGTGTACTCCTTGGTGGTCGGACCGATCTTGCCGTCCCGATGCTCTATCACCTCCCCTTTCGTGAGCATGGGGATGATGCGGTTTACCGTGTAATACAGTTCACTGGAGGCTTCGCTCGGCCCGGAAATGATCAAAGGCGTGCGCGCCTCGTCGATGAGGATCGAGTCGACCTCGTCGACAATGGCATAGTGCAGAGGGCGCTGCACGTAATCCTGCAGGGAAAATTTCATATTGTCCCGCAGGTAGTCGAAGCCGAACTCGTTATTGGTGCCGTAAGTGACGTCGCAGCCGTACGCCTGTTGCCGCTGGGCATCGGTAAGTCCGTGGACGATCACCCCGACATTCAGACCGAGAAAGCGATGAATCTGCCCCATCCATTCGGAGTCGCGTCGGGCCAGGTAATCGTTGACGGTGATGACGTGTACGCCCTTGCCGGTCAGCGCATTGAGGTAGGAAGGAAGGGTAGCCACCAGGGTTTTCCCCTCGCCGGTTTTCATCTCGGCGATCTTGCCCGCGTGCAGGACCATGCCGCCGATCAACTGGACGTCGAAATGACGCATTCCCAGCACCCGCTTGCCAGTCTCGCGCACCACCGCGAAGGCCTCGGGAAGCAGGTTATCCAGGGACTCCCCCTGGTCCAGGCGCTGGCGGAACTCGGCTGTTTTGCCGGCGAGTTGGGAATCGGACAGCGCAGCAATAGAGGCTTCCAGAGCGTTGATTTTATCGACCTGGGGCTGCAGGCGGCGCAAATCACGCTCGTTTTTGCTCCCCACGATTTTTTTCAGCAGGACATTGATCATTAAGCCCGTCTCCAAAGGGTATCGCGGAAAGGGGGATTTGCCCCTGCCGGTGAAACCCGCAAAGTCTAGCATACCCCCCGCCCCCCCACAAGGAAGAAACACCTCTCCCGCCCGGTTCGAACCGGCCCGGCAACTCAGGTTAAATTTCTGTCTGGATGGAGTCAGATGTACTTTTTCGGGTTGAGGGGAACGCCGTTCAGGCGGACCTCATAATGGAGATGGGGGCCGGTTGAGCTGCCGGTGCTGCCGACCGCGGAGATCTTATCTCCACGATTCACCCGCTGGCCGACCTTGACGAAGATCTTGGAGTTGTGCCCGTAATAAGTCTTGAAGCCGTAGCCGTGATCGATAACCACCAGCTTGCCGTAGCCGGGAACGGTTTCCGCCTGGCTGACGATGCCGTCGGCGGCGGCACCCACCGAGGTGCCGGTGCGGGCGGCGATATCCAACCCCTCGTGCATTTTCAATTTGCCGGTGAATGGGGAATGGCGCATGCCGAAGCCGGAAGTAACCCACCCCTTGACAGGCCACCCTTTGGGCTTGGCTGCCAGCAGGGAGCGCTGGTCATTAAGAAAACCCTGGATTTCCTCCTGGCTTTCCCTCCGCAGATCAATGGCTGCCCGCATCGCATCGATCTGCTGCTGCAGGCTGGAGAAGTCGGTGCCTTCCTCCTCGGCCGGTCCGCCCATCCCAGTCAGCGCATCTGAGCGGGGTTTCGACAACCGGGCCAGCACCCGGACCTTGGCATCATTCTGAGAAAGGACGACCATCTCTTTGCGCAGATCCTCGATGCTGGCGGTGAACCGTTGCAATTCTTTCTGCTGGAGGCGGTTCTGGGCCTTGAGCCGGTGCAGTTCACTCCGATCGAGACTGGTGTTGAAATAATCGTAGGCCAGCAGGGAAATCGCCAGGATCAGCCCCAGGACGGCCGCGAGACAAGCCTGCAGCATCCCGCGGCGGAGGCTGAAGCGCCGAACGCGGTGGGAACCCTCCGGAATGACGAGGACGGTAAACTTCCTGGCCGACAAAAAACCCTCCTTCAAAAACCGGCGGCAGCCGGCGATTTAATGAAAATTCAAGATTTAATAAAGCATCTTTCCTGCACCTGTCAACCCTTTTGGCTCTCGCCAGGAAAATTTTTCTCTGGAATGAGGAGCAATAAAAATGCCATTAAAGATCAAAACTCATGGAAATTTCGTCACAATCGGGGAATTTTGCGCACTTCAGACAATCTCCCCAGATTTTATGCGGCAGTTCAGATTTATCAATGAGGCTAAAGCCAAGCTTTTCGAAAAAGATTTGCTGGTAGGTTAGAGCGAAAACGCGCCGTACGCCGATGGTTCGGGCCTCTTCAAGACAGGCCTTAACCAACTGGCGACCGATCCCCCGCCGACCGGCATCCGCAGCTACCGCCAGAGAACGAACCTCGGCCAGATCTTCCCAGCAGATGTGCAGACAAACCGTCCCCACCACCCGGCCGGACTCCTCAAAGACATAAAAATCCCGGATCGTCTCGTAGATATCGGAGAGGGAACGGGGGAGCATCAGCCCCTCCCGGGCATAATCGGTGAGCAGCTTGTGAATGGACCTGGCATCCGGAATACGCGCTTTGCGGATCATGCAGACGGCTCCTCGGCCTGGGCGGTCCGGTTATTTGACCGGAAAGGGAACGTTTTTGGGCAAAATCAGCGCGACTGGGCAATGATTTCCCGCGCGTGTTCCAAGGTGCGCTCCGTCACCCGGGCACCTCCGAGCATGCGCGCCATCTCCCGGACCCGCTCTTCTTCACCCAGGCGCACCACTGAAGTCAGGGTCCGCCCTTCCTCTTCGCGTTTTTCCACCTGGTAATGATTATCGGCGAAAGCGGCTACCTGCGGCAAATGGGTAATGCAGAGTACCTGAGCACCTTGAGCCACTCCTGCCAGTTTCTGGCCGACCGCGGTGGCGGCCGCGCCGCCGATACCGGCATCGACCTCATCGAAAACCAGGGTCGGAATGCCCTCGCTCTCAGGCGCCGCCCTCTTGATCGCCAGCATGATGCGCGAGAGCTCTCCCCCTGAGGCGATCCAGGCCAACGGCCGCGGCTCTTCCCCGGGGTTGGGGGCGAGGTAGAATTCCCCCCGTTCCAGTCCCTGGGGGCCCGGTTCGGTCAAAGGGAAGAAGCGAATTTCGAAGTGAGCCTTATCCAGAGCGAGATCCTTCAGTTCCGCTTCGACCGACTGCCGCAGCCGCGCGGCCTGCCTGCAGGCGAGCGGCGGACAAGGTCTTGCCGGCCAGCAGCAGACGCTCGCGGGCGACCATTATCTTCTTCTGTAACCCCTCGCGAACCGATTCGGCGTCGGTCAGTTCCCCGAGTTCCCGGTCGATCTCCTGTTGGCAACGAAGAATTTCGCCAAGAGTTGGGGCATACTTGCGCTTCAGGCTAGCGATTTGAGCCAGCCGCTCCTCCACCCGGGCCTGCCGCTCTGGGTCGAATGCTATGTGCCCAGCATAGCCGCGCAACTGGCCGGCCGCATCCTCCAGGGAGTAGAGACAGCTGCGGAGTGTCTCCGCCAGTTCTGTGAACCGGGGCTCGATGGCGGTCAGCTCCTCAAGATCGTTGGCAACTGCGCCCAAACGCTCGCATATCGCCCCCTCGGCGCCGTAAAGGATGTCATACCCTCCCTCCGCGGCCGTTGAAAGGCGGCCGGAGTTCTGCAGCAGCAGTCGCTCCGCCTGCAATTCTTCGTCCTCCCCTTCCCGCAGTCCAGCGCCGGCAATCTCCCGGCTCTGGAAACCCAGCAGGTCAAGTCGGTGCTGTCGCTCACGCTCTGCCTCCGTCAACTGTCGCAGGCGTTCCGCCGCTTCCGAAACCTCCTGGTAAAAGTGCCGGTAAGCGCCGACCTCCCCTTCCAGACCGGCGAACCTGTCGAGGAGCGCCAAATGAATTTCGGTCCGCTGCAACTGCTGGTGCTCATGCTGACCATAGATGGCAATCAACTGCGCGACAACACTCTCCAACTGGGCCAGCTTGGCCAGGGAGCCGTTAATATAAACCCGGTTTTTACCGCCGCGCGAGATCACCCGTTTGGCCAGCAGTTCCTCCTCCCCATCGAAACCGGCTTCCGCCAATTCCCGACGCACCTCCGGCCTGGCAGAAAGATCGAACAGCGCTTCCACCGTCGCCTCCTCCTCCCCGGTACGGATCAGTTCGGGACGCGCCCGCTCGCCGAGGAGCAGACCGACGGCGTCGATGATGATCGACTTGCCTGCGCCCGTCTCGCCGGTGAGAACGCTGAAACCCCGGCTGAAACGCACCTGCAGGCGATCGATAATAGCGAAGTTGCGGATGGCCAGTTCGATAAGCATAAGAAATCCCAGGCAAGCGGCTAGAGGCAAGGGGCAGGAGGGAGGGGCAAGGGCCTGAAGGCTAGGTTCTCCTCTGCCTCTTGCCTCAGCCCTGCCTGAGATTCATCTCTCCCCCCATCTCAGTTTGGTGCGCAGCACCTCGAAATAGTCTTTGGTCGGACTTTTCACCAGCAGGGTGTTGCTGCGCGATTTCCTGACTTCGACCACATCGCCCCCCAGCAGAGGCATGCCCACCTGCCCATCGGCGGTGAACACCACGTCCTCGTCCTGGAATTTGACCTCCACGCGGATAACCGACCGGTCGGAAACGATGATCGGCCGATTAGTCAGCATGTGCGGACAGATAGGGGAGACGACCAGACAGTTCAGGCCCGGGATAGATAATCGGGCCGCCGGCTGCAAGATTGTAACCAGTGGAGCCCGTAGGAGAGGCAATAATCAGGCCGTCCGCCTTGAACGTGGTCAGGTAGGCCTCATCCACCCAGGCCTCCATGTCGATGATGCGGGCCAGCGCCCCCTTGTTGATCACCACATCGTTCAGGACGCGGTAGCGACCGGTCTCCAGAGAGCCCCGGCGCACTACCGCCTCGAGCATCATGCGGCTGGAAACGGTGAACTCTCCCTGGACCACCTGCTCCAGGATAGGATAGATCTCCCCCAGGGTGATTTCGGTGAGAAAACCGAGGCTTCCCAGATTAACGCCGAGAATGGGGGTACGCAGATCGCCCACCAGGCGGGCCACCGAAATCAGGGTGCCGTCGCCGCCAAGGACGATGATCAGGTCGACCATGGCCGGGATGGAGCCGCCAGGGTATCCGGGAACGCCCTTGCCGATCTCCTCGGCCAAAGGGTTGTCGAAGAAAACTTCGATCCCCCGCTCCTGCAGCCAATCGGCGACCTCCCGGGCTATCCGCACCGCGTCGGGGTGGTTGCGCTTGGCGTAGATTCCGATCCGCTTCATGCTCTTCCCACTCCTCCGAAAACTGCTGAAATGTAGCACACGCCTCCGGTGAAGTCTATCGCTTTCGCTGGTTTACGGCCTTGCACGGGGGTAGCAGCGGGCGTATAGTGATTTCTTCCGTTTGACCTCTGGAGACCTGGAGATGGACCTTTTTGAGCAGGGAGGCAGGGCTGCGGGAGATATTCCCCTGGCCGAGAGACTGCGCCCTCGCACCCTTGAAGAAATGGTAGGGCAGGAGCACCTGCTCGGAGAAGGCAAGGTGCTGCGCCGGTTGATCGAAACCGACCGTCTCTCTTCAGTAATTTTCTGGGGACCGCCGGGGACCGGCAAAACGACACTCGGCCAGGTCATTGCGCACGCCACCGCCAGTCGCCTGATCTTCTTCTCCGCTGTCCTGCAAGGGGTAAAAGAGGTGCGGGAGATCGTCGCCCGGGCAAAAGAGGAGAAGGCGTTCCACGGGCGCAAGACCTTGCTTTTCGTTGACGAAATCCATCGTTTCAACAAGGCGCAGCAGGATGCCTTCCTCCCCTATGTGGAACGCGGGGACATCATCCTCATCGGCGCCACCACCGAAAACCCCTCCTTCGAGGTCAACTCCGCTCTCCTTTCCCGTTCCCGGGTTTTCGTCCTGCACCCCCTGGACCCGGCGGCGATCGGCATCCTTCTGCGCCGCGCCCTCACCGACCCGCGAGGGCTGGCGGAGGAGAAACTGCAGGTGGCCGGAGAAGCCCTCGACTGGCTGGCTGAGCAAGCGCATGGCGATGCCCGCATTGCCCTCAACACCCTGGAAGTGGCGGCAGCAGCTGCTGCTGGCGAGATCACGACGACGGACTTTCAGGAAGCGCTGCAGAAAAAAGCTTTGCTCTACGACAAGGGAGCAGAGGAGCACTACAATGTCATCTCCGCCTTCATCAAAAGCCTGCGCGGCTCCGATCCTGATGCCGCGCTTTACTGGCTGGCGCGGATGCTGGAGGCCGGCGAAGATCCCCTGTTCATCGCCCGGCGGATGGTGATCTTCGCCTCCGAGGATGTCGGCAACGCCGATCCGCGTGCCCTGCAGGTTGCGATGACGGTGCAGCAGGCCGTACATTTCGTCGGGCTGCCCGAGGGGCGCATAAACCTGGCCCAGGCGGTGACTTACCTGGCCACTGCACCGAAAAGCAACGCCTCCTATCGCGGCATTGAGCAAGCCCTGGCGGAGGTGCGTCGGAGCGGCGCCCTGCCGGTACCGCTGCATATTCGCAATGCCCCCACCCGCCTGATGAAAGAACTGGGCTACGGCAGGAATTACCGCTATGCCCACGATTCCGAGCAGGGTTATCTGCCCCAGGAGCATCTGCCGGAAGCCCTGCAGGGCCGGCGCTTCTACCAGCCTGTCGAGCGGGGCTACGAGAAGCTCATCGGCGAGCGCCTGCGCTACTGGGAGGAACTGCGTCGGGGCGGGCGCAAAAACGGCGCGGCGCAGGAAGACCCTGCGGATTGACGCCAAGTGGAATCGATGGCCGGATTCGACCTCATCCTCCTGTTCACCATCAGCCTCGAATTTTCCATCTCCCACCTGCTTCGCCGTTTCTATTTCGGGAAAATATCCTCGTAGCGCACCGGCCAGGCTTCCACGGGCGGCAGGAGATAACGGGGCCGGTCATGTTCGGGATGAAAATCGGAGAGCTTCAGTTTGACGAAGGAGACCAGGTTGGCGCTTGGCTTTGCTGCGTCCTTTGTCGTTCAGCTTGGCGAAACGCGCGGTCACTTCCCGGGGAATAAGGATCTGAATTTCCCGCGACCAGTTGTCCATGCGGTGCGAACCCAGCCGCCAGGAGGCGGAAATCAAGCAGCCTCCCTCATTCTCGACGGTCTTGACCATGGCGTCGGATCGGAATAGGGGCCTGACCAGATCCTCCAGCGCCTGTTGTGTATCCTCCGCCATTCGCTCTCCTCCTTCCAGGGGGATCGGCAGCAAATGCTCTCGTTCTTCTAATGAATTTAGCAGGAGGCGGCGAGGTGTCAAATCTCTCTGGTCCGGTCCCGGCCCTGGGCAGACGTGTAACCGCGCCACATCGTTGGCCGGCCGGTTACGGCAGGCCGATGCCGGCGATCGGCGTCGCGCAGAAAGCGCAGCGCCCCTCGCGGAGGGAAACCGTTCCCAGGCGAAAGCCCGTACGCTCGATGACCGGCCGGCCGCAGCCGGGGCAGAAGGTGTTTTCGCCCCCCTCCCCAGGCACATTCCCTTCATAGACGTATTTCAGGCCGGCCTCCTGGCCGATCCGACGGGCCCAGCGCAAGGTTTCCACCGGCGTGGGGGGGGTATCGAGCAGGCGGTAGGTCGGATAGAAGGCGGTAACATGCCAGGGGGTTTCGACTCCGAGTTCCTCGGCGATGAAGCGGGCGATGCCGCGCAGGTCGGTCTCGCTGTCGTTGTGACCAGGGATGATCAGGGTTGTGATCTCCAGCCAGATCCCCAGCCGTTTGTAGACTCGCAGCGAATCGAGCACGCCCTGCAGGGTCGCACCGGCGATCTCCCGGTAAAACTTTTCGGAAAACCCCTTGAGGTCCACGTTGGCGGCATCCAGGTAAGGAGCAATGTGCGTCAAGGCTTCTTCGGTGATGTAGCCGTTGGTCACGAAAACATTGCCGAGCCCTTCCCGGTGAGCAGGCACCGCCGTATCGAAGGCGTATTCGTAGAAAATAGTCGGCTCGGTATAGGTATAGGAAATACTGCGGCAGCCGGCTTCCCGGGCGCGGCGGACGATCTCCGCCGGCGGCAGGTTGTCACCGAGAATCGGCCGGTGCGTCAGAGGAAGCTGGGAGATCTGGTAGTTCTGGCAGTGCAGACAGCGGAAATTGCAGCCGGCGGTGGCGACCGAGAAGCTTTGGGAACCGGGGTGGTAATGGAACAGCGGCTTTTTCTCGATCGGATCGACGTGCTCGGCGATGCTTTTGCCGTAGACGAGGGTGAACAGGGTTCCCTCGCGGTTCTCCCGCACGCCGCAGACCCCCCGATGGCCCTCGGCGATCAGGCAGCGGAAACGGCAGAGGGAGCATTTCACCTTCCCTGCCGCCGCCTTTTCCCAGAACATCGCTTCTTTCATCGCGCGGCTCCAAGTTGGCAAGAGAGGTGACAAGTATATCAGGCAAGAGGCTGGAGACGCGAGGCTGGGAGGAAGCCCTTCAGGAAAAAGGTGAAAAAGGGATTTCCTCTTGCCTCAAGCCTCTTGCCTCTCGCCTGCCCTTAAAACTTAAACCGCCGCATGCTGACGTTCAGCAGCAGACCGACCCCGATCATGGTGGTGATCATACTGGTGCCGCCGTAGGAAAAGAGGGGGAGCGGCACGCCGACCACCGGCAGCAGGCCGATGACCATCCCCAGATTGACGACGATATGCCAGAAAAGCATGGCCACTACACCCAGGGCAAGCAGCATGCCGAATTTGTCGGCTGCCCGGCGGGCGATATAGATCCCCCAGATGATGATGAGCAGGTAAAGCAGGATCAGCACCAGGGATCCGGCGAACCCCCATTCCTCGGCAAAGACGGAAAATGCGAAATCAGTATGCCGCTCGGGGAGGAAGGAGAGCTGGGACTGGGTTCCATGCATGAAGCCGCGGCCGAAAAAACCGCCGCTGCCCACGGCAATCTTCGACTGGATGATGTGGTAACCGGTACCCAGGGGATCACGCTCCGGATCGAGGAAAGTGCGGATGCGCTCCTTCTGGTAATCGTGCAGCAGGAACCAGCCGCCGAAGACCCCCGCGCCGCCGGAGATACCGAGACAAAGCAGGGTCAGCCGGCGGATCCCGGCGAACAGGGTGATGGTCCCGCCGATAAAGATGAGCAGCATGGCCGTGCCCAGATCGGGCTGTTTGACGATCAGCAGGACGGGCAGGCTCAGCAGAAGGAAAGGAACGCCCAGTTCCGTAAGGGAATAGGCGCTGAAATGGTCGCGGGCACTGAAGTAGCGCGCCAGGGTGATGATGATGACAATTTTCATGATCTCACTCGGCTGCAGGTTGAAGCCGCCGAGGCTGATCCAGCGGGTGGCGCCCATGCTGGTCTTGCCGAGCAGCAGAACGATCAGCAACAGCAGGATACTGAGACCGTAAAGCAGAAAACCAAGATAATCCAGATGACGGTAATCGAAGGCGCACATCCCCAGCGCGATGAACAAACCGAGCCCGAGCCAGTAAACCTGCTTCAGATAGGCGGGCAGGGCATTTGCCGATGCGGAAGTGGCGCTGAACAAGTTGATGATGCCGATGGCCGCCACCAGCACGACCAGCAGCAGCAGCACCCAGTCGAAATGGGTCAGCAATCGTCTGTCGAACACTGTCAGTCTCCGGGATTATCCATTTCGACACCCGTCGCCTTTGGCGATATGCCGAAATAGCTTTCGAAAATGGCTCGGGCGATGGGGGCGGCGGCGCTGCCGCCGTGCATTCCGTGCTCCACCACCACCGCCACTGCGATCTGCGGATGGTCAGCCGGCGCATAGGCGATGAACAGAGCGTGATCCCGAAAACGGTAGGGAATGGTCGCTTCGTTCTTGTTGCGATCCTCTTTCAGCTTGACCACCTGAGCGCTGCCGGTTTTCCCCGCCACCCTGACGCCATCCAGACGGCTGGCCCCGCCGGTTCCGTGAGGTTCATTGACCACCGCCTCCATGCCGCGCTGCACATTGCGCAGATCACCTGGGCGCAGACCCAGGGAATCGATCACCTCAGGGCTGGTTTCCAGCAGATCTTTCCCAGCCAGATCTTCCACCCGTTTAATCAAGCGCGGCCGCAGGACCGTGCCACCATTGGCCACCGCTGCCGTCATCACCGCCAGTTGCAAAGGGGTGACCAGAACGTAACCCTGACCGATGGCGGCGATGATCGACTCTCCGTCATACCAGCGATCCTGGAAACGCTTCTGCTTCCATTCCCTGGTCGGGATCAGCCCTCCCTTCTCGCCCTCCAGCGGAAAACCCAGGGGCGCCCCCAGGCCGAGAGACCGGGCCATATCAGCGATCCGATCGATGCCCAACTCCAGGCCGACCTTATAGAAGTAGACGTCGCAGCTCTCCCGGAGCGCCTTCTTCAGATCGACGGTGCCGTGCCCACCCCTTTTCCAGCAGCGGAACTCCCGGGTTCCCAGTTCGAATTTCCCGGAACAAAAAACCGTAGTAGCGGGGGTGATCACCCCTGCCTTAAGAGCGGCCAGGGCGGTCACGATCTTGAAGGTGGAGCCGGGCGGATACTGCCCCTTGATCGCCTTGTTCTGCAGCGGATGACGGGCATCCTGGAGCAGGCGGATCCACTCTTCACCGGAGATCCCACGGGCAAAGGCGGCGGGATCGAAGGAAGGGCGGCTGACCATCGCCAGCACCTCGCCGGTATGGACATCCAGAACCACTGCCGCTCCCGCCTGATCGCCGAAGGCGGCTTCCGTGGCGCGTTGCAGATCGAGCTGCATGGTCAGATAGACCCGGTCGCCGGGAACCGGCTCCAGGACTTTGAGCTGGCGCAGTTCCTTTCCCCGCACATCCACCTCCACCCGCCGCTCCCCGCCGGTGCCCCGGAGGTAATTTTCCAGTTTTTTCTCCAGACCGCTTTTGCCGATATAGTCACCCGGCCGGTACTCGTCTTCCGTCTGCCTCCGCAGGTCACTCTCGGTAATCTCTCCCAGATAGCCGAAGAGGTGGGCCGCCATCTCTCCGTTCGGATAGGAACGCAGGGGCCGGACCTCGGCCATGATCCCCGGCAGATCGACGGAATTCTCCTGCACCTTCTCGAGAATGTCGCGGCTCACGTCGTCGGCCAGCGGAAAGGGCCGATACCGGGGGAAGCGGCTTCCTGCCTCCCAGCGCTGCAACAGGTCCTTCTCCGGCACCCCAAGGTATTTGGAGAGCCGCTCCAGCAGCTGATTGCGGTCGTCGACCTCCTGGCGCAGCACGGAAATGGTGAACGCCGGCCGGTTGTCCACCAGCATCTTGCCGTCACGGTCGAAGATCGGGCCGCGGGAGGCGACGATGGGGATATAGCGGACGCGGTTTTTTTCCGACAGATCACGGTAGCGCTCGGTACTGATGACCTGCAGGTACCACAGGCGCAGGATCAGCAGGAGAAATATGCCGATCGCTGCCAGGGAGAAGATCAGGAAACGGTTGCGCAGACCGGGAGAACCGGCCCAGCCGGAATTAAGAGCCATAACGATCGTTCAGGTGCCGCAGCCCTGGTATTTCCGCCCGCGGCACCAAGTGCCGGCGCAGCCACGGCAACCAACTGCAGCAGCAGCAGGGCGGCGGCCAGGTTGAGCAGAATCTGCGGCAGCAGCCTGCCGAAGAAAATGACGGAGAGGGGACCGGTATCGGCAAAGAAACCGAGGGAGAAGAAGAGCAGAACGCTCTGCAGAATAGTGCCGCCGAAAACCATGCTCAGCAGCAGCAGCGAGCTTTCGGTGTTCAGGCGTCCGGCCAACCCCCGCACAGCGAAAAAGGTAACCAGCAGGGCGAAACCGTAAAGACCGAGGTAGTGACCGGCGAAAACATCCTCCAGGCAGCCCAGGAGATAGGCGAGAAGCCCTCCCCGCACGTATTTTTCGTTCAGCCCCAGATAGATGACCAGAATCAGCAGCAGATCGGGTTTCAGAAACATGGGGAGGCAGCGGGCAAACAGCGAGGTCTGCACCAGGACGAAAATGAAGCCGAGCAGAAAGTAGGCGAAAATGCGGGTCATCGAGCAGCCTTCAGGAGAACCAGGACTTCTTCCAGACGGGAGAAATCAACAAAGGGTGCCACTTCCACCGTCTGAAAAAGACCAAAATTCTCACGGCTGACCCGGGTGATGCGGCCGACCGGCACCCCTTTGGGAAAAACACCGCCGGTGCCGGAGGTTATCACTTCGTCCCCCACCTCGAGATCCGCCTGGCGCAGGGCATATTCAAAAGAAAGGCTGTCCCCCTGCCCCCGGATGACGCCGCGGGTTCGGTCGCGCTGCACCAGAGCGGCGATGCCGGAGGAAGCATCGGTGACCAGCAGGACCCGCGACTGGTGGGGAGCGCAGGAAAGGATCCGCCCCGCAGCTCCTTCCGCCACCACCACCGGCAGCCCCTCGCGAACCCCGTCCTCACTCCCCTTGTCGATGACCACGGTCCGGAACCAGCTTGAGGCATCCTCGGCGATCACCTGCGCCGGCAGAACCGGCAGATCGATTTTTTCCTTGAACTGCAGAAGCCCGCGCAACCGTTCGTTGGCCAGACGGACCTCTTCCAGGCGACCGAGTTCGGCCTGCAGCTGCCGGTTTTCCAGCCGCAGCCGCTCGTTTTCCCGCTCGGTCTCGACCAGCCAGAGGTAATGGCGCCACCATCCGGAAATTGCCTTGCAGGTGGCGTCGATCCCCTTCTGCAGGGGAGCGGTCACCTGCAGAACGGACCTTTCGAAAAAGGTTGTCTGGTCCTGGTGCCGCAGGTTGGCCGAATAGATGAGCAGAGCAACCAGGATCAGGCAGCTCGCCAGCAGGGGGGTCCGATATTTTTTCAGCAGTTCCAGCACCGGTTATCTCCCGGTTCCGGCGAAAAGGGAGGAGCAGTTTCCCTCCCCGGCAGCACCAGTGTGCGCCAACGCCGTATATTCCCGGTGGCGAATGGTTCGCCTCACGAAGTGACGGTCACCCGTTTCAGCAGATCGAGTTCGTCGAGAACCTTGCCGGAGCCAAGGACGACACAGGAGAGTGGATCTTCGGCGATCACGACCGGCAGGCCGGTCTCTTCTCGCAGCAGAATATCGAGATTGCGCAGATTGGCACCACCGCCGGCGAGGACGATTCCCTTGTCGACGATGTCGGCCGCCAGTTCGGGGGGGGTGCGTTCCAGGGCGATCCGCACCGCCTCGACGATGGTATTCACCGTTTCGGACAAGGCATCGCGGATCTCATTGGAATCGACCTCCAGGGTCTTGGGGATGCCGGTGACCAGGTCGCGCCCCTTGACTTCCATGGTGCGCACCTCCCCATCCGGATGGGCGCTGCCGATCTCGATCTTGATCTGTTCGGCGGTGCGCTCGCCGATCAGCAGGTTGTACTTGCGCTTGAGATACTGGACGATCGCCTCGTCCAGCTTGTCGCCGCCGACGCGCACGCTCTTGGCGTAGACGATGCCGGCCAGGGAAATCACCGCCACCTCTGTGGTGCCGCCGCCGATGTCGACGATCATGTTGCCGGAAGCTTCGGTAATCGGCAGCCCGGCACCGATGGCGGCGGCCATCGGCTCCTCGATCAGGTAGACCTCCCGCGCCCCGGCCGATTCGGCCGACTCCTTGACCGCCCGCTTTTCCACCTGGGTGATCCCGGAAGGGACGCAGATGACGATGCGGGGACGAACCAGGGTCTTGCGGTTGTGCACCTTCTGAATGAAATACCGCAGCATCTCTTCGGTAATATCGAAATCGGCGATCACCCCGTCCTTCATCGGACGGATGGCAACGATGCTGCCGGGAGTGCGCCCGAGCATCTTCTTCGCCTCCTTGCCGACGGCAAGCACCTTTCTCTGCCCCATGGCATCTTTCTGCACCGCAACCACTGAAGGTTCGCTGACCACCATCCCCTTTGCCCTTGAGGTAGACCAGGGTGTTGGCGGTACCGAGATCGATGGCGAGATCATTGGAAAACATCCCGAGGATGGCATCAAACAAATTGAACATGATCCGGATGGCTCCTTTCAGCCACAGCCCCGGGGCATTCCAGGACTGCTGTAAAAATGCGCCTCACGTTATCAGAAATCAGCCCTATCCGCAAGCTGGAAAAGGAAAATTCTGTTGCATTTCTAACCCTGATTGACTAACATGCGACCCTGTTTGTCACCACTCAGCGACACCAAAGGAGACCTTTCCCCGATGCTGGATTTGATCCGCAAGAAACAGAAAACCGTCATCATCAAAGTGGTCTTCTGGGCCATTATCGCCACCTTTGTCGGCACCATCTTCCTGGTGTGGGGAAAAGGCTCGGAGCGGGGCGAAAAGGACCCCACCATGGCCGCCGTGGTGAACGGTACGCGCATTGGCTACGATGATTACCAGAACGCCTACAGCAATCTGTACCGCATGTACCAGAATGTTTACCGCGAAAAATTCACCCCGGCCCTGGAAAAGAAGCTGGGGCTGCGCCAACAGGCGCTGGACGCCCTGGTGGAGGAAACCCTGCTGGTGCAGGAAGCCGGACGTCAGGGCCTCGAGGTCTCCCGCAAGGAACTGGTGAAGGCGATTGCCGAAATTCCCGCCTTCCAGGATAACGGCGCTTTCAGCCGGGACCGCTATCTGCGGGTGCTGGCCAGCCAGCGTCTGAATCCCGATGATTTCGAAAAGATGGAGCAGCGGCAGCTGCTGATCGAGAAAATTCGCGACAAAATCCAGCAGGGGGTGACGGTATCCGATGATGCGATCGCCAAGGAATACCGCGACCGCAACGAGAAAATAGCCCTCGCTTTCGTGCGCCTCTCCCCCGCCCTTTTCGAAAGCCGGGTCAAAGTGGATGAGGCGGCGCTGAAGAGCTATTTCACTGAGCACCAGGAGGCGTTCCGGCTTCCCGAAACGGCATCCTTGCGCTACCTGCTTTTCGAGCCCGGCCAATATGCCAAAGATGTCACCTATGAGGACGGGGAACTCCAGGGCTATTATCGGCACCACCTCGACCAATTCGAGATTCCCGAGCAGGTCAAGGCCGCTCACATCCTGATCAAGCTCCCGCCCGATGCCAGCCCCGAATTGAAGGAGCAGAAGCGGAAGCTGGCCGCGGAAGTCCTGGAAAAAGCCCGCGCTGGGCAGGACTTTGCCCAACTGGCGAAGAAATATTCCGATGACCCCGGCAGCGCCGCCAAGGGTGGCGAGCTCGGCCTGTTTCCCCGCGGCACCATGGTCGCCCCTTTCGAGAAGGCCGCCTTTTCCCTGGCGCCCGGGCAGATCAGCGATATCGTCGAATCTCCCTTCGGTTTCCACATCATCAAAGTGGAGCAGCACATCGATGCCGGGGTGAAGCCCTTCGCCGAAGTAGCGGAGACCGTTAAGACGGGGCTGCAGGCGGAAAAGGCGCAAAAACTCGCCTACGAGAAGGCGATCGACGCCTACAATGTCAACCGCCAGGGCGGCAGCCTGGACAAAGCCGCCGAAGCCAACGGCATGAAGATACGGGAGACCGGCTACTTCGATCGGCAGGGAAGCATCGACGGCCTGGGGGAGGCTCCGGAAATCGCCGCCACCGTCTTCAGCATGCAGCCAGGCGAACTGGCCAGGCCGGTAATCCTGCCCCAGGGGGTGGTCCTGTTCGCCCTCAAGGATCGCCGGGAAAGCCGCCGGCCGGAACTGGCCGAGGTGCGCGGCAAGGTGGAACAGGCTTACCGCCAGGAGAAGGCGCAGGAAGCTGGCCCGGCAGACGGCGGAAAAGATCCTGGCCGACCTGCGGCAGGGAAAAGCGCTCGACTCTCTGGCCCGTGCCCAGGGGCTGAAGGTCGAGGAAACCGGTTTGTTCAGCCGTGCCTACGGCTCCCTGATCCCCCGCCTGGGGAATTCGGAGGAGCTGGCCAAGGCGGCCTACGGGCTGACCCGGGAGGCGCCGGTGCCCGACCAGGTCTTTGAGCAGAACGGCAACTTCGTGGTCGCCATGCTCACCGACCGCCAGGCAGCCGATATGGACGCCCTGAACCAGACCAAGCGCGAAGAACTGCGGCAGGCGCTGCTCAATCAGGAGAAGGATCAGGCACTGGAGAAGCGCCTGAAGGACCTGCGCAGCCAGGCCGAAATCACCATTTCGCCGAATATCGCATCTTCGCTCAAAGGGGAGAACAGCCAGATATGACCCAGATCGTCATGCAGACCAGCTTCCCTGATCTCCAGCTGGTCAACCGGGGGAAAGTCAGGGACATCTACGATCTTGGCGAGCACCTGCTGATCGTCACCAGCGACCGCATCTCCGCCTTCGACGTCATCATGGATCAGGGCATTCCCCACAAGGGCTTTGTTCTGACCCAGATCTCCCGGTTCTGGTTCGAGAAGATGGCCGATATCATCCCCAACCACATCGTCGCCACCGAGATCGGCGACTTTCCGGCAGTCACCCACCGCTACCGGGACCAGCTGGCCGGCCGCAGCATGCTGGTGAAAAAAGCCCGACCGCTGCCGGTTGAGTGCATCGTGCGCGGCTACGTTGCCGGCTCCGGCTGGAAAGAGTACCGGCAGTCGGGGAGCATCAGCGGCATTGCCCTGCCGCCGGGGCTGCTGGAGAGCGCGCAATTGCCTGAGCCGATTTTCACTCCCTCGACCAAGGCCGAACTCGGCGAGCACGACGAGAATATCTCCTTCGAAAAAACAGCCGAACTGTGCGGCCGCGACCTGGCCGAGCAGGCCCGGGACGCCACCCTGGCCATTTACCGGCGGTCCCGCGACTATGCCGAGACCCGGGGGATCATCATCGCCGATACCAAGTTCGAGTTCGGCATCCATGAGGAGCGCCTGATCTGGATCGACGAGGCCCTTACCCCCGACTCCTCACGCTTCTGGCCCAAGGACAGATATCGACCGGGCGGCCCCCAACCCAGTTTCGACAAGCAGTTTCTGCGCGATTACCTGGAGACCCTCGACTGGGGGAAAAAGGCGCCGCCGCCCCCCCTGCCGCCGGAAATCGTCCGTCAGACGGGGGAAAAATACCTGGAGGCTCTCACCCGGCTGACCGGGATCACCCTTTAGGCTGACAAAGGCCGGAGAGTTTTTCTCCGGCCTTTTTCCATCACCGGCAGATGAAGTCTCTATTTCTCCTGTTATTGCTCCTGTTCGCCGGCTGCGCCACTGTGGCACCCGACCCCCAGGCAGCGGAAACTTTCCGCCGGCAGGCCGAGGAACTGGCCGCCGCCCGGGATTTCCCCGCCGCCGCCAAGCGCCTCGGTCAAGCCATCGAGTACCAGCCGGCGGACAGCAGCCTCAACCTGCGGCGCGGTGAGTTGCTGGAATGCAGCGGCGAGCTGGGCGCCGCCCGGCGCGCATATCTCCGAGCCCTGAATCTGCTGCCGGAAGAGGACCCCCGGCGGCCGGAGATCCTCCATCGCCTTGCCCTCCTCTACGTCTTCAAACTCGATGGCATCGGCAAGGCCCACAAGTTGCTGACCGAACTTCCCGAAGGATCCGCCGCCCGCGCCGACCTCCTGGGAGTCCTGGCCCTGCGGAAGGAACGGGACAGGGAAGCGCTGCAGTTCTTCGAACAGGCCCTGGCCCAGAATCCGGGGGACGATCTGGCGGCCGCCATCCTCTATCATGCCTCCCTGGCCTCCTACCGCCTCGGTGATGAGAAAACCACCCTCGGCTCCCTTTACCGCGCCGCCAAGCGCACCTCCAGTCCGGCCCTGTCCCGCGATATCGAAATTCTCTGGGACCAGATCAACGAGGCAACGCCGGATGGGCGGCAACCTGCCCGCTGAGGTATAATTAAAACGAGACTGAATTCCCTCAAGGAGGTTGCCATGACTGCCGATCCCTGCGTCAACATCGAAGGCGCTGTAGCCCACAACTTAGCCGAGATGACCCAGTACCAGGCCGGTTCCATCGTCAGCCGCACCCTGCTGCAGACGGACAGCGGCACCCTGACCGTCTTCAGCTTCGACCAGGGGCAAGCCCTTTCCGAACATACCGTTCCCTTCAACGCTTTCATCCAGGTCCTCGACGGTCAGGCCGAGATCTCCATCGGCGGCAAACCAGTCACCGTCAGGGCCGGCGAGATCGTCCTCATGCCCGGCGGGATCTCCCACCGGGTACGGGCCGTTGAACGTTTTAAGATGCTGCTCATCATGTTCAAGGAGAAGAAGGCGGGCTAGAGGCTCCGGGCAATGGGAAATCCCGCTGTGCCTGCCTTTTCCCTCCAACCGCTTGCCTGGATTTAACCCATGCTCGATCGCCTGTTTCAACTCCGCCGGCACGGTACCGGCGTCCGCACTGAACTGGTCGCCGGCACCACCACCTTTCTGACCGCCGCCTACATCATCATCGTCAATCCTTCCATCCTTTCCCAGGCCGGGATGGACAAGGGAGCGCTGACCACCGTCACCTGCCTGGCAGCGAGCCTCGCCACACTGCTGGTAGCGGTCTGGGCCAACGCCCCACTGATGATGGCCCCGGGAATGGGTCTCAACGCCTTCTTCACCTATACCCTGGTGCTGAAGGAGGGAGTGCCCTGGCCCACCGCCCTCGGCGTCGTCTTCCTTTCAGGGGTCTTTTTTCTCCTGCTTACCCTGCTGGGGGTACGCGAACGGCTGGCGCGGGCCATCCCCGCCTCCCTGCGCCTGGCGACTTCAGTAGGAATCGGCCTGTTCATCGCCTTTATCGGCCTGCAGAATCTCGGGCTGGTGGTGAAGAGCCAGGCGGTTCTGGTGCAACTCGGGCGTCTTACCCCGGCGGCGCTGCTCGGTCTGCTCGGGCTGCTGCTGGCCATCCTGCTTGAGGTCCGGAAAGTGCGCGGCTCCCTGCTGCTCGCCATACTGGCCACCACCCTGCTCGGTTTCTGTCCTGGGGCTATCCCCCTGGCCGGCTGGCCTGGCCGCCATCCCCCCCTCGCCGGCGCCCATCGCACTGCACCTTGATATCCTGGGAGCCCTGAAGGTATCCCTCTGGTCGAGCATCTTCTCTTTCATGTTTGTCGATCTCTTCGACAGCCTCGGGACGATGCTGGCGGTCTGTCGGGAAGCCGGGATGACTGATGAGCAGGGGGAAGTGCCTGGCCTGCCTCGGATGCTGACCGCCGATGCCCTCGCCACCATCGGCGGCGCCCTGCTCGGGACGAGTACCACCACGGCCTTTCATCGAATCGGCCAGCGGCGTCGCCGACGGTGGCCGGACCGGTTTGACCGGGGTGACAACCGCCGCCCTCTTTCTCTTTGCTGCCTTCTTCACCCCGCTGATTGCCGCCGTCCCCTCTTACGCCACCGCCCCGGCGCTGATCGTCGTCGGAATCTTCATGATGCGCGGCATCGGCGGCATTGATTTTCATCGTTTTGAGGAAGGTGCCCCCGCTTTTCTCACCTTCCTTCTGATGCCCCTGACCTACTCCATTGCCACCGGTCTGGCTTTTGGTTTTCTCTCCTACGTACTGATCCGCCTCCTCCTCGGCCGTATCCACGAATGCAACTGGTTCCTGATCGCCGCCGCCATTTTCTCCGTCATCAGCCTGGCGGTTTAAAACAGGCCAGAGGCTAAAGGCTAGCGGCAAGAGGAAAACAGGTCTATCCTTTGGTTTGCCCTCTACTTTTTGCCTTGACCTACAGCACCCTTGCCTCTAGCCTCCAGCCTGTTTTTTTCATTGACACGCCAGAAACCCTTTGCTATAAAGTGGCTCCTGTCACGGGGCTATAGCTCAGCTGGGAGAGCGCTTGAATGGCATTCAAGAGGTCGGCGGTTCGATCCCGCCTAGCTCCACCAAAAATCAAAAGGGTCGGCTGAAAAGCCGATCCTTTTTCTTTTTCTGCCCCCTCCGCGCCAATGCCCGCCTTATGGCGTTCAGTACCCGCCTTACCCCGACAACCCGAAACCGATCCTCCGGTTACCTCCAGAACGAGAGAATTCAGCGGGTTAGAAATCGTTCGCAGCTAACCGGGCGCCGGTCGGCCGCCCGCCGTTGCGGCGGGACGCGAGATGACCGATTCGGGCGTTTTAATCTTTGGTTGAGAATCCCACAGGCTCTGCTCTGGGGCGGGTTTTCGGATTTTTAATCCGAATGGAATGAAGCTTGCAAACGATTACCCGGAAGACTCTTTAATCCGCACAGGAAGATGCTGTTTCCATGCGCCTGACTCTCACCACGGTTAAGGGACAATTTACCATCCAACTGGAGCACCGGGACGCCGAATGGTGTGCGGTGGTGTCCGGCGAGCTTTCTGCACCGCATGCCTTCGGGAGTTCAACGACGGCGGGACATTACGGACCGGTGGAGATCTTCGGCAAGTGCCCGACTGATTTGACCGGTCGCGCTATCCGGCATGTGGAATTCATGGCCGGCGACATCCTCCGGTGGGAAATGGGGTCGGCGGAGCAAGGAGCTTCAGCCGGAGAGCACCCGAAGGCAAGCGAAATACCCACCTCCGTAGACTTTCTGTTCGGTCTGCTCCGGAAAAAAAATCCTCCGGATTAACCGAGACGTACGGAAACCGTTTGCCGGCCGTCGTCGATAGTGGCGTACAGGGCATCCCGGCTGTCCGTCAGTTGCAGAATGCGTCCTGCCAGTTTCTCGCGCGGGTTGCCGAAGGAATCGAGAGTTTCGAAATCCCCCTCCTGACCGACGAAATATTTCGGCACCATTCCCCTCATGGACTCCTCCCTCTACCGTAGTTTCGATTATTTCATTATATAAACTAAATATTCACTGTAAAGAACTTCCCCGTTATTCTCTCCCCTCCCCTTGACCTTCGCCAACTTCGGCGGTTAATTGTTGTTGTATGCACAGCCAAGTCCGCCAAGCGCTGTCCCGCCGGATTGCCGTTGCCCGCGGCAGGGAGCCGGCCGATGTGGTTTTGACCAACGGCCGGCTGATTGATGTTCTCGACGGTGAAACCCGCATCGTCGATATTGCCCTGACAGATGACCGGATTGCCGGAGTGGGCGCCGATTATGAAGGGAGGCAGGTGATCGACCTGGGAGGTCGTTTCATCTGCCCCGGCTTCATCGATGCCCATGTGCACCTGGAGAGTTCGCTGCTGCACCCGCGTGAATTCGCCCGGGCCGTGGTCCCGCACGGAGTGACCACGGTTGTCTCCAATCCGCACGAAATCGCCAACGTTCTCGGTGCCGAGGGCATCCGCTTCATGTTCGAATCCACGGCGGGACTCCCCCTGCAGGTGCTGGTGACCCTGCCCGCCTGCGTTCCGGCGACCGGGCTGGCCACCGCCGGCGGCGAACTCCGCGCAGCCGACCTGCGCTCCCTGGCCGCCGACCGCCGGGTGGTCGGGCTGGGGGAAGTGATGGATTTCCCCGGTGTGCTCGCCGGCGATGCCCGGGTTCTGGAAGAGATCGCCAGCTTTCGCGACCGGCCGGTGGACGGCCACTGCCCCGGGCTTTCCGGCCGGGAACTGGATGCCTATGCCGCCGCCGGCATCTGCTCCGAACATGAATGCACCACCGCCGAGGAGGCGCGGGAGAAGCTGCGCCGGGGCCTGCGCATCTTCATTCGCGAAGGGAGCGCGGCGCGCAATCTCACCGCCCTGCTTCCCCTGGTTACCCCGTACAACGAACGGTTCTTCGCCTTTTGCACCGACGACCGTCAGCCGCGAGACCTGTTGCGCGAGGGTTCCATCGATCATCTGGTGCGGATGGCCATTGCCGCCGGCCTCGAGCCGCTGCTCGCTATCCGTCTGGCTACCCTCAATGCGGCCGAGCATTTCCGGCTGGCTGACCGGGGGGCAATCGCCCCCGGCCGGCGAGCGGACCTGGTGGTATTCAGCGATCTTGCCGCCCCGCGGCCGGAACTCGTCTTCCAGAGCGGCCGCGAGGTGGCCGGGGCAGGCCTGCTCCGCCCCTTTGCCGAGGCGCCGCCGACCACGGCGGCAACGGCGCTGCATGATACCGTGCACATCGACTGGCGGCAGGTCGATTACCGCATCCCGGGCGGCCGCGGGAAGATCCGGGTGATCGGTATCATACGGGACCAGTTGGTGACGGAGGAGTTGCGCCTGGCCCCGCACCTGGAGGGGGGGCTGGTGCTCGCCGATACCCAGCGGGACCTGCTGAAGATGGCGGTTATCGAACGACACCGGGGTTCCGGCCGGATCGGCCTGGGTTTCGTACAAGGCTTCGGACTGCAGCGGGGAGCGGTCGCCGGCACGGTGGCGCACGACCATCACAACCTGGTCGCGATCGGTGCCGACGACATTTCCCTGCGCACGGCTTCGATAGCCGCAGCAGCGGGGGGCGGCGGACTGGCGGCGGCAGAGGGCGAAACCGTGCTGGCGCGGCTTCCCCTCCCCCTGGCCGGCCTGATGGCGGAGGCATCGGTAGAGACGGTGCGCGACCGTCTGGAGGAACTGCAGCGGGCCGCCCGGGACCTTGGCTCGACACTGACCGATCCGTTCGCCACCATGAGCTTTCTTGCCCTGGAGGTGATCCCCGCCCTCAAACTGACCGACCGGGGGCTGGTGGACGTCACCGCCGGGACGATCGTTCCTCTTTTCACCGGGTGAGCCACCGATGCCGATGCCTGCCGTATTCCTCAGTGAAGAACGGATCCGCACCCGGGTCGCCGAGCTGGCGGCGGCCATCTCCGCCGATTACGCCGAAGCCGATGAGCTCCTGCTGGTGGGGGTGCTGCGCGGCTGCTACATCTTCCTCGCCGATCTCTCGCGGCTGCTCACCATTCCTCGCCGCATCGACTTCATCGCCGTTTCCGCCTACGGCAGAAGGGCGGCAACCACCCCAGGGGCGGTGCGCCTGATCATGGATGTGCGTACCGATCTCACCGGCCGGCACGTGCTGATTGTCGAGGATATCATCGACACCGGCCACACCCTGGAGTACCTGACCGGCCTTTTCCAGGCCCGGCGTCCCGCCTCCCTGAAGACCTGTTCCCTGCTGTGCAAACCCGAACGCCTGGAGCAACCGACACCGATCGATTATCTCGGCTTTGATATCCCGGACGCCTGGGTGGTGGGATACGGCCTCGATTACCGGGACCGCTTCCGCGCCCTGCCGTATATCGGAACCATTGAACCGGAGAGTTGAGGGGCGAAGGACCGGGTTCACCGACCCAGGCAAGGAAGTGGAAACAGGGAATTGGACGCGGCCCGGGCGGAAAGGGGCCGGGCACCGGCTTACTAGGCTGTAACCACGGGGGAATTTCAGCTCCGCCGACTGGAGACCACCACCACCGGCGCCATGGCCTTCTCCGCGCCCGGGTAACGGCGGCAGAAGGCGGCGACCTCTTCCGCCGCTAGAGGGGCGGCAAAATAGAACCCTTGCATCTCGTGGCAGTCCCGCGCCAGCAGATGGTCCAGCTGGTCGGGAGTTTCCACCCCTTCCGCCACCACGCGCAGATTCAGGGTGCGGGCGATGGCGAGGATGGAATCGATAATGGCGGCGCTGTCATGATCGGCCAGATCGCGGATGAATGATTTGTCGATCTTTATCCGATCGATAGGGAAGTGTTTCAGATAGTTCAGGGAGGAGTAGCCAGTGCCGAAGTCGTCCAGGGCCAGGTGGATGCCGCGCATCCTGAGGCCGGTCAGGACACCGATCGCAGCCTCCGTCTGCTCCATGAGAACACTCTCGGTGAGTTCCAGCTCCAGCAGGCGGGGATCCAGCCCGGTATCGGCCAGAACGCGGTCGATCATTTCCAGGAAGCCGCGCTGCCGCAGCTGGCAGCCGGAGATATTGACGCCGATGCGCAGTGATTTCGCCCCCATCCTCTGCCAGAGGCGTCCCTGGGTGCAGGCAGCGCGCAGCACCCATTCGCCGATGGCTCGGATATGCCCGGTGTCTTCCGCCAAATGAATGAAGGCGGCGGGAGAGATGAGTCCCCGGGCCGGATGCCGCCAGCGCAGCAGCGCCTCCACCCCCATTACCCGCCCGTTTTTGGACGTTCACCTGCGGTTGGAATTCGAGGAAAAATTCCTCCTGCTGCAGCGCCCGCCGGAAGCCGCTCACCAGCTCGTGCCGCTCCATCGCTCGCCGCTGCAGTTCGGGAGAGAAAAAATTGAGGGTGCTCTTTCCCCGCTCCTTGGCCGCATACATGGCCATGTCGGCGTGTCTGAGCAGGGCGGCCCCATCCTGCCCGTCGTTCGGGAACATGACGATGCCGATGCTGACCGAGAGATAGATTTCATGACCGTCAATGGCGAAGGAGCGGGCCATGAGATCGATCAATTTTTCCGCCACCACCGCCGCTCCCCCCTCGTCCTTAACGGTGGAGAGGAGAAAAACAAACTCATCGCCGCCGAAACGCGCCAGGGTATCGCTCCCACGCAGGCAGCTGCCGAGGCGCTCGGCAACGGCATTGAGCAGACGATCGCCGGCCGGGTGGCCGAGAGTGTCATTGATATCTTTGAAGCGGTCGAGGTCGAGGAAAAGCAGGGCGAGCCGGTGCGCTTCCCGCTCGGCATGCGTCAGTGCCCGCTCCAGGCGGTCCATGAACAGGGTGCGGTTGGGCAGGCCGGTCGTCGAATCGAAGTAAGCGAGCCGCTGAACCTTCTCCTCCGCCCGCTTGCGCTCTGAGATATCCAGCAGGGTTCCCACCAGCCCGCCCGCGTTGCCGCCATCCTTCATGAAGACGGCCTTGTGGAAGATGACATCGCGCCGCAGCCCGTCGGCAGCGGCGACCTGAGCCTCATAAACCTGAATTCCGCCCTGCCGCATGAGCTCCAGGTCCGCCTCGTGATAGACCTGGGCCAGGTCGGATGGCGACACCCCGTAAACCGACTGTCCGACGATCTCCTGCCTGGGTTTACCCAGAAACTTCTCGAAGGCCATATTGCAGCCGAGATAAATCCCCTCGGCGTCTTTGTAGAAGACCGGTGCCGGAATCGAATCGAGGATCGTCTGCAGCATTTCGTTCTTTTCCCGCAGTTCCCCCTCGGCCCGATCGCGCTGTTCCGCCTGCTCGCGCAGGTACAGGAAACCGAGCAGGATTGCCCAGAGGAGGACCGCCAGGCCGAAGGACACCACTCCACCCTCGATGCCGTCCCGGCCACCGGTGAACTGAAAGAGGAAATCGAGGGTATCGGTGAAGAAATGTTCCATATAGAAAGTCCTAAATAAAATTGCGTTTTATTTAACTCTGGATCGGACCTGAGGTCAACATTTTAATCCACACGGATGGTGCCTCCAAGGGCAGGTTTCTGAATGACAATTGCCCCTGAATACCGCTGATCGAGATGTTTGAAGGGAATATTATGGTGAGATTTCCCGAGCGGAAAGAAATTGCGGAATGCCTGTTTTTATGGTATCTGGCATGGATGTTCGTGAACTGTTAATAATAAGGAGTGTCCCATGATGAAACGCCTGGTCGGCTTATGCCTGTTGGCAGCCCTGCTTTTGGTCGCCTGCGGCGAAGACAATGAACCGACCCGCCCGAACGATTTCGTGCCGCTGACGGCGATCACCGTCACTTCCCAGTATCCGCAGATCGCAGCCGGCACCAGCAACCAGTTCCGGGCCATCGGCGATTTCTCCGGGGCGTTCACCCGCGATATCACCGACCAGGTGGCCTGGAGCAGCGATAATCCGACGGTCCTTGAGATCAGCAATGATGCCGCAAGTCACGGCCTCGGCAAGGGGCTTGCCGCCGGCACCACCAATATCACCGCAACCAGCGGCACGGTGACCGGCACCTTCGGGTTCACGGTGACCGACGCCACCGCCAGCCAGGTTGCCGTCACCCCAGCCACGGCTAACGTTTCCCTGGGTCTCACGCAGCAGTTCACCGCCACCGGCTCCTTCAACGATGCCCTGGTGCCGACGCAGGACATCACCCGCGACGTCATCTGGACCTCCGCCGACGACACCATCGCCACTGTGAATGCCACCGGACTGGCGACAGCCGTCGCGGCCGGCGGGCCGATCGATATCACCGCCGATTTCGGCGGCGTCACCGGCAGCGCCTCGGTAACCGTAACCGAACCGGAGTTGCAGTCGATCACCCTGACCCCGGCTGCCCCGGTGCTCACCAACGGCGAGACGCAGCAGTTCACGGCCACCGGCAATTTCTCTGACGGCACCTCCCAGGACGTCACCAGCCAGGCCACCTGGTCTTCCTCGGATTCCTCGATCGCCACCATCGACGACGCCGGCCTGGCCACTGCCGTCCGCGCCGGCACCGTCACCATTGCCGCGTTCTTTAACGGTGTCCGGGGTACCACGACCCTGACCGTCACCGCCCTGACATCTATCGTGGTCACCCCGACCAGCCAGACCATCGCTGTCGGCGGTGTCCTGCAGATGACCGCAACCGGCAACTTCACCGGCGCCGCGAGCCGCGACATCACCAGCCTGGTCACCTGGACTTCCAGCAATAACAATGTCGCGACCGTCAGCGCCACCGGCCAGGTCCAGGGGGTCAATCCCGGCAGCGTGACCATCCGTGCCGGCAGGGATGGCCAAACGGGCACGGCCACCGTTGTCGTCCAATAGAGTTTGGAATCCTGCCACCGAGGAGGGAAGTGATGAAGAGAATGATAATTTCGGCCGGCCTTCTGCTGGCCTTTGCCGCCCCGGCCGCTTTCGCCGCCGAGGGGGGCTTCTACCTTTCTCTTCTGGGCGGGGGGATCGCCGTGGAGGGAGCGAAGAACGACAGCGACAAGGGTTCCTTCAATTTCGAGTACAAACCGGGCTGGCTGGCGGGGGCGAGCATCGGCTACGACCTGCGGGATACCTATCCGCAGATCGGCGCCGGGCGGGTGGAACTGGAGGCGGCCTGGCGGGAAAACGACCTGGACAAAGCCGAATTCTCGACAGGAAAGATGACGGGGGAAGGGAAGGCGACGCGCGGTCAGCCTCATGCTGAATACCATCGGCGAATCCCGTGACTTTCGCCCCTGGCTCCCCTATGTCGGTGCCGGGGTCGGGAGCGGCCAGGATTTCCCTGGACAAGCTCACCGTAGGGGGGCATCCACTGGCCGACGATGAGGATACGGCTTTCGCCTACCAGTTCCTGGCGGGGGTCGCCTACCAGATGTCCCCTCAGCTCTATCTCGACCTGGATTATCGCTATTTCGCCACTCTCCGGCCCGAGTTCAAGGATGCCACCGGCACCGAATTCAAATCGGAGTATGTCACCCACAACGTCACCTTCGGGGTGCGCCTGGACTTCTGAGCGGCCGCTAGAGCCGTTCACCACGCTATTCAAATCGTTGCGTTCCCCAGCCGCCCCCGAGAAGCACTCCGGTGAAGTCGACCCAGTTGGATGCACTGCCTCGGCAATTCCCCGTAGGGCGGCGCATGCAGCCGCCCTACCGGTTTCCAGCGTAACCCGTCAACTCCACATAGCCGTTCCCCGCCACCGGCCGTCCCCCCGATTCCCCGCGGACCTTGACCGCCCCCTCCCAGTAACGAACCGTACCCTGCAGTTCCTGGTCGGCCAGCCATGGCTCGATCTCCAGGTCGAGACCGGCGGCGGGGACCCGCAGGCGCCAGCGGGAGGGGTAGGAGGCGCCGTCATGCGGGCTTTGCCAGTGGTCGAGTTCAGCAATCTCCACCTCCTCCGATGCCAGGTGGCGGGAACTGCCGTCCGCTTCGATCAGGGTGCCGGCGCTCCAGGGAGAAATAGCGCCCCCGTTCCGGCGCAGGCGGTAGAACATCACCTCGCGGCCGTCGCCGAGTTGCAGGGCGAACCAGTCCCAGCCGACTTCTCCCGCCCCGAGGGCGCTGGTGCTCCATTCGCGGTCGAGCCAGGAGAGCCCGCGCACCTTGTAATCGGCGGCGCCGATGCGCAGCGTGCCAGCGGTCGGCAGGCGGGTCAAGGAATAGTAGTAGGAGGCGTTTCCCGCCGCGCCGCTTTTCCGGCTGAGGCCGTTATCCCCCTGGGGGACTACCGGCTTTCCGGCGGCCAGCGTCAACTCGATGGCTACCTCTCCTGCCGCGGCGCGCAGGCGCAGGGGGAAAGTCCCCGCCTCGCCACCGGCGGCGGTCCAATCCTCCAGCCAGACCCGGAAGGGCTCGGCCAGCGGCGCCGGCCAGGCCAACGGCGGCGCGGCTGAAGCGTTCGAAGTTGTGGAACTTTTTGCCGGCAGCATCGGTGAGGGCGAAGTGGGCCATGTAGACCTGGCGGGTGGCCCAGGCGGAAGCGCGTTGGGGCGCCCTGGGCGCCATGGCGATCCGAAAGAACGTCAGCTGATAGCCGAAGTGGCGGCCGGTCGCATCCTCCAGATTGCCGGTAAAATACCACCACTCGGTCCGGAAGTCGGGATGGGGACCGTGGTCCCGCGGGAAAAGGAAGGGGCGCGGGATCAGGGCGCGCGCATACCCTGCCGCCGCTTCGCCGCCGAGGGTGGCGGGCAGGGAGAGCCTATTTTTCGCCGGCTCGGGGGGGCTGCCGGCCAGCTGCCAGAGCAGGGCGGCCAGCAGGCCGCAGAAGCCCAGCAGGAGAACAGTCAGCGGAATCAATCGCCGCATCCGCATGCTACTCCTCCCGCAGGGCCAGGGCCGGTGGCGTGCCGGCCATCCGCCAGGCCGGGTAGAGGCCTGCCAGAAGGGCGGCGGCCAAGGCGAGGGCCACCGCCTGCAGGAGGATGCCCGGCGAAAGACTGGTCTGCAGGATCCAGCCGAAGGAGCGCCGGTTGATGACCAGGATCAGAACCAGGGCCTGCAGCACGCCCAAGGGGATCGCCAGCACTCCGGCGAGCAGGCCGATCAGCCCCGTCTCGCCGCTTACCAGGCCCCACAACTGGCGCGGCGTCAGGCCGTTGGCACGCAGCACCGCCAGCTCCCGTGCCCGCTCGATCTGCATCGCCATGAGGGCATTGAGGATGCCGACGAAGGCGATGAGGATCGCCAGCAGGCGCAGTACGGAGGTGATGGCGAAGGTTCGGTCGAAGGTGGACAGGGAGGCCTGGCGCAGTCCCCGGTTGGAATAGACGGTCACCTGCTGCCGGTCGGCCGACCGCCTGCCGTACCGCCTCGGCCACCGCTTCGGCCTCTTGCCCGGGCGCCAGGTAAAGGCCGAGAGCGTCCACCCCGCGGTCGCGCCAGTAGCGCTCGTAGACCGGGCGGCTCATCACCACCCGCCCCCGGTCGGTGCTGTAATCGGTGAATACGCCGGCCACCGCGAATTCCCGCTCACCCTCATCCGTGCGCAGGCGCAGGGTATCCCCACGGCGCAGCTGGTGGTGATAGGCATAGGGCTGGGAGACGATCACCGCCGCCGTCCGCAGCAGGGAATGGCGGATTTCCTCCCGATTGCCGCCCGCGAAGGTGTAACCGGCGAAACTCACCGGCGGCATATCGACGACAAACAGGGTGGTCGATTCTCCCGCCGATTCCAGTTCCAGGTGCCGCGCCCGGGTGGCAATACCGACTCCGGGCAGCTTTGCCAGCCCTTCCACTATCTCTGGTTCGAGCAGCGGATGGCCGCCCAGGGCGCTGCCGGTGGTGGTCACGTAGACGTCGGCGCGCAGATAGTTCTCCAGCCAGCGGACGATGGTGAGGCGGAAGCTGCCGACCATGATGCCGACGCCGATAGTGGCGGAGACGGCGACGACCAGGGCGGCGGTAGCGACGCCGGTGCGGCTGAGGGAAGCGGACAGATCGCGGGCGGCCATGCGCCCCAACAGGCCGCAGACCCGGCCGATGGCCGGCTGCAGCAGGCGCAGCAGGAGCACGACAGCCGCCGGGGTGAGCAGGGCATAACCGGCAATCAGGGCAAACAGAGCGGTGAAGGCCAGGGAGATGCTCCGCCCGGGGAGCAGAAGGAGGATGCCGCCGGCCAGCATCAGCGCCGCGCCGACCGCCGCAGCCAGCGGCAGAAGCCGCCGGTGGTGCCCTTCCAGGACCGAGCGGGCGAGGACGGTACGGGGCGGGGCCATCGCCGCCTCCCAGGCGGGGACCAGGGCCGCCGCCAGCGAAGCGCCGATCCCCAGGGCGATCCCCTTGCCGAGCAGCAGGGGGGTGATTGCCAGGTGGCGCACCGCCAGGACGAAATAGAGATCGTTGATGGTGCGGGTGACCAGGTGCAGCAGACCGCTCCCCAGAGCGAGCCCGAGCAGCAGTCCGAGAGCGGTGCCGGCCGCCCCCAGCAGGGCGGCCTCGCCAAGAATCAGGGTGAAAATTTCCCGCCGCGTCACCCCCAGGGTGCGCAGGGTTCCCAGCAGCTCCCGTCGCTGCAAGACGGAAAAAGAGAGGGTGTTGTAGATGAGGAACATCCCGACCACCAGGGCCAGCAGGCTCAGGGCGGTCAGGTTGAGCTGGAAAGCCCGCGTCATGCGGGCGAGAAAGTCGCCGCGGCCGCCGGCGGGAAGAACAGCGGCGGACGGCGGCAGGATCGCGCGCACCCGCGCCAGCAGGGCCTCCCCTTCCCTTCCTGCGGGAATCAGCAGGTCGATACGGGAGAGTTTGCCGCTGCCAGCCGAAAAACTCCTGGGCGGTGGCGATGTCGGTGACCACCAGGTTCTCCAGTGCGCGAGCGGCGATTTCATCGGCGGGATGCAGGTTGCCGGCCAGGATCAGAGTGCGCTGCCGGCCATTGACCTCCAGGGGCAGCGAGTCGCCCGGGGCGAGGCCCAGTCGCCCGGCGGTGGCGGGCAGGAGCAGCCCGGAACCCGGTTCGGTCAGCAGTCGGCCCAGTACCTCCCCTTCACCTGGGGCAGGAGAATAGGTGCGGAAGGGCTCTTCGGCAAAGGGATCCACCCCCAGCACCTGCAGGGTGCGGCCGGGCCGGTCAGGAACCGCGGCATACCCCTCCACGACCGGCGCACTGGCCCGCACTCCCGCCAGCCGCAGTCGGCGGTAGATATCCTCATCCAGTCCGCCCGGGCCGCCGACCACCTGGTGCGTCGCCCGCCCGGCGAGTGCCCGGGCCGAAAGGCGAAAGGCCTGCTCGGCGCTGGCGTTGGCCAGGTCGATGGCCACCACCACCGCCACCCCCAGGGCAATGCCGAGAACGGCGAATACCAGGAGCAGGGGGCGGCGGCGCAGGGTGCGCAGGCTGGCCCGCCAGAGGATCAAGGCCGCACCTCCCCACCGGCGGCGGTCTCCATCAGCGTTCCCCCGCTGACGGTCAGGATGCGGTCGGCCAGGCGCGCCACCTCCCGGCTGTGGGTGACCAGCAGCAGGGTCATTCCCGCCTGCCGCACCAGGCCGTTCAGCAAGGCCAGCACCCGGGCGCCGGTCTCGCCATCGAGATTGCCCGTCGGCTCATCCGCCAGCAGCACCTGCGGCCGGTGCACCAGGGCACGGGCGATTGCCACCCGCTGCTGTTCGCCGCCGGAGAGACGGTCCGGAAAGCTGTCCGGGCGATCGGCCAGGCCGACCTGCGCCAGCAGTTCCCGCGCCCGACGCAATTCGGTGTCCCCCACTTTCCCCTGCAATTCCAGGGGGAGAAGGAGATTTTCCAGCACGGTCAGGGTGGGGATGAGGTTGAAAAACTGAAAGATGAAACCGATGTGCGCGCGGCGGAAGAGAGTGCGCTGCTGCTCCGGAAGGCGGGTCAGGTCGGTGCCGCCGATACTCACCTCCCCCGCAGTCGGCAGGTCGATCCCACTGATCAGGTTGAGCAGGGTCGATTTCCCCGAGCCGCTCCGGCCGAGCAGGGCGACAAACTCCCCCCGAGGGAAATCGGCCGCCAGGTCGCGGAACACGATGCGCTGCCGCTCTCCCTCGGGATAGACCTTGCTCAGCCCGCGCAGGCGAATAAACGAGGGGGCGGACGGACTTTCGGAGGTGAGGGGTCGCTGGTACATGGTGAACATTCTACTCCCCTGCCCGCTGCAGGCCAAGGGCCGTAGTGAGATTGCCGGCCAGCGGCCAATAGCCGGCCCCACGGGACGGCAAGGATTTCACTGCCCATGCTCCCTCGACTTTCGGCTGAGGGGGGCCTTGCTTCCTCTGCCTAGTCGGTCTCCAGGCCGATCTCCACCTCCTCGTCGACCATCCTCACCTTCCCGGCCCACGGCTTCAGGCGGTCGAAAGACTCCAGGGCCATTGCCAGCCCCCGGTTGACCTCGGCGCTGTCCAAAGCCGCAAGTTCTTCCCGGATTGCCCTCTCCAGAGCCGTCCAGCGCACGACCCCGACCAGCCGGGCAGCCCCCCCGACCGCAGCGAGGCAGAGCCCGCGGGGCGGCGGATCGGTAGCGGCCAAGGGCAGGGCCAGGACCGTTCCGCCAAAGCCGAGCCGGTCCTTTAAAACTTCCGGATCCTCCCCGCATACCAGTAACACCGTCTGTTCATCGCTCTCCAGCAGGGTATCGGCGGTCAACCGGCGGGAATCGATAACCAGCATCAATCCCGGCGGCCGGTCGCAGCCGATTTCGGTGATGATTTCCCGGCCCACCCGCAGGTAGATGGTCGCCTCCTGCTCTTCAAATCCGGTATAAAAGCCTTCCAGGACGAAAGCGCGGCCGAGTACCCGGGCGGCGACTCCGAGGTCCTGTGGTTCGCCACCGTGCAGACGGAGGCGAAAGATGCTGCCGGCCAAGCGGAGCTCTTCTTCAGCCGGGGCCGGCCGGGCAGTTCCCCCTCGCAGATGGATGATCTTTGCCATAGTGCTCTCCTGGCGATGGGTATATTTGCCGAAAGTATAACGATGCAAATGGTCGCCGCATCCGCCACGGAGGAATAAAAGGACACCGGCTGAAGGACCTCCGGCCATCGACTTTCAAGTTCGTTGAAATCTGTTATCCTCAAACAAAGATGTTGCTAAAACAATGCAAGTATTTGAGAAACTGGTCATTTTTGAATTGAAAAGCAAGGAGTGGCCCGAAACAAGAAAAGGAGAAATCAGATGAGATATTTCGTTTTGACGACGATTTTCACCTTTATCGCCGGCTTGGGCGGCCAGGCCCTGGCACAAGGGCCAGCAGTCCCCAGCCAGGTCCCGGCGTTCCGGCTATGGGTACTCCAACACCACCAGGCCGGAACTGCGCCAGAAACAGGAAACCCCAGGCAGTCAGAAGTCCCAGCTGGGGCAGCGCTCTATCCAGCCACAGCAGCAGGTTGCGGCGCAGCAGCTCAGTTCCGAAAAGGTTCGCCTGATCCAGCAGAACCTGAAGGATCGAGGCTTCAACCCCGGCCCTATCGATGGCATATGGGACCGAATACCCGGCAGGCGATCCAGCATTTCCAGCAAAGCCAGGGGTTGGCCGTCTCGGTCGCCGATCCAAAACTGAAGGAGATCTGACGGGCCCTCGACGACGTCCGACCGTACGGCAGGCGATCCACCTGAGCCAGGACTGGCCGTCTCGGCAGACCTAACCAGCAGACCTGGGGGCTCTGAACATTCAGAAGTATGAATTCGTGGGCGTCTCCCCGGCGTTTGGCGGGCAAAACCAAGGTATGAGCAGCTCCGGGCAGCAGCAGAATCAGCAGAATCAATCCCAGCAGTTGAGTTCCGCAGACATCCGGGCGCTCCAGAAGAGCCTGAAGAACCGGGGCTACAATCTGGGTCCGGTGGACGGGATTCTGGGACCGAAAACCCGAGAGGCGGTCCGCGACTTCCAGCAGAGCCAGGGGTTTGCCGCCACCGGCAGACCTGACCAGCAGACCTTCAATGCCCTGAATATCAAGACCCAGGAATTCACAGGAGTTTCCCCGCAATTCGGCGGTCAGCAGAACCAGCAGAACCAGCAGAACCAGCAGAACCAGAAGAAACAGCAGAACCAGAATCAGGGGCAGCAGAAAAGCAATTACTGAGGCCTGCCCGAGCATCTTGATCTTTGAACACCGGATAGTGAAAAGGCCACCCTTTCTCAAGGCCGGGGATTTTCCCCGGCTTTTTGTTGCCGGTTCGGCCTGCATTGCCCCTAAACCTCCCCGATCTCCGGGGAAACGGGACGAGTTTGCCGGTAGAGCATGCCAAGCATCAGCAATGCGCCGAAAAAGAGGTAGCTTTGCAGGATGTTGAGGTGGGTATCCGCCAGGCGGTTGGTCAGATCGAGTCGCTGGCTGGTGAGAAAGAAGGCGGAGAGCAGATACCAGCCGGAACATCTGCCGAACGGTCGTTGCGCCAGGCAGAGCGGAGCGAACAGAGCAAAGATCGGGAGCAGAATGCCATAATGGTGTTCCCAGGCGATCGGCGAGGCCATGGTCAGGCTCAGCATGAGTATGCAGTGCCAGATCGAGGGGGTCCTGCGTTTTTTCTCTGCCAGAACAGCGCCGGGCCGAGGATGATCGCCCCCGCGATTAGGCTGCAGGCATAGACTATCGGATTGAAAGGAGGGAATTGATCGCTGACCCATTGAAGATTGTTCCCATTAAAGAAAAAGCGATGCATCAGCCCATTGACAGACTGATTGGGAAAGAAGCTTTCCCCATGACGGGAGAGAAAAGAGAGGACCGGCAGATAATCGAGGTAGTGGTAAAACCCGTACAGCCCGCCGGCAGTGAGAGTAATTACGGCAAGAGTAAGGAGGGCGGCCTTGGTCATCCCCCACTCCCGGCGCAGTGCTCCCCACAGGACGACGGCCGCCCATTGGGGTTTGACGGCGCAGCATAGTCCGAGAAGAAAGCCGGCCGTTTTTTTTCGCTTCCGCTGCCACAGCCAAAGTGCCAGGGCGGCCAGCAAAGTCAAAGAGGTCTGGATCTGGCCGAGCAGATAAGAGCGGGAATATCAGGGGATAAAAGGTCAGGGCGATGAAGAGGCTGGGGATGAGGGCGGGAATGCCGGCGGTGCCGTATCCCGGGACCGGACCTTTTCGCGGCCGCGAGCTTCTGGCTGTCGCGGAGCAGACCCCAGGAGACGGCGCCGGTCAGAGGCACGCCCCACCACGATAGCATATTCAGCACCCGGGATAACCTCTCCCAGGAGGCGCCGGTGGCGCGTTGAAGCAGGTCGGGAAAAATCAGGCTGCTGATCGGATACTGGAATTTGGTGTGGTCGGCAAAAAAAAGTTTCGAATAGAGGGGGATTTCCGGCGACGCGCGAAGATGCTCGATTGCTCTGGTCATGGGGAGCCAGGAATCGGTCCCCGGGAGTGCGCAGCAGAAAGTTTCGGGCGTAGGCGGTGGCGGTGTTGCGATCGTCAGTGCAGATGATGAGCAGGATACTGACCAACAGTCCGTTGAGGAGGAAGAGGGACCACAACAGACCAGCCCAACCGACCGCCGCCCAGCTCGGGTTCGGCCAGCAACGGTATCTGGTGAGAAAATGGCGGCGCCAGGGTAGAAGCCCCAGGCCGGCTACCCCTCCGCCCAGGGCAAGAAACAACAGTTTGGAAAACAAGGGATTGCCCATTGCCCCACTGCCCACGATAGGCCTCGGGTTTTTCTCCTCGCCCTCGAGTCTTTACTGCCTCGAGCCTTCCTTCGGTTCGAGAGCCCGAATCAGACGATTTCCGGTCAAGCTCAACCTTACCAGCCCCTTTCCGCCTCGCAAGGCTGAAAATCACCCCGGCATGGAGCATCTAGCAGGATAGATGAAACGGCCGCCCCACCACCCCACTTTCCACTCCGCTGAAACCTGCTATGCTCAAATTGCATGGGTCACCCGGCGGACCGACAGCTAAACAGATGGTGCCAAATGGTGATTGCATCTGGTGCCCATTATGGGTGCAGAAGGTGGCCTGCAAACCTAACAGCGCGAACAGAGGAGAAAGCACCATGAGATATCTCGTTTTGACCATCGCCACGGCCTTTACCATGAGCCTGTTTATCGGCCAGGCATTGGCGAACCAGCAAACTTCCGGGCAGTCGCAAACCGGCGTCCAGGAACAGCAGCAACCAAGCACCTTCGGACAGGTTCCGGCACAACCCGAGGCCGCTCAGAAAAAGATAATGCGTGAGGAGCAGCAGCTGCAATCAGGGCAATCCGGAGTCCAGGGGACGCAGCAGAATCAGCAGCAAGTTGGTCAGCAGGGGCAGCAGGTGGGACAGAATGTGGCCGCTCAGCAACTGAATTCCGACCAGATCAAGCAAATTCAGCAGTCCCTCAAAGACAAGGGCTTCGACCCTGGGCAAGTGGACGGGATCATGGGCCCCAATACCCGCCAGGCGCTGCAGCAGTTCCAGCAATCGCAGGGGATCGCTTCCTCCGGCAAGCTGAACCAGCAGACCCTGCAATCCCTCGATCTCAACACCCAGGAATTCATGGGCGTGTCGCCGCAGTTTGGTGAAAAGACAACAGCAGCAGGAAAGGGGAGTGCAGCAGGGTCAGGAAAAATGGGGGCAGGAACAGCAGGAAAAATCCGGAAGCAGCCAATCCGGACAATGATCTGAATCGCAGGGCCACCTAACTAGAAGCCGGGAGGCGACTCCCGGCTTTTTGTCTGTTATATCCGCTGAAAAAACGTTAGAGGATTACCAATTCCTCCGGCGAGAAGGTCAGGTGCCTGAGACCATCCTGCTCGACCCAGAAGGTGTTTTCGATGCCCACCGCACCCAGGCCAGGGAAAACGGCCTTCGGTTCGAAGGCGAAGGTCATGTACTCCTGCAGCACCTGATCCCGGAAACCGCGGGCGATGAAGGGGTATTCGTCGATCTCGACGCCAAGGCCGTGGCCGATGAAGGAGACCTGCGCTCCCTTGCTGCCCATGAAGTGATCCTGATAACCCATCTCCACCGCCAGCTGGTAGCAGGCCTCGTAGATCTCTCCCCAGACGACTCCCGGGCGGGCGATCTCCTTCAGCCTGTACTCGATTGCCAGCATGTCGTCATAGGCTTTGCGCAACCGGTCGGGAAGACCGCCGATGCACAGGACGCGGGTCTGGTCAACCAGGTAGCCGTCGAAGGCGCCGGCAAAATCGACGATGATCGGCTCGCCCTGGCGGATCTGCTTGAAGCTCGCCCCCTGGCCGATGGAAGTATTGACGCCAATGCCGCCGAGGGGCGAGTCGAGAAAGGCAGGAGCAGCACTGTCGGCACCGGAGAATATCTGGCCGTAGAAGAGCTCGGAATTGAAGCCGCGCATGCGGGAGATCCCCTGGTGCCCCATCTTGCGGGCCGTGAACTCCAGTTCGGCGGTCAGTTCCAGGTCGGTCATTCCCTCGCGGATGATCTCCTTTGCCCGCTGGTAGACCCGGTCGACCTGCAGGGCGGCATCTTTCATGATCTCGATCTCGTACTTCGACTTGACCGCCCGCACCGTGCGGATGAGAGGTGTGGCATCGACGAGGCGCGCCCCTTCCAGCACCTTGGCAAAGCGCTGGAAGAGCGCGACCGGCAGCACGTCCAACTCCATCCCCGCGACCTTCGGCAGGGAATAGCCGTACTCGGCAAGGACGGCGGGAATGTCCTTCGGGCTCTTGAACGGGACGATTTCCTTAAGCCCGCATTCCATGCGCGCCCGGGCGTACTCCTTGCGCACCATGTAGATCGGCTGCCCGGCTGCAGGAACGTACAGGACTCCCTGCTGGACGGTACCGGTGAAATAAAAAAGATCGGCGTTCTGCAGCATCAGAACAGCGTCGAGACCATCCGCCTGCATCAGGGCCTGGAGCTTCTGATAGCGAACGGTCAGTTCAGTGGTGGGGGTAATGCGCATGTTGAGCTCCTGAAAGACGTAACGAGTGATAAGTAATATGTGATGTGTAATGCTCGGGGTGTGCCGGGTGATTCGAATTTTACATTTCACACATTACACATTACTCCTCACGCAGTTGAGATTTTCACGCCATTTTCATATTAGCCGCCTCTTCCAGCCCGAGTTCCTGGATCGCCAGCTCGCGCAGCTTGAATTTCTGGATCTTGCCGCTGGCGGTCATCGGGTACTCGGTGACGAACTTGACATAGTGGGGAACCTTGTAATTGGCGATGCGGCCGCGGCAGAACTCGCGAATCTCCTCTTCGGTGCAGGTCACCCCCGGTTTGATCTTCACCGCGGCCATCACCTGCTCGCCGTATTTGCGGTCGGGGACACCATAGACCTGCACGTCCGATATCTTCGGGTGGGTATAGAGGAATTCCTCGATTTCCCGCGGATAAATGTTTTCGCCGCCGCGGATGATCATGTTCTTGATGCGACCGGTAATCTTGCAGTAGCCGTTTTCATCCATCACCGCCAGATCGCCGGTATGCAGCCAGCCATCGCCGTCGAGCACCTTGGCCGTCTCCTCGGGCTGTTTGTAGTATCCCTTCATCACATGGTAACCGCGGGTGCACAACTCCCCCTGCTTGCCGGGGGGGAGGGCCGCCCCGGTCTCGATATCCACGATCTTCACCTCAACATTCGGCAGGGCCCGGCCGACCGTGGCCACCCGCAGCTCGATCGGGTCGTTGGTGCGGGTCTGGGTGATCACCGGCGAGGATTCGGTCTGGCCGTAGGCGATGGTGATCTCGGCGGCGTGCATGTCGCTGATGACCCGCTTCATCACCTCGATCGGACACGGCGAGCCGGCCATGATGCCGGTGCGCAGGCTGGAGAGGTCGTACTTGTGGAAGGCCGGGTGCTCCAGTTCGGCGATGAACATGGTGGGAACCCCATGCACCGCGGTGCACTTTTCCGCCTCGACGGTCTTGAGCACTGCTTCCGGGTTGAAGGTCTCCACCGGCACCATGGCGGCGCCGTGGGTGACGCAGGCGAGAACCCCGAGAACACAGCCGAAACAGTGGAAGAAGGGAACCGGGATGCACAGGCGGTCCTGCTCGGTGAAGCGCATGCACTCGCCGATGTTATAGCCGTTGTTGACAATGTTGTGATGGGTCAGCATCACCCCCTTGGGGAAGCCCGTGGTGCCGGAGGTGTACTGCATGTTGATCACTTCATCCTCGGCCAGGGTGGCCTTGACCTGCGCCAGCGACGAGTCGGGAACGCTCTTGCCCAGTTCCTCCAGGGAGGAGAAGGCGAGCATCCCCGCCGGCGCCTCGCCGCCGATGAAGACCACCCGCTTCAGGCAAGGAAGGGACGTGCAGTTCAGGTCGCCGGGTTTCGCCGTGCGCAGCTCCGGCGCTACGGTGTAGACCGTCTCCACGTAATCGGTATCGCGGAACCCCTGGACCAGAAAAAGGGTGCTCGAATCGGACTGGCGCAGGATGTATTCCAGTTCGGCACTCTTGTAACTGGTATTCACCGTCACCAGGACGGCGCCAATCTTGGCGGTGGCGAACTGCAGCACCAGCCATTCGGGGACATTGGTGGCCCAGATGGAGACATTATCCCCCTTGCCGATGCCGAGGGCGAGCAGGCCCTTGGCTATCCGTTCGCAAAGGGCATCGAATTGCCGATAGCTGTAGCGCAGGCCGCGGTCGGGATAGACCAGGGCATCGCGGTCAGGAAAGCGCCGGGCGGTGTCTTCCAGCAGACCGCCGACAGTGAAATGCAGGGCATCGGACATAGCAGGAACCCTCCTCTGCTTTTTATCAGGGGTAAAGAGCGGGGCAAGCTGAACAAATTTATCCTGGCGTTTTTAAAACAATTTTTGAATTTTTACAAGATGCAAATTTATGGTTTCCCGGAAGTTGTCGGAAATCCAAGCAGTTGGTGATTTTACCAGAGTCTCGAAGTTGGGAACCGGCGATTTTAATCCGGAAGAGCCTGGAAAATTGGCGCTTTTTTAGGCAGAATGCCAATTTCGCTGGACTCTTCATCGACTTGAAAAGTCAGGGGCAGATTTTCCACAAGGTATCCACAGTCCTTTGTGGATTCGCTCCGGCGACTCTGCCATCGGGGGAAACCTCATTTACTGGAGCTTTTCCGCGCGGATGAATTCCGGGGCGACCATCCCGCCGGACATGATGATTTTCATCGCCTCCTCGACACTGAAGGCGGCGGGATAAACCTGGCTCTCATGCAGGATCAACACGTACCCTGAGGTTGGATTGGGCGAGGTGGGGATAAAGCAGGTATGGTAGCGTTTGCCGGAAGTGGTCATGACGTCGTTGGTGATGAAGGCCAGAGAATAGGAGCCTTCCTTGGGAAAGTCGACGTAGACCGCCCGCCGGAAGCTCGAGCGCCCCTTCCGGGAAAAAACCTCCATGAACTGCTTGGCCGAAGTGTAGATCGATTTGACCAGAGGGATGCGGGTCAACAGCGTATCCCAGTAAGTCACCAGGCGCTTGCCGAGGACATTGGTAGCCAGAATGCCGGCGAATAGAGGACGAGGAGGCCGGTGATCATCCCCAGGCCGGGGATATAATGACCCTCCCCGAAGAAAAAAGCCGCGACCCGCTTGATGTAGGGGGCAAGAACACCATCGGCCAGGTTGAACAGGAAGCGAAGAATGAAAAGGGTGATCCCCAGCGGGATCACCACCAGGAGACCGGCTCCCAGCTTGTTTTTCAGGTGATTCAGAAAAATCCTCCACAAACTGCGCCGCTCCTGTTTGCTACTCGCGTTCATCGGGACAGACTCCTGTAAGGGCAAAATCAAACCCGCGCTATTCTACTGGAATGGCCGGCAACAGACAAGCGGAGGATGCCTTCTCCGGCATCCCCCGCACATCAGTGTTGGAGGATGGGGACACTGCCACCATCGGGATGAAAGCTCACCGCCGGTTGTCGGACCCGGCAGAAGCACAGATCGGGGCTGACAAGCCCCTATCACCCGGCTAAGGTTCGCGGGCGTTTGCACCCCGGCACCCCGCATTCCTTTCTTTTTAACTGCCGAAACGAAAGGAACCGAAAGAAAGCGACGCCCCTGCCGGGGAGGCACTCCCTTTGCGCTGAGTTTTCGGCTCGATCGGTCGAGCGGCATGGATAACTCGGGCAACGACTACGGATAAGACAAGGGACCCTTATTGGCCGAGCTGTAATCGCGATATCTGGCGTGCTACCCATGGAATATTGCCGGGTAGCGGCCATGTCCGCCCCGTCAACCTTGAACTTTCTCGTCGCTCCTTAGGGATTCTGGATGTAGGCATTCTTGCGCGTATAGAACCACCAGTTGAGCACCAGGCAGAGGAAGTAGAAGACGGCGAAACCGTAGAGGGCGTACTCCGGCGTGGTCGCCTTGATCTGCTCGCCGAACACCTGCGGGATGATGAAGGCGCCGTAGGCGGCGACCGCCGAGGTCCAGCCGAGCACCGGCCCGGCCTGCTCCTTGTCGAAGATGATGGCGATGGAGCGGAAGGTCGAGCCGTTGCCGACCCCGGTGGCGGCGAAGAGGACGATGAACAGGATCAGGAAGGGAGTGAAATACTGCTCCGGGGTCGCCGAGGCGTAGGCGGCCTTCATGAAGTACGCGCAGCCGAGGGCCGAGGCGATCATGACGATGGAGACCCACTGGGTGACGATGGCGCCCCCCAGCTTGTCGGCGATCTTGCCGCCGACCGGCCGGATCAGGGCGCCGATGAACGGCCCCATCCAGGCGAACATCAGGGCGCTCGGGCCGTCCGGGATTGGCGGTGGTGTGGGTCATGGCGCCATCGACCGCGATGTGGCAGAAGCCGAAGATGCACTTGATCGACAGGGCGAAGGCGGCCGAGTAGCCGATGAAGGAGCCGAAGGTCATGGTATAGATGACGGTCATCGCCCAGGTGTGCTTGTTGCCGAAGATCTTGTACTGCCGGTCGAGGTTGGCCCGCAGGCTGCCGCGAGGTCAGGTATTTCATGCCGTAGACGGTGGCGGCGATGACCAGCGGCAGGACGATCCACTTGCTCAGCAGGCCGAGCCCGACCGGCTTCGGCAGCAGCAGGTAGAGACCGGCCGCGGCGGTGCACAAAGGCGATCAGCAGCAGGCCGGTGATCTTCACGAAGGAACGGCCCGTGGAGCCGATGTCCGGGGAGACCGTCTCGGTGGTGATGTTGTTCATGCCGAACCAGCCGGCGAAGGCCAGGGGAACCAGCAGAAGCAGCCAGACGTAGCCGGCATTGTGGATGTAGGTTTCGGTCCCGGCCGGGATCTTGCCGATCAGGGTGCCGCTGGTGTTGACCAGGGTCATTGGGCTCGCCGCCGAAGATGCCCATGGTCATCACCAGGGGAATCAGAATCTGCATGGTGGTGACGCCGAAGTTCCCCAGGCCGGCGTTCAGGCCGAGGGAAGTGCCCTGCACCCGCTTGGGGAAGAAGAAGCTGATGTTGGACATGGAGGAGGCGAAATTGCCGCCGCCGATCCCCGAAAGCAGCGCCAGCAGGTAGTAGACCCAGATCGGGGTGGCAGGGTTCTGCAGAGCGAAGCCGGTGCCGACCGCCGGGATCATCAGCAGGGCGGTGGTGAAGAAGATGGTGTTGCGCCCGCCGGCGATGCGGATGAGAAAGGAGCTGGGAATGCGCAGGGTCGCCCCGGACAGGCCGGCGATCGCCGACAGGGTGAACAGCTCCGACTGGCTGAAGGGGAAGCCCAGGTTGAGCATCTGCACGGTGATGATGCTCCAGTAGAGCCAGACGGCGAAGCCGCAGAGCAGGCTGGGGATGGAGATCCACAGGTTGCGGTTGGCGATCTGCTTCCCTTCGGTCTCCCAGAATTTCTCGTTCTCGACCTCCCAGTAATCGAGATCGCCCGACGTTTTCCGCAGCCTCTCAGACGTATTCAGCATGGCCTCTGACATGTTCCGACTCCTTCAGCTCGTTTTCGCTTATGGATGTCGGTGATTCCTTCGATCAGACGCATATCCCGGGGATGCTTTTCCCTCATCATCTTTCTTCACCGCCAGGTGCATCGCAGCGCAGGCAGACCAGGGAAAGGGCGAACATGAAGATCCAGCAACTCGTCCACAGCCCGGTCCCTTGCAGCAGATAGCCGAAGACGATGGGGCAGACGAAGCCGCCCAGGCCCCCCAGCACTCCCACCATGCCGCCGACCACCCCCACCTCCTCCGGAAAATAGTCGGGAATCAGTTTATACACCGCCGCCTTGCCGATCCCCCAGATGCTGCCGAGAAGAAAGACGAGGCCGGCGAAGATCCACATGTTGGCCTGAAAGAAGATGCGGGTGACCCCCTTGGCCAGCAGCTCCTTCTTTTTTACCGTCTGCCCGGGCTCGACCACCGGCTCCTGCCAGATCTGCTTGGTGGGCAGGATCAGCAGCCGGCCATCGAAGTTCTCCAGCTCCGGCTTCTCCCGGAGGGCATAGGATGCCTCGCCGACGGTGATCGCTCGTAGCGGTCACCTCTGTCACCACCCCGCCGCGCTTCGCCATCACGCCGCGGCCGGGGGAGTAGATCTCCATCTTCGGCATGATCACCAGCAGGCTGATGAGGGTCGAGGCGCCCAGCACCCAGTACATGACCTCGCGGCCGCCGAACTTGTCGGACAGCCAGCCGCCAAAGGCGCGGATCACCCCGGAGGGGATGCTGAACAGGGAAGCGAACAGCCCGGCGGTGACCAGGGGCAGGTAGTAGACGTTGACGAAGTAGGGGACGAGCCACTGGGAGAAGGCGACAAAGCAGCCGAAGACCAGGAAGTAGTAGAGGCCGAAGCGCCAGACGCGGACGTCGCTCAGAGGGCGCAGCATCTGGCGGAACGATTTGCCGTTGGTCGCCGGTTTCCTGTTCTCGGCGAAGAGGAAGAAGATAACGCCCATGCCCGCCAGCAGCAGCGCGTAGTAGACCGGCAGCTGCCGCCAGCCTTCGAGGATGGGCGCCGTTGTTCGGTCAAACGGTTGAGCAGCGTGGGAGCGAACAGGGTGGTCAGGGCGGCACCGGCGTTGCCGGCGCCGAAGATCCCCAGGGCGGTTCCCTGGCGGTGCCGCGGGATACCAGACGGAGGTGAAGGCGATGCCGATGGAAAAGCTCACCCCGGCCAGGCCGAAGCCGAAGCTGCACAGGGCGAAGGACCAGGAAGCTGTCGGCCTTCGACAGCAGGTACATGGGGACGGCGCAGAGCAGCAGCAGGGTGCCGTAGACCGGCTTGCCGCCGAACTTGTCGGTCAGCATGCCGGCCGGCAGGCGGAAGAGCGACCCGGCCAGTACCGGAATCCCCAGCAGCCAGCCGATCTGCACCGGGCCCCACTTGAACACCTGGTTGTCGACCAGGAAGGTCACCAGCACGCCGTTGAACATCCAGGCGGCAAAGCAGACGGTGAAGGCCAGGGTGTTCAGGAACAGGATCTTGTGGGACTTGCCGGTGGCGACTTTCTCCATAATGACCCTCCCCAGGACGGGTGAAAGCGGGCTTCTGCACCCTTCCGATTCCAATGAAAATCATGAGAGACTTGCTGATCCATCCAGGGTATCTCTTCTATACCTCGCCGCCCGGCGAGGTTCCTTGACCCACGTCAAAACATTATTTTTTTCCCATTTTAGCCTCGGGTCGGGCGAGCCCACCCAGAAAACAACCCCCCTTGGGCAAGGGGGGCAGGGAGCGGTAGTTCACCGGCACCAAATCGGAATGCTGTGGATTCCAGAGAGCCTTGAGTGTCTACCGCTTATTCCACACCACCACCTGCGCCGGCCGCCCCAGGTAGGTGAAGGGGATGGAGACCAGGTGCACCAGGCGGGAGAAGGGGAAGATGGCGATCAGCAGGAAGACATTGGCCGCGTGCAGCTTGACCACCCAGGGCAGGGCCGCCAGGAACTGCACCTGCGGATCGAGCTTCAACAGCGACCAGAGCCAGGGGACGGCGGTGTGCAGGTACCAGACCGACCCCCAGCGCAGGGTGAAGGCGATGTAGACGCCGGTGGCCACCTGGACCAGCAGCAGCACCAGAACGACCCAGTCCATGGGCGAGGTGACGGCGACCAGGCGCGGGTCCTTCGTCCGCCGCAGCAGCAGAAGCGCCACCCCGAGTACCGCCATCGCCCCCAGGACCAGTCCGGTCGTCTCCAGCAGATAGAGGCGCAGCGGCCGGCCGGCCAGTTCTCCCCAGGCGCCGGGGAACAGAAAGGCCAGGGTATGGGCGAGCAGAATCAGCAGGATGGCGTAGTGCCAGGGAACCGACCCCCAGAACAGCGCCTTGCTCTCCAGAAACTGCGATGATTGTGACGAATAGGAATAACGGTCGAAACAATAGCGGTAGATGCCGACGGCCACCGCCAGGGCGACGGCCACGTAAGGGAAGACGCCGAAGAGAATCAGGTCGATCATGAGTGTGCTCCTTTTTCCGCGCTGCGTTCGCTGAGAAAGCTGTGCAGGGTCTTGAGCAGCCCCTGATAGGGGTGGTCATCGTTGTCTATGCCTTGAATGATCTTTTCCAGGGCCGGCAACAGACCATCGTCGATCAGTTCCCGGCGGCAGTGCACATCGTTGACGCAGCCGATAAAACGCAGCATCTCGCTCAGGTGATCCGGCAGTTCACTCCCGGTTCGAAAGTCATGTTCCCGGTAGAGCTCCTGCAGCTTCATCAGGAACATGGTGCGCTGCTGGCTTTCGCCGCAGAGCTGATAGCCGACGTAGGGATGGCAGAGCGGTTGCAGGTCGAAGGTCGCGGTGAAAACCTCCTCGATCCGGGACCGGTCGCTGGCGGCCAGAAAATCGGCAAAGGGAAGCAGCTGTGCCGCCACTTCCGGACGGTTCCCCCGCAGCTGTTCCAGGCAGTCGGCGGCGGTCTGCCGCAGATCGGCGGCGGGGTAGTCCAGCAGCGCGGCGAACTGCCGGCAAAGGTCCTGATGGGTCGCCATAGGGTCCATGCTCACCACCTTCTCTTCGGCGCTTTACGGCTGCCGAAGCCCATCTCCTGCTTGTACTGTTCCGGATTCATGGTCGCCTCCACGGCCCGATCGCGCAGCATCGACGGAACCACGATCCGCTGTTTGATGCTGGTCAGCGAAGTCATGCGGTAGATCGCCTCGACCTGTTCGGCACTGATCCCGGCTGACTCGCGCACCTTGGCCATTTCGCTCTCCTCGAGGTCACCGACAGTGGCCTGACGCCGCTGCAGGCGCACCGCCATCAGGCGGCGATAGACCGCCTTGATTTCTTCGACGTTGCCGCCGGCGAACAGGCCGGCCAGGTAGCTCATCGGCAGGCGCGCATTTTCCAGGGTGGTGAAGAAATCCTCGGCGAGCTTCTGCGCCCCCTGGTTGTCCATCGAAAGTACCGGCAACAGGGGCGGCACGTAGAAGAGCATCGGCAGGGTACGGAATTCGGGATGCAACGGCAGGGCGATCCCCCACTCCTTGACGAATCGGTAGACCGGCGACGCCTGGGCGGCGGCGAGCACCTCTTCGGCAATCCCCGCCTTGAGCGCCGCAGCCTGGATCCGGGGATCGTGGGGATCGAGGATAATCGCCCGCTGCGCGGCGGCCAGGTCGACATCTTCCCGCATCGCCACGGACTCTATCTGGTCGGCATCGTAGAGCAGCACGCCCAGGTAGCGGATCCGCCCGACGCAGGAGTGGAAACAGGCCGGAGCCTCGCCGGCCTCCTGGCGCGGGAAACAGAGGATGCACTTTTCCGATTTGCCGGTGGTCCAGCCGTAATAGGTTTTCTTGTAGGGACAGCCCGAAACGCACATCCGCCAGCCGCGGCACTTGTCCTGATTGATCAGGACGATACCGTCTTCGCCTCGTTTGTAGATCGCCCCGGAGGGGCAGCTGGCGACGCAGCCGGCGTTCAGGCAGTGGTTGCAGATACGCGGCATGTGGAAGAAAACCATCTTCTCGATGGCGAACAGCTGCTGCTGCTCTTCCGCGCTCAGCTTCACCACGCCCGGGTCGTTGGCGGCATAGATGTTCGAACCGGAGAGATCGTCGTCCCAGTTGGGGCCGGCCTCGATCTTCATCGGCTTGCCGCTGACCATCGAAATCGGCCGGGCGGTCGGCTGGTCGTTGCCGGCCGGGGCGTTGATCAGATCCTCGTACTTGAAGGTGAACGGCTCGTAATAGTCGTCCATGGTCGGCAGGTCGGGGTTGTGGAAGATCATCCCCAGGCGCCCCATCTTGCTCCCCGTCTTCAGCTTCAGTCGCCCGCCGGAGCGTTTCCACCCACCCTTGTACTGTTTCTGGTCTTCCCAGCGGGTCGGGTAACCGGTGCCCGGCTTGGTTTCGACATTGTTCCACCACATGTACTCGGCGCCCTTGCGGTCGGTCCAGAGGTTCTTGCAGGCGATGCTGCAGGTGTGGCAGCCGATGCACTTGTCGAGATGGAATACCGATGCCACCTGGGCGCGCACGTTCATGGGTTTTCTCCTTTATCGTTTGCCGGCCGGATGGGCACGGCACGCCGTGCCCCTACGCGGGATATCGTAACGGTCTTCTGTAGGGGCACGGCGTGCCGTGCCCTGGCGTGCCGTGCCCCGCCCCTTGCCTGCCCCCTCACCATTTCGGCTCCCCGGTCAGCTTGCGCACCAGGATGAAGGTGTCGCGGTTGGCACCGGTCGGCCCCCAGTAGTTCCAGCCGTAGGTGAACTGGCCATAGCCGCCGACCATCAGATTGGGCTTCAGCCGCACCCGGTTAAGGCTGTTGTGCCCGCCCCCCCTCCGGTTGCCGCGCAGCGGCGATTTGGGGACGCCGACGGTCCGCTCCGGTGAATGGTAGAGCAGGGAAATGCCGCGCGGGATCCGGGTGGTGACGATGGCCCGGGTGACCACCACGCCGTGATCGTTGTAGACCTCGACCCAGTCGTTATCGACCACGCCGATCTCGGCGGCATCCTTATCGTTGATCCAGAAAGGGTGGCAGCCGCGCGAGAGGGTCAGCATCCGGTGGTTGTCGCCATAGGTGCTGTGGATGCTCCATTTGCCATGCGGCGTCAGGTAGTTGAGCATGATGCTCTGTTCCTCAGTGGCGGTGACCACCAGGTCCTGCAGTACGCTCGGATCCGGCTTCGGCTTATAGGTCGGCAGGTGCTCGCCAAAGGCGATATAGCTCTCGTGGTCGAGGTAGAAGTGCTGCCGGCCGGTCAGGGTCCGCCAGGGCACCAGCCGTTCGACATTGAGGGTGTAAGCCGAGTAGGCGCGGCCTTCGTTGGTCAGGCCGCTCCAGCAGGGGCTGGTCAGCAGGCGGCGCGGCTGCCGGTCGAGGTCGGCGAAAGTCGTCCGCACGCTGCGGCTTTTTTCCGCCAGATCGACCAGCGGCATGCCGACCTTGGCTTCCTCGGCCTGAAAGGCCTTGTAGGCGGCCTCGCCGTTGGTCTCCGGCGCCAGGTGCAGGACGATCTCGGCGGCATCCCGGGCGTCGACCAGAGAGGGATATTTCGCTCCGTTCCAGGCAACCGTCGGCCGGGTTTCGAGCAGCTCATCGTAGAACTCCTCGATCGGCCAGCTGAGGCCATGGGCGCCGATGCCGTTGGCGCGGGCGCCGGGGCCGAAGGAGATGAAACGGTTGTAGAGATTTTTGTAGTCCCGCTCGACCACCACCAGATTCGGCATGGTCTTGCCAGGGATCGCCGCGCACTCCCCTTTGCTCCAGTCCTTGATTTCCGGCTGCGCCATCTCGGCCGGGGTGTCGTGGGCCAGCGGCACGGCGACGATGTCGCGCACCGGCTCGGGCAGGTGGGTTTCGGCCAGTGCGCTGACCCGTTTCGCCAGGGCCTTGAAGATATCCCAGTCGCTGCGCGACTCCCAGCAGGGGGAAACCGCCGCCTGCAGCGGGTGGATGTAGGAGTGCATGTCGGTGGTGTTGAGATCGTCCTTTTCGTACCAGGTGGCGGTCGGCAGGACGATGTCCGAGTAGAGGGCCGAGGTGTCCATGCGGAAGTTGATATCGACCACCAGGTCGAGTTTCCCCTCCGGCGCCTGGTCGCGCCAGACGACATCCTTGACCGACTCTTTGGCGGTTTCCGGGGCCACCGTGTTGGTGTGGGTGCCGAGGTAATGCTTGAGGAAATACTCGTGCCCCTTGGCGCTGGACATCAGCGCGTTGCCGCGCCAGATGATCCACATGCGCGGCCAGTTTTCCGGCGCGTCCGGGTCCTCGACGGCGAACTTCATCTTCTTTTCGGTCAGTTGCCGGACGGTCCAGTCGACGATCTCCTGGTCGCTCTTCGCGCCGGCGGCCTCGGCCTGCTTGACCGCTTCGCTCGGGCTGCGATCGAACTGCGGATAGAACGGGAGCCAGCCGTTGCGCACGGCGCGGATCTGGTGATCGATGGTGTGCCCTTCGGTGATATGGTTCTTTTTCGCCGCCGGGTTGATCTGCATTTCATCGGCGGTCCGTTCGTAGCGCCACTGATCGCTGTGGACATAGTGATAGGAGGGGGCATTCTGGAAACGGGGCGGTTTGCTCCAGTCGAGGGCGCCCATGATGGTGCCCCAGGGAGCGATCGGGGCCAGTTTCTCCTGGCCGACATAATGGTTGAGGCCGCCGCCGTTCTTGCCGACGCAGCCGCAGAGCATCAGCGAGACGATCCCGGCGCGATAGATCAGGTTCGAGTGATACCAGTGGTTGATGCCGGCGCCGATGATGATCGAGCATTTGCCTTCGGTCTTCTCGGCGGTCGAGGCCCATTCGCGGGCGAACTGGATGACACTGGCGCGGTCGATGCCGGTGTGTTTTTCCTGCCAGGCCGGGGTGTAGGCGCTCTCTTCGGAATCATAGCTCTGCGGGTAATCGCCCTCCAGATCGCGGTTGACGCCGAACTGGGCCATCAGCAGATCGAAGACGGTGGTGACCGGCACCCGCCCCTTGGCGGTCTCCAGATACTGCACCGGGACGCCGCGCCGGACCGTGCGGCCATCGGAAAAGTCGTCAAAGGCGACCTGCAGGACCGCGGCTTGGGAATCGCGCAGGGAGAGCTGGGGGGCGATCGGCTTGCCGTCCTGGCCGTCCTTCATCTGCAGGTTCCACTCCCCCTTCTGCTGCTGCCAGCGGAAGCCGAGGGTGCCGAGCGGCATGCGCGGCTGCTGGCTTTCTTCATCCCAGACGAGAAATTTAAAGTCGGCCTTGTCCTCATCCTTATAGCGCTCGAGGTGCCCCGCCCTGGCCATCCGCCCCGGGGTATAGCCGCCGTCCTTTTCTTCCAGCTCGATGAGGAAGGGGGTATCGGTGTAGCGCTTGAGGTAATCGACGAAATAGGGGGTCTTGGTCCGGTGGTGGAACTCGCTGAGGATGACGTGGTTGACGGCCATCCAGAAGGCGCCGTCCTGCCCGGCGTGCACCGGAATCCACTGGTCGCCGAACTTCGAGGTCATGCTGAAGTCGGGCGAGAGGATGCAGACCTTGGAGCCGTTGTGGCGCGCTTCGGTCAGGTAGTGCACATCCGGGGTACGGGTCATCCCGGGGTTCGAGCCCATGACGGCGATGAATTTGCTGTTGTACCAGTCGGCGGATTCCGCGACGTCGGTCTGCTCTCCCCAGATTTCCGGGGAGGCGTTCGGCAGATCGCAGTACCAGTCGTAAAAACTCAGATTGGCGCCGCCGAGCAGCTGCATGAAGCGCGAGCCGCCGGCGAAGCTGAGCATCGACATGGCCGGGATCGGCGAGAAGCCGACCAGCCGGTCGGCACCATGTTTTTTGATGGTGTAGACGGTCGAGGCGGCGATGATCTCCTCCACCTCCTCCCAGCTCGAACGGCGGAAGCCGCCCTTGCCGCGCGCCTGCTGGTAGCTGCGACGTTTGCCTTCATCCTCGACGATCGACGCCCAGGCCGCGACCGGGTCGCTGTGCTGGGCTTTGGCGGCTCGCCAGAGATCGGTGAGTTTGCCGCGCAGATAGGGGTATTTGATCCGCAGCGGGCTGTAGAGATACCAGGAGAAGGAAATGCCGCGCTGGCAGCCGCGGGGTTCGTAGGGCGGCAGTCCGGCTGCCAGCGGCGGGTAATCGGTGGCCTGCAGTTCCCAGCCGACAATCCCGTCCTTGACATGCACGTTCCAGGAACAGCTGCCGGTACAGTTGACGCCATGCGTACTGCGGACAACTTTGTCGCATTGATTACGATTGCGGTAGAACTCTTCCCAGCGGCGGGCCTTGGGGTCGATGATGTCCTTGATCCAGCTCATGTACTCTCTCCCTCGCAAACGGATGGAAACGGCAGGGAAGCTTTTCTATCCCCTGCCGCGTCGCTAATTCACTTGTTCTGATCGACCAGCGACCGGCGGACCGGCGGCAGGCGGCGCCGGCCGAAGAGGTACAGGACCAGGAAGGCGATGCCGATGCCGGCCACCACCTGGATCAGCAGCGAGCCGGCGATGCTCGGCGCGGCGCGGCCGCTCACTTCCTGCAGGAAAGCCGTCAGGTTCACCTGCTCTTCCGGCGTCAGCGGCCGTTTGGCATAGATCGCTTCCATGCTCGGGAAAGGTAGGGAACCAAGAATGGAAGCGACGCCTTCATCGCCATAATCTTCGTACAGGGCGCTCAGATCGGGGCCATAGCTTGCCCCGGCGGCCGTGCCGAGGCCGGCGCCGGCGATGGCATGGCAGGCCAGACAGGGCGCGCCCCCCTTGGCAAAAGAGAGTGTGCCGGCAAAGAGCGATTCCCCCAGGCGGGGATCGCCGGCAGGCACGGCGGCCGCCTTTGGTTCCGGATGGTGTTGCGCTTCGCCGGGATGCTGCAGATAAAGGAAAACGTCTTCGACCTCCGCCGCGGTCAGCTGGAGATTCGGCATCGGCATGGAGTACTTCGCCAGCAGCTCTGCCGCCAGCGGCTCCTTTTCGGCGAACAACCGGTCCGGCTCCAGAATGAAGCGTTTCAGCCAGACGGGATCGCGCCGTTCCGTCACTCCGGCCAGATCGGGGCCTATCGACTGTCTGCCATCACCCAGGGAATGACAGGCAGCGCACTTGTCGCGAAATATTTTCTCCCCGCGCTCGGCTTGACCGGCGAATTCCCGGGAGGACACCTGTCCATCGGCATCCTGACCGGCAGCCTCCGCCCCGGGCTCCGGAATCCCCCGCACGGCCAGAGCCCCCATGATCAGCAGGATGCCGGCGAGTACCGCTGCATGTCGTCTTCGTGCTCTCTTCTCCATCCCTTACCTCCCGGTTTTTGCCTTCTTCACCCCGCCGGAAATAATAAAATGCCTTTTTATGACTTCCCTTGACCCAGGTCAAAGCTCCGGAATTTCTGCCGGATTTTTTTGTGTCCCGCAGTGTCAGGCCTGGTAAACAGAGTGCGACCGGCAGTAAATTATGGACCTGATCAAAAGACGGGGATTGGCGCAAGCAGAGTCGCAGGCGGGAGCTTCAGGGGGAAGGAGTCATCTGGGCAGCGCGCCTCAGAAATGAAAAAGCCCCGGAGGTTGACCTCCGAGGCGGGAAAGGCTTGCGAGCCCTGCAGGACGGCGTTGATGGCCGCAGAGGCCTGCAGGGCTCTTTTACCATTAGGACTAACATAATTTCCTCCGGTTGCAATAGTGAGGAAAAAACAATTAAAATAGATTGAAATTAATGAACACCTCATTATACTAAAGGGAAATTTCTGCCACATCTGGAGGCGATGGTGAGGTACCCCAAATTTTTCATCGGTGATCGGGTTCTGCGCTCCCATCGGCTTCGTTCGCGGACGGTGATGCGGGTAGCCAGAGCGGACGAAACATTCTGGTACAAGCTCCTGGCCCCGGGCGGCCGGGAAGAGACCTGCTGGGAGCATGAACTGCGGCGCAGGCTCTGATCTCATCCCTTGCGGCCGAACCGGCCGCACTCAAAAAAACGAATTTCACTCAGGCAGGTTGGTTGACCAGGCCGCGGAGCCCACGGTCTGGTCCGCGGGCTTTCAGATTTTGATCTGGATGCCGATCTCGACGACCCTCTCCGGCGGGATATTGAAGAAGGCCGTGGACCGCAGGGCATTGCGGGACATGAAGGCGAAGAGCTTCTCCCGCCAGACCGCCATTCCTGGCTCTTCGGGGGTGGGGATGAGGGTTTCGCGGCCGAGATAGAAGGTGGTGGAGTCCATTTCCACGTGCAGGCCGAGGGGCTCGCAGGCGCGCAGGGCGACCGGAACATTGGGGCTCTGCATGAAACCGTAATGGGCGGCAACCTGGTAGATCTCCCCGGCCGAGCGGGTGATCTCCAGCCGCTCCGCCGCCGGCACCCGCGGCACAGCCTCGGTGATGATCGTCATCAGGATCACTTTCTCGTGCAGCACCTGGTTGTGCGCCAGGTGATGCAGGAGCATCGGCGGCGTGCCATCGAACCGGCTGGTCATGAACACCGCCGTCCCCGGCACCCGCAGCGGCGGTTCGGCGGTGATCCGCGCCAGAAAATCGGCCAGCGGCTCGGTCGTTCCCTGCAGACGGGCGGCAAGGATCTCCCGACCTCGCCGCCAGGTGGCCATGAGCAGATAGACCACTCCCCCCGCCAGCAGCGGAAACCATCCCCCCTCGATGATCTTCGTCATATTGGCGCTGAAAAAAGAAAGATCGATGGTCAGGAAAAAACCGGCGATCAAGGCGGCCACTCCCCGGCTCCACCCCCAATGTTCGCGGCTGAAGTAAAAGGCCAGAACGGTGGTGATCACCATGGTGGTGGTGACCGCCACGCCATAGGCCGAGGCCAGACGGCTGGAGGTGCGGAAACCGAGAACCAGGGCGATGGTGACGATCATCAGCAGCCAGTTGACGGCGGGGATGTAGATCTGGCCGACGGCCGAAGCCGAAGTCTGAACGATGCGCAGGCGCGGCAGCTGACCGAGCTGCACCGCCTGCCGGGTCAGGGAAAAGGCGCCGGAAATGACCGCCTGCGAGGCAATGACCGTGGCGGCGGTGGCGAGCAGAACCAGCGGATAGCGGGCCCAGTCCGGGGCCAGATGATAGAATGGCTGGGTCGCCTCGGCGGGGAATCGCAGCAGCAGCGCCCCCTGGCCGAAATAGTTGAGCAGCAGGGCGGGTAGGACCAGGCCGAACCAGGCGGTGCGGATCGCCCGCGGGCCGAAATGCCCCATGTCGGCATAGAGCGCCTCCCCTCCCGTGACCACCAGAAAAACCGTGCCCAGGACCAGAAATCCGGTGCCGCCGTAGCGCAGGAAGAAAAAAACGGCATGCCGCGGGTCGACCGCCGCCAGGACTGCCGGCGCCCGGAGAATGCCGGCGACGCCGAGCAGGGCGAGGACGGCGAACCAGACCACCATTACCGGTCCGAAGACAGACCCCACGCCAGCCGTACCCCGCTTCTGGAACAGGAAGAGCAGGATAAGGATAAGAATGGCAAGCGGCAGGATCAGGTGCCCGGTAGCCGGGGCGGCCACCTGCAGACCCTCCACGGCGCTCAGCACCGAGATGGCCGGGGTAATGACTCCATCCCCGTAGAGCAGGGCGGCGCCGAACAGTCCGAGGAGCAGGAGCACCCGCCGCGGCGGCCGGCGGCCCCCGCCCCAGGGATGCAGCAGGGCCAGCAGGGCGAGTATTCCACCTTCGCCGCGGTTGTCGGCGCGCAGGATGAACAGCAGGTACTTGATGGAGATGACCAGGATCAGCGCCCAGAAGATCAGGGAAAGAACGCCCAGGACGTTTTCCGCAGTCGCCGGGAAACGGTTCGTGCCGTGAAAGCACTCGCGCAGGGCATAGAGGGGGCTGGTGCCGATATCACCGTAGACGACTCCCAGGGCGGTCAGAGAGAGGGGCAGCAAGGCGGGACGGTGTTCTTCTTCTCCCTTGGCCGGCGAGGCGGCGTCGCCCGGCAACCCGGCCGTTTTGTCCTGCTGGTCCGCCACTGCAGCCCTCCCTCAATAAGCATAACCCCGAATTCACATGGACCCGACTGAAATTCTAACTGACGGCTTCTGAACCTGACTTGGGACCTCGCTGCTTTACCCCTTGCGAACGAAGATCTCCCTTGCCAGTTCCTCATCGACGGCGAATTCGGAGTTGCCCACTTTGAAAATGTAGGTGGGATAGGTTCGTCCGAGCTGAAGGGTGTTGCCCGGCAGCACCCCCATGCTCATCAATTTCTGCATCTTCTTCGGTTCGGCGGTGGAGAGATAGGCGATCTCGGCCTTTTCCCCAGGCTTGATCTCGGTAAGCGCGACCACCCCGACCCTGCCCGCGGCACGCGCCTCTTCGCAGCATTGGCCGGGGGGGATCGGTTTGCCGTGCGGGCAGGTGGTCGGGTGATTGAGCAGGGTGCAGACCTTGGTGTCCACTCCCTGGTGCAGCAGGTGCTCGAATTCGCAGGCTTTGGCGTTCCCCTTGGCACCCTTGAGGTCGAAGATGTCCATGATCAGGCGCTCGGCCAGCCGGTGCCGGCGCACGGTCATCTGGGCTTCCGGCTTTCCCTCGGGGCGCAGATAGACCCGCTCCCCCCGGACCTCGATGAACGCCAGCCGGTCCAGCTCCCGCAACCCCTCGTCGTCGGGGCCGACGCCGAGGGTCGACAGCAGGGCGGCGTTGTCCCCCTCCTCGACGGTGGCAACCCACAGCCCTTCCAGGATCTCTTCAGCTTTCGCGGATAACTTCATGGCTCATCCTCCTGCTTGTCGTGCTTCCGCGACCATCGCCGCAGCAGGCGCGAGACAGCGGGATTGGCATAGCCGCAGTGTGGGCAGTGTACCTTGCGACAGCCCCCGGGGCAAGCGCCGCAGCTCTCGCGCCTGCCATCCGGCGCGTCGGGGATTTCTTTGCCGCAGAAACCGCACCTCATGACAATACCCCGGTAAGAAGCAGGAACTGGTTCAGCAGCCAGCCGGCAGCGAAGGCGAAGAGGGAAACGAAGACAAAGATTCCCAGGGACACCTTCCAGCCGCGCTCCTTTTTCATCATCATGAACTGGGCGACGCAAGGAACGAAAAGGGTCAGGGTCACTGCCGACACGGTGAGCTGAACCGGGTTGAGCAGACCGTGGTTTTGCAGGTCGTAAAGACCGGCGGCACCGAAATCGCGCCGGAAGAAACCGAAAATGAAGGCCGCCGACACCTCGCTCGGCAGCCCCAGGGCATGCATCGCCGGGGTCAGCCCACGCACCAGGGCATTGAGGGCACCGGTCAGCTTACCCGCCCACAGCAGCACCGAGGCAATGACGAATAGCGGGAAAATCTCCAGGAAATACCACTGCATGCGGGTGAGGGTCTTGACCAGCACGTTGCGTGGCTGCGGCAGGCGCAGGGGCGGAATTTCCATGTAGAACATCGGCCGCTCGCCCGGCACGACGCGGGCCGCCAGGAAACCGATGAGGAGAAAAATCAGGCCAAGGCAGATGGTCCAGACCGCCAGGGCGCCCGGAGTGGCGGCGAGCAGGCCGAGGATGACCCCGAGCTGGGCGCTGCAGGGGATGGCCAGGGCGAGCAGGACGGTGGCGATGACCCGTTCGCGCACCGTCTCCAGGGTGCGGGTGACCATGGTCGCCATGGTGTCGCAGCCGAAACCGAGGACGATGGGGATGACCGCCCGGCCGTTCAGGCCGATCTTCTTGAAGATGCGGTCGACCAGCAGAGCCAGGCGGGGGAAATAGCCGGTGTCCTCGATGATCGAGAAGGCGAGGAAGAAAGTGCCGACGATCGGCAGGACCAGCGCCACCGCGTAGCGCACCGCCAGGGTGAAGATGCCGTATTCACCGACCAGCAGCTCGTGCAGCCATTGCCAGGTGATCAGGCGATCGGCCAGAGTGATCAGCCAGGGGTTGATGTACCCCTCGAACAGCTTTCCTTCCAGGAAATCGACCACGGTGCCGGCGCCAAAGCCGCCGACGAACTTGTAGAGTCCGAAGTAAAGAACCAGCAGCAGGATGGGAAACCCGGTCCAGGGGTTCACCGTCCAGTCGGAAAGGCGCTCGGCGAACGTCTTCTCCTGCCGCTCCGGCTGGCTGACCGCCCCCTCCAGCACGCCCTTGGCCACCCGTTTGCGCTCCAGGCTGATGCGCAGGTGCAGATCGGTGCGGCGCTCGAAAACGGTCTCGTTGACCGCCTGTTCCACCGCCGGAAAATTCTTCTCCGTCTGCCGCACCAGGTCGAACACCTCCTCGTCCTTCTGCAGCAGCAGCAGGGCAAACGCGCGGCGGTCGAGAAGATACTCTCCCTGCAGGCGGACTGGCGACTTTAGCGATATCCCCCTCGAGGTCGGCGGCATAGGCGAACACCGCCCGCTTCCGGTCGTAGCCGGCAATGGCCTCCCGAATTTCCACCAGTCCGCGCCGGCGGGCCATGACCGCGCCGATCACCGGCACCGCCAGCCTCTCCTGCAGCAGGGGTAGATCGATGCGCATCCCTAGACGCTCGGCTTCGTCGAGGATGTTCACCACCACGATCACCGGCAATCCGGCCTCCACCAGTTGCAGGGTCATCGGCAGCATGCGCTCGAGATTGCGCGCATCGATGACGTGCAGCACCACGTGCGGGCGCTCCTGCAGCAGGATGGCCCGCGCCACCCTTTCCTCCTCGGTGATCGGCAGCAGGGAATACATCCCGGGAGTATCGAGAACCTCGTAGCGCGACGCCGGCGATCTCGCAATGGCCGCGGGAGACCTCCACCGAAGTCCCGGGGTAATTGGAGACGGTGGTGTAGGCGCCGGTCAGAGCGTTGAACAGCACGCTCTTGCCGACATTGGGATTGCCGACCAGCAGGATTTTCGGTGCGGTAACGGTGGCGGTCGGAACCGTCAGGGGCAGGTCGGCAGGTTTAAGATTGACAATCATTTTCAAGTCCAGAATAAGATTCGGCTGCGGGCCAGGGTACTTTGCGTCCTACTCCCCGGCCGTACCCGTACATTTACTGCAAAGCCCATAGATCTCCAGCCGGTGGCGGTCGATGCGGAAACCGTGGGCCGCGGCCACTTTCTGCTGCAGTTCCTCGATTGCCGGGTCCTCAAACTCGAGGATGGCACCGCAGGCGGTGCAGATCAGGTGATCGTGATGTTCCTCGCCGGTGGTGGATTCGTAGCGGGTCTGCCCGTCGTCGAAATGCCGCTCCTCGGCGATGCCGCACTCGGCGAAGAGTTTAAGGGTGCGGTAGACGGTGGCATAGCCGATGCTGGGGTGTTTGCGGCGGATACGCAGATACAGCTCTTCCGTCGACAGATGCGAGCCGGAGCGGAGGAACTCGTCCAGAATGACGTTCCGCTGCTGGGTCGATTTGAGCCCCTTGCGGGCAATGAATTCCCTGAAGATCTTCCGCGTCGCCGGCATCGCTGCTCCCCTCAGTGAAAATGATTATCATTAATACCAGCTGGGGACAGGCGAGTCAAGCAGAAAAGGCTCCCCGCTTCGCGCTTGCCGCTAGCCTGTGCATCGGCATCCAGCGGTACAGGTATCCGGCCAGGGCGCCGATAAGGTTGAAGAAGAGCATGATGCCGACCGCCATCAGCAGCACGCCGGTAATGATCTCCACGATACGGATGTACTTCTTGAAGCGGTTGAAGAAGGAGAGAAACCAGTGGAAGAGGATGCCGGAGATGAGGAACGGGATACCGAGGCCGGCGGAGTAGGCGGTCAGCAGGAGCACCCCCCTGCCCGCGCCGCCGGTGCTGCTGGCGGCCAGGGTGAGAATCGCCCCGAGAATCGGCCCGATGCAGGGGGTCCAGCCGGCGGCGAATGCGATCCCCACCAGGAAAGTGCCGATGAAGCCGGCCGGCTTCTTGTGGATATGAACTCGTTTCTCCCCGAGAAGAACGCCGAAATGGAAAGATTCCGCTGAGATGCAGGCCGAAAAGGAAGATGAGAAATCCCCCGGCCTTCTGAATCCAGCCCAACCCTTCCCGCAGTTCGGCCTGAAAGGAGGCGGAGGCGAGTCCGGCCAGGGCGCCGAGGCCGATGAAGATGGTAGAGAAGCCGGCGATGAAGACCAGGCTGTGGAGCAAAACGGTCCAGCGCACCCGGAAAGTGGCCTTCGCCTCTTTGAGTTCGCCGAAAGTCAGCCCGGAAATATAGGTGATGTAGGAGGGAATCAGGGGCAGTACGCAGGGGGAAAAAAAGGAGAGGACCCCTGCCGACAGGGCAATGCCCAAAGTGATGCCGGCACCGTCGGTCATCATCATTTCCCGGCCAGAGAGAGGGCGTACTGCAGGAAATCGACGTTGGACCAGTCGCGAGCACCTACATAATGCTGGATGATGGTCCCCTGTTTGTCGATCAGGAAAGTCTCCGGGAAACGGTAGACGCGGTACAGGTCCTGCACCTCGGCCTTGGGGTCGAGCAGAACGGGAAAGGCGTGGGAATGATCGGCGACGAAATTCTTGACCGCCTTGAGATCATCCTCGACATTGACTGCCAGCATGGCGAAATCCTTGCCGCCCATTGCCTCGTAAAGCCGTTCCATGGCCGGCATTTCCGCCCGGCAGGGAGGGCACCAGGAGGCCCAGAAGTTGAGGAAGACCACCTTGCCCCGCAGGTCCGACAGGCGGACGGTATTCCCCTGCAGGTCCTTGAGGGCGAAATCGGGGGCGGGCTTGCCCACCTCCGCCACGGGTGACGGGGATTCGGGACGACCGGAGCCGGCCAGCGCGGGGCCGGCCGCAATGGCGACAAACAGGATCGCCAACAGCAGGATTCTACGCATTTTATCAACCTTTCTTGCGAAATATGAGAATTTGAATACTCCCTCGGCGGGAAAATGTCAAGGCAGACGGTCACCCTCCCCCTCGGTGGTACCGTTCCCGGCCCACAGCGCCTCGATTTCCTCCATTTCCTCCTCGCTGAAGCCGAAATAATGCGCCAGTTCGTGGAGAATTGTCTCCCGGATGATCTTCACCAGCGGCTCTCCGGTCTCCCGGCGGTAATTTTCCACCGCTCCCTGGTAGATGACGATGACGTCCGGCAGGCACTGCCCGTATTCATGGGTCCGCTCATCCAGCGGCCAGCCGCGGTAATAACCGAGCAGATCGCGGCGGTCCTCAAAGCCGATCTCCGCCAGCGTCGCGGCGTCGGCCCAGTCCTCGACCTGGAAGGAGAGATTCTCCACCTTCTCCAGGAACTCCCGGGGAATGGCGGCGATCGCCCGCTCGACCAGCAGTTCGAAGTCCCGCCTTTTCAATCCTCGAATCCCTGCCCCCGGGCGACCCGGAATACGGAAGAGAACTGCGCCACTTCCCGCCCTTCGGCGTCGATTATCGCCGCCTCGCCGTGAAACGTCCGCCCCAGCGGGCCGCTCACGCTGGCGGTTGCGGTCAGCCGCCCCTCTCTTGCCGGAGCCAGGAAGCGGCTGATCAGCTCGGCGGTGGCGAAAATGGTTCCCGGCGGCAGCAGGGACTTGATCGCCATCGCCACCGCGGCATCGGCCAGGGCGACCAGGGCGCCGCCATGCACCACCCCTTCGCCTTGCGCGAGCTTAACGGCAAACGGCATGGACAGGACCGCTCGCCCCCCCTCCACCGTTTCGATCCGCAGCCCGAGCAGATCCTCGAAGGGGGCGGTATCGATCCAGCCCTGCCATTTCGAATTGGATTTTTTCAGGCTTTCGCAGTTCTTCCCGGTCGCTGAACAGCCGCGCCATAGCCAGATTCCTTTTCTATCTATGCTTCCGGCTTCAGATTTTGTCTCTAGCCGCTAGCCTCGTGCCTCTAGCCTTCTTTAGCCTTCGAACCAATTCCGTACTTCTCCATCCGGTAGATCAGGGTATGCCGGGGGATGCGCAGGAAGGCGGCGGCCCGGGTCTGGTTCCCGCCATTGCGGCGCAGCGCTTCCAGAACCGCCTCTTTTTCCAGATCTTCCAGGCCATATCCCTCGTCCGGAAGGTTGAGGACACCGCAGGCAGGCGGCGCCGGCCGTTGGATCTTGGGCGGCAGGTCGCTTTCCTCCAGAAGCTCGCCGCGACGCAGGATGAGCATCCGCTCGACGGCGTTCTCCAGTTCCCGCACATTTCCCGGCCAGTCGTAGGCGGTCAGGCGCCGCATCGCCCCGTCGCTGACGGCGATCTCCGCCGGGCCGCCGTGCTTGCGCAGAAAATGCCGCACCAGCAAGGGGATATCGGCGCGCCGGTCGCGCAGCGGCGGCAGGTGTACCGGGATGACCGCCAGCCGGTAGTAGAGGTCCTCGCGGAAGGTGCCCTCCGCCAGCGCCGCCTCCAGGTCGCGGTTGGTGGCGGCAACCACCCGCACGTCGATTTTGCGCGGCGCGCCCCCGACCGGTTCGATCTCCCGCTCCTGCAGTGCCCGCAGCAGCTTCGGCTGCAGCTCCACCGGCAATTCCCCCACTTCATCCAGGAAAAGCGTGCCCCCGTCGGCCATCTCGAACTTTCCCCGACGGTCCTTGACCGCCCCCGTAAAGGCGCCCCGGAGGTGGCCGAACAGCTCGCTTTCCAGCAGCTCGGCGGGAATGGCGGCGCAGTTCACCGGCACAAAGGGACCGGCGCGCCGCTCGCTGCCGTGGTGAATGGCGCGGGCGATCAGTTCCTTGCCGGTGCCGCTTTCACCGCTGACCAGCACCGTCGCCTCGCTGCCGGCGACCCGCCGCACCATTTCGAAAACTTCCTGCATCTGATCGGAGGTTCCCACCATGTGCGAGAAATCGAGACGATCGGAAAGTTCCTCGCGCAGGCGAACATTTTCCTCCTGCAGCCCGTGGAAGGAGAAGGCCTTGGCCACTACCAGCCGCAGTTCGTCCCGACTGAAAGGCTTGGTGAGATAATCATAGGCGCCCAGCTTCATCGCTTCGACCGCCTTCTCCACGCTGCCGTAAGCGGTGATGACGATCACCAGGGTTTCCGGCCCCTCCGCCTTGACCCGCTTCAGCACATCATAGCCGGAAATGCCGGGCATCTGGATATCGGTGACCACCACCGCCGGCGCCTCCACGGCGAAAAGCCGCAGTCCAGCCTCCCCGTCGGCCGCGGTCAACACCCGGTAACCCGCTTCGTGCAGGGTGTATTCGATCACCCGCCGCAGCGATTCGTCGTCGTCGATGATCAGGACCGTCTGTCTTTTTTCGGGCATGCTAACCCCAAGGTTCAAGGTGCGCTGGCGAAACGACCGCTAGCCGGTACCGCTGTCTTCGGCCAGGGGGAGCAGCAGGGTGAAGGTCGTCCCCTCGCCGGGACGGCTTTCGACGTCGATGCGGCCGCCGTGCCCCTGGATGATGCGGTGGGTTATGGCCAACCCCAGGCCAGTCCCTTCCTGACGGGTGGTGAAGAACGGATTGAAGATCCGCTCCAGGTTCTCCGGTGGAATCCCCTGGCCGGTATCGGCGATGGTGATCGCCGCCCGCCCGTCGCGCAGCGCCGTGGCCACCGTCAGCTTTCCGCCCCCGGGCATCGCCTGCAGAGCATTGAGCACCAGGTTGAGGAACGCCTGTTTGAGCTGTTCCCGGTCGCCGGCCACGGGCGGCAGCTCGCCCGCCTGCAGCTCCGCCGCCACCCCGTTGCGGACCGCCTGCTGGCGGGTCAGAAGCAGGATCTCGCGCAGCGTCTCGTTGACATCGAACCGCCCCCGCTCCACCGGCGCCGGCCGGGCGAAACGCAGGAAGTCCTGGACCACCCGGTTCAACCGGTCGACCTCCTTGATCAGGATGCGGGTGAACTCATAACGCTTGTCGGCGGGATCGATCCCCTCCTGGAGGATCTCGGCGGTGCCGCGGATCGACCCGAGGGGGTTGCGAATCTCGTGCGCCATGCCGGCCGACAACTCCCCCAGCGCCGAAAGGCGGTCGGCCCGGCGCAGCTGCTCCTCGATCTCCAGAATCATGTCGGCCTGGCTCCGCAGCTTGGCATAGCTCTCTTCCAGGCGCTGCGCCGCCCGCTGGTGCCGCTCTTTCTGGATCCTTTCCCGCTCGGCGAGAAAGCCGGTGAGAAAACCGATCACATTGTACAGCAGGATTTCCAGATACTGTTCCGGATCGGCGGAAGGATAGTGCCCCCATTGGAAAACCACGTGCGGGGCGAAGAGGATGGAAATAGCGATCGAGGTTCCCAAGCCGCCGCGCAGGGTGTACCAGATACCGCCGAGGACGATGGGAATGTAATAGAGGCGTCGGTAGATATCGTGGTACTGGGCCATCCGGATGGCGGTGAGGTAATGCAGGGCGGTGATCACCGCTACCAGCACTACCAGAATCCCCAGGCGGATGTAATCGCTTCGGCGCATAATGCCGATTTGTAAACCAACCCCGGCTCCGGCGCAAGTTTTTTCGCCCCGTTGGGAGCGCCGCGGCAACGACCGGCACTTCCCGCCCGGCCGCTGGCGAGAAGAAAAATCCGGTCTGGGGACTTGCATTTTCTTGGTATATGTTAATATGGAAAGCAGCAAAGGCGAAGTCATCCGCTTTTGCCTCCTTTCCCCCTCTTTGCCAGAAGAGGGGGTTTTTTTATTTTGGTTCCCCTCCCAGCACACCCTTCCGGTTCATCCACAGCCATTGGAACACCGTTGGGGCGGCCCCGCTGGCCACCCTTTCTGCGGTTCATCCGCGCCTTGGCGAAGAACATTCGTCGCCGTAGATCGGGCAGAAGCACCGTAGGGCGCCGCTTGCTGCGCCCGCCTGCGCGGGGAACATGCCGGCTTGAGCGTGCTCCAGGCGGTCACCGGTTCATCCCCGCCTGCGCGGGGAACATTTCATTGTCTTCGACAATGGCGCTACCTTCGGCGGTTCATCCCCGCCTGCGCGGGGAACATCGGGGGCGGCGCCGGTGCCTAACCCTGCAGCGGTTCATCCCCGCCTGCGCGGGGAACATTGGGAGGTGCGCGGCTTATGACAGTTGCGCGCGGTTCATCCCCGCCTGCGCGGGGAACATGGCAGACCCTTTCAGTAAATACACGTCTCATCGGTTCATCCCCGCCTGCGCGGGGAACATTTAATTGGCTGCCCTGCGTAGCCGTTAGTACCGGTTCATCCCCGCCTGCGCGGGGAACATCTGGTCATCGGCCGGCGGCTCGATGATCCCCACGGTTCATCCCCGCCTGCGCGGGGAACATGCGACGTCCGCGCCTGAGCTAATGGTTATTCGGTTCATCCCCGCCTGCGCGGGGAACATTTGACCTCGCCTGGGATGATTTCGACGGTAAACGGTTCATCCCCGCCTGCGCGGGGAACATTCGCCGACGAGGTCGTCGCCCGCACCGAGCTCGGTTCATCCCCGCCTGCGCGGGGAACATTCCGGGGTCGGCAAACCCGGCGGCTGCCACACCGGTTCATCCCCGCCTGCGCGGGGAACATCGCGTACGCATCCACGCAACGTGAAAGCGAAACGGTTCATCCCCGCCTGCGCGGGAACACAGCCCCTTCGAGGCGCTCTCTCCCCACCATCGGTTCATCCCCGCCTGCGCGGGGAACATCGGGAGGAGCTTCAGGGGCAGAGGAGAGAGACCGGTTCATCCCCGCCTGCGCGGGGAACATAATGCCGATATGCACTAGCCCCTCCGCGCTACTCGGTTCATCCCCGCCTGCGCGGGGAACATTGCAGCCCGCCCTCCCTGACGCCGCGATACGCCGGTTCATCCCCGCCTGCGCGGGGAACATCACTGAGAAATGGAATTACCGAGCGCCGCCCGGTTCATCCCCGCCTGCGCGGGGAACATGTTTTCCTGTGGCGACGATCTTGATCTGAAACGGTTCATCCCCGCCTGCGCGGGGAACATCGCCTGCTGGCCGGTGTTTTGTTGGCACTCTCGGTTCATCCCCGCCTGCGCGGGGAACATCGCCGCAGCGAGAGTGTACCACATAGAACCCCCGGTTCATCCCCGCCTGCGCGGGGAACATGTGTGAGACCATGTAGCGCCGGTCGTCGTGCGGTTCATCCCCGCCTGCGCGGGGAACATACTTCCTCTATCTCCCGAAAATTATTCGTTTTCAAAGATCAAAATTTTCTACCAACTTTTTCACCCCAGAATCGGACCCCGGAATCCGGTCCGTTTTCCGGGAGAAAAGAAACCAATTTGATGCCCTCCATCTCGTTCGGGATCCGCCGGTTCGCCCCGAAGGTCAGGAAGTCGAATCCCGACTCGGTGTTGGTCGTCCAGGCCATGACCGCATTGCCGCTCCTCGATCCCTTTTTCAAGATTATCCCAGATCATCTCCCGCACCCGCCGCGAAACCTTGCCGACGTAAACGCCGGCCCGCACTTCCAGCAGCCAGAGGGCCAACCGCCCGCGCAGACGCGGCGGTACGTTTTCAACCACGATGACCAGCATCGCCGATGCCCTCCTTGTTGGGAATGGCCGATCTCGACCGCTTCCTCGTGCGGCTTGGGGACGGCGAGCTCGCCGGCGGACAGGACCTGCTCGATGGTGGGGATGATCCGCTGCAGAAGCTTGGTTTGGCGGAAGGCGTCGCGGCAGGCCAGACGGACCTCCCGTTCCGGATTATGGGGCTTTTTGGCGGCGATCCGGAAAGCGACCGGCACGACCGTTTCGAATTTGAAGATATCGGCGATATCGTAGACGAAAGACTGCGGCTTGCCGGTATGGATGAAACCGACGGCCGGGGCGTATCCGGCCGCCAGAATCGCCGCCTCGCAGATGCCGTAGAGGCAGGCGGTGGCCGAGCAGAGGCAGCGATTGGCGACGTCGCCGCTCCCCCATTCGGTTGATCGTAATTGCGGTGCCCGCCATTGACCCGGTACTGCCGGGCGAGCAGCTCGTACATCTTCCGGACCCGCGCCCCCTCGATCCCCCGCAATTGCTCGACGCTGCGCCGTCTCGGGCGGTTTCTCCTTGAAACGCAGTTCGTACATCTTGCGAACGACCTTGAGCCGCGCCGCATCGTCCAGGGCCAGCTTCGCCTGGTAGAGCAAGCGGTCGGCACGCGCCCCGCCCGGCTGCCCGGAAGCATAGAGCCGCACCCCCGCCTCCCCGACCCAGACCAGCAGGCATCCGACCCGCGAGGCCAGGGTCACGGCGGCATGCGACACCCGGGTCCCCGGCTCCAGCATCATGCAGGCGACGCCGCCGACCGGGATGTGGGTGCGCACGCCGGTCTTGTCCACCAGCACGAAGGCGCCGTCGAGGACATCGAGCTGACCGCGCTCGATGAAGAGGACCGAGACGCGGTCCTTCATGGGGATCGGTTTGAGCGGCGGCAGGATCGGTTCGGTCATGGCGCCCCTCCTTCCCCGCTTTCTCCGGGACTTTCACCACGCCATACCCTTCCCTGCCCAATTCCCGCTCGATCACCTCGATGCTGGGGAGCGCCGATTTCAAGCTGTCGGGTAGGGCGCGGGTCAGTTCGTACTCGGAGATGCCGATCGGTTTGACCACTCCGCGCAGTGTGTATTCGGCCAGGACGATCTTTTTGTCCTGGCACAGGATGAGGCCGATGGTCGGGTTGTCCCCCGCATGCCGCAACTGGTCGTCCACCACGTTGCAGTAGAAGTTCATTTTGCCGGCGTATTCCGGCTTGAAGCCCCCCTTTTTCAGCTCGATCACCACAAAGCAGCGAAGCCGCAGATGATAGAAGAGCAGGTCGATATAGAAATCGTCCTCGCCGACACTGAGCGGATATTGCCGCCCGACAAAGGCGAACCCCTGCCCCAGTTCCAGAAGGAATTTCTCCAGATGGCGGATCAGGCCGGTCTCCAGCTCCCGCTCGTGGAACGGCTCTTCGAGGGTGAGAAAGTCGAAGATGTACGGATCTTTCAGCGCCTGCTGCACCAGCTCCGAATGGGACGGCGGCAGCCGCTCATTGAAATTGGATACCGCTTTACCCTGGCGTTCGAAAGCGCGGCTCTGACTGGTCATCTGGACAGCCCGGCTCCAGCCATGCCCGATGGTTTGCTGTATGTACCAGAGACGGATTGGCGGTCTTTGATCTTCTCGATCAGGAGGACGTTGTGTCCCCAAGGGACTTTTGCAACAAGTCGCTGCAATATTTCCATTGCCTCAGGCGGTGACACTTGCCCCTTCTG
>CAWFKQ010000001.1:0-112635 GCA_963816395.1 uncultured delta proteobacterium | reverse complement strand
CGGTGCACGTTGTCGCCGTTCGGCAGCTCCTCGCCGGGATGACGCGCGTTCGCAGGCGGATGGTGATCGGATCGATGCCGAGCGCTTCGGCGATCATGTCGAGCTGGACTCGATGGCGAAGCGCACCTTGGGGCAGCCGTGCCCGCGCTGCGGCGCCCGCACCGTGTAGTTGGTGTAGACCGAGTAACCCTCGTACTTCAGGTTGGGGCAGCGGTAGGGCGCCATGGTGAAGCCCCAGGCGAGGAACACGACCACCACGCCGCTGCCCCGGTAAGCGCCGGCGTTGTTGATCACCCGCACCTGCTGGGCGACGATGGTGCCGTCCTTTTTCACCCCCGTCTTGACCTCGACGATCAGCGGCTGGGCATGGCGGTAGGCGGAGAAGATTTCCTCGCGGCTGGCGACGATGCGCACCGGCCGGCCAGTGCGCATGGACAGGCGGGCGGCGCAGTACTCGTGGGAATACAGGTCGATCTTGCCGCCGAAGGTGCCCCCCACGTACGTCTTGTGCACCCGCACCGCGGAATAGGGCAGGTCCAGGACCTTGGCCAGCTTCGCCCGCTTGATGAAGGTCCCCATGGACGAGGTCCAGATATTCAGCTTGTCGCTCTCCCAGTGCGCCAGGGTGACGTGGGGCTCGAGGTAGCCGTGGGTGCGCAGCTGGCTCTCGAAGCGGTCCTCGCGGACGTAATCGGATTCGGCGAACCCTTGCTCGACGTCCCCCCAGCCGCCCTCCGTCTTGCCGCCGATGTTGGCGTACGGCTCCCTGGCGGCCACTTTCGGATGGCTCGGGTGGATTTCCGGCGCCTGCGGGTCCATGGCCTTTTCGGGATCGAACACCGCCGGCAGGATCTCGTATTCGACCTCGATCAGCGCCAGCGCCTGCTGGGCGGTCAGCGCATCGACGGCGGCGACGGCGGCGATCTCCTCCCCTACATGCACCACCTTCCCCCGGGCCAGAACTTCCTGGTCCGGCGGATAGCGCGGCGTCTCCACGAAGCCGTGTTTGATCCCCCCGGTATCCTCGACGGTGATCACCGCCTTGACCCCGGGCAGGGCGCTCGCCCGGGAGGTATCGATGGCGAGGATCCGGGCGTGCGGATGCGGGCTGCGCAGGATGCGGCCGACCAGCGTGCCGGGGAGTTTGACATCCTCGCTGTAGACCGCCCGCCCGGTGACCTTGTCCGGGCCGTCCTTGCGCCGGCAGCTCTTGCCGACGTAATTCAACTCGCTCATGGCTCTTCCTCGCTATTTCATGACGGGCGCCACGCCCTGGCCCGAAGCCTGCAGAACGGCGTCGACAATGGCGTTGTAGCCGGTGCACCGGCAGAGGTTTCCTTCCAGCGCCTTCCTGATCTCCGGCAGCGACGGCTTGGCGTTGCGCTCCAGCAGGGCGGTGGCCGACATCAGCATCCCCGGCGTGCAGAAACCGCACTGCACCGCTCCCTGGTCGAGGAACGCCTCCTGGAGGACGCTGAGCTTGCCCCCCCGGGCCAGATCCTCCACAGTGCGGATCTCCTTGCCGTCGCATTCCACGGCGAGGGTGATGCAGGCCAGTATGGGGCGTCCGGAGAGCAGGACGGTGCAGGCGCCGCAGGTGCCCGCCTGACAACTCCCCTTGGTGCCGGTCAAGCCGATCTTCTCCCGGATCACCTCGAGCAGCGTATGCCTGGGCCGGACGCTGACCTCGTGCCGCTCGCCGTTGATGGTCAAGGTGACGATTCGCGTTGGCGCCTTCACCCCGGGGGCGGCAGGGAGGACCTTCGCACGGTATTGGTTCGCCTCGAAAGTGTTCATCTGGATTCTCTCCTGTTGAATCTCGGCCCGGCCGCTGCCGCGTCCCGGTACCGGCATCGATGCGTCAGGCGCTGGCCCCGCCGGCGCGCTGGAGGGCCGCGGCGAGGGTGCGCCGCAGGTGCACCCGGATGTTTTCTCGCAGGTAGCTCCGGGTAAATCCGTGGTGGGGAAGCGGGCTGATCTCCTGGCTGGCCGCATCCGCCGCCTGCGCCAGCCGAGGCCCGTCCAGAACCTGACCGACCAGCGCCTGAGCCGCAGCCGAAGCCTGCACCGGCCCCTCGGCAACGGCGCCCACGACAATCCGCGCCGCGGCGCAGGTTTGCCCATCAGCTTCCAGGTGCAGCACCACCGCCAGGTTGACCATGGCGAATTCCAGCCCGCCCCGGATGGTCGATTTGTGATACCCCCAGCCGAAACCCGGCCGGTTCGGCGGCACCACCACCGCGCGGATGATCTCCGCCGGGGCGAGGGTCAGCGGCTGCAAGGCGTTGCCGCTGAAGAGCGTCGCCGCCGGAATACGGCGGCGGCCGGCCTCACCGAGAATTTCTATTTCCGCGTCAAGGGCGATCAAGGCGGGCGCGATATCGGACATGTAGACCGACCAGCAGGTGTCCTTCCCGTTGCCCGGATAGGGATAGCAGCAGTCGCCGCCGCGCTTGTAGCAGGGAGCGGCGAACTGATAGTCGTGCGCCTGGTTCAGGTACAGGCAACGGGTCTCCTGCCCCAGGTTGCCGCCCAGCGTCCCCATCTGCCGGATCTGGTTGCCGCCGACCGCATGGGCGCTCTCGGCCAGCATGGGGATCTCGTGACGGACCAGGTCCGAACGCTCCAGATCGGCCAGGCGGCTCAGGGCATCGATCCGGATCGAACCGTCCGGCCCGGCCTGCGGCGGAGTCGATTCGATACGCCCCAGGCTGACCAGCAAGGCGGGCTGCAGAGTCCGCACCCGCATGTTGGGCAGCAGATCCGTGCCCCCCGCCAGCAGCCGGGCGTCGGCGCCGGAGCGGCGCAGCAGAGCCGCGGCTTCCTCCAGCGTGCCCGGGCGCTCATAGTCGAAATCGTACGGGATCATCTCTATCTCCATTCAGCATGCCACGCGAGGCCGGGTGAAATTGCATGCAATTGTGGACGAATGCTACTGTCAAAAATGGGAAGTTGTCAAACATTATTTCCGAATAGTTGCCTTTCCCGGCATAGGCCGCTTCGCCCCCGGAGCCGGTCAAGAGTCTAAACCTTCGTTTTAGTAGCTTATTTATTTATATTGCCAGATTCAGGAAATACAAACATCGTTATGATTTTTTCCGGTTAAAAAAGGAAGATAAGCCGCTGTATGCAGAAAAAATTTATTGTATGCAAAGGATCCTGGGATCTGATATATTCCCAAGGCAAAAGACTCAGGCTATATCCGACACTGGCATATCTGGAGGCAAAAGGTGGCATCGCAACAGGCACGGGTTCTGGTGCAACTCAGGGACTTGATCCTCAAGGGAGAATTCGCTCCGGGCGAGAGACTCGCCGAGATACCGATCTCGCAGAAACTTGGCGCCTCGCGGACGCCGGTGCGCCTGGCGTTTACGGCTTTGGAGCAGGAGGGGTTGGTCGAGCCCTCGCCGACCGGGGGATATCTGATAAGGCGCTTTACTGCGCAGGAGATCGCCGATGCGATAGCGGTGCGCGGACATCTCGAGGGGATGGCCGCCCGCCTGGTCGCCGAGCGCGGAATGGGTCGGCGGCTGCTGCTGCGATTTCAGGATTGCCTGCAGGAGGGGGACCGGGTGCTGAACAAGCGCGGCCTCGACTATGACGACTGCGCCGGCTATATCGAGATGAACGACCGCTTTCATCAACTGGTGATCGAAGGCGCCGGCAATGCCGCCCTCGCGCGCGCCGTCGACCTCAACAATCGCCTGCCCTTCGCGGCACCGAGTGCAACGCTGCCGATGCAGCAGGCTTCCAGCGAAGAGGGACACGAATGGCTGCGCCATACCCACAGGCAGCATCACAGCCTGGTGCAGGCCATGGAAAACCGGGAAGGTACGCGCGCCCAGGCGCTGGCGGAGGAACACGTCCAGGTCGCCCGCATGAACATGACCTATGCCCTGGAGCGCCCAGCCGCCGCGGCGGAAATCCCCGGCTTCAAGCTGTTGATCGATACTGCTGACTGACGGGCCGTAAAATCTTCCGCCTCACCCCGTTTTCACACCGCCCAAGGCGCGCAACAGGCAGCGCCCCTACCCACTCAGGATTCCAGCGCCTCGTGTCTGGACATTTTGTTCAGCCGGAGAAATCGATTTTTCTGGGAGGGACTTGGCGGGCTATTTGGGAACACGCGGGGGGAGTGCTGAGGGGAAGGGTGAAAACCCTCAGCGGCCGGCGACGACGATATTGGCGGTTTGTGACGTCAGGTCAAAAACGATTTTGACTTTCTTGTCCCGCATTTGTTGCAGAACCTGTTCGACCTTATCCTCCAGAGTGCCGGCGGAATCGCTCCAGTCCGAGCCATCTCTCGTCACAAACTCCCGGATCAGGTTCCGCAACGTCTCCGGATGGATCCGATCGCCTGGGACCTCTACCCCGTCCTCCTGATGGTCGGCTGCTTTCTCCCGCGACATGCATCACCCTGGCAGTTCCACGCAGGTCAGCGCCTGCCGTGAACGCGGCCTGAAATCAAACCGATTTCAGGCCGCTTGAATTTATCTCTTCTTTTCATCCTTTTTGATCTTTTTTTCGGCCTTTTTTTCCTTCATGGTTTTGGCCGCCGGCTTCTTGTCCTCTTTCTTGGTGTCCTTGCCCTTGCTCATGGCGTTACCTCGTAAGATGATGTGTGCCCGCACAAAATGAATGGCACACCATACCACGCCTGGGGGCTGGAGAACTGTTTTTATCGCCGTCCCTTTACCACTTGGCTTCCTTCCCGCTTTCCAGGTATCCTCGCACCGGCACCTTCACCCACCCCGCTCCACCACCGGGAAAGTTCAGCGCATGACTACACCCAACCCCTCCTTCGGCCGGCACCGGCCGGGCGGCCTGAAGTTCCTCTACGAGGACCGGGATATTCTCGTCGTGGATAAACCCTCCGGACTGCTCACCATGGGGACGGAGCGGGACAAGACCCGGACCGCCTATTGCCTGACCACCGATTACGTCCGCAGGGGCAATCCGAAGTCGCGAAACCGGGTGTTCATCGTCCATCGCCTCGACCGGGACACCTCCGGCGTCCTCCTGTTCGCCAAAACCGAAGCGGCGAAAGCGATCCTGCAGGGACAGTGGGATGTCACGGAGAAGAAGTATCTGGCCATCGTGCATGGGCACCTGGCCCGGAAGGAAGGGACGATCAGCACCTACCTGGCGGAAAACAGCGCCCATAATGTCTATTCCACCACCGACCCGCAACAGGGGAAGCTCTCTCATACCGCCTACAGGGTGCTCAGGGAAGCGAAGGGATTCAGCCTGGTGGAAATCGATCTGCTGACCGGCCGGAAGAACCAGATCCGGGTCCATTTCGCCGGGATCGGCCACCCGGTAGTGGGGGACCGGAAGTACGGGGGAGAAAAGACCAGCCATCCGCGCCTGGCGCTGCACGCACGGTCGATCTCCTTTCCGCACCCGCTTGACGGCCGGCGGATGACTTTCGAGGCCGAGGTTCCGGAACATTTTGTCAGGCTGCTGGGAAAAACGGGGCGGCCGGCGCTGATCTGACTCCGTGGGCGATCACAGAAGAACGGGGGATTCGGATGAAAATACAGAAGGTCACGGAAGAAACCCGCGCCAAGGTCTACGCCCTGTTGCGCCGCGCCTTCCGCGGCAGTGACTACGAAGCCGAGCTGGTTCGGAAATTCCACGAAAACGACAAACCCCTGCACGAATGGGTTTGCCTTCACACCAACAAGGCTATCGCCTACATCGCCTTTTCCCCTGCCTACCACGGCAAAGAGGTCTGCGGGCTGCACCTGGCGCCGATGGCCGTCTCACCCGAATTTCAAAAGCAGGGGGTGGGCTCGGAGCTGCTCAAATTTGCCTTGCGACAGGAGGCGATCAAAAGCCAGACCCTGTTTGTCCTGGGCCAACCCGGCTACTACAAGAGGTTCGGCTTTGCGCCATGCCGTCTGCCCATCTGCCCTTTCGATCATAATAATGCGCACTTCCTGAGCCTGCGGAACAACGCCACGACCAGCTTCATTGTCGGCTATGAACCGGAGTTTAAACCGGCGGCCCAGCCACCCGTCGCCAAAAGCAAGAAGCGGCGCAGTTGATCAGCCCCTACTCAAATCAGGGGATTTCACCACAGCGCACGGAGGACACACTGAAATTCAAGGGAAAGAGTCTTTTCTCCGTTTTCCCTGTGGCTCTAGTGAGCGGAGCGAACGGGTGGTGAAAAGGATTCTCGGTTTGCCGCTGGAGAATCAGCCGATCTCGGCAAGGAGCTTGCGGAAGGCGGGAAGTGTCTTAGCCCGGCGCAGCGGCAGCAGTTCGGCATGAAAGAGCGGGTCGTCCATCGTCACCAGCACCCCTTTCAGCTTGGAGAGCACCTGGACCTCGCCGCAGAAGAGGTCATGATAGCGGGCCAGGATAGCCTCGATGGCGCCGCGCAGCTGCGTCAGACGCTCTGCCCGGCTCGCCGCCTCCGGGGCGGCGCCGCGCAGGCGCGCGAACAGGAGCGGGTCGGCCAGGGCGCCGCGGCCGAGCATCAGCCCGGCGGCGCCGGACTCCTCGAGCAGTTGTCTTCCCTGCGCGGCGCTGCGCAGGTCGCCGTTGGCGATCACCGGCAGCCGGGTCGCGCGCACCATGGCGGCGGTGACGGCGTGGTCGGCCTGGCCACGGTACTCCTGCAGCACGGTGCGCGGATGGAGGATGAGAAAATCGACCCCGGCCGCTTCGCAGAGGGGGAGCAGGGCGAGGGCGTCGTCGTGGTTGTCGTAGCCGGCGCGCAGCTTGAGCGAGAAGCTGCCCGGGCAGGCATCGCGCAGCGCCGGGATCAGTTCGGCAAGCAGGGCGGGATGCTGCAGCAGCGCCCCGCCGGTCAGGCCGGTGGTCATGCGACCGTAGGGGCAGCCGAGATTGAGGTTGAGATGGCGGGCGCCGGCAGCAGCGGCAACCTGGGCCGCTTCGACCAGCGCCGTGCGGCTGTTGCCGATCAGCTGCACCACCAGCGGCACCTCGTCGCCGGCGGCGATCTCGCGCAGGTCGCTGCGGGCGACGCGCTTGCGGGGGCGGCCGGCGACGCGCACGAACTCGGTGAAAACGACGTCGGGGCGGACCGCGTCGATGAAGTAGGCACGCACGGCGCGGTTGGTCACCCCCTGCATCGGCGCCAGCATCAGCGGCGTCGTGCCGGGCTTCCAGGGGAGGCTGGTGGTCGGGGGAGCGGTCATGATCGTTCGCAGCAGGGGCGTGCCTGTCAGGGGGAAGGCGGGCAGGATAGCCGATGCGCGGCGGGTGTGCAATGCTTTTGATATGCGGCCGCCGGGCAGAGGTTAGCAGAGGTGGATGCGCCGGAATTTCAATGCGGCGGATTATGCTTTGAGCAAAGCGCCGTCACCCTGATATCGGGCGCCCCCCAGCGGCATCCAGAGGCGGCGGCGGACGATTTCATGGTGCTGGCATCGGAAATTGTACGTACGGCGGGGGTGGAACTTTTTCCGCGGGTAGATAGGCCGGCGCGGCTTGGCCGGCCGGGCCCAGGGTTCTTGCAAACTGAAAGATCGCCCGCAGATCCCGTTCGCTCATATCGCGGAGCGCAAACCAGGGCATTGGCGGGCGGGTTCGCGTGTTGCTGGCGAACTGCACCCATTCATCTTCTGAAGTATTTTGAAAAAACAACCGTAGATTAGACGGATAAGTCGTGCCCCAGGGACCCCGCCAGCCCAGCTTGTCGCCAACGATCCACTGTGTTTCCGGAACTTGCCCTCCGGATTCGGCATACCCCGGCGTATGACAGTCATTGCAACCCGCGATCTTGACCAGATACCTGCCTTGCTCCACCAGTTGCGGCTCAACCTTGACCTGTGAAGGACGTGACTGCGCCGCTGCAGACAGAGCCGCCGCGGCAGCCATGAACAAGATGGCGGAGAGCAGCAGCCCTGCACTTCGGAAGCGGGGGTATCCTCGGTTCTTCATGGTGTCCTCCTTCGAGACCTCCGCTCGCTGTCACGCCCACATCCGCGCCGTCTCCCGCGCGAAATCCTCGAAGCGCCGGGGCGCGCGGTCTCTCCCTGGGGCGCCCTTCGCTCACGCAAAATAACATAACACGTATACCCCCAGGGGGACGCCGGACGGAGGTTAACAGAAGAGGATGCGCCGGAATTTCAATGTGCAGGATTATGCTTCAGATTTCGGCTGCCGCTCATAGAACACCTTGCCAACTCGTGCGATATGCTCGCGCAGCTCTTCATTGTTGATCATCGCTTCTCGCCGCTTTTCATCTCTTCCCCTTTCAATTGCTCCTCGCGCTCGTCGCAGACGGTCCCCTCCCACAGGGGCACGTTTTTGATATAGGCGGCGCGGGCGATGATGTGGGCGGCGACGGGCATGGTCAGCAGGAGAAAGAAAACGGTCGCCACCACCACCCCGATGACGGCTGCGCCGCCAAAGTGGATGGCGGCCGCCACCAGGAGGGAGCCGGCCCCCAGGGTGGAAGCCTTCGAGGTGGCCGAGAGCCGGGTGTAGAAGTCGGGAAACCGCATAAGACCGATTCCGCCCATGACGGAAAAGAAGGTCCCCACGGCGAGAAAAAAATAAACGAAGGCAGCTCTCATTCGGACCTCTCCCGCTGCACGAAATAGGCAAAAGCAACCGTGCCGATGAAGGTGATGAGCGCCAGGACCACCGCCACGTAAAGATACGACTCCTCGCCGGCAGCGATGGCGAAGGCGGCGACGCCGGCGATTACCATGAGGGCGAGAAAATCGAGGGCGATGACCCGGTCGGGGAGCGTGGGACCGCGCAGCAGCCGCAAAAAAGCCAGCCAGGCGGCGAGCCCGAGAAGCGGAAGGACAACCTGCAGGATCCAGGGATTCATCGGAACACCTGCCTGACCCGCCGCTCCAGCCCCCCCTTGATGAAGCGTCGGAACTCCTCCGGATCGTCCATGTACATGGCATGCACGAACAGGATCCGCCGGTCCGCCGAGAGGTCGAGACTGAGGGTGCCGGGGGTGATGGTGATCAGCAGCGCCAGCACGGTAATCTCCAGATCCGAGCGCACGTCGAGAGGCACCCCCACAATCGCCGGCCGCAGGCTCGAGCCCGGGGTCAGCGCCTCCCGGGCCACCCGCAGGTTCGCCTTGATCAGCTCCCAGAGGAAAAAGAGAAAAAAACCGGGAATGCCCGCGAGCCGCTCGAGATAGTGGGACGCCTCCGCCCCCCGGTACAGCAGCCAGATGACGAACAGCCCCAGAATCAGGCCGATCCCGAAATCCGCCGGGCGATAGCCGCCGGTCAGGGCGACCCAGGCGGCGATCAGGAGCAGGTGCAGGAGGAATAATTTCATCGGCTCGCCTCCAGGACCGCCTGCACGTAGGCGCCGGAATCGCGCAGCTGCCCCGCCGCCTGCTGCGAGAAATCCGCCAGCGGCTGCGCACCCAGCCCCAGCAGCAGGATGAGGAGGGCGAGAGCGGCGGTGGGGGAGAAAAAGAGCAGACGGCTGCGGATCGGCGTATCGACCGGGAGCGCTTTGCCGCCGGCACTTGCCGCCGGCGCCCGTTTCCAGAAGGCCTCCTCCCAGACCCGGATCAGGGCATAGAGGGTGAACAGGTTGAACAACAGCAGCACCCCCATCAGCCCGAAATGACGCTCCTCCAGACCGGCTTGCAGCAGCATCATCTTCCCCCAGAAACCGGGGAAGGGGGGAATCTCGGCCTGCGAAAGCGCCGGCAGCAGGAAAAGGATGGTGGTGCGCGGGGAGCGCAGGAAAAGCCCGCCCAGGTCGCGCAGCACGCAGGAGCCGGATTCCCGGTGGATGATACCGGCCACCAGGAAGAGCGCGGCGTTGACCAGAATGACGTGGACCGTCAAAAAGATCGTGCCGGCCAGGGCACCCCGGGTGAAGAGTCCCAGGCCGACGAGGAGCACCCCGGTGTGGCCGATGACCAGAAAGGAGAGCAGGTGCCGCAACTCCCCCTGCCCCACCGCCCCGAGTCCTCCGGCCAGCATCGTCAGCCCGGCCACGATCAGCAGCACCGACTGCCATTCCGCCGCGACCGGCAGGAAGATGAGGGTGAACAAGCGCACCAGGGCATAGATGCCAACCTTCGCCAGCAGGGCGGCGAAGAGGGCGGAAACGGCCGGCGCCGGCATCGGATAGGCGGCCGGCAGCCACGGGAAAAAGGGGAAAAGCGCCGCCTTGATGCCGAACGCGGCGAGAAAGAGGCCGGCGGGCAGCAGCAGGGGCACGGAATCGCGGACGAGCGCCAGGTGCGCCAGATTGAGCGTCCCGGCCGCCGCATAGAGCAGACCGACCGCCGCCAGCAGCAGGGTGGAGGCGAGAAGGTTCAGGGCCAGGTACTTGACCGTCCCCGTCAGCTGCGCCGGGCGGCCGCCGGCCGCCAGCAGCGCGAAGGAGGCGATCAGGGTCACTTCGAACCAGACGTAGAGGTTGAAGACGTCGCCGGTCACGAAGACGCCGCTGGTCCCGAGGAGCAGCACGTGCAGGAGCGGGTGGAAGGCGATCCCCTCCTGCTCCTCTTCCATATCGACCAGGGCCTGGGCCACCACCGCCAGAGCGGTCACCCCGGTCAGGGCGACAAGCAGAGCGCTGAACCGGTCGGCGACCAGGGTGATGCCGAAGGGAGCCGGCCAGCCGGCGACCTGCAGGGTGACGATGCCGCTGCCGCAGACCCGGACCAGCAACCACCCCCCAGAGCCGGCGAGGGCGGCGGCCCCGGCCAGGCTGAGCCGGCGCTGCAGGAGCGGCCGTCGCCAGGCCAGCAGGCAGGCCGCAGCCGTCGCCAGCGGCACCGCCAGGGGCGGCACGAGCGGACTCATCGTCCCGCCTCCTCCGGGCCGGATGCGGAATCCGACGCCGGCAGGCGGTCCACGTCGTCGGTCCCGGTCGCTTCCCCCGTGCGCCGCAGCAGGACCAGGGCGAAGGCCTGCAGGGCGAAGCCGATGACGATGGCGGTGAGGATCAGGGCCTGCGGCAAAGGGTCGGAAACCGGCGCCGGCGGCACCACGTTCCCGGGCGGGACCAGAGGAGGACGGCCCGCCACCGGGCGCCCGGCCGTGAAGAGGAGGAGGTTTACCCCCTGGCTGAGCACGGCCAGGCCGAGGACGACCCGCACCAGGCTGCGCCGCAGCAGCAGGTAGAAGCCACAGGCGAAGAGCGTGCCGACGGTGGCGGCCAAGACGGTTTCCATCTTCATTTCCCTCGCCAGGGCGATGAGCGCCTCAGTTTCCGGCTGGGCAAAAATGTCCAGATGCAAGGCGCCGAAATCTTGAGGCAAAAGGCGTACCTTCAGGTACGTCGTTGCCGAAGGACGAGGGCAACGCCGCAGATGGGCGTTTTTCCTCGGCCGAACGGTCATTCCTCCATGAGGGGGAAGAACATCAACAGCACCCCCCCGACCACCACCAGGTAGATGCCGATATCGAAGAGCAGGGGAGTGCCCAGCTCCCCCACTCCCGGCACCTTCAGGCCGCTCCACATCCCGGCAAACCAGGGACGCCCGGCGGCCGGCGCGGCCAGGGAACTGCCCAGCGCGACCAGCAATCCCATGGCCACGATGTCGACCGGCGGCACCCGGAAGAGCTGCCGCGTCTGGCCGGCACCGAAGGCCAGGGCGTGCAGGGACAGGGCGGCGGCCGCCACCACCCCCCCGACGAAGCCGCCCCCCGGCGCGTCGTGCCCGCGAAAGAGCAGCAGGAGGGAGAAGAGCAGGAGAAGGGGCAGCAGAAGCCGCGTCGCCGTCACCAGCAAGAGCGATGGCCGCATCACCCCTCCCCTCTCCGCCGCGGCCGGAGCACGGCGAAAATCCCGATCGCCGCGGCGGCCAGCACGGTGATCTCCCCCAGGGTGTCCAGGCTGCGGAAATCGACCAGAATAGTGTTGACCACGTTGCGCCCGTGGGCTGCGGGCAGGCTCTTCTCGAGGAAGAAGGGGCTGATCCGGGCAGGCGGCGGCGCGGCCGTGGCCGCCAGCAGCAGCCAGCCGATCACCACCCCGAAGGCCGCCGACAGGCCGGCATCCCGGACGCGGCAGAGGCGGCTCGACAGCCGTTTGGCCGGCGGCATGCGGGAGAGGACGAGAACGAAGAGGATCACCGACAGGGTTTCCACGCCGAACTGCGTCATTGCCAGGTCGGGAGCACCGTAAAGAAGATAGATGAAGGCGATGGCGTAGCCGACCGTCCCCAGCGCCAGTACCGCGGTCAGCATCGAGCCGGCCGCCGCCGCCAGCGCCGCCCCCGCCAGCGCCAAAGTGGGGGGGATGACCTGGTAGGCGTTTATTTCCCCCCCGAGGAATTCAACGCCCGTGGCCACCGCCAGCCCCAGGCCGGCCAGGACCGCCGCCGCCGCGATGGCGACGGCCAGATGCGATCGAAGCCGCGCCGCCTGCGTATGCCGGGCGAAAAATGCGGCAAGACGCTCGGTGAGATTCAGGCCGAGGTGGAACAGGCGCTCCGGCCCCCAGGCGGGAAACCGGCCGAGGCGCTGCCAGGGAACCGTCTCCCGGACGGCATAGGCGGCCAGGCCGAAGAGGATGCTGCCGGCGCCGACCAGGAATACCGGATTGACCCCGTGCCACAGCTTGAGCTCGATCGGTTTCTCCAGAGCGTGGACGGCCGCCGCCGCCGGGGTGAGCAGGGGGGTATCGACGAGATCGGGGAAGAGGCCGAGGACCACCCCGGCGACCGCCAGGGGAAACGGCGCCCCCACCAGAAAAAAAGAGACCCGCTTCGGCCTATCTTCCGTTTTGCGCCGGCCGAAGAAGACCCCGATCGCGAAGACCGCCGCCGCCGTGACCAGCAGTCCGTTTCCCAGCGCGCCGACGGCCGGCAGCCAGGGGGGGGCGGCCTCGGCATGAAATTCGGCGCGGTAAAGAAGGGACTTGGCCATGTACCCCAGAACCGGCGGCAGCCCGGCCATGGCGAGCGCCGCCAGCACCCCGGTGATGGCGGTCCCGGGCATGAAACGCCAGAGGCCGCCCAGGCGGGGGATTTCCCGGGTGCCGGCCCCCTTTCCGACGGCGCCGGCGACCATGAAAAGCGCGGACTTGTATAGCGAATGCACGAGCAGGAAGACGACCATCGCCTTCACCGCGGTTGCGGTCCCGAGCCCGAGCATCAGGGTCATGAGGCCGAGGGCGGTGATCGTCGCATAGGCGAGCAGGTATTTCAATTCCTGCTGGCAGACGCTCAGGAAGGCACCGGCCAGCATCGTCACCCCGCCCCCCAGGCCGACGGCCCAGAGCCAGACATCGGTGCCGCCGAGCACCGGCAGGAGACGGGCGAGCAGGTAGACCCCGGCCTGGACCATCGCCGCCGAATGGAGATAGGCGCTCACCGGCGTCGGCGCGATCATGGCGGAGGGGAGCCAGAAGTGAAAGGGGAAGTGAGCGGATTTGGTAAAAGCGCCAAGAAGCACCAGCAGCAGCGTCGGGACGTACAAGGGATGGCTGCGCACCGCCGCGCCGTGGGCCAGCAGTTCCATAAGATCGCGGGTGCCGGCGACCCCGCCGAGGAGAAGCACCCCCGCCAGCAGCGCCAGCCCCCCGGCCCCGGTCACCAGCAGCGCCTGCAGCGCCCAGCGGCGGGACGTCTCGTGCTCGTGCTCGAAGCCGATAAGCAGGTAGGAGGCGAATGTCGTCATCTCCCAGAAGACGACCAGGCTGATCAGGTCCGCTGCGAAGAGGATCCCCAGCATGGAGATCATGAAGAGAAATATGTAGCCGAAGAAACGGTCGCGGTAGCGGTTCCCGTGCAGGTAGGCGGAGGAATAGAGGAGAACAAGAACCCCGATGCCGGTGGTCAGCAGGGCGAAGAGCAGGGAGAGCCCGTCGAGAAAAAAGGCGAGTCTCACTCCGAGCGCCGGCACCCAGGGAATGGAGGCGGTCAGGATATGGCCGGACGCCACATCCCCCGTCACCCAGACCAGCCAGGCGAAAGTCGCCGCCGTGAATAGGCTGAAGACCCACAGGACCAGCCCCTCGCGGAGACGGTGCAGCAATGGGCCGACCAGCGCCAGCAGCAGGCCGCCGAGAAGAATGATCAGAAGCATCCGCTCCCCCGACGAAAGGAGTCCCTGCGGCTACTTTAGATGCGGCCGGGGGGATGTCAACTTGGGGGTGCTACCCGGCCCGGTCGGCATTCATCCGTACTGAGTGCCAGGGCTGAAAAAAGAGAGGGGCACTTCCCGAATCGGGAAGTGCCCCTTCTTCTTTCTCTTTTTCAGCCGGTATTATGCTTTCGCCGCCGCGCCCTCGGCCATGAGCTTCGACAACGCCTGGGCGAAGGCCACCGGGTCGCGCGGCCGGTCTCCCTCGAGGAGCAGGGCCTGGTCGTAGAGCAGGCCGATGTACTCCTTGAGCTGGCCGCTGCTGCGGTCGGCGGCGAAGAGCTCCTTCATTCGGGCGATCAGGGCGTGATTCGGGTTCACCTCCAGGATGCGCTGCCCCTTGGGAACGTCCTGCCCCATCGCCTGGAACATCTTCACCATCTTCGGGTCGAGATCGTGCTCCCCGGCCACCAGGCAGACGGCCGAATCCTTCAGGCGGCCGGAAATGCGCACCTCGCCCACCAGCCCCTTGAGCTCTTCCTGCATCAGCTCCAGAAGATCGCCGAACTCTTTCTTCTTCTCTTCCTTGTTCCCCTCGCCCAGATCGAGATCGCCCTTGATCGCCGACTGGAACTCCTTCTCCTTGTAGCTGCCGAGGCCGGTGATGATGATGTCGTCGAAGTCGTCGGTCATGATCAGGACTTCGATCCCCTTCTCCTTGAAGACCTCCAGGTACGGCGACGATTCGGCGCTGCTGCGGTCCGTGCCGGTGATGTAGTAGATCTCCTTTTGCTCGGCCTGCATGCGTTCGACGTACTCGGCGAGGGTGATCTTCTTGCCCGGATCGGTTTTCGTCGACTCGAAGAGGAGCAGATCGGCGATCGTCTCCCGGCGCTCGAAGTCGTGGTGAATCCCCTCTTTGAGAATGCGGCCGAACTGCTCATAGAACGTGCCGTAGGCCTCAAGGTCGTCCCGCTTCATCTCGGCCAGGGTGTCGAGAATCTTTTTGGTGATGCTCTTTTTGATCACCGAGACGGTCCGGTTGTCCTGCAGGATCTCACGGCTGACGTTGAGCGGCAGATCCGAGGATTCCACCACCCCTTTGACGAAACGCAGGTAAGCGGGGAGCATCGCCTCGCAGTGGTCCATAATCTGCACCCGGCGCACGTACAGCGTTGGGCCGATCTTGTAGTCCTGGTAGAAGATGTCGAAGGGGCGCTTCTCCGGCAGATACAGCAGGGCCGAGAATTCGGTCGTCCCCTCGGCCCGGTAATGGATCACCCGGGCGGGGTCGGTGAAATCGTGGGAGATGTGTTTGTAGAACTCGTTGTACTCTTCGGTGCTGATCTCCGATTTGTCCTTGAGCCAGATCGCCTTGCGCGAGTTCAGCGTCTCCTCGCTCGTCTCGGAGACCGTCTTCTCCTTGTCTTCCGGATCGGGCTTCGAGCGGGTGACCTCCATCACCACCGGGTACTCGATAAAGTCCGAGTACTGCTTGACGATCTTGCGCAGTTCCCACTCTTCGAGGTACTGCCGAGCATCCTCCTTGAGCTTGAGAATGACGTCGGTGCCGCGCCCGGGCTTCTCCGTGTCCTCAAGGGTGTAGGTGCCGTCGGCGTCCGACTGCCAGACTACCGCTTCGTTGGCGGCCGCGCCGGCCTTGCGGGTGATCACGCTCACCTCGTCGGCCACCATGAAGGCCGAATAGAAGCCGACCCCGAACTGGCCGATCAGCTCGGGATTGTCCTTCACCTCCCGGCTTTCGAGAAGCTTCATGAACTCCTTGGTTCCCGAATGGGCGATGGTGCCGAGAGCCTCGGCCGCCTCGTCGCGCGTCATGCCGATGCCGTTGTCGCGCACCGTCAGCGTTCCGGCTTCCTTGTCCGGGATCAGCTCGATCTTCAACTCCCCGCTTTCACTGTTCAGCGACGGGTCGGTCAGCGCGGCGTAGCGGGCCTTGTCGATGGCGTCCGAGGCATTGGAGATCAGTTCGCGCAGAAAGATTTCCTTGTGGGAGTACAGGGAATGAATCATCAGGTCGAGAATTTTGTTCACCTCGGCCTTGAATTTACGTTTGCTCACGGTCATGGGTCTGCTACCTCCGGGAGAGAATTGAATTTGTCGTCAACAAACCTGAAAAATAAACATCCTGGCGTCCATTGTCAATGCCGAGGGGGTTTTCGCGGTAGCGGAACAGCAAAGAGGCATCCGCTGCTGAATCCTCTCGGGTTCACAGCCCCTATTGGTCGGCCGGGGGGATCGGGTCAGCTGAAGCGGAACTGCCCGTCCTCTTCGCACTCGAGGGGAATCGGGGGCACTTCCGCCGGCGGCGCGGTCCGGGCCGGCGCCGGAGGGGGCGACGCGGCAACCGGCGGCGCCTCGGGAACGGCGGCGGGAAGCGGCGGGGCAACGGCCGCCCGCCCCTGCTGCAAGGCCTTGCCGGCCAGTTCGTCGGCCCGGCCGTTGAAGGGGTGGCCGTTATGGCCGCGCACCCATTCCCAGGTGACGGTCTGCTGCCGGGAGAGGGCGAGCAGCCGACACCAGAGATCCTGGTTCGCCAGCGCCCCTTCGGCCTCCAGCTTACCCTGCCGGATCCACCCCTCCAGCCACTCGGTCATCCCCTTGATCAGATAGAGCGAGTCGCTCACCACATGCGCCCGGCATGGCTTGGTCAGCGATTCGAGGGCATGAATCGCCGCCAGCAGCTCCATGCGCTGGCTGGTGCTGCTTGTCTCGAAGCCGGACAGCTCCTTTTCCACCGCGCCATAGCGAAGGACCGCCCCGTAGCCGCCGGGGCCCCGGTTGATGTCTCCCGACCCGTCGCAGTAGATCTCCACCACCCCCGGTTGCGGCGGCGTGAACTGCAGGATCAGGGCGTCGAACTCCAGCTCCCGCAGGAGGGGGAGCAGTGCCGCGTGGTCCGGCGGCCCCGGTGTCAGGTCATCGAAGGCGATCTCCAGGGGGACGTCGTCGCGGACGGTGGCCAGCACCTTCGACAGGCGGGCCTGATCGGCGTAGGTCCGCAGCGCCTCCCGCCGCTTGCGGCCGTTGACCAGGTGCCCCCATTTGAGGACATCCTCGAGGCTGCCGAAGCGCTGCACCAGCTCGGCGGCGGTCTTCTCGCCGATCCCGGGGACGCCGGGGATGTTGTCGGAGGCATCGCCGGCCAGGCCGAGGATGTCCGTCACGCGCTCGGGGGGCACCCCGAAGCGCTGGAGGACCTCCGGCGGACCGCAGCGCTTTTCCTTCATGGTGTCGAGCAGGCTGATCCGCTCGCCGACGATCTGCATCAGGTCCTTGTCGCCGGTGACCACGGTGACCTCCATCCCCTCGTCGGCCTGTCGGCGGGCGACCGTGGCGATCACGTCGTCGGCTTCGTAGCCGGGGATTTCCAGGGCCGGGATGTTCAGTGCCCGGACCATCTGCCTGATGTAGGGGACCTGGGCCACGAGGTCGTCCGGCATCGCCGCCCGGTGGGCCTTGTACTCCGGATAGAGCCGCGAGCGGAACGTCTCGCCGCGGGGCGGATCGAAAATCACCGCCAGCTGCTCCGGCCGCTCCTCCCGAAGGAGCCGCAGCAGCATGGTGGTGAAGCCGTAGATCGCATTCGTCCGCAGACCGCCCGAAGTGGCGAGCTCGCGGACGCCGAAATAGGCCCGGTAGATGTAGCCGGACCCATCCAGCAGATAAATTTTCCTCTTCAAACCGGCCCCCCTTTTACTTCTTCCCATGCCAACCGGAACGCGATATCCCGGAATCCTCCCGCCGCCGACCACAGCAGCGCTGCCGGCAACTTATGCTCAATCAAAACCTTAATCCAGCAAATCGCGATCTTACACCCTTGTCCTTCCCCTCCGGCATCTGGTTCCGCGGGGCCGAAGAGGGTAGAGTATGGCGAACTTTACGCAGGCGATGGGCGAATATCCGAGGAGAAAAGGATCAGGTGATCGGTTGCTGGCTCAGCCGCTTGAGGAGTTGATTGACTGCCTCGCGCGCCCTCTTGCGGGGGACCGCGGCGGTTATCCCCCCGGAGTCGATGGCCATTTCCGGTTTCTGCCCGGAGAGAATGCTCAGGATCAGCAGGGGGTCGGCTTTTATCCAGGCCTCCAGGGTGACTCTGCCACCCTCGGCCCGGACCTCCAGGAACGCCGGCGCCATGAGGAGTCGTCCCGCCTTGCGATAGAGCCGCCCGTTCGCCGTTTTCTCCCGCTCGACGAAGCCGGCTTGCGCGGCCCAACTCTCGATGGTGGGCCAGACGTCCCCGGAGCAGGGGAAGTCACGGCCGGTGCGTCGTTTCAGTGCCGCCATGGAGATTCCTGGTTCGGGAAAAGCGGGGCCGCCGGGGCGAATACCCGCTGAAAAGAACGAGCGCCGGGGCAGGTGCAATTGTTGTCACTGTCCACCGACAATGGTCCGCTGCCCCTCGAATTCAACGACCTGGCCGGGGCGGATCTTGCAGCGCTTGCGCAGTTCCACGAGGCCGTCGACGCTGACGCGCCCTTCGGCGATCGCCATTTTGGCGGAACCGCCGCTGGGACAGAGTCCGGTCAGCTTCAGCAGTTTGTTCAGTTCGACGAACTCGCGTCCTTCCAGGTCGAATTCCATCATCAAAGCCCTCTCTCCATTGCCCGGGCAGCTCAACTTCCCGGTTTTTCCGCGGCCGTTTTGGGCCATGACGGCCTGCCGTGATGCAGGGGCAGCCCCATTCTCCCTGTGGATCCCATTGGCGTCAAGAAAAGATCCGGGTCCCCGCCCCTGCCTTCTCCGCGATGCCTGAAATCTCCGCGGCGATGGGGGCGGAGGCTTGCCTTGCCGCGCTGCTACAATAGGGTTGTAGGAGACGGTCTCAAGGGGGGCCGAAGACCGGAAGCAATGTGGTGAGACGCCGCGGAGCTGCCATCGTCAGGCCGGCCAAGCCGGCGGTGAGAATCATGAACGAAACGGAACCGGCGGCCGCCGGCACGGAAGCAAAGGACTGGACCCCGAGCTTCAACCCCTGGCTGATCACCGCCGCGGTGATGCTCCCCACCTTCATGGAGGTCCTCGACACCACCATCGCCTCGGTGGCGCTGCCGCACATCGCCGGCAGCCTCTCGGCGAGCACCGACGAGGCCTCCTGGGTGCTCACCAGCTACCTGGTCGCCAACGCCATCATCCTGCCGGCCAGCGGCTGGCTTGCCAACTACTTCGGCCGCAAGCGCTTCCTCATCGCCTGCATCGCCCTCTTCACCCTGGCCTCTTTCCTCAGCGGCGCGGCCGTCTCGCTCGGCATGCTGGTCGTCGCCCGGATCATCCAGGGGGCCGGCGGCGGCGCCCTGCAGCCCCTCTCCCAGGCCATCCTCCTGGAGAGCTTCCCCCCCGAAAAGCGCGGCATGGCTATGGCCGCCTTCGGCCTGGGGGTGGTGGTCGCCCCCATCGTCGGGCCGACCCTGGGCGGCTGGCTCACCGACAACTATTCGTGGCGCTGGGCGTTCTACATCAACATCCCGGTGGGGGTGCTGGCGGTCCTCATGATCCAGACCTTCATCGAGGATCCGCCCTACATCCGCCGAGCCCGGACGGGGCACATCGACAGCATCGGCTTCGGCCTCATGGCCCTGACGCTGGGGACGCTGCAGATCATCCTCGACAAGGGGCAGCAGGACGACTGGTTTTCCGCCGCCTGGATCCGCTGGTTCGCGGTCATCAGCGCGCTGTCCCTGATCCTGTTCATTTTCCGGGAACTGATGGCGGAAGATCCCATCGTCAACCTGCGGGTCTTTCGCGACCGCAACTTCGCCGCCGGCACCCTGCTCATCACCCTGGTGGGGGTGGTCCTCTACAGCGCCATCACCCTGATCCCGCTGTTCCTGCAGACCCTGATGGGCTACACCGCCCTGCAAAGCGGGGTGGCGGTGGCGACGCGCGGGCTCGGCGCCCTGATGACAATGCCCGTGGTCGGCTATCTTACCGGGGTGATCGATTTCCGCCGGCTGATCGCCAGCGGATTTCTCCTGGTCGCGGTATCCATGTGGCTGATCGGCGGACTCAACCTGGAGATCTCCATGTGGGAGATCGCCTGGCCCTCCATCGTCACCGGCGTGGGACTGGCGATGGTTTTCGTGCCGCTGTCGGCGGTGGCCATGGGGACCCTGCCGCAGAGCGAAATGGGCAACGCCAGCGGCGTTTTCAACCTGATGCGCAACATCGGCGGCAGCTTCGGCATCTCCCTCTTCCAGACCTTCATCGCCCGCCAGACGCAGGCCCACCAGTCATTCCTGGCCGCCCACATCACCCCGGAAAATCCCGACTACCAGCAGCGCCTGCAGGAACTGCAGCATTACCTGTCGCTCCACAGCAACCCGGCCGCCGCTCACCAGAAGGCACTGGGACTGATCTACGAAGGGCTGCAGCGGCAGTCCCGGCTGCTGGCCTTCATGGGCAGCTTCCGCACCCTGGCGATCATCGCCCTGGCCTGCATCGGCTTCACCCTCCTGCTGAAACGGGTCAAAACCCGGCCGCCGCCCGGCGGCCACTAGGGGCGGCCGGCAGCCTTCCTTCCAGTCAGTTTCGCGGCCCCGTTCCCCGTGACCTCGGCAGCTCGACATCCGGTTTCCCGGCGCCCTTCTTCTCGGCCACCCAGACGGCATGGCGGTACCCGCCCCTGCCGGGTCTCTCGCAGCGCACCGTGAAGCCGCCGGCGGCCAGACGCTCTTCGAAGCCGGCGTCCGGGTTTTCCCCCCACACCGCAAAGATCCCGCCGGGCTTGAGCGCAGCCCGGGTGCGCCCGATGGCGCGGCTGCCGTAGATCGGGTCGTCGCGGCGATCGGTCCGGGGGTGCGGACCGCGGTAGAGGTCGAGGATGATCGCGTCGAAGCCTTCGCCGGCCGAGCGGCGGATCAGGTCGGCAACGTCGGCGATCTCGACCGTGACCCGCGGGTCGCTGGCCGCCCCGCCGGTCAGCTCGGCGAGCGGGCCGCGGCACCACTCGAGGATCCGGGGGTTGAGCTCGGCGACGATGACCCGGGCGGTTTCCGGCAGGGTATCGAGCACCGCCCGCAGGGTGATCCCCATCCCCAGCCCGCCGACCAGCACCCGCGGGCTGGGCCGGCTCCGCAGCCCGCGGCAGCCGAGTCTACCGAGAGCGATTTCGGAGCGCTGCGCCTTACTGTTCATCAGCACCTGGGGGCCGAGGGTGATGAGGAAATCCCCCTCGCCGCGCTGGCGCAGTTCGAGGATTCCCTCGTCTTCGGTGGTGAATCGGTCGAGCGTTTTCCAGGGCAGGGCCATGATTAATCCTCAGGAGTCGGGCTGGGGGACTGGCGGCATAAAGAATCGGGGCGGCCGGGCGCGATACGGAAGATCATTCAACTGGCGCGCACATTATACTGAAAACGGCGGCAAAAGGGTATGCGAAGCCGATCCCCCGGCGGTTGGCAGTGGCGCCCCCGATCTGCCCGGTCTGCCAGCAGCGGTCGCAGTGGAATGCGGAGCGGGATGTGATAACTGTTTAGTGAGACGAATGCGGGAGGAGACGACGTGAACCGCCTGCGGCAAGCGGTGCGCAGCCGCGAGATCATCCTCTTCGTCGGCGCCGGAGTATCGATGAACCTGGGGCTGCCGTCCTGGGAGGACCTGATGCGGAAGATGGGGGAGGACCTCGGCTTTCCTCCCGACCAGTTCATCGGCCTCGGCCATTATCTGGCGCTCGCCGAATTCTACCGCCTGCGCCAGGGGAACCTGCGCCCCCTGGTCGAGTGGATGGATGAGACCTGGCATGCCGGCCGGGACGTGGCCACCTCCCCCGCCCACCGCCTGATCGTCGAACTCGACTTTCCCCTCATCTACACCACCAACTACGACCGCTGGCTGGAGAAGGCCTTCGACCATTACCAACGATCCTACGTCAAGATCGTCACCGTCCGCGACCTGGTGAAGGTGCGCGAAGGGGTCACCCAGATCGTCAAGTATCACGGCGATTTCGACGACGAATCGTCCCTGACGGTAAACGAGACCAGCTTTTTCGAACGGCTGGAGTTCGAAAGCCCGCTGGATATCAAGCTGCGCGCCGACGCCCTGGCCCGCTCCGTCCTGTTCATCGGCTACAGCCTCTCGGACATCAATCTGCGCCTGCTCTTCTACAAGCTGGCCAAGGCCTGGCGCCGTTTCGAATCGACCGGCGTGCGGCCGCGCTCGTGGCTCTTCTCGCCAAAGAGCAATCCGGTGCAGGAAGCCGTCCTTGCCCAGTGGGGGATCACCATGGTCGCGCCGGAGAAAGAGGACGCCGAGGATGCGCTGGTGGAATTTCTGGAAGGGCTGTAGGGCACGGCCGCGGCCTGCATCGCCCGCCTGCGCCGAACGCTACTACCACACCATGGACTACGGCAGGCGCAGTTCCTGGAACCACCTGCGCGACCAGCATATGTTCGAAACGCGCAAGCAGCCACCGATAAAAACCAGAGGCCAATTTAAAATAAAAGCCGGGACAAATCCCGGCTGAATGTAATCGGGTGGATTTTGCATTTGCCTAGTTGAAAGTTGGTTCCATGAATTCCTGCAGAAAAGGGGCAATTATTGGTTCTGATTGCCGCCTTGCTGTCCCTGCTGTCCTTGATAACCCTGCTGTCCCTGCTGTCCTTGGTACCCCTGCTGTCCCTGCTGTCCTTGATAACCCTGCTGTCCCTGGAAACCGCCCTGCTGGCCCTGGAAACCCTGCTGACCCTGGCCTTGGAAGCCTTGCTGCGGGATCCCCTGATAGCCCTGCTGCTGTCCGCCGAACTGCGGAGCCTGGCCGTAAAATTGCTGTTGCTGACCACTGACGCCGCCGGCCAGCAGGTTACCAAGCCCGATTGACTGCAGGAAGTTGGTGTTCACATGGCCGGTCGGTTCGAGGCCGGCGGCCTTCTGGTAGTTCTGGACCGCTTGGGCGGTCTGCTGATCCCAGTTGCCGTTCACCTGACCGGTGTTATAGCCAAGTTGATTCAGCCGCTGCTGAATCATGCGCAGCTGGGCCGGGCTGATGGTCAGCACGGTCCCGGTCCCCTGGGCCTGCTCCTGATAACGCTCCTGCATGCCGGCCTGTCCAGGTGCCTGTCCGACATTGCCCCGCTGCTGGGCGAGAATATCGCCGGCCAGGAAGAGGCCGGAAGCGAAGACCAATGCTGTAAAAATCGCGATGCGTTTCATGCCATTCTCCTTTCGTGCAAATGCTTCCACCCGAGGTACTTCATCGCAACTCAACTCCTATGGAAGAAATCAGGACGGGCTTTCCCATGGAGGAGGGTTGTAAATCGAGATCTCTGCTTGGTTCCAGCCCGTTCGTCTGCTGAAAGTTCACCTCCGGCCGACCGGTGGTAGGGGACCTGCCCGCACCTTCCGTCGCCATATCCGCCATTAAAGCCCCGCCTGTTTGACTCCATGCGCACCTGCCGCAAGGCAGGCCGGGCTGTTGTGGAGCCGCATGCTGCGCTCGCTCGCAGCATGGGGAAGTTGGCGCCCTGGGTCGATTCCGGCTTCGCCTTTTCTGCTCCTATAGCTGAATTTTGGATGAATGATAGTGTGAACATAGAACCTGAACCGATGGCCATAAACTTGCAACCAACATCCTATACGTCTGAATTGAATTAACTTATTATTTTTAATTTTTATGGATTATTTAATAAATAAATTTATTAAATCTACCCTTTCGCTGGTCAGTATATATTCGTCAAAATAAAAGTCAAACACGGTGGAAATGGATAAAAATCGGAATTTTACTAATTAAAATCGGGTTGATATGATGGAATGGCCTTCCGGTTTTATTTATATTTACTAATTATAAATGAGGCCCATAATTAACCAGAGGAAACATAAAAATGCTTGGAATTTACGAAGGCCTACCGGCGTTTGACTTGAATGGTTTTGTCTTATATAGGGTGATTGCTAAGGAAGAATTCAATAACAAAGAGAACCGGAGAAAAACGAAACAGACAACATAGCGAATGGAAAGGATATGTCAAATTGGGAAGACGCGCGCGATCGCACCACTTCAATAATGGCCGGGCACCCCGCCTCTGGTATTTTCCGGGCCCTCACCTTATATTTCCAGGACGGCTCCATTCCGAGGGAAGAGATGAAACGAGAACTGCAACTCGTCGAAAGTGGCGCTCTGCCCTACCTGCTTTCCCTGCCGCCGGGAGAAGTCCCGGCAAAACGCCCCGTTCTCTGCTTTCTCCACGGGCTGGATGAGGGGCCGCCCACCGATATTTACACGGGGATTACCCGCCACGGCCCCCTGCGACCCGGCAGCTCCCCGCGCGCCACCGGAGAATTCATTGTGGTGGCGCCGCAGCTCCCCGCCCGGGGGGATCTCTGGCGTTTCCATGCCAGCCGCGGTCCTGGAAATCATCAGACAGGTGCACTCCGGCCGCGGCGGGGACCCGCGGCGGACCTATCTGACCGGCTTCAGCTTCGGCGGCAACGGAGTCTTCGATCTGGCGCTCCTGGCGGGGCCGCCGTGGGCGGCATTGTGGCCGGTGGACCCGACGCGCGTGCCGGTGGAAGACCCGGGACTACCCGTCTGGTTTTCCTCGGGGCAGGCATCGCGATATGGCCGCCGGCAGTTCATGGATCGCCTGCGTCTGAAACCGGTCGGGACCTCCGGTTCGGAGGACCGCGTCTACCTGGATGAGGGACTCGATCATGTCGGTACAGCGACCTCCGCCTATGGAGCCGACAGGATCTACGCCTGGCTGCTGGCCAGTCGTCTCTGAGGCAAAAAGTTCAAAGATTGGAGTATAATGCAGATCAAGAAAATTCGTCATTTCGAGCTTGCCAGGAGGGTCAAGGATGAATCTTCGAGTGGTGTTGTTTTTGCTGGTCTTGATCGCAACCGCCATCTTCGCCGCAGTCAACTGGGCCGCCTTTACCGCGCCGATGACTTTGTCGCTCCTGGTCACCACGGTCGAGGCGCCGCTCGGCTTGATCATGCTCGGCCTCACCGGGCTGATCACCCTGATGTGCGTGGTGACGGTGGTCTTCCTGCGGACGTCTGTTCTCGTTGAAGCCAGACGGCATACGCGCGAACTGCAGGCGCAGCGCGAGCTGGCCGATAAGGCCGAAACTTCGCGTTTCACCGAGCTGCGAACCCTGCTCGAAGCCAGGGTGCTGGAACTCCGCGAGCAGGCCGGCCAGGGGCAGGCGGAGATGCTGGCGCGGCTGGAACAGCTCGACCGGGACCTGCGCGCGGCGGTCGAGCAGGCGGGGAACTCCCTCGCCGCCTACATCGGCGAACTCGACAACCGTTTGGACCGGCAGGTGGCGGAGGAGAGTCCGCGCCACTCTTCCTGAGCGCCCGCACGCCCCCACGGCCCCACGGCCCCCCCGGTGCTCCGCCCGTGGTGCAGGGGGGCTGTTCTTTTCCTGCGCGATTGTTGATAATGGAATTCAATAGCAATCCGCCACGCGCAGCTTTTGTCATTGGCGACAAGCAAGCCTGCGGCCGACGAAAGACCACCGTGAACAAAACGTGCAGCAATGAATGTTCTCGTCGCAGAAGATGACCCGACCCTACGGCAGATGGTTTCGCTGATGCTTTCCGTCAAGGAGATCCCCTGCCGCGTCGTGGAAGACGGGCAGCGGGCCATTGAGGCCTGGGAGAGCGGCGATTTCGACCTGATCCTTATGGACGTCCAGATGCCGGACATGGACGGTCTGGAGGCGACCCGCATCATCCGGAAGAAAGAAATGGCCAAAGGCGGCCATGTGGCCATCGTCGCCATGACCGCCCACGTCAGGGTACAGGACAGGGAGTTGTGCCGGGCGGCCGGAATGGATGATTACCTGACGAAACCGATCGATTTCCACCGATTCTACTCGCTGGTCGACCGCTACGCCGGGCGGCATCTGACATCTCAACGTGAGACCTATGCCAGCGGATAGGTGAAATAAAAGACGCTTCCCTCCCCAATGCAGCTCTCGGCCCAGATTCTTCCTCCGGTTCTCTCGACGATCTGTTTCGACAGGGCCAGCCCGAGGCCGACACCGCCGTATTTTCTCGTCCTTGAGGAGTCGACCTGGGTGAACTTTCCGAAAATCCGCTCGAGCTGATCGGGGGGAATGCCGACCCCGGTGTCGCGGATGGAGAAAAGCAGGAATTGCCCCTCCTCCCCCTGCGGGTCGTGAAAGGGGCATACCGACACCTCGACCTTCCCCTGCCGGGTAAATTTGACCGCATTGCCCAGCAGATTGACCAGCACCTGCCGCAGCCGCCCTGCATCCCCGGCCAGCTTCTCCGGGGCCGCCCCGTCAACTTTCCAGGACAGCTGCAGCCCCTTTTCTGCGGCCTGGAGGGACACCACCTCGACGGCGGTCGCGATGACCTCGGAGAGAAAAAAGAACTTTTTCTCGAAGGTGATGACCCCGGCTTCCAGGCTGGAGAAGTCCAGCAGATCGGAGATGAGGCGCAGGAGGGAATCGGCGGAGCGCTTCGCCATCTCCAGAAGCTGCTTCGGCTGCTCGCCGATTTCCATATGCAGGATCAGGTTTATCATTCCCATGGCGCCGGCCAGGGGAGTGCGCATTTCATGGCTCATGTTGGCGAGAAACTCACTCTTCGCCCGATTGGCCGCTTCCGCGGCTTCCTTGGCCCCCTGCAGCTGCTCGTTGGCCAGGCGCAGGTCCCTGGTCCGCTCCCCGACGGTCCGTTCGAGATCCCGCTGTTGCGCCCGCAGTTCCGCCTCGGCCCGCCTTCGGGCCTCAACTTCGGTGCGCAGCTGCCGGTTCAGCTCCTCGCCATGTTCCATCTCCTGCTGCAGCCGTTCGATCATCCCCCGGTTTTCAAAGCGGAGCAGAAACGAAGTCCGGTGGACCCGGTAAGTGTGTACCGACAGCCGCCAGAGAAGAACGCCGAACAACACGAACATTCCGCCCATGGCGCAATGGAGCATGTCGGCTATCAGAAAGAAATGGATGGCGAACGGGGCGAGGGTCGGGAGGCTGAAGGCGAGATACCCCCCCTTGAGGATCGAAAAAGTCGCCGCCGCCCCGGCCATCATGCCGCCGAGAACAAAAGCGATGAACAGCTGGTAATGCACCGGCACGGTTGTGAACGGAATGGCTCCCAGTCCACCCCAGGCCAGGCCGATGAGAACCAGGCCGGCATTGAAGCGACGTCCCCAGGCGGGCGCCGCCGCGTGGTGGAAGTCGGTTCGCCGGAAGCGCCAGACAAGACCGGTTCTCAGGAAAGTGACGGACAGGATGACTGCCAGCCAGCTCCCCAGGATTGAAATCGGCACGATATCTTTCAGGATGTAAAAGACAATGAGCGCGTTGAGGAAAGTCGCTATGAGGCCGATGGGGGCGAGGGCGTAGATCTGCTTGACCTGCTCGGCCCGGATCTCTTCTTCGTACTCATTCCGGCCTTCTATATGGATCGGCCGAGTAGCCGGCCTCTGTTTCATCGCCACGCCTCTTTCCGCGTTTTCTTTTCTCCTACTTTATAGCAGGCTTTTGCCCCTTTCCCCCTCGCCCCGGCGAGGAGTGCCGCGAGACGCTCGCTCTCGCCAAGTCCTGATCCGGCGGCTGAGGTCATTTTTTCTTCCTTCAGGGCTTACTTCAATCTGATAGAATTTCAGTATTCTTTCGGAAGAGAGGAGTTTCGCATGTCCGGACATCCGATTGCCGCCGGCAAGAGCAGTTTCGATCTCGTCGACCCCGAGAAGGTCCTGGCCGAGCTGCGTCTGCAGCAGGCTTCCATCCTGGCCGATCTCGCCTGCGGCGCGGGCAGTTATGCCCTGGCCGCCGCCGAACTCGTCGGCCCGGCGGGGGCGATACATGCCTTCGACCTGTGGGAGGAGGGGATTGCCAACCTGCGCCAGCAGGCTCGGGAGCGGGGGTTGAACCAGATCCGGGCCGAAGTGGCGGACGTGAGCGGCCGCCTGCCGCTGCCGGACGCCGGCATCGAGGTCGCCCTTCTGGCGACCGTGCTGCACGACCTGGTGGCTGACGGGGTGGCGGAGGGCGCCCTGCGCGAGGCCGCCCGGATCATCCGCCCCGGCGGCCGGCTGGTTGTCGTGGAGTTTGAAAAGGTGGAGAGCGACCCCGGCCCCCCCGCCACCATCCGCCTCTCCCCCGCCGAGCTCGAGGTTCTGGTGACTCCTTACGGCTTCCGCGCCGGGGAGAAAGTCACGGTCGGGAATCCGTTGTATCTCCTCTCCTTCATCCGCGGCCTCTGACCCTCGCAGACGCTCTTCCGTGGCCAGCTTGCACTACTCGTTGCCTTCAGGCAGAGGCGGGCTCCTCCGGCGGCGGCCCGAGCATATCGATGCCGAGCCGGGCTGCCCCGAAGAGCAAAACACATCAGACGGAGCGGCCTTCTTGGGGATAGATTTCTATGGTAATGGCGGAGGGGAGGCGGCAAGCCCGGTTTTCAGACCTGAAAGGATGGGATTAAGGGAGAAGTCGCCGGGTGGCATGTTCGGGTGGCCAGTGCACAAAGTGAAAGGCCCGCCTACTTGGTAGGCTGGGCCTTTGGTGAATTCGTTCGTACCCTGATCACGGGTTATACCGGCAATCGAAATCGCCGGTGCATCTGATAACTATTAAATTGTGTTTCCATATCATCGATAGGCGACCTCCTTTGCAATGGGTGATTGCCTCTGCAGTACTGCAAGTAAAGTGTACCTCTATACGCGGCCGATTTCCACTTATTTTTCAGTCAGTTGATAAATACAGGCAAGGCCCCTGTCATTTCCGGGACTTACCCTTCCGGCTGTCAGACATTTCTTTCCGGGCGTTTCCGTCCTGCGCCATAATGCCCGCCCCGCCCTCAGCTGCCCGCCGTTTTACCCCTTCCATTTTTCCTGGAAAACGATCTCGTCGAGCGACTTTCTCGGCGGTCCCCCCTTCGATTCCGCCTGCGGGTAACCCAGGGGGAAGAGCCCGACGATGCGGATGTTGCGGGGGATGTTGAGCACGTCACGCAGTTTTTCCTCCTCGAAGACACCCACGAACACGCTCCCCAGCCCCAGGGCGTGGGCGGCAAGCATGAGGTTCTCCGCCGCGATGCCGACATCGGTCAGGTAGTACTGCTGCCCCCGCAAATCTCCCGACTCGGCAGGGTCGGCACAAGCGACGATCACCACCGGAGCTTCGGCCAGGGCCTTCAGCGCAGGATTGGACTTGTATCCCTTGGGAGCGAAGTATGCCTCCAGATACGACAGCTCGCTGATCTTTGCCTTCATGGACGGATCCCGCACCACCACGAACCGCCAACACTGCAGGTTCGCCCACGACGGAGCCAGCCGCGCCGCCTCCAGCACCGCCTGGAGCTCTTCCTCGGCGACCGGCCGATCGGAAAACTTGCGAACGCTTCTTCTGGTTCTGATCGATTCAAGAGTATCCACGGGTCAGCCTCCTTTTCCAGGCAGGGTCAGAGCGGTAGTTGACGAGGCAAAGATTACGATTGATCCATAAGGGGTGTCAAAGGAAAAGCGGGGCATCAGACCGTGGGGCCTCGACTGCGCAAGGCTCTACAAAAAAAGTCAGGCTGAAAGCCTGACCGAAAGAAAGAGGTAGATCTCTGGGTGGTTGATTCCGGTGGTTTGTTTACTGCCCCTGCTGAAACTGGCCCTTGGGTTGTCGTTGAAATTGCTGGCCCTGGGGCTGCTGCTGAAAAGCGGGGGCCTGACCGTAGAACTGCTGCGGGACCAGGCTCAGGGCAGCGAGGGTGGTCAGATTGAGATTGCCCGTGGGCTGCATTCCTCTGGCCTGCTGGTACTGCCGGACGGCCTGCGCGGTGCTCTCTCCCCAGATTCCGTCGATATTCCCATGATAAAATCCCAGCTGGCTGAGCCTCTGTTGAATATTGCGCAGATCGGACGAGTTGAAGGTCACCTGGGTCTCCTGCTGTTGCCCCTGCTGCTGGAATTGGGGATGCTGGAACTGGGGTTGCTGATACTGGGTCTGCGGCTGGAATTGGGGCTGATACTGGGTCTGCGGCTGGAACTGGGGCTGCTGATACTGCTGGCTCCGCGGCTGCTGCTGAAAAGCTGGGGCCTGACCATAAAACTGCTGCTGTTGGGAAGGTGTCAGGGAGGCGAGGGTCCTCAGGTTGAGGTCGCCCGTCGGCTGAATTCCGACTGCCTGCTGATACTGGCGGAGTGCCTGTTTAGTATTTTCTCCCCAGACTCCGTCAATGTTCCCCTGGTAGAATCCGGCCTGGGCAAGTCGCATCTGAATCTGGGCCAGGTCGGGCGCGCTGAAATCGACCTGTGTGTCTTGCTGATTCTGGAATTGCTGGCCCTGTTGCTGGCCGCTGTACTGCTGAGCCATGGCGGAACTGCTCATCATCAGGGCACTTATAAAAAATAAAGCTGAAAAAATGCTTAGAGCTTTCATAAATCTTCTCCTATTATGATTGTTAATCGGACTCTCCACCCAAATTGCATGTGTATTTTTTTATAAGACAGAAATCCCGAATGTCAAGAAGCCAGGGCTTCATTAGCATTTTGCATTAAATTCAGCATAAAAAGTACAAGGCTGCTCTTTCTATAAATAATCATCAATTAAATGGAGTGCTCATTACCCCCCAGGACATACAGTAACAGCTGCGCCTTCTCCCTGATCACTCCCGCTGGCGTCCGGTTATACTGTCGGAGTAATGATCCGCGCAATTATCTCAGGGGAGGAATCATGTCAACCTGCACCGTCACCTGCGGAGCCTGCGGCACGGCCAACCGGATCCCCGCCGAGCGCGAGGGTCAGGCCGGGCGCTGCGGCAGGTGCCATGCCGCGCTGCCTCCGCTCTACTTTCGCCCACAGCCGCTCACCGAACGCAGCTTCGACAGCTTCGTGCAGAGCTATCCCGGACCGATCCTGGCTGAGTTCTGGGCCCCGTGGTGACCGCATTGCCTCTCATTCGCACCGTCGGTGCGAACGGTTGCCGAAAAACTGGCGGGAGAGGCCGCCGTGGTACAGGTCGATACCCAGGAGAACCCCGGCCTTGCTGCCCGCTTCGGCGTGCGGGGCATTCCGGCCATGATGCTGCTGCGCGGCGGCAAGGTTGTCGACCAGATCTCCGGGACGCAGTCGGCGGAGGCGGTTGTGGCGTGGTTCAGGCGGAAGGTGTGAATCGTACCGAAAGGGGCCGCCATGGCCCTTCACCTTTCGCCCGGATATCGGGAGGGGCTGCTTGCGGGGTAGGGAGCTTTTCTCGATCCGGACCGGAAGCCGAAGAATCCTTATGACTTCTTCGATGCCTTCACCCGGCATTATGCCTGGGACACAGCTTTTCAGGCGGCCAGAAAACGCCTTCGCGAGCGCAGCCTCTCTCCCGGGGAGGTGCGGAGAGAATGGGGGGAAGGAGAGGAGGTCGGCTCTTGAGGATTGAGGGAGAAGAATTCCAGGCGAACTGAAGACGCTGCACTGCGCCCCTGCAAAGGATGAGCGCCGCGTGGAGGATGGGGAGCTTCCCTTGCTTCGGTTCAATTACTATGGCACCGACGGGGAAGATGGCAAGGTTCGCCTGGATGACGCCAGGGAGCGCGATAAAGCAAGGGGGATCGCTGCAGGCAGGCAATTCACCTGAGAGCCCCGGAGCGGACATTAAAAGGAGGAAGTTGCGATCCGGATGAAGTCTGCAGACTGTCGTGTACACTGGAGGAAAACCGCTGGAGGATATGCAAGATGAACTATGTCGACGGTTTCGTGATTCCCCTGCCCGCAGATCGGATCGAAGAGTATCGCCGGCAGGCCGAGGCGGCCGGCCGGATCTGGATGCAACATGGCGCTCTCGCCTTTCGCGAATGCATCGCCGACGATACGCCGGACGAAGGGCTGACATCCTTTCCCGAACTGGCCCGGGCCGAGGCGGGGGAAACCGTGGTCTTCTCCTATATTGTGTTCCGCTCGCGCGAGCACCGCGACGAGGTCAACGCCAAGGTCATGGCCGATCCACGCCTAAAGGAACTGATCGACAACCTGCCGTTCGATGCCAAACGCATGGCGTACGGGGGCTTCCGGGTGCTGGTCGACCTTTAACAAAGGAGACATGCGATGCACGTCGAACCCTATCTGATCTTCGAAGGAAACTGCGAGGAGGCGCTGGAGTTCTACCAAAAGGCCCTCGGCGCCGAGGTGACGATGCTCATGCGTTTCAAGGAAAGCCCCGATCCCGGCATGTGCCCGCCCGGGTTGGAGGAAAAAGTGATGCACGCCAATTTGCGGCTCGGCGGCAGCACCATAATGGCCTCCGACGGCCGCTGCCAGGGACCGCCGGAGTTCCAGGGCTTCTCGCTGTCGATCGCCTTGACCGACGAGGCCAAAGCCGAGCGCCTCTTTACAGCGCTGGCTGACGGGGGCGAGGTGCAGATGCCGTTGGCCAAAACTTTTTGGTCCCCGCGCTTCGGTATGGTTGCGGATAAATTCGGGGTGTCGTGGATGATCAATGTGATGGGTAAGGGCGGGCAGGCGTAGATTGCGGCTGCTGAAAGCCGGGCGTAATCCTGTTGTCAAGAATGGTTCAGTGACTGGTCCATTGCCGAGCACTGCCTGGACCCGCGAGAGATCGCCCGTATGGATTTCGCTTCGTTCCTGAAGCTGATCACCCAGCGAAAGATCCGGATCGAGCAGGAAAAACGCCTGCGGAACGTCCAGGGGGCGCTGGTAAGTTATGTAACTTATCCAGTCGAAGGCAAATAACTTGCATTTCTTACCAGCGTCCCTTCCGCCCCTGCAGATCATCGAAAAAGACGGGAAACCGGAATATGCCGTTATTCCCGATGCCGACTACCTTCGTCTCCTGCAGGCCCTCGAAGACAAGGCCGATGCGGCCGCGGTGGCCGAATTCCAGGAAGCCTACCGGGCCGGCCGCGAGTTCCTGGTGCCGGCCGAGATCCTGCGCCGGGAACTGGAGGGTGAATCGCCGATGAAGCTCTGGCGCGAGCACCGCGGCCTGACCCAGCAGGATCTGGCGGACAAGGCCGGCATCAGCAAGCCTTACCTTTCGCAGATCGAAGCCGGCAAGCGGAAGGGGACGGTGGAAACCCTTACCGCCATCTCCCGCGTGCTCGGGGTACCGCTGGATGTGCTGACAGAAGGCTGAGGGGCGGGATCTAATCAGGGACGCTTCCCGTATTTAGCCGAAAATATGGGAAGTGTCCCGAATGGCGCTAGTTTAAGCCTTCGCAGCACGATATCTGTTCCGGTGCGAAATCTCTCTCATTTCTTCGCGGGCGGGTCATCAGCTCGTAATTTTTCGGCCGTCGCTTACGGCATCGGGGTTCACTTCGCCCCGGGCGTTGTCGGATAGGGGTATCGGTCATCGCCTCATAGAGGTCGGCGATGAGCCTGGAGCGCTCTATCCTGTTCAACTTCGCCTGGTTTAAATGGGGCTCCCAGTTGCGCAGCGCCTGGAGGCTGCCCTTGAAACTGACAACCCGGACCGCAAGGTCCGCTTCCTTGGCCGCCTCGGACATCAACCGCCGGATACAGTTGTAGGCGATGAGGTGCATCAGGATTTCTTTCCGGATCATTTCCGGTGCCTGGCACCGCAGGACATCCATCCCATCTCGCGGAAGAACAGTTCGACATCCCAGCGTTGGAAGTAAAGGTCGGCGAGCTCCTCAGCGGGATAATGTGCGGCATCCAGTAGAGTGGTGACGATGTAAAAGTGCTGAACCCTGAAGCCAGGATGGGGCACTGTGACATTGATCTGCCGCAAGATCAATTCTTCCGGAAGTTGCTCCCACGCCTCCCTTGAATATGACAATTTGTCCGTATAGCGGGGGCGTTGCCAGGCAATCAGCAGGTCATCGGGGCCGAGCTTTTTCAGGCTGCTTGCCCCGTGGATCGGGGCTCTGCGGGCGAGGGTAACGACACTGTCGACGCCCTGTTGTTCCAGTTTGGCGATGTCGAAATAGCTACAGAATCCTTTGTCGCCCAGGAAGACGTCTCCGGACTTGAAGGTCTCCCACTGCTGGCGGAACAGCGGTAGTTCGTGGCTTTTCTTGTTGCCGATGGCGTAGCTGAGCAAGGCCCCGCTGGCCAGCGAAAAACAGGCGCAAATGCGGGCGGTGGGAAATCCGCACCCCGGCTTCTGGGAAGCTGTTTGTGGCCAGACCGCCTGGTTTTCCGGTGTATCCGGCATGCTGACTCCCGTCCCATCGACAACGATCACCCGCCGGCCGTTCAGCCGTCCGATCTCCGACTTCCCTTCCGAATGCTCGGCGGTATGGTCGAAAATATCGGCGAGCGCCTGGATGTCGAGCTTCTTGCGGGCCGTGCAATAGGAGGAGGTTGAGGATGAAGGGAACTTGATTCCCTTGAGCGAGGCATAGGACTGCAGCTTGCGAATCACCTCTTTGCAGCCGCCATCGGCATCGAGAATCTGGCTGAAGAAAGCCCAGAAGGTGTTCTCCTTGGAGAAAAGCCTTCTGCGACTCATGGCCCCTTCCTTCTCTGGCTTGAGAAGCTGCCGAGGGATGAATTTTTCGAAGACCTCGCCGATTTGCTTGAAGGATCTCTGCTGGATAAGAGCCAGCTTCTCGGCAAGTTTCTGTTGGGGCGAGCGGGGCTTGCGGTGAGCCACTGATCGGGGTCGGACCAAACCAAATCTTTGAAATCACGAGGGAATCATTTAAAATCCCGGGCGAAAAACACCTTATAAATCGATTTTCGAGGGCACAATGGAGGAGATTGCTCCGCTCACTCCCTCACCAGCCTGATCTCCACCTTACTCCCAACAGCCGACGCATACCGCCGCAGTGTCCGCAGGCTCGGCAGAGGATGACCCGATTCGAGGCGCGCCACGACTGATTGCGTCGTGCCCATGCGCCGGGCCACCTGCTCCTGGGTCAGGCTCAGGGGGACGTTCTTAAAAACTTAAAAAACAGCTCCCGGGCTGCTCCCTCCCTCATATCCCAGAGGGAACGCTGGTGACTTGTTCGCCCCTGGCTGTCTTCCCTGCATACGATGCTTTACGGAAGAGACTCCAGTCCGGCTACCTTGACCTCGAGGACACCAGCAGCCTCGATCAGGTCCTTCACCAGTCGCTCATCAATCTCCAGGAGCCCCTCATATTCCCCCCGATTGCGCCTCTGGTGACAAAGCGCCAGCACCCGCCACAGCTCGGGCCCGAGACCAAGCGTATGAGGCAGACACTGAAACACGATGTAGCGATTGTCGGAACGGTAGCCGTGCCAGCGCAGCGCCGCCAGGGCAAGGGCATGCGCTGAGTTGTAAGCGAGATCGAAGCGGCTTTCGATGGACAGGTCGTGTCTACGGGCGTCGGCCAGTCGCGCCCGGGCGGAGCGGACCAGGCCGTCGAATTCTTTCCGGTCGCCCGGTTCCCGCTTCAGCTGGCCGGATTGGACCAGGCTTTCAAGGTTTGGGGATTTCATCGTCGGATCCGATCAGAAATATTTTCCCCTGTTCGGTCACCCTCTTCAGAAAACTGTTGTCTTCGGCAAGTTTGCGACGGACCTCGGAAGGGGTGTAGAGGGTCGGGTTGACGGACCTGCCGAGTTTTTCCTCCGCCCCGGCAAAGGCCCCGATCGCCTCGGGATAACTCAATTCATCGGAGATGACCATGACATCGATGTCGCTGCTTGCCGTGTCCACCCCCTTGGCAATGGAGCCATAGACAAACGCGACCACGATTTTTGCCGAAAACGGTTCAAGCGCCCGCCGCAGTTCGTCGGCAACGCCAAACGTTTTCAGCACGAGGCCACGCAATTCCTGGAAGATCGGCGAGCCGGGGTTGGCCTGGTAGTGCTTCTGGTTGCCGATTTTCCTGACCGTCAGCAGGCCGGCGGACGCGAGTTTCTCCAGTTCACGCTGGACGGTTCCGATCCCGACGTCGGCAATGCGGACGATCTCGTTGATATAAAACGTCTTGTCCGAATTACCGAAGAGCAGCCCCAAAACCTGCCGCTGCGTCTTGGTAAATAGCGCATCACCGATTGCGGATGGAGCTTTTCCGTTCATACCCATATCGGGGATCATAGTACCCATTTTGGGAATAATCAACCCTGTTTTTGGCCAGCATGAACACCCCCGACGGCCGTCGCCACGGGCACCGCCTTCAATCCTTCCCCCCGTCCACTCCGCTGCTGATCCCGCGCCAGCATACGGGCACGGACATCACCAAGGGGTCGACATCACCAAGGGGTCAAGTCTCCAAATTTCAAATTTGCGAAATCTATCGTGTCTACCATCGGAATTAGCAGATGCCCCTCGAATTTGGTAAACTTACTGAGGACGGGGGTGTGGCTTATTGGGTCAGTGACCTGTTCATTCAGGTTCGCATAAGCCTGAAATGCCGCCCCCGTCATTTGCATCATCCGGCGGGTCGACCGGGATGGTGCCGTTCATGTGGCTCTGGAAGTAGACGTGACCCAAGGATGATGGATGGGTTTATCTACTGGAAGGAGCCTTTTATGTTTAATCGAATACCCGAGGATATTCGCGTTAGTATCGATGTCGGTTGCAAGTCCCATCAGGTTGCGGTGGGGTTGTCCACCGGCGAGTTGATTGCCGAGTTCAACATCAGCCACCAGTCGGAGGGATTCCGAACATTCTTTGCCAGGTTGGAAAAACTGGAGCAGCAGTATCAGTGTCCTGTCCGGGTTGCCATGGAGGGCTACAACGGCTATGCGCGCCCTCTGGATTCCATGGTGCTGGCCCGAGGCTGGCAACTTTACAACATCAACAACCTGAAACTGGCCAGATTCAAAGAAATCTTCCCCGGCGCCGCTAAAACCGATGCCATAGATGCCCGCCGGGGATTGGAGCTATTCCAACTCAAGGACCATCTTCCTACGGCTAAAAATGTCCTGCAACTGGTCGCCGAACCGCCCAGAGAAAATCAGATGCTCAAACGATTAACTCGGCGTCGCCGGCGACTGGTCAATGAGCGAGTCCGGGTAGTGAACAACTTCCAGGCCGATCTGCAAGCGATTTGTCCCAGCCTCCTGGCCCTGACTGGCGATGCCGGCAACCATTGGTTTCTCCAGTTGCTGACCAGCACCAACGACTTGCGAAAATTGCCGCGGATGCACCTGAAAACCCTGCGCAAGATTCCTGGCGTCGGCGCTAAATATGCCAGCGTTATCCAGCAATGGCAGAAGCAGGCCCAATTCAGCGCTGAAGTTGAGTGGGCCGGCGAAATGATTCAGCAGGATGCCGCCCGAATCCTGAAAATTAACGAGCAGATCAAGGGCTTGGAATCCAAAATGGTGGCAGCGGCTGAGCAATCGTTTATCGCCAGCACGCTGGCCACAATGCCCGGTTTTGGCCCAGTCTGCACCGCTGAACTTGCCGGGGAAATCGGCCACGAGGCCCGATTCGCCAAAGAAGCCAGCTTGGCACTCTACTTGGGGATGGCCACCTTGGACAACAGCTCCGGTGAATACCGAGGGACTAAAATTCCTCGGCATGTCAACAGTCGTGCAAAAGCAGCAATGATGATTGCCGTGGATCGCCACCGCAAGCAGATACCAGTATCTCAACGCTACTATGAGAAGAAGCGCGCCGAGGGCAAAGGACACAATCAGGCGGTCAGGGCTTTAGGCCGCCACCTCTGCCGAATCATCTTTAAAATGCTCAAAGAGCGGAGAGCATATATGCCGCCCAATTGAATTTTTACCTTGAAATTTCCAGCGGGATGTTCAGGCTTTGCCTTCGTCCGGGCTTCGATCAGTTGCGCCGCGATCGAGAATTCCTCTTCCAGGGCGTCATATTCGCGGCGGAATTCCTCGTCGGCCAGCAGTTCGTCTTTCATCTCCCGGATCTTCTTGCCCATGGTCACAACTCCTTCATCCGTTCCAACGCCAGGAGGATTTCCGACCTCGACGTTTTCTGGGCTTTCTTCACGAATATCCGCAGGATCACCACGCGCCTGCCGCTGATCGCGATGGAGAGCAAAAATATGTGGTTTCGGCGCTCAGTTGGATGGAAAAGCGGCGAAGATGGCATTGCGGACTCGCTCGGCCATGGCGATCGCCTGCTGTGCTTCGGTGAGATCAGGTTCCGGCGCGTCACCCGGGTAGCGCAACTCGACACCGAATGGTGTCAGAGCCACGGTGTCTCTGAGTTTGTCGGCCAAATCGGGAGCGGTTCGTCGGGAAAGGTCGAGAAGATCACCAATGCTATGGGTCTTAGGAAATTCGATCTGGTGGAAGGTAAGAAAGGCCTTAAGGAACTTCTCGGCCGCCTGTTGGGCGTGGAAACAGGCCGGATAGAACAGCGGCGGTTCGGCCCCGAGGAGGGTCGTGGCAGCGGTGAGGTCCTGTGTGGCCTTGGCAATCCACTGGGCGACCAGGATTCGTTTCACTTCCTCAGGCGGCCGCATAGATAACTTTTCCGTACTTGTGGGCCGGATAGGCGATCCCGCCGATGACGTCCTTGCTATCCTCGAACCACTCGGAGGAGATGACGACGACATCGACCGGATAGTCCAGACCTCGAAGGGCTTCGCGAAGACGGATGCTCTCCTGGCGGACATTCCCCGGTGCGGGTTCGACCACCAGCAGATCGATGTCGCTGTCTCGCGTCATCTCCCCGGTCGCCGCCGAGCCGAACAGGATGATTCGCTCCGGTTCGGCCATCGCCAGAATACGCTGGCGGATATCCTCGATCACTGCCTGTGAAATGGTCGACGCCATTGTTGCCGCAGCCTTTGCATTTTAGTAGGACAGGACTACCTCAAACCGTTTGGACCTTACGAATATTTGTGCCTTGCCCTTTGCCGAATGTCAATGATTTCCTTCAAACATTGACCTCGCCCGGCTAACTCTTTCAGGTTCGCCATCCTTCCTCCTGGCAAAACAAAAAAGCCGTCTCTCCTGTTTCGGAAAAACGGCTCTTGAAATTACATCATCGTTGCTCCCCTCGGAATTTCACATGAATGCCCTATTTCCTACTGCTTCCGGTGCGGGCATCAACAGAAAACGACAACCAGAGGGCAGCCTTACGCGAGGATCTCCCCGATCGCCTCTGAAAGTTCGTCAAAGAGATTGCGTTTTTTCATCGGCTCCACACCTCCACCATTTTCCTGAGTGCCGGCACTTCCGCCGGACTCAGGTCCGACACTTCGTTCTTGGCGTACAGAGTTAGCAGGTAAATCTGGTCTGCCGAAGAATGCGTCCCCCTCGAGTCCCGGGGGGCGAAATCTCCGCTGGCCTGAAAGCGCGCTGGAATGTATGTTTGTAGCAGGAGAGGAGGTTTTTTAACTATGCGCCACACCGGCGACAGCCAAACCGTCGAGATAGCCGGCGAGGTCCTCTCGGGCACCAGCCCGAAACGGGGATTGGCGCGGCTGCTGCCGTTTCTCGGGCCGGCCTTCATCGCCAGCATCGCCTACGTCGATCCCGGCAATTTCGCCACCAACATCCAAGGGGGCGCGCAGTTCGGCTATTTGCTGCTGTGGGTGGTGGTCGCCAGCAATCTGATGGCCATGCTGATCCAGACCCTCTCCGCCAAGCTGGGGATCGCCACCGGCCACAACCTCGCCGAACTGTGCCGGTTGCACTTCCCGCGCCCGCTGGTGTGGTTCATGTGGGTGGCGATGGAACTGGTGGCAATGGCCACCGACCTGGCCGAATTTCTCGGCGCCGCCATCGGTTTCAATCTGCTCTTCGGCATGCCCCTGTGGGTTGCCGGCCTGCTGACCACCGTCGTCACCTTTCTCATCCTGGCCCTGCAGGCGCGCGGCTTCCGCCCCCTGGAGGCGGTGATTACCGTCCTGCTCGGGGTCATCGCCCTCTGCTATGTGGTGGAGATCTTCCTCTACCGGCCGGACTGGTCGGCGGTCGCCGTGCATGCCGTCCTGCCGCAGTTCAGCGGCCCGGAGAGCGTTCTGCTGGCCGCCGGCATCCTCGGCGCGACGGTGATGCCGCACGTGATCTTCCTGCACTCCTCCCTGACCCAGGGACGCATCGTGGTGCGCGATCCGCGGCAGCAGCGGCGCCTGTTCCATTTCCAGCTTGCCGACGTCATGATCGCCATGACGGTAGCCGGCTTCGTCAATGCGGCGATGCTGATGATGGCGGCGGCGACCTTCCACCGCCCCGGGCTCAGCCACATCGCCTCCATCGAGGAGGCGCACCGTACCCTGGAACCGCTGCTGGGCGCCGCCGCCGGCTGGGCCTTCGCCGTCTCCCTGCTGGCGGCGGGACTGGCCTCCACCACCGTCGGCACCATGGCCGGGCAGGTCATCATGCAGGGGTTCCTGAAGCGCCACATTCCCATCTGGCTGCGCCGCCTGGTGACGATTCTGCCCTCCCTGGTGGTCATCTTTCTCGGCTTCGACCCGACCCGCAGCCTGGTCATCAGCCAGGTGGTGCTCAGCTTCGGGCTGCCGTTCGCCATCATTCCGCTGATCCTGTTCTGCCAGAACCGCAGGCTGATGGGGCAACTGGTCAACCGGCGCCCGACCACCATCGTCGCCTGGGGGGTGACGGTTCTGATCGTCGCCCTGAATATCTATCTGCTCTTCCAGACCCTCCGGGGAGGAGGTTCGCCATGATCGAGCATCTGCTGGTACCCCTAGACGGTTCGCGGCTCGCCGAAGCCGCCCTGCCGCCCGCCGCCGTTCTGGCGCGCCTGTTTTCGGCCCGGATCACCCTGATGCACGTCATCGAACAGGATGCCGCCCAGCGGGTGCACGGCCAGCGGCACCTGACCAGAGCCGACGAGGCGGCCGCCTACCTGCAAGTCTTGCGGGACGGGCTGCCGGCCGATCTGCGCGTCGACTGTCATGTGCATGCCCCGGCCGTCGCCGACATCGCCGACGGCATCGCCGCCCACCGGGAAGAGCTGCACCCCGACCTTATCGTGATGTGCACGCACGGCCCGGCGGGGCTCGGCCGCCTGCTGAAGGGCACCCTGGCGCAGCAGGTGGTGGGACTGGGGAAAACGCCGCTGCTGCACCTGCGGGCAGAGGCCGCGGCGGCCGCTCCCTTCGCCCTGCGCCGGCTGCTGGTGCCCCTGGATGGCCGGCGCGAGCACGAGGGCGGCCTGGCCCTGGCCCTTGAGCTGGCGGCCGCCGGCCAGGGCGAGCTCCATCTGCTCTCCGTCATCCCCACCATGATTTCCCTCGCCGGGGAAAAAGCGACCCTTTCGCGCTTCATGCCGGCTGCCGCACGGGAACTGCAGGAGATCGACGGCCGCAACTTGCAGCGCTATCTGGAGAGAGCTTCTGGCCCAGGTCAAGACGCGGGAGGTGCCGGCCAACGCTCAGATCCGCCAGGGGAACCCCGTTGAGCTCATCGTGCAGACCGCCGAGGACCTCGCCGCCGATCTGATCGTCATGGCCACCCACGGCAAGGCGGGAGGCCAGGCGTTCTGGGGCAACAGCATGGCGGTGCGGGTGCAGGGGCAGACGCTCAAGCCGGTTCTGCTGGTGCCCGTCGAGGCAGGCGCGGCTGCGCTCTGACCCGATTCTACCGCGGCCTTGCGACCGGGCGGCCGCCGGGAGCCCCGGCAAGGAGGAAGGAGATTGGGAATGGATCTGCTGCTGAAGGACAAAACGGCGCTGGTTGCCGGCTCGACCGCCGGCATCGGCTTTGCCATTGCCGCCCTGCGCGTCGACGGCGGTGTGCTCCGGTCGATCGTGTGAAGCCGCCAGGATTCAGACGTAGATCATCTTCCGCGTCATTCCGCCGTCGATGGTAAAGTTCTGCCCGGTGACGAAGCCGCTCTCGGCCGAGGCCAGGTAGAGCGCCAGGGCGGCGACGTCCTCGGGGGTGCCGACCCGGCCGGCGGGGTGCTGCCGGTGGTCCGCTTCCGACAGTTCTTCCTGCCCGGCCGTCCCCGCCTGGTGCCAGCCGGAGACATCGATCCAGCCCGGACTGATGCAGTTCACCCGCACCTGAGGCCCCAGGCTGAGGGCCAGGGCGTGGGTGAGGGCGACCAGCCCTCCCTTCGCGGCCGAGTAGGATTCGGTGTCCGGCTCCGACATCAGGGCGCGGGTGGAGGCGATGTTGACGATCGACCCGCCGGCCTGCCGTAGCGCCGGCGCAAACGCTCGGGCGCAGAGGAAGGCGCCGGTAAGGTTCACCCCCAGCACCCGGTTCCACTCCGCCAGCGAGAGCTGTTCCAGCGGCTTGCGGATCATGATGCCGGCGTTGTTCACCAGCACATCGAGGCCGCCGAAGGCGGTCAGGGTCGCCTCCCGCAGCCTGCCGACGTCCTCCTCACGGCCGACGTCGGTGCGAATAAATCGCACCTCGCCGAGAGCCGAAAGCTCCCGCACCGCCGATTCCCCCGCTTCCCCGTCCACCTCCGCCAGCACCACCCGCGCCCCCTCGGCGAGAAAGCGCCTGGCAATTCCCTTGCCGATCCCCTGCCCGCCGCCGGTGACCACCGCCGCCTTCCCCTGCAAAATCATCCTTCTCCTCCTTTCCGGAACCATTTCCGCGTTTTCTTGTCCTAACCTTATCACCCGCCGCCGTCCCCTGTGGACTCCCGGCGGCATCCGCCAATCCATGCATGGAATTTTTAACCAGAGGAAGAATATTGTGCACCGGAATGTAGAATATTCATCAAAATCGACCTGCAAGGAAAGCGCGATAAAGACAGGTTTTTCAACGTAAGCTACTGAGTCAATTGGGATTTTGCAAGACCAAGACCAGGTTGGCACCGACGATGCTAAGTGAACAGTAAGAAACCCTTCCATTCACTTCTCACAGAAAGGAGAACTCACATGAAAACCTTGGCAATTACCATGATCCTCGCCGGACTGCTGTCTGCCGGCAGCGCCTTCGCGGCAGATTCTCAGGAGAGCCATAACTGCCAGAGCCAATGCGCGTGCCCCAGCCATGTCCAACAGACGCAAACGAAGACATCGAGCCCTGACGCTCCGAACATCGCCCCGCTTTCCGGCTTGTACGAGACCAGCGGTGGCTGAGTTGCAGGCAGCAAGAGAAAGAAGGCCTTGGTAGACCTGCAGGGTCAGGAGGAACGATCCAGGCGGGGAAAACAAGGCCGATTAGGCAAGGCGAAAGCGAGAGGAGAAAAAAGGGGTTGGCCAGATGGCCAACCCCTTATTTCTTTCTGGTGCCCAGAGACAGAATCGAACTGCCGACACGAGGATTTTCAGTCCTCTGCTCTACCGACTGAGCTATCTGGGCGAGAGGTACAAATTAATAGCGAAACCCTCCTTCCCTGTCAAGGGAAATTTACCCCAATTCCCTCCCCGCAGCCGACGCCGCGCGTTTTCGGCGCATCCGACCACACAGAGGAGAATATGGATGTTTCGAAATTACCGGACTTTTAGCGTAATTTCGGCATCTTTCAGCATTTTTTAGCCACTGAATGAGGTGAATATCATGTTCTTTCAGGCCCCGTAAGGTTGACAAAATCCTCCCTAGCTGTTACAAAATTGAATCTTCCAGATAAAAATCCCATCCATGCATTACATCATATCAGGCTTTCAGCAGAGGAGAAAATCCATATCATGACGTATAATCAGACGGAAAGAATGATTGCAAAGAAGGTCAATCCTCGGACATTGATGGGAAACTGGCAAGACTGGAAATGGCAGGTAAAAAATTCGATAAGAAATCTCTCCAGCTTTGAAGATCTTCTTGAGGTCAGCTTCAGCGATGAAGAGAGAAAAGAGATCGAACAAACCCTGGAAAAGTTTCCTCTCGCCATCACCCCGTATTATCTTTCCCTGATCGACCGGGAAAACTTCCGCCAGGATCCGGTCTTCCGCCAGGCCTTCCCCGATCCGGCGGAACTGCTGGTGCAGCCCTGCGACATGGCCGATCCCCTGGCCGAGGACAGCGACAGCCCGGTGGAGGTGATCACCCACCGTTATCCCGACCGGGTCCTGCTGCAGGTCAGCAACGTCTGCGCCATGTACTGCCGCCACTGCACCCGCAAGCGCAAGGTGGGGGATGTCGATTCCATCCCCGACCGCGGAGCGATCGAGGCCGGCATCGACTACGTGCGCGACAATGAGGCGATCCGCGATGTCCTGCTCTCCGGCGGCGACCCCTTCCTGCTCTCCGACGACTACCTGGACTGGATTCTCGGCGAACTGCGCCGCATTCCGCATGTGGAAGTGATCCGCATCGGCACCCGCACGCCGGTGGTTCTCCCCCAGCGGATCACCGAAGAACTGGCGCTGATGCTGAAGAAACACCATCCGCTGTGGATCAACACCCATTTCAACCATCCGCGGGAGATGACCGCCGCCGCCCGGGCGGCGCTGCGCCGGCTGGCCGACGCCGGCATTCCCCTGGGCAACCAGTCGGTGCTGCTGGCCGGCGTCAACGACTGTCCGCGCATCATGAAGGCCCTGGTGCACAAGCTGGTGCAGAACCGCATCCGCCCCTATTACCTCTACCAGTGCGACCTCTCCGAAGGGCTGTCGCATTTTCGCACCCCGGTGGGCAAGGGGATCGAGATCCTGGAGAGCCTGATCGGCCATACCAGCGGCTTCGCCGTGCCGACCTACGTCATCGACGCCCCGCACGGCGGCGGCAAGATCCCGGTGATGCCCAATTATCTGATTTCCTGGTCGACCAACAAGGTGGTGCTGCGCAACTACGAGGGGGTGATCACCACCTACAAGGAGCCCGACTCCTACGAGCCGATTTTCTGCGACCGCAACTGCGAGGACTGCCACCTGCAGCTCGACCTGGCGGAGGGGGAGGAGTTCACCTCGGTGGGGATCGCCCGCCTGCTCTGCGATGACGGGCTCGACGCCCTCACCCCGGAGAACACCGAGCGCCTGGAAAGGAGAAATAATGACTGACGTGATTACCAGCCTGTCCGGGTCGCTCGTCCATCACGGCCCGGCCAATGATCGGGCTTACCTGATGAAGCTGGTCGGCGATCCGCAAGGGGTCGCCGAGAACCTGCAGCAACTGGCAGAAAGCCGCGGCTACAGCAAGATCATCGCCAAGGTGCCGGCCCAGGCGGCACCGACCTTCGCCGCCGCCGGCTACCGGCGCGAGGCCCGCATCCCCCGCTATTATCGCGGCCGCGAGGACGCCCACTTCCTGGCCAAGTACCTCGATCCCGAGCGCCGTTGCCCGGAGGATCCCGAGCGGCTGCGCCAGGTCCTGGAGACCGCGCGGCAGAAGGCGGCGGCCGAGGACGGAGAACTGGCTGCCGCCGGCATCAGCTGCCGGCTGGCCGGCCCGGCGGATACCGAAGCGATGGCCCGGATCTACCGCCGCGTTTTCGCCACCTATCCCTTCCCCATCCACGACCCGGCCTACCTGGAGAAAACGATGCGGGAGAACATCGTCTATTTCGGCATCTGGCAGGGGGAAACGCTCGTCGCTCTCTCTTCGGCCGAGATGGACCTGGCCGCGGGCAGCGCCGAAATGACCGATTTCGCCACCCTCCCCGAATGCCGGGGGCAGGGACTGGCCACCACCCTGCTGACCCGCATGGAAGGGGAGATGCGCCGGCGCGGGGTGCAGACCCTGTTCACCATCGCCCGGGCGGTTTCCTTCGGCATGAACATCACTTTCGCCCGCTGCGGCTACCAGTACGGCGGCACCCTGACCCGCAATACCCAGATCTCCGGCTGCCTGGAATGCATGAACATCTGGTACAAGCCCCTGGCGGAAACGGCCGGGAACTCCTGAATCCAATCCAGCGGCCCTTCCGTACCCATCTGAAACCTGCCGCTTGACTTTTCACCAATGGTTTTCTACGCTTGAGTGATTAACGGACCGGCCTTCGCGCCAGCCCGCTTTTCCCTTTATTTTTTCCTGCGGAAAGGAGGTTGCGATCATGCCGAAAGTGGGAGTCGTCCTGTCGGGCTGCGGCGTTTTCGACGGCAGTGAGATCCATGAAGCGGTCATCATCCTGCTCGCCCTTGACCGGGCCGGCGCCGAGGCGGTCTGCATGGCGCCGGATATCGAGCAGATGCACGTGGTCAACCACCTGACCGGCGAACCGGCGGCCGGGGAGAAGCGCAACGTGCTGGTGGAATCGGCGCGTATCGCCCGCGGCAAGATCAAGGACATCACAGCAGGTCAAGGCCGCCGATCTCGACGCCCTGATCTTCCCCGGCGGCTTCGGCGCCGCCAAGAATCTGTGCGATTTCGCCGTCAAAGGCGCCGGACTGCGCCATCCACCCGGAGGTCGCCCGGCTGGTGCGGGAGGTGGTCAAGGCGAAGAAGCCGCTGGCCGCCGTCTGCATCGCCCCCGCCCTCGTCTCCAAGGTCCTGGGGGAGGACAAGCTGGCGCACAAGCTGACCATCGGCAGCGATCGGGATACCGCCAAGGCCCTCGAGGCGATGGGCACCACCCATGAGGCCTGCCCGGTGCGCGAGTTCATTGTCGACCGCGACAACAAGATCGTCTCCACCCCCGCCTACATGCTGGCCGGCCGCATCAGCGAGGCCGCCGAGGGGATCGAGAAGACGGTCAAGGCGCTGCTGGAGATGATCTGAGCGCCCCTTCAGTCTCCAATACCACGAAGGCGGGCCAAGCGGTCCGCCTTTTTTCGTTTGCCACCGGCAGGAGTGAGGGGTTACCGTTAATGAAGGACCACTTGAACCTTGAACCTTGAACCTTGAACCTCGACTTTCGACCTGGAGTATTCGATGCAACCCTACCCTGACGACCCCTCCGGCCTGATGCCCGCCGAGCGGGACGCCTGCGCCATCATCTGCTACCTGAACAAGGCCGGCCAGCCGACGCACGGCAACCTGCAGCGCACCATCGAGGCGCTGATCAAGATGGGACACCGGGCGGGGGAGATCAGCGGCGAGGGGGACGGCTGCGGCGTTCTCACCGATATCCCGCGCCGGCTGTGGCGCGACTACCTGGCCGGCGCCGGCCACCCGCCGGAGCTCGCCGAAACCCCCGGCTTCGCCCTCGGCCACCTGCTGGTGCCGCGCCAGGCCCTGGCGGAGCGACCGGAACTGGCGGAGGAGATCCTCAACTGGTTCCGCGCCGCCGGCGCCCGGGTACTGCTGGAACGCCCCGGGACGGTGCGCAGCGAAGTCCTCTCGGCGGCAGCCCGCCGCGCCGAACCGCACTTCCTGCAGGTGGCCCTGCACTTTGCCGAGACGGCGCCGGCGCCGGCGCGGCTGTACGAACTGCACCAGCGGATCGAGGCCGAAACGCCGGTGCACATCGCCTCCCTGTCCACCCGGGTCGCCGCCTACAAGCTGCAGGGGGCGCCGGAGCAGCTCGCCCGCTACTACCCGGAGCTGAAGCGGCGGGATTTTCTCTCCTCGGTCACCATCGGCCACAGCCGCTTCTCCACCAATACCCTGCCGACGGTGCTGCGCGCCCAGCCCTTCAGCCTGCTCGGCCACAACGGCGAGATCAACACCATCGCCCGACTGCGCGAGGAGGCGCGCCTGCTCGGCCTGCCCCTGCCCCCCGGCGGCAGCGACTCCCAGGACCTCAACCGCACCCTGGAGGGACTCATCCACCGGCACGGGCTGACCCTGTTCGAGGCGATGGAGGTCCTCTTCCCCCCATCTTCAGCGCCATGGAGGAGATGCCGGAGGAGCTGCGCGCGTTGTACACCTTCTGCCGCCGCCTCTTCACCGCCAGCGCCCAGGGGCCGGCGGCGATCATCGCCCGCCACCACGACCGCTGCGTCTTCTCCGTTGATGCCATGGGGCTGCGCCCCCTGTGGTTCGGGGAGACCGAGAAGGAATTCTTCGCCTCCTCCGAGGTGGGGGTGGTGCCGCAGGAGGAGATCCTCGCCGATCCGAAGCCGCTGGCGCCCGGGGAAAAGGTCGGCGTGCGCCTGTCCCCCGGCAGGCGGACGCGCATCCTGGCGCATGAGGAGCTGCGGCGCGAGGTGCTGGCCGGCTTTCGCCGGCGCGCCGACCTCGCCGGGCACGCGGCTGCCCTGGTCGAAGCGCCGGCCCTGCCGCCGGCGATAGCGCCGGCGGTCGAGGGCTTTACCCGCAGCCGGGAACTCCTCCAGGAGAACCTGCTTTCGGCCCTCGCCTGGAAGCACAGCGACCTGCGCAACCTCAAGGAGATGGCCGCCTCCGGCACCGATCCCATCGCCTCCCTCGGCTACGACGGCCCCCTGGCGGCCCTGGCCGCCGGCCGGCAGAACCTCGCCGACTACTTCAAGGAGCAGGTGGCGGTGGTGACCAACCCCGCCATCGACCGGGAGCGGGAGACCGAGCATTTCTCCCTCCGGGTCTTTCTCGGCCCGCGCCCGCGCCTCGGCGGCCGGCCGCGGCCGGCGGTCAGCCTGGCGCTGCCGCTGCTCACCGGCGGCCGGCGGCTGGGCGCGGAAAGGGCAGACGCGGAAACGGCCGAGGCTTTCGGCACCTGCACCCTGGAGGCCCTCCTCGCCCATTTCGCCGCCGGCGGCGCGCGGCGCTGCCGCGTCCTCTCCTGTACCCTGCGCGGCCGGGAGACGGTCCCCGAAGCTCTCGCCCGCCTGCGCCGGGAGGCGGTCGCCGCCGCCCGCGGCGGCGCCTTCCTGCTGCTGCTCGACGACAGCCAGGCCTTCGCCGCCGGCCGCCACTTCCTCGACCCTTTCCTGGCGGTGGCCGCCCTGCACCAGGCCCTGGCGGAGACGACCGGCAGCGGCGGCGAAAGCCTGCGCCGCCGCTGCTCCCTGGTGCTGCGCTCCGGCGCCCTGCGCAACCTGCACGACCTGATCTTCTGCCTCGGCATGGGGGCCGACGCCCTCTGCCCCTACCTGATGTGGGAACTGGCCGCCCGCGAGGAAGTCGGGCTGAGAAACCTGCTCGCGCTGCTGCGGCAGGGGCTGGAGAAGGTGATCTCCACCATGGGCACCCACGAGATCGGCGGCTACGGCAGGTATTTCGCCTCTATCGGCCTCGCCCCGGAACTGGCGGCGATCTTCCAGACCCCCAACTTCTGCGGCTCGGAGCGGGGCGGCCTGACCTTCGCCCGCCTGGAAGGCGACCACCGCGCCCGCGACGCCGTCGCCCGCAGCCGGGAGAAGCAGCCGGTGCCGGCCCAGTTCCGCCTCTACCCGCGCATCTGGAAGATGGTCGGGGCGGTGGCCAAGATGGAGGAGAACTACACCGACCTCTCGCGCCACATCCGGCAGCTGGAGGCGGAGAACCCGCTGGCCATCCGCCATCTGATCGACTTCCGCTTCGCCGATGCCCCGGCGGTCGATCCGCAGGAGGTGGACACCTCCGTCGGCGGTCACGACCTGCCGATCCTCTTCTCCGCCATGAGCTTCGGTTCGCAGGGGGAGACCCCTTTTCGCATCTATGCCGAGGCGGCCAGGCGCCTGAACATCCTCTGCATGAACGGCGAGGGGGGGGAGATCGCCGACATGCTCGGCAAGTACCGCCGCCACCGCGGCCAGCAGGTCGCCTCCGGCCGTTTCGGCGTGCACATGGACCTGCTCAACTCCGCCGACGTGCTGGAGATCAAGGTCGGCCAGGGGGCCAAGCCGGGGGAAGGCGGGCACCTGCCCGGCTTCAAGGTCACCGCCAAGATCGCCGCCGCCCGCAACGCCACAATCGGGGTGGGGCTGATCTCCCCCTCCAATAACCACGACATCTACTCCATCGAGGACCTGGCGCAGATCATCGAGGAGCTGCGCACCGCCAATCCGCACGCCCGCATCGCGGTCAAGGTGCCGGCGGTGGCCGGCATCGGCACCATCAGCCTGGGGATCGCCAAGGCGGGGGCCGACATCATCACCATCAGCGGCTATGACGGCGGCACCGGCGCCGCCCGCAAGCACGCCATCAAGTTCGTCGGCCTGCCCGCCGAAATCGGCGTGCGCGAGGCGCACCGCGCCCTGGCCGAGGCCGGCCTGCGCCGGCGGGTGGAGCTGTGGGCGGACGGCGGCGCCCGCAGCGGCCGTGATGTGGTCAAGCTGATGCTGCTGGGGGCCAACCGGGTCGGCTTCGGCACCCTGCCGATGGTGGTGATCGGCTGCACCGCCTGTCGCGGCTGCCACCTCGATACCTGCCACGTGGGGATCGCCACCCAGGTGGAGACGGTGGAGGAGGCGGGCCGGCGCGGCCTGAAACGCTTCGTCCCCCGCGTCCTGGAAAACGGCGTCATCTACGAGACCACCTTCTTCCGCGCCCTCGGGGAGGAGATCCGCACCCTCACCGCCCGCCTCGGGATCCGCCGCAGCCAGGACCTGGTAGGCCGCGCCGACCTGCTGCTGCAGGCGCAGGGAGAGGAGCGTCTCGACCTGACCGATCTGCTCGCCCCGATCGCCGCCGATGGCGGCCGGCGCCGCGAGCCGAAGGTGCGGATCATCCGCAAGCCGCTGAACTACCTGACCTCCCTCATCGCCGGGCTGGTTACGGAGGCCTTCGAGGGCGGCGAGGAGCGCGTACGCTATGACGATTACAACGCTTCGAGCTCCGACCGGGCCATCGGCACCCGGCTCGCCGGAGCCATGACCCGGGCGGTCGCCGAGGGGCGCTACGGCGAGGGGAAAGAGGTGCTGCTGCACTTCGGCCGCGATTCGATCCCCGGCAACGGCCTGGCCGCCTTCAACATCCCGCGCATCAACATCCGGGTCGAGGGGGGCGCCCAGGACGGCGTCGGCAAGAGCGCCCGCGGCGGCCGCATCGTCATCCTCAAGGGGGAGAACCGCAATGGGCTGCGGGTCGGCGGCGCCGTCGGCAAGGGGCTGGCCTACGGCGCCACCGGCGGCACCTTCTTCATCCAGGGAGACGCCGACAGCCGCGCCGGCATCCGCCTCTCCGGCGCCGATGTGGTCCTCGGCGGCCGCCTGCGCCGCCCCCTCGACGACACCGCCGGCAATATCGCCGGCCGCGCCAACGTCAAGGGCTTCGCCTTCGAGTACATGACGGCCGGAAGGGCGGTGGTGCTGGGCGACCCAGGTCCCTGGATCTGCTCCGGCATGACCGGCGGGACGGTCTACTGCCACCTCGACGAGGCGCTGGGCATGACCCGCGAGGCCCTGCGCCGGCGCCTGGCCCGAGGCGCCGGAGTGGAGATCCGCAATCTGGAAGAGGAGGATGTGGCTGGTCTCGGCGAGCTGCTCCTGCAGTATCACCGGGAGCTCCTCCACTCGCACCAGACGGAAGAGGCCGACTGGGTGGAGCAGGTGCTGGCCCGCTGCCGCACCCGCTTCGTCAAGATCGTGCCGGAAGGGACGGCGGTGCGCCCGCCGGTCCGCTCCAAAGTCTCCACCTTGGTCATATAGGACATCGGCCGACCGAGCTTTTTCACAAGCTCCTGCTGGGTAATATGCCGAGCTTGGCGTACCCGCCGGAGATGTTTGATAATAGCTACATAGCGCGGGTCATAAATTGACTTCATGCCCCGGATATTGGCCGTGAGTCCTCGATTTCCCAAGATGGGAAAATTTGACCTTGATTCTTCGCAATCCCCAAACTATTATGAGAAATTCCAAAGAGGTCAGGTGGGATATTGCTATTGTGCGATATTCGCGAATGCTGGTTTATCCGAGGGGGGATTGATGGATCGCGATGACCCGACTTTCTCCCTCTCAATGGAAGGGCGCATGCCCAAACGAGGGAGGAAGGTATGAAAAAATGGTGGTTTGTTTTGGTTGCATTGATATTGCTGGCTGGATGCGGCGGGGGGGAGGCTCGGATAGTCCTTCCGGGGACGGTGGGGATTCGGGCAATACTGCTCCCGTTGCCAAGGCAGGCACCGACCAGAGCGTAACGACCGGCACACTTGTCATGCTGGACGGCAGCGCCAGCTCCGATGCCGACGGCGACCAACTGACCTACAACTGGGCCTTCACTTCACGGCCGGCAGGCAGCACGTCAACCCTGTCGGACCCGGCAATTGCAAAGCCCACCTTCACTGCCGACCTGGACGGCACCTACGTGCTGAGCCTGACCGTCAATGACAGCACTGTAAGCAGCCAGGCGGATTCCGTCACGATTACAGCAGCCTTTGGAAACTCGGCGCCTGTCGCCAATGCGGGTGCCGACCAGAACGTGGCGACCGGCAGCCTCGTGACCCTCGACGGCAGCGCCAGCTCGGATGCCGACGGCGATCAGCTGACCTACAGCTGGATGATCAGTTCCAAGCCCACGGGCAGCTCTGCAGGCCTCTCCGACCCGAGCGTTGCCAAACCCACCTTCACCGCCGATCTGGACGGCACCTACGTGCTGAGCGTGACCGTCAATGACGGCACTGTGAGCAGCCAGGCCGATTCCGTCACCATCACGGCGGCCACTGCCAACTCAGCTCCTGTGGCCAATGCCGGTCCCGACCAAAATGTAGCGACCGGCAGCTTGGTGACTCTCGACGGCAGCAAAAGCTCGGATGCCGACGGCGATCAGCTGACCTACAGCTGGGCCTTTACTTCACGGCCAGCCGGCAGCTCTGCTGGCTCTGTCGGATCCGGCCATTGCCAAACCCACCTTCACCGCTGATCTGGACGGCACCTACGTGCTGAGCCTGTCCATCAATGACGGCACTGTGAGCAGCCAGACGGACTCCGTCACCATCACGGCGGCCACAGCCAATTCGGCGCCTGTCGCCAATGCGGGTGCCGACCAGAACGTGGCGACCGGCAGCCTCGTGACCCTCGACGGCAGCGCCAGCTCGGATGCCGACGGCGATCAGCTGACCTACAGCTGGATGATCAGCTCCAAGCCCACGGGCAGCTCTGCAGGCCTCTCCGACCCGAGCGTTGCCAAACCCACCTTCACCGCCGATCTGGACGGCACCTACGTGCTGAGCGTGACCGTCAATGACGGCACTGTGAGCAGCCAGGCCGATTCCGTCACCATCACGGCGGCCACTGCCAACTCAGCTCCTGTGGCCAATGCCGGTCCCGACCAAAATGTAGCGACCGGCAGCTTGGTGACTCTCGACGGCAGCAAAAGCTCGGATGCCGACGGCGATCAGCTGACCTACAGCTGGGCCTTTACTTCACGGCCAGCCGGCAGCTCTGCGGCTCTGTCGGATCCGGCCATTGCCAAACCCACCTTAACCGCTGATCTGGACGGCACCTACGTGCTGAGCCTGTCCATCAATGACGGCACTGTGAGCAGCCAGACGGACTCCGTCACCATCACGGCGGCCACAGCCAATTCGGCGCCTGTCGCCAATGCGGGTGCCGACCAGAGCGTGGCGACCGGCGCTGTTGTCACCTTGGATGGTAGCGCCACTCCGATCTGAGGGCGATCAGCTGACCTATAGCTGGACCTTCCTATCTCACTGCCGGCCGGCAGCACGGCGACCCTGTCGGACCCGGCTGCCGCTAATCCCACTTTCACTGCTGATATGGACGGCACTTACGTGCTGAAATTGATCGTTGATGATGGTCTGGTGAGTAGTTTGGAAGATGCAATTACCATCAATAGCTATTCGGATTATTCTCAACTATTTTCTGTATCAACTTCTTCGAGCGGAGTGCAAGTTGGCAACTATTGGCAAGCTGGCTCTGTATTTTCTGCAACTATAAAAAACAACTCTACGGGACCTTTCATCTGCTACCGTGCAGAATTCTACAGTGGCATTGATTTGATTACATTTACCGAAGATGCGTCTTTGCTGGGAGGAGATGAAATAGTTCTAGGCGAAAGTGTTGGAATACAAGTTACCCTGTCACTTCCTATGGTCGACAATGGAATGAAAATGGTATTTTATTTAACTCGCCCCGACACGGGTGAAAATTTCACAGTAACAGGAAATTTCAATACCGGGAATTTGTACGCACGGGCAAACTGGACACGCGATATTCCCGGATGCTTCATCAACTCTTCGATGCCCGCCAGGTTGCCGATTACAAGGATATGGTCGCACCGACGGATGATGACGCGATTATGGCGGTCGAACAGGCACGGGAGTTTCTGGCTGCCATCCGCCGCTGTTGCAACGGCATTCTCTGACAGATTTCATCTGGATCCCGAAGTACTGTTTTACATTCTTTTCCTCCCACTAAATTAAGGCCAACAATTATCAGCCGGTCCCTGACCCACCTGCAGGGTTTTGCTGGGGGGCGCCTTGCGGGCGGGAAGAAATCGTCTACACTTACACCCGTGCATTTCGCCCGATCCACCGATCCAACATGCCAGCAGGAGGAGAATGGAATGGACAGGTACCGTTGTCTGATTTGCGACTACATCTATGATCCGGCCGAAGGGGATCCCGCCAACGGCGTCGATCCCGGAACCCCCTTCACGGAACTGCCTGCCGATTGGGTCTGCCCGCTGTGCGGCGCCGATCAATCAAACTTTGAAAAAATCTAAAAAGGAGATCCCCGATGGCCAAGACCCCCTACGTCGACAAGGACGTCTGCATCAGCTGCAACCTGTGCGTGGACACCGTTCCGGAAGTCTTCCGCATGGACGATGACGGCCTGGCCGAAGTCTACGATCCCACCGGCGCCCCCGAGGAGAAAATCCAGGAGGCGATCGACTCCTGTCCGGTCTCCTGCATCCACTGGGAATAGCCGGCGCGCCGGGTCGGGCCGACCGCCCCGGCGCCCGCCGCTTCCGCACCCTGTGCCCGGGACGGCTTCCCTATCGGGAGGCCGTCGCGCTGCAGGAATTCCTCCTTGACCGCCGCCGCCGGGAGGAGGAAGATATTCTCATCCTCCTGGAGCATCCGCCGGTGATCACCTGCGGCCGGAGAGCCCGTCCGGGGCACCTGCTCCTGCCGCCGGAAGAGCTGGCGCGGTACGGCATCGAGGTGGCGGAGACTGGGCGGGGCGGCGGCGTGACCTTTCACGGCCCGGGGCAGCTGGTCGGTTATCCGATTGTCGATCTGCAGCCCCACGGGCGCGACCTGCACCGCCACCTGCGCCGCCTGGAAGAGGTGCTGATCCGGACTTTGGACGTTTTCGGCGTGACCGGTGAGCGGGCCGTCGGCAAAACCGGGGTCTGGGTGAAGGGGGAAAAGATCGCCTCCATCGGCGTCGCGGTCCGTCATTGGATAAGCTGGCATGGCTTCGCCCTCAACCTTGCCGCCGATCTGTCCGGTTTTTCCGCCATCGTCCCCTGCGGGCTCCAGGGGGTGAGGATGACGTCGATGGAACGCCTCCTTGGCCGGCCCGTGCTCCTACCCGAGGTGGAGGAAGCGATCATCGCCGCCTTTGTCGAGGTCTTTGACTGCGAACATGCCGGACTGTATGACTATGGACCCGGAGCTGTTCGCCAGGGCCTGCGGGGGCCTTAATGCAGAGGCGCGGAGACGCGGTGAGAATCGATTGTCCCAGGTTTTACGTCCTCAGCGCCTCTGCGCCTCCGCATTAAACCATTAAGGTTTTTTCCGGTATGAAATCTCGTAAGCCCGACTGGCTTAAGGTCCGCTTTCCCGCCGGCCCCAATTACGCCCGCATTGACCGCTGGCACCGGCAGGAGGGGCTGCGCTCGGTCTGCCGCAGCGCCGCCTGCCCCAACCAGGGAGAATGCTGGAGCCGCGGCACCGCCACTTTCATGATCCTCGGGGATATCTGCACCCGCGGCTGCGCCTTCTGCAACGTGCGTGACGGCTCGCCCCTCCCCCCCGATCCCGCCGAACCGGCGAAGATCGCCCGCGCGGTGGCAGAGCTCGGCCTGCGCCATGCGGTAATCACCACCGTCACCCGCGACGACCTGGCCGACGGCGGCGCCGCCCACTTCGCCGCGGTCACCGGGGCGATCAGGCAGGCGGCCCCGGATTGCCGGGTGGAACTGCTGATCTCCGATCTCGCCGGCGACCGCCGGGCCCTGGCGACAATCCTCGCCGCCGCCCCCGACATCCTCGGGCACAACCTGGAAACCGTTCCCCGCCTCTACCCTGCCGTCCGGCGCGGCGCCTTCTATGAACGCTCTCTGCAGCTGCTGGCGCTCGCCAGGGATATGGCCCCGGAGCTCGCGACCAAATCGGGGATCATGCTCGGACTGGGCGAAACGCCGGAGGAAGTGCTGGAGACGCTGACGGCGCTGCGCCGGGCCGGGGTCTCCCTCCTCACCCTCGGCCAGTATCTCGCCCCCAGCCGAGACCACCACCCGGTGGCCCGCTTCGCTCCCCCGGCCGAGTTCGCCGACTGGCGCCGCCAGGCCCTGGAGTTCGGCTTCCGCCACGTCGAGGCGGGGCCGCTGGTACGCTCCTCCTACCATGCCGAAGAGCAGTACGCGGAGGCCGTTGATGGAGGTTGAGGGGGTACACGAAACGATCATCCTCGGCTCCGGCCCCTCAGGCCTTACCGCCGCCATTTACGCCGCCCGCAGCCGCTGCTGTCCCCTGCTCATCGACGGTGCCCAACCGGGCGGACAGCTGACCACCACCACGGTGATCGAGAACTTCCCCGGCTTTCCCGAGGGGGTGGATGGCCCCACCCTGATGGAGAACATGCGTCGGCAGGCGGAGCGCTTCGGCACCCGCTTTGTTGAAGGGGAAGTGACCGGGGTGGAGTTGCGGGAGCGGCCTTTCCGCGTCCGGGTGGGGGAGGAGATCTACAGGGGAGAAACCCTGATCATCAGCACCGGCGCTTCCCCGAAGATGCTCGGTCTGGAAAACGAGTGGCGCCTCTACGGGCGCGGTGTCTCCGTCTGCGCCACCTGCGATGCCTTTTTCTACCGGGACAAGGAGGTGGTGGTGGTCGGCGGCGGGGATACGGCGATCGAGGAAGCGATATTTCTCACCCGCTTCGCCCGCCGGGTCACGGTGGCGCACCGGCGCGACATCCTGCGCGCCACCCCCACCCTGCAGCAACGGGCACTGAACAACCCGCGCATCAGCATCCGCTGGGAGACCCTGGTCACCGCCATTCTAGAGGATAAAATGGGGGTTACCGGCGTGCGTCTGCAGCACCTGCCCAGCGGCCGGGAAGAGGATTTCCCCTGCGACGGCGTTTTCGTCGCTATCGGCCATACCCCGAATACGGGCCTGTTCAGCGGTCAGCTGGAAATGGACGAAGAAGGCTACCTGGTTACCCACAACTTCACGGAGACCAGCGTCCCCGGGGTATTCGCCGCCGGCGATGTGCAGGACCCGCATTTTCGCCAGGCGATCACCGCCGCCGGTTCGGGCTGCATGGCCGCCATGCAGGCCGAGCGCTTCCTGGAGTCCCTGCTGGACGAGACTGTGAGGAGACCATGATTTCCGACAAGATGAAGCGCTTTATCGAAGAGATCAATTACGCCTATGTCGCTTCGGCCGACCAGCGGGCGCGCCCGCATCTGGCGGCCGGCGGCGGGCTAAAGGTTACCGATCCGCATCACCTGATCTTCGAAGCCTGGTTCTGCCGCAAGACCCTGGAGAACGTGGCCGAGGTGCCGCGCCTGGCGGTGGTGGTGGTCGACCCCGGCACCGGAGCCGGTTATCAGCTGCTGTGCCGGGTGGAAAACACCTCGGAAGTGGGGATCCTCAACGGTTACGCCCCGGAGATCGAGGAACCGGGGCTGCCGCAGGTGGAGACGCGGATGACGGTGCGGGTGGAAGATGTCCTGGAATTCTCCCACGGACCCCACACCGACCATCCCATCGCGGTAGAGACATAATAAATTTTGAATTTTGAATTTTAGATTTTGAATTAAGGCTAAAAACCATAAAGCTAGCGAGTCCGGTGAACCTCTATCCAATGGGAACAAGGTTACGATCTTCAATTCAAAATTCAGAATTCATAATTCAGAATTGTATTAAAGTTCCAACAACATCTCCTCCGGCTCCTCTATGACATCCCGGATCCGCTTGAGGAAACCGACAGCTTGGCGGCCGTCGATGAGCCGGTGGTCGTAGGAGAGGGCCAGATACATCATCGGGCGGATGACCATCTGCCCGCCCCGGGCCACCGGCCTTTCCTGTATGGCATGCATGCCGAGCACACCGCTCTGCGGCGGGTTGAGGATGGGCGTGCTGAGCATGGAGCCGTACACCCCCCCATTGCTGATGGTGAATGTCCCCCCCTCCAGATCATCGAGGGAGAGCTTGCCGTTCTCGGCCTTCTCCGCGAAATCCCGGATCTGCCGCTCGATCTCGGCGAAATGCAGGCGGTCGGCGTCGCGCAGCACCGGCACCACCAGGCCGCGGCTGGTGCCGACGGCGATGCCGAGATCGTAGAAATGCTGCAGGAGGATATCGCTCCCGTCGATGCGGGCATTGACCTCCGGGTATTCCTTGAGCGCTTCGACGGCCGCCTTGACGAAGAAGGACATCAGGCCCAGGCCGACGCCGTGCTTTTTCTGAAAGCTCTCCTTGTGCTTGCGGCGCAGCTCGAGGACCCGCCCCAGGTCGGCTTCGTTAAAAGTGGTGAGCATGGCCGTTTGCTGCCGCACCGCGACCAGCCGCTCGGCGATGCGCCGGCGGATGGCGCTCATCGGCTGCCGGGTGACCCGTCCTTCCTCCGTGGCCGGCGGCGCTTCGGGCGGGGGGGCGGGGTCTCCCGCCGCGCTTCCTCCCGCTTCTCTTCCCTCGCCTCCCGCCGGGCTGCCGTTGCCGGCGGCGGCGCTTCGGCCGGAGCCGGTGTTTTCCTTTCGGCTTTTTTCCCCTCTTTTGTCTCTTCCGGCCTTTTTTCCTCTTTCTTTTCCGGCTTCATTTCCGCCGCCGGTTTCTCTTCCGCCGGGGCGGCCCCTTCTTCGATCCGGCCGATGACGGCACCGACGTCGACCGACTCCCCCTCCCCGATCTCGATGGCCAGCACCCCGTCGCCATCGGCGTTCAGTTCCAGGGTGATCTTGTCCGTCTCCAGCTCGCAGAGCAGATCGTCCTTATGGACTGCCTCACCGTCCTGCTTATGCCACTTGGCGATGGTCGCCTCATGCACTGATTCGCCGACTTCGGGGACTTTTATCTCCATGGTCTTGCTCCTGTGGGGCAAAAGATCGGACCGTGGTCCTATTTCACGGCAAAAATGCTTTCTCCAGAATTTCCGCCTGCTCGCTGTTGTGCAGCCGGTGCGAACCGACGGCGGGGGAAGCCGCCGCCGGCCGGCCGATGAATTCCGGCTCCCGCCCCAGCAGATCAGCCAGTTGGGAGCGCAGGAAACCCCAGGCGCCGGCATTGCGCGGTTCCTCCTGCACCCAGGCGATCTTTTCCGCCCGGCGGAAAGGCTCCAGCGCCTTTTCCAGCAGATCGGAGCGCAGGGGATAAAGCTGTTCGATCCGCATCAGTGCCACATCCTGACGCTCGTCCTTCTGCCGTTTTTCCAGCAGGTCATAGTAGATCTTGCCGGTGCAGAGCAGGAGAATTCTGGTCTGCGCCGGAGCGTTTTCGGGCGGGAGGATTTCCCGGAACTCCCCGGCGAAATCCTCCAGGCGGGAGGTGCACCGGGGGAGCCGCAGCAGGGCCTTGGGAGTGAAGACGACCAGCGGTCGGCGAAAGGGCTGCCTGACCTGCCGCCGCAGCAGGTGAAAGTACTGAGCGGGGGTGGAGGGATAGGCCACCTGGATGTTGTCGTCGGCGCACAGCTGCAGGAAGCGCTCGATGCGGGCGCTCGAATGCTCCGCCCCCTGCCCTTCATACCCGTGCGGCAGAAGAAGGACCAGGCCGCTGACCCGGTCCCACTTGGTCTGGCTGCTGACGATGAACTGGTCGATGATGACCTGGGCACCGTTGGCGAAATCGCCGAACTGCGCCTCCCAGAGGGTGAGTCCGTGCGGGCTCTCCAGGGAATAGCCGTATTCGAAGCCGAGGACCGCCGCCTCCGACAGCATGCTGTCGTAGATCTGGAAACCGGCTCCCTCGGCGGTCACGGCCTGAAAGGGGCAATAACTGCCGCCGGTGTGGACATCGAAAAGCACGGCATGACGCTGGCTGAAAGTGCCGCGCCGCGAATCCTGGCCGGAAAAACGCACCGGGGTCCCTTCGGCGAGCAGGGAAGCAAAAGCCAAAGCCTCGCCGGTTGCCCAGTCGATCCCCTCCCCCGCCTGCACCGTTTCCCAGCCGCCGATCCATCTGTCTTGGCAATCTTCGGGTGCGGGGAAAAGCCCTCGGGGATCGCCGTCAGCTCTTCCATCAGCTGCCGCAGCTGCTCCCTCTCCACCCCGGTGGCGACCGGCGAAGGCTGCCAGTCCCGCTCGATGTCGTGCCATTTCCCCCGGTAACCGACCAGATCGGCGAGGCCGGCCTGACCATCGAGAGATGTCTCCAGCCGGCGCCGCATCGCCTCGGTCTGCGCCTCGATCGTTTCCTCTGACACCCCCTCTTCCCGCAGGCGGTCGGCATAGATCTCGGCCAGAGGGGGGCGACCCTTGATCTTCTCGTACATCAGCGGCTGGGTAAAATAGGGCTCGTCGCCCTCGTTGTGTCCCTGCCGGCGGTAGCAGATCACCTCCACCACCACATCCCGGCGAAAAGCCTGGCGGTATTCAAGAGCCAGGCCGGCGGTGAACAGGACCGCTTCCGGATCTTCGCCGTGGACATGGAAGATGGGGACCGAGAGCATCTTCGCCACATCGGTGGCGTAGCGCGTGGAACGGGCATCCTCGGGCACGGTGGTGAAGCCGATCTGGTTGTTGAGGACCACGTGCAGGGTGCCGCCGGTACTGAAACCTTCCAGCTGGGAGAGGTTGAGAGTCTCGGCCACCATTCCCTGGCCGGCGAAGGCGGCGTCGCCGTGCAGCAGCAGCGGCAGCACCTTGCCCGCCCCTTCCTCCCCGTAGCCGCCCTGGCGGGCCCGGCATTTCCCTTCCACCACCGGGTCGACCGCCTCCAGGTGGCTGGGATTGGAGGCCATGCTCAGGTGGATCCGGCTGCCGTCCGGGAAGCTGCGGTCGGTGGAGAATCCCCTGTGATATTTGACATCCCCCTCGCCGACGAAACCGAATTCCAGGTTGTCTTCGAATTCGGCGAAGATATTGGGGAGAGGACGGTTGAAGAGGGTGGCCAGGACGTTCAGCCGGCCCCGGTGCGGCATACCGAGGATCAGGGTCCGCACCCCGCTTGAGGCTGCCTGGCGCACCACCCACTCCAGCAGCGGGATGAGCACTTCCCCCCCTTCCAGGGAGAATCGCTTCTGGCCGATGAACTTGCGGTGCAGGAACTGTTCGAAGAGGGTCGCCTCCTGCAGTTTCTCCAGGATCTGCAGCTTCATTTTGCGGGAAAATGCCGGTCGGTTGCGCCGGGGCTCCATGCGATCCTTCAGCCACTGGCGTTCCGCCGGCTCCTGGATGTGCATGTACTCGACGCCGATCGAGCGGCAGTAGGTCTCCCGCATCATTTCGACGATTTCCCGCAGAGTGGCGCTCGGTTTCAGATAGCGCAGGGGATGAAAGGTGCGGTCCAGGTCCGCCTCCTCCAGGCCAAAGGCCGAGAGGGAGAGGAGCGGATGCTCGGTCGGACAAGGGGAAAGGGGATCGGTGCAGGCCAGCAGATGCCCGATGTCCCGGTAGCGGTAAATAAGGGAATCCACCGCGGACTGCTTGCTGCATTCCAGCGCCGTCGCGGCAGTCGGTTCTCCCTCCTGCCCGAGCCCGAAACCGCGAAAAAAGGCCCGCCACTCAGCGGGAAGCTGCTCCGGCGCTTCCCGCCACAACCGGTACTGCGCCTCAATCCACTGCGGACTGACATTGGCGAACGGGGTCATGGGCCTCCCAACTAAAACTTGAATATCTCCAAGCACCTGGCAATTCCACATAGTATATCAGGGGCCGGTATGGTTGCAATCTCATGAGACGGGGGGCTCCTGGCGAAAGCCTGCGAAGAGGATAAAATAAAAAGGGAACGGATGGAGGCCCGAAAGATGAAAGGTTGGCTGATCACGACGTTATCTGCCCTCCTCTTCGCTGGCTGCGCCGGGGGTCCTGCCTGGCAGAAGACCGCCGGTGAGGGGGCGACCTCCCTGCAACAGAAAAAATTCGTCTGTGCCCATCAGGCAGACCGGCAAGCAGAGGCATCATTGGGAGCCTACGGTGGGTTCTCCCCGCCCGGCGAGCGCCGCTACTCGTGGGAGGGCCCCGATTACGCGCGCTACTATTCGCACGGAGGTCCCCTTTTCCGCGACCCCTATTTCGATCCCGGAGATGCCCGCTTCCGCAAAGAACTCTACCGCCAGTGCCTGCAGCAAAAAGGCTGGCGCCTGGGGGCCGGAGACAGTTAATTTCATTGGCGCCCAGCGGGAAGGGTCGAAAAAATCCGGTTATCAGTCCGCAACCGTCAGGTCCTCGCGAATAGCGGAGCCTTCGGTCTGCAGTCGACGCAGCAAGGCATGGGTGGGTGCGGGCAGGTTCTGGTCGAGGGCGGCATCGACGGCGGCGGCGAGCTTCTCCTCCATTTGCAGGCAGCTCGCCAGCAACGCGCGCCGCTCATCGGCGGCAACGGCGGCCTTCAGGCGGGTGGCGAGGTGTTCCAACGCCTCGCGGTCAGGATCGGGCGCTCCAGGCAGATTGCCCATCCGCCGTATTTCATCCTCCAGGGCGGCGGCCCCCCGGCGCCGGTTTTCCTCAAGACGGCGAAACAGATCGGCCAGAACGCTGGTGTGGGCGACCGCGCCGGCGGTCCGGTAATGCTCAGCCGCCGCCCGGCAGGTTTCAGCGACCTCGTCGAGGGCGACTTCATTTTCATCGCGCAGCATCGACATTCTTCCCTCCCCTTCGACCGCCCCCGTACTCTTTCGGCACAAAGACCTGCAGCGCACTTTCCACCACCCGGAAGCGGGCCGGGGTCCGGGTGGTCAGTTCTCCATCGGTAACCACGGGTTGGGGATGACGGGTGCGGATGGAGATTTCCCGCCCGCTCACCAGCTTCACTCCAGGCCGCCGGCCGGCCGTTCCCCGGCGCAGTTCCGGGACGAGACGGAGCAGGCGCCACAGGCTCTGCGGCTCCAGGCTGTAGAGGTTGAGACAATGGTCATCGATCATCGCCTGGTCGGCTATGGTCATCCCCCCGCCGTAATGCCGGCCATTCCCTACCGCAATCTGGATCGACCGATGGCGCAGGCTCCGTCCGTTGCAGACGATTTCGGCGGCGAAGGGGCGATTTTCCCGCAACGCCCGCAGCAAGCCCCGGGCATAAGCCAGCGCCCCCCAGCGGGCCTTGAGTTCCGGTGACAGCTGGTGCGTAACCCGCACCGCCAGGCCGATGCTGGCCGCATTGAAGAAATAGCGGCCGTTCACCTCGCCGAGGTCGATCCGATGTTTTCGTCCGGCGGCGATCACGCGGCAGGCTTCACGCAGGGAGAAAGGGATCCGCAGGGTGCGGGCCAGATCATTGGCGGTCCCCATGGGCAGTATACCCATGGGCAGACCACTTTCCACCAGGCTGCGGGCGGCGGTGTTCAGGGTGCCGTCGCCACCGCCGAGAATGACCAGTTCGACCTCCCGCCGATGCTTCCGGATCACGCCTGGAATGGCTGCCGGATCGGCGGTGTAGAATTCCATCAGAGAGAAGCCTCGGCTGGCCAGCAGCTCGATCCCCGCTCCCAGGTCGGCGTTGCCCTCCCGTGACCTGCGATTGACCACCAGCAGCGCATGCAGCACGGCACCCGCCTTCAGAGTTTCCTGCTCTCCTCTTCGTCCCGCTCTCCTTCCGCCTGACCGGGCGTATGCGCTACCTTGGTCGCCGGCTCGCCGCTGCGTTCACCTTCCGCCTGGCCCGCCGCGGCCATATCTTCACCTTCGCCTTCCATTTCTTTGCCGCTCTTGCGGCGCATCGTTTCCCGCAGCTGCCGCTGATCTTTTTCGGTCACCAGGTCACCGCGTGCATTTGGTGCCGGCGGCAATCCCCTATCACGTTTGCTCATACTGCCTCCTCCGCCGGGAAATTACCGAGCCCGGCATCAGATCCACTTTATAATCCTCTCCTGCCTTGTCAACAGTCCCGGCCAGCTCAGGCCAGCCGCCCGCCACCGTCCACGTCCAGCACGGCGCCCGTGGTGAAGCCACTTCGCATCAGGAAGAGAACGGCTTCCGCCACTTCCGCGGGGGTGCCGATCCGCCCCACCGGCAGAGCGGCAGCAGTCCGCTCGAAGAATTCCTGCCGCGCCTCCGCCGCCATCTCCCCGTAGGCCGGGGTATCGATGATCCCCGGGGAGACCACGTTCACCCGTACCGGGGCGATTTCCACCGCCAGCGCCCGGCAGAGAGCATTGATCGCTCCATTAACCGCCGCAAAGGAGGAGAAGCCGGGAATCGGTTTCTTCGCCGCCACCCCGGAGAAGAAGGTGATCGAACCACCCTCCCGGATCTGCCGGGCGGCATGCCGGGCGGCCCGGTACTGACCCCAGAACTTGCTCTCGAAGAGCACCTGCACCGCCTCCGGCGGCAGTTCCAGAAACGGGCCAGTGATCCCCTCGGCAGCGGTAGTCACCAGATGGTCGAATGCCCCCGCCCGCTCGAAAAAGCCTCCCACCTCCTCCTCCCGCGTCACGTCCAGGACGAAAATACCCACCCTGCCGCCAGCCTCGCTGCGGGCCCGCTCCAGCTTCTCTCGGGAGCGGCTGGCGATCAGCACCTTCGCCCCCTCTTCAACGGCGGCCTTGGCCGTGGCCAGCCCGACCCCCGAACTGCCGCCGAGAATGATGACCTTTTTGCCCTTCAGAATCATTCCTGCCTCTCCTCTCCGCCGGCCCCTGCCGACGCTGTTTCATCCTTTCTTTATAGCAGGAAACGGGGCATAGGAAAGGCGGGAGGATGGAGGACAGGGTAGGGTAGAGAGCGGGTTTAACCCTACCCTCCCTCATCAAACCGTGCATGCGATTTTCCCGCACACGGCTTTCCGATGTTCTTCACTGCGAGGCATGCACTTTCTTCCAACCCGCCGTTGTCGGCACCTTGTAGGTTATCGTCCAGCAACCTGTTGGGAAACGCGGCAAGGGGGGAAACACCCACGGAATTTGCGCCACATAAACTGGCACGCAAGTGCGTTTCGCGCCAAAAAGACGAGGTTTATAGTTAGTGCAGGAATATGATAGGTGCATGAATATGAAAATGCTAACATGCACCAGGAATTAAAATTCGAACAAAGGAATTGACGTATTCTGGCATTTAAGGCTGGAGAATGAAGGAGGGGGAAATGGGGATCGAATCTCGACACCTGCCAATTCTGAAAGACGATGGCCTGATTACGCCGGATGTCGGATTCTGGGCGGAGAAGAAATACCGGCTGGTCCAGAACTACGCGAGCATGTTTGCCTCATCGATGAAGGGGAAGTGGGATCACCTGGTTTATGTCGACCTGTTCGCCGGGGCCGGGCGTTCGCTGCTGCGGGACAGGGACGAAATCGTCGCTGCCTCTCCGCTTCTCGCACTGGATATCCCAACACCTTTCAGCCAGTATATTTTCTGCGAACTGGACGAGCAGAAACTCGATGCGCTTCGGCAGCGGGTCGGCTGCGATTTCAGCCAAGAGAACGTCAGATTTCTTCATGGGGATGCAAACGGCTGGTTGACAGCATCCTCCGGGAAATACCCAGGCCTCTCCGGGGCTGCAAGATTCTAGGTTTCTGTTTTGGATCCGTATAATCTGGAAAACCTGAAATTCGAGACGATCAGGCAATTGTCCCAGAGGTATTTCGATTTTCTCGTCACTTATTCCGACAGGGGACGCCCAGAGGAATATCGAGCGCTATGCACCTAGATCAGAGTCCAAGCTGGATGATTTTCTTGGGAAATCTGAATGGCGGAGGGGATGGGATAAGGCGAAAACGAGAGGGGAGAGCGCAGCGATTTTCCTGACCCGTTTATTCGGGGAACAGATGATTTCACTCCAGTATCAGCCAAGCGATCCGGAAGAGACCGTGGCGATAAAGAACGAGAAGAATTCGACGATTTATAGGTTCGGCTTCTACAGTAGGCACAATCTGGCGAAAAAATTCTGGCGGGAAGTGAAGAAGTACAGCGACGATCAACTTGAGTTATTCTGAAGATATGGCGACGAATACTAAAATCGAGTGGACCGAACAGACGTGGAACCCGGCGGTGGGGTGCACGAAGGTTTCCCCCGGCTGTGCCCATTGCTATGCCGAGGTCATGGCCCGGCGATTACAGGCGATGGGTGTAAATGGGTATGAGAGCGGATTTGCCCTCACTCTGCTCCCCGAGCGGCTTGAAGAGCCGCTGCGCCGGAAGAAGCCGACCGTCTATTTTGTAAACTCCATGAGCGACCTGTTTCACGAACGGATTCCCGATGACTACATCCGCAAAGTTTTCCGGGTGATCGCGGATTCCCCGCAGCACACTTTTCAGATCCTCACCAAGCGCGCCGGGCGGATGGCCGACTTCATGCGCGGCAGCCGAGCGCCGAAGAACGCCTGGCTGGGGGTGACGGTAGAAAACCGCGCCCATGGCCTGCCGCGGATCCGACCTGCTGCGCGCCGTCGCCGCCCGCATCCGTTTCCTGTCAATCGAACCGCTGCTGGAGGACCTGGGAGAAATCGACCTGACCGGCATCCACTGGGTCATCGTCGGCGGCGAGTCCGGGGTGCAGGCCCGCCCCATGCGGCCGGAGTGGGTGAGGAAGATCCAGCGCCAGTGCGAAGCGCCATCGCGTAGACTTCTTCTTCAAGCAGTGGGGAGGATGGGGACCGGACGGGCTGAAGAGAGGGAAGAAGCGGAACGGGAGGTTGCTGGAGGGAAGGACTTGGGACGGGGTGCCGGACATCGCAATGTTCGGCTGGTGAAAGCTTCTCGAGGCTCTGTTGATTAACCATGAACCGGACAACCTTGTGCTACAAGTCCGGACAGTTTATTTGCTCGCGACACGGATTTAATTAATCCTTGACTCCCCTTCCAAAATCCCCTAAAACCGAATTCATTGTTTTTTTCTTGGTGTCGACTTCCCCCGTCGAAGTTTGAAGGGCCGGTTGGCCGGCCGGGATGTGTTGGGAGGGTTGGTGTGATTAAAGGAGTGGAGAAAGGAAGCCGCTTTTGTCAGCAGGGTGCTGATGGGAGTGGTTTTTTTATTGGTGAAAGTGGCAATGAATTTGACCCCACTGGGGGCCCGTAGGCTAATGAACAGATCACACGTCTTCAATTACATCGAAGAGAAGCTTTCTACCCTCGCGACCAGAATCGAGGTTCGCGGCAAACTAAACCTCCTAGACCTTCACCTCCACTCCGAGAATTTCTACCTGCATTTCTGCAATGAGTTGCTCGGGTGGCAGCTGGAGAATCTAAATACTGTCAAACCGAATGCAGAAGCTATCGATCTGATCGACCACGAGAACAAGATCGTCGTGCAGGTCTCCGCGACAGCTACCAAGGTAAAGGTGGAATCGGCGCTTGGCAAGGATCTTTCCGCCTACGCCGGGTATTCCTTCAAGTTCATATCCATCTCCAAGGACGCCGGTTCGCTGCGTACCCAAGCGTTTCTCAATCCCCATAAACTCGCTTTCGATCCTCAGGGCGACATCTTTGATGTTCCTTCCATTCTGAAACATATCACCGCCCTAGACATGGACGATCAGCGCCGCATTGCCGACTTCATCAGGAAGGAACTGGGAGCGGAAGTCGATGTCCGCAAACTGGAGACGAATCTTGCCGCCGTCATCAAGATCCTGGCAAAGCAGGACCTGCGGCGGGGCAATTCGGCAGTTGAAACCGTCCCGTTCAAGGTCGATGAGAAGATCGAATTCAACGGCCTTGACGCCTCCCGCGACATTGTCGACGACTACCTGATCCACCATAGCCGGGTCGACAGGATCTACAACGATTTCGATCGAGGGGGCGCCAACAAAAGCCTTTCCGTGCTTGATGCCATGCGCGGCTATTATCGGGAACATAAGTCACAGCTCAGAGGGGATGCTCTGTTCCGAAAGGTTGCCGATTGCGTGGGCGGCACCGTCCAGGACAGCCTGAATCATGAGCCCCTTCCGTGGGAGGAGCTGGCGCTTTGCGTGAACATTCTGGTGGTGGATGCATTTGTTCGCTGCAAGATATTCAAGAACCCGATAGGATACACCCATGCTGCTCCCTGACAACATCCACCCGGAACAGAGTATTTATTATAACGGCGCCTTCGTGCTGCAGGCGCTCCGTGGCCACTCCGCAATGGATCTGTTGGACCTGTACATGAGCACACAACCGTATCGTCAGATGAGCATGCCGGTATTCGTGCTGTGCCTGGACTGGCTGTTTCTGCTGAATCTCGTCAGCCTGAACAATCAGGGGAGGGTTCAATTATGTTCCTGAAGACCCTCACTATTACAAGCCACGGCGAGATAATCCGGGAGATCCCATTCCACAACGGCATCAATCTTATCGTCGACGAGACCCCGAACCTCCACTGCACCGAGACTGGGAACAACGTGGGGAAGACTACCGTGCTCATGCTGGTCGACTTCTGCCTCGGCGGGGATGCCAAGCAGATCTACACGGACCCGGAGCATAGGAAACAGGAATACAAGCTGGTAAAGGACTTCCTGTTCGATAATGAAGTGGTCGTTACCCTGGTGTTGAAGGAAGATCTTGCCGAGAAAGATTCGCGGGAATTCCGGATTGACCGGAACTTCCTGCCGAGAAAACGCAAGATCCAGAAAATAAACGGGGAGAACAAGACCGACGAGGAATTTGAGAAAGAACTGACCGACCTGCTATTCCCCTGCCACTTCGGAAAGAAGCCCACCTTCAGGCAAATCATCTCTCATAATATTCGATACAAGGACCTGAGCATCACCAATACCCTGAAGACCCTGGATCGCTACACCAGTGATGCCGAATATGAAACCCTCTACTTGTTTTTGCTGGGGTGCGATTTCGCCCATGGGGACACCAAGCAAAAGCTGTTGACTCAGATCAGCCTGGAAGAGAACTTCAAGGCCCGGCTGGAAAGGAACCAGACGAAGTCGACTTACGAGACGGCGCTGGCTATTCTGGAGGGGGAAATCGATGCTCTGAACCGGCGCAAGTCGAATTTCAATCTGAACGAAAACTTCGAGGCGGACCAGGGGAGGCTGAATCAGGTGAAGTACGAGATCAACCTGGTAAGCTCCGAGATCGGCAGGTTGAACATCCGCCGGGATCTGATTGAGGAAGCAAGAGATGATCTGGAGAAAGGTGCTTCCAACATTGACCTGAGGCAACTGGAAGAAATCTACCGGCAGGCTACGGACCGCGTAGAGGGGATTCAGAAAACATTTGAGGATCTCTGCGCGTTTCACAACCGGATGATCACGGAAAAAGCCCGGTACATTGCCAAAGACCTTCCAAGAATTGAGGGGGAGATCAGGGCCAAATCGGAGCATCTGAATAGGCTTCTGAAGGATGAGGCTGCATTTTCTACGGCAGTTACCCGCGGCGAGTCGTTTGAAGAGCTGGAAAAGCTGATAGCCGAACTCAACGAAAAATACCGAAAAAAAGGGGAGTACGAGAACATTATTCAGCAGCTGACGGATGTTGAGACGGAGCTGCAATCCCTGAGTCAGCGTCTTGATGCGATTGACGATGGGCTCTTTTCGGACGAGTTTGAGCAGCGGATCAAGGACCAAGTCAACAAGTTTAACCGCTTTTTTTCAGCGATTTCACAGGCGCTTTACGGCGAGCAATATGCTCTGAAGGTCGATCCAACGGTTAACAAGAGAGGACAGCGGCTGTACAAGTTTAGTGTATTTGATACCAACTTCGCCAATCTCAGCTCGGGCAAGAAACAGGGGGAGATTTCCTGCTTTGATATCGCTTATACCCTGTTTGCCGATGAGGAGAATATCCCCTGTTTCCACTTCTTGCTGAATGACAAGAAGGAATTGATGCACGATAATCAGCTTCTGAAGATTTCTCAGTTGGTGGACAGGGAGGGCGTTCAGTTTGTTGCGTCGATTCTGAAGGATAAGTTGCCGGAGGAGTTGAACAAGGATAAATATTTTGTAGTGAAGTTGTCGCAGGGGGATAAATTATTTAGGGTAGAAAGAACAAGAGTAAAGACTTGAACATCCCGCTGGAAATTTCAAGAAAAAATTTTCAGCTGGGCGGCATATAGGGCCTCCGTTCTTTGAACATTCTGAAGATGATTCGGCACAGATGCCGACCAGCTCTGATCGCCTGATTGTGTCCTTTCCCCTCGGCGCGTTTCTTCCCGTAGTGCGCTGGGAGGCTGGTATCTGCTTCCGGTGGCGATCCACCGCAGTCATCATTGCCGCCTTGGCGCGACTGTTGATCTGACGGGGGATTTTGGTGCCCTGGTATTGGCCGGAGCTGTTGTCCAATATGGCCATTCCCAGGTAGAGCGCCAGACTCGATTCCTTAGCGAACCGCCCCTCGTGGCCGATCTCTCCAACCACTTCGGCGGTACAGATGGGGCCAAAGCCGGGGATGGTTGCCAGTAATCCGGCCAGCTTGGTTGTGCCGCAGCAGCGGCCATCTTGGCTTCCAACGTCTTGATTTGGTTGTGCAGCTCCAGGATGCGGGCGGCATCCTGCTGGATCATTTCGCCGACCCATTCGGTTTCAGCGCTGAACTAGGCCTGTATGGGGTCAAGTCTTTACTCTTGATTTTAGTCGGCCTCATTTATGCTTTCATGGACTTCATTCCGAAAAGGACAACCCATGCCCCTTTCCCCCTCTCGTCAAACAACTCGTCGAAAAGAAACTCACAGCCTACTGCCGAAGGAAAATCCCCACTAGCAAATCAAGGGGTCAAGTCTTTACTCTCGACTTTTAGACGGCCTCATCTATGCTTTCATGGACTTCCTTCCGAAAAGGACCCAACCCATGCCCCTTCCCCCTCTCGTCAAACAACTCGTCGAAAAGAAACTCACAGCCTACTGCCAAAGGAAAATCCCCACTCACCTGCACAACGACATCCGCCTCAACTTCAAATTCCGCGGCAACACCGTCACCCTCTACGAAAGCCGCCCCGCCTTCCGCATGCCGGGCCAGTGGTCGGAAATGCCCGTGGCGCAGTTCCGGTATGATCCCCAAGACAACCTCTGGTCACTCTACTTCGCCGACCGAAACTCGCGCTGGCATCCCGATATGGAAATTGACCCGGTGAAGGACTTCGACCTTCTCCTCCAGGAGATCGACCGCGATCCCACCGGCATCTACTGGGGATAGGAGAAGAAAGATGGCTCGCCCATTGCGCATAGAATATCCCGGCGCCCTCTACCACGTCACCTCCCGGGGCAACCACCGGCAGGACATCTTCGTCGACAACGAGGACCGGGAGCGGTTCCTCGGCATCCTCGCCCACACCGCCCGCCGCCACAACTGGCTCTGCCACGCCTACTGCCTGATGGACAACCACTACCATCTCGTCATCGAAACCCCCGACGGCAACCTCTCCAAGGGGATGCGGCAGGTGGGCGCTGTCTACACCCAGGCCTCCAACCGCCGGCACGGCAAGAGCGGGCATCTCTTCCAGGGGCGCTACAAGGCGATCCTCGTCGAGAAGGAGAGTCACCTGCTGGAGGTGCTCCGCTACGTCGTCCTCAACCCGGTGCGGGCCGGGGCGGCCAAGGGGCCGGAGGACTGGCCCTGGAGCAGTTACCGGGGAACCTGCGGGATGGAGGAGGCGCACCCCTGCTTCAGCGTCGATTGGGTCCTCGGCAGTTTCGGGCAGGAGAGGGCTGCGGCGATCCGCCGCTTTTGCGCCTTCGTTCGGGACGGGATGGAAGCCGACAGCCCCTTTGAAGGGGTGAAGGGTCAGATCGCTCTCGGCGGCGAGGGCTTTATCGAAAAGCTCCAACCCTTTCTCGAAGACCAGGCGAAGATCGGCGAAATTCCCAGATGCCAGCGTCTGGTAGGGCGACCGGAGCTCGATGATCTGCTCTCCGGGGCACCGGGCCGCAAGGAACGGAACGCCAGGATCGTCGAGGCGGTGGAGCGCTGGGGGTATAGTCAGAAGGAGGTCGCCGACCGGCTCGGCCTGCATTATTCGTCGGTGAGCCGGATTGTTGAAAGATCAAGAGTAAAGACTTGACCCCTTTTCCTTGTTGAAATTTCTCGGTCTAGCGGACAGGTAACGACCCAGACATGCGCGCAGTACGTACGGGGCGGAGGGTCACAGACCGATACGCGCTACCGCAAGCGCTGCGGTTCTCAGCGATAAACCCGTTCGAAACTCAAACCCCCAGCGCCCGCCGCGCCGCCTCCCGCCGGTGCCCCTCGGCCTCCTCGTGCTGCCGCCGGGCCCGTTCCTGCAGGTGCGCGAGGTCGAGGCCGCGCAGACGCTCCTGGTTCGCCGCCGCCTCCTCCAGCGAAGCCCATAAAGCCATTTTCCCGCGGATGCCGAGGACCAGCGCCTCCAGTTCCTCCAGGCGGCTGAGGGCGGAATACCCCGTCAGCTGCCCGTTCAGCTTCAGCCGCCCGAGTTTCTCGCCAATCCAGGCCGCCGCCTCCTTGGCCCGATCCTCCATGCCGCCGAAGCGCTCCAAAACCCCCCGCAGGCTCTTCTGGTCGTCCTCCAGCTCCCGCTCCAGGCGCCGGAGGAACTCCCCCAGGGGGCCGTCCGGGTTGTTCCCCAGGCAGCGGCGTGCAAGCTCCCGCGTTGCCACCGAGGCGGCCAGGTGATCGTTGAGGTAGATTTTCATCAGCCGGCCTGGCCGGCGGCCGCCCTTCCCCTTCCGTTCTGCCGTTCATCGCTTCCTCCACTCCGGGTTCTTTTCCTCCAGTATTGCAGAAACGCCGCCTCGTGGAGCGAAGGATCGCGATATTTTTACCTGCCAGCGGGCGGGGGTCTAGCTGACCCGAATTTCCTCTGATGCTCCACGCCCGGGCCACCGCCGATGGGTCTGCCCGCGAATGGGCGCAGGGGCGATCACAGGATACGCCCCGCAGGAGGGTCGCCAGCGGCTTTGCTTCGAAGGTTTTTCAGGATTGCTGCTCCGGCTCCGCCGCCATGTCATCGTCCTCCCCCATGGGCTTCTCACCCGACTTTTCGCCGGGCTCTTCGAAACTGAGCCGCCCAAGCACTCCCCCCCGCAGTTCCCGGAGAAACAGCCCTGCCGCCCGTGTGAAGTCGATTTCCCCGCCGCCCGCGATGCAGCCGCGGCGCCGGCCAATTTCCCCGATGATCGCCGTCGGGCTCTCCGGCAGGGCATCAAGGCCATAGCGGCCGGTGAGGAGGTCCGGGTAGCGGCGCGCCATGAAGTCGGCGGCGAAAAGGGCCACCTCGGCATAGTCCATGGCCGCATCGCCGATGGCGCCGCTCGCCGCCAGCCGGTAGGCTCCGGTCTGGTTGCTCATGTCCGGCCAGAGCAGCCCCGGGGTATCGGAGAGCAGGATGCCGTTGCGCAGATCGACCTGCTGGGCGCAGGTGGTGATGGCGGGCTTGTCGCCGACCCTGGTGATGCGTCGGCCGGCCAAGGTATTGATGAGGGTCGACTTGCCGACGTTCGGGATGCCGATGACCATGGCGCGCAGCGGCTTGCCGGGCTTTCCGCGGTGCGACGCCAGGCGGCGGCAGAGCTTGGCAAGGAGGCCCGCCGCGCTGCGCTGCTTGGCATCGAGGGGGAGCGCCCGGATGCCGGGCTGCTGCTCGAAGTGGCGAACCCATTCCCGGGTAACCGCCGGATCGGCGAGATCTTGCTTATTCAGGACCTTGATGCACGGTTTTCCGCCGCGCAGCTTGCCAAGAATGGGATTGGAGCTGGAGGCGGGGAGGCGGGCGTCGAGGACTTCGATGATCACGTCGAATTTCCTGATGGCATCGGCAATCTCCCGCCGCGCCTTCGCCATGTGCCCTGGGTACCACTCTATCGGCATCTCACCCTCACTCTCTCTTCGCGGAAAAACCGTCGGCCGTCTTTTACCACATCCGCGGTCGGAACGTTGCTCTTTTCGCTGCCCCTCCCCGCAACAAGCCGGAGGTAGCATTGCCGCCCGGGTCAGGGCGAGGGCCGCGACGGAACCAACCTTCCATCTTAAAAATAACGGCAAGCGCCGGCTTGCAAACTCTCCTAAGAACAGGTTTAAGAGAGCGCCTTCAGCAAGGGGAGCGCAGGCTTCATCGGGTCAGACTAGGTAGAACAATGGTATAATAGGATAACTATGGTAAAACGAGGCATAGTTTAGATAATATTTTTCCTAACGGTAAATTTATGCTATACAATAGAACATCGTTAGTCGCCTACAAAGGAGGTGCCGACATGCCGAGTTTCCACCTGTTGTCCCGTTCCGCTTTGTTCATCTCTGTGCTTTTCCTCTCCTCCGCCCTGGCGGCGGGGGCGGCGGAAAGCATAGCCCCGGTGACCCCGACGTCACTCAAAGGCGGAGAGGTCATCTCTCACGTTGCGGCAAAGCAGCTTCTCGACCAAGGCAGGACAGAATTTTTCGATTTGCGTTCTGCCGGCGAATTCGGCAGTGGCCATATCCCCAGCGCCAAGCAGCTCTCGTATGTGGAGAAGAGCGGGCGGACCATCGATTTCGACCCCTCGGTCGATAAGTTCGATGTCGGGAAACTTCCGCCTAACAAGGGGGCAACCGTGGTCTTCTATTGCGTCGGGGCGGACGGTTGGACCTCCTACAAAGCGGCCGTCCTCGCCATCCGGGCCGGCCACCGCGACGTCAGATGGCTCCGCGAAGGCTTCAGCGGCTGGAAGGACGCCCAGTATCCCGTCGAATGAACTGTTGAGTTCGCCCGAATAGGCCTGTGCCGCCGTTTCCGGACGGCGGCGATATCTCTGCAATGCATTTTTCAGTCGAAGGCGCCGCGACCGCTTCCGGCCGATGTCCGGCGTCCTCCCTCCCGCCCCGTGCCCCCTCGGCGCCCCCCTCTATTTCCCTGACTTTCCAGCCGAAGCTTTATCGAAGGGTCAGTGCAGGCCGGCCGGGGCACTCCCCTTGGCTTTCCGCAGCAGGAAGCAGGAAGGGAATGACCGCCAGGAAAGCGATGCCGAGGATCCAGAAGATGTGATTGTAGGCGAGCATCCCCGCCTGCCGCTGCACCATTCGGTACAAGGTGGCGAGAGCGGTCTGGTCGGCGGTCACCGGGTCGGTTCCCCGGGCGAGGGCGGCGCGGCTGAGGGCGGCCAGACGCTGCTGGGCGAGGGGATCGTAGGGGTTGACGTGGCCGACCAGCACGTTCTGGTAGAGCTGGCTGAAGCGGGCCAGCAGGGTGGCCGAGACGGCGATGCCGACGCTGCCGCCGATGTTGCGCAGCAGGTTGTAGATGCCGGTGGCGTTGCCCATCTCCGGCTTGGGGATGGCCGCCAGGGTGACCGTCGTCAGCGGCACGAAGATCATCCCCAGACCGAAGCCGAGGACGATCCGCGGCCAGACGAAGTCCCAGTAGGAGGCCTCCAGGGTGAACCCCTGCATGATGAACATCGCCGTGGCGCCGATGCACAGGCCGCAGAGGACGATCCAGCGCCCGTCGACGCCGCGGGAGAGCGCGACGCCGACGAAGGGCATGGTGATCAGGGTGGCGATCCCCCCCGGCGCCAGGACCATCCCGGCCAGGGTGGCGTCGTAGCCCATCAGCGTCTGCAGGAAGAGGGGGATGAGCATGATGGCGCTGTACAGGCAGAAGCCGAAGATGAACATCAGGAAGTTGCCGGCCGAATAGGAGACGATTCGGAACAGCCGCAGGTTGACGATCGGATGCGGATGGCGCAGCTCGACGAAGATCAGCAGAATCAGGGAAAGAGCGGAAATGATGGCGAAGGCGACGATGAAGGAGGACTGGAACCAGTCGTCCTGCTGTCCCTTGTCGAGCACCACCTGCAGGGAGCCGAAAGCCGATGGTCAGCAGCGCCAGCCCCCAGTAGTCGATGCTGATCTTCTGCCGGTTGCGCAAGTAGGCGGGATCGAAGAGGAAGGCGGCGGCCATGATCACCGCGATCACCCCGATCGGCAGGTTGATGTAGAAGATCCAGCGCCAGTTGAGCTGGTCGGTGACGTAGCCGCCGAGGGCCGGGCCGATGATCGGCCCGAACATGGCGCCGATGCCGAAGATGGCCATGGCCATCCCCTGCTCCTTGGGCGGAAAGGTCTCCATCAGGATCGCCTGGCTGTTGGGGATCAGCGCCCCGCCGGCCGCCCCCTGCAGAATGCGGAAAACGATGAGGAAGCCGAGGTTGGGCGCCGCCCCGCAGAGGAAAGAGGCCAGGGTGAACAGGATGATGCAGGTGATCAGGAAGCGCTTGCGCCCGAACAGGCGCGAGAGCCAGCCGGTCATCGGCAGGACCACGGCATTGGCCACCAGGTAGGAGGTCAGCACCCAGGTGATCTCGTCGGTGCCGGCGTTCAGGCTCCCCTGCATGTGCGGAAGGGCGACGTTGGCCACCGAGGTGTCGACGATCTCCATGATCGTCGGCAGCATCACGGTGACCGTGATCAGCCATTTATTGACGACTTTTTCGTCGGCGGATGCCATCAAGCTTTGAACCTTTACTCACGCGAAGCCGCGAAGGCCCGCGAAGAAGAACCGGGGAAAAGGGCTGGTGAACCTTTACTCAGACGACGCAACGACGCCACGCAATTCAAGATCTTAATCTTTTCCCAAGACATTCGAACCCATGGCTTTTCGTTGCGTTCGTTGCGCCGTTGCGTGAACCGCCCTTCGGGTTGGCTTCGGCAACTTGTTCAGTCGAACGGGTTGAGCCCGCTCAGCACCTCCCCCAGGGTCCTCCCGGTGTGGATCGTCGGGACGACGCTCATCCCTACCCGCAGCAGGTGTTTGGGGTCGCTTTCCCGGTCGATGATGATCTTCACCGGCACCCGCTGCACCACCTTGACGTAGTTGCCGGTGGCGTTCTCCGGCGGCAGCAGAGAGAACGCCGCGCCGGTGCCGGCCATGATGCTGTTGACCTGCCCGGAGAATTCGCGCCCCGGATAGGCATCGACGGTGAAAGTCACCTTCTGCCCCGGATGAACGTGGGTGAGCTGGCTTTCCTTATAGTTGGCCACCACCCAGGAGTCCGCCAGCTGCACCACCGCCATGAGCGGCTGCCCGGGCTGGACGTTGGTCCCCACTTCCACCGATTTGCGGGTGACGTAGCCGTCGGCGGGGGCGGTAATCTGCGTATAGGAAAGATTCAGCCTGGCCTGGGCCAGTTCCGCCTGCCGCTGCGCAATCAGTGCTTCCTGCCCGCCGACTTCTGCCGAGCTGGCGACCATCGCCTGTGCTCGCCGCAGCCGCTGCTCGGCCTCGTGGACCCGGCTGGCAGCGACCCGGCGGGCCGTTTCCAGACGGTCGACCTGCTCCTTGGGAATGGTCTGGTCGGCCAGCAGGGCCTTGCCCCGCTTCAGGTCGAGATCGGCCTGTTCGAGCTGTGCCTGCGCCTGCTGCACCGCCGCCTTGGCCGCCGCCACCTGGGCATAATCGCCGGTGGTCTGGTTCTGCGCCTGGGCCAGTTTGGCCTCGGCGATGTGCACCTTGACCTCGTAGTCGGCCGGGTCCAGGGCAACGAGCAGGTCTCCACGGCTGACCTGCTGGTTGTCTTCCACCGGCACGGCGGTGACATGGCCGGAAATGCGGGCGGAGATGGAATAGATGTGGGACTCGATGAAGGCATCGTCGGTGCTGACGAAAGCCTTGCTGCGGTACCAGAACCAGCCGCCGGCGATCACCCCAACGATAACCAGAAACAGCAGAATGAATATAGCCCGCCGGCGCCGACTGCCGTTGACTTTGGTTTTTTCTTCTCTTTTTTCGGTGACCTGATCGGTCATCTTGGTTTACTCCCTGGTTTGCAACCCAACAGACAGTGAGGTAGTGAGATTGTATGTCCTACAGATGCAGTTCCCCCGCCACCCACTTGACCCGGGCAACAGCCAACTGATAATCGAGCTGGGCCTGGAAATATTCCGTGCGGGTGCGGGTCAGCAGGGTCTGGGCGTCGATGACATCAGTGGCGGTGCCGACCTGTTCGCGGTAGCGGTTGCGATTGATCCGCAGGTTTTCCTCCCCCGCACGGATCGCTTCCTCGGCCACTTTGACCCGGGCCCTCGCCACCTGGGCGTCGTTCAGGGCCGTGCGGTACTCCACCTGCGACTGCTCCTGCAGGTCCTGCAGTCGCCTGCGTTCCCGGGTCAGCCGGGCCACCGACTCCCGATAATCCGCGACCTTGGCGAAACCGTCGAAGAGGTTCACGCGAAGACCGAGGTGGCCGAATAGATCGCCTGCTCGGCGACGTACTTGTTATCCACGTAATCGATACCGCCCCGGGCGAAGATCGTCGGCCAGAATTTACGCCGGTTCGTCCGCACCTCTTCCTGCTCAGCCGCCACGATCTGCCGCTGTGCCTGCAACTGCGGGCGGTCGGAAACCGCGCCGGCAGGAGAGGGAGGGGCCTCGGCCAGAGCGAAGGGAAGCTTTGCCTCCAACTCGCCGCGCTCCTCGGCCGGCCGGCCGGTCAGATAATTGAGCTGCAGCCAGTTGTTCTCCACCTGGTTCTCCCGGGCCAGGAGCAGCTGCCGGCTGTCGGCCAGTTGCACCTGGGCCTGCAGCACGTCGTTGCGGGTGACCGTCCCCTGCTGGTACAGCGATTGGGCCACCCGCAGGTGATCGGTGAACTGCTCCACTTCCTGCGCCGCCGCCTTGCGGAGTTCATCCGCCTCGAGGATGGAATAGTAGGCTACCGTGGTACGCAGAAAAATATTCTGTTCCACGCCCCGGTAATCTGCCACCGCCGCCGCCTGCAGGGCCTGGTTCCGGCCAACCCGGGCGGCGGTAAGGCCGAAGTCGTAAAGGGTCTGCTCCGCCGTGATGCTGGCGGAAGGATACTGCGCCTGCTGCGTCGGCTCCGTTCGACCGGAGATAATCACCGCCTGCGGGTCCTTCTGCACGGTATAAGCGCCACGGGCATCGACCCGTGGCAGATAGCCGCTGCGGGCCCGGGTCACCGCCTCACCGGCGATCACCGGCTCCAGCGCCGCGGCCTGCAGGGTGGGATTGTGCTCCTGGGCCAAGTGAAGGCACTCAACCAGGCTGAGGGCGGCCGCCGGCGACGCCCAAATCCCGAAAAGGCACAGTATCGGCAGCATGCGGCTCATCTTCATCGCTTCCTCCCTCTTCAACCGCGCAGTTTTTCCAACAGCTCGCAGAGGTTGTCATACTCGGCGGGGGCTAAGGCGGCGGTGTATCGACACCGCACCCGCAGAGCGATGCGGCCAAGTTCCTCTTCCAGCGATCTTCCCTTTGCCGTTAAATAGACCAGGTGGGCCCGCCGGTCGACCGGGCTGGGATACCTTTCAACCAGGCCTGCCTTTTCCAGGCGATCGACCAGTCCGCCGATGGTGGTCCGGTCCACCTCCGTTTTCTCCGACAACTCCACCTGGGACAAGCCGTCCTGCTTCCAGAGAAAGGCCAGCAGCGCGAATTGCGGGGGGGTAATCCCGTAACCCGCCAGCTCCTGACGAAAAAAAGCGTACAAACGCTGATGGGCTTTCGCCAGCAGGAAACCGACACTCTTCTCGACATCAAACCCGCTCATCTGCCGCTCCAGCGCAGAAAGTAACAGTACATATTATCAGTGTGCTGTTTATATTTCCAGTAAAACCATCCCGCGTGGGAATGGTTTCACGTGCCTGCGGCTACACCTGGTAATCAACCACCACCACACTGGAACAAAGCTGACGGACCTTGGCGAGCACCGCCTGGTGCTCAGGATGCACCTGGTAGCGCTGCATCGCCGTCAGGTCGGCAAAGGTCGATACCAGGGCGAAATCGTATGAACGTTCGGAGCGGACCACGTCCCGCCCGAATTCAAAGCCGTCGATCTCCGGAATGATCCCAGGGAGCGCGGCCAGGCTCTGCTCGAGGTCGCGGATCTCCTCTTCCCTCACCCCGTCGTTGAACCTGAAAAAAACCAGATGTCTCAACATGTTGCCTCCTTTCAGCCGCGGACGGCCGCTTTTGTTCATGATTGCGCGGAAATCACATCTGCACCAGGGCACTCTTGACTTTCTCGAGCTCCTGTTCCAGTTTCTGCAAAACCTTCGGCGCCTCCTCGAGCTTCTCCCTTTCTCCCAGCCATTCCAGTTCCTGGGACAGCTCGACGGCGAGACGGGCGCCGAAAATGCCGACCACCGACTTGAGGCTGTGCGCCAGCCTCTCCAGTTTTTTGGCATCCCGCTCAGCCAGGGCATTCCGCAGTTCCGTAACCTGCCAGGGGAAATCATTAATCAACTGATCGGCCAGCTCCCGGAGAAATTTCCTGTCCCCATCCACTGCCGCGAGGGCATCGGTGATATCGACAGCGGTGCTTTCCTGAACTGTCGCGCTCTCTCCCCGCAGACAGCGCTCGATCGCCAGGTACAGAATTTCGGGTCGGATCGGCTTGGCGACATAATCGTCCATCCCGGCTTCCAGGCATTTCTCCCGATCCCCCTGCATGGCGTGGGCGGTCAGGCCGATCACCGGCACCCGCCGGGCTCCTGCCGCCTCCTTCTGGCGAAGGCGGCGGGTTGCCTCCAGCCCGTCCAGTTCCGGCATCTGCACATCCATCAGGATGACATCGAAACGTTCCGGTACAAAGGCCCGTAAAGCCGCCGCGCCGTTCGGCACGGCGGTGACCCGCCAGCCTTTCTTCTCCAACAGTACGGTCGCCAAGCGCTGATTGATAGGGTTATCCTCGGCCAGCAGGATGTGCAGATTGCTGGCGGAGACCTGCACTTCCGAGGTCTCCTGCGCCTCCATCTGGCGGGGAGGAGATCTCGCCCGGGGGGCGGTTCATCAGTTCGACAATGGCGTTGAACAGCTCAGACTGTTTGACCGGCTTGACCAGATAACGGGCAATCCCCAGGTCGCGGCAGCGGGCGGCAGCCGCGCCGACGTCGTCCGAGGTCACCATCATCACCGTCGAGCCTTGCAGGGTCGGGTTTCGCCTGATCTGTTCGGCGACCGAAAAACCATCCATCTCCGGCATATGCGCATCGAGCAGCAGCAAATCGAAGGGAATTTTTTTCTCCCGCGCGGTCCCCAAAGCCCGCAGCCCCTCGTCGCCTCCTTTTGCCAGCACCGCTTCCATTCCCCAATTGCTGAGCATCTCCCAGAGAATGCGCCGGTTGGTCTGGTTATCGTCAATGACCAGCACGCGACGACCACGCAATCTCAATGTTTCGGCGGACATGACAATCTTCTGATCCGATAACTTCAGGGGGATGATAAAGAAGAATATGCTGCCGCTGCCGAACTCGCTTTCAACCCCGACCTTGCCTCCCATCCTCTCGACAATCTGCCGGGAAATGGCAAGTCCCAGACCGGTGCCCCCGTAACTTCGGGTGGTTGAACTGTCCACCTGACAGAAACTCTGGAACAGGCAGTCCACTTTGTCCGCTGGGATGCCGGGGCCGGTATCGCGGACCGCGAAACGCAAGCGACAGGATCGACCATCGGTGCGCTCCGCCTCCACCGTGACCACGACTTCCCCCCTGGCAGTGAATTTAACGGCATTGCCAACCATGTTGGTGAGGACCTGCCGCAATCGGCCGGGATCGCCCAGAAGACGGTCCGGCACCTGCGAGTTGATGTGACAGGCAAGCTCCAGCCCCTTCTCGTGGGCGCGCACCGCGAGTGCCTCGATCGTCTTTTCCACCGCTTCGCGGAGACTGAAGTCGATTTCTTCGATGTCGAGGATGCCGGCTTCGATCTTGGAGAAATCGAGGATGTCGTTGATCACCCGCAACAGGGAGTCGGCCGATGTCTTGACCATATTCAAATAATCTCTCTGCTCCAGGCGCAACGGTGTGTCCAGGGTCAGCTCTGTCATGCCGATGATGGCATTCATCGGGGTGCGGATCTCATGGCTCATGTTGGCCAGGAACTCGCTCTTGGCCCGGTTCGCCGCCTCGGCGGCCTCTTTGGCCTGCTTCAGTTCTTCCATGGTTTTCTTCCAGGAGGTGATATCCCGCCAGGCGACGATGCTGCCGATCACCTGCCCTTCGCGGCCGCGGATCGGACCGGCAATGGTCAGAAGGGTGACGGCTGAACCGTCCGGCCGCTTCAGCACCCATTCCTCATTGGCCACGACCTCCCCCTGCCGCAGAGCCCGGGTGAGCGGCAGAGCATCGCCGGCGGCAGGAGTCTCGCCGTCCGGGTGATAAAACCCCCAGAATTCGGCATGCGAGCCGACCGGGTAGCGGCCGCAGTTCCTCCAGAGACCGGCAGGCCAGCTCCTGTCCATATCGGCTGACCATCCGGATCTTCCCCCCGGAATCGGCAATGGTAATCCCCTCGGGCAGGTATTCCATCAGGGTATTGAGAATCTGCTGCCCCTCTTCCGCCTCCCGAGCGCGCTCATCCGCCAGCCGCCGCTGCTGCTCGAGGGTAAGGAGCAACTCGTCGCGCTCCCGCATGCCCATTTCCCGTGCCAGCAGTTCCTCCTGCAGTTTTTCCTTGGCCCCGACCAGATCCCGGAAAAGCGAGAGATAGGGACGGCGCAGCGAGCCTTCGACCAGTGCCCGATAGAGAAAGAAGATCGATGTCAGCTTGAGAATATGGCCGAGGAAATTGGAAAAACCGTAAACATCGACATACAGGGTGAAACTGAACTCAGCCAGGATCTTGAAGAGGATGGCAGCCAGCAGCAGCCACAGCAGTTGCCCGTTCAGCTGGCCGCGCCGGTGCCAGAGGAAAAAGCCGGCGACCGCCAGCAGGAGACAGATGAGGTATTCGCTGCCGATTTTGAAGGGGGTCAGGCCTCTGCCTTCAAGATAGCAGGTGGGGAAAACCCCCAGGGGATAAATGGCAACGACCAGCGCCAGGCCGATGACCAGGCTCAAGGTCAGCAGGAGTTCCGGAGAAAGCTTCCCCCGCCAGCCGGTGAGCAGGGCAGCGGCGAGAAAAGCCCCCGCCTCCAGATAGCGGGCGGCGAGCCAGAACTGGGTCGGCAGGTTGGCCCCGCCGATGGGGAAAAAACCCATTCCTTTGTAGGAAAGGGCATGCAGCAGGTCCAGGACCCCCACGGCCAGGTAGGCGGTCGCCAGTACCAGCAGAGTGTAGTCGCGGGCGAAACGCCGGGCATGCCAGCCAATGCTGAAGATGGTCATCGCCACGATGACGCTGCTGAGTTCGACCAGATTGTGGAAGGGGAGATAACTGCGACGGCTGAGGAGGTAAAGGCCCGCCATGATGGTCAGCCCGAGCAGGATCTGAACCGTTAATGGCCAGCGCCCTGTTCCTCCCCCACTCTCCTCCAGATGACCGTCAGATGGCTCCCAAGCCTCCGGATGGGGGGTCAAATGAGTCATGACTTCCTCCTGCAGATAGCGGGATCGGAGAATAAAGCCGGTTGCATCGGGCGGGGGAAAAATCGGATTAATGCCAGATATTATGCGAATGAGGTGGAATTTACTATCTATTTTTTCCCGGTCGCGAAACGGTGGGATGCCCTGGGAAACCGGTTACCACCACGGACGGCGGTGATCCCAGAGCGGATAGCGGTAGTAAGGGGGGCCAAAGGGATACCAATAAGGATCATAGAAGGGATAATTGTAGTACGGCGGTCCGTAAGGACCGTAATACCCAGGATACCCGTAATAGCCGCCCATCGGTTCTTTCCAGATATGGGCCTCACCCAGGCGGAAGAGCGGGTAGGCATACTCGACGCCGTTCAGAGACCTGGTTTCCTGCCCGAGGACGGTGCCGGTCAAGGTGATGTATTCCCCTTTCTCGTACACCTTGGGGTCGAGGAAACGGTCGGTGCGCACCAGGAAGCGGCCGCCGGCCTCATCGACCTTGATCGGCCGCCCCGAGTTGTCCAGGTAATAGCGGAGAACCTCCAGGGTCGACCCCTCCCGGCTCGTCCGGTCGTCGAGAATCTGGCCCCCGAGCAGAAGGGTACTCCCCCGGAACCTCTCCGGATTGGCTTTTACCTCGGCGTAATCCACAGATGGATCCACCTGGTTGAGCGCTTCCTTGGACAGGGGGATGCCGGCACAACCGGACAGAACCAGAAGCAGAACCAGCGGAAAGACAAACCGTTTTGACATCTCCGCCTCCCTGGGGCAGGACTCCGCCTTCAGTTTATCCCCGGCCACCGGTTCGTCAAATATCCCGGGAACACGACGGAGAATGAACGAAATTTTCTACCTCACTACCTCACTACTTCCTATCTCACTGGGTTTCCAGAAAGAATTGAGGCGGCGGATGAAAGCCTTCAATAGCCCATAGCTGAAGTGATTGAATTCGAAGATCAGCCGGGGCAGTTCCAGCAGGTCGGGCTGGTCCTGCTCCTCGGGCAGCGGGCCAGTAAGCTGCAGATGACTGCCAGGTTCGATGATTTCATTGAACTCATGCTCGAGGGTTTCTATCTGTTCCTCGGTGATCGGCCGATTAAGGCGAATCACCAGGGTGCTGCGGACAAAGCGCAGGGAATGATAGACGCGGTAGAAATCGTCGATGATCGCCACCGCCTCCCGGGGATCGCGGGTGATCGTGAAGAGACTGAAATCCTCCCCCGAAATCAACCCCTTGCGCAGCAGAGTATTTTTCGTGAATTGAAACCAGTTCTCCCAGTAATCCCCATTGTCATCATCGATCAGCACCAGCGGGATGGGTGGGTTCTTGCCGGTCTGGATCAGGGTCAGCACCTCCATCGCCTCGTCCATGGTACCGAACCCTCCCGGGAACAACGCCACGGCTTGGGCCTCCTTGAGAAAGGCCACCTTGCGGTTGAAAAAATACTTATAGACGATGGCATTGCGGCTCTTCACCATGACCGGATTGGTCTCCTGTTCGAAGGGGAGACGGATGTTGACGGCGAAGGAATTCTCCGCCCCCGCCCCTTCGTTACCGGCCTGCATGATCCCACCGCCGCCGCCGGTGATCACCATATATCCCCCCTCGGCCAGCAGGCGCGAGAAGTCACGGCATTTGCCATAGATGGGTTCGCTCGGCCGGGTGCGGGCAGAGCCGAAGATGGTAACCTTCTTGCGGTGGCGGTAGGGACCGAAAACCTTATTGGTGTAGCGCATCTCCTTCATGGTGGTGCGCATCAGCTTGAGATCGGCCAGGTAGTCGTTCTCCTGGCCGGCCTTGAGAGCGCTGATGATCATCTCCCGGATAATGCCGGGATGATGAACGCCGACCATCCGGATCAGATCGTCGATCAGTTCATCCACTTCGTTGTTCCGGCGGTCGAAATGCAATTTCATGCGGTAACCATCTCCAATCGGCAGTGCTAGATAGGCCAGCAGCGGTTTCGAATCGGATCCAAGGCGGCTCTGGGCCTCAGAGCCGGTCGAAAAAGGGGTTCAGCCCAGAGTTTCGGCCCGAATCAGCAGACCCCGCAGGCTGGAACCGGCATAACGGCGGTCGAAAGCGAGATAAATCTCCCGCAACTGCCCCTCCAGACGACGGAATGTCGCCCGGTCAGCGAGCGACAGCCGTTCTTCCACCTTTTCACAGAAGAAAATGATGCAGTTGAAAGGGCGGCGGGCGGCCGGCAGCCGGCAGCCGACCGCTCCCAAAAAGGGGCAGGTGGCCGCGAAATCGGGCTCCGGCGGCGCCTCACCGGCGAGCAGCCAGTGCAGGAGGTTGACCAGGGTCAGGTGATGGATACCCCGCTCGCAACAGCCGCCGCCGCACTGTTTACAAGCGGAAACCCCGCCGGCGTCGGTGAATAGCGCCTGCAGGTTCTGCTGGATCTCGCCTATCCGCATCAGGCGGCAACCGATCCATTCCCTCTCGGCAGCCGGCAGGCCCTCCGCTTCCCGGCCCAGGCGGACAACCAAGACGCGCCACAGCTGGCGCAGCTGCTCGCAGCGGAGGACCCCGTCCTTGCTGGAATCGCTTTCCACTCTCATAGCATCGCAGTGCTCCCGGAAAATACGAACGGCACGCCGCATGGGGTGCCGTCGATCGTGCAGAAAAGTGGCCGGAGAAGGCCGTAAGCCGGGTTCTGTTCCCCGCCGCGGTTACCCGGCGGCAGGGCGATGATCATTCCTCTAGGACCGTCGTTGCCGACGGCCTCAAGCGGCCGAACCCGGGAGCTTCGGACGGGCCGCCCTCAAACGCTCCCCTATTTGGCCTTGCTCCGGATGGGGTTTGCCGAGCTTCCGACGTCGCCGCCGGAACTGGTGAGCTCTTGCCTCACCGTTTCACCCTTACTCCACTTTCGCCCTTCGGGCTTTCAGCGGACAAGCCGTGCGGCCTTGTCCGCCGTAGCTGCCGCATAGCGGCAGCGAAGGCGGAGCGGTCTGCTTTCTGTGGCACTTTCCCTGGGGTCGCCCCCGGTCCCCGTTAAGGACCATCCTGCCCTGCGGAGCCCGGACTTTCCTCCCCCCGCCTTCGCCCAAGGCGACGGCGGGCGGCGATCATCTGTCCTTCTCCGACCACTCGATATTTTAACCCGACTGGCCGCCGGGGAAAAGCTTTTACCTCGATGCTCCAGCAGACAATGAGGTGGCGAAAAGCCCTCCCCTGTCTCCCTGAGTTCATCAGCCTGCGGTGGTCTCGACGAACAGCAGCCGGTTACAATGCGGGCAGGCCTGCATCTCTCCTTCGCGAAACAGGCTGTTGAAAAGTTGCGGCGGCAGATGCATATTGCAGCCAAGACAGGCGCCGTTGCGGGCCTCGACCACTGCGATTCCGCCCCGACGTTCCATCAGCAGCTGGTAGCGCTTACGCAAGGGAACGGGCAAGCCGTTGAGCAGAGCATCCCGCTGCTGACTTTTTTCCGTCACCACCTGGTCGCTCTCGCCCAGCAGGTCGGCAATTTCCGCCTGCCGTCCCTCGACCCGGGCCTTGACTGCCGCCAGCTCCGCTTCCTTCTCCTCCCGGTCGCGACTCAGGGAATCGATTTCACCGGTTTTCTCCTGGATGCGATCCTGGATATCCTTGTTCATCTTCTTGGCGGTATCGATTTCCTTGAGCACCGCCACATATTCCTTCTGCGTCTTGATGCCGGGAAGCCGGCTTTCCGCCTTCTTGACATTCTCCTGCTCCTGGATCAAGGACTGGTTCAGCTCCCGTCGCAGGCCTTGGAGCTCCTCGATTTCCGAATTCAAGCTGTCGACCATCGACTGAATGCGTTCCAGGTCCCCTTGCAGTTCATCCCGTTCGGCTTCCAGCTTCCGATGCCCCTGGCCAAGTCGCTTCAATTCCTGGTCGAGCTCCTGCAAATCCTTGAGCAGTGATAGCTGATCTTGCACGTCTTGCCTCCCATCCGATTTTCCGTTTTTTAGCTGCCGGCGCGGCGCCGGCAAAGAGCAGAGGGATTCAGAGCCACCGGAACGGTTCCGTCTCCCCCTCCATCTCGACAAACTCGATTGCGAGCCCCCGCTGGAGTACTTCGGTCCGCAGTTTTTCGGCCATTTCCCGCACCATCAGCCATTCGGTGGCGAAGTGTCCGGCGTCGATCAGGGCCAGGCCCTGACTTTCGGCGCTGCGCGCCTCATGGTACTTGATGTCCCCGGTGACCAGCACATCCGCTCCCTGACGGATCGCCTCGGGCAGCAGCGAAGCGCCGCTCCCGCCACACAGGGCGACCTTTCTCACCGGGCTGGCCGGCTCGCCGACCAGCCGCAGGGTGCCGGCGCCGAGGGCCTCCTTGACCCGGCAGGGCAAAGAGCTCCAGCGTGGTCGGCTCCGGCAGACGGCCGATCCGCCCCAGCCCGACGTCCGGCCGGCGATTGGCCAGGGGAATGAGGTCGTATGCCACCTCTTCATAGGGGTGGGCCCTGAGCATCCGTTCGACCGCCCGATGGATGCGGTGATGCGGCAGGATCGTCTCCAGACGCACTTCCCTGGCCCGTTCCGTTTCACCGCAGCTGCCGCGGAAGGGGGCGGTGCCGGCGCCGGGGCGGAAGGTGCCGGTGCCGACGGCCTGAAAGGAACAGCGGTCATAATTGCCGATCTGCCCGGCGCCGCCCTGGAAGAGGGCGTCGGCGACCGCCTCCTCGTAACCGGCAGGGACGAAGACCACCAGCTTGACCAGATCCTGGCCGCCGGGGGACAGCGGCGCGGCCGCGGTCACTCCCAGCCGCTCGGCCAGCCAGTCATTCAATCCGTTCGGTGCCCGATCCAGGTTGGTATGGACGCTGATGAAAGCGATTCCCGCACGCACCGCCGCCAGTACCAGCCGGCCGGTCTCGCTGCCGGGGGTGACATTTTTCAAGGGCTGAAAAATCAATGGATGATGGGCCAAGACGGCTTCGGCACCAGCGGCCTGCGCCGACGCCAGCGCCTTTTCCGAAGGATCGAGACAGATCAGGACCCGGCTGAGGAGGGCAGCAGGATCACCCACCTGCAGACCGACATTGTCCCAGTTTTCAGCAAAGGACGGCGGGTACAGTGCATTGACCAGTCCGATCAGGTCCTGGATTCGGGCGGGGCGTTCCGTTGTCATTCTCCGGGGTGGGGAAAAAAAGAGTGCAACTGTAGCACCGTTGCACTCTCGAAAAATTAGCTATATTCAGGTATGAGTTGGCAACTCATTTCCGTCCTAGGTGGTGGGCCCACCAGGATTCGAACCTGGGACCGACCGGTTATGAGCCGGTGGCTCTACCAGCTGAGCTATAGGCCCGAGAACAAAAGTCGAGTTTAGGCCCGGCGGGGCGCCCTGTCAATATTTTTCCACCTCAAGTTTCAATAAAGCCCTTGAGACGCCGAGCCCGGCTCGGGTGGCGCAACTTGCGCAGAGCCTTGGCCTCAATCTGCCGGATGCGCTCGCGGGTTACGGCAAAATCCTGCCCGACCTCTTCCAGGGTATGGTCGGATTTTTCGCCGATGCCGAAGCGCATGCGCAGCACCTTTTCCTCTCGGGGAGTGAGGGTGGCCAGCACGCGGGCGGTCTGATCCATCAGATTCCCCTTGATCACCGCCTCCAGCGGCGAGACCACCCCCTTATCCTCGATGAAATCGCCCAGGGAGGAATCCTCTTCCTCGCCGATCGGAGTTTCCAGGGAAATCGGCTCTTTGGCGATTTTCAGCACCCGGCGTACCTTCTCCAGAGGCAGTTCCATGCGCTCGGCGATTTCTTCCGGAATCGGCTCCCGCCCCATCTCCTGCACCAGCTGCCGACTGGTGCGGATCAGCTTGTTGATCGTCTCGATCATGTGCACCGGAATGCGGATGGTACGCGCCTGGTCGGCAATTGCCCGGGTGATCGCCTGGCGGATCCACCAGGTGGCGTAGGTGGAGAATTTATAGCCGCGCTGGTATTCGAACTTATCCACCGCTTTCATCAGGCCGATGTTTCCCTCCTGGATCAGGTCGAGAAACTGCAGGCCGCGATTGGTGTACTTCTTGGCGATGGAGACGACCAGCCGCAGGTTGGCTTCCACCAGCTCGGATTTGGCCGATTTGGCCTTCTGCTCCCCTTTCTGCACCTCCTTCAGGGACTCCAGCAGTTCCTCCGGGGCGAAGCCCGATTCTTCCTCCACCCGTTTGAACTTGCGTTGGGCGCTTTTCAGGCGCTTTTCCACCGCCAGCAGCGTATCGATGGGAACCTTCAACTCCTCGGAGATGCGGTGCGCTTCTTCTTCACTCTTGCGCATGCGCCGCAGCAGCCGCTTGATCTCTTTGTGCGGCTGCTTCAGTTCGGCCTCACAGGCTTCCACCTCGGCCATCCCTTTCTTCACCTGCTGCGCAAGTTCCTTCAGTCGATCGACGATCTTGGCGATCTGAAAATCCTTGAGCCGGATCTGGCGCATTACATCACCGATCTGGCCCTTGAGCTCCCGGCTTTCCTTCTCCAGGCTCCTTTTTTCCTCCCGGGGAACTTCGCCGGCCAGCCTCTCCCGCATGGTCATCAACCGCCCGTCCATTTCGCGAATCTGGCCGACCAGCGCGCCGATGCGCTGGCGCTGTTTTTCTTCCTGCTCGCTCCCCTCCTCCTCCTCGAACTCCTTGGTGATTTCGGCGACGCTGATCTGCCCCTTTTCCAGGCGGTCGCCGAGGGAGATGATCTCCTTGAAGGCAATGGGGGACTTCATGATGACGCTGGTAACCAGCGCCTCGCCCTCTTCGATGCGCTTGGCGATCTCCACTTCCCCTTCCCGGGTGAGCAGAGAAACCTGCCCCATTTCCCGCAGGTACATGCGCACCGGATCGCTGGTCCGGCCGAGAACGCCAGCCTCGAATTCGGACTCCTCCTCTTCCTCCTCCTCGGCCTCGAGGTCCTCCTCCAGAACTCTATCCTTATGCAGGGATATCTTCTGCTCGGAGTCGACCACCTCGATGTCCATCTCGCCGAACATGCTCATCACATCGTCGAGCTGGTCCGAGGAGATCATGTCGGCGGGCAGGATGTCATTGACCTCGTCATAGGTGAGGAACCCCTTCTCCTTGCCCATATCAATGAGCTGCTGCACTTCTTCCATACTGGTCTTTTTAGACATGCCTTCCCTTCTCCTCTCGACTTCCGCCAGTCAGCGGAAATCTAAGATACTCTATATCTGTAAATTGCGGTTTTTCAATTTTCGGTTGACCTGGATCTGCTCCATCCGGTAAGCCGTCTGCCGATCCGGGTCTCCTGCCGCCTCGGCCTGGCGGATCAGGGCATCCAGTTCGCCGATCCGCTGCTTCAGACGCTCCTTCTCTACCGCCTTTCGACAGCCGTCGAATATCCGTTCCGGGTCATCGGCAAATACATTTTCATCCTTTATAAGAATACCCGACAAAAAGGTTTTTTGCTCCTCATTCAAATTCTCTGAGAGTAATGTCTCCGGCGCCTCACCGGCCTCCCCGCGCTGCAGCACCAGGGTAGCCAACTGACGATAGCCGTCGGTGTAAAAGAGCTGCTCGACCCCCTCTTCGGCGACCCGCCGGCGCACCTGCGTATCAAGGATCATCAGGTGCAGCAGCCATTGCTGCGCCTTCATCCCCGCCCCCGTCTCCCGCGGTCCGGCCGGCCGGGAGGATTTTTGCGGCTGGCTGGCTGGCTGCCGGCCCGGGGAGGGCGGCGCCGGCCCCCGATCCGGCGGGTTCCGGTGGGGGAAGACCGGTGATGTTTCGGCTGGTTCCTTTTCCGCCTGCCGGCGCAGCAGAGCCTCCTCCACCCCGGTGCGCCTGGCCAGTGCCTGCAGATAGAGGTTGCGTTCGATCTCGCTCGGCAAACGACGCAGCCGTGGAAGGATTTCCTCCACGGCCCGCGCCCGCCCCTCGATGCTTTCCCCCTGCTCCGCCAGCACCTTGTCCATGAACACCTCCAGGACCGGCCGGGCCGCTGTCAGGCGCCGGCGGAATTCTTCTTCGCCCTGCCGGCGCAGGAAGGAGTCGGGGTCCTCCCCGGCATCCAGGGCGACCACCGCGGCCGGAATTCCCTCGGCAAGCAGGACATCCATTGCCCGGAAGGTCGCTTTCTGCCCGGCTCCGTCCTGGTCGAAAAGGAGCAGCAGGCGCTGGCAATACCGCTTGAGCAGGCGGGCATGCTCCGAGGTCAGCGCAGTGCCGCAGGTGGCCACCGCATTGCCGAAACCGGCGCGATGCAGGGCCAGCTGATCGAAATAGCCCTCTACCACGATTCCCTCCCCGCTCTGCCGCATCACCTCTCGCGCCTGGTAGAGGCCAAACAGAATTCGGCCCTTGTAATAGATGCGGGACTCAGGCGAGTTGAGATATTTCGGCAGCGAATTGTCGAGGACGCGCCCGCCGAAAGCCACCACCTGCCCACGCAGATCGATGATGGGAAAGAGCAGGCGCCGGCGGAACAGGTCGAAATCACCACGTCCCTCCCGACCCGGGCGGATCAGCCCTACTTCGCGCGCCCATTGCGGGTCGAAGCCTTTGCCGGCCAGGTGCCCGGCAAGGCCTTCCCAGCGATCGGGGGCATAGCCGAGCCTGAACTGGCGCGCAATCGCCCCATCGTACCCGCGCCTTTTCAGGTAGCGGCGGGCGGCTGCTCCCTCACTCCCTTCCAGCAGCAGGTGATGGTAGAATTCGCAGGCGGTCTCGCTGACCCGGGCCAGGCGCTCCCTTTCCTCGCGATCCCTTTCCTCGGCGGGCGACGGGGTCTCCTCCTCGATCTCGATCCCCACCCCTTCTCCCAGGCGGCGCGCCGCTTCCGGGAAGGCAAGCCCTTCCATGCGCATCACGAAGGAAAACACATCCCCTCCGACTCCACAGCCGAAACAATGAAAAATCTGGCGGGCGGCGTTTACGTTGAACGATGGAGTTTTTTCCGCGTGAAAAGGACACAGGCCAAGGTGATTGGCTCCAGAGCGCCGCAGCGGCAGATAGGACGTGACGACCGCCACGATATCGGTGCGCTCGCGGATTTCCTGGATCTTCTCTTCCGCTATCCGCCCGGTCATTCCCCCCTCAATTCGACCACAGTCAGATTGTCCCCGCCTTCCCCGAGCTCGCCGCCGCGAAAAGCCGCCACCCCCCGGTGCTGGGCCAGGAAATCACGCACTGTCCGGCGCAGGATCCCTTCCCCGGCGCCATGCACCACCTCCACCTGCCGCATCCCGTGCAAGAGCGCATCGTCTATAAAGCGATCGAGCAACGGCAGCGCCGCGTCGATCCGTTTTCCCACCAGCAGCAGCCGCGGCTGAAAGTTTTCCCGGATCACGCTGCTGCGCACCTTGCTCGGCTTCCGGCCAGCAAAGCGCCTGGGTGCAAACTGTTCCAGCTCACCTGCGGTAAGCCGCAGCTTCTTGCCGCGGACGGAAAGCTCGATGACGCCATCGGCCACCCGCACCACCTCCCCCTCGGTATCCAGGGCTGAAATGCGCAGGATTTCTCCAATTCGCACTTCGGTTGGCACATCCCCGCGGCGCCGCGGCTCGGGGCGCAGGCGAGCCACTTCCTCCTTGACCGCGTGCAATTCTCCGGCCAGCTTTGCTCGCTCCGGCGGGGCGACGGTCGCTTCCTGCGCCTGACGCAGCAAGTCCTTCAGCATCCGCTCCGCCTCCCGCACCCGCTCCTGACCACGGCGGGCCGCCTTTTCCAGCACCTCCCGCTGCTGCTCTTCCAGTTCCCGCAGCAGGTGTCGGCGCCGGTCACGATCCTGGCGAGCCTCCTCCGTCAACCGGCGCGCCTCTTCGCGCTCGACGGCGATTTCCTTCCGCAGGAGGTTAAGTTCCTCGATCAGAGTCAACCCTTCCTGCTCCCCTTCGCCCAGATAGCCCGCGGCGCGGGTCAGGACATCTTCCGGCAGACCGAGGCGGCGGGCAATGGTAAAAGCGTTACTCGCCCCGGGGATGCCGTAATGCAGACGGTAGCTCGGGGCCAGGGTCTGGCTGTCAAACTCCACCGCAGCGTTCTCCACCCCCGCCTGCAGGTGCGCATACCCCTTGAGCAGGTTGAGATGGGTGGTCAGCAGCGTCCGTGCCCCGCGCGCCTGCAGGGTATCGAGAACCGCCAGGGCGAGCGCCCCACCCTCCGCCGGATCGGTACCGGTGCCGGCCTCGTCGAGCAGAATCAGGGAATCACTGTCCGCCGCCGCCAGAATCTCCCGGATACGGATCAGGTGGCCGGAGAAGGTGGAAAGGTTCGCCTCAATGCTCTGCTCGTCACCGATATCGGCGAATACCCTGCCGAACAGATGCAGACGGCTGCCGGGAGCGCAGGGAACCGGCAGCCCGGAACGGGCCATCAGCAGCAGCAGACCGGCCGTTTTCAGGGCCACAGTCTTGCCGCCGGTATTGGGGCCGCTCACCACCAGGGTATGGCAGCCCTCCCCCAGCAGCAGATCGATCGGCACCGCCTCTCCCTCCCGGCGGGACCCGTCCGGATGAAAGAGCAGCAGTGGATGGCGCGCCGCCCTCAATTCCAGCAGCGGCTCGGCGCAAAGCTGCGGTACTTCCCCGGCATACTGCCGGGAAAACCAAGCCGCGGCGGCGGTAAAATCGAGAGCGGCGAGGATTTCCTGATTAGCAGCTAAGGCTGTCGACTCCCGCCGCACCAGAGCGGCCAGGCGCCGCAGTATCCGCTCTTCCTCCCGCCGCTCTTCCCGCAGCAGAGTCTGCAGCCGGTTGTTCCCGTCCAGAACCGCCGTCGGCTCCAGGTAAAGCGTCTGGCCGCTGGCCGACTCGTCATGAATGAACCCCTTGAGCTGACCGCGGTGATCGGCGCGCACCGGCACCACATAGCGCCCGCCGCGTTCGGTGATGATCCGCTCCTGAAAGATCCCGGCCAGACCTTCGGCGGCCAGCAAACCTTCCAGCGTCCGCTTGATGCCGCTGCGGACCTGCAGGATTTCCCGCCGGATCTCCCCGAGTTCAAAGGAGGCGCTGTCGAGGATTTCGCCGCGTCCACTGAGGCTGGCGCGCAGGTTCTGGCGCAGCTCCTTCAGCGGCGCAAGGGTCTGGGTCTGGGCTCGCAGCCGCGGCGCCTCCTCCCTGCCGGCAAAAAAGCTCCGGCATTCTTGCCCCGCCTCGGCACTTGCCAGGACCTCGAGCAGGGCGGCCGGCGGCAGCCAGCTCCCCTCGGCCCGCAGGGCGCGCAGCGATTCCCGCAGATCCCGACACCCGCTGATCGGCGGTCTGCCGCTGGCGGCCAGCACCGCCTCCATCTCCGTCACCTCGGCCAGCGCTGCCGCCACCAGAGAGGGGGGCAACGGTCGCAAGGCCTGTGCCCGCTCGCGTCCCGGCTGGGTCAGGGTAAAACCGGCCAGGAGGTTAGTGACCTTGTCGTAATCCAGAACCCGCAGGGTTTCTTCGTTCATCGCTTATTGCTGCCGCCCGGCCTTCAGCGCCAATTCGCCAGCAAAAGGCGGCTCCCCCGAAAAGCGGCTTGCCCCAGGCGAACGAAGGGGGGCGCCAGTTGAGAATCGCGATAGGTTTTTTCGATACCGGCCGGCAGATTCCCCAGGGAAACGACGAAAAGGATCACCGCCAGCAGAAGAGTCCCCTGCCCAAGACCGAAGAACCCTCCCGTCACCCGGTTCAATCCCCCCAGGAAAGGCAGCTTGATGAATCGGGAAAGGAGATAACTGACCACCGCAAAGAGCAGAATGGTGGTGAGGAAAAGGACAAGAAAGGCCGCCACCACGCAGAAGCGGGCAGGCAGCCTGAGGGTTTCCGTCAGCACTTGCGCCAGGGGCGCATGGAAGCGGAAAGCCAGGGCCGCTCCGGCCACCAGACCCAGAAGGGAAAAGAACTCCTTCACTAATCCCCGTACCAGGCCCTTCACCAGGAAGGCCGCCAGCAGCACTAGAATGGCTATGTCGAAAAAATTCATCCGGCTTTCGTGCGCGAAAATCGAGTGTCCGGATATTAACCCCGGGAGAGCCGCGCCTTGACCAATTCGCTCACCTCCCGCCCGTCGGCCCGGCCGGTGGTACGGGCGGTCACCACCTTCATCACCTTCCCCATGTCCTTCATCGAAGCGGCATCGGTTTCAGCCACCGCCGCCTCGATGATTCCATCGATTTCCTCCCGGCTGAGCTGCGCCGGAAGAAATTCCTGGATAATGGCCAGCTCCTGTTCCTCTTTCTCCGCCAGTTCAGGTCGGTTGTTCTCCCGATAAACCTGGGCCGACTCCCGGCGCTGCTTTACCAGTGTAGAGAGGACGGCGATGACTCCCTGGTCGTCCAGGGCGTGGCGCTCTTCGATTTCCCGGTTCCTGATTGCCGTCCGCAGCAGGCGAATGGCATTCAGGCGCAAAGAGTCCCTGGCCTTCATAGCCTCTTTCATTTCTTCATTCAGACGCTCGTGCAGGCTCATGACTGACCTCGGGTGGATGAATCATAGCGGACCAAATTGGTCATTCTAAACCAATAATCTGCCGAAGGCAACAAACTATTTCTATTTGCCGCGACTCGCTTTTTCCGTCCAGGCCGGAGAGACCGAACCGCCGCCGCAACTCGGCGAAGATGCGCTCGGGGGGCAGGTCGTACCAGCCGAGAAGAACCAGGACATGGAAGAAAAGGTCGGCCGCTTCGTAAATGACCTCCTCGTCCGTCCCCGCCCTTGCCGGCCACCGCCAGTTCGGTGGCCTCCTCGCCGATCTTGGAGAGGATCTTGTCCAGCCCCTTATCGAACAGGGTGGCGACATAGGACGTCTCGGACGGGTTCTGCCGCCGCTCCTGGATGACCCGGTAAACCGCTTCGAGAATGTCCTGCTGTCGATCATTCATGCAGAATACCTCTTCTACCTCTCAAAAAACCTTTAACGCGGAGACGCGGAGGCACGGAAAAAACTCACCCGCTCCATCTCTGCAAATGGATTTGCCTTCGTATCGAAATTTTCTCAGTGTCTCTGCGTTAAGCGGTTTAAAGCCTGACCGGCACCCCATGCGCCTGCAGATACTCCTTGCATTCGCGGATGGTGTGCTGGCGGAAATGGAAGATGCTGGCCGCCAGGGCGGCGCTGGCCCCCCCTTCCACCAGCCCCTGACGGATGTGCTCCAGATTCCCCACCCCCCCCGAGGCGATCACCGGGACCCGCACCCGGTCGCTGACCGCTCGGGTCAGCTGCAGATCGTAACCGTCCCGCGTGCCGTCCCGGTCCATGGAGGTGAGCAGGATCTCGCCGGCGCCGTATTCTTCCATGCGCGCCGCCCATTCGAGGACGTCGAGTCCGGTCGGGTGGCGTCCGCCGTGGGTGAAGACCTCCCAGTGCAGCCCCGCCGGCGAAGTCACCCGGCGGGCATCGACGGCCACTACGATGCACTGGGAGCCGAAGCGCTCCGCCGCCTCCCGGACGAACTCCGGCCGATGCACCGCCGCCGTGTTGATGGAGACCTTGTCGGCGCCGGCGTTGAGCAGGTTGCGGATATCGGCCATCTCCCGCACCCCCCCGCCAACGGTGAGGGGCATGAACACCCGCTCGGCGGTGCGGGCCACCACATCGAGAATGATCCCCCGCTTTTCGTGCGAGGCGGTGATGTCGAGAAAAGTCAGCTCATCCGCCCCCTGGGCGTCGTAGGCTTCGGCCGCCTCCACCGGATCGCCGGCGTCACGCAGCTCGACGAACTGCACCCCCTTGACCACCCGGCCGTCCTTCACGTCCAGGCATGGAATAATTCGTTTTGTCAGCATAAAATTTCCGTTTTTAACGCCAAGGCGCAAAGGTAAAAACTAAGGCGCAGAGAAAAAACTTTGCATCTTGCCTTTCCTCTTTGCGTCTTTGCGTTAATCAGGTTTGCTTTTGGTCAAGGCCACCGCCGCCCGCAGGTCAAGGGCACCGGTGTAGATCGCCTTGCCGGTAATCACCCCGGTGACTCCGGAGCTTTCGATCGCCAGCAGGTTTTCGATGTCGCGCAGACTGGAAACGCCTCCGGAAGCGATGACCGGAATGGAGATCGCCTCTGCCAGCTGCCGGGTGGCCTCGATGTTCGGCCCCTGCAGCATGCCGTCGCGGGCGATATCGGTATAGATGACCGCTTCAACCCCGCAGTCCTCCATCTCCCGTGCCAGTTCGGCGGCGCTCTTCTCCGTCACCTCCGCCCAGCCGCGCACCGCCACTTTGCCGCCCCTGGCGTCGATGCCGACCACGATTCGCCGTGGGAAGAGCCGGCAGGCCTCGCGCACCAGGGCAGGGTTCTCCTTGGCCACCGTCCCGAGGATGACCCGGGAAACCCCCAGGTCGAGATAGGCCTCGATGGTCGCCAGGTCGCGGATGCCGCCCCCTAGTTCGGTGGGGATACCCACCGCTGCGACGATGGCGCGAATTGCCTCCCGGTTTCGGGGGACGCCGGCGAAGGCGCCGTCGAGATCGACCAGGTGCAGCAGTTCGCCCCCCTGCTCCTGCCAGCTGCGGGCCTGGGCGGCGGGATCGTCGGAGTAGATGGTGTCCTTCTCCATCAGCCCCTGTTCCAGGCGGACGCAACGCCCTTCCTTCAGATCAATTGCCGGAATAACGATCATGATAATCCTTCGTAGGCATGATTCATCATGCCCCAGGCGCAAATATTGCCCCTACAGTTCCCCGAAATTCTGCAGAATCCGCAGCCCTACCTGTTGGCTTTTTTCCGGATGGAACTGGGTCGCCATAATATTGTCCTGCCAGACGGCGGCGCAGAATTCGAGACCGTATTCGGCCTCGGCCGCGACCACCGCCGGATCGTCGGGGACCACAAAGTAGGAGTGGACGAAATAGACGGCGCTCCCCTCCCGGATCCCCTTGAAAAGGGGAGCCGGACGGCGCAGGGCGATCTGGTTCCACCCCATGTGCGGCACCTTGAGTTCCTCTCGGCCGGCGCGCATGCCGGCGGGGAAGCGCACCACCTTCCCGCGGATCAGGTCGAGTCCCGGGTGGCGGCCGAACTCCTCGCTCTCGGTGAACAGCAGCTGCAGTCCCAGGCAGATGCCGAGGAAGGGGCGGCCGGCTGCCACATGGGTCAGGATCGGTTCGACAAAGCCGCCGGCGCGCAGATTGGCCATGCAGTCGCGGAAGGCCCCCACTCCGGGAAGGACCAGCCGGCCGGCGCTTTCGATCTCGACGGGGATCGGCGGTCACCCGGGCAGCGAGGCCGACTTTTTCGAACCCCTTCTGCACGCTGCGCAGATTGCCCATGCCGTAATCGATAATAACGATGTCGCTCATTTATGCGGATCTCTCGCGGCTATTCCAGCTTTCCCTTGGTGGTCAGCACCCCTTGCACGCGCGGATCGCACCCGGTCGCCTCATCCAGGGCGCGACCGAAGGCCTTGAAAATCGCCTCGATAATGTGGTGCAGGTTGTCGCCATAGGCGAGATTGACGTGGATATTGGCTCCGGCATGGTTGCAGAAGGCGACGAAGAACTCCTCCACCAGTTCGGTATCGAACTCTCCCACCTTGGCCTTGGGCAGGGGGACATTGTAGACCAGGAAGGGGCGGCCGGAGAAATCAAGAATTACCGAGGCCAGCGACTCGTGCATCGGCATGGTGCCGCGACCGTAGCGGCGGATCCCCGCTTTATCCGCCAAGGCCTTTTTGAACGCCTCGCCCAGACAGATCCCCAGATCTTCCACCGTGTGGTGAGCGTCTATCTCCACGTCTCCCGTAGCCTCCACGACCAGGTCGAAAAAGCCGTGCCTGGCTATCTGGTCGAGCATGTGGTCGAGGAAGGGGACGGGCGTGGCGATCCGGCTCTCCCCCTTGCCGTCCAGGTTCAGTTCGACGCGGATCTGCGTCTCTCTGGTTTTGCGTTCGATGATGGCACTTCGACATGGGTCCTCCATTTTGAACGCAGAGGCTCGGAGAAACAGTTAATTCATAAATTCAAAAGATTTTCAGAATTCAGATTCAAAATTGGCCCTCCACCTCCCGTACCGGCTTCTGCAACCGGATCGAAACCGAACGCCCGTGCGCCTCCAGCCCCTCCAGACCCGCGAGATGGACGATCTCCCGCCCCAGCCGCTCGAGACCCGGCCTTGAGAAGGAAATGATGCTCGACTTCTTGACGAAATCATCCACCCCCAGGGGGGAGAAGAAGCGGGCAGTGCCGCCGGTGGGCAGGGTATGGTTGGGACCCGCCAGGTAGTCGCCGGCCGCTTCCGGGGTGAAATGCCCGAGAAAGATGGCACCGGCGTGGCGGATCCGGGGGAGGATCTCGAAAGGGTTGGCCACGGCCAGCTCCAGGTGTTCGGGGGCGATGCGGTTGGCGAAAGCAAGCGCCTCCTCCAGATCGCGGGCGATGATCACCGCCCCGTAGCGATCGATGGACTGACGGGCAATCGACTGCCGGGGCAGTTGCGCCAGCTGCTCTTCCACCGCCGTTCGCACCCGCTCGGCGAAACCGGCGTCGGTGGTGATGAGCACGGCGGAGGCGAGTTCGTCGTGCTCGGCCTGGCCGAGGAGATCGGCGGCCAGGTGCGCCGGTTCGCCGCTGCCGTCATTGATCACCAGAATTTCACTGGGACCGGCGATCATGTCGATGTCCACCTGGCCGAAGACCATCTTTTTCGCCGTGGCGACATAGATGTTTCCCGGCCCGGTGATCTTGTCCACCCGCGGCACGCTTTCCGTACCGAAGGCCAGGGCCGCCACCGCCTGCGCTCCGCCGACCTTGAAGATGCGGTCGACGCCGGCCAGGTGCGCCGCCGCCAGGACGTGCGGATTGACCTCGCCGCCTGGCATGGGAACGACCATGATCACCTCGCCCACCCCGGCCACCTTGGCCGGTACGGCGTTCATCAGCACCGAAGAAGGGTAGGCGGCCTTGCCGCCGGGGACGTAGATCCCCACCCGGTCAAGAGGGCGCACCATCTGCCCGAGGAGGACGTCCTCCTCGTCGGTGGAAAGCCAGGTCTCGCTCTTCTGTTTCTGGTGGTAGGCGGCGATGCGCTGGGCGGCGAGTTGCAGTACCGCCAGGGATTCCCGGTCGACAGCCGCCATTGCCCGCTCGATCTCCTCTCCGCTCACCTGCACGCTGGCGGCGGAAAGCTCCAGCCGGTCGAAGCGGGCGGTGTATTCGAACAGGGCGGCATCGCCGCGCCGGCGCACCTCGGCAAGGATACCGCGGACCGTCTCCTCTACCCCTTCCGGCGGGTGCTCGCCGCGCTCGACGATCTGCCGGAGGGCCGTTTCGAAATCGGGATCGGCGAAGCGCAACAGCTGGATCATGGAACCTCCAATACAAATCCCCCAACGCAAAGGCGCAAAGGTTTAAACCAAGGCGCAAAGGCTTTGCGACTTATCTTTTTCCTTTGCGTCTTGCGTAAAAAGCCTGCCCTATGCAAGAGCTTTCTCCCCCACCACCCGCTCCAGATCCTCGATGATCCTGGCGATCCGGACATGCTTGGTCTTCAGGCTGGCCCGATTGACGATCAGCCGGCTGGTGATCTCGGCGATCGTCTCCACCTCGACCATGCCGTTCTCCCGCAGGGTGGCGCCGGTGGAAACCAGGTCGACGATACGCTCGGACAGCCCCACCAGCGGCGCCAGCTCGATGGAGCCGTAGAGCTTGATGATCTCCACCTGGATCCCCTTGGCGGCGAAGTAGCGCTCGGTGATGTTGGGATATTTGGTCGCCACCCGGATATTCGACCAGCTGGCGGGATCATCGGTCTGTCGCAGCTCCTTCGGCTCGGCCACCGCCAGGCGGCAGTAGCCGAACTGCAGATCGAGGGGCTCGTACAGGTCCTTTCCCTGCTCCAGCAGGGTATCCTTTCCCACCACCCCCAGGTCGGCGCAGCCGTATTCGACATAGGTCGGCACATCGGTGGCACGCACGGCCATGAAGCGGTAGCGATGCTCCGAGTTTTCGAACACCAGCTTGCGGCTTGCCCCTTCCTCCATTTCCGGACAGGTGATGCCGACCCGGGCGAACAGCGCCATCGAATCCTGCATGATCCGCCCCTTGGGCAGGGCGAAGGTGATCCAGTCGTTCATTTAAATCCTGTCCATCGTGTCGATGCGTCATGAGTGCAATGTGACGTGTAAGGGCCGAAGGACTCCGCAATGACAATCTCATGACACACATTACGTCTTTATTCACCCCGCAGCTCTCTCGATATCCGCCCCGAGGAGCTTGAATTTCTCTTCCAGCCGCTCGTAACCCCGGTCCAGATGATAGATGCGCGAGATTTCGGTGGTGTTTTCCGCCGCCAGACCGGCAAGCACCAGCCCGGCGCTGGCGCGCAAGTCGGTGGCCATGACGGGAGCGCCGAGCAGGCTCTTCACCCCTTTAACGGTGGCGGTGTGCCCTTCGATGGTGATGTCCGCACCCATCCGCTGCAATTCGCAGACGTGCATGAAACGGTTTTCGAAGACGTTCTCGGTAATCATGCTGGCCCCCGTCCCCAGCGTCATCAGGGCCATGAACTGGGCTTGCATGTCGGTGGGGAAACCAGGGAAAGGACGGGTCTTGATATCCACCGAGGCAATCCTCCGCGGCCCCTTGACCCGGATGCTCCCCTCTTCCATCAGGATCTCCGCCCCGCATTCACGCAGTTTGCTGAGCAGGGCGTCCTGGTGCGCCGGGAGCGCCCCGGAAACCCGCACATCGCCACGCGTCATGGCGGCGGCCAGCATGAAGGTGCCGGCCTCGATGCGGTCCGGCATCACCGCAAATTCCAGCGGCCGCAGGCTCATCCACCCCTTCGATGACTACCGTATCGGTGCCGGCGCCGCTGACGCATCCCCCCATGCTGTTCAGAGCTTCGGCCAGTTCGACGATCTCCGGCTCGCAGGCAGCGTTCTCCAGGACCGTCTTTCCCTTGGCCAGGGCGGCGGCCATCATCAGGTTCTCGGTGCCGCCAACGGTCGGCAGGTCGAGATAGATGCGGGCTCCCTGCAGCCGCTTCGCTTTCGCTTCCACATAGCCATGATCGAGGGAGATCTTCGCCCCCATCGCCTCCAGCCCCTTGAGGTGCAGGTTGATGGGGCGGGCGCCGATGGCACAGCCGCCGGGAAGGCTTACCCGGGCGTGCCCCAGCCGCGCCAGCAGGGGCCCCAGCACCAGTACCGAAGCGCGCATGGTCCGCACCAGATCGTAAGGCGCCTCAACACTCTCAATCTGGCTGGCATCGATGAGCGAACGTGCCGTTCTCCCGCTCGACCTCCGCCCCCAGGATGGTCAATAACTTCTCCACCGTATGAATATCCCGCAACCGGGGAACGTTGGACACCCGGTGCACGCCGGGAGCGAGCAGCGTGGCGAAAAGCAGGGGCAGCGCCGAGTTCTTGGCGCCACTGATCTGCACCTCCCCTTTCAGGCGATTGCCGCCGTGAATGATTATCTTGTCCAATTGAATGCCCGTGAATGTAAGTGGTTCTCAGTGGTCAGTTAAGGTTTTCTCCCCCCGACTACCCGGGGGATGCCAGCGTAATCGTCGCGGACGAAGACGTCCATCAAGCGGGTGTGCAAGAACAATTCCTTAACCACTGCTACTTGGCTGACGCCGATTTCGGTCAGCAGCCAACCGCCGGCACGCAGCTTCTGCGGCGCTTGCCGGACCAGCTGGCGTATGGCATCGAGACCGTCGGCCCCGCCGTTTAGTGCCAGATGTGGCTCGAAATCGCGGACCTCGGGCATCAGCCCGAGCACCTCATCCGCCGGAATATACGGGGGGTTGGCGACCAGCAGGTCATAGCCGTCCCCCGGCAGGTCGGCAAGATCGGCCTGCAGAAAAGCAATCCGCTCCGCCGCTCCGTGCCTTCCGGCGTTCTCCGCCGCTATCGCCAGAGCCTCGGGTGACAGGTCGATGGCGGTTATCGATGCAGCTAGGCAATTCGCAGGCGAGAGCGACGGCAAGGGCGCCGCTGCCGGTTCCCACATCGAGAATGGCGGCCGTTGCCGGGGCTCGCAGCAGAGCCTCTTCCACCAGTATTTCAGTGTCGGCCCGGGGAATGAGGACGGCCGGGGTGACCTGGAAAGACAGGGACCAGAACTCGGCCCGCCCGAGTATATACTGGAGCGGCTCGCGCCGCCCTCGCCGGCCGACCCGCTGGCGGAACTCCGTCAGCTCCTCGGGCACCAGGGGGCGGTCGTAATTCAGGTAGAGTCCGACCCGATCGAGGCTAAGCAGGTCCGCCAGCAGCACCTGGGCATCGAGCCGTGGCTCGGCAATTCCCTTTTCCCGAAAGAAGCCTTCGGTCCACTGCAGCAGCCGCAGCACCGTCCAGGTTTCCGCCAATTCACATCTCCTGGCTGGAGAGGGCGGCCGCCTGGTGATGGGTAATCAGGGCATTGATGATCTCATCCAGGTCTCCCTGCATGATGCTCTCCAGACGGTAAAGGGTCAGGCCGATGCGGTGATCGGTGCAGCGGCCCTGGGGGAAGTTGTAGGTGCGGATGCGTTCGCTGCGGTCGCCGCTTCCCACCTGGCTCTTGCGGTCGGCGGCGACTTGTGCCTGCTGCTCGGCAAGCATGCTGTCGAGGATTCGCGACTTGAGGACCTTCATCGCCTTGGCCTTGTTCTTATGCTGGGACTTCTCGTCCTGGCAGGCAACGACAACGCCGGTCGGTATATGCGTGATGCGCACCGCAGATTCGGTCTTGTTGACGTGCTGCCCGCCGGCGCCGGAGGCGCGGTAGACATCGATACGCAGATCGGAAGGATCGATCGCCAGGTCGACATCTTCGGCCTCGGGGAGAACGGCCACCGTACAGGCGGAGGTATGAATGCGCCCCTGGGCCTCCGTTTCCGGCACCCGCTGCACCCGATGGGCGCCGCTCTCGTATTTGAGCCGTGAGTAAACCCGTTCGCCGCTGATCAGGGCGATGATCTCCTTGAACCCGCCGCTGTCCGACTCGGCGGCGCTCATCACCTCCACCCGCCAGCGACGCCGCTCGGCATAACGGGAATACATGCGGAACAGATCGGCGGCGAACAGGGAGGCCTCCTCGCCACCGGTGCCGGCCCGAACCTCCAGGATGATGTTCCTGGCGTCGTTGGGATCCTTGGGCAGCAGCAGCAGGGTCAGCTCCTGCGCCAACCGCTCCCGGCGGGTTTCCAGTTCTGGGAGTTCGGCCCGGGCCATCTCCCGCACCTCCGGGTCGGCATCACGCAGCAGTTCGTGGTTCCCCTCGATCTCCTCGCCAGTCTTCTTGTACTGACCATACTTCTCGACGATCTCCGCCAGTTCCGCATGCTCGCGGGTCAGGGCGCGGAATTTTTCCTGATTGACGGTAACGGCGGGGGTGGAGAGAAGACCCTCTACTTCCCGGAACCGGTCGACCACTTCTTCCAGCTTGTCGAACATGAATTATCCCGGCAGGAGCGGCCCTGGGGGGCGCCCGGAGGCAGACAGAGGCCTGCCCCTACAAATTAGAAAATTCCTTCCGCACCTCGGCTGCCGCTCCGCAGGACATTTTCCCTTCCGGACAGGCGCCGCCGACGCAACCCGGGCCGGCTCCGGCAAACAGCAGAGGGGCGGCCCGACGCGCCAACCGCAGCATTTCCGTGGCCACCAGCCGGATTTCCCACTGGGCGCGCCGGCAACAGCGCAGGGTGAAGAAGTGCAGGAGCTCGCGGGCGTTCATCGTCACTACAATCTTGGTCTCGGCGGCATTGGGCAGGATGAAGCGGGCATCCTCGGCCGGCACCCCCGCCTCGAGAAAGTCCCGGTAGGTCCGCTGAACCTCCGCCAGCAGGGTATTGAAGCGGTCGCGCAGCTCGGGTCGGCCGGCGATCGATGGCGGCATGACGGCGGCGATCGGCTCCCGGTGCGAAACGTACCGCTGACTCTGCTGAGAATAGGAGGCCAGCCGATGCCGTACCAGTTGGTGCGAGCAGGCACGGCTGATCCCCTCGATGCCGAAGGAAAAGGAGGCATGTTCGAGAACCGAGAGATGCCCCATCTCCAAAATTTTCTTCAGCAGCACCTGCCGCTCGAGACGGCTTTTTTCCAGGAGTTGACCAATGGAGGAATCCGAATAGCACAGGCGCGCCGCGGCGGCGACAACCTGCTCCGGCTCGGGGGTATGGGAGAGGAGCTGCACTAGCATGAATCAGGCCCTGCCTCCTGCCGGCCATGGCGACCGGCAGCATCGGGGGAGGAGGAGGAAGCGGGAAAGGATAAAAAGAAACGGCCCCGGAGGGCCGTCTCCGACAGCTATTTCGCCTGCCCGTATTTCTTGCGGAACCGCTCGATGCGGCCGGCGGTGTCGATCAATTTCTGCTTGCCGGTGAAGAAGGGATGACAGGCCGAGCAGATCTCGGTGAAAATTTCGCCGCCCTTCTTCGTGGAACGGGTCTCGAAGCTGTTGCCGCAGTGGCATCTGACCAGCACCGCTTCGTATTTGGGGTGAATTCCTTCTCTCATCGCTGATCTCCCTGACCTGGCAAGTACAGGCCGTTCGTTGGTTTAGTCGCACAAAGGTAGATATTTAGCATTTTTACACGCCGACATCAAGCCTTTTTTCTGCCAAGGGTCAGCGGTTCATCGAATCGAGGAACTCCTGATTGTCCTTGTTCTCGGAGAGCTTTTCCAGGAGAAATTCCATGGCATCGACCACGTTCATGCTGGAGAGAACCTTGCGCAGCAGCCAGATGCGCTGCAGAGCGTTCTTGTCGATCAGCAACTCCTCGCGCCGGGTACCGGACTTGTTGATGTCGATGGCCGGGAAGGTCCGCTTATCCACCAGGCGCCGGTCGAGATGGAGTTCCATGTTGCCGGTTCCCTTGAACTCCTCGAAGATGACCTCGTCCATTTTGCTGCCGGTGTCGACCAGCGCGGTAGCGATAATGGTCAGACTGCCGCCCTCCTCGATATTGCGGGCGGCGCCGAAGAAGCGCTTCGGTTTATGCAGGGCGTTGGAATCGACGCCACCGGAGAGGATCTTGCCCGAGGGGGGCACCACGGTGTTGTAGGCACGGGCCAGGCGGGTGATGGAGTCGAGCAGGATCACCACGTCGCGCTTGTGCTCAACCAGGCGCTTGGCCTTTTCGATCACCATCTCCGCCACCTGGACGTGACGGGTAGCCGGCTCGTCGAACGTGGACGAGATCACCTCGCCCCGCACCGAGCGCTGCATGTCGGTCACTTCTTCCGGGCGTTCGTCGATGAGCAGGACGATGAGGTAAACCTCGGGGTGGTTAGTGGTTATGGAGTTGGCGATATTCTGCAGCAGCATCGTCTTGCCGGTGCGCGGCGGGGCGACAATGAGGCCGCGCTGCCCCTTGCCAATGGGGGTGGCGAGGTCCATCACCCGCATGGACAAATTGTCGGTGGCAGCTTCCAGCTTGATGCGATTTTCGGGATACAGGGGGGTGAGGTTGTCGAACAGCGTCTTGTCGCGAGCCACCGCCGGGTCCTCGAAGTTGACCTCGGAGACCTTGAGCAGGGCGAAGTAGCGCTCCCCCTCCTTGGGTGGCCGGATCTGCCCGGAAACGGTGTCGCCGGTGCGCAGGTTGAAGCGGCGGATCTGCGAAGGCGAGACATAGATGTCGTCCGGGCCGGGGAGGTAGTTGGCGTCGGGTGCCCGCAGAAAGCCGAAGCCATCAGGCAGAATTTCCAGCACTCCTTCGCCGAAGATCGCCCCGTTCTTCTCGGACGTGGCGTTCAGGACGGCGAATATCAGGTCCTGCTTGCGCAATCCGGCAGCGCCTTCGACTTTCAGCTCTTTGGCGATCGCCGCCAGATCGGTTATTTTTTTCTCTTTCAATTCCTTCAGGTTCATGGGTTCTCCTCGGGCGTACGGATCAAGCGGCAGGCAGGGCAGATTTTCGGCATCCGGGGCGCATGGCGGTCACACGGGATCCAACTGGTTGTCAGCAAAACTATAGCCAATCGAATTCAGGGATGGCAGCACAGAACAGGGGGGAGATGGCTTTTCCTCTGCGAGCGGCGGGATGGGGTGTGCGCCCCAAAACGCCCGCATGCGATCGGTTTTATCAATTCTTTTTTATGAGCAATGAAGCGGGATGACCTTGCGAAAGGGGTTAGAGCAGGTGCTCTGATGGTAAGGCAATCATTCTGATTGCTGTAACTATTTACCCTACGCGCCCATTATTGTCAACCGCTTAGCAGCGGAATTTCCGAAAAAAACCTGCGGCCCCGCTAAAATAGCGGGCCGCAGGCAGAGAAACTGGTTACTGGCGCTCTGGCTCCCGGGCGTGCAGCGGGTTGAGCAAACCTGGGTGAAGGGCGCCAGCGATCTTCTCGAACAGTCCACCATAGGGCCGCGGCAATTTTTTGCTCCCGAAAAGGGCATTGTCCGGTTCGGCCAGGGTGCGCTCGAGCCCACCCAGCGAGATGTACTTGATTTTCACCTCGTCGGTCTTGTCATAGAAGGCCTCGTCGAAGGCTGGGTACTGCAGGTTGAGAAAATTCTCGCCGGGGCCGCTCGGAGATTCCCAGGCGATCTCGCCGGAAGGCAGAACAACCGCGGCGGTCACCAGTATGGAGTTGTAAGGGGCCTCCAGATAGGCGAGAAGCGGACCGCGGTCCCGGCGGGTTTCGGTGCGTTCGACGCCGTTCAAGATCACCACCAGGAGACCATCCACCACGTTGCTGGAGGCAAGCTCGGCAGCGGCAGCAGAGTCGAACTGGTAGCGCCGGTACATGGACGCCCCTTTGCCGCGCAGGGAGCTTCCCTTGACCAGTCGGGCGAAGAGCTGCTGCGGATCACCTTTGCAGCCGCGCACATCGAAATAGCCTTTCTGCGCCCGGAGCATGGCGATCAGCTCATCTTCCTTGCCGGCGCTCTGCCGCCGCAGCAGATCGATCACCTGCTGCCGCTCCGGGTGGTTTATGGTGGAACCGGCATCCACCATCAGGGGCAGGACACCCAGGGTCCGCACCCGTTCCCGATATTCTTCCTTGGGCATCTTGTAGGCCCCTCCGGCGCAGCCCAGCAGCAGCAGAGGAAGCAGAAACCAGACCAATCGACGCATCCCTGTACTCTCCTTGATTCGGGGTAAAAAAATAGGGGGCAATTTCACTTCGACTGCCAGCGGAGAAGAAGGTGGCTTACCCGCTGCAGTCGGCTGCGGCGACCTGCTCGCCATCCTCTGTGGGCATTGTCCGGGAGCGGACGGGCACCTGGGAGAGATCGAAGTGGGCAATACCCCAGGCAAGTATCGCCCTGGGAGCTGCCCGCCGCATCTCTTCCGGAATATTCTGCCCGAGAAAGCGCAGCGCCCGCCACAACCCGGCTGAGTCCGCCACCCCAACCGCCCCGTCACGTTTGCTGATCTTCCTGCCGTCCGGGGTCAGGGCCAGGGGAAGATGAATGTAGTGAGGGGCGGGAGTCCCGAGGCAGGCATGGAGATAGATCTGCCGGGGAGTGGAAGCGAGCAGATCTTCTCCGCGCACCACCTGGTCGATGCCGCTGTCGGCATCGTCGACCACCACCGCCAGCTGGTAGGCAAACAGACCGTCGGCCCGGTGCAGGACGAAGTCACCGACGCCGGCGGCCAGGTCCTGGGCCAGCGGACCGAACACGCCGTCGGTGAAACAGACCGTCTCCGCCGGCACGCGCAGGCGCAGGGCACGGGGACGGCGGCCCGGCGCCATCCCGGAACGGCAGGTTCCGGGGTAGATGGGCCCCTCCTCTGCGCCATGGGGGGCGCTGGCCAGAATTTCCCGGCGGGAACAGGCGCAGGGAAAGACCAACCCCTTTTCCCGCAGGCTGGCCAAAGCCTCCTCATAGCGCGCGGAGCGCCGGCTCTGCCAGAGAATTTCCCCGTCCCACTCCAGGGCGAGGGATTCCAGGGTGCGCAGGATTTCACTGGCGGCGCCAGGGACCACCCGCGGCGCATCGAGGTCCTCGATGCGCACCAGCCATCGCCCACCCGTCCGGCGGGCCAGGCAGTAGCTGCCGACCGCCGTCACCAGGGAACCGAAATGGAGAGGACCGGTGGGACTGGGAGCAAACCGGCCGGTGGATAGTTGTTCCGCGGTCATCATGAAAATCCCGGAGCAGCAGGCCGGTCCATGATGCCCGGTTAGATCCGGGGATGTCAATACTGCAATCCGGCTGGCAATATCCTAATTTTCCGTTGACAAATAACCACTCCGCAGGTACTCATTACCAGTACGGTAAACAATCAGGAGGAAAGATGGTCATCACCCGCGCCACCGAATACGCTCTCCGCGCTCTGCTCTACCTGGCCAAGCAGCCGCGCGGCGAAATCGTTTACAAGCGTGACATCTGTAAGACACAAGATATTACTCCGGCTTTTCTCACCAAAATCCTCCAGCCGCTGATCAAGATCGGCATCGTCGGTTCGCAGCGAGGAGTGGGGGGCGGTTTTTTCCTGGTCAGGGATCCCGCCGAATTCACCCTCCTGGATGTGGTACGGGCGGAGGAGGGCCCCCTTTATCTCAACTCGTGCCTGGAGCAGCCGGGGATCTGCGAGAAAGACGTTTTCTGCCCCATGCATGGGGCGTGGAAGGAAGTCCGTGAGGAAATGCTGGGCGTTCTGGGCAAATATACCTTTGCCCGACTGGTCGGCCAGGAGGAGGAGAATCTCCGGCAGCTTTGTGCTCGGGCCGCCAACCGCTGACAATCCCCACTTTCCAGCTCGACAAAGACGGCCGCCCCAACCCGGGCGGCCGTCTTTGTCGTTAAAAAAACACCCTGGAAACCAGGAGGGCAGTATCCAGGGCGAAGAGGGGAGGCTGCGTCCAGCTCCCCGGTAAATTCTTTTATATAATAGTATAACTTTCCCGGGAGTGGAGTCAAACGAACCCGCCCTTCTCCCCCTCTCCCGCCTGCCCTTCTCTTGGCTTTTCTTCGTTTATTCACAAAAAATTCATACTACTGCTATACTAGTAGTAAAATAATACGCAATTTTATTTACTATTTTTATGTACTTTTTTTATTTGACAAATTCCACCATTTCGATTAAGAATTTGGGCAAGTGTTTTTTCTTTCTTTACAGGAGTGATGAATTTCCGTGGAATCGACCCGCCGCAGCCTGTTCAAGGCCCTTTCCTGGCGAATCTGGGCCACCCTTATCACAACCACCCTGGTATATCTCCTGACCGGGAAAGGGGAGTTCGCCGCCACTGTCGCACTGGCCGACACCACCATCAAATTCTTCGTTTATTTCCTCCACGAGCGAATTTGGAACCGTGTCTCCTTCGGGCGCAAAACGCCAGAGCCCGAGTACATCATCTGAGGAGAATTCAATGACTGCTGCCACCATGCACCGTCCCCTTCCCACCCTGAACACTACCGATCCCCTGGGAATTCTGCGGGCCGGTCTTGCCGCCGCCGGCGGCCCGGTTGCCCTGGCCTGCTCTTTCTCCGTGGAAGACGTGGCGCTCATCGACATCGCCCGGGAAGCGGAGCTGGAGATCGGCATTTTCGCCATAGATACCGGCCGCCTCAACGAAGAAACCTACCAGGCGGCGGAGGCGGTGCGGGAGCGTTACCGGGTAAACATCGACTGGTATTTTCCGCAACGGCAGGAGGTGGAGAAACTGGAGCGGGAAAAGGGGCTGTTCTCCTTTTATGAAAGCCTGGCAAGCCGTCACGAGTGCTGCCATATCCGCAAGGTGGAGCCGCTGGCCCGAGCCCTGGCCGGACTCACCGGCTGGATCACCGGCCTGCGCCGGGAGCAGAGCGTGACCCGGGGTGGCATCGCCCCGCTGGAGATCGACGCGGCACACGGAGGCATCCTCAAGGTCAACCCCCTGGTTTCCTGGACCGAAGAGAATTGTGGGCCTACGCCGACGCCGCCGACTGCCGGTAAACCGGCTGCACCGCCAGGGCTATCCCTCTATCGGCTGCGCCCCCTGCACCCGGGCGATCCAGGCGGGGGAGCCCTCCCGCGCCGGGCGCTGGTGGTGGGAGGACCCGGAGCACAAAGAGTGCGGACTGCATCGTTAGGACGCTGTTTTTTAAAAATTCAGGAAAAATTCTTTCACCACCCGTCAGTGGTGAAAAAGAGGTCTTGCAGTGAAAGGCGATTGGATTATGACCGCTCTGGCCATCCGCAACTTTGCAACAGATCCGCTTGAGCCCGCCGGCCTCGCACCGCTGACCCACCTGCGCCAGCTCGAAGCCGAAAGCATCCACATCCTGCGCGAGGTGGCCGCCGAGTTCGAAAAGCCGGTGATGCTCTACTCCATCGGCAAGGACTCCTCGGTCATGCTGCACCTGGCGCGCAAGGCCTTCTACCCGGCGAAGATCCCCTTTCCCCTGCTGCACGTCGACACCACCTGGAAGTTCCGGGAGATGATCGAATTTCGCGACCGCATGGCGCGCGAGCACGGCTTCGAGCTGCTGCTGCACACCAACCAGGAGGGGGTGCGCCAGGGGATCAACCCCTTCACCCACGGCAGCGCCCTGTACACCGACGTGATGAAGACCGAGGGGCTCAAGCAGGCGCTGGACCAATACAAGTTCGACGCCGCCTTCGGCGGGGCGCGCCGCGACGAGGAGAAGAGCCGGGCCAAGGAGCGCATCTTCTCCTTCCGCACCGCCAGCCACCGCTGGGACCCGAAGAGCCAGCGCCCCGAGCTGTGGAACCTGTACAACGCCCGGGTCAAGCCCGGCGAGAGCATCCGCGCCTTTCCCCTGTCCAACTGGACCGAGCTCGACATCTGGCAGTACATCACCCTGGAGCAGATCCCCATCGTGCCGCTCTACTACGCCAAGGTGCGGCCGGTGGTCGAGCGCGACGGCATGCTGATCCTGGTCGACGACGAGCGGCTCCAGCTCAAGCCCGGCGAGCAGGTGCAGTACAAATCGGTGCGCTTTCGCACCCTCGGCTGCTACCCCTGACCGCCGCCGTCGAATCGACCGCCGCCACCCTGCCGGAGATCATCCAGGAGATGCTCCTCACCCGCACCAGCGAGAGGCAGGGACGGCTCATCGACCACGATCAGGCGGGGAGCATGGAGAAGAAGAAACAGGAAGGGTACTTCTGAAAAGCGGGGGCGCGGTACGAGTGACGCGGTACGAGGAAGTCAGAACCCTTTCGCGTCCCGCGCCTCTGATTGCCGCCTTTGACCTTCGCGTCCCGAGAACCGCGTACCGCGAAACGGAGTTTTTCAATGTCCCACCAATCCGAACTCATCGCCTCCGACATCCACGCCTACCTGAAACCGCAGGAAGAAAAGTCGATGCTGCGCTTCATCACCTGCGGCAGCGTCGACGACGGCAAGAGCACCCTGATCGGGCGGCTGCTGTGGGATTCGAAGATGATCTTCGAGGACCAGCTGGCGGCGCTGGAAGCCGACAGCAAGCGCTGCGGCACGCAAGGGGAGGCCATCGACTACGCCCTGCTGCTCGACGGGCTGCAGGCCGAGCGCGAGCAGGGGATCACCATCGACGTCGCCTACCGCTTCTTCTCCACCGACAAGCGCAAGTTCATCGTCGCCGACACCCCCGGGCACGAGCAGTACACCCGCAACATGGTCACCGGCGCCTCCACCGCCCAGGTGGCGGTCATCCTCATCGACGCCCGCAAGGGGGTTTTGACCCAGACCCGGCGCCACAGCTACCTGGTCTCGCTGGTGGGGATCAAGAAGGTGGTGCTGGCGATCAACAAGATGGACCTGGTCGGCTACGCGCCGAGCGCTTCGAGCAGATCCGCCGGGAGTACGCCGCCTTCGCCGCCGCCCTGGGGTTCGAAGAGATCGCCGCCATCCCCCTCTCCGCCCTGCAGGGGGACAATATCATCGGCCACGGCGACAATATGCCCTGGTACCAGGGGCCGACCCTGATGGACTACCTGGAGAGTGTCGAGGTCGCCGAGGAGCTGCGGGAGAAGCCGTTCCGCATGGCCGTGCAGTGGGTCA